>NZ_JAAIKR010000029.1:3943-5712 GCF_018221465.1 Shewanella intestini | reverse complement strand
ATCTGTGTGGACATTCACAGGTGTTGAGTTATTCGAAATTGCTTCTTATATTCTTCGGAATTGAAGCAATCAAAAATTTAAACTCAATGCTAAAACTTCGGTTTTAGAATGTTCATACTTGACAAGTTGATTGATGATTTCGGTTATTAATCAGCGCATGACAGTAGAATTCATTGAGCGTTCGAAAGAACGAAAAAACTTTTAATTGAAGAGTTTGATCATGGCTCAGATTGAACGCTGGCGGCAGGCCTAACACATGCAAGTCGAGCGGTAACAGGAAAGTGCTTGCACTTTTGCTGACGAGCGGCGGACGGGTGAGTAATGCCTAGGGATCTGCCCAGTCGAGGGGGATAACAGTTGGAAACGACTGCTAATACCGCATACGCCCTACGGGGGAAAGGAGGGGACCTTCGGGCCTTTCGCGATTGGATGAACTTAGGTGGGATTAGCTAGTTGGTAAGGTAATGGCTTACCAAGGCGACGATCCCTAGCTGTTCTGAGAGGATGATCAGCCACACTGGGACTGAGACACGGCCCAGACTCCTACGGGAGGCAGCAGTGGGGAATATTGCACAATGGGGGAAACCCTGATGCAGCCATGCCGCGTGTGTGAAGAAGGCCCTAGGGTTGTAAAGCACTTTCAGCGAGGAGGAAAGGTAAGTAGTTAATAACTGCTTACTGTGACGTTACTCGCAGAAGAAGGACCGGCTAACTCCGTGCCAGCAGCCGCGGTAATACGGAGGGTCCGAGCGTTAATCGGAATTACTGGGCGTAAAGCGTGCGCAGGCGGTTCGTTAAGCCAGATGTGAAAGCCCCGGGCTCAACCTGGGAATAGCATTTGGAACTGGCGAACTAGAGTCTTGTAGAGGGGGGTAGAATTTCAGGTGTAGCGGTGAAATGCGTAGAGATCTGAAGGAATACCGGTGGCGAAGGCGGCCCCCTGGACAAAGACTGACGCTCATGCACGAAAGCGTGGGGAGCAAACGGGATTAGATACCCCGGTAGTCCACGCCGTAAACGATGTCTACTCGGAGTTTGGTGCCTTGAGCACTGGGCTCCCAAGCTAACGCATTAAGTAGACCGCCTGGGGAGTACGGCCGCAAGGTTAAAACTCAAATGAATTGACGGGGGCCCGCACAAGCGGTGGAGCATGTGGTTTAATTCGATGCAACGCGAAGAACCTTACCTACTCTTGACATCCAGAGAACTTTCCAGAGATGGATTGGTGCCTTCGGGAACTCTGAGACAGGTGCTGCATGGCTGTCGTCAGCTCGTGTTGTGAAATGTTGGGTTAAGTCCCGCAACGAGCGCAACCCCTATCCTTATTTGCCAGCGAGTAATGTCGGGAACTTTAGGGAGACTGCCGGTGATAAACCGGAGGAAGGTGGGGACGACGTCAAGTCATCATGGCCCTTACGAGTAGGGCTACACACGTGCTACAATGGCGTATACAGAGGGTTGCGAAGCCGCGAGGTGAAGCTAATCTCACAAAGTACGTCGTAGTCCGGATTGGAGTCTGCAACTCGACTCCATGAAGTCGGAATCGCTAGTAATCGTAGATCAGAATGCTACGGTGAATACGTTCCCGGGCCTTGTACACACCGCCCGTCACACCATGGGAGTGGGCTGCAAAAGAAGTGGGTAGCATAACCTTCGGGAGTGCGCTCACCACTTTGTGGTTCATGACTGGGGTGAAGTCGTAACAAGGTAGCCCTAGGGGAACCTGGGGCTGGATCACCTCCTTACCTATACGACTAACTCAATATTTG
>NZ_JAAIKR010000029.1:0-3401 GCF_018221465.1 Shewanella intestini | reverse complement strand
GTTCTTTAACAATTTGGAAAGCTGATAGTATTTAATTGCAATGATGTCTGTTGTTGTAATTAATACAAATCGTACTGTTAAGAAGTTAATCCCTTTTTAATAGTGCATTGAGTTCTCAAAACACTTTATTTAAGTGTCTTGAATATTCTAAAACTAAGGCGATAGAGCAGCTCGAAAGAGTATGCGAATTATCAAGTAAAACCAGCTGGTCACAATACAGCACAGATGAAACTCATCTGGGTTGTATGGTTAAGTGACTAAGCGTATACGGTGGATGCCTTGGCAGTCAGAGGCGATGAAGGACGTAGTAACTTGCGAAAAGCGTTGGCGAGCTAGTAACAAGCATTTGAGCTAACGATATCCGAATGGGGCAACCCACATGCATAAGCATGTATCCTACACTGAATACATAGGTGTAGGAGGCGAACCCGGGGAACTGAAACATCTAAGTACCCGGAGGAAAAGAAATCAACCGAGATTCCCCTAGTAGCGGCGAGCGAACGGGGATTAGCCCTTAAGTCATTGGGGTGTTAGTGGAATGTGTTGGAAAGCACAGCGGCACAGGGTGATAGCCCCGTACACGAAAACTAACCGATGATGAAAACGAGTAAGGCGGGACACGTGACATCCTGTTTGAATATGGGGGGACCATCCTCCAAGGCTAAATACTCCTGACTGACCGATAGTGAACCAGTACCGTGAGGGAAAGGCGAAAAGAACCCCTGTGAGGGGAGTGAAATAGAACCTGAAACCGTATACGTACAAGCAGTGGGAGCGGTTCTTGAGACCGTGACTGCGTACCTTTTGTATAATGGGTCAGCGACTTACATTTTGTAGCGAGGTTAAGCGAATAGCGGAGCCGTAGGGAAACCGAGTGTTAACTGCGCGTTTAGTTGCAAGGTGTAGACCCGAAACCCGGTGATCTAGCCATGGGCAGGTTGAAGGTTGAGTAACATCAACTGGAGGACCGAACACACGTATGTTGAAAAATGCGGTGATGACTTGTGGCTGGGGGTGAAAGGCCAATCAAACCGGGAGATATCTGGTTCTCCTCGAAAGCTATTTAGGTAGCGCCTCGTACGAATACCATTGGGGGTAGAGCACTGTTAAGGCTAGGGGGTCATCCCGACTTACCAACCCTTTGCAAACTCCGAATACCAATGAGTACTATACGGGAGACAGACGGCGGGTGCTAACGTCCGTCGTCAAAAGGGAAACAACCCAGACCATCAGCTAAGGTCCCAAAGTTATTGCTAAGTGGGAAACGATGTGGGAAGGCTTAGACAGCTAGGATGTTGGCTTAGAAGCAGCCATCATTTAAAGAAAGCGTAATAGCTCACTAGTCGAGTCGGCCTGCGCGGAAGATTTAACGGGGCTAAGCAATACACCGAAGCTATGGGTTTGCACTTAGGTGCAAGCGGTAGAGGAGCGTTCTGTAAGCGGTTGAAGGTGAAGGGGTAACCCACACTGGACGTATCAGAAGTGCGAATGCTGACATGAGTAACGATAAAGGGAGTGAAAAACTCCCTCGCCGAAAGACCAAGGGTTCCTGTCCAACGTTAATCGGGGCAGGGTGAGTCGACCCCTAAGGCGAGGCCGAAAGGCGTAGTCGATGGGAAACAGATTAATATTTCTGTACTTTTGCTAACTGCGATGGAGAGACGGAGAAGGCTAGGCTAGCGCGGCGTTGGTAGTCCGCGTTTAAGGTTGTAGGTGGTGCACTTAGGCAAATCCGGGTGCACATACACTGAGAGCTGATGACGAGTCACTAAGGTGATGAAGTAGTTGATGCCATGCTTCCAGGAAAATCTTCTAAGCTTCAGGTTAGTAGGAATCGTACCCCAAACCGACACAGGTGGTCGGGTAGAGAATACCAAGGCGCTTGAGAGAACTCGGCTGAAGGAACTAGGCAAAATGGTACCGTAACTTCGGGAGAAGGTACGCTGCCGGCGGTGATGAGACTTGCTCTCTAAGCTGCTGGCAGTCGCAGATACCAGGTGGCTGCAACTGTTTATCAAAAACACAGTACTGTGCAAACTCGCAAGAGGAAGTATACGGTATGACGCCTGCCCGGTGCCGGAAGGTTAATTGATTGGGTTATCTTCGGAGAAGCTCATGATAGAAGCCCCGGTAAACGGCGGCCGTAACTATAACGGTCCTAAGGTAGCGAAATTCCTTGTCGGGTAAGTTCCGACCTGCACGAATGGCGTAATGATGGCCACGCTGTCTCCAGCCGAGACTCAGTGAAGTTGAAATTGCGGTGAAGATGCCGTATACCCGCGGCTAGACGGAAAGACCCCGTGAACCTTTACTATAGCTTGGCACTGAACATTGAACCTACATGTGTAGGATAGGTGGGAGACTTTGAAGCATTGTCGCTAGATGATGTGGAGTCAACCTTGAAATACCACCCTTGTAGTTTTGATGTTCTAACTCTGACCCTTGAATCGGGGTTGAGGACAGTGCCTGGTGGGTAGTTTGACTGGGGCGGTCTCCTCCCAAAGAGTAACGGAGGAGCACGAAGGTTGGCTAAGTACGGTCGGACATCGTACGGTTAGTGCAATGGCATAAGCCAGCTTAACTGCGAGACAGACACGTCGAGCAGGTACGAAAGTAGGTCATAGTGATCCGGTGGTTCTGAATGGAAGGGCCATCGCTCAACGGATAAAAGGTACTCCGGGGATAACAGGCTGATACCGCCCAAGAGTTCATATCGACGGCGGTGTTTGGCACCTCGATGTCGGCTCATCACATCCTGGGGCTGAAGTCGGTCCCAAGGGTATGGCTGTTCGCCATTTAAAGTGGTACGCGAGCTGGGTTCAGAACGTCGTGAGACAGTTCGGTCCCTATCTGCCGTGGGCGTTGGATGATTGAAGGAAGCTGCTCCTAGTACGAGAGGACCGGAGTGGACGAACCGCTGGTGTTCGGGTTGTTATGCCAATAGCATTGCCCGGTAGCTACGTTCGGAATCGATAACCGCTGAAAGCATCTAAGCGGGAAGCGAGTCCTAAGATGAGTCATCCCTAGGTCTTTAAGACCTCTAAAGGGCCGTAGGAGACTACTACGTTGATAGGCAAGGTGTGTAAGCGTTGTGAGGCGTTGAGCTAACTTGTACTAATGACCCGTGAGGCTTAACCATACAACCCAGATGGGTTTTACGAAAAACCTTAGCGTTAGAATAGAGCGCTTAAATAGAGTGTAGAGACACAAAAGATTAGCTTTCCGAATTATTATTTACTGCTTTTGAAGAAAGAAGTGGTAGATAAATCCAATTTGTCTGGAAACCATAGAGCTGTGGTCCCACCTGAATCCATTCCGAACTCAGAAGTGAAACACAGTATCGCCGATGGTAGTGTAGGGTCTCCCTATGTGAGAGTAGGTCATTTCCAGGCGCCAAATTA
>NZ_JAAIKR010000028.1 GCF_018221465.1 Shewanella intestini | reverse complement strand
ACTCAATGTATTAACTGGAGGCCTAGGTTCGGTTGTAACTTTAGGAGGAAAACTTGTAGTATCAAAAGCGGCAGTGATAGCATCAAAAGCGGTGGTGGCAGCAGCTAAAGATACAAATGAAATAAAAGCTTTGGAAAATATTGCTGCTGATGTTACAAAGGGAACAAGCAAAGCTGACCAATTGAGACAAGGTAAAGATGTTCGTGCTAAAGACGTAAAAGAGGCTCGCGAGATTTTAGACAGTATGCCTGAGCTTCGCCCTGGCCCTGGCAATGTTTCTCCAGGTATGCGTGACCGAAGAAACACCTTTCGGGGCGACCTAATAAATACTAAAGACCCTACAAGTTCAAAAATCCATGATCGTGGAAAACACTCGGATCAGCCTCATTTCAATGTTGATATTCGGGATTCAAATGGTGTACGTCATAAACCAGCCATTTTTATCGATGATTAATTAAAAGGTATGTTTACGATGACACTTGATGAGATAACAAAATACATAACTACAGGTTCTAGGTCATTAGTCTGTGTCTTTAGGGAAAGACTCGAAGCTATTGGGCTGTTTGTAGTGTCTTTTTATATTATGGGGAAACCAGGTTCATATGTTCTTAGTGTGGAGTTTGACCCAATTGATATGGTAGATGATGGTGAGGGGTGGGTGTGGCACTCTAGACCTATGGCTATGACAGCACTTGTTGATGTGTTAGAAAGGCATTTAGGCATTGATCTCACAGGCTGGGAAAACGTAACGAAGTCAGGGCGTCTTTCCTTTTTTGACGGTGAGATTGACAATGAGTTGTATCAGCAGCAAGAAAGTAGATTTAAAACAGAGTTTAAGTTAGGGAAAACACTTCTGCCCAAAGGGATTGTTTGGGAGAAAACCCCAATTTAACTTCATATTTACAGATAAGGCCTGCATTTGCAGGCTTTTTTATGGCTGAAATTTAAGCTTGGTTTAATGTTACAAAGAGTACAGGGAAAACAGCCAAAGAAGGGATATATGAATTTACTGATACCGCAGGAAAAAAATATTGCGGTCAATCGTGCAATATTCCCAATCGCCTTAAACAGCATCAAAAGACTGGTAAGTTAGACGCTAATCAGAGTGTTCAAACAACCGAAGTCCTAGGCGGTAAAACCGCACGTGAAATTGCAGAGCATAAACGTATTCAGGAAATAACTCGCGGTGAGCCAGCTCGTTTCTCGGACAAAGTATCTAATAAGGTTGATCCAATCGGCCCTAATAGGAGTCATTTACTTGACTAAGAATGATCAGTTTTTTATTGATGATGCCGAAAATAATATGGGGCGCTGTCTTGTTCTGACGGCGCCTTGGTCGGATGGTATTAAATCAATAGTCGAAAAGGAAAATATTTCTGTACTGCGATTAAGTCAGTCGGTTGGATGGAAAGGGGATGACATATCCTTTTTGAAAGAGTTGCCGAATCTTCGAGGTGTGGAAGTTTATTCTTGGGGAGTTAAAGACTTAACCCCTTTGCAATCTTTAAAAGGGCTGGAGTATTTGGGGTTGCAATGCGAGTTTAGCAAGGCTCCAGATTTTTCTGATTTTAAAAGCTTGAAAATATGTAAGCTGTTATGGC
This sequence comes from Shewanella intestini, assembly GCF_018221465.1. GTDB lineage: Bacteria > Pseudomonadota > Gammaproteobacteria > Enterobacterales > Shewanellaceae > Shewanella > Shewanella intestini. The sequence continues at coordinate 8,026 of NZ_JAAIKR010000028.1, read as the reverse complement.
GTCCGAAGGCAAAAACTATTTTCTCTTGTAATGGTTTGAGCCGACTTAATATAGTTAATTACCCTTCTGGTGACTTATCTGACATTGAATGTATGAAGGATTTACAGCGGCTTCAATTAACGTCAAAAAAGCTCGTTTCTTTATCGGGAATTGAAAAGCTGGCATCATTATCAACTTTGGATTTGGCAGAGTGCTCTAAATTGGAAAGCTTGTCTGGAGTTGAAAAGTGCCAACAGCTGGAAACAGTGGAGCTTGAGGGGTGTAAAAAAGTACATGATGTAGCTTTGCTTGGCGAGCTAGAAAACATCAAAAATCTAGTGCTAACTGACTGTGGGAAAATCAGGTCATTACAGCCGCTTGCTAGCTGTCGTTTGCTTGAGAATGTTACTTTTGTTGGTGATACGATTATTGAAGATGGTATGTTGGCCCCCTTGTTGGATATACCCCAGTTAAAAAAAATGTGGTTTGTCGATAAGAAGCACTACTCCCATAAGAGAGATCAGGTCGCAACAATATTGTCCTAGTCCTAGCCCCAGTAGCCCTCAAATGCGGGCTTTTCTTTATCTGTTATTTATCCCCCTTAGCCGTTGTTTGCCACTGCACTGACTGCTGAGCTCGATGCTTGAGTATTAACCCCTCCAAAACACCTTGAGCCAGTTGCCTATCTTCCTCATCAAATTGGGAGATGGCTTCAAACTGCAACCTTAACCGCTCATCTGGCCCACGATCTTATCGTTCAAATTATGCACACTTATGCTTTAAACAACAACAGCAGCAAAAGCGACCTTAATAGGTTAATAAGCTATTTCATTGCCGCTTTTACATACACATCAAAACGATTCTTTTTCTGAGCCAGTACCATACTGGGCTTTACGCCATCTAAGTCTTCAGCATAGTCGGGGCGTTTTACTACGACGCGCTTGGTTGCTAAGGCTTGAGCAGGCTTGAGTAAACCATCTGCGTCTAGGTCTGCACCCACTAAGGTTTGAAATACGCGCATTTCTTTTTTCACCATGGCTGATTTTTCACGGTGAGGATACATAGGGTCAAGGTAAACGACATCAATGTCATCTTTGGCTTTTGCCCCCGCCTCAGCAAGTGCTTCAAGGCTTGAACCGTGAAATAACTGCATGCGCTCACGCATCCACGAACCTATTTCTGCGTCGTCATACGCGCGGCGTAGCCCATCTTCTAGCAACGCTGCCACAACAGGGTGACGCTCAACCATGGTCACTTTACAACCAAGGCTTGCTAGTACAAAGGCATCACGGCCAAGGCCTGCGGTGCCATCAACCACGTTAGGGGTCACGCCTTGCTTTAACCCTACCGCTTTGGCAATTGCTTGGCCGCGCCCGCCACCAAACTTACGCCGATGCGCGACTGCGCCAGTGACAAAATCGACACTGATACCGTCAAGCTTGGGTTCGTCACGTTTATGCAGCGTGAGGGTATTATGTTCAAAGCGCAGTTCAAATGGTGCGTGTTGATCCCAAACTAACTGCCAACGCTCACAGACATCGACCAAGGTTGGATATTGCTGATTGTAAAAAATAGGAGTGTGCAAAGTGTTAAACCACTAATTGATAAGCCTGTGGCTATTATGCCAAAAGGCCAATGCGGTGAATACCTATACCTATGCCTGAGTTGCCCTTATAATGGCGCTATCTTGCAGTTTTGCTGCTAACCCCGTATTTGGACACCCCCATGTTAAGTTACCGCCACGGTTATCATGCTGGCAATTATGCCGATGTACTTAAACACTCAATGCTGCTGCAAGTATTAAAAGCCATGCAGAAAAAGGCCAAGCCATTTGTCTACATTGACACTCACGCAGGTGCTGGTGCGTATTCATTAGAAGATGAGTTTGCCCAAAAAACGGGTGAGTATTTAGACGGGGTCGCTAAATTGTGGGACCACGACAACTTGCCTGCACCATTGCAAGATTATGTCGCCGCAGTTAAGCATTTTAATGCAGAATATGATGAGTTAAGCGTGTATCCGGGCTCACCGTCGTTTGTTGATGTTGAACTACGCCAACAAGACCGAATGGTATTGCATGAACTACACAGCACCGATCATGAGTTACTAAACGAGTACTTTGAACAAGACAAACAAGTAAAAGTGATTAATGGTGACGGCTTAAAAGGATTAATTGCCGCCGTGCCGCCATTAGAGCGCCGCGCAGTGGTATTAATTGACCCAAGTTATGAAATAAAAACCGATTATGTGGATGTTGCCAACACCCTTATTAAAGCCCACAAAAAGTTCTCTACTGGGGTATATATGTTGTGGTATCCGGTGGTGCAGCGCGAACAAACTGAAGCCATGCTCAGTTTGTTAAAAGACAGCGGCATTAAAAAACAATTGCGCATTGAACAAGCTATTGGTGCAGACAGCGAACAATTTGGTATGACCGCCGCAGGCTTGTGGATTATTAACCCGCCTTGGCAAACAGACGAGCTAGCCCGTGAAACACTGGCTTGTTTAGCGCCATTACTGGGCAGCACTAACGGCAATGTCAATGTGCAGTGGGAAGTGGGCGAATAGCGCGACTTAGTTAAAAAATGCCCCGGTTGCGCCGGGGAACACCACAGGACTGACGTTACCATTGGCCGCAACGCTGGCTACACCAAATAGATAATTATCAATCACTCTATTTTCGAGCATAAATTCGTTTACGTTGCCAACATAGCGGCTGTGTGTCCATTCAGGTTGCGTGGTTAACCGCCAATAGACCCGATAGCCGACAACCGTTTTATCGTTCGATTGCGCCCACGTTAAGGTTGTACTTGGCGACACTTGACCTGCAATATTCACCGACGTTGGCGGCGCGGGTGCCCACGCCATCGAGGCCAAACTAATTGCATTTAACGCCGTTAATTTGGCCGTAAAATCAAAATCGACCCCCTCAATGACATCGCCCATGGGTTTACCGTTTTCAATGCGGATATCTTGATGCTGACGATCATAGTGCTCATTCGTTTCCATCACCCGCACCGCAGGCATTCCTGCTTTATTAAACGGTAAATGATGACCGCCACGCCCAAACCTATCGAGGCGATATACCAACATGACATCAAGGTTGGTCATGTATTGATCAACAAGGGTTTTAATATGACGGGCTAAATTGCGTGAAGCTGAGTCATTTTCGCCACCACTAAAGTAGCGTTTACGTGCTTGTTCTGGGGTTTCAACATAACGCACCCCTTCTGAAAACACCCGCACACTTGCGTTATCAATGACACCATTAATACCTGCAATATTGCCTATCATGTCGTTATTGAGAACCGCTTGAACGCGCCAATTTTGCTCTTTGGCATACTGTGCCAATATGTCACCGCCATACAAACCTTGCTCTTCACCAGACAACGCCGCATACACAATCGTGCCATTAAATTGGTATTGCGATAACACTCTGGCCGCTTCAATTGCGCCCGCTACGCCGGTGGCATTGTCATTGGCACCGGGAGATATTGAAGTGGCGTCGAGCACATCACTCACTCGTGAATCGATATCACCGCTCATCATCACGACTCTTTGAGGGTCAGTTTGACCACGTTGAATGGCAATCACGTTAACGACCTTTGTGGGTTTTATAATGCGTTTACCTTGCACTGTTTGACTTACCCTCACCACTTCAAGGCAGCCGCCACAAGATTGTGAAATGCGATTAAATTCGGCCTCAATCCAACGCCGGGCAGCACCAATACCCTGAGTGTCTGACTGGGTTTGCGATAATGTATGACGAGTTCCAAAACCCACTAACTGGCTGACATCAGCATGTAAGCGCTGCGCATTAGGTGCATTGGCAATGACATATAAACGGAGATCTTCTTGAGAAGGAGCTGGCGTTGCTTGCACGCTTAATGACAAACTGGCTATCACGCACACTACGCCACCACTGAGCACTTTTAATGAATGAGTAAACATAAATATCCTTATTTGTTACACCATAATTGAGCTTTATCCATGACAACAACGTTTAGCAATGACAATGGAGTGTATTGTTTGAACGAGTCTTACAATGCTTTTTTATAACGCTGATATAAAATTTGTACCCGTTTGACATAAGCTTGGGTTTCAGGAAACGGCGGAACGCCTTGATACTTAGCCACGTTGCTTGGCCCAGCATTGTAGGCGGCACAAGCAAGTTCAACATTGTTATTAAACTGCTTGAGCATCTTAGCTAAATAGCGGCTACCACCATTAATATTGTCAGCAGGATTTAGGGCGTCTAAAACCCCCATGTCTTTGGCCGTTAAGGGCATCAGTTGCATTAAGCCTTTTGCTCCTACTCGTGACACAGCTTGTGATTTAAAAGCAGATTCGGCATGAATAACCGCTCGAATTAAAGCGCTATCTATATGATGTTGTTTCGCGGCGTTATCCACAAACGCCTTATAGGATTTGGTATTCAGAGCAATATGATACCAATCAATCGTGGAGTCAGGGCGGCAGGCAAAACATTGGTAAAGCAGCACTTGGTAGCTGTTTTCAACAGGTGGATTATCACTAAATACGGTGATACCCGCATCGTTGGTATATTGATAGACTCGGCGTTTTTCTACTCCAATATCGTCAACGATACCGTGTTCTGAGTAACGGGCTTTATAGCTTTGCTTTGGTTTTTTAGCGCGGCTTTCTTGCGGCAAAGGATAGTCATTGGTTAATACTGGCGATTGGGCGGTTTTAGCCTTGTTGGATGTAGCACTTGGGATGAGCTTAACCATAGGTTTAACGCGATTATCATCTTTAGACAGGCTAAGTTGTTGTTTGTCTTCAGCCATACCATTGGCTGACAGCAAACAGCTAAAGATGATAAATATCCATACAAGACAAACAAAAATGCGCACCCAAGGTTCCTATGCTGTTTGTAATTTAAAAGTGGGTAACGGCTCAATATTGGTGACTTTGCTGACAACCGCGCAGGGAATAATATTAACCCCAGAGTTTAATTCGTTAACGGTATGATTATAAAAGCCTTGAACTTGCTCGATATCTTGCGCTAACTGCGATTGCGCTTGGCGCGTATCGGCTGAAAGCAATTGATCATCTAGCTGAGTCACAAAGTCAGTTAAATCAGTATCGAGTTTTTGCCATTGGCTGAGCGTGGTGGAATCTAACTGTTGCTGAGTCATATTGTTCCACGCAGATTGATCTTCACGTTGCAACAATTTTTTAAAAGTGAATTGGTGTTTTGCCGACCATGACAGTCGCTTTTCATCAACATCTTGGCGTAATAGGTCAAGTCTAAGATGAATTTTTTGACGGATAAGTTTTAATGCTTCAATGGCTGATTCACGACGTTTTTTTAAGCCCACATACCACATGCCTGTGAAAATTACCGCCATACATAGGCCAAATACTAATGCCAACATATTGCTTCCTTTATTATTTTTATCCCCCATATTAACCATATTCTAAGCAATAATTCACCTTTTTAGCATAATCACTGCCCTGCTCGGATTTTTTTAGCGTATGAAACATCATGACAAAAAACACTAAATACTTAGTTATCTATAATAATTTCGCCTTAGGGTTATATATATACATAACGATTAATCACACCGCATCAATATTAAATTAAAAGCTTATTTATCATAAGTATAAACACAAAATAATAATGGGTTATTTTTAAGCAGCTGAGCAAAATAGTGGATTAAATTTAGGACAATTCTCATCACATACTTACACTTTTTAACAATCTAGTATCAAAAAACCATTGAAACTCACCTTTTTAACACTTATCTTGTTTATCTATTGTAAGCACTTTAATTCTACAACCTAATAGATTGGTGAATAAAGAGGTGGGATCCCCTACATTGCTGGACCTTAAAACGCCAGCCCTCAACAGCCAACGCAAGGAAGAACATGAGCACACAACCACCTTCTCAGCACACCACGGCTGAAGATATTTCTAAAACTGGCGCTTTCGTCAAGTTTCTCAATATTGTTGAGCGACTGGGAAACCTGCTACCACACCCCATCACCCTATTTGCTTTATTTTGTGTCGCGGTGATCGTCGTGAGTGGCGTTGCTGGCTATTTCGAACTGTCGGTCATGGACCCAAGACCAGAAGGAACAGCTGGTCGCAGCGCAGACGGGCTTATCCACGTTAAAAGCTTAATGACTGCCGAAGGGTTACAAACGATTGTTTCAGGCTTAGTCACCAACTTTACAGGCTTTACCCCACTTGGCACCGTATTGGTCGCATTACTGGGCGTAGGCATTGCTGAGCGCTCAGGGCTATTGTCAGCGGGCATGCGCCTAATGGTCATGGGTACCTCTCCGCGCATCGTGACTTACACCTTGGTGTTTGCCGGTATTGTGTCAAACACGGCATCTGAATTGGGTTATGTGGTCTTAATTCCAATGGCGGCAATGATATTCCACTCGCTTGGGCGACACCCGTTAGCGGGGCTAGCGGCTGCATTTGCTGGGGTATCAGGTGGCTACAGTGCCAACTTATTATTAGGCACGGTTGACCCATTATTGTCTGGGATTACTGAAGCGGCTGCGCAAATGATTGACCCAACTTACACTGTTGGCCCTGAAGTAAACTGGTACTTTATGTTTGTTTCAACCTTCTTGATCACCTTGCTTGGTGGCTTGGTTACCGAGAAAATTGTTGAACCTAAACTGGGTAAATTTGACATCAGCCAAGCCGGAGATATCGACAAACAGCAAATGGAACACGTCAGCGATCTTGAAAAGCACGGCTTAAAAATGGCTGGGATTTCAGTGGTGATATTCACAGCGGTATTAGCACTGTGCATTGTGCCTGAAAGCGCACCATTACGTCATCCAGACACAGGGCTTGTGGCCGGTTCGCCATTCTTAAAAGGCATTGTGGCGTTCATCTTTATTGGGTTTGCCATTCCGGGCTTAGTCTACGGTAAAATTGTTGGTTCAATGAAAAAAGACACTGACGTTATTGACGCCATGTCGCAAAGCATGAGCACCATGGGCATGTATATTGTGTTGGTATTTTTTGCCTCACAGTTTGTGGCATTCTTTAAATGGACCAACCTTGGTGCCATTTTGGCTGTTGCAGGGGCAGAGGGATTAAATAGCATTGGCTTAACAGGGCCGATGGTCTTTGTGCTGTTTATTATGCTTTGTGGTGTGATTAACTTGTCATTAGGCAGCGCCTCTGCACAGTGGGCTGTTACTGCGCCTATTTTTGTGCCGATGTTAATGTTAGTCGGTTACGCCCCTGAAGCGATTCAAGCCGCTTACCGTATTGGCGACTCAGTAACTAACCTTATTACTCCCATGATGAGTTATTTCGGATTAATTCTCGCAGTGGCTTGTCGCTATAATAAAAACTTAGGTATAGGCACCCTAATTGCCACTATGTTACCTTACTCCATTGTGTTCTTTATTGGTTGGACAATCTTCTTCTTTATCTGGGTATTTGGTTTAGGTTTACCTGTTGGCCCTGGTGCTGCAACGTATTACACGCCTTAAATGTTTACTAAGTACATATCGAAATATCGCCTATGAATAGGCTAATGCTCTTCAGATAAGTGTTATTTTTTATATTTAATTGGTGAGCGGCTAGACAAATAGAGCACCGGGGTGGGTACGTTCGGTGCTTACTTTTATCTGAAGGATAAAGTGGTTTATATCCGCTCACATTTGCTTAAGTTTAGCTGGCTAATTTTCCATCTGGTAATAAAAGAGCCACCATAATTGAGTAATAGTCCAACTTATATTAGAAACGTTGTTAGGTACTTTTGATTAATTTTATCGGATTTACTACAGGTAAAATATCATCCTGTTTGTGGTGTCATCTCTTTTTATTATAAAACATCCAATTTATTTTTCTCAAACGCAACACGTAAAAAAGCCCAATGCGTTAACAACGGGCTTATCACAGTTTTTCGAGTTGCTTTTGTTAGGTGCACGACTGGCAATGACCCACTGTTAATGCGTAAAACCCCTATTCTCAAACCCCAGACGTAAAAAAGCCCATTGCGTTAACAATGGGCTTATCACACTCTTTCGAGTTGCTTTTGTTAAG
>NZ_JAAIKR010000027.1 GCF_018221465.1 Shewanella intestini | reverse complement strand
GTCGGCTTTGGTTTTGAATACAACCACGATATCTACGGTGCGTTTGTTAAATACAGCCAAGAAGATAAAACGGGAATGAAATCAAGCAGTGTTTCTGCTAAAACCCCAATTAACTTCGGCTTGCCAATTGACTCACGCACTAAGCAATTAGATGCGGGTGTGAAACTGTCAGGTGATAACTGGATTACCCAATTAAGTTATCTAGGTAGCTATTACGAAAACAACATCCAATCAATAAGCCTGCCTTATAAAACCGATGTGCTAGCACCAACACCTGATAACCAAGCGCACCAAGTGGCGTTATCTGGCCAATATCAATTTGATCGCACCGTCATGAGCGGCCGCGTTGTCACGGGTCGTATGATCCAAGACGAAAGCTTAATTGAGCTTGCCGGTAACCCTTTGCAAAGTTGGGATGGTCAAATCAACACCCTTAACGGTCATTTTGCTGTGACGTCGATGTTGACGAGTCGTTTACGTCTTGGCGGCAGTGTTAACTACAGCGACCGTGATAACCAAAGCTCTACCGCACAATTTTTGCAGTACAGCTTTAACGGGTTAACCGGGGCATTAAGACAAAACGTCACTCAAGATATCACCCGTAAAACCTACAAGGTAAACGGCAGCTACCGCATTGCCAGTGGGTATCGCGTGCAAGCCGGTGTTGACCGCAAAGAAGTCGAACGCACTTACAGTGACCGTGAACAAACTCACGATGACAGCGTATGGATGAAGTTAAACGTCAATGCATTCGACACCTTTAACATCAGACTAAAAGCGGAACATGCCAACCGCAGCGGTTCTAAATATCAAGCCAGTAAATACACCTCTTCGGAAAATAATCCGTTATTGCGTAAATACTACCTTGCTGATCGCAGTCGCAACGCAGTTGAGTTAACTGTTGCGCATGCCCCAACCTCTTGGATGAGTGTTGACTTCACTACCCGCTACGCAAAAGACGACTACAACCACACCCAAATCGGTCTAACTGAATCAGAAGATTATGGTTACGACATGAACGTGAACCTTGCGATGAGCAAGCACGTTAACGGGTATGTGTTCGGTGGCCAACAGTGGATTAACTCAAACCAAGCAGGTAGCCAGCATTATTCTGCACCTGACTGGCATGCAGACATTGAAGATGAGTTTATCAACTTAGGTGCAGGAGTTAGCTACTCAGGCTTACTGCAAGACCAATTAACCCTTGGCCTTGATTACCTATTTAGTAATTCAATCAGCGACACCTATACCAATGGCTTAGGCAACAATAACACTGCATTTGGGGACTACTACTCGTACACCCACAGTGCATCAGCCTACGCCAACTATGACTTAAGCCAAGATATGGCCGTCAAATTAACCTACCGCTATGAGCGCTATTTCGACACCGATGCAGCACAAGTAGGGGTTAATGACATCCCAGGGATGATTACCCTCGGTGATATCAACCATGACTATAACGCACACCAAGTGATGTTGTCGTTTACCTACAAGTTGCGTTAATACGCATCGGTAAAGCTTTAAGAGGAAATAATATGGAACGCAGAAGTTTTTTAAAAGCCAGTGCAGCATTAAGCTGTGCTGCCACAGTAACCGGTTGTAATACCAGCTCAGATAAAGCTGACGTTGTTGCACCACAAGCTGTTGTTGGAGAAGAAAAACAAACATGGTCATCATGTTTGGTGAACTGTGGCTCTAACTGCCCAGTTAAAGTATTCAGCCGCGACGGTGTGATTACCCGTGTTGAAACTGACCATGAAGTTGAAGACGTTTATGGTATGCACCAAGTGCGTGCTTGTGCTCGTGGCCGTTCTTTACGTCAACGTACTTATGCACCCGATCGTTTAAAAACCCCAATGAAACGTATTGGTAAACGTGGTGAAGGCAAATTCAAGCCTATCTCATGGGAAGAAGCAACGAGCGAAATCGCTTCTAAAATGACTGATATTATTGCTAACTACGGCAATAAATCAATCTACCGTGCTTACGGCTCAGGCGCATATTATGGTTTTGCATCAAACGCATGTTTCGACCGTTTATTTCACCTAGCTGGCGGGTGTTTAAACCATTTTGGTAACTATTCTTGGGCGCAACAAATGGAAGCGGCCAAACATACCTTTGGTAGCGGCAGCACCAGTGGCTCATCTACCGTCACCTTAGATAAGAGTGACTTCTTACTTGGTTTTGCTTACAACCCAAGTGAAATGCGTCAATCAGGTTCTGGTGAAGGTTATGATTACCTTAAAGCACTACAACGTGCTAACGGCTTAAAAGTCACCTTAATTGACCCTCGTTACACTGACTCAATGTTAGGTAAAGAAAATGGTTGGTTAGCAATCCGTCCAGGTACTGATGCTGCATTAGCTGAAGCCATTGCGTATGAAATGATTAATTCTGGTTGGGTTGATGCAAACTCAAAAGACTTCATCAGTAAAAACACAGTTGGTTATGACGCTGCATCTATTCAAGCACAAAAAGACATCTTTGCAAAAAGCACTGATGCTAAACATCTTGAATACGCACAACATATGGATCCTACGCAAAACTACCATGATTACATCATGTCTGTAGGCGCGTTTGCCAACAATCCAAAGCGCACCCCAGAATGGGCAGGTAAAATTACCGGCGTACCAGCTGACAGCATTAGAAACATTGCCAAAGATTTAATGGCAGCACAACGTCCATACCTTATTGCTGGCGCGGGTGTTAACCGTCAAGCAAACGGCGAACAAACCGTTCGTGCTATCTATATGTTAGGTGTGCTTGCAGGTAAATTAGGGGTTGAAGGCGCATCAAACGGGGAACTTCCTCATATGACGAGTGCGTCTCGCGCAGGCATTCCAACTGGTGCTAACAAGGTTAAAGAAAAAATCTCATTCTTTACTTGGACTGAAGCCATTGAAGCAGGTAAAACCATGACAGCGAGAACTCATGGTATTACAGGCACCGATGATTTAGATACGCCACTTGGCGCAGATATCAAAATGATCGTAGCGGCAGCAGACAGCACCTTGTTAAACCAACACGCTGAAATTAACAACACCGCTAGAATTTTAGAAGATGATACAAAGTGTGAGTTGATTGTTTCTTGCGACTGCTGGATGACACCAGGTAGCAAATTTGCTGACATTATCCTTCCTGATACTGCATGGTTAGAGTCTGATGACTTAGTCAACGATTCATACGCATCAGGTGCACTTGATTACCTAACCGTAATGAGCGCTGCTGGCGAGCCTATTTGGGACTGTAAGTCTATGTACCAAGCCGCTGCAATGATTGCTGAAAAAATCGGTAAAGGCCAGGAGTTCACTGAAGGTAAAACTGAAGATCAATGGCGCGAAGAGTTATACCAAAAAACCCGCGCAGTGCCTGCTAACGCTAAATTAGAACCTCAACTCCCTGCCACTTACAAAGAAGCCCAAAAAATTGGTTTCTTCCGTAAGAATGAAAATGAACGTTTTGTTGCATTAGACGGACTCATTAATGGTGGTAAACCCGTCGGCACTCCATCAGGTAAAATTGAAATCTATTCAGCTGAACTCGCTTGGCGCGCGGCTAACTGGGATCAAAAGAAATGGAAAGGCGACACCATCACAGCTATCCCTCAGTACACAGTAACGTGGGATGGATATGAAGATGAAGATACTAAAGATGATTATCCACTGCAGTTAGCGGGTTATCACACTAAAGGTCGTGCTCACTCAAGCTACCACAACGTACCTTGGTTACGTGAAGCGACTGAAGATGCGGTATGGATGAACCCATTAGACGCACAAAAATACGGCATTACCTCAGGTGATAAAGTAGAGATGTACAACGAACGTGGTTCAATTGAAATTGATGTTCGTGTTACTCCACGTGTCGCTCCTGGTGTTGTTGCTCTTGGTGAAGGCGCTTGGTACCAAGCCGATCCACAAGGCCGAACTGGTGAAACAGGTAAGGTTATTGATATCGGTGGTGCAATTAACTCACTCACTTGTTATCGCCCTAGCCCTGTGGCTAAAGGTAACCCACAACACACTAACCGTGTTCAAATTCGTCTAGCACAGTAATGGAGTCCACCATGAGCGAAAATATTCAATATTGTTTCTACATTGATACCACTAAATGTACTGGTTGTAAGGCGTGTCATGTGTCTTGTAAAGACAGACAAGGCGATATCATCCGTAAAACCAACGACCCTAAAACATTAGGCGTACCAGCATTAAACGGTGTTACTTGGCGTCGTGTGTACGAATTTGGTGGCGGAACATGGAGTGTTGACCCTAACAAAGGTACATTTGAACAAGACGTGTTCGCCTATTATACTTCTATTGGTTGTAACCACTGTAGTGAACCTGCTTGTTTAAAAGCCTGTCCTACTGGGGCAATGCACAAACGTCGTGAAGATGGCTTAGTACACGTAGCCACTGATTTATGTATCGGTTGTGAAAGCTGTTCAAGAGCCTGTCCATACGATGCACCACAAATTGACCGTGAACGGAAAGTCATGACCAAATGTGATGGTTGTTACGATCGTTTAGCCGATGGCAAAAAACCAATTTGTGTTGAAGCATGTCCAATGCGCGCAATTGACTTTGATACTGTTGAGAACATTAAAGCGAAATATGGTAATGGTGACGCACACCCAGCGTCATTACCATCACAAAGCATTACTCATCCTAACTTGATTATCAAAGCAAATAAGAATGCCAACCTTGCTGGTAGCATTCTTAACCCTAAAGAAGTTTAATTACTTAAGTAATTGATTATTCTATAACGCCTCCGTAAGGAGGCGTTCTGTTATTTAAAAGGTCAACAATATGCAAGCTCGTTTTCAAGAACTTCAAGCAATTGCACGATTACTACATAACCAGTTAATGGAATATCCAACTGAAGAATCAATCCAATTTTTAATCGATAATGACATGGATCAAACTTGGCCAACATTATCAAATCGTCCTGAAAATCAAGCAGGTAGAAAACACTTAGGTCAATTTCTTAGCCAATGGACACCCGATCAGCTCAATGACACCATTGTGGATTATGGCGATTTATTTTTTGGCCCTAGCGAACCTAAAGCCATGCCTTGGGGATCGATGTATTTATGTGAAGAACAGACATTAAATGACAAATCCACCTTAGATTTAATGGATTTTTATAAGCAATACGGCATCGAGTTTGACTTAAAAATCAATCAACCCGTTGATCACTTAGGGCTATTTTATGCCGTGATTGGACAACTAATTCAACAAATGCTTGAACAACCAGACAGTATTGCTAAGCAAGCCTTGGTTATTTTGTTACAAAAACATATGCTACCTTGGTCTGCTCGTTGTTTAACATTAGCCATTGAACATGCCCAAAGCGATTTATACAAAGGCATTGCCCAATTAGCCATTGATTTCGAAAAAGAACTAACAGAGCAGTTAGGTGTGGTGATTTTGCCAACTAAAATATTCCGTTAATAACAATAGGAGAACGCCGTGAGTGTAATACGTTCAGTCGCTAATCAATGGGACCAAGCGGAATATGCACAGCGATTAGAGGTGTTTCTTCTCACCGAAAAGCCATTACAGAGCTTTTTTGTTGGTGCTACCACATTGACCACCGTGTGTAACTTAATAGCTGCTATGGTCAATGTGCCGCCTAAAAATACCGTCACTGAAATAACCCTAGAACAAGCATTTGATAGCCTTAGTCAATGCTTCTTATTATTGTTTGTCAAAGAGATTGAGCATCAAACCCTGTCACAACCTGAGCAACTTATCCTCTCAATAACCCATCACTTTGCCCAGCAATTGACATTAAAACCACAGCAGCACCCAACAGAACTTATTAACCAAGCGCAACAAACAATTAATGCCATGGGGCATTTAGACACCCAGCGACAAGCAAAACGCAAAGCAAACAGTAATATGTGCAACCATTAACGCGTTTAACCCCGAGCAAACTTCATACTACCTCTTTAGGCTAAAACGCTTAACGTTGCCCTTGTCATTGACCGGCCCAATAAAAGTCAAACTCACGTCCTATCTTCATGGGGCCATCAAGTCACAATCCAAGCAAAAAATTATAACAAACTGCGCATCCATTCAACTTGATTAAAACTAAGCTGTTAAGATAAATAACAAAAAACGCAAATGCAAACCATTATCGATACAGGTAAAACAAAAGGGATTTACCTCCACCAAAATAATTAACATCCCAAAACAATCCGTCTACTTTACCCTAAGTAGATCACAATTTAAGTAAAAAACACCTCCGTATTCGTTTACCTAGTAACCATTAAAACCACAATCCAACCTTAGCGCAAACATAAAAGCAACAACCTATTAACAGCAACAAAAACACCAGAACCACTTAAAGTTATGATTTTAAAATATTTATTTGCTTTACCGTCGTTTTATCACAATATACACCTGTATAAACAATTTGTGCTAAATATCACTTTGTAGGTATTAATTTGCACTAGTAAACAAATTCTTCCAACGAACATTTAACAACCCCCTTCTTGAGAAAAAAATATTTTATGATTCAGCCTTCTTAACCAGCAGCCAATTTCTCAACAAATTAGCTGATGAACTATAGGCAGGCAAATCACTATGAAACCTATCCTCTCGACTGTTGCCATTGGAGCACTGCTTATTAGCAGCCTCTTTATAACGGCCACAGCCACACCTTGGGAAAACCTAAGCAGCGAACAATTAGAAGCCAGTTTGGTGAAAAAGTTTAATGAAGGTGATTATTCTAAAAAAGGCGCGGACTCATGCTTAATGTGTCACCAAAAAAATGACACTGTCATGGCGTTATTTGATGGTAAACACGGACAAGTTACTAATAAAAAATCACCGATGGCAGGCCTTCAATGTGAAGCGTGTCATGGCCCACAAGGTAAGCATAATCGCGGCGGTAAAGAGCCGATGATTAGTTTTGCTAAAGACAGCAAACTCTCTGCGCCAACCCAAAATACCGTCTGCCAGAGCTGTCATAACGACCCAGAACAAATGGCATGGCATACCAGCACTCACAACTTAGAAGAAATTGCTTGTAGTGACTGTCACACCATTCATGCTGCCAAAGACCCTGCTTTAGATAAATTACACGTTAACGACACTTGTACCGCTTGTCACACCAAAGAAAAAGCTGACATGAGCAAGCGTTCTTCTCACCCGATGCAGTGGAACCAAATGACATGTATTGATTGTCATGCCCCGCACGGCTCAATGAGCGAAAGCGCGCTAAAACAACCTACCGTGAACGACACCTGTTACAGCTGTCATAGTGAAAAACGCGGCCCATTTTTATGGGAGCACGCTCCGGTAACTGAAAACTGTGTCTCATGTCATAACCCACATGGCAGCGTAAACGACAGCATGCTAACCCAACGTGCACCACAACTGTGTCAGCAATGTCATGCTCCTGATGGTCACGCTTCCCGCGTTACTTCAGAAGCAGGTATGGATGCCTTTGGCGGCGCAAAAAGTTGTTTGAACTGTCACAGTCAAATCCACGGTTCTAACCACCCATCAGGCAGCTTGCTGCAACGCTAACGGAGAGCATGATGAAGTCATTTAAAATGAATATGGTTACCTTCGCGATGACCCTTGCAGCAAGCACTGCAGTCTCACCGGTAATGGCAGCTAACTTCGGTGTCAACTTAGCTAACACCACCAAGGTGAATACTGACCAATTTACTTGCCAACGTTGCACTAACAACAACGGTTATCAAGGCCAATTAGGTGCACACATTGGCATCAACGATGTCGATGATATCCACGCAGGCAACACCCTTGGCTCTGCTACTGATGGCGTGATTACCGCTGTCAGTAGTGACGTGCAATATCAAGATGAGTCAGGTTATCAAGCAAATATACAAGCCCACCAATTAGGCCTAGATAACGGCTTTGCTCACTTGTCAGCCGGTCGCAGCAATGCCCATATGATCCACTTTGATTACAGCGCAATCAAAACCTATCAAGCACAAGCGCAGTCCCACTTATGGCACAACAACGGCGTATTAACTCCTGCTGATACCACAAATCAGTTTGACTTAGCATTACAACGCGAAAAAATCGGTTTAGGGTTTGACTATACCCACGACCTATACAACGCGTTTGTCAGTTACAGCCAAGAAAGTAAAACGGGCTTTAAATCAAGCAGCATTACTGCACCAACGCCAATTAACATTGGTGCTCCGGTAGATGCAAAAACCAAGCAGTTTGATGCTGGCGTGAATATGTCAGGTGATAACTGGATGGCGCAGCTAAGCTACCTTGGCAGCTTCTATGAAAACGATGCCAATGACTTATCTTATAACAGCGCCCCTGTTCAAGCAGCCACGCCAGATAACCAAGCTCATCGCGTGTCGCTATCAGGTCAATACCAATTAAATCGCACCATCATGAGTGGGCGTTTTATTACCGGTCGCATGATCCAAGATGACAACTTAATCCAAATCAATGGCAACCCACTACAAAACTGGGATGGGCAAATTGACACCCTAGATGGCCGTATTGCTGTGAGCTCAATGCTAACTAATCGGTTACGCCTTGCTGGCAGCATCGATTACTCAAAGCGTGACAATCAAAGCTCAACCGCAGAGTTCTTACAATACGACTTCAACGGATTAAACGGTGCGTTCAAAGAAAACACCACACAAGATATCACCCGTCACACATATAAAGTGAACGGCAGCTACCGCATTGCCAGTGGTTACCGCGTGCAAGCCGGTTTTGATCGCAAAGAAGTTGAGCGAACTTATAGCGACCGTGAACAAACTCACGATGACAGCTTATGGATGAAGTTCAATGTCCGTGCCTTTGACGGCTTTAACATCAACCTTAAAGCTGAGCATGCTAATCGCAGTGGCTCTGAATATCAGGCAAACCAATACACGTCATCTGAAAACAACCCATTACTGCGCAAATACTACCTTGCAGATCGCAGTCGCAACGGCGTTGAATTACGTCTTAATCACACACCAAATGCATGGGTAAGCGTTGACCTCACCACCCGTTACGCCAAGGACGATTACAGCAAAACTGAAATCGGGCTAACGGAGTCTGAAGACTATGGCTATGACATGAACGTTAACCTTGCGATGAGCAAGCACGTTAATGGCTATGTATTTGCGGGCCAACAATGGATTAATTCAAATCAAGCAGGTAGCCAAAGCTACACCAGTGCTGACTGGCAAGCAGACATTGAAGATGAGTTTATTAACTTAGGTACAGGCGTGAGTTACTCGGGCCTTATGCAAGACCAATTAACTGTTGGCCTTGATTACCTATTTAGTAACTCCATCAGCGACACCCTCACTACCGCAACAGGCGACAGCAACAGCTTTGGAGATGATTACTCATACACCCACAGCGCTACCGCCTATGCCAACTATGACGTAAGCCAAGATATGGCCGTTAAATTAACCTACCGCTATGAGCGCTATTTCGACACCGATGCAGCACAAGTAGGGGTTAATGACATCCCAGGGATGATTACCCTCGGTGATATCAACCACGACTATAACGCACACCAAGTGATGTTGTCGTTTACCTACAAGTTGCGCTAAGACGCATCGTTAACACTACGAAAGGATATTATTTATGGAACGTAGAAGTTTTTTAAAAGCGAGTGCTGCACTGGGTTGTGCTGCAACAGTCACAGGCTGTAAAACCAGCTCTGATGATGTCAATGTTATTCCGCCAAAACCACCAGTTGAAGAACAACAAACATGGTCAGCATGTTTAGTTAACTGTGGTTCAAACTGCCCAGTTAAAGTCTTTAGCCAAGATGGGGTGATTACCCGTGTTGAAGCTGATAACGAAACCACTGATGAATATGGTGTTAACCACCAAATCCGTGCTTGTGTTCGTGGCCGCTCTTTACGCCAACGTACTTATGCACCAGATCGTTTAAAAACCCCAATGAAGCGTGTGGGTAAACGTGGTGAAGGTAAGTTTGTGCCAATCTCTTGGGATGAAGCGGCATCAACTATCGCCAGTGAACTACAACGTATTGCTAGCGAATACGGCAACAAGTCTATCCTTAAGCTTTACGGCACTGGCGCTTACTATGGTTTCTCAAGCTCAAGCTGTTTTAACCGTATTTTGAACCTTAATGGTGGTTTCTTAAATATTTATGGTAACTACTCTTGGGCACAACAAAACGAAGCCGCGTCAGCAACAGGCTTTGGCAGTACTTCAGGTTCAAACCTATTATCACTAAAAGACAGTGACCTGTTTATTGGCCTAGGTTATAACCCAAGTGAAATGCGTCAGTCAGGTTCAGGTGAAGGTTATGATTACCTAAAAGCCATTGAGCAAAATAGCGAACTTGAAGTGATCATGATTGATCCACGCTACACAGACTCAATGACAGGTAAAGAAGACACATGGTACCCAATTCGTCCAGGTACTGATGCTGCACTTGCTGAAGGTATTGCTTATGAAATGATTAGCTCAGGTTGGGTTGATGCAAATTCAAAAGATTTCTTAACCAAACATTGTGTTGGTTATGACAAAGCGTCATTAGAAGCATTAAAAACGGAATTTGAAAACTCAGGTGATGACAGCAAACTTGAATATGTACCTTACATCACACCAGAAGATAACTACGAAGATTATATTCTTGGCCAAGGTAAGTTTGTTAACGAAGGTCCAAGAACACCAAGTTGGGCAGCTAAAATCTGTGGTATTTCAGAAGCCAACATTAAAGAACTTGCTAGCAAGATTATGAACGCGCGTGCACCATTTATTATTACTGGTGCAGGTGTTAACCGCCACGCAAACGGCGAACAAGCCATGCGTTCTTGCTACATGTTGTCATTCCTAACCGGTAAAGTAGGCCAACCTGGTGTGAGTAATGGTGCATTGCCAGGTCAACGCAGCTTAAGCCGAAGTGGCATGTCTGGACTAACAAACCCAATAAAAGAACAAATCTCATTCTTTACTTTCCCAGATGCGATTGAACGTGGTCATGAAATGACAGCGCGTAAAGATGGTATCCGTAACACTGCAGATTTAGATACGCCACTAGGTAACGACTTAAAAGCCATTTTTGCAATTAACTCAAATGCGCTCGTTAACCAACATTCGGACTCAAATGGTGCAGCTAAAATTTTAGAAGACGACACCAAGTGTGAGCTAATTGTCTCATGTGATTGTTGGATGACGCCTTCAGCTAAATTTGCCGATATCTTACTACCAGATACGTCATGGTTAGAGTCTAATGACTTAGTTAACGACAGCTACGCATCAGGCATCATGGGTTACCTTGTCGCAATGAAAGCTGCTGTTGACCCATTATGGGAATGTAAATCAATGTACGACATGTGTGCATTAATTGCTGAAAAAATGGGTAAACTGGAAGAGTACACTGAAGGTAAAGACGAAGCGCAGTGGTTAGCTGAACTTTATGAAAAAACCCGTACTAATGGCAACAACGCCAATTCAATTCCACCATTACCAGCAACCTATGAAGAAGCACAAGAGCAAGGCGTATTCCGTGCCTTTAATGACACACCGTCTATTGCACTTGAAAGCTACATCAATGGCACTAGCACATTAAGAACACCATCAGGCAAAATCGAATTATTCTCATTAAGCATGGCGTTAAAAGGCGCACAGTGGGAATTTGATGACAAAGTGAAAGGTGACTACATCTCAGGCTTACCGATGTACCAAGCGACTTGGGAAGGTTATGACGATGATGAAACTTCTGATGAATATCCATTCCAGCTTGTGGGATACCACACAAAAGGTCGTACTCACTCAAGCTACCACAACGTCCCTTGGATCCGTGAAGCGGTTGAAGACGCAGTATGGATGAACCCGAAAGACGCTAACGCAAAAGGCTTTACCCAAGGCACTGAAGTACACGTTTGGAGCAAGCGCGGTACGATTAAGTTGCCAGTCCGCATTACCCCTCGTGTTGCACCAGGTGTTTTAGCATTGGGTCAAGGAGCATGGTACGAGCCAGATCCAGCCGGCAATATCGGTCCTTCAGGTCACATCGTGGATATCGGTGGTTGTATTAACACCTTAACACGTTACCAACCTAGCCCATTGGCAAAAGGTAACCCACAACATACCAACCGTGTACAAATAGCAAAAGCTTGATGGAGAATTAGAAAATGACTGAACAAATTCAATATGGTTTCTATTTAGATACCACCAAGTGTACCGGCTGTAAAACCTGTCATATTGCCTGTAAAGACAGACAAGGCGAAGTGATCCGTAAAGACAATAATGCCATCGACCAAGGAGTACCAAAAATCGAAGGCGTTAACTGGCGTCGTGTGTATGAATATGGCGGTGGAACATGGTCAGAAAATGCCGACGGCAGCTTTGAGCAAAGCGTATTTTCTTACTATGCATCAATTGGTTGTAACCATTGTAATGAACCAGTTTGTGTTAAAGCTTGTCCAACAAGCGCAATGCACAAACGTCGTGAAGATGGCCTAGTACACGTTGCAACTGAGCTATGTATTGGTTGTAACAGCTGTGCTAAAGCCTGTCCATACGATGCACCTCAGTTAGACACTGAACGCAAAGTCATGACCAAGTGTGATGGTTGTTATGACCGTTTAGCAGAAGGTAAGGCACCGATTTGTGTTGGTTCTTGCCCACTACGTGCACTGGATTTTGATACGATGGAAAATCTTATCAAGAAATACGGTGAAGGCGATGGTCATATTGCACCACTACCATCACAGAGTGTGACTTCACCTAACCTTATCATCAAAGCGAATAAACACGGTGGCCGCGCTGGTGAAATATTAAACTTCGCAGAAGTTTAACGCCAATATGACGCCCTACGGGGCGTCTTTTTTGCCCCATAGATTAAGATTGATAAAAGCAGGAACCTCTCATGACCGCCACTTCAAACTTGCAAGAACTACAAGCAATCGCGCGCGTATTACACAACCTACTTCTTGACTACCCAAGCGAAAGCTCACTGCAACAACTGGTTGATGATCAAATCGCACAACAATGGCCGGTATTAACAGATTCCCCCTTGAATAAACAAGGCAAAGCCGCATTAGCCTTGTTCGCAACAAAGTGGGATAGCAGTCAAATCAACCAAATGAAGCTTGACTATGGTCAGTTATTCTTTGGCCCAGGTGAGCCTAAAGCCATGCTTTGGGGATCGGTTTATATGGGTGAACAACAAATTATTAATGACACTTCAACCGTTGAACTAATGCGTTTTTACCAACAATTTGGTATTAGCTTTGAATTAAAATACAAGCAACCCGTTGACCACCTAGCTTTATTTTATGCAGTCATTGACCAACTTCTTGAGCAAATGATGGCAGACCCAAAAAACAACGTGGCCAAAGAAGCATTAATTATCTTATTGCAACAACATATGCTGCCCTGGGCAGGACGTTGCCTAGACCTTGCTATTGAACATGCTGAAACCGACTTATATAAAGGTGTTGCATTACTTGCAAAAGACTTCCAAAGCTCACTGGCAACAACATTAAATGTTGTGCCAATGCCAATGCGATTATTTCGTTAAATAAGCACACCCCAAATAAACATCATTCACTTGGTCAATTCAATTTATGCATGAATCAACCAAGTGTTTACTCATTTCATCAGTAAAGTCATCACGACTTTTATACTCCTCCTGCAATACCACCACGTCAAAAAATGCATTCAAAAGTAAAAGACTACACCACTAACATCACGCTTGATAAACTAACAATAGCCAAATAACCTGATGCGTTTGATCATGCCCACCAAACCATCATTGCGGCTAAAAGTCGCATTTTCTCATTAATGAACCCCAGAAGATGGTGTATTGAAAAATCACCAATAAAAAAGCCGTACGCTCAAGAGTACGTTAAAACCCTCGTTATCCAGGATGTCATGGCAAAAAAAGTGGTCAATTTTTTACCATCATGAGCGGCTACATAAAAATATATCAATTCAGCTAAAATCATTTTGCAATGAGAATCATTAATAACTGAGACCAAAAAAAACAGCGACACCACCAACAAAA
>NZ_JAAIKR010000026.1 GCF_018221465.1 Shewanella intestini | reverse complement strand
AGTCAGCATATTCTTGACCGATTAAACATACCAGCAGAAAACTGGTTAACAATCACCACCGAGTTTGAGGCATTATTTAAAGGCGCGGTTGGCTCACTGCCAGCACTGACTGACTATTGTCAACATGTCGACCGTAAACGACGACCAAGCGCTGCTAACTGTCAAAAATGGCTGAGCGCCTAGCCTTACCTATCTGATTTAATCACTTAATCTTTCATTCTTGATAGTCATCAAGTTTTTCGGCTGTGTTCAATTCATACAAATAATAGATAAACGACCAAGTTAGCACTTTTTTGTATATCAGTGCTGAATTTGGTTGGTTAATCGCCCTTTAATCTATCAAGCCATACATTAGAATTGAGTCGTGTTGCTTATATTAATTATGGGTGGCATGTTTACTTCTTTAAAACTGATATTAACTAAGTATGGGTATTTTTATGGCCGACGATCTGCCCCTTCACACGATAAATAGTCCGATCTGACCATGATGAGGACGTGAATATCCGCCGACGATAACTAAAACGGATAACCCTAACCCATTGTTTTAGTGCAAATGTTAACCATAACTTACCTGAGCAATCCACGTTTTAACACTGTCATCATCCAAATGAGTTTTATCTGCATATAAAGAAACGGCCTAATTCCTATGCAAGCCATGTGAACGTTAAGCTGGTCAAACAAATCTGCGCCCTGTTTGGGCGTTGGCATTAAAGCCATTGCAATTGCGCCCCATTCAACGCATATTTCTTGCCATACTCGCCAATAATACTCATTACCAAGGAATGCTTTATGCGATTGAACGCAGTACTACTTTTAGCGGCATGTTTACTTATCAGCGCTCCGCTAGCAGCAACGATTTATCCAGTACTTCCTGAAGCGGTCACAAACAATGCCGTTGCCAAAATAACTAATCACCAAGGCAGTTATTTGTTGTCATTTACTGGTTTAGCTAAAAACAAAGATTACCGCGCGGTGCACAACCTCGCATGGAGTTTAAAATTAGACACACCAAATGCTCAGTGGCAAACCATTAAACCGGTACCTTTTGTTGCGCCGTTAGCTGGACGCTTAGCAAGCACTGCGGTAGGCGTTGCAGACAAAGCTTATTTGTTTGGTGGTTATACGGTGGCAAAAGATCATCAAGAAATTAGCACTGTTGATAACTACCAGTTTGACCTAGCAAGTAATCAATACCAGCGCATAGCAGATATGCCCGTTGCGGTAGATGACACTAGCGCCGGCGTGTATCAACAGCGTTTTATATATTTGTTTGGCGGCTGGCATAACGACGGTAATGTTAATTTAGTGCAAGTGTATGATATTAAAACCAATCAATGGCACCAAGCTAGCCCAATGCCTGCGCCAGCGGTATTTGGTCAAGCGGTAGGCATGATTGATAATCACGTAGTGATGTGCGATGGGGTAAAAGTACAAGCCAATATATTAAAAAGGCGCAGCTACCAAGCTTCACCCGTGTGTTTATACGGCCAAATTAACCCTAAAAACCCCTTACGTATTAGCTGGCAAAAACTGCCGCATTTTAGCAAGCCAATGCCAAATGCAAAACACATTGGCGATGCAACAACAGCATTAAGTAGTGCTAAACCAACGGCGTATTACCGCATGGCCGCCACGGGTGTGGCCAACAAACAAGCTGGAGTCATTACCTTTATTGGTGGCAGTGATAATCCATATAATTACAACGGTATTGGTTATAACGGCAAACCAAGCGCGGCTAATCCTTGGCAATATAAGTTCGATATCGCCAGTAAAAAGTGGCTCAAACCCACACCATTAACCACAGGCAGTATGGATCATCGAGGCTTAATTTGTCATCAGCAACAATTATTGCGTATTGGTGGCATGCTCAATAACCAACAAGTAAGCAATAAAGTGCTCTCAATTCCATTAACACACGGTGAAGCGTGTGCTCAATAGGGCGTATATTAACAACTATTAATGTGATCAAGTTGGCAAACTACCCGTTATTAATTGGCACCCTCCAAAAGATGCAAATAAAATACATGTATTAAAGCATCTGTTTTATTTGCCACTTTAGGACTTACCATGACAATTGATAAAAATGCGGCCAGTTTCATTGAACTCATCACTCATATTGAAGCCACACACCATGACTATATTAGGCAAACTGCACCTCAACTTTTACAAATGACTGACACATTAGTTGAAGTTCACGGTGACGATGTTGCTGAATTCCAGCCACTAAAAATGTGGGTTAAAGCGTTAATGGAAGATTTAATGCCGCATTTAATGAAAGAAGAGCAAATTTTATTCCCTGCCATTAAAGCAATGGAAACTGGCGAACAAATGAATAATTGCTTTGGTCATATTGGTAACCCAATCAATATGATGATGCACGAGCATAATGAAGCTGAGCAGATTTTAAAAAATATTCGTAAATTGACTAACAACTACCAAGCACCTGAATCCGCTTGCAAAACATGGAAGACTTGTTTTGCAACGTTGGCAGAATTTGACGCTGATTTACAAGCGCACATCGACATTGAAAATAACTATTTGTTTGCTAGAGCAATGAAGCAAGCTTAGTCGCTAACCGCCCTTGTATAACAAGAGGTGGTGCGCTAAAAACAAAAATGGCTGACAGTGATTGTCAGCCATTTTTTTATGTTTACCGCGGTAATTTACTCGAAAAATACAGCAAGTGTAGCCAATGTTACTATCGCGCTGGTGTTGCAAAATGCATTAACTGCACAAGTTCATCAATATGATTAATGCACACGTTAGGAAGCTGCCCTGTTGCACAAGTTCTCGGTTTTCTGCCCATTGCGGGGTTAAGCCATGCCACTTGTGCATTGGCACGTCTTGCGCCTTGAACGTCGGCTTTGTAACTGTCACCCACATGTAAAAACTCACTGGCTTTTATTCCTAATGCCGCTGCGCTGTGGTTAAACATATCAATGGCAGGCTTCATTTTTAAGCCATTACCTGGATGCTGTACAAACTCAAATACGCTAGCTAAACCAATACGTGCACTGTCGACATTACCGTTGCTAATGCCCACTAATGGCACATGTTTAGCTAGATTAGTTAAGGTTGCCAATACTGAATCATCGACGCTGAAGTTTGAGCGATGATACAAAAAATGTTCAAGTCCAGCTTGTGCACCTTGGTGAGCAATATCGGCTTGATAACCGACTAACTCAAGCCCAGTCTTTAAGGTATTAAATCTTGCCGCACCGGTGTCGTGAGCCAAATGTGGCATTTGCTTAATGACGCCAATTTTAAGCTTGCGCCACGTTGCAGCGTCCCATGATGACAACTTATCAAACTCACTAGACATAAACTTCAATAATGCTTGTTCAGCCTGCACAATGTAGGGGTAGTTATTGTATAAGGTGTCATCAAGATCGAAGCTAATCGCCTGAAACGGACGCAGTCGCTGATAAAAAATCATGGGGTTACTCCATTCTTAACGGTATCTTTTAACGGCCAAATTGATCATTTTATCAAACAGTTTTGCAGCTAAATTACTGTATGTTGGTTTATTTCGGTTTTCGCGCCCTTGGATGAGCGCCGTCGTACACTTTAGCTAAATGTTGGAAGTCTAAGCTGGTATACACTTGAGTGGTTGATAAATTCTCATGCCCAAGTAACTCTTGTACCGCCCGTAAATCTTGGCTCGACTCCAACATATGGGTAGCAAATGAATGACGTAACTTATGCGGGTGTACTTTCACGCCAATAGCTTGTTCTTGGCCCCATTTTTTCATTCTTGCTTGAATACTGCGGTGCGATAAACGCTTGCCTTGCGTACTGGTAAATAAGGCATCAGCGGCATCTTGGCTAGGTAAACTGTCTCGACAAGCTAACCATTGGTCAATGGCAGCAAGTGCAACGCGGCCAATAGGCACAATACGCTGTTTATCGCCTTTACCTAGTACCTTCACTTGCTTGGCATTGGCGTCAATGTCAGCGCAGTTTAAGGCAGCTAATTCACTAAGACGTATACCGCTGGAATAAAACAGCTCCATTAAGGCTTTGTCACGCAGCGATAATGGGTCATCTCCCTCAATCGCCAATAAATGGTTAATGGTGTCAACATCCATATTTTTCGGCAATGGTTTGGCTTGTTTTGGCGCATGAAGTGTTTGCGCTGGGTTGACTTCAATGACCTTGCGCGCCAATAAAAATCCATAATATTGCTTTAACGACGACAAGCATAATGACAATGAACGTGGACTTAACCCTTGACGATGCAACTTGGCTATCACGCCTTGCACTTGCTCAGCAGAAGCACTAATGAGGTCAATGTCATCACCCAATAAAGTTTGCGCCCGAGTCAGTTCAAACAAGTAATTGCGCACGGTATACGCTGACAGTTGTCGTTCAGTGCTGAGGTATTCTTTAAAGGCAAGTTGCCAATCCATGGGATTATCTCGTTTAGCGCTTAAATAAACGCTGTGTTGTACTAATAACAATAAAGTTCAGCATAGCTGAACTTTATTGTGGTGATTGACCCGTGAGCTCGTGATCAAGATATTTAGCCTCATTAAAGCTTAGGTAACATGTGGTCAAGCATACGTCTTATTTGGCTAAATAGTAATGAGTCCATTTCAGGTCTAAAGTGTGCAGGGTCGGTGCTGGCTATGCCAAATATGACTTGGCTATGGCTCATAGATAAACGGGTTAACGCCACTGAACCAACTTCACCACCAAACAAACGCTTAGCTTCAAGCTGAGTAATTCGGCCAAAATAGTAATCGTCTCGAATACGATTACGCCAAATATTAGCCAGCTCGCTGTCAACATCATGCACTGTAATTAAGCGTACATGGCTAAAGCCAAATTCAGCTTTTAAACTCCCGGCAAGCACTTGGCGTAATTGGCCTAAATCTTCACACGCTAGTAAGTCAAAACAAAGCTGGGTGTTAAATTCAAAAATAGCTTCATTGCGGGTGGCAATGTTCATTAATGAAGTAATTTCTTCTTCTAATTGTGCGACTCTTTGACTAAGCATTTGTTGGCGACGCTCAACTAGTGACACAGCCCCTCGTTCATGATGCGGCACTCGCATAGCAAGCAACAACTCAGGGTAACGATTAAAAAAGTCAGGATTGTCGAGCAAGTACTCTCGTAATAACAACTCATCAAACGGCTGATCAATGTCGTCTACTTTAAAACTCAAATTAGTGCCAAGTGAGTTAATATCTGCTGCTGGCGCATCAATAATGCCCGAACGGGGAGAATTATTGTTATTGTTATCACTGCTCATAATTGAATTTGTCCGTCATATACATGCTCTGCAGGGCCGGTCATCCATAGCGGTTTTCCCTCACCTTCCCAATTAATGGTTAACTGACCGCCAGGTAAGTCTACTTTCACTTGTTGAGCAAGCTTGCCTTGTAACTGCCCCACCACAGCGGCAGCACAAGCGCCGGTGCCACAAGCTAATGTTTCCCCAGCGCCACGTTCATAAACACGAAGCTTAATGTGGCCGGAGTCAATAATTTGCATAAAACCAACATTAACCCCTTTAGGGAAACGTTCATGACGGGTGATTAATGCACCGTCTTCTTCCACATGGGCGTTGTCGATGTCATCCACTTCTACCACACAATGTGGGTTACCCATTGATACCGCACCGCATAGATAGGTTTGTTTAGGCGTGAGTAATAAATAGGTTTTTTCCATTTTTTTGGCTTTAAAAGGAATCGCGCTTGGTTCGGTAATTGGTACCCCCATGTTAACCGTAACTTTTCCGTCACGTTCAATTTTTAAGGTAATTTTACCGGATGAGGTACTCACGCGAATTTTATGCTTTTGAATTAAGCCTTTGTTACGCACAAAGCGAGCAAAGCAGCGCGCACCATTACCACATTGCTCAACTTCACTGCCGTCAGCATTAAATATGCGGTAGTGAAAATCCAGATCGGGATCATAAGGCGGCTCAACTAGCAGTAATTGATCAAAACCAATACCGAAATTTCTATCTGCTAAACGGCGGACTTGCTCTGGTGAGAAAAATACATTTTGGGTGACACCATCGACCACCATAAAGTCATTTCCCAAACCGTGCATTTTTGTAAAGTGGATCAAGCTTGCTTCCTTTTAACACTGAAATAGCATGCCAAGCATGCCATATTTATCAATTACCCAATAATACAATTCACTGCTTAAACAATGAATCAACTCTGACTGTTGATAGGTGAGATAATGACTCATTAAGACTGTGCAATTGATGACATAACGCCTAATTTACTCATCAAATAACTCACAGCCTATGGCAATAATTGTTCACCTTGCCACAGTTGCTGCACGGTTTCGCGCTGACGAATCACGTAATGCTGCTGCTTATCGACCATCACTTCTGCTGCCCGCGGGCGAGAATTGTAGTTTGAGGCCATTGTAAAACCATAAGCACCACTTGAACGCACCGCTAAATAGTCACCGGCTTGTGGTGCAAGCTGTCTGTTTTTACCAATAAAATCACCGGTTTCACACACAGGGCCAACGACATCATAAGCAAAAGTTGGTGCGTCAGTATGTTGTACTGGAATAATATTTTGCCAAGCACTATAAAGCGCCGGACGAATTAAATCGTTCATCGCACCATCAACAATTGCAAAGCGTTTATCGCTATTTTCTTTAAGATACAGCACTTGAGTCACAAAGATACCTGCGTTTGCTGCAATCGCTCGCCCTGGCTCAAATATCAGGGTTAATGGGCGGTTATTTAAGCGTGCTAATAATGCTGCGGCATATTCATCAGGGTGCGGCGGTGTTTCTTGGTCGTAATTCACCCCTAATCCACCACCAACGTCAAAGTGTTCAATATTGATACCGTTTTCAGCCAAGCGATCAATTAAAGCCAGCATACGATCCATTGCATCTAAAAAAGGTTGAATTTCAGTAAGCTGTGAACCAATGTGACAATCAACGCCTTTCACATTTAGGTGAGCTAAACTCGCAGCACGAGCAAATACGGTTTCCGCTTCTTCCATTGAAATGCCAAACTTATTTTCTTTTAGCCCAGTTGAAATATACGGATGAGTGCCAGCGTCCACGTCAGGGTTCACTCGCAGCGACACGGGGGCAACTTTACCTAAACGCTGCGCCACGGTATTAAGCTGCTCAAGCTCGGCTGCCGATTCCACATTAAAACAGTAAATACCAACAGTTAATGCTTGCTCCATTTCAGCAACCGTTTTACCCACCCCAGAAAAAACCACTTTTTTGGGATCGCCACCGGCTTGAATCACCCGCGACAACTCACCACCGGAGACAATATCAAAACCACTGCCTAAACGAGCCAGTACATTTAACACCGCAATATTTGAATTGGCTTTAACGGCATAACAAATTAAATGAGGATGGTTGGCTACTGCGTTATTAAAGGCATGCCAATGACGTTCAAGCGTGGCTTTTGAATAAATATATAACGGTGTACCATGAGTTTTTGCCAGTTCTGCAACCTGACAATCTTCGGCAAATAGTGCGTTTTGTTGATAACCAAAATAATCCAAAGTACAACTCCTGTTTGTCCATTACTATTGTATTGTCACGTGTGCTTATTGCTGCTGGGCAGGAAGAATGTCACCTTGCTGCTCTTTTGTAGGCACAGTGACATTGTCTTTTATTGGGGCGTCTTTATTCACCTCAGGTTGTTTGGGAATATATAACGCGCCCTTTTGACCACAAGCAGTCATTGATAGGCTAACAAGCAAAAATAATAAAAGCAGTCTCATTTTTCTCAACATCTGTTCATCTGACACATAATGGACTTATAATCGCATTCATCACGCAGAAAGCAAAGGATAGAAATACATGGCTATGACAGATACTGATTTTCATCGACTCGCTGATGAAATGTTTTTAAGCTTAGAGACAGCCATCGAGACTGCCATTGATGAACAAGACGCTGATGTCGATATCAATGCAAGTGGTAATGTGCTGCAACTGACGTTTGAAGACAATTCGCAAATTGTAATTAATAAACAAGAACCACTGCATGAATTGTGGATTGCTACTAAAACGGGTGGCTACCACTTTGGCTTTATCGACAATAAGTGGTTAGACAGCCGTAATAATTTAGAATTTATGCCATTTGTATTAGATTCTATCGCCAAGCAAGGCGGCATTACCCTGCGTTTATAACGCAAAAGCCCACTGAATCATTCAGTGGGCTTTCGTTTTCAGCATTTTTGATAATTAAATCACCGATCCCATTTCATCCTCATTAATACCAAATGGCACCACGCATAACTCCCCTTTTCGTCGCTTTAAATGGAAGAATTGCGGCATATTAAAATAATGTTTGTCGGTAATCGTTTCTGCCTGAAACACATACTCACGACTTTTTTGCGCCACTAATTGAGTCATAGTGACATCTTGATGTTCGGTATGAGTTAACTGGTTTTGTTCATCAACTAAAAACACATCCAATGTTTGCGCTCGTTGACGTAAAAAGTATTGCTGTGCCCCTGCGGTAATAAACTGCAATATAACACTTGGCATACTTGAAAAAGGGTCGTCACCTAAATCAGGTCGAGACAACAATACCGACTGCATTCGTTGTGGTTGTGGTTGTGGCACTAATTTAAACTTGGTAAACGGCTGGCTTTCTAGCTTTTTATATACCATCCCCCGAGAGTTAAAGTACAAACCAAACCGATCACACCCGAGCTGCAATGGATACATTAAGGTATTAGTCACTCCAATTTGGAACACCAAGCTTTGACAGTCAACGAGCACTTGTTTTAGCTGTACTTCAAGGTGATTGTTTAATTTAGCAGAACAACTGATGACTGAAATATCAATTTTATGATGAGCATTTTTTATCCCAAATGCCAAATAAGAAATCGCATCAAGCAGGCCGCAATCATTATTAAACTGATGACTTTGCCATTCACCCCAACTGTTTAAGCAAATGATATTGATATCACCTAACATATTTTTTTGCTTTACCCCTAAAGACAAAGGTGTGGCGTTCATATAATCAAGCATCACCTCTTGCCCACGCCACTTTACGGTGGGGTCATGTTGTAAATTAGCCACAACAATTACTTTTTTAAAGAAACATGGCTGGCATAAGTCACGTTTCGAGACTGGTGATTTCTGCGCCATTAAATTCACTAATTGTTGACTAAGCCCATTGAGCTTTTGTGCCCGTTTTTTACTGCGGTCTAACTCATGCCACAAAGTCTGTGCTGTAGCGATTTTATTCATTGCAGCCCAGGCCATTAATGCACAAACATTGTCAGCATTGGCTAATGCTGACTCGCCAATAAGCCGATGTTTACCTGCCCATTCACGGTACAAATAAAATTGTTTATTTTTACGCGAATGAATAACCGTCAATTGAGATTCCGCTATTTGCCTGCTCCATAGTGGATTTAGCGACACTAATTGATGTTCATCATCACTAAAATAACCATGCAGTTTACGCGCTAATAAACCAAGTTCTTCAACGCGCATGGTGTCACTCAACTCGTGCTTAGAAGCAAATTTTAACAATGTGCGATAACTGGTTAATAACAGTTCGTTAAGCTGCTGGTTGAACCATTTCAATTGCCCCGAATGCCACTGTGGACTGTTATCTAACGTCAATAATAAACTGTCAGGCCAAGTCCAACGTTCAACTAACTCTCGCATAGTTTGAGTACGCCAATCACTGCTATTATCGTTAACGTCTGACAACCGAATGCCACATTTTAAATAAAAACAACGGCGGACAATTTCTAAGCGCCGAACATCTCGCTTAGTCACCAAATAATTTTCAATTCGCTGATACAGAAATAAATAAGCATCATTTGAGGCAGAAAAGTCATCATCTAAACAAGCTTGCCAAATTTGTTGGGTAATCAGGTTGTTATGTGGATATTGTGCAGTGTAAGTTTCTAACAGCAATACCTTTAATAAAGCCTTATGGGGTTTTTGCAGGCTTTTATATAATTGCCACAACGACGCGCCAAAATATTCACTGGCTGGTAACGCACTAATATCCCCTAAAAACAACACGTTGCTTGAAGATTCAGTTAAACAAGCCTGCGGCCACCAAGCGACAGTTTTACCCGCCAAACGAATATGGCTACGATAAAATTCTTCAAGTAACAACCAATGCTGACTACTGCCACTGTGCTCAATACCTAATGAGTGTTGCTCGCTGAGGTAGTTGGTTTCAATAAATTGCTTTGGATGAATTAAGTAAAAGTTTACTTCAAAGCCAACACTGGCAAACCATTGGGTAATAAGTTGAGATTTTTGTTCAATGGCGTTCAATTGATCAGTGGTTAAATCTTGATGATGAACCAACCAAATATCAACATCACTTTTTGGGTTTTGGCCAAAGCTTGCAGTACTGCCCATGGCATAAATGCCTTCAAACGCCCAATTATCGGTCATTTTATGGATAGGGATTGGCCATGAAAACTGCTGGTAAAGCGAATGCTCTGTTGTTGTAGGTTGATATAACGCAATACCTGCGGGTGTATCTGCATGATGAAAGCCTGGGAGATAATGCAGATTATATTGAAACAGTATCGCAACGGTACCAAATAGCGCAGATTGCTCTGTTGACAACACTTGGTGCACCCGCGTCAACCGGGTTTCATTCAGTTTCTCTGAAATTGCGAGAAAATTGCTACAATCTAATGACTTAGTCAAATATCTCTTCCTTGGATTTAGCGATTTACTTTACAGATCAACAAAAATTTGACCTACATCACCTAATTTAGTAAACCGTGATCATCCTAACACTTATTTTCGATTACGCCAGTAATTGAGATGTAGATCACACATTTTACTGTTTCCACTTCAAACATTTGTTCAGCAACTTGTGACATTAACTACAAGGCAATGTTAGCATTATTGAAATTACCTAATTTCGATGGAAAGTATTGGCATGTCTGAAAATCTTATTCGTATTGCAACACGTAAAAGCCCGCTAGCGATGTGGCAAGCTGAGTTTGTTAAAGCTGAATTAGAGCGTATTCACCCTGGGCTTGTGGTTGAATTATTACCAATGAGTACTAAAGGCGATGTAATTCTTGATACGCCTTTAGCAAAAGTCGGTGGTAAAGGCTTATTCGTTAAAGAGTTAGAAGTCGCAATGCTTGAAAACCGTGCAGATATCGCGGTGCATTCAATGAAAGATGTGCCTGTTGATTTCCCTGAAGGACTTGGCTTAGAAGTGATTTGTGAGCGTGAAGACCCACGCGATGCATTTGTTTCTAACACCTATAAATCCATTGATGAATTACCACAAGGCGCTGTCGTTGGGACTTCAAGCTTACGTCGTCAATGTCAAATCCGTGCAGCACGCCCAGATCTAGTGATTAAAGATTTACGTGGCAACGTTGGTACTCGTTTAGGCAAATTAGACAACGGCGACTACGACGCAATTATTCTTGCTGCTGCAGGGCTTATTCGTTTAAAACTAAATGAACGTATTGCTAGCTTTATTTCTGCTGAAGATTCACTACCAGCAAATGGTCAAGGTGCTGTAGGTATTGAATGTCGTACTGATGACGCACGCGTTAAAGCATTACTTGCCCCACTTGAGCATTTAGAAACTCGCTACCGTGTATTTGCTGAACGAGCAATGAATACTCGTTTAGAAGGTGGTTGTCAGGTACCAATTGGCGCTTATGCTGAAATTGTTGGCGATACCTTAACCTTACGTGGTTTAGTCGGTAACCCTGATGGTAGCCAAGTAATTGAAGGCACGGTTGCAGGTGACAAAACCAACGCCGTTGAATTAGGCCAGTCATTAGCAGAAGACTTATTGAGCCGCGGTGCTAAAACGATTTTAGATGCTGTTTACAATCAATAAGCATAAAAGATAGATGAAAGTCTTGCTGACGCGGCCTGCGGGCCGCAATCAAGAAATGGTGGATCATCTGACCCAGCGTCAGATTGATCACCTTGTCACTCCAATGATCGAAGTGGTGTGTTCAAATAACCCCTTCCCAACTCCAACTATCGACCAAACTGACATAATGATATTTATCAGCACCAATGCTGTTAAATATGCTGCGCAATTATTACCACAGCCTTTAGCCCAATCATTACCACAAAGCTGTCAGTTCTATGCTGTTGGTCAAGCTACCCATGATGCTTTAACGCAATTAGGGGTGCAAGCAACGCCATCGCCAACCTCAAGCCAAGACAGCGAAGGATTATTATCCTTACCTCAGTTAACCTCATTAGCTCAAAAACAGGTTATTATTGTCAGAGGTAATGGTGGACGTGAAACATTGG
This sequence comes from Shewanella intestini, assembly GCF_018221465.1. Lineage (GTDB taxonomy): Bacteria > Pseudomonadota > Gammaproteobacteria > Enterobacterales > Shewanellaceae > Shewanella > Shewanella intestini. Next base: position 3,724 of record NZ_JAAIKR010000026.1, on the reverse strand, counting down.
CGCAAGAAATAACCCAACGTGGTGGTAATGTAAACTATTGGGAAACCTATACTAGACAAGCCATTGCTTATAAAACACCTGACGTTTACCAAGCTTGGATAGACTTTAAAATAGATACCATTGTCGTGACTAGTGGTGAGATCTTAGCGAACTTAGTGAATCTATTACCAAAAGAACTATTTGCATGGCTGCGCTCATGTCATATCATTGTTCCCAGTACGCGAGTTAAATTACAGGCAAATGAATTAGGTTTGTCGTATGTCACCAATGCCAATGGTGCTAGCACACCTGCCATATTGGCTAATTTATTCGACTAAAAATCCTCGACGTACAACTTGTGCCGCAAGTACATTTTTATTTTGCTTCAAGGACTGTTCATGGATAACAACAAGCCCCAATCACCTTTATCAACTGACATTGATGAAAAGCTTGCAACCCCTGCTGTTGAAGCTAACGACGCCACTGAAAAGACTTCAGAAACCGTCGATGAAAGCCCGACTTCTCCCTCCAATTTATCTGCGATAGACAACCAAAAGCTCAGCACTCATTTTGGGGTAAAACTCACTCTCGTATTGGTCTTTTTATTGTCAATCACGGCAATAGCAGCCTGTGCTTGGATTTGGTATACCTTACAACAACAAGCTGATACTCATCAGCATGCCCAGCAACAGTTATCGAGCCAGACAACTCAAGCGCAGCAAAAACAACAAGCCTTAAGCAGTGCATTGTCTCAAACTCAACAACGCTTAAAAACATTAGAGTCATTACAACAAAACGACACTAAAGCTTATGAGCAACTTAATCAGCTGCAACAACAAACCAAAAAAATGCAAGAACGTGTATCCGTTTTAGCTAATCGCAGTCCAAACCATTGGATGGCCTCTGAAGCTGAATATCTAGTGCGCATGGCAGGACGAAAACTGTGGCTAGAAAAAGATCCTCTTACCGCAACAGGATTATTAGAAGCGGCTGATGAACGCATTAAATCAATGCGCGATCCCGCGTTAATGCCTTTAAGACAAGCTTTGGTTAACGACATAAAAGCCACTAAATCGATAAAGTCTACTGATGTTGTCGGCACGGTTTATACCCTCGATGCCTTAATCGCACAGCTTGATGAGCTACCGTTAAATAGGGCCAAGGCACAAGCCGGTGAAGACACCTCAAAAACCGTGATTACTGATTCGCTTTCAGATTGGCAAGCAAACCTTGCTAAAACTTGGCAAGAAATTACCGAAAGCTTTATTACTATCCGTAAACGCACCACCGATTTAGAGCCACTATTAGCCCCAGATCAGCAATGGTATTTAGTCGAAAATATTCGTAATAAATTACTGCAAGCACAACTGGCCGTTTATAACTACGACCAAGTGAATTACCGCCAATCTATTGAGTTTGCGACAACCTGGATAAAACAGTATTTCGATCTTGAAGATAAGGGTACGCAAGATGCTATTGAGTCATTAAATGCATTGAAAACCTTGTCGATTGAAAACACAACTCATCACAAATTTAAGTCCACCAAGATGCTTCAACAGCTAATTACTTATGGTGAGCTAATCCCAAATGAGGATTCAGCACTATGATAAAGACCTTAGCGTATGTGATTATTATTTTGGTAGGTTTATGCATCAGTCCGCTTTTTGTTGGTAGCTTAGGTCATGTGTATATTGCTGCTGGTGAATACCAAATTGAAACCAGTTTAGTCTTTGCTATTTTTGGGTTAATCATTTTTTATAGCCTATTACAGCTGCTTGAATGGATAATTGTATTTACCTTAAACCTATTAATTAATAGCCGCTATTTACCCGAACAATGGCGGAAAAAAGCGGCAAAAAAACATACCCTTACTGGCGCATTAGCATTGGCAGAAGAAGACTGGCCTGCGGCTGAAAAAGCCATGTTAAAAGGGGCGGGAAAAGGCGAAATTCCAGCGTTAAACTTATTTGCTGCAGCTAGGGCTGCGCAACACCAAAATAAGATTGAACAACGTGATGAATACCTTGCAAAAGTTGCTAAAGACCCATTGGCACATGTCGCGGCCAAAACCTCTAGAACACGTTATTTACTCCAACAAGGTGACTTTAACAACGCAAGAGAAACACTCGATACGCTTAACCCAACCAGTAAAAGCAAAGCGCCCGTACTTATACTTGCTCAAGATTTGTACCTTCAACAACAAGACTGGCAAGCGCTTAAATTATTATTACCCATCTTAAAAAAGCGTAAGTTAATTGAAGCGAAAGAATTAGAGGCCTTAACACTTAAAACAAATACCTCGTTATTATTCACCGCCATGAAAGACAGTGAAGCAGAGCTTGAAAAGTGTTGGCATTGGTTATCAAATGCGGAGAAAAAAGTACCTGAAGCATTAACTATTTATGCCATGGGATTGTGCCGTTACCAACGTAAAGCTGATGCGATAAAAATACTCAACAAAGCGATAAAAGCAGGCATTTCAAATGCGTTATTACAAAGCTTGCCTGAAATAGTTAACGCAGATGATGACAGTATTCGCAAACAATTAATGGCTCATGAAGCATCGCAAAAAGATAATGCGTTATTCCATGAATGCTTAGCCAAATTGGCTCAACAAACACGAGACATAAAACAAGCAAAACATCATTGGCAAACCGTGTGTGAAATCTCTCCAACCAAAGATGCTTGGCTTGCTCTAGCACAAATTCATGAGCAACTTGGCGATAATGCCAATGCGATATATTGCTATCGTAAAGCTGCAAAAACATAACAAATAAACCTCATTTAAAAAAACCTGCTTTTAAAACAGCAGGTTTTTTTATTTACAAATAAAATTTTAACTTACATGCCTCTCTCATTCCACTACATAAAAAACAATTAAACTTATGTTTTATAAAGGTTTTATTTAAAAAAGCTCATATGTCAATAAATTGACTGAGTTAGTTTGATAAGCTAGACTTGTTGCTATTGCGTTACTAAAACACCACTTTGAACAACATGATACAGGCAAGTATATGTTTTCATTGATTTTTAAGCTTTGCATCTTTGTTTAGTTTGGAGCTAGGGAATGGATTCACTTACAACATCTAAGACTGGCGTTCTTTCAAGTGCCGACGGTGAAATATCAATTACGTTGGAACACGGTTCAATTATTTTATCACCTGGCGACATCATTCCAATCGAATCCACTTTAGCATTTGAAGAGCAGTTCTCATTTGTCATTACCTTTGATGATGGCACCGTTTTTTCTCATGCAGGTTCAGTTGCACCAATTGAACCGACTAACCAATCTGAACCAGTAAACTCTTTAACCGGTCTAGAAGAAATTACTCAAATTCAAGCCCTCATTGAAGCCGGTGAAGACCCAACCATCGACTTACCTGAAACTGCAGCAGGGGAAACAACAGGCAACCAAGGTGGTACTAGCTTTAGTCCAGTTGAACGTACTGGCAATGAAACACTTGCAACGGCTGGATTTGAAACTTCAACCGTTACTAGACAAGCTTCCGTTGAGTTCAGTCAACGCTTTATTATCAGTGACGATGATGTGCCAACTGTTGTTGAAAATGACAATAATTTAATTGCTGAAGGTGAAGTTGCAACAGGCAATATTCTCGACAATGACTCTGATGTTGACTCTTTGCTCAGTGTCATTAATTTTGCGATAAATGGTGAAACCTATCTTGCTGGTAGCACAGTTGAATTCGAATCTGGTGTCATAACCATTAACGAAGACGGTAGTTAT
>NZ_JAAIKR010000025.1 GCF_018221465.1 Shewanella intestini | reverse complement strand
AAACACAGTATCGCCGATGGTAGTGTAGGGTCTCCCTATGTGAGAGTAGGTCATTTCCAGGCGCCAAATTACTCGAAAGAGTGTGATAAGCCCATTGCTAACGCAATGGGCTTTTTTACGTCAGGGCTTTGTGAAAGTTGAATTATCTTGTCCTTTACCGTGGGCCAACAAATCTAATTAGCTAATGATAACGATGGTCATTTCCAGTCGCGTTCCTTACAAAAGCAACTCGAAAGAGTGTGATAAGCCCATTACTAATACAATGGGCTTATTTGCGTCTGACATTTGTGAAAGTTGAATTATCTTGTCCTTTACCGTGGGCCAACAAAGCTAATTAGCTAATGATAAAGATGGCTATTTCCAGTCGCGCATCTAACAAAGGCAACTCGAAAGAGTGTGATAAGCCCGTTGCTAACGCAATGGGCTTTTTTACGTCTGGGGTTTGAGAATAGGGGGTTTACGCATACACAGCAGGTCATTTCCAGCCGCGCGCTTAACAAAAGCAACTCGAAAGAGTGTGATAAGCCCATTGTTAACGCAATGGGCTTTTTTACGTCTGGGGTGTGTGAAATATGGTGGAGTCGCCATTTAAAATTCCTTGTTCACCCAAATGCACTGAGCACCATGGCATAGCTTTAGGCTCGCCTAGGCCCAAATACAGTTGCCCATAGTCAAGTTTGAGGTCGGTAATTTTCTCTGCGCGCCACTGGATAAGGTACTTTTGCAGGAGTAACTTACCTTGAGCGCAATCAGCGGTATTGTCGGGATGAAAGCTTGGCCATTGCTGTGCAAGGGTGTGCTTAATAAAGTAGTTGATCGACTATTCAGTTGGATAATCGATTATTACATAATGCAGAATTCGCGCTACCGCTTGAAGCTTTTGGCGTTGCTCTGTTGATACTCTCACTTGTTTAGTTTCTATTTAGGGTTCGTTAGTAACCCTTTGGTATAATCACCGGTAGGGTACTTCTTACCCATATTACCTTTACGGCGATTAGTGCTGCGACTTACTTCTACACCGCCCAGTAAGGTGTTTGGTGAGGTAATTTGTGATGACGGAATTGATGATATATGGGCCTTTTTACCATACTTTATTTTGAGCTTTTCTATGGTGCCAAAATCGAGTGCTTGTTTAGGGCAGGCAGCCACACATAATGGGCGGTCGCCATGTTGTACCTGCTCAAAACAACCATCACATTTCACCATGACCTTTTTTACCGGATCCAGCTGCGGCGCATCATAGGGGCAGGCACGGGCGCAAGCACCACAACCCGTGCACATATCTTGGATTACGTGAACTAAGCCGTCCTCACTGCGTTTGTGCATTGCGCCACTTGGGCATGCCAGCACACATACAGGCGCACTACAATGGTTACACGCTAAAGATATAAAGAAGGTGGGGACATTACAATGAACGTGCTGATGATTGTTTTTATAAATGACATCACCGTCGCTTTTGTACACACGTCTAGGGTTGACGCTAGACTCACTATCAAACTTTGCCTTACACACACGGTGGCATTTTTTACAGCCAATACATTTTCGGGTATCGAAATAGAAACCATGTTGAGTGTTGTCGGATAACATAAGGCACCTTGATGATAAGGTTGAAGCTATAGCTGTCATCATACTGATAAGGCAAAAAGGATGACATTGACTTGATGCAAGATTGTGTCACCACTCAAATAATGAGCAAAAAGTGTAGAAGGGGTGGCTAGCGCCCAATATCGCTGACGCTAGCCGGCTGAGTCGTGTTATACCTCTGAGTAGTTAATAATATCGCCGTCACGGTGACCATTTACATTAGCTTTAATGATCAGGTTAGGTGAGGTAATACTTTCTGGTGGGAGTGGTGCGATATGACCATCACCATTACCGTATTTTTGTTTTAAATTGTCCATAGTGTCAAAGTCGATGGCGCGCAGTGGACAAGAGTCAACACAGCTTGGGTTCTTACCTTCGGCGAGGCGCTCGAAGCAGCCATCACACTTGGTCATTACTTTACGCTCAGGGTCAAGTTGTGGCGCATCGTAAGGGCAAGCACGAGCACAGCTGCTACAACCAATACACAGCTGGCTAGCCACGTGGACTAAGCCATCTTCACGACGTTTGTGCATGGCTCCTGTGGGACAAGCTTTGACACAAACGGGCTCGTTGCAGTGGTTACAACCCAGTGATGTGTAGTACGCAAACACGTTTTGGTTAAAGGTGCCATTTGCATTGGCTACCCAATCGCCCCCTGCGTATTCGTAAACTCGGCGCCAATTAATACCGACAGGAATGTCTTTGCGGTCTTTACACGCCACTTGGCAAGCTTTACAACCTGTGCACTTAGTTGTGTCGATATAAAAGCCATATTGAACGTTAGTAGTCATGTTGCTGCTCCTTAAGCTTTTGAAACCTGTGCGCGGTTGGTGTGTTGAGGGTTACCTTTAACAATGGGGGTTGGTGCGTATTTGGTTAGGGTGTTGATACAGCCACCAATGTCAATTACATGTCCTGATGGACCAACACGGCCATCTGGGTCTGGTGTATACCAGCCGCCTTGACCTAGCATAGCAACGCCAGGAATGACACGTGATGTGATGCGCACCGGCAGTTCTACTGTACCGCGATCGTTATACAGGTGGATTAGTTCGCCTTGATTAAGGCCGCGAGTATTGGCATCAACTGGGTTCATCCAAACGGCATCTTCAATGGCTTCACGTAACCAAGGTACATTGTGATAGCTTGAGTGAGTGCGGCCTTTTGTGTGGAAACCACATAGTTGCAGCGGATAAGTTTTAGCGCTTTCACTGTCTTCATAACCTTCGGCTGTGACAATGTACTTAGGCAGTGGGGAGATGATGTCACCATCTTTGATTGTCCAAGTACCGGCTTTGTAGGCATTAGACAATGAATAAATCTCGATTTTACCTGTTACAGTTGGGCGAGGGTTTGCTACTGGGTCGGCAATAAAGCTATGTAGTGCAATATTTGAAGTTGGTGCGTACTTTCTAAATACACCGACCTCTTGCGCTTCGCTATAGGTTGCTGGCATTGAGATATCAGAGTTAGCGGCTTTGGTTTCATCGTAGATTTTCTCACACCATTCGCGACCCGAGCGACCTTCAGTATATTCGGCGCCCTTACCCATTTTTTCAGCAATGCCGGCGCAGATGTCGTACATCGATTTAGAGTCACCTACTGGTGTTAGTGAGGTACTCATCATTGTTGCATATGCCATTTGACCAGATGCGTAGCTGTCGTTAGCAACGTCTTCAGACTCAAGCCAAGTGGTGTCAGGTAGTAAGATGTCAGCAAATTTGGCTGAAGAGGTCATCCAGCAATCGGTAACGATGATCATTTCGCACAGAGTGTCATCTTGTAAGATGGCAGCTGTGCCGTTGCTGTCTGAGTGTTGGTTAATCAACGTGTTACCAGAAGCGTTGATGATTACTTTAATATTACTGTTTAGCTTAGCTGCGTTATTGTCGGCTAGTTCATTGGTTCCACTCGTTGCAAAGCGCACACCGTCAGTGGTGCCGGTAAACTCACTACCACGTACAATCGCGTCACTCCAAGAGAAAACAGGAATCGTCACATCAACAGGGTTGCTGCCGGCAGACATACTACTCATTGGGAATGAGTAGCTGCTGTTCATGGCACCAGTATTCACGCCTGGGGTACCAATTTTTCCTGTCATAATCGCTAGCATGTATGCGGCGCGGGTGTTTTGGTCACCGTTTGCATGACGGTTTACACCGCCACCTACGATAATGTAAGGCGCTTTTGCCGCCATGATTTTATCGGCTAGCTCAAGAATATCGTCTGCGGTAACACCACAGATTGACTCGGCCCACTCTGGCGTGCGTGCACCTTGAGTTTGGTACTTACCTAATCCGAGGATGTAGTCGTGGTAGTTATCCGTTACGTCGATGTGTGCTGCGTGGCGATCGCCTTTTGCCTCTAAGTCAGCTTTAGTCGCTTCAAGTGATGTTTGGTCATAACCAACACAGTATTTATCGAGGAATGATTTCGCATGGCTATCAACCCAACCTGAGTTGATCATTTGATAAATGATGGCCTCAATAAGTGCAGCATCTGTACCCGGGCGGATGGCTAGCCATTTGGTTTCATTACCACGCATTGAGTCAGTGTATTTAGGATCAATCATGTACACATCAATGTTATTCGTGTTGGCTTCAAGTGCTTTGATAAAGTCGTAGCCTTCACCTGAGCCTGATTGGCGAATTTCATTTGGGTTGTAACCAAAACCAACGAATAAGTCACTGTTTTCGATTTCAGACAAACTAGAACCACCAATTGAATCCCATTGATCGCCATAGGTAGCCATACATGCTGAATATACTTGTGCCCAAGAATAATCCCAGTGGTGCATGAGGAAGCCACCATTAAGGTTTAGTAGGCGACCCCAAGTTGCCGTGTTTGAAGCAAAGCCGTAGTAAGCGCCTGTACCATAGTTAAAGTAAATTGACTCATTGCCATATTCTTGCGCCACAGACTGCAATTTAGCGGCGATTTCAGCGTAAGCTTCATCCCAACTAATCGGCACAAACTTACCTTCACCGCGTTTGCCTACACGTTTCATCGGCGTCGTTAAGCGGTCAGGTGCGTAGGTACGTTGTTTGAGTGAGCGCCCGCGAGCACAAGCACGGATCTGGTGGTTTACACCGTATTCGTCAGTGGTTTCATGATCAGCCTCAATGCGTGTAATTACTCCATCGCGGCTAAATACTTTAATTGGGCAGTTTGAGCCACAGTTCACTAGACATGCGGACCAATTGACGACTTCATCTGCAACTGGTGGTGTTGGTGGATTAACGTTAGCTTCATCAGAGCTTGTTTTACATCCGACCACAGTAGCAGCACAGCTTAATGCAGCACTGGCTTTTAAAAAACTTCTGCGTTCCATAATCTTCTCCTTCGGGAATAAATTGATGCGTATTAGTGCAACTTGTAGGTAAACGACAGCATCACTTGGTGCGCGTTGTAGTTATGGTTGATATCGCCCAAGGTGATCATCCCTGGGATGTCATTAACCCCTACGGTTGCTGCATCGGTATCGAAATAGCGTTCATAGCGGTAAGTGAGTTTCAATGCCATTTGCTCATCAATGGCATAGTTGGCATAAGCACTGGTGCTGTGATGATATGAGTAGTAATCGTCGTAAAGCTCTCCTGTGTCGCTGCCAGTAGGGTAGGTATCGCTAATTGAGTTACTAAAGCTGTAATCAAGCCCTAGGTTGAGCTTGTCTTGCATTAGGCCGCCATAGTTAAGTCCAGCGCCCAGATGAATAAATTGGTCTTCTACATCTGCTTGCCAGTCGGCTGCGCCATAGCTTTGACTGCCAGCTTGATTTGAGTTAATCCATTGCTGTGCACCAAAACCATAAGCGCTTAAGAACTTGCTAAATTGCAGATTGACGTTGAAGTTATAGCCGTAGTCTTGTGCTTCAGTTAAGCCGATTTGGGTGTTGTGATAATCGTCATTGGCATAACGCGTGCTCAAGTCCACACTTATCCAATTGTTTGGCATGTGGTTAATGTTTAACTCGACGGCATTGCGCTTGCGGTCAGCTAAGTAGTATTTGCGTAGTAGCGTATTATTTTCTGATGACGTCTCTTTGCTTGCTTCATACTCACTGCCGCTGCGATTAGCGTGCTCACCTTTGATGCTGACATTGAACTTGTCAAAGGCGCGTACGTTCAGCTTCATCCATAGACTGTCGTCATGGGTTTGCTCGCGGTCGGTAAAGGTACGCGCCACTGCTTTACGATCGTAACCCGTTTGCAAGCGATAGCCGCTGGCAATGCGGTAGTTAGCGCTTAACTTGTAAGTGTGACGAGTAATGTCTTGTGGCTTGTTCTGCCTAAAAGTGCCCGTGACACTGTTGTAGTTGTACTGGGTAAACTCTGTGGTTGAGCTGTGATTGTCACGGTCGCTGTAAGCAAAGCTTGCACCAAGGCGTAGGCGGTGAGTGAACATGGTGCTGATAGCAAAGCGTCCATCAAGAGTATCAACTTGACCATCCCAACTTTGTAGTGGGCTGTCAGAGACAGTAATCAGGTCTTCATCTTGTATCATGCGCCCTGAGGCTAAACGGCCACTCATCACGGTGTGGTTAAGCTGATATTGACCCGACAGTGACACCAGATGGGCCTGATTATCAGGGGTAGCGGCTTGCACATCGTACAGGTGTGGCAAGCTGATGTGGGTTATCTTGTTCTCATAGTAGCTGCCCTGGTACGCCAGTGCTGCTAACCAGTTATCACCCGAGATGTTAATGTCAGCATCTAATTGCTTAGTGCGCGCATCAACAGGCAAACCAAAGTTGATTGGATTAGGCGCAACCAGTGAGCTTGATTTATGGCCGGTTTTATCTTCTTGGCTGAAGCTTGCATTGGCAATGAAACGGCTATCAAGCAGGTCTTGTTTTAACTCAACACCCAGGCCGATTTTCTCGCGCTGTTGTGCCAGATCCAATACGCGCATTGTATCTGATACTGTCAGCATCCCGTTGTTGTGCCAAAACGGGCTTTCAATATTACCCGCTTGGTAGGTTTTAATGCTGTCATAGTCAAGATTGATGCTGTATACACCTGACTTACCGGCGCTAAAGCGGGCAAAGCCGTTATCCATACCTAACAGGTGGGTTTGCAGCTTAGCTTGATAACCCTCTTCATTTTGGTAATGCAAATCACCGCTGATTGCGCTAATTGTGCTATCTTCCGCTGTTCCTAGGGCATTACCGGCGTGGATATCATCCACACTGTTGTAACCGGCATTCACACTCACTTCACCTGTATAACCTTGCGTCTGGGTGCAACGCTTACACTCATACTGACTAAAGTTCACTGCGTCAGTATTGGCATTACCCACCGAAAAGTTAGCGGCCATTGCAGGAGTGGCAGCAAGGGTCATGGCTAAGGTAATCATGTTTAATTTAAATGACATTTTCTTGCTCTCCATTAGCGTTGCAGCAGGCTACCAGATGGGTGGTTAGAACCATGGATTTGGCTGTGGCAGTTCAAGCAGCTCTTAGCGCCGCCAAATGCATCCATACCTGGCTTAGGTACCACGCGAGAGGCGTGACCGTCTGGTGCGTGACATTGCTGACATAATTGAGGTACACGATGCTCAAGCATGTTGTCGTTCACACTGCCGTGTGGGTTATGACATGAGACGCAGTTTTCGGTGACGGGGGCGTGCTCCCATAGGAAGGGACCACGTTTTTCAGTGTGACAGCTGTTACAGGTGTCGTTAACGGTTGGTTGCATTAAGGCACTTTCGTTCATCGAGCCGTGAGGGGCATGACAATCAACACAGGTCATCTGGTTCCACTTCATTGGGTGTGATGAGCGCTTGTTCATGTCAGCTTTTTCTTTGGTGTGACATGACGTACAGGTGTCATTAACGGTTAATTTATCTAGCGCGGGGGCGTTGGCAGAATGAACCGTGTGGCAATCTGCACAGGCAATCTCTTCAAGGTTGTGGGTGCTGGTATGCCAGGCCATTTGTTTCGGGTCGTTGTGACACCCTTGGCACACGCTGTTTTGTGCGCTGGCGCTGAGCTTACTGTTTTTGCCAAAACTAATCATTGGCTCTTTACCGCCGCGATTATGCTTGCCTTGTGGGCCGTGGCAGGCTTCACACTGCAAGCCAGCCATTGGTGATTTACTGTTATTGGTTTGACCGTGCACACCATCAAAGATGGCGGTCACTGTGTCGCTTTTCTTGTGACACATGAGGCAGGAATCAGCTCCTTTAGAAGAATACTGACCTTCGCTGAATTTTTGTTCGAGCTTGGTTTCAAGTTGCTGGCTAGTTAAATTCTGCCAAGGAGTCGCTAGGGTGTGGCTACTCCAAAAACAAAATGCGACGAGCGTTGCTATAACAAGATGACTGCGTGCGTTCATAGCATTTTCTACCTTGGTATTAGTTAATGGTTGTTTGCATTATTGGGCGATTTGTATTGTATATATGTTACTTAAAACATCATGCTGATTCGTTTGCTTAAAAAAGCATTAATTGAAGCGGATCACAAATGGCTTGAATTTACATACCAAAATAAACACAGATCTTCTTATAGTTGTCGGTGGGGAGGGGAAATATGATTAAGTTTCAGGTTAGGCCAGCACTTACAACAAAAAGTATGCTGGATTTTTGTCAGATGAAAGGTATTTCAGTTCCTGAAGAATATACGGTTTTTAAAGGTTTACTTGATTTTGATTTAACTAATGCAAGCTCACCAATTAGGTTGTTGGAGTATTTGTCTAAACATGAAAATGTTGATGCGACATTTTTTGAGCAGTTGTTTTATTATTCAGCTGGCCAGTGGTTAATTCATTTAAAACCTATATTGTCTCAGTCGTGTGATAAGTCGATAGCCAATCAAATTTATGACTTTTTTATTAACATGGTGGGGGTGAGAACTAATTTAGATTGGCGTTTGCAAGAAGATGATGAAAAGCTGGCATTTATTGTTAACTCAGCATATGGATCAGTATACGAAGAGCTGATTCTGTATCATTTTTTTGCCGCTTTACTCGCAAGGGCTGACGTTGGTACTGATGAAGTAGAAATAAAATTTGCTAAGGAGATGGAAAGTTACAATCAATATGATTTTTTGCCTTATTGTCATTTTAATAATGACAGGTTTGAGTTGACTGTGGCTAAATACTCAGTAAGTAAAATGATTAATCCTTTATTTCTAAATAGAATTATGTCGGATTATGATTTGCTCATTGCCGCTTGCAATATGATCCCAGTATCAGAATTAAACGTCACGTCTTTATCTTTTATTTTAAGCATGTCAAAGCGAACACTGACAAAATATTGTGAAGAGATGGGGATTTCCCTTAAAACAGTGATTAATCATGTTAAGTATAAGCGAGCCAAAAGATTGTTAGTGATCAATGATGGTAATGTTAAAGCTACGGCTTGTGATTGTGGATATACCGACCAAGGAAGAATAAGCAAAATATTTAGACAGATATCAGGCCAGTCGCCCAGTGAATATTATAAAGAACAGCAAGATTTCTTATTTAAATAAATTGCTGATCACGACAGAAACATCAGTCGTTGGATTCTGTTTTACACGTGCTCAATTCATCGTACCCTATATGGATACCTCAGTTTTTCAATACTGTTGAATGATTGGGTCACTGCCATATATTGGGCGTCTCAACAGGCTTATTTGCCAGCGCCATGATGTCAATTCGAAACCGATTACCTTATCACTACATTGGCATTAATGCCTTGGCACAGTTAGGTGCCAATAGGTACGGTTGAGCGTCTATGCATCAGTGCTCGTAAACGTTTAGGTGATACTTAACATCTTTGACTGGAACCATGTGGATATTGGGAAAACTCTAAAACCGTGGCCAATTTTAGTTGACCACTACAATCCAAAATGGTTTGCCGGACTTAGGCACGACAAAATATAAACCTTCACCATCAGCGAATCGGCCAGGTTCACTTTTAGTTTTTGCTGCAACTTCTTTAGCGGTTAACTTTCCCATCAGCCTCTTAGTCACCATATCACCCACCATTTAGCGTTGGAAAGTGGTGGGTGTTAATGGACCTCTTTGGACTGATATTTAATTAAGTCTTCTAAAATCAGTGCTGAAAGGTTTTGTTTGGACTCTATTGGATATTATTCAACGTTTTGGATCTGCTTATGGGTCGAAAGTGGCAATTTTATTGAAATACTAATAGTTACACTTGATTTTGTGATTGTTACAGGCTTGGTGTCACCATTTATGTCACCACTTGTGTGGTTAGTGAATAAAGAGGATGCATGAGGAAGTAGTAGGAATTGAAAATATAAGTTTTCTCGTATTGAGCCTTTTTTTAAGTTAAATCATCCCCATATCATCTACTCCACTATTTTATGACGGCCTTGATTCTGGAATGCAAAAAAAATTAGAAAAGTATATAAGCGAATTTCCTGGTCAAAAAGCTAGAGTCATTGCAAAAAAACTTGGTTTAGAGAGAGCTAAAGTTAGCCGGTTTCTTCATGAGAGTGACTTATTTATTCAAGAGGACTGTGCTTGGCATTTAATCGAAAGTAAAACGTTAGAGTTGGATTTACCAGATAAATGGATTACAGCAACTAGCTTTGAAAGGTTCCTTTCAGGCTCTGAGTGCTTGTTTGGATGTAACGCTGTAAACATAGTGATCTCTTTTCAAGAAAAAAGCTCAATAAAATTGGATGCTGGCATAAGGCTTCTCTTTTTAATCAATATGCTAGCTAGAAGTGGGAAAAATGTCACTTTGAATTTCTCTAGGTGTCAGCAAGCAAAAGGGTATCTTAATCGGGCTGGTTTTTTTGATGCGCTAGATGAAAAGATAATAGTTCTACCTGCTCGGCCTAAGAGCTCTACAGCTAAGGTATACCGAGGTGGCTCTAATAAATTAGTTGAGTTTGCAGAAATACACGCCAACTTAAAGAAATATGATAATGCCATTCCAGATGTTTTGACAAACACATTCATTAAGCACTCATCTGAAGAATATGAAGTTCCTGCATACAATCTATTTTCTGAATTATGTGAAAATATAGTTGAGCATAGCAACTCTCCAATACCTGGTGTTGTGGCAATGCAAGTATATAGTAATGCTGCTAGGCCACATATTCAGATTGTTATATCTGATGCAGGGGACGGTCTATGCAACACTCTTAGGCCTGCACTTAAAAAGAATAATACTTTAGGGAAGAAGTTTGATATTGATAAAATGAGTGATGGCGAGTTACTTGCGATTGCTTATACTCGTGGTGGGCTAAGTAGGAAAAATATTACTTCAGATGATTGTGGTGGTTTGGGTCTTTTTACTAGTGGCTTGGGGATTAAAAGGTATGGCGCCAACCTTATGATAAGATTGGATACTTGCCAGGTTGAACTGAAGTTTGAAAACAATAGGTTTGTTATTCATAAGGAACATTCAAACTTGCCAAAACTGCCTGGAACTCATATTTATTTTCAGTTTTTTATTGATAAAACAGAGTAGTTCTGATTAACTTAGGGTTATGAACCAGAATATAGTACAACTCAAACTTAGAGACTATACAGCTAGGGCTGACGTCCACGGAAACCAAGAGGGGAAAATTGTTTACCGTTCCCTTTTAGAGGCGTTGGAAAGTTACCCTGATACTAAATTATTTGAAATTTCTTTGGCTGATATATCTCGAACAGATGCTTCTTTTCCAAGAGAAAGTGTTGTTGCGCTTGCAAAGCAATTTCGAGGAGAAAAGGGGTTCTTTCTAACAGGCCTTTCTATCGACGATCGAGATTTTATCGATAATTGGCATTATGCTGCTTTAATAAAAAAACAACCTTTAACCGTTTGGTTTAAAGAAGGTTATAAAACCTTAGGGCCGGAACTTAGTTCCGCAATGACTGAGATTCTTTCCTATATCTTAGGGAAAGGAGAAACTACAACATCCGAAGTTGCAAAGTTTTTTGATTTAACTGCCCCAAACGCTAGTTCAAAGCTTAAGAAATTAGCTAATGATGGCTATATACTTAGAGTTGAACAAGTTGCCTCATCTGGCGGTATGGAATTTGTGTATTGTCCTATTAAGTAAGCTCTAATTAATCCTAAGTCACACATCAATTGTGTGGCTTTTTGTATCCGTTCAGCAATTTTAGTTCAATATAGCATCCGTTTTTTGAAGAACAGTCATATCTATTTAACCTTTCACTCTATCTATAATAACGACCATAAATTACCTTTAACTGTATTTTTCAATGCGTTATGAATAAATTTGGTGGTGTTATCTACGATTTATTTTAAGATAGTTTAAAAGATCTGCTTAAAACTCGTTGACACAACCAGAAAAGGGGTGCATTATTGCTACATCAGGTTTCCCCGCTTAATTTAAGCAGAATTATCCTGGTGAAATAAAAAGCAAACATAGAGCTTACCTTTTATTTTTTGGTATTAGATACCTTGCTTCGTATCCAAATTATCTAGCTACCGTCAGTAACAGTCAAGCAGTTTGTATTTAATTACTTATTAATGAGGTAGCTAGCATGATTTATTTAAACGGTAAGAACATAGATTTAAAGGCTGGAATGTATCGAGGTTCTCAGCTATTAGAACATACACAAATTTCGGAGGATGAACGACTCTTTTTAGACCTTAAGGGAGATGTTGATATCCCTATAGCTGAAGATAATTTGATTCAAATTCAAGGCAATGAGGTCTTTTCTGTAGGTAACTCAAATATACCTGATTGTCCTAACCTAGTTAATAGTCATTCAATCAATATTAATGGCTCTGAAATTATCGAAATGTCGAAATCTAAGCTTTGTGGTTCTGCGTTAAAGAAGCTTTTACATGATGATATTTCGAATAAAGTGCTTTATTTGGAACTTGATGATGCGCCTGATTACTTACTCAGTGATGATGACTGCTTGATAATCAGTAAATTCAGCAAGTTCCTTCTTGTTAATCAGTCAAATTCTGACTCTGACATTCCTGACTTAGAAGATTGTGCTTGTGGTCACAATCAGCCAGATAAGCATCAAAAGTATAAAATTAAAATCGATAAAACCAAGTATAAGGTGGAGTGCCCAAGACTTACAGGTCGCGAAATTCTTGCTCTAGCTGGCTATGACGAATCGAGATATTTATATCAAAAATTTGCTGGCGGTGAGAGAAGGCAGATCGAACTAAATGAAAAAGTAGACTTTACTGAGCCAGGTATTGAGCGTTTTCATACTATGAGATGTGAACATCAAGAAGGCCTTCAGCAATCTAGGAAGCATTTTACTCTATCTGAAGAGGATGTTGAGTTTCTGAATTCACTTAACCTTGATTGGGAATGTGTGACTGAAAATGGTATCAAAAGGGTTGTGATCCGTAGCTTTCCATTGCCTGACGGATATAATTTGAGCTGTGTTGATGTCAACATGCAAATTTCAAATAGTTATCCAACTACGCAAATTGACATGGCCTATTTTTTCCCTGCTATATCTAGAGCCGACAATAAGCCAATACGAGCATTAGCTCAGGATGTTTTCGATGGAAAAAGTTGGCAGCGATGGTCTAGGCATAGAACCGCTTCAAATCCTTGGCAGCCAGGTGTAGATAGTGTAGCGACTCATGTTGCATACATTCAAAGCTGGTTTACTCAAGAACTATTGAAGTAGAGGTGTGTTATGTCTATAAAATTTAAGATCACAGACTCTGCTATGGTCGAACTAAATGACCATCTGTTTCCTGGCGATGGAAAAGAAGCAGTAGCTTTTGTTCTTTGTGGTCACGTTGTTAGTGACAATGAAACGATATTGTTAGCCCATAAAGTAATTCCTCTGAGTTATGCTTCCTGTTCGGTTAGGAAGCATGATTATGTGCGGTGGCTAACTCAAGAGCTCGTCCCAATCCTCAATCAAGCTGAAAAAGAGAACTTAGCTGTTGTTAAAGTTCATTCTCATCCTAAAGGGTACTCACAGTTTTCTGATGTTGATAATGAATCTGATAAAGAGCTATACCCGAGTATTTACAGCTGGTCTAAAAATACTTTGCCCAGTTTGTCCGCTATTCTGCTACCTAGTAATGAACTGATAGTCAGACATGTTTCTGAGTCGGGAGTATTTACACCAGTTTCTGTCACTATCATTGGTGATGAAGTTCGCCACACTCCTGCTGAACTTTCGTTATGCCGTGAAGTTTTAGACTTTGAGGAAAGGAATCTTCAAGTCTTTGGCTCTAAAACCCGTGACACTCTAAGTAAGATGAAAATTGCAGTTATAGGGTGCTCCGGCACTGGTGCACCAGTCATTGAACAGCTGAATAGGTTAGGAGTAGGTGAATTAAAACTATTCGATCCTGATGTTGTAGAGCACAAAAATCTAAACAGGATAACTAACACAAAAACTGCGGATGCTGACGCTAAGAGGCTCAAAGTCTCATCCATAAAGGATACGTTGGATGAAATAGGGTTAAGCACAGTCGTATCAGCATTTCCAGAAAGTATCTTTGACGCCGAAATAGTCAAAGAAATAGCTGTTTGTGATTTTATATTTGGATGTGTAGATTCTGCTGAAGCCAGATGTTTATTGAATAGGATTTCAACCTATTATTTGGTGCCTTATATTGATATTGGAATTTCTTTAGATGCCGACGGCAAAGGGGGAGTCAACAATATCAGTGGTAAAGTGGCTTACTTTCAGCCTGGGAAATCTGATCACATCACCAGACGTTCGGTCTTTCCTGCCACACTGGAAGCTGAAGCACTGAAAAGAAGCTCACCTAAGACATATCAAGACAGGCTGGGCGAAGGCTATATCAAGGGGGTAGTTGAAAATAGTCCTGCAATTATCCCTGTTAATACCTACGCTTCGTCGTTAGCTGTTATGGAGTTTCTAGCGAGAGTTCATGATTACAGAAATGAACCCAATGGCGACTTTGCAGAGCAGGTCTTCTGTTTGGTAAATAATTTCTATGAAACCAAAAGTGAAAGCAGTTTTACAGTACCTTTAGGGTTACATAAGTGTTTGGGGAGAGGGGATAAAGCTCTGCTACTAGATATGCCTGAATTTTCTGAAGAAGAGAGGGTCGCATGATCTCTACATTTATAAAGAAGGTTAGGGCATATTTCAAAAGGCTATTCTCTAAAGGTTATAAAGTTGAGCTTGTAGATGATGAACCAGATTATGTGGATGATAAAATCATCTACATAATCGGAGAAGCAGATTTTCATGCCATTGCTGTTATGTTGTGCCCATGTGGCTGCAAAAGCAAAATTCATCTAAATCTGCTTCCAGGGAATAAGCCTACATGGTCGATAACGTCTCAGGAAAAAGTACCAACCATTAAACCATCCGTATGGAGAAAAGTGGGTTGTAAAAGCCACTTTTTTGTTCGCTCAGGTCAAATCGTTTGGGCTAAAGGTTAAGAATACTTTTGATCTTTTCCAAACAAGCTGTCCTGATATTGTAACTCAAATGGGTAGAGTGATATGAAGATCTAAAGTCAATCTCAACATAAATATTTGCGTATGTTGGCACCTATAACAAGTAAGCCATTTTGAGCCGCCTCCGCAGCTCAAAATGGCTAGTTTATTACTTGGTATTAAGGCGCTCATCTAGCACAAAAGTGTAGTCATTTCCGCCAAGGATATCGGAGATTTTGGTCATAGCATTGCTAAGAAAGATATCTTTTTCAGGCTTGTTAGCAAAATTCTTTGAGTAACGACCAGAAAAGCAATTAACATAAATGGTGTTAGGATCTTCTGGTTTTTGAATCAACTCTCCCCCAATCCTAGCGGGTCTTGCTCCTGTTAATGTTGGATGACCTGTTTCATCGCTATCTTCACCGATGAACAAAGCGCCGAACTCAGAAATTACCCATATCAACCATCTAGCCTGAATTTCTTCCTTGGGCTCTGGCTCCTTTTTCCATTCGTAGGCTCTGACAGCTTGAATGTCGAGTAAAGCCTTAAATCGGTCAGTCGTAGCTTCATTCTTGTTATCAAAAGAGTGCTGCAAAACCAGTCTGCAATCCTGCTCTTTGAGCTGTTTGTTAGCAATTTCAGTATTTTTTATTAGTTGAGGCATCCAAGCTCTGCCAAAAACCTTATCTAAATAATTGAAAAAGCGATTTGGTTTATTTTTCGACTTAACAACCCTCAGCACTTGGTGAATGAAGTCTGGAGAATAATTAGTGTATTTTTCCCGTTTGGCTATGACATCATCGTAATGTACAGTTGCTAGCTTAGTTAATGTGTCCGGTGCGGACTCATCATAGAAAGCTGAACATAAATAAGCTTCGCCTTGAGGTAAATTAGTAGAATCAAAAACCAAGTCAAACAGAGGCTTACCATTTACTGAGTATTCACCAATCCAAAGATATTTAGGGAAGTTACGAGTCAAAATTTCAGATTTATTACTTACACATTGCGTTTTGACTTTTTGTTTGTATTCAGAGCTCTTCTGTAATTTTACCTTTGATGTAACAACAGCTTTTAATGGGCCGGGTAAAGCAGATGCAAGCATAGTAAAAGTTGAACGTAATAAAGTCGCAATACCATCAACTGTCTGTGCTATTGGATCAAAACCAATTCGGACTCTTGGATCAGTAGCGATAATCAGGTTGTTATAGACCATTACTTCTGGGCATTCGTGAGCTTCAATTTCTGCAGTATTAACATAAAACTCTTCAGAGATTAGAACAGTAACTTTTTTCTCTGTCGTCTTTACTGTGTAATCTGGAACAAACCTTAAAATAGAAAAAGGACCACTCCGATCATCATGGACAATGAGTTTATCCATCTCGCCGCTTTGATTGATCCCGTAACCAATAATCGTGACAGCATGTTCGCCAGCAGCTTTATATGGCACATTAGGTTGTTTTTGTTGGCACTCCAAACCTAAAATAAGTGGGATATTACTATCTATATATGTTTGAACAACCTCTTTAAGCAAAGGTAAATTTTCGTTCGATGAAGCATGAGGACTTATTTGATGCTGTCTTAAATCAAAATATTCAAGTGCTCGTTCTATTTCTGCGGTATTGAGTCCGGTACTAGGAAATGTGTTAATGATCTTACTACTTTCTGTCGCGGCCATCGTTATCTGTGCTGGTGACTTAATTCGCCTTAATTTCAGAGCATGAAGTAAACACCATATAGACGAACTACTGCAGGCTGCAACGACTCTATCCTGTTCCTGAAATGCTAAAGACGAAACGGTTAGCTTTAGTCCGAATAGGTCAGCAGTATACTCTCTAGTGATTACCGCATGATCAGGAAGTGCATAGTTTTCAGGAAGCTTCAAACATGTTCTACCAATAAACGTCATTGGAATGGGCTTAACAACCATAAAGCCTAAGTAATTACCTAAGCGTTCAGCGTTTGCTGTCGGGTTTACTATAACTTGTTCAAATTTGTCATAGTCAAAATCACCGTCGAAAAAATGAATTCTACTACAAGTTCTGGAGTAATTTTCATGACACCCAACATAGTAATTCAAGTAGTCTTCGAGGTAGCCGTTATCTGTATACTGGTTTTCGCAAACCATGGTTTTGGCATTAAGTTCGCTGAGAATTTTTGTAATGCTACCTAACTGCTTTTTGAGAGTCACATCCTCTAATTGGACGTTGACGGTTTGTTTGATCAGATTACTTAAGGCGAAGTTATCAACTTTTTTATTAAAAGATGATACGAAGAAAGGTGCTTTCATGTGTGTTCCAGTACAAAAAAAGCGACCCTAGAGTCGCTTTATTCAAATTCCGTTTTACATTACATATTGTAACGACGTTGTCGGTCAGCCTCTGTTGGCTTAACACTTGCTGCTTGCTGACTACGTGCTGCAGCACTTGCTACAACATCATCAGCGATAGATGCTTTTTCATCTGCAGTGAATTCATGGTTTCGTAATGCATCAATTAACCACTGCGGCATAGCGAACTCCTTATTAGTTGACGCAAACTGAAAACAGTTCACGGATTTCCGTTGATTCTATCCTGTTGTTGACAGCTCAGTCAATAAAACTTGCGAATCGCATGTCAACCTAAAGAGGGTTTTCATTAATATTGTGATGTAAATATAGCTCAAAATGCAGTTTTACAGCTTAGTTTTCACCTAGAAAGATTTCTATTGTTATAACCGTCGCTAAACTTTTTAACTTACTCACTTTTAAGTTAGCAGGGTGCTTGCAAATTAGCAGCGTTGCTATCGCAAAAATCAGTGTCCCCCGTTTTCTGCTGTACTCAAAGTATAACCATCCCCTATATCGATCATTTTTTAATAGAGTTTTCTTTATTTAACCGCTCATACAATTTGGGCGGTAAATCATTCAGTGATTCATGCGGCCGATCATAATTATATTCTTCAATCCAACTATCTGTGATTTCCCTAACTTCAGTCAAGCTATTGAACAAGTAACAATCTAATACTTCATTTCGATAAGTGCGGTTAAATCGTTAAATATACGCATTTTGTGTAGGTTTCCCCTGGCTTAATAAAATCTAACTTAATGCCATGTTGCTCTGCCCAAACCTCAAGTGCATGTGAGATAAACT
>NZ_JAAIKR010000024.1 GCF_018221465.1 Shewanella intestini | reverse complement strand
AAAGGCGAGCAACCTACTGAATTATTGCCATTTGTGGGTAATGAACGCCAGAATATGCCTAACGGATTAATATACAGTGTGAAAGATTACATTGTGCTTGTAGAGGATACAGGACGGATTATTCGTGATGACAAGCGTGGCGCGATAAGTATAAGTAGTCAGCATATTCTTGACCGATTAAACATACCAGCAGAAAACTGGTTAACAATCACCACCGAGTTTGAGGCATTATTTAAAGGCGCGGTTGGCTCACTGCCAGCACTGACTGACTATTGCCAACATGTCGACCGTAAACGACGACCAAGCGCAGCTAACTGTCAAAAATGGCTGAGCGCCTAGCGTTACCTATCTGATTTAATCACTTAACATTTCATTCTTGATAGTCATCAAGTTTTTCGGCTGTGTTCAATTCATACAAATAATAGATAAACGACCAAGTTAGCACTTTTTTGTATATCAGTGCTGAATTAGGTTGGTTATTCGCGCGTTAGTCTATCAAGCCATACATTAGAATTGAGTCGTGTTGCTTATATTAATTATGGGTGGCATGTTTACTGTATTAGAATTGAGTCGTGTTGCTTATATTAATTATGGGTGGCATGTTTACTGTAGCATGTTTACTGTGGCATTGAGCCTACACGGACGTACTAGCGGCGAGCTTCAGAAGTGTCTGCACATGCCCCGCTGGAGGCCATTGATAGCTGCATAGCTTCAAGTTCAAACTTTAATATAAACGCACACCAGCCAATCCATCAGTTAATAAACCTGTTAACCACAACCTCCGCATTACTGGTGGATGGCATCAGCAGACAACCGATTGCCTTGCGATAACAACATGGTGTGAACTACGTTATTGACCGATTAATCCAAACTGATAACGACTAAGGTGATGGTAGGTTTCATTGGGCTTAATAAAGGCGTTGCCGGGTAAGTGAGCTTGATTAGGTGAGTCAGGTAACATTTGCGGCTCAATACACACCGCTTGATGTTGCTGATAATGTTGTTGCTCAAAACCAATATTGCCGCCTAAAAAGTTAGCCCCATACAATTGCACCCCAGGCTGATTGGTATATACCGTCATCGTGCGGCCAGTCGTGGGTTCGCTTAAACAGCCAAAACGCGCTAAACCTTGGGTTTGCTCAAGTACATAACAATGGTCAAACCCTTGGGTGGCGGCTAAGGCACTGCGCTGCTGCTGAACCGCCATTGGGGTGGCTTGTTGTAAGTCTAAATCACTGTTAGCAGTTGGGTGAATACCGGTTGGTACACCTACGTCATTCATCGACAAGTACTGTTTCGCATCGACTTGAATAAGGTGTTGATGATTACTGCGGCTTTGTTGACCGGCTAAATTAAAGTAGCTGTGTTGAGTCAGGCTAATCGGGCAGGTTTTATTAACATTCGCATGCATTTCTACCACTAAGCTGTCACCGTCGAGCAAGTAGTCGAGTTGTACCTGACACTCACCGGGAAATCCCATGTCGCCATCTGGACTGGTTAAGGTTAGGCGCACCCCGTTTGCAACTTGACTCATTTGCCAGTGCTTTTGGTGAAACCCTGCTTCCCCGCCATGTAAACAGTTTGACGCTTGATTCACGCTTAATGGGTAATCAACGCCATTAAGATGAAATTGGCCATTGGCAATACGGTTGGCGTAACGCCCTGCAATGGCACCTAAATATGCTTGTTGAGTTAAGTAGTCAGCAACGCTGTCGCAACCTAAGACGATGTTGTCGCGTTGTCCATGTTTATCGGCGGTCGATAAACTACGAATAATGCCGCCAAGGCTAAGCACTTCCATGGCAATAATGCCGTTATCAATCACCACTCTTTGTACTTCGCCACCGCGGGGATCTTGCCAAGCTTGTTGCGGTTGATAACTGACCATTTTTGCCTCTTGTAAGTGAAAATTAAATCCGGCTTGCACCTTTAGATGCCGAGCAAAGATGAATAATGGCATCCTTACCCGTTTGCTGGTGGTATTGGGTTTCAACTAGGTTAATCACTTTGTCGGTGAGAGAATGGTTAACCAACACAATGATGCAACCATCGCTCATTCTTACACCGCCATTGTCGCCAATAAGCTCGTTGATGCTTGATACTAACGTATCGACAAGGGGATCAACAACGTCGAAATTTTCACGTAAAGAATGATGTGAATGGCGCATTAACTCACTAAACCTGACAATATTATCTTCATTCAGTGCGCGCGCAGCACTGGCTGTACGTTGTGTTTCGGTCATCACATGTAATGCGCGGTGGTATTGCGTCGTCGATAAAATCTGTTTGGCACGTTGTAACTGTAAGTGGGTTAAATCGCGCAGTGAATCTAAGCCTAATAACTCGGTGATCTGTTTGCATTCTTGCTTACGATCAAAAAACTGCTGCGTAAATTGTTTACGGTTAAGTTGGGGGTCAATGACGATTAAACTGAGTGAATCAGGGATTTTAATTGGCTCACTGTCTAAAGCGAGACAGTCGATTAATAATGCGTGGTCAGGCTCAGCGAGGGCGCTGATCATTTGATCCATAATGCCGCATTCTTGGCGCATTAATTGGCTTTCGGCGCGCTGGGCAATTTGGGCAATGGCTAATGGCGACAAATGCAGTTGATCAGCGTAAGAAATGGCTGTGCCAAAGGCAATCTCTAAGGCGGCTGATGAGGATAATCCCGCACCTAAAGGCACATTGCCTACAATCGCGAGGTCGAGTCCTTTGGCGCTCAGCCCAGATTGCGCCATCGCGGCGGTGATCCCTTTAAGATAATGGTGCCAATGGCCATCATCAATAATGTCACCTTCTTGGCCAAACTCCCACTGCTCAATTTGTCCAGGGAAAACGTCACTTACGGCCCTAAACATAAAGTCGTCACGGTGTTTCACCGCGATAACGGTATGGAAGTTAATCGCAACAGGTAATACTAAGCCTTCATTATAGTCGGAGTGCTCACCAATAATATTGATCCGCCCCGGAGCTTGATACAGCTCGTCAGTGGCGGTGCCAAAGGTTTGCACAAATAACTTAGTAGCGCGTTGGGCAGGATTAGACATGCACGATATCCACAACAATGAAAAAGGTTAAGTTACTCAGTCACTGAGCAACGAGTAATGTGAGTTATATCACGAGTTATAGCAGAATTTAAGTCACTTTGATTTTATTGTGAAAAATTAAGCTTGAATGTAAATTTTTTTACTATTGCAAGGTGCTGCAAAGAGACGCCTTGGTGAATAAAAGACATGAAAACATGGGTTAATGTTGTGAAATAATTCATTTATCTTTCGTTAATCGACGGCTTAATGCACTTTGGCTTATGCCTAACATTTGCGCCGCAGCCGTTTGGTTTTGGCCAGTACGGTTCATAGCTTCATCAATTAATGCCTGATTCATATCTGCCAGTGTGGGTAATTGCGCTGGGAACACGAATGTTTGCGTTACCTCTGATGCCACTTTACTGTCGTTTATCGCTTGCATAAATGGAGCACAGTTAAGCTGAACTGCGTCGCTGCGGCTCACAGCATCAATCACCATGCTTTGTAATTCATATAAATTACCTGGAAACCCGTAATGTTGCAGTTGCACCACTAATGAACTTGGCACAGGTGGTGGGTTAAGTTGCAGTTCTTGCGCCGCTTGCTGCACAAAATGATTTATGAGTATGGTTAAATCGAGTTTTCGTTGTCGCAGGGGCGGTAAGGTCAGTTTATGCCCGCGCAATCGATATAGCAGATCGCTTCTTATGTCACCTTGTTGATTAAGCGCAATGAGATCCACCTGAGTCGATACCACAAAACGGCAATTAACCCCATAACCTTGCTGGCTGCCTATTGGGTGATAGATTTTTTGTTCCATCACTTCTGCCAATTTAGCCTGTGAATCCAATGGCAATTGCGCAATGTCTTTTAAATATATGACGCCGTGCTGAGCGTGGTGGATAGCCCCTGCAACAGATTCGCCCGGTAACTGGCTCAATTGGCCGTAGAGTTGTCGATCAAATTGTTGTGCGCTCATTCCTGCAAGGTTGATGGTAATAAAAGGCTGCTCAGGTGCACTAAGTAAATGACAGCTTTTAGCAAAGGCTTTTTTGCCCGTGCCGCTTTCACCTTGAATTAAAATAGGTTCGGGACTAAAAGCAATGGCTTCAAGGTAACGAAACTGGTCCAGTAAAGCCGGTTCACAAGTCAAAATATGACTAAATGCGTCTGGCTGATTTAAGGTTTTAGTTAAAAAACGGTCTTTAATACGGGTGTAGTTTCGCTCTAATCCCACCACTTCAAGTGCGCGTCTTACCGAATGACCTAAATCGGCAACATCATCTGTTTTGATAAAGTAATCATAAGCGCCATGTTTAATACAGCGCACAGCGGTATCAACCTCATTTACCCCAGTTACAATAATGACCCGCGTATTGGGGTGCGCTTGGCGAATACTTTCAAGTAAGGTTTCACCCGAGTCAAAGGGCATGGTTAAATCTAATAACACTAAAGCGTAGTCGGTGTTATTGAGGCGGCTCATGACTTGGCGGCTATCAACACAAGTGTCAATAACAGCTTCAGGAACAAGGCGTTGCAGTGTGACTGACAATGTGCGCAGCCATGGCGCTTCGTCATCAACAAGTAAAATGTTTCGGGCTAACAGCATTATGGGTTACCAAAGGTTGATGAATGACACCGCTGAGCAGATTTAGGCATGTTTGACTCACTGCATTTACGCGCAAATGACAGCGTAAAACAGCTGCCTTGGCCTAAACTTGACTGCACCTGCATATGCGCATGATGCTCTTTTAAAATACGGCTACTGACCGACAAACCTAGGCCGCTCCCCCCTTCGTTACGCCGAGTCGTAAAAAAGGGCTCGGTAATTCTCGCGACGGTTGCGTTGTCCATTCCTGAGCCAGTATCGGTGATTTTAATGTATACCTTATTGGTGTCGGTAATGGTTGCTATTTCAATGGTATCTGTTGCGTCATGACAGGCATGAACGGCATTTTGGATTAAATTGATCAGCACTTGATGCAATTGCTGCACGTCCGCTTTAATCATTAATGGCGTCGGGTGCAGTGTCACGTTAACTTGGAAACGTTTTAATTGATTGGCGGTGAGGCGTAAAGCAACCTGTACGACTTCGTTAATGTCAGCAAGTTGATGATAGGTATTGGTGTTAGGTAGCGCATACCGTTTTAAGTCATTGACAATACGGCTGATGCGTTTGGCGCTATCTTCTACGACTTGTGCGCTGTGGTTAAGCTCTTCAAATGCGGTTTGCGGTGCAAGGCCAGCTATTTGCCAAAATGGATTTTGTTGTTGGTAACTTTCAGCCGCAGCTTGTAAGTCGGTTATTGATTGGCTAAATAGGGAAATTGAATGAATGATAATACCCGTTGGGTTATTAATCTCGTGGGCAATACCCGCAGACAACTCGCCCAATGAGGCTAAGCGGCTAGCTTGATCATTTGCTTGGCGTAGCGCGTGCTGTTCAGTGTTATCTTCAAGTAATACCACCGCTTGTTGTTCGGCTATCGGGTGAATTTGAATTTGCCAAAATTGTGTATCATATTGCATTTCGGCAATAAAAGATTGTTGGCTGTCTAATACCTGCTGCACGGTTTTTTGTATATCAAAAGGGTGTTGATTAACAAAAACAAAGTTGTCTAATTTGAATAATTGCTGAGCGTCATTACTCCACAAACACGTCATTTGTTGATTAAAAATGGTCACGCCGTGAGGGATACCGTCTAACACCGCTTGAAATTGATCGGACAAATTAAGGATTTGTTGTTCTGCTTGTTTTCGCTGCTGCAGTTCAAGCGCTAAGGCATTAGAGCGAATGCGTAAGTTACGGCTAACAAGGGCGGTAAATAGCATGCCAATAATTGACACTATAGCGACAATAATCGCCCAAGTGAGCATTTTTTGTTGGGTGGATGATATGTCCACTTTTTCACGCCCAGTGCCAAACCATTTATTGATTAATTTGTCATACTCGCCAGACAGTTTTAATTGACGCAGTGCAAGGTTGACCTGATGCATCAGTTTAATTTTATGGCGTTGACTGACAAAAGTATAAGTCCCAAAAATAAGTGGGTCACTGGCACTTCTTACCTGTGGGTAATCTGGCTGTAAACGCCGCGCGACAAAGTTTTCTGCTAGTACCACATCCACTAAACCTTCACCAAGTAGTTGAAAACCGGTTTCGTAAAGGTCAACAGGCACTATTTTAAAATGTTGTGGCTTGTTGGCGAGATATACATCCACAAATGAGCCACGTTTAATGGCCACTCGTTTGCCATCTAAATCAGACCAGTTTTCAATAAAATCATCATTTTGACGAGTGTAGGCTTTAGCGTATGTGGCATAAATCGGGTCTGATTGACTGAGTGTGCGACGGACATTAATGGGGGTTACAACCGCTATCATGTCAATGTCGCTATCCATGGTTTGGGTATCGTCAATCAGTTGTTGAAATGACTTTCTGCGCACCACAATAGACTTACCAAGCACCTGCCCGATACGATTCATCAGCTCAATATTAAAGCCTTGGTCAACGCCATTGGCGCGCCACTCAAGCGGAGCGGTATTAGAGTGCACGCCAAGTACGATATCGTTATCGTCTGCGTGGGCATAACCTGCCAGTACGAGTATTAGAATAATGAAATATTGCATTTGCGCAGACTAACAAAGACATATTCACAATAAGGTGATGTGACGCGCGAAACTAACATTTCTAAAATAGAAGGTTAACTGCTGGTGGTTTATATGGGGGTGATCGTGATCACGGCTGATTATGCAAAAATGCATAGCGCTAAAGGGTTGCTATGCACAATTGCATAACGCCATTTTGAAGATGTGATCGCCCTAGACATTTGACGGCCGATGTTATCGTTGTCATTGAGCCTTTTTCAGCTTCATTTCAAACTAGATGCTTATCCAATGTGTCCAAGGTTGAAAAGATGAAAATGAAAAAGTCTGCAGTATATTTAGCTGCAATTTTAGGGACAGCAAGTTTAGCACCAAATGCATTTGCTGTTGATAATTTGGCTGATTTTCATGCGCAAAGCATGGAATGTGACAGTTGTCATTTACCAAGTGGTGAACTGTCTAATGACAGCTTAACTTATGAAAATGCCCAGTGTCAGTCATGCCACGGCACATTGGAAGAGGTGGCCAAGGATACCGATCGCAAAAACTACAATGCCCATGCTTCTCATTTCCCTGGCGATGTATCTTGTACGGCTTGTCACAGTGGTCATGAAAAGTCAGTTGATTATTGTGATTCATGCCATAGCTTCAAATTTGATATGCCATTTAGCAAAAAATGGCAACGCCACGAACCCACCATTGCTGAACTGACTAAAGACAGTGCAGATCGCAAAGCCGCATTGGCATTAGCACCAGCTGAAACCGTTGACGTATTAGTGGTTGGAACCGGTGGTGCTGGTTTCTCTGCAGCGGTATCTGCGCACGATAATGGTGCTAAAGTATTAATGATTGAAAAAGAGCCTGTTATTGGTGGTAACGCTAAGTTAGCCGCAGGTGGTATGAACGCGGCTTGGACAGACCAACAAAAAGCCAAAAATATAAAAGACAGTGTTGAGTCAATGTTTAAAGACACCATGAAAGGTGGTCATAACATCAACAATCCTAAATTAGTGAAAATTCTATCAAGCCATTCAAAAGCCTCTGTTGATTGGTTAACTAGCATGGGTGCGGATTTAAATGATGTCGGCCGTATGGGCGGTGCATCAGCTAACCGTGCTCATCGTCCTACTGGTGGCGCAGGTGTTGGCGCACACGTCGTGCAAGTGCTTTACGATAATGCGGTTAAACGTAATATCGAAATCCGTATGAACAGCCGCGGTGTTGAAATTTTAAAAGCAGATAACGGCCAAGTAAAAGGTGTATTAGTTAAAGGTAAATACAAAGGTTATTACTGGGTGAAAGCTAGCGCGGTTGTCATGGCAACGGGTGGCTTTGGTAAAAATAACGAACGGGTTGCTAAATATGCGCCTAAATTAAAAGGCTTTACCTCTACTAACCAACCAGGTGCAACCGGTGACGGTTTAGATGTTGCTATTAATGCTGGAGCAGGTACAACAGACATTAAATACATTCAAGCACATCCTACATTATCTGTTAAAGGTGGTGTGATGGTCACTGAAGCAGTGCGCGGTAACGGTGCTATCTTGGTTAACCGAGAGGGTAAACGCTTCGTCAATGAAATCACCACACGTGATAAAGCCGCTGCAGCTATCTTGAAACAAACAGGTAAAACTGCGTTCTTAATTTTTGATGATTCTGTTCGTAAGTCACTTTCAAAAATTAACAAATACATTAAATTAGGCGTAGCGCCAACCGATGCAAGCCCAGTTAAACTTGGCAATAGCTTAGGTATTAATGGTAAAGCATTAGCGGCAACTATCGTGCAATACAACAAGTTAGTTAAAGCCGGTAAAGACACTGACTTTGCTCGTCCTAACTTACCGCGTGCACTTAATGAAGGTAGCTATTACGCGATTGAAGTAACACCTGGCGTGCATCACACCATGGGCGGTGTGACTATCGATACTAAAACTGAAGTAATGACCAATGACAACCAAGTTATCCCAGGTTTATTTGGTGCAGGTGAAGTAACCGGTGGTATTCATGGTGCTAACCGCTTAGGGGGCAACGCCATCTCAGGTATCGTGACCTTTGGTCGCTTAGCTGGCGAGAATGCAGCTAAATTTGCTAAAAAATAACACTTAAACCATTGGCTCTTCGATGAGTGGCAATGGGTTTAATACAAGGATTAACAATAATGACTTCACTATTTAAAGACTCAATGAGTTAGCACGTTAAATACTGAGCCATTGACGTTAACTTGAACATTCAAAAAGTGAACCTAATCGGTTCACTTTTTTTTTGCATAATCCGCTGATGACTGATGACTGATGACTGATGACTGATGACTGATGACTGATGACTGATGACGAAGATATTCTTTGCTACAAGCCTGTCATTATTTAAAGCGGCTGTGTTTAACGCGTCCTGTGTATCACAGAGTATGTAAGCTGTCATTATGTCATCGCCCGCTATGCACAACATGATAAATGCCCCGATAAAAGCGACACGTTATTCATGGCAGGTTATGTTGATTGCCGTTTAGGCATGTCTTTGCGGTTGAACGCATTGTGCCACTCGGACTAAGGCGTTGGTTGAGGGTAATCGCGCTTGCACCCACTAACATCATGACCATTAACCACAATATATTTAGCAACTGACACGCTTGTCCGTCTGCTGATTTAATCGCTTGCGACATTGATGATCATTGTTTTGCAGTCGTTTGGTCGACTTCAATCAACTCTTTTACCACATGGTCAACAAAACCTGCACCAGCAGCTTGATAAACGTTATAGACCGCATCGACACCGGCTTCTTTTAGCGCTTCGGCATCCTCATTAAATTTAACGATAGCACTAATGCGGCCTTTATATTTAAGACGCTTTAACTGCTCGACAGCAAACAAATTACCCACATGGTGTGGCATTGCTAGCAGCACCATTTCAAGCCCTGGTGCGCGTTCAAGTTTTTCCCAAAAATCGGTATCGCTCGCATCACCTTGAACCACATTGCGCCCTTCATTAAGGTGGAAGTCAACGAGGTCTTGTTTGTGCTCAATACCCAATATTTCGGCGTCGTATTTGCTGTTGAGTTCGTCGTAGGCACCACAACCAATGCGGCCCATCCCTAAAATAAGAAAACGCGGCGTACCCATATTAATCGGGCGATCTTCAGGGTGAAGCGGTGAACGCTCTTTGCTCATCAGTTGGGCGTTAAAGCGTTGGTAAATACGATTAACGCTGGCATTTAGCGGCGCAGCAACCAAGAAGCTAATACTCAGCGCCACAGCAATAATAATAAGCCATTCAGGTGGTAACCAGCCTTTATGGGCCGCAACTGCGGCCACAATTAAGCCAAACTCACTGTAGTTAGCAAGATTAAACGAGGCAAAAATCGCGGTGCGGGCGCGCAGTTTAAATAGGGTGAGTAATTTAAAGAATAAGATAATTTTAAATGGAATGAGTAACACTAATAACCCAGCAAGGCCGACATCGGCAATGGTCGGTAAACCATTTAGGCCAATAGTGAGGAAGAAAGCGACCAAAAACAGTTCTTTAAAGTAATAAATAGACTTAGCCAGCTCAGACGATTTAGCGTGTCCGGCTAATAAAATTCCCATAATCAGTGCGCCAAGATCAGGCTTTAAGCCTACTGCGTCAAATAACCATGCTCCCATCACCAATGCCATTGACAACCCAAACAGCACCAGCATTTCACCATGGCCGACACGGTCAAAAACCTTGTAAATCAGTGGGCGTAATAATGGCAGTATGAATAAGCCTAAGGCGTAAATAGACGGGAAATCACCTTTAGAGATAGTTAAAAACAATACTGCAAAGATGTCTTGCATAATCAAGATACCAATGGCGACTCGGCCATATAGCGCTTGTGAATCACCGGTTTCGTCGAGCACTTTAACGGCAAAAACGGTACTTGAGAAACTCAAGGCAAAACTGATCAACAACAGCTGGTTTAACTCTAGCCCCACAAGACGATCTAGGCCGATTAAGCCTAACACTTTTAGAATGGGGACAAAGAACAGCATTGATCCAAGCAAATGTAGACTCGACCCCGCCCAGACTTCAGCTTTTAAGAGGCTTTTAACATCGAGTTTTAAGCCAATCGCAAATAGCAACAAGGTGACCCCTAAATCGGCAAGCGCTTGCAATAACGGGATACTTTCGTCTTGAATACCAAATATAAACAGTAAAAAACCGGCGGCTAAATAACCAATTAATGGAGGTAAGCCCACACGACTGACAAGCATGCCGCAAAGCAAGGTGATGATAAATATTGCTGGTTCCATAAAGGTCTATTTCTATCGTGATACTGACTTCAGCTACTGAAGTGGGGGTGATTAATAGCGACAGTGTAATATAAAAAGATTAAGTTGAGGTTAAGGATTGTTCTAAAAACAAAAAAATGGCTAATTTAATCAATTAAATTAGCCATTTTCAGTCGGTTAAGTTGTACTTAGATTACTTTTTCAATAGTAAATCTAAGTGATCAGCAAAGGCTTGAGGTTTCATAAAACCGGTTACGCGTAAATCTTCACGCTGCTTGCCGTTTTCATCAAACATTAACAATGTTGGTAAACCTAATACACTGTAATGCTCTAATAATGCCACGTCAGTTGCATCACTTTTTGTTACGTCAGCTTGTAAAATTACCATTTTATTTAAACGTTCAATTACCATTGGGTCAGCAAAGGTGATGTGTTCAAACTCTTTACATGCCACACACCAGTCGGCATATAAATCTAGCATCACGGTTTGGCCATTGACACTGGCTTTATCAAGTTGAAGCTCAAGATCTTCTAACGACTTAATTTTTACAAACTCAGGGTGCGCAGCTTTTTGCACCGCGCCAGAAGTTGCACTCATGCCAACGCTTTGATGCCCCATCGCGCCCATAATAGCTTGTAAACCGTAAGAGAAACTAGCCAGTAACGACAGTAACAACAGTACGCTACGCACGGTTTGTTTCCAGTTAAACTGAGTAAGCTTGTTTTGGTGCATTAAATAACCCACCAACGCTATTCCCCATAGTGACCATAAGATATCTGATACTAATCCTGGCCAAATGCGACCAATCATCACAATGGATACCGAGATGAGTAAGAAGCCGAATACGGTTTTAATGATATCCATCCACGCACCTGCACGAGGAAGCAATTTACCGCCAGAAGTACCAATAACGAGTAACGGTACACCCATACCCATACTCAGCACATATAAGGCTAAAAATCCTTGTAATAAGTCGCCCGATTGCGCCACGTAAATTAATGCACCCGATAATGGCGCAGTGGTACAAGGTGATGCCACTAAGCCTGAAATCACCCCCATCATAAATACGCCAACTAAGTTGCCACCTTTTTGATTATTAGACAGGGTGTTCATTTTGTCTTGCCATTTGCCCGGTAGACGTAACTCGTACATCCCAAACATCGACAAACTTAATAGCACAAACATGACCGCGAGGAAGATTAAAATAGCCGGGTGTTGCAGCGCGGCTTGAAACTTCATGCCCGCAGAGGCAACCACTAAGCCTAATAACGAATAAGTAATGGCCATACCTTGAACATAGGCCATTGATAAAGTGAAGGCTTTAGCGGTAGATAATTGCTTGCCTTGGCCGACAATAATCCCCGATAAAATAGGGTACATAGGGAACACACAAGGCGTTAATGCCAAGCCGATACCTAAACCAAAGAACACTAATAAGGTCCAAAGTAAGCTGTCATTTTGCAGCATTTGGTTAAGTGTATCTTGCTCTGTCACAGGCGCTGATGCAGATTGTTCGCTTGTGCTGGCAGATTGCGGTGCGCCAATCACTTTTTTAGCAATCACTTTACCGTCATTGGCCGCTACGCTTTCAAGTGGCACTTCATTTTTGGTTGGTGGAAAGCACAATTTGTCTTGGGCACAACCCATAAAGGTCACTGTAAAGGTACTGCCTTTACTGGCTTCTTTTAAGCCAACTGGAATGTCGACAAACGCGTGATATACCTCTTGGTCCCCAAAGTAATCATCATGATGCATTTTGCCTTTTGGCACCGCAATATCACCGATGACAGCACCGTCGACAGCAAATTGTAATTTGTCGCGGTACATGTAGTAACCGTCGGCAATAATCCAACTGAGTTTTAATTGATTTCCTTGCTGTTTGTAATCAAACACAAATGCCTTATCAACAGGCATAAGCTCGGGCTCGTCATTTAAAAAACTGAACTTGCTCGATAACGACCCTGCGCTATAAACCGCCGGCGAGGCGACAATAGATGACAGCAATAGCAATGAGGTAAATACGGTAGCTAATAGTTTCTTCATGATGCGGTGGTTTCTTTTATCCATGTAAAATAAGAGGGCAAGCCTTGAGTCAGCGGTGTGGCAATCACTTCAGGTACATCATAAGGATGAACTGAGATGATTAACTGCTCGATAGCGTGATAATGACATGCCAAGCACTTGATCTGCAACGGTACTTCTTGTGATTGGCATATTTGGCCGTCCCACATATACACCGACTCAACGGCTTGTCCTATTTGTACACAAGCCGCCAACTTCGCCTGCACTAATGCATGCGCTGCTTGGGTTGCACTGGTGTTATCAGGAAACGTTGATAATACGATGAGGTAATTTGCGATCATTTTATCTCTATGATGATTAAAGTTAGCTTAAGCTAATTAAGATAAGCTTGTTCATACTGTACGATTTTCAGCAATGATTTTCATTATTGAGTATTGATAATCGTGACCTGTCTTGAATTAAGACCGCACAATCCCCATAAAGTGTTCATAGACGTAAAAAATTTTCTACAGTGAGGCAATGATTTTGTCGTTACTGCTAAATGAGGCGAGCATGTTTTTTTTCTTAATCTTGTTATTTGTCGTCATTCCAGTGATAGAACTGAATGTATTAATTGAGGTTGGCCACGCCCTTGGTACATTACCCACCATCAGTTTAGTGTTTTTGACCGCCATTGTGGGTGTGTCTCTAGTACGCAGCCAAGGGTTAAGTACGTTAGTGTCAGCCCAGCAAAAAATGACTCAAGGTGAAGCGCCGGGTCAAGAAATTGCTGAAGCCATGATGCTCGCGATGGCTGGGGTTTTATTACTCATCCCCGGTTTTGTGACTGACTTTATCGGCTTACTACTGCTAACCCCAATTACCCGTGCACCGATTGCTGCATTTGTGTTTAAACGAATGAAACTAAAAATGCAAAACAGCAGTCAATTTAGCGCAGGCTTTGGGCCGCAAGCGGGGCCATTTGGGCAACAAAACCCGTTCGAACAACGCGGCAGTACCTTTGATGGCGACTTTGAACGAAAACACGACCGTACACCTGATAGCCATCACCTTGGTGCTGAAGATACAAATACTGAGCAAGCAAGTGCCGATAAAGCGCACCAGCAAGATAACGACATTATTGAAGGCGAAGTGACCGATAAAGATGACAACCAAGCTAACTCACAAGACCCTAATTCGCGCCATTAGATGAGCCAATCACTCGCTACATAAATTGATAGCGCAGTGTCGATTGAGATGCTTGAGAGCGCAGTGACGAATAAGAATGTCGTGATAATTAAGGCGCTTGTTGTGCGAACCCCATAAGGCATTAACGGCGATTTTTTTGTTGAGCTGCAGAAAAAATAGCGCCCATTTCAAGCGCTTTACGTTGCTCTATTTGTTTATCGCGCTTAGCGCCAACTTTGTAAGCGTGGATCACCGATACCAACCAAATAATGCCAAAGAACAACCCTAAATGACCACTTGAAGCGCTATCATTTATTTGGCTAACTTGGGCATTAAGGCTGCTTAAGTCAGTGCCAATTTGGCCATTAAGAACTTGATCAACGACCGAATTAGCTTCATCCATGACTTGGCTGGTCAGTTTTTCTAATAAAATTAATCCAGCGGCAATAAACCCCACACCGGCTAACCATTGCTTTAACCATAGTTGTCCAGCACCGGGTAAAATAAGCGCCGACATCAGCGCGGCTTTCATGGCATGTTTCATTATTATCTCACTACAACGGTTCTCACATTATCCAGCTGGATATGCATCATCATTTAAGAGTAAGACACGAATTAACCGAGCACAATAAATCCGCTATTGCGCTCAATAGATATAACAAAATTGAAAACAGTTAGCTGATAGTTACCTGCAAAGTATTAACTCATTGAGGTGAGACAGGTTACTCAACGGCTACATCTGAGGCATGGTGGTACTGCTTTTTATTGGGTTCTGCCACCTTGGTGGCCAAAATATAACTGACTATCCCCATTAACATATTGGTGACTGGCAATGCCACTAATAAGCCTTTAACCCCACCAAGAACCAATCCTAATGCCGCTAATGGCAATAGCAATAAAATTAAGCGGGTTAAGTTAAGCATTAAAGATCTCACTGGCTGATGATAAGCATTTAAGCTATTGGCAAAGACAATAACCATACCTAACGCACCGTATGCTGTTGGAATAACAATTAGATAAAAGTTCAGCCAATCAACCACTAAAGGATCGCTGGTGAATAAATGCGTAATAAAGTTGGCACTAAAATACAGCGGAATATACAACAAGGTTTGCAACACAAACACAAATTTAAGTGACATCAATAAAGCTTGCTTAGCGCGTTTGGGCTGGCCTGCCCCTAAATTTTGGGCAATAAATGGCGTTAAGCTAGACGATAACGCCATCACGACAATCAATAATACCGATTCAATACGGATACCCGTGCCAAATGCAGCCACACTGCTGTGATCAACCCTAGCTAACATCGCCATAATCACCCCATTTGCAATGGGATTTATCATGTTCATTAACGTAGCGGGGCGGGCAATATGCGCGAGCGAACGCCAGTTATGCAAGATGCGTTGCCAATTAAAGGCTGCAAACGCCACTAATTCACGTTTAATTAAAATTAAATAGCTCGATACCGACAACGCAACTAACCAAGAAATAGACGTAGCAATGGCTGCGCCCTCAAGCCCTAATGGCGCAATAGGACCAAAACCGAAAATTAAAATGGGATCAAGAATGACATTCACGATGGCAGCCGACATCATAATTTTTGCAGGTGGCCGCGTGTCGCCTGTAGCGCGTAATGCTTGGTTACCGACCATTAAAATGGCCAATATAGGCGCAGATAAAAACCAATAAAACATGTAATCGTTAATTAATAACAAGGTCGTTGCGTTGGCCCCTAATAAACCAAATAACGGCTTAATGGTGGCAAGCCCAAGCAGCGATAAGGCGGCAATAATGACCAAGGTAAAACACATGACATCAAACAAAAACACTTTGGCTATGTGATTGTTTCGCGAACCAATTAACCGTCCTAAATTGGTCGATAGCCCAGCGCCAATACCGATGACAATGCTGGATAAGACGAGGGTGACAGGAAAGGTGAAACT
This sequence comes from Shewanella intestini, assembly GCF_018221465.1. Taxonomy (GTDB): domain Bacteria; phylum Pseudomonadota; class Gammaproteobacteria; order Enterobacterales; family Shewanellaceae; genus Shewanella; species Shewanella intestini. Next base: position 5,061 of record NZ_JAAIKR010000024.1, on the reverse strand, counting down.
GACAGCGGATAAAGACTCGGTGCCGAGTTTGCCAATAAAAAACATATCCACAAGACTACTCCCCAGCACAGTTAAAATACCAAGCAGGTTAGGTAGGGTCATGTTCAATAATACACGCCCAATAGGTTGAGTCAGTAAACCGTGTTTGTCGTTCATCAGCTCGGGGGGATGGTTACGGGAGGCAAATTCTAACAGGAATAAGGCGATATTAATAAAATCGACTTAAAATAAATGGAGTTTTTTTTGTCATTCCCCTTGGAACTGTGATCGGTTATCCCCATATCACTTGCATCGAGGGTAACCCCTTATATAAAACCGCCTTGATAATTATTGGGCATCACATCATTAGGAGAGTTCATAGATGAATATTCGTCCATTACATGACCGTGTAATCGTTAAGCGTTTAGAAGTAGAAACAACTTCAGCAGGTGGCATTGTGCTAACCGGTAGCGCTGCAGAAGTTTCAACACGCGGTGAAATTTTAGCTGTTGGCAATGGCCGCATCTTAGAAAATGGCACGGTTAAACCACTTGACGTAAAAGTGGGCGACGTGGTGATCTTCAACGAAGGTTACGGCGTGAAAAAAGAGAAAATTGACGGTGAAGAAGTACTTATCCTGTCAGAAGCAGATTTAATGGCGGTTGTAGGTTAAGCCTCCCACTATTTAAACACTTCAACTTAATTAATGAATTTAAAGGATTTACATCATGGCAGCTAAAGAAGTTCAATTTGGTAATGACGCACGTGTAAAAATGCTTGCAGGCGTAAACGTACTGGCTAACGCAGTAAAAGTTACCTTAGGGCCTAAAGGTCGTAATGTGGTGCTAGACAAAAGTTTTGGTGCACCACTTATCACTAAAGATGGTGTGTCAGTGGCCAAAGAAATCGAACTTGAAGACAAGTTCGAAAACATGGGCGCACAAATGGTGAAAGAAGTTGCCTCTAAAGCCAATGACGCCGCGGGTGACGGTACAACAACTGCAACTGTTCTTGCACAAGCTATCGTCATCGAAGGTCTTAAAGCCGTTGCTGCTGGCATGAACCCAATGGATTTAAAACGTGGTATCGACAAAGCCGTTGTTGCCGCTGTTAGTGAGCTTAAAACACTTTCTCAAGAATGTGCCGACTCTAAAGCTATCGCGCAGGTTGGTACTATTTCAGCTAACTCTGACGAATCTATCGGTGACATCATTGCAACCGCAATGGATCGCGTAGGTAAAGAAGGTGTGATTACCGTTGAAGAAGGCCAAGCACTAGAAAACGAACTCGACGTTGTTGAAGGTATGCAGTTTGACCGCGGTTACTTGTCTCCTTACTTCATCAACAAAACTGAAACAGGTAGCGTTGAACTAGACAGCCCATTCATTTTGTTGGTTGATAAAAAAATCTCTAACATTCGTGAATTATTGCCGCTACTTGAAGCGCTTGCTAAAACAGGCAAGCCATTAATGATCATCGCAGAAGACGTTGAAGGCGAAGCCTTAGCAACATTAGTTGTCAACAACATGCGCGGTATCGTTAAAGTGGCAGCGGTTAAAGCACCAGGTTTTGGTGACCGTCGTAAAGCAATGCTTCAAGACATTGCCATCTTAACAGGCGGTACCGTTATCGCTGAAGAGATTGGTCTTGAGCTTGAAAAAGCCGCACTAGAAGACTTAGGTACGGCTAAACGTGTTGTTATCACTAAAGATAACACCACAATTATTGACGGTACTGGTGAGCAAACACAAATTACAGCGCGTGTTTCGCAAATCAAACAACAAGTTGAAGAATCAACGTCTGACTACGACAAAGAAAAACTTCAAGAGCGTATGGCGAAACTTGCTGGCGGCGTAGCCGTAATCAAAGTTGGCGCAGCGACTGAAATCGAAATGAAAGAGAAAAAATTGCGTGTAGAAGATGCATTACACGCAACTCGCGCAGCTGTTGAAGAAGGTGTTGTTGCTGGTGGCGGTGTTGCGCTTGTTCGCGTAGCAAGCAAAATCGGCGAAGTTGAAGTTACCAATGAAGACCAAAAACACGGCGTTGTTATCGCGTTACGTGCAATGGAAGCGCCACTACGTCAAATCGCCACTAACGCAGGTGAAGAAGCATCTGTTGTAGCAAATACCGTGAAAAACGGCCAAGGTAACTTTGGTTACAACGCGGGCAATGACAGCTACGGCGACATGTTAGAAATGGGTATTCTAGATCCAACTAAAGTTACCCGTAGTGCACTACAGTTTGCCGCATCAGTAGCAGGTCTTATGATCACTACCGAAGCAATGGTAGGCGAAGTAGCTCAAGACGCACCAGCACCTGACATGGGTGGCATGGGCGGAATGGGTGGCATGGGCGGCATGATGTAATTTACTGGTTTAAATGGGGTATAGCTGCGTTACTTTGCAGCTCGTGTAGAAAAACGCTACATGTCGCTACAAAAAGCCTTGCTCTAACCCCATTTATCCTGCGTAAATGCTCTGTTGGTCTCTAGCCTAAAAGCTGAAAGCCGAACTTCTTGTAAAAGAAAATGAAAGCCCCGAAACCTAACGGTATCGGGGCTTTTTTTTGTGTAATTAATTTTACTGATAAAATTTAACTGGTTGTGTTTCTTGTTACGTACAGCATGTCCAACGAATTAATGCGCACTATACAAATTGTTCAAAGGGAAAAACGCTCGGCATTATTGCTTTGAAGCGACATGTTATACCAAGCGTTTTAGCCAATTAACATGGCGTTATATTTATTTTTAAATCCGTAAATAATCCGTACAAATTGAAAGTGGCTGTTTTTTGACTTATCATCTGAATTATTACGGAATAAATCCGTACGTAGGAGGGGTTATGGCAACAGCACGTTTAGATATTCGTCTTGATGAAGAAATTAAGGCAAAAGCTGAAAAAGCATCAGCATTACTTGGTCTAAAAAGTTTAACAGAATATGTTGTTAGACTTATGGATGAAGATGCTACATCTGTTATTAAAGAGCATGAAAGTATTGTGGTTAAAGATAGTGTGTTTGATGAGTTTTTAGCTGCTTGTAATAAAGCAAAAATGCCAAATCAAGCTTTAAAAAATGCTGCAATGTTTACTGATGAGAGTGGGATCAAGTGAGTTGGAGCAAAGCGTTTGTAGAGCTGAATAAATCAGAGCATGATCGCAATTCATTTGATTGTGGTGAGCAAGAGTTGAATACATTTATTCAAACTCAAGCAGCAAAGCATATGCAGGCAGGAATAAGTCGGACAATGGTTTTGCCAAGTGCGCAACCGTTGTTAAATCAAAAATATGCAATTTGTGCTTTTTATAGTGTTGCTCCAAGCTCGATTAGTCGTGAAACTTTACCAAAATCACTAGCAAAGAAATTACCTCGATATCCAATTCCAGTTTTTCTTTTAGCTCAGTTAGCTGTACATAAAGAGTTTCATGGTGCAGGTTTAGGAAAAATCAGTTTAATTCGAGCGCTTAAGTATCTATGGGAAGTTAATCATCATATGAGAGCGTATGCGATAGTTGTTGATTGTCTTACAGATTCAGCACAAGATTTTTATACAAAGTTTGGGTTTGAAATACTGTGTGAGCATAATGGTTGTATTCGTATGTTTTTGCCAATGAAAACGGTGGAGTATCTTTTTAGTCATTAAAGCACAATAAATATAACAAAATGTTCAAATGGACTAAAACGCTCGGCATTATCACTTTGAAGTGAAATTTTACGCCAAGCGTTTTAGCCCGTTAATTCATTTAAACATGCCACCCATAATTATTAGTCGCCAATTCTACAATACGTGAATCAACCCACGCTCGGCGATGCTCAAAGTTCTCACCTGTGGATTTATCAAAACCACACAATTACGCCTTATGTACCACACGCGAACAACAGTGGTATTAAGGTGTATCTTCTAAACTCACGAGGGTTTGTCTTGCTCTAGCCATCTTCAAATACCGTTTGAAAAGGGTAAATAAAGCCTAGTGCCGAGCAAGCTACTCAATCAATTACCTAAAAAATTTATAGTGCAACATTTACTTGATATCCATCGGGCTTAATACGCCTGTTTGGTGTAATCCTGACACATGGGTATAAATTTGAGTTGTTTTTACATCATTATGACCAAGTAGCTCTTGTACGGTCCTTATATCATGACCACGTTTAAGTAGGTTGGTTGCAAAAGAATGTCTAAAGGTATGAGCTGTCACCCGTTTGGTAATTGATGTTTTACTAACCGCTTTTTGTAAAGCTTTTCTAAACGTTGTGGGATCAATGTGATGTCTGCATATATAGCCATCTACGGGGTGCAAAGTGCAATGTATTGAGGGGAAAAGATATTGCCAATGTAATAGTTTGGCACTAGTACCAAACTTTTTTATTAGGCTAGCTGGTAACGAAGCCGTACCTAACCCCTTTGATAAATCTGTTAGGTGAGTTTGGCGTACGTAATTAAATTGCTTATCAATTAATTCATTTGCCATTTTCGGTAAAATGCACACTCGATCTTTTTTACCTTTACCTCTGTAAATAAAAAGAGTTTGATTATGAGTATCAATATCTTTTATGCGTAAGCTGAGTGCCTCAGTAAGCCGAAGCCCTGCACCATAAAGTAAGATCCCCAATAGTTTATATTTTCCAGTTAACCGTTCAATAATTAACTTCGCTTCTGAATCTTCAAGCACTTGAGGAATTCTGCTAGGTGGTTTTGCATAAGGGAATTGCAAATCATCGGTGTTAATTGCAAGTACATGTTTGAACGCAAAAACAAGTGCACATAGTGCTTGTTGTTGGGTACTGCTAGACACTTGTTTTTTATTGGCAAGAAAAGTCAGAAATTGTTCAATATGTGATGGGGCAATTTGTTTGGCGGAGGAGAATTGAAAGTGTCTAATAAAGTATCGGTTCCAATACAAATATGATTTCTCTGTTTGGTAACTATAATGACGCACTCTTATTTGTTCTCTAATTGTGCCTAAATACCCAGCATTCTTCATAAGTTTGCCTACTTTTATTTATAACTGTATATTTATACAGTTATAATGATTTTAGGCAGAATGATGAATTGTGTGGTCGAAAATCATCCATAAGTTGTAG
>NZ_JAAIKR010000023.1 GCF_018221465.1 Shewanella intestini | reverse complement strand
GTAGATGTAGATGTAGATGTAGATGTAGATGTAGATGTAGATGTAGATGTAGATGTAGATGTAGATGTAGAAATCTATCGCAGTACACTCAAATAGCAACCATAAAAAAGCCCCAATTAAGGGGCTTTAAATAGGCAAGAAATTACAATGTTACATTGTGAATTCGCGCTTTCTCTTTGATGTAAGAGATATAACTATTTGCACTACGTTTTGTCTTGCTATCTTTAGCGGCTAGCACTGCACGCTGGTAAGCAGGTTTGTATTGTTTTAGCGTTAAGTACGCTAAGGCCAATTCAAACTGAGCTTCACCTGGATGTTCAATGCCATTTGCCAAAGCTTTTTTAAGAACAGGGATAGCTTCACGCTGTTTTTGATCAAGAGCTAAAATACGCCCTTGTTTCAATAACAAATCACCATCATTATCGAAATCAGCTGCAATACCATAATAGTTAGCTGCTTCTTTTAGATTTTTAGCCGAATGATAAAATCCTGCTAAAATGGTGTAATTTTTCTTGTTCTTTTCAATTAAACCAGACTTCAAATGCTTTTCAAAAATTTTCGCAGCTTGAAATGGTGATCCTTTTTGAGCAAGCAATTGAGACAAACGAGTAATATTACCAGCAGTTTCTAAAAAGCCATTTTTATAAGCTAAATCATATGTCGCTAACGAGCGGTCATAATCTTCAGTCATTAAATAAAATTGAGCTAATTGAACCCACAAACGCTTATCGTCTTGGAACAATGGCACCATAATTTCAAGTACCTTAACTGCATCTTTATATTTCTTTTGATTGAAATATGCAGTTAATTTCATTTGGTAAAGGCCTTTATCCGGAGCTTCAGAAAAAGAAATACCTTTATCTGCAACATCAAGGACCTTATCCCATTGTTTCAATTCACTGTACGCGATACCAATACGACGATAAACCTGAGCATCAGATTTACAAGTAAATTCCATCCACTTGTAATAACTAGGAATAGCATCTTTAAAGCGTTTTTCTTGCAGCAATAAGTCAGCATATAAGCGCAATGTAGCAGCGTGATCTGTTCCACCTAGAACATCCGCTTCTACAGCAGTCTTTAAATACTTGACAGCCGTTTTCATTTGACCTTTTTCGGCATAAAAGTTACCCAACATTCGGGCAACATACGCCTTGTCAAAATCATTCTTTGCGTTAACTTCAAGTAAAATTGCTATTGCTTCGTCCAAATTACCTTCAGTATATGCTTCAAACGACTTTTGCACTTTTTTAGCAGCACTTGCACCAACAGCTTTAGATTGACGTTTCTCAATCGGACACTTTTCAGCCGCCATTGCTGTTGTGGTAATCATTGAGCCACAAAAAGAAAGCATGAGTACACTTGCTATTTTAGTAACATTTTGCATTTTGCCTCCTTATTATTTATTCAATGTAAAGTCGAGTTGAACTGTCATACCTGGCAGTTTAAGCGGTTTGCCATCAACAATTTTGGGTTTATATTTCCACTTTTTTAACGCCCGAATTGCTTCGCGGTTAAATAAACGTTTTGGTTCAGCTTTGATAACTTTAACGTCCTCAACACCACCAACTTCGTTAATCGTAAATGAAAGTTGAACCCAACCTTCTTTACCATCTCGAGCAGCAGCGATTGGGTATTGAGGCTCAATACGGACGATAGGTGTTGCATCACCGTCACGAGTCATCATGTTACCCAGCTTAAAGCCGGTATTTAAACCACCTGATTGAACCGACCCCATGTTAAATGACATGCTGGTATCGATATCAGACGAACTCTCTGGCGGAGGAGTATCCGGCAAAGGTGGCTGTTCTGGTGGTGTAGGTGGCTTAGGTTTTACCCTAGGCTTATCCTGAACTTTCGTATCCTGCTTATCCATGCTGATCTCAATTACTGGAGAGTCAGCAGAAGTGTCGGCGCGCTTAGCGCCGCCACCGACCAAGAAGGCCATGAAGACAAACAGAGCGAAAGTAACAGCAGCACCAAGTATTAGTGATACTATTGCTTTGAACATATTAGTCTTTCCCCGCAGAAACCGATATTTTATCGATACCGGCTTTCTTAACGTTATCCATAACCTTAACAACAAGGCCATGTTCAGCTTCTTGATCTGCTTCAATTAAAACTGATGCTTCTGGTGACTCAGCTAACATACGTTCTACGTTTGCTGTTACACGCTCGATGTCAACCTGACGGTTTTCCATCTTAATCACACCAGTCTTACTCACACCAATGAAGATGTTAGCAGATTTCTGTTGAGTCGCTGTAGACGCTTCTGGCTTTTTATAATCTAGACCAGAAGGTTTGATAAACGACGTAGTTACAATGAAGAAGATCAACATGATAAACACGATGTCGAGCATCGGTGTCATATCTACTTGTGCTTCTTCTTCTACACTTGAATGCTTTTTACGTGACATTTTAAATACTCTCTTCTAGTGGTGAGGCAAGCTATCTTTTAGCTTTTCAATACTGATTTTCATTTTGGCGTCTAATCGAGTGCTAAAAAATACGCCCGATAGCGCCGCAACCATTCCAGCCATTGTTGGCATGGTCGCCATCGAAATACCAGCTGCCATCATACGAGCGTTACTCGTACCATGAACTGCCATCACATCGAATACTGTAATCATCCCAGTAACGGTACCAAGTAGTCCAATCATTGGACAAGTAGCCACTAAAGTTTTGATAATCAGCATACGAGCATTCATATCTTGCTTCGCTTGGGATACCCAAGCTTCACGGATACGGTGTGCATACCAAGAGGTTGAATCCTCTCTATTACCCCATGCTTGTATAATGTTTTTGTGCGCTTTTGGTGCAATCAAATTAATGTACCAATAACGTTCTAACATTAACACCCACATAAGGAATAGCACTGCCGCAACCAACCAAAGGACGTCACCTCCGGTGGCCATGAAGCCCCTGACGGAATCCCAGATGTCCATCAGGTATAGCATCATTAGGCGTTCCTCTTCTCAGCGTGCTCAGCAATCAAACCTGCACTTTGCTCTTCTAGAACTTGAACAACCGATTTGCTACGAGCAATAACAATTGCATGCATAAGCATCAATGGTAACGCTGCAACAAGACCTTGTACTGTTGTCATTAATGCCATTGAAATACCACCAGCCATTAAACGTGGGTCACCTGTACCAAATAATTGAATTGTTTGGAACGTTGCAATCATACCCGTTACGGTACCCAAAAGACCCATCATCGGTGCAATAGCCGCAAGTACTTTAATGATTGAAATACGCGCTTCTAAAGCTGGTGTTTCTTTCAAAATAGCTTCATCAAGTTTCAGCTCTAATGTTTCAACATCAACATCTTTATTATCTTTGTAAGTTTGCAAAATACGCCCAAGTGGGTTGTTACCTGGATTATCTACATTTTTACGTTGGCTGCTAACTTTCGCACCAATCATATAAAGAGTGACTAAACGTTCGATTGAAATCAATGCACCAAGAATAAGTAAACCAATGATGATATAACCAATTGGTCCACCCGCTTCGATACGTTCTTCAATAGTGGCTTTTTGAGTGAATACACTCAATAAGACACCGCGAGCAGGGTCAACAAATAATTTGTCATAACCAGACGTTGTTTGAGAGAAAGATTTCACGCTTGAAACTTGCTCACTGCCTGGCTGTTGTGATAACTCTTGAATTAAACCTAGATCAGCGTTGTAAACAACATATTTGCCATCGGCAAGTAAGTTATAAGAACCGACACGGATAACTTCTTTATTATGTACACTGCCATCTAGGCCAGTCACATCTGAATTGAACTTAACAACTTTACCTGACTCAACCATTTCAAAAAGTTGGTCTTCCCAAAACTTTTCTAATTCATTGATTTTTGGTAATTCTTTACGAGCACCAAGTTCAGAAATAAATTTGTCACGACCAGGATATTGAGCTGTGACGTTAGAATCGATTAACTTACCAGCAAAATCGCCGGCTTCGCCTTTAACAACACCGAACATTTCACCCAAGTCACCCTGAGCAATTTTACGATCTTCTTCAAGTTGTGCAATTTTACGTTCATTATCAGAGAAAGCTTGTGCTAAATCTTTACCACGCTTAGTTTCAGCAGCTAAAGCTGATTTTTCGCGTTTTAGTAATGCTGCTTTATCGCCACGTTCATTCAGAAACTCTGCTTCACGTTTTTTATTCGTTTTAGTTGCATTAGCTCTATCCGTTTGAACTTGCTTAAGAAGCTGCTCAATTGATTTTGGAGCATCAGCTGCACTTGCCATACCAGAGGTTAAGGCTAAAGTAGCAGCAAAAATTGCTGTTGAAATAAACTTTTTCATTATTGCGCAGCCTCCGCAGCAGGAATTGGTAGAGCGAACATGTCCGGAGCACCTTGGCCACGAGCTTGTTTAATTGCTTTGCTTAAGTTACGAAGGTAGCTATCTTCTAACTTATCCCAACTCTTCGTTTGTGCGTTGTACATCCAAGCAGATTTTTGGTCTTGGCTTTGTGCATATAAAGCAACACGTCCAAAGTTAAGGAAATCAACTAAGATTTCTTTACCATCAATCGTCACCTGACCTGTTTGGGCGTTTAGCTTCGTTCCGTATTCACGTTCAATGTTATAAGCATCAAGAATTAAGCGATACTTTTCAGCCAAGGTAACTTCTGCAGTGTTCAATACATCTTTTAGACGTTGAACACGTTCTTTACGAGTTTCAAGGTTGAATGGCAGGTCTAAATCAACAAAATGGTCAAGTGCGTCAACCATTTTAAACATTAACGGGACAACCCCTTGGCGAAGCTGATCAACACCATCAATGTCTTGTTGTATTAGTTTCATTGTTGCTTCTTGGTCTGCAACCAAGCCAGCAACGTAGTCATTATAAGATTTTAGAGATTCGCGTTCGTCCGCGACACTACCGTACTCAAAAAGCATGTCTTGAGCTTGGTCAAAATATTTATCAACTTTCTTTTGTGACGTTGCTGTTGAAGCATGAATCTTGCTATCAGCTTTTTGTACGTCAGCAAGAGAGTTTGCAACAGCAAAGTTGCTGCCAGCCAATGCTAGCGCGCCAACCAATGCAGTAGCGATTTTTGTTCTATTGCTTACCTTGGACATAGTTCCCAACCAATTTGATGTGAATTATAAAGTTTAACCTAACTATTAACATAAACACCTATTGTGCTACATATGTTAAACCCTGTTAAGTTTATCTTTCTATTGTGATTGTTAGTTTTATCTTCCCTTTCCCATGCCTAGCAAGGCATAGACCCGTTGGCATCATTTCACAAAATGTTGACCTGTGTCAACATTTGAAAACATCTAAAACTACTAGAAATGGGTCTTAAACTCCGAAAATATATCGAACGTTTAATAATTAAACGTTTAGTTAAAATATCCTACTTTTTTCACTCACTTTGAATCATTCTGGCTTAACGCTTTAATAACTCCCCTTGTTTTACATTAAAAAAATAAAGTCAGACCAATTAATTTGTCAAGTCGGCAATACTATTGAGCTTATATTTTTCTGAAATATACAGAGATAAAAACATCCATATAAATCCATTCTCAAAAAAAAGCCTTCTACAAAGAAGGCTTTTTCACTAAATAACGGTCATATTTTTCTTAGAATTTTTGAGAAATTCTAGCAAACCAGCTACGACCAAATAAACGGTATGTACTTTCATCGGTGCTACCATTGAACGCAGATTCAATATATGGAGGTAATTCATCTGTGATATTAGTAATACCTAAGCTAACACTAGTGCCAGTATCAAAGTTATAAGCTACTGTAACATCATGGTAGAAGAATGAATCTACTCCATACTGATGGTTACCACTATCAGGGTCATTCGAATCATTAAGAGTCGTACCCCAATATGTTAATTCATCATACTCAGTACCTGAAATGTAGTTCAGATTGTAGTTAACTGATAAATCTTCCCAAGCATATCCAGCGGTAAAGTTTAACTTGTCTGTCGCATAGGTCGTATCGCTATCAAAACGTCCATTCAAATCTTTCATTTCAAAAGCTAAAGTATCAGTGTCATATACTTGATTCTCACGCTCGAGGAAGTGTGTCCATGAAAGGTTGAAAGAGAAGTCACCACTTAATGCTTCAAAACCATAGTTTGCTTCAAAGTCGATACCTTTAGCAGTCATACGGCTTAAGTTAAGCGATTTTTCACTTAGATACGAAATTTCACCATTTGTACGTTCAATATTAGAACACAGTTCAGCTACACCACCGATATAACAACCATTTAGTGAATCAGCAGCAGAAATTGAATCAATCACATCATCAATTTCAATTGCCCAGTAATCAACAGTTAAACCTAACCCTTCAACAAATTCAGGTGAATATGCTAAACCAATTGTAAATGTATCACCTTCTTCTGGTTGTAATTCATCATTACCACCCACTTTAGACAATTGCTGAGAATCATTGTTATTTGAACCACCACTAGGTACACCATCAGCCATACAGTTAGATTGTGCTGATGCATCTAGGTTCGCCCAGTTACCTGAACCACATGGGTCAATTGCAGAAGGGAATGAATCATTTTCAGGTTGGTATAATGCATATATACCCGGTGCGCGGAACACGGTTCCATATGTGCTTCGGAACAATAAACCATCAATAATATCCCACTCTAAACCTAACTGATAAGTTGTAGATGAGTCAAAAGCATCGAAGTCATCGAAACGAACACCCGCTTTTAAATCTAAACGTTCAGCACCAGGCATATCTGAAAGTACAGGGATAACAAATTCTGCAAATAAACTATTTACTTCGAAGCTGCCATTAGTTCCTTGGCCCTTATTACCAGTCACTTCACCCATAAACTTACCTGAGTCAGTAACAGATTTAAGTTCTTCTTTACGATATTCATACCCTATACCACCTGATAATGCGCCAGACGGTAAGTCAATAACATCACCACCAACGAATGCGGTAAATGTTTGTAATGTATAAACTTCAGAATCAATTAAAGGAGCTGAAACATAATCAAGCATTTCTTGAGTTACAGAGCCTGGACCACCAAATACATTCATAGACACACAATCTGCTATCGGCGCGGTAGCTGTTCCACAAACGATATTACCATCAGCATCTTCAAACGAAGGGCCCATGGCTTTAGATAGGTTCGGTCCATATAATTGCCCGAAGTCAGTTGAGGCAGTTTGACTGTGACCATAGTTGTAATTCACATCATAATAATAGTTATCGTTGATATCACCTTCAAAACCAATAACTTGTTGGAAGCGAGTGACATCTTGTTCGAAACTACACCCACCTTCAAGCATACGACGGCGAGAGCGAACAACATCTTCCCCAAATGGGTTGTAGAAGTTGTCACGTGATACACCATTAAAACTAGTTCCATCTGGTGTAGTACCGCTATAAGCAGGGTCAAAGCGAGTATCATAAGGAACAGCAGCTAGTTCCTGACGAGATTTACGGTGGTTAATTCGAGTTTCAGAATAAACATTAATGTGATCATTGTACTCAAAGTGACCTTCGGCAAAGAAGTTTAATTTTTCATACGGCGTTTGCATATAGTTAACTGGGTTATAGTTATATGTATCTGCATCGGTGAAATCTCTCATGTCACCAATGTCAGCAATTCCACCATCACAGGTACCATTAGTTTGGCTTGGCCCACCACTTGCAAGATAGAAATTACCACATGGAACAGAGCCACTACCCAAGAAGTAAACATTTGCATCCGGACCACTGCCAATAAGACCATTTTTCCAGAATGATTCTTCTTCTGCCTCACCATAAATAACCCAAGGGTTATTTAAAAAATCGACATCACTATCGCCCTGTAAGACAGCATCTTGTTTTACGTAATCAGCACCAACAACAAAATGACCATCATCGAATGCTTTACCCGCAACAATACTAAAGCTATTTTGCTTGTTAGTATCAACGTCAAATGAATTACTTGTTTGGAAAGTTGCTTCAATACCTTCAAAATCTTTTTTAGTAATAATGTTTACAACACCAGCAACCGCATCGGCGCCATATGTTGCTGACGCACCATCTTTTAATACTTCAATACGTTCAATCATTGAACTTGGAATAGATTGGAAGTCAGATGAAACTGGACGACGTCCATTAACAAGCACAAGAGTACGAGTAGAACCTAAACCACGTAATTCAACAAACGTACTACCATCACCACCATTGTTAGTGGTTGTCATCGCTGGAGAACCAGACATAACTGCACTGTTCTGCAGGAATTGTCCAACATCCTGAATCCCCTGAACTGCCATCTGCTCAGAAGTAATCGTTGTCATTGGTGACGCTGTTTCCATATCAGTACGTTTGATACGTGAGCCGGTCACTTCAATCCGTTCTACTGTTGCACCTTCTTCTGCAGCAAATACTGCTGGTGCGCTTAATGCAGTCATAGCTGCACCGCTGATCATTGCTAAACGCACTGACTTAGCTAGTAAATTCTTATGCATTGTCTATCTCCCTGGACATTTTCTATCTTTCTTATAAAGCCAATTCTTCTGAATCGGTCTAGAGCACTTGTAAAGCAAAAGTAAACAAATGCCTCTCTCGAACGCAATAAAATCACATTTAAAACAACTAAGCAACATCTGAAACCATCAGGTATCACTTTTGACGTCCAAACCTGTCTACTTTGTGTCCAACTTTATGAACAGATCATGTTTAATCAGGGAGTAAAAGCGTGTAAACACTTGTTTTAAAAAGATATACAGCAAGTGTAAAATATTTCCTTATCCACAACAAATAAATTAACATTTTTTTGACATCTTGCGTTTTAAATTCATTCAAAATAGCTTTTGTGAGGTATGTACTAGCGGAGTGCCCATTTCAGAATGCATAGATGGGTTAGTGATCTACTATTTGTTAACAAATTCATTGGTGAGTAGCCAAAATAGATTCACATATATCATTTTTTATAGCTCTGATAAGTAACCCAATTGTAGAGTCGTCAATGTTTAAGCTGGAGAGCTATTTGGAATTGTTACGCTGATTTAGAATATGGCTGTTTGGCTGTTTGGCTGTTTGGCTGTTTGGCTGTTTGGCTGTTTGGCTGTTTGGCTGTTTGGCTGTTTGGCTGTTTGGCTGTTTGGCTGTTTGGCTGTTTGGCAAAACAGTGGGAGGATTAACGTGAAATGCTATCACTTGCTGTAAAAATTAACTTGGTTTCTCAACGTATTTTAAATAAAACGTACAAAGACTATTTATCAATAAAAAAGCCTGTTAGTTATCAACTAACAGGCTTTCAAGAATCTAATTGATTTTAGATACAATCACTTTGGTTACTTAATCTCTTACAAGAAGTATCTCACACCAACACCAACACCGTCATGGTCTGATAATTTATTAACTTCTTCTTGTGATCCAGTAAAATCGCTATTGTCGAAGCGACCTTCAACATAAAGCACAGTATTTTCATCCCAAATATAGTGTAAGCCTAAAACAAAAAACTGACGTTTAAACTTATCACCATTATATAAAGCTTCGTATTCATCACCCGCTTCTAACACGTTATATGCGGTTAATAAACGAATGTTGTTATCGAAGCGGTAAGATAAAAGTGATTCTAAGCCCTTCGCCTCTGGAATAATGCGACTTGCGCCATCTGTATCATGGTATTCATTTTGGTTATAATTGGCAGCAAAGTAAAAGCCATCACCTGCCCATTCACCATATTTAATCCCAACACCGACAATGGAGTCACGTTCTTTAAAAGTACTGCCGTTATCTGTCACTGCGTCAAACTCACCGGTATTATAACCTGCAGATATCGCAATCTTGTCAGTCGCATCATACGTAACTGACATGCCGTAAGTATTTTTATATTCTAGACTTTTTAAAGAACTCACCGCCATCGCTGGTGAGACTTTATTAGTATCTATTTCTACAATATCGATGTCATCTTGTTTTAATTGAACTTGAACAGCAAAACTGACATCACCAAACGCATTTCTATATTGAACAGTCTTATCACCACGGCCAGTACCATTTACTGAACCATCCCCTTTATTAAAAGTATAAGTACCTGAAGAGTCGCCGTCCCATGTGTTAACTAGGTTTGTTGCATTAACAACGTCATACCATGCGCCCCAGATTTTACCAATGGCAAGTTGGCCATATGTGTCGTGTTTCACTTCAACATAACCTAAACGGTTTGCTAAAAAATCACCTGCATTAGCATGTAACTGTCCATCATTAGTATAGTCAAGACTGTTGTTACCAAACGGATTTACACTCCATTCAAATTTTACATTTGCTTCCCAACCATTTCCCATTTGACGGTCAAATGCAAAATTAATTCTTGACGCACCATTCGCTACTTCAGTGTCACCTAAACCGTGATAAACACGAGCATCAACATAACCCCCAATAGATACTGCATTTTTAGCATCTTTATAAATTTCAATTGCAGATGCAGTAGGAGCAAACATAACAACTGCTAATGCCGAAGCAAGTAACGTCTTATTCATCAATTCAACCTTTTATCATTTGTATTCAGCAATATATTTATTATTGCTAATTTTATTTTAGTTAAGATTAGCAAAGAATAAACAAGCCACTCATAAATAGTCATCACATTTTGTTTAATTTAAACTAAAGTGATACAACGATCACACCAAGCCAGTTGGGCGCCTTATCATTCTTACAACAAAACACAAACAACAAACGTAATACTTACATCAAATTAACGAAAGTTGATTGGAAATAATGTTTTCGAAACGCTTTCCCATCAATGCAAGAATGGGTTCAGCAATAGGTTTTAACTGTTTTTCAATATAATAGTTAACGTCAATATCTGTCGGACTTAATTCATACGGAAAGGCTCCACGAAGTGTCATAAGGTAACTAACTTGTTGTCCTTTACGGCTATATTTCAGGTCATCTTTTTTTTCGGATAGAATTAATGCCGCTTTTACATGTGGTGAAGACTTCGCTGTATATTGTTCAGCATCTCGTCGTAAACGTTTTTTAAAGATGATCTCATGTTGATTGCGACCTTGCCTTAAGGCCTCAACTTCTTCTATTAAATAAGTGATGACATCCTGCTTATTAAAAAAACGGGTGTAAATTTCAAGTTGAACTCTCTTTGCCAATGGCGTCCAGTCACTCCTTACTTGTTCCATGCCTTTAAATATAAGTCCTTTGCTACCTTGCTTTGATATCACCTCACCCACATAACGTTTTTTACTGCCTTCTTGTGAACCTCGCAGGGTTGGCATAATAAATTGGGTAAAGTGAGTTTCAAATTCTAACTCAAGAAAACTCGTCACATTATGTTGTTTGTTACACCACTGCTGCCATTGTAAAGTGATTCTTTGGGCGAGTTGCTTGCCAATATTATTAATCTCATTCGCTGATAATGGCTGTTCAATCCAGACAAATGTGGAATCTGTATCACCGTATATTACGGTATACCCTTGCTCTTCAATCCACTGTTTAGTGAGCTTCATTATTTGATGACCGCGCATGGTAATGGAACTTGCAAGCTTTGCATCGTGAAACACACAGCCTGTAGAACCAAGTACGCCATATAGCGAGTTCATAATTATTTTTATTGCTTGGGATAACGGAGCATTATTTTCGGTTTTGGCATATTCGCGTTTTGTGGCTAATTGGGCAATAATTTCAGGTAATATCGGAGACTGACGGCTAAATTGTGCATCCAAAAAACCTTCAACACACTGTTCGTTATTCGCTGTTAATTGTGAGCCTTCTACCAAGCCTTTTGGATCAATTAAAAACGTACGAATAATTGATGGATACAAACTCTTGAAATCAAGCACCAACACATTTTGAAAATAACCTGGAATTGAATTCATCACATATCCGCCAGGGCTTTCAATACCTTGACTAGCCGGCTCAGCAGGCGCGACAAAACCATGGCGATGTAAATGCGGTAAATACAGATGATTGAAGGCCGCGACGGAGGCCCCTACTCGTCCGAGTTCAAGACCGGTTAATTTCGACCGTTCTAATGCAAAGGCAAGTAACTTGGTTTTTTCAAAAATATCCCAAACGAGCTTGCAGTCATTAATGTTGTATTGAGCGAGGGATAACTTGTCTTGCTCAAATAAGCGGGTTATTTCACCCGCGCGATTATCAACATGATCAATCTTTTTCCCTTTACCTAGTAATTGCTGAGAAACAAACTCTAACGAATAACTGTCAAATTGATAAAAAGCCGCTTTTAACCAATCAATGCCATCTAATACCACTCGCCCAGGTAGGTTTAATGTTTCAGGTCGATACTTACCTTCCACTTTCCAACTCATTAGTTCATGGTTGCGGCCAATATTTAAAGCAATATTATGTAATTCACAACGCTTTGACAGTAACGCTAAGTCAAATACCACAACCGCCCAACCAATGATAATGTCAGGGTCGTAATCATTAAACCAACTAATTAAGCAATGTATTAAGTCGACTTCATTCGCGACCCAAATCACCTTACATTCGTCATCTAAACTGGTTTTGGTCGTATTGTTTCCGACCATAATGACTAAGTTTACGTTATGTCCATACAAGCCAACCGAGTAAAGCTCACTATCAAAACTGCATTCAAAATCCAGTGATACCGTTTTCAGTGCGTAGTTTTCAACCACCAAATCAGTCACAGGCTTTCGGGCTTGAATAACGTCAAATTGGTTAGCGTTAATTACTGACCAATCTCCTTTCATCTCAATTTCTAAGGCAATAAACCGCTCAATTAAGTAACGATGCTCAGGTTTAATATCGGTTTCAAATAACTTAATGCCTAAATCGTTGGCTTCTTTTACCAACATACGTAAGGATTGCGAAGACTTAAGGTAAATAGCGGCAACGGGTTGTAAATTAAAACTCTTCAAAGACAAAGCTTTAACAGTAAAGTGGATATTAATTTTTTGCAGTTGAGCTAAATGGCGTTGCTCGCAAAAACAGACAACATGGGAACGTTGTATGCAAGCTTTCACCACACCAGTATGAGTTTTAATATAATATTGCAAGCTCAATCTGCCACGTTCCATCACCGCTTCGCGGGTGAGAACTAAACCTTTAATCATCCCCGTTGTCGTTAGTCGATTCACTGACACTCAATTTCCTTCAATATACTGCTGTTTAGCAAACGCATTCACTGTTATTATGTACAGCATAATTTAGCCAAGCGAAATAACAAACCACTAATGTTAACGGATAAAGTAAAAACCCAAATTAGGGATGTTTACAAGAAGATTGCTTCAGGTTTACCCAATTTTCGTTCTCGCAGAGAACAAAATTATATGGTAGCGGAGATCTCCAAAACATTAGCGGGCGATTATGACAAACAACGCAAAATTATTGTTGTAGAAGCTGGCACCGGGATTGGTAAATCTCTGTCTTATATCCTCGGCACTATTCCATTAGCGTTAGCAAATAAAAAGAAAGTTTGTATCGCAACTGCCACCGTTGCCCTGCAAGAGCAATTGCTACACAAAGACTTACCTTTTTTCTTACAACAATCAGAATTAGATTTTAAATTTGGCCTTGTAAAAGGCCGCCAGCGTTATGTTTGTTTAGCAAAACTTGACGCTATGATTGGCGCAGACGAAAACCAATTAGCAATGTGGCAGAATAAGCCTGATCAATCCCAAGTCGATAAATTAAAAAAATTACGTGATGAATTTCATCAAAAGAAGTGGAACGGGGAAATTGATACCCTAAAAGAGCCAATTGAAGATTTTCTTTGGCAGCAAATATGTTGTGACAAACACAGTTGCCATAAACAAATTACATCACATCATAATTGTCCATTTCATAGAGCCCGTGAAGACATTGAAACATGGGATGTATTAATCGCAAACCACAGTTTATTATTTGCTGACTTAGAACTCGGTGGTGGCATCATTTTGCCCGATCCAGAAGAAATGTACTACGTCATCGATGAGGCCCATCACTTACCCATTGTGGCACGTGATTTTTCAAGTGCTCAAGCCACCCTTCGTGGTGCAAGTGACTGGATAGAAAAATCGTCGAAAACTTGCCTCAAATTACAAAATCAATTAAAAACCACCCATATCATTAACCCTGTACAACAGATGGTTGACTTAAATATTGAACTGGTTGATTCACTCAATAAAGTCGCCCATTTTTGTGATACCCAAGCACCACTTTTTAATAACCCAGAAACACGTTGGCGTTTTGAACACGGAAAATTACCGCCTTCATTGTTGATAATGGCTGAAAACTTACAATCTGCATCATCAAAAGCAGTAAAACAATTTGGCAAGATTATCAGTGTGTTAAACGAAGCAATTAAAGATGGTGAACTTGCTAAACATGCTGCAGAAGCCAGTTTAGCCGAAACAGGGTTTATATTGCAGCGCTTAGAAAATCTGCACAAACTGTGGAAAATGCTTGCCAAAGAAGATAACAACAAAGGCGCACCTTTAGCGCGTTGGGCTGAAATTATCACCGGTAAACAGCAAGACTATCTTTTTTGCGCATCGCCGATTGAAGTCGGTTACATGCTTGAATCCATGCTATGGGAAAAAGCTGAAGGCGTGGTGTTATGCAGCGCCACATTAAGAGCATTGAATAACTTTAATCACTTTGCACATCAAGTCGGTTTATCCATTAACGATGGCAGCCGTTTTGTGGCGTTACAGTCACCATTCGATTATACCAATAATGCCACCTTATTTATTCCACAGATGGATAATGAACCCACCGCAGACGGTTACACCGAAGAGTTAGCCCAACAAATTATTGCGCTAATTGAAGGCGAGATGGCCACGTTGGTGCTATTTGCCTCTTATTGGCAAATGGAAAAAGTCGCCGATTTAATTGAGCCTAAGCTAAAAGGTTTGCCTATGCTTGTTCAAGGCACACTTTCTCGACAACAAATACTGAAAAAACATAAACAACGCTGTAATGATGGTGAGCCAAGTTTAATTTTAGGGACGGGAAGCTTTTCTGAAGGGTTAGATTTACCAGGTGATTATCTTACTAATTTAATTGTTACCAAACTGCCTTTTGCTGTCCCGACCTCACCTGTGGAACAAGCTCATGCAGAATATGTAAAAATCAAAGGCGGAAACCCTTTTTTACAATTAACCATACCTGATGCTTCGCGTAAGCTAGTGCAAAGTTGTGGTAGATTACTACGAAAGGAAGAAGACTACGGCCGTGTAACCATACTCGATCGCCGCCTAGTAACTAAACGCTATGGTAAGTCATTGATTGATGCCTTACCGCCTTTTCGCAAAGTAATAGAATAGGTTAATCATTGGAATTACTGTTAGAACCCAACCAATGGGCCATACTCGCTGTTATCGGCCTTATTGCCGGATTTATCGATGCCGTTGTTGGCGGCGGTGGGTTACTGTCCATTCCTACGCTATTAACATTTGGTGTTCCTCCACACTTGGCTTTAGGTACTAACAAACTAGCTGCTTGTTTTAGTTCAACTACCTCGTGTTATACCTATTATAAACAACAATTATTTACGCCTAAATTTTGGAAGCCTGCTGCATTAGCCACCTTAGTGGGTGCAATTATGGGAAGTTTATTGGTTTTTTTAATCAATGCTGACTGGTTAGAAAAGCTTTTACCTATTTTAATCATTTTAATCTCCGCATATACCTTAATTAGCCCGCAAGCAATGGGGGGTAACATCACCCAGGCCCCTACAACTACATCAACCAAATCAAAACAAATCTCACAAGGGCTTTTATTAGGTGGTTATGATGGTTTTGCAGGCCCGGGGATTGGTGCTTTTTGGACTGTCACATCCATACAACTACATAAATTGCCCTTACTGCACAGCTGTGGTTTAGCTAGAGCCATGACCTCAATCAGTAATATTACCGCATTAGTCATATTCAGCTTACTCGGACACGTTAATTGGTTACTGGGGATTTGGATGGGGTTAAGTATGATGGCTGGTGCCGCCATTGGGGCTAAAAGCGCTATCAGATTTGGAATTCCATTTATTAAACCATTATTTATTGTCATTGTTATCGCCATTGCTGGGCAACTTAGTTGGAGCGCATGGTCATGAACACCCAACAACTGATTAATCGCTTAAAACAACAAGTCATTCAATTAGAACAAGAAGCACTTCGACATGACCAACAGCTTGCACCAACCCAATCAAAATTATTGCAAGATATCGAACGCTTTAATCAATCATTGTTTATCCAAAAAGGGGCGCAATTATCCCCCTGTATTGTGCAAATCAAAAAAGATATTAAACAATTAGAAAAGCAATTATCTTTACGATTAGGAATGGCGACAGTAGCGTATCGCTGCCAAAATATTCAAGACAAGTTTACTGCATTGAAACGGGCATTAACTACAACAGGTGTCAACTTACAAGCTGAGCAGCAAAAACGCGCAAGTAACCGAGCTCGTTATGCTAAAAAACAGGTAAAACAACACAGTCACTCAGGGTTTGAATGGATAGCCAGTAGCGTTATGCAAAATAGCCATGAGATTTACCAAGAACTCAACAAACACTTAAATTGGGCGAAGAAAATTGAACATAAAATTGCTCAAATGGAACTTTCGCTTAATCAATGTCATCCTACTGAAAAAATAAAACTGCAAAATGACATTTTACTCATGCATAAACGCCTCGGAAAATGCAGGCAGGCGATCAGTTATATTGAAGAACGTATACAATATTTTGAACGCCCACATAACAAATTTAACCGCTAAGGAACTCTAATGAAATTTTTTGCTAAAACCAGTGCCGCACTCATCGTCCTTTTAACCTCAAGCAGTGTATTAGCTGCTAACTTAACAATCCCAATGTCGTTTGAATATCTTGCATTAGATGGACAAGAAATTAAAACCAATATGTTCACGCATCAAGCCGATTTAGCATTAACTAATGGCGAACATAAAATTGCTATTCGTTATCACGACTTAGTTGAAGATGACTTCAGCGATAGCCAGACTTTCGTGAAATCAGCACCGTTTATCGTTACATTAACAGTTGATGGCGACCACCAATATCAACTACAAACACCTAATGGGAATAACATTCTTCATCCGAATAAGTTCGCTGAAAAACCACAAATACTGATCAAACGCGCAGATAAAGGCACCGTTAATTACGTGGTAGAGCTAACAAACCTAAAAGAAAACTCATTTATTGGTAAATTATTTAACGGCGGAAATTCTAACAACTTTGATCAACTTTCTACTCAGGCAACCTCAAATTCAGCAGCAACGCATTCAACCCCACCCGTTATTACGACATCTGCAATTGCAGCGCAAACAGCCCCTACCAATGCCGTAACAGCAACTAAAAGCGCCACTCATCAGGCAACTAAAAACCAGTCACAACAAATGTTGCAATATTGGTGGCAACAAGCTGATGAAAAAACAAAGAAAGAATTTATGAGTTGGGCCATCAAACAACTTTAATCATTTTCCATTTAACGCCAGTCATTCCAAACTGGCGCTAAATGAGAGCCATCATGTTCTTTTTAATACATATCGGTTAACACTTCTTATTGTTCGTTACCAACAACTCATACATTAACCATGACACCCACTGTATTTGAAAAATTACAATATGGCTCACTAAAAGATACCCGGTTCAAATACCCTTTTGTATCTCATTAATGTTAAATCCTTTGTACAGTCACCAAGATGTGTTAAAAAGACTCAGTAGCCAAAATCAACGGAGCGATTTATGCAATTAGATATACGTAATTATTATGAAGTCCTGCTAATGGATATTTTACGTGATGAAGGATTAATGGAAGAACTACCTGAAGAGTTTATCGCAGACTTATGCTGCGTTACGTTAAATCAATTGCCTGTACGTTATATAAGACATTTAGTTGATACTTACTTTTTTGAAGATTTTGATGAATTACAAAAAATGCGTGATGAAATTTACGACGCATTGATAAAATCAAGAGCGTTTCTTAAAGAAAAATTACAAAAGGAATTAGAATCGAAGGAATAATCTAGAGTTTGGAGGTTTCCCTAGAGCCACACCCCGGCACACGAGTCGCCTGCTGCGGTTGCTCCCTTCCGGGCCTGGCCGAGTTCACAAGTTATCGTTGCGAGGGGACCCTAGAGTCACCATAGATTTCAAGTAATACTCATACTTGAACGCGATGGATTATCCACTACCACCTGCTGTTGATCAAGCCCAAATTACACTTTTTTATCTTTTTATAAATTAACTGAATAGGGATTGTACGATCTGGGTTAATAATCAAAAACAATTCAATTTTCTTCGAACATAAATACCGCTCTGTTTAACATCGAAACAATCACAACAGATTTTTGTATATTAACTCAGCCATATTTATTTTCGATATTGAAAATAACTTTCGCTATTAAACGACGCATGAATCACCTAGAAATTGTTAAAACCAAAAACATCGAATCCACCAAAAGGAAAACCAAAACACAACCCAAGGCTACATAAAAGTATTAATTGAACCTTAATCACAACTATTGATTACAGATATTACATTTTGCCACATTTAATTTAACCTCACCCCTGATACAAATACATACACTCTATTTTTTAGAATGATGACTAAAAAGTAATAGGGATAAAATAATGAAAATGAACAAAATAACAAAAACGTTTATTTGTGGCGGGTTGATGGCCTTAGCCTTAAGTGGTTGTGGTGATGATGGAAAAGATGGTATTAACGGTGAAAATGCAATCGTTGGACAATCTATCGGACAAGCAACCAGTTTTAACTTAGATATAACAGCAACCGAAATAAATGAAGGTACTGTTAAAGTATTTTTTGACTTAGAAGACGCTAACGGCGTCCCTATTTTAGATTTAACAACATATAGTGGCGTTGATACACTCGGTGTTGGGATTGCTAAATTAGTTCCACAAAATGGCAAAGGTTTTAAAACACTGCAATGGAAAAGTTACATTAACCATATTGTCCAACCAGTAGTTAAAGATATTCCTGAAGGTTACGAAGACAAAGCTAAAGCTCAAATTCAAGCAACAATTGAAAGTAGTTGTAAACAAGATTGTTTAGCAGCAAGTGATGTACCAGGTCAATATACTTACACCATGCAAACTAACCTCACTAACATTGAACCTATTGATGGGTTAGATTTAACTTTTGACAATACATTAACTCACAGAATTACTTTTGAATTACGAACAGATGGTGATGCCAACAAACTGATCAATACTCATTTTGACTTTGATCCTGTCACTGGCAAAGCCGTTGCAGCAGAAGATACTCGAACTGTTAATAATTTAGAGCAATCATGCTTACGTTGTCATGGCAGCGATTATGATCATTCTTGGGCACCCAAACTCGCACTGCATGGTGGTAAACGTATTGCATTAGAAAATTGCCAAGTTTGTCATAATAGTTATTCAGCTGATCCTGAAACAGGCTCACCATTAGACTTTGGTTATATGGTCCATAAGGTACATAAAAGTGATTATGTCATTGCAGGCTATAAGGGGGGATTACACGACTATAGTAACGTCACCTTCCCTGCTGACATGTATGATTGCCAAGTCTGTCACCAAGAAAACCAACCTAAAAGCCCTGTCGACGCTGACAACTTTAAATTCCACAATGCAATAGCTTGTGGTTCTTGTCACTCTAAATCAACCGACCCTGAGCAAATCAAAACTGATATGCATGACAAATATATGTCTGAAACTAGTTGCTCAACTTGTCATGTTGAAAAAGGAGAACAAGGCGCGGCGCATCACTTTACTGATGCAGTAGCGAAAACAAATGCAGCGGCGGCTTATAGTGCAAAATTACTGCCTCAAAGTTTAATATTTACTCCTCCTACAAGTAGCTTTCCTTTTGGTTACTTAACTTTCGACGTACAAATTAATAGCAAGGGTACAGTGGTAAGCCCAAATGAAGATGCACGATTAAGCAGAAGTTATTTAACGCTGGCTTTTGGTAATGAACAGGATTTCGGTAATAGCCAGCAAAGACAAACATACGACTTGAAACTTAAAAAACCTATTAGTGTTAATGGCAATACCTTTACTTATAAAGAAATGTTTATGCCATCTATCAGTGATATACAACTTGCAGCAACTGCGGTTATCACCACTAACATGTGCGTAGATCGTGACACATTAGCGGGTGTTGAATGCCAACAAGGGACTAATGAAGCACGAAACCCTGCTGTTATTGCCGGAAAAGCGGTACCATTTAATTTAGCAGCAACGGCAGATGTAAAAGCTCGTCGAGTTGTAATTAGTAATGAAGCTTGTGCTAAATGCCATGACAATAAGTACCTTGGTAAATTTGGTGGTCAAATGCATCATAACGGCCAGTACGCTAACTTTGAAGTTGAATGTCAACTTTGTCATAACCCAATTAATAATAAATTCAAACCATTTAACCGTAACTCTGAATTTAAAGTATTAATTCATTCATTACATGCTAACAAGCGTGCTAACCAAGATGTCGGGGAAGATAAAAGAATAAGCTACCCTGAAAATATTGGTAACTGCGCTACGTGTCATGACAAAGGTCAGTTATCGATGAATGGTTTAGACAAGGTACCCGCCACGTCAACGTTTGATACCGCTCCTGTTGAGTTTTCACCTATCGCAATTACTTGTATTAGTTGCCATGGCATTAAAGACTCATTAGTGTCACATATTCGCAGCAACGGTGGCGCTGCAAATGACGCCCCAGGAACCTACACTCCAGGAAGCGAAACATGTGCCACTTGTCATGCTGAAGGTAAATCTTTAGGAGTTGATAAAGTACACCCAATAAACTACAAATAAAGATTTAGTACAATTCAACTTAAGAGGAAGGAAACTTCCTCTTTTTTCTGCTAATCTCCTTAATCCAAAAGAGAATTAACATTATAATTAAATATAACCACACAACTCATATACCTCTTTATAAATAGATAGGTTTAGTTCACACTATTAGGTAACATTTACAGATTTACAGAACGACATGAAGTAATATTAATTTAGATTTTCTTTCGACATTAGCTTAACTGAATATTAAAAATTGCTTAAGACAATTACGATATTGAAAAACTGTATTTAAGCTTATGTTTTATCTCTAATAGGGAAAATATGATGATGATGACAAAATACACAAAAATAGCAATGTTCATTGCTGCAAGCTCCTTTGCATTAGCGGGTTGTGGTAGCGATGGAAAAGACGGAACAGATGGTCTACCAAGTGTAGACCCAGCCAAAAGCATTAACGACTTACATTTAGATGTCACAAACGTCACCTACAACGATGGCGTTCCTACTATTGAAGTATTTGCTACAAATGAAGATGACAAACCTGTTGTCGGATTATCAGATTTAGGCATAGTCATTGCCCAATTAACGCCAGCACATGCCTCTGGTGCAGGTAACAGTGCCCAATGGACTCGTACCGCGCGCGAATCAGGTCCTGACGCTTTTGTTGATCATAAAACAGGAGCCTATACATTTACCATTAAGCCTGAAGGCTTTAATGCACAATTAACTCAACGATATAACGTATACGCTGGCGGAAAAGATTCAACATTACTTGATGGTAAAACTGCGGTTCCTCGTCAAGAAATCGTTAAAGACTTTGATGGCGAAGGCTACAAAGCAAAATACACCAAAAATATCGTTTCTCATGAAGTGTGTGCTAAATGTCATAATGATTCAGAGCCATTAACTCGACGTCATAGTAGCTATTACAAAGAAGAAACTTGCGCGACTTGTCACAGCAGTTCAATGAGTCCAGACAAACAATGGAATCACTTAATCCATAATATTCACAATACCAATAAAACCTTCGAAGACAAATATGGTAACGAATATGATGGTGAAGCTGCACAGCACCTTATTCAAAACAACTGTCAATCATGTCACGTTGAAAAAGAAGGATTAGGTGAGTGGCAAAATTGGACTCAAATGCCAACCATGGAAACCTGTTCAAGTTGTCATGTCAACGTCGACTTTGTAAACGGTCAAGGCCATCCAAAACAAACTGATAATTCAAATTGTATTGCTTGTCACAGTGCAACTTGGACAGAAGAAATTCACACTGGTAAAGCCAATAGCACAAATGCGCTGATTAATCAGTACGGGTTGCATGTTGCTTCTACTATTGATGCAACAACACAAGCCGCAACCATTAGTATCCAAGTTGTTAACGCTGAAGGTGAACAAGTTGATATTAATACGCTTTCTTCGATGATCCAACGTATTGAAGTTGTTACTAACGTGGGCCCTAATAAAGTCACCTTAGGTTATAACGGCAAAGACTATATTAATGCTATTAAAAATGGCGTGATTGATCCTAAAGCTAAAATTGAAGATGGTAAGTTAATCTACACCACCAGTAAGGATCTAAACCTTGGCGCTCAAGGAAAAGATGATGAAACCGCATTTACTTTTGTTGGTTGGGGCATGTGTTCTGAAGACGGTAAATTTGTTAATTGTACCGACCCAGACTTTGACGGTAATGATTTAACTAAATATACCAGCATGAAAGCTGACATGGCATTTGCAACGTTATCTGGTGATGCGCCAAGCATGCGTCATGTTGATTCCGTTAACTTCACAGCTTGTGCAAGTTGTCACTCGGCTGGGTTCCCAGTCCATAAAGGTGGACATCACGTTGGATTTGTTATGACTGAACAGTTATCTCACAGTCAAGATGAAAACGGTCAACCTATCATTGGCGTTGATGCATGTACAGCTTGTCATACACCAGATGGTACTTATGCCGGTGGTGCCAATATGGGCGCTTTAGAAATGAAGTTACATAAAGAGCACAGCCAAGGTGATTACGCTGTTGTTAAAGGAATGAACTGTAGCCAATGTCATACCACGTTTAATCTTGATGCATTCAAAGTTAAAGGTGCAATGGCAACTGATGCAGGTAAGTATTCAACACCAATAGCTGCGACTTGTGCTTCTTGTCATAGCCATAATTTGGATGCATTCAAAGCTCACGTAGAAACCCAAGGTGCCATTGTAAATGGTGATGACAAACAAGCCGTTGATGATGCAGCTCAGTTAGAAACATGTTTCTTCTGCCATGCACCAACACCTGCTGACCATACTTCAATGAAGTTTTAACTTGCGCAACTCTTAAGGTTACGTTTAAAAATAAAGAGTTATGGAAAATAGGGGGAGTTATCTCCCCCGCTTTCACTAAATACTGTGCAAGTAAAGGAAACCTATTATGAAGATAACAACAAAAGCTACCACCCTACTTCTCCCCCTTTTAGTCTCTGCAATATTTACCCTCGGCGTTGCTAACACCGCGACAGCGGCTAAGTGGGATTCAAAAATGACCCCTGAGCAAGTTGAGACAACATTAGACAAAAAATTTGCTGAAGGAAAATATTCGCCAAAAGGCGCAGATTCTTGCTTAATGTGCCATCGTCGTTCTGAAAAGGTGATGGATATTTTCAAGGGCAAACATGGTGAAATTACTTCATCAAAAAGTCCTATGGCAGGCTTACAGTGTGAAGCTTGTCATGGTCCAATGGGCAAACATAACCGCGGTGGCAAAGAACCAATGATTGCCTTCGGTAAAGACTCAACATTAAGCGCTGAAAAACAAAACAGTGTTTGTATGAGTTGTCACCTTGACGATAAACGTATGTCTTGGGACAACAGTCACCATGACAATGCCGATGTTGCCTGCGCTTCATGTCACAGCATTCATACTGCTAAAGACCCGATTTTAGATAAACAAACAGAGAACTCAGTTTGTACTAGTTGTCATGTCAAAGAAAAAGCTGACATGAATAAACGCTCAAGCCATCCACTAAAATGGAACCAAATGACCTGTAGCGATTGTCATAATCCTCATGGCACTGACACAGACTCTGATCTTGTAAAACCAAGCATTAATGAAACATGCTATTCATGTCATACGGAAAAACGTGGTCCTAAGTTATGGGAGCATGCACCTGTCACGGACAATTGCGTCAGTTGTCATAACCCTCATGGCAGTGTAAATGAAGGAATGCTTAACACACGAGCGCCTCAATTATGTCAGCAATGTCATACTAGTGGTCATGCAAGAAATCCTAATTTTGGTAATACTGGACAAGGCTCTAACGTTAACGACAATGCATTTACTGGTGGTCGCAGTTGTTTGAATTGTCATAGCCAAATCCATGGTTCTAATCATCCATCTGGCAAATTATTGCAACGTTAGGAGATAGATTAATGAAAACTAAATTAAATATAATTACCCTAGCCTTACTTGCTAATACCAGTTTTGCCGTTATGGCTGGTGGTTATGACATAGCAAATGCCAATACATCAAAAGTGAAGTTCGATAAATGGGTTTGTAAAGGCTGTAAAGTCGAAACAGGATACACTGGACAAGTGGGTGCTGGCATTGGCTACAATAGTGAAAGCGACCTAAAATCTGCCAATGCTTTTGGCAGTGAAAATGAATTAGCAGGTAAGCTAGATGCTGATATTCGCTATCAATCAAAAACCGGTTACGCTGCCAATATTGAGGCACACAACCTAGGTTTAGATAACGGGCGTCTCGATATCAACGTCGGTAAGGCAAGTGAGTATAACTTAAACGTAAATTATCGCAGTTTAGCATCATATCAATCGAACACGGCTCTTAGTCCATACTCTGGTATTGGCGGAGACAACCTAACGTTACCAAGTAACTGGGTTTATGCTGCCACCACCGCTGGAATGACTGAATTACCCTCAAGTGTTAATCCTATTGAACTAAAGCAACAGCGCCAACGCACAGGTTTAGGGCTTGAATATCAAGCCACTTCAATGGTATCGACCTTCATTAATTTCCAACGGGAAGAGAAAACTGGCACTAAGCAAGCATCAGGCAGTATTCATGACCGCTCAATGATGATTGCAGAGCCTGTTGACTATACCACTGACACCTTAGATGCTGGCATAAAACTACGTGGCGAACACTGGTTCACCAGCCTTAATTATTCAGGTTCTTTTTTTAAAAATAATTACAATGAAGTTAGCTTTGACAGTGCTTTTTTACCTACCTTTGGTGGCGATACTCGCGGTTATTTATCACTCGATCCAGACAATGAAGCCCACACGGTTTCACTAGCAGGGCGTTATAAAGAAGATGCGACTACGGTATCGGGTCGATTAATGCTTGGTAAATTAACTCAAGATCAAGATTTCAGCACATCGGGGTACGGGTATCAATTACCAGCACAATCATTAGATGCAAGCGTTGATCTCACTTCGATGAGCCTGAAGGTAAATCATCGTTATAATCGTGACTTACGTTTAAGTGCAAGCTACGACTATAGCGATCGTGACAACAATACCCAAGTGCAACAATGGACTCAAATTAGTATTAATGACGTTAATGGAACAGCGGCTTACAACACACCTTATGATTCAACTAACCAACGGGTAAAACTTGCTGCTAATTACCGTCTCAGTCGCGACCTGAAACTGGATGGTGGCTATGACTTCAAGCGTGATGAACGTAGTTACCAAGACCGTGAAACCACTGATGAAAACAACCTATGGGCACGTTTACGCGTTACCACATTTGACCAATGGGATATGTGGGTCAAAGGTAGCTACGGCCAACGTGACGGTTCGCAATACCAAAGTTCTCAATGGACTTCTGCTGAGCAAAATAAACTGTTACGTAAGTATTACCTAGCAGATCGCAACCGTACTCAAATAGAAGCACGCTTTAACCATAACCCTATTGATAATTTAAATATTGATTTTGGGGCTAGATACGCTAAAGACGATTACAATAATACCCAAATTGGTTTAACTGACTCTGATGACAGCGCCTATGACATCAATCTTTACTATGCCTTTACTAAAGATATTTCCGCCAATACCTTTTATAGCTATCAAACGATTAACTCTAATCAAGCTGGAAGTTCAAATGGCGTTACGCCAAATTGGTACTCAAATGTTGAAGATGAAGTTAATGTTGCTGGTGTAGGTGTGATGTATGACAACTTATTAGACAGTAAAATGCGCTTAGGGTTGGACTATAGCTTCTCTCGCTCAGATTCAAGTACCAAAGTAATACAAGGAATTACTGGCGATTACGGTAATTACTACGCAAAAGCCCATAACATTAATGCTTATGCAACCTATCAAGCGACACCAAAGTTAGGCTTGCGTTTTGATTATATTATGGAAAACTATGTTGATAACGATCCATCTAACAGCATTGACCAAACTAATATTGATAATGTATTAACCTTTGGCAGTCTAAACCATGACTACAATGCCCATATGGTAATGTTAAGCTTTAGCTATAAGCTATAAGCTAATTTCATTATTAACATCTCCAATAAAAACCAGCCTTGTGCTGGTTTTTTTATAACACTTGAATAAATACTATTTTTAACATAAAATTAACAAGTGAATTATACTTTTATTGACTTTGGGCAAAGTACATTTGCCCTATTTTTTCTTTTATAGCACCTTGCGATTAAGTGGCCATCATCAGTTAATCGCATCAGGAATAACAACCTAACCATTGAGCAACTTAACTGCTGATAAAAAATATCCCTCATCTACTAAATGTTTACCGAGTAACAAGTACCAATCACCTAAGCATATTCATCTTAAGAAACATTGCTTTGCCCAAAAATGGCTACTGTATTATTTAAAAACTTGATGCAACCTTGCCCATAAAGTAAAGTTAGCTTCCTAATTCGTTGGTTTAGATCGTGTCAATAAATGGCAAAACCAATGTAATGATAAAATATGGCAATAATAAATAGATGACCTTGAAACATTCCCGTCCAGCACAGGCTTCAGCTGATAGCCTATTACGCATTTTTACTGCGCCAGAAGACGAAACATCCACACTGAGTATTATTGAACAGAAGCTATCTGAAGATTTAGCCGGTTTTCTTGGGGAAAGTATTGCCGCATTAGAAAAGCCACTTAGCTTAATTGAAAAAGATTTCCAAGCACATCAAATTCCAACTCAACCTAAGTTTGTCTCCGATTACACCGATGAAATCATGCAAAACTTGGTTGCTCACTCGGTACATACCGCCGCACCAAGTTTTATTGGTCACATGACATCAGCATTGCCCTACTTTGTATTACCTTTATCAAAGATGATGGTTGGGTTAAATCAAAACTTAGTTAAAATTGAAACATCAAAAGCATTCACCCCACTGGAACGTCAAGTATTGGGAATGATGCACCACCTTGTTTATCAACAACAGCCAAGCTTCTATCAACAACTAATGCATAGTGCCAGTCATTCACTAGGTGCATTTTGCTCCGGTGGCACCGTTGCGAATATTACTGCATTATGGATAGCCAGAAACCGCCTATTCAAGGCTCAAGGTGACTTTAAAGGTATCAACCAACAAGGCTTGCACCGCGCATTAAAACACTACGGATATGACGATATAGCCATTTTGGTTTCAGAGCGCGGTCATTACTCGCTTGGAAAAGCCGCAGACTTACTTGGCATTGGCAGGGACAATATTATTAGCATACCTACCGATGCCAATAATAAGGTCGACGTTAACATGATGAGGCAAAAAGCGGCCGAACTGACTGCGAGTAATATTCGTATAATGGCCATTGTTGGCGTGGCAGGAACCACTGAAACCGGTAATGTTGACCCATTAAATGAACTTGCCGACCTAGCACAAAAAATTGATTGTCATTTCCATGTTGATGCTGCTTGGGGCGGTGCGAGTTTATTATCGAATAAGTACCGTTATCTATTAAACGGTATTGAGCGTGCTGATTCCGTTACAATTGATGCCCACAAACAAATGTATGTCCCAATGGGCGCTGGCATGGTGTTATTCAAAGATCCGGAATTGGCACAATCCATTGTCCACCATGCAGAATACATATTACGTATAGGTTCAAAAGATTTAGGCAGCCAGACCCTTGAAGGTTCACGTCCAGGTATGGCTATGTTAGTTCATGCCTGTTTGCAAATTATTGGGCTTGATGGCTATGAAATACTGATAAACAACAGTCTTGAAAAAGCCCGTTATTTTGCTCAACGCATTAAAGACAACCCCGACTTTGAATTAGTCACTGAGCCTGAACTGTGTTTATTAACCTACCGCTTTGTCCCTGCTATAGTGCAGCAAAAAATGGCGTTAGCGTTATCAAGAAACGATCAAAGTGCACTCAAGCAATTTAATGACAAACTAGAGCGTTTAACCCGCTTTATTCAAAAACATCAACGTGAACAAGGTAAATCCTTTGTTTCTCGTACGCGTATAAAACCGGCTAAATATCATCGCCAGGTCACAACGGTATTTAGAGTTGTTTTAGCAAACCCATTAACAAGCGAAGAGATTTTAAATCAAGTGCTAGAAGAACAAAGTAATATTGCTAAACTCGACAAACAAGCATTATCAGCGCTGTTAACCCTAGCAGAGCACTACAAGTAACACTCTACTGTGTTTTATTGCATGCACTATTTTCGTCAATCACTCTACGTCATCTAAATTAAAAAGCAAAAGCTGCTATTACCAACAGCTTTTGTTATTTAACACAGCCCTTGCATTCGTTTTTGATACTGAACAACACTAATACTTCACTCATGGCTTGCCACGACCACTTAATGTTTAGTTGAACAAATACTTTATCGATTGAGGTAAACCGCCTTGGACTAACAACATCAGCGAAATATATCGACTGGCTTTGGCTTTGGCTTTGGCTTTGGCTTTGGCTTTGGCAAGAATAAGGTAAGATTTATAAGGTAGATACAAAAAAGCCCCGACTAATGTCGAGGCTTTATTGTCCATCACTCAAATTACAACATACATTGCAGTGAGTCTAATAATGGTACCCGAGGCCAGACTTGAACTGGCACGCCTATTAAGCGAGGGATTTTAAATCCCTTGTG
>NZ_JAAIKR010000022.1 GCF_018221465.1 Shewanella intestini | reverse complement strand
GTCGGCTTTGGTTTTGAATACAACCACGATATCTACGGTGCGTTTGTTAAATACAGCCAAGAAGATAAAACTGGCACGCAATCAAGCAGCCTTGTCGCCTCAAATCTAATGAACTTCGGTTTGCCAATTGACTCACGTACTCAACAAGTCAACGCCGGTGTTAATTTGTCAGGGGATAATTGGACAACGCAATTAAGCTACCTTGGCAGTTACTATGAAAACAATATCAACAATATTAGTTTCAATAGCTACAGTGACAATGCACTCGTCACAACGCCAGATAATCAAGCACAGCAAGTGGCATTGTCAGGCCAATATCAATTTGATCGCACCATAATGAGTGGTCGTGTGGTTGCTGGCCGTATGGAACAAAATATTGATTTTGTTAATGTATCGGGAGTGCCAATACAAAGTTGGGATGGTGATATAGAAACATTTGATAGTCATTTTGCAATGACATCGATGCTGACTAATCGCTTACGACTTGGTGGTAGTATTAACTACAGCAATCGCGATAATCAAAGTCCTACAGCACAATTTTTACGTTATCGCGTCAATAATTTCACCGGTGCGTTAAATCAAAGACTGCCTCAAGACATCACTAAAACCACCTACAAAATAAACAGTAGCTACCACATTGCCAGTGGTTACCGTTTACTGGCCGGTGTTGACCGTAAAGAAGTAGAACGCAGCAATAGTGATCGTGAAAAAACCCATGATGACAGCGTATGGATGAAGTTAAACGTCAATGCATTTGACAGCTTTAACGCCAAAGTAAAATTACAACACGCCAATCGCAGCG
Organism: Shewanella intestini; assembly: GCF_018221465.1. GTDB lineage: Bacteria > Pseudomonadota > Gammaproteobacteria > Enterobacterales > Shewanellaceae > Shewanella > Shewanella intestini. The sequence goes on along the minus strand of NZ_JAAIKR010000022.1, from coordinate 35,011 downwards.
GTTCAAAATATCAAGCTTATCAATATACGTTGCCAGGCAATAATCCACTTTTACGTAAGTACTATCTTGCTGATCGCAGCCGTAATGCCGTTGAATTCACCTTAGGTCAGGCTCCTGCCTCTTGGGTAAATATGGATCTGAGCACCCGTTACGCTAAAGATGATTACAGCCATACTCAAATTGGTTTAAAAGATTCAATTGAATACGCTTATAACATGAACATCAACCTTGATTTAAGTAAACACATCAACGGTTATGTCTCTGGTGGCCAACAATGGATTTATTCAAACCAAGGTGGCAGTCAAAGTTTCACCACCATGGATTGGAAAACCCATACGGAAGATCAGTTCATTAATGCCGGTGCGGGTGTGAGTTACTCAGGCTTAATGCAAGATAAACTAACCCTTGGTCTTGATTACCTATTTAGTCATTCAAATAGTGATGTCGATGTGATCAGTTATACCCCGCAAACAGCAGGTGATTACTATTCAGATACTCACAATGCCAGTGCATATGCCAATTACACTATTAGCCCTCAAATGGCCGTTAAGTTGACTTATCGCTATGAACGTTATGTTGATACCGATAGCGCCCAAGTGGGAATTAATGATATTGCGGGTATGACAACGCTTGGTGATATCAATCATAACTACAACGCTCACCAAGTAATGGTGTCGTTTAATTACAAATTACGTTAATAACGGTTAACTCCATTTTATTAATGTATTTTGTCTCACTACAGTGAGATATAAACGTATATTGACCCGCTAATACTTAATTTATTATTTATTATCGGATCAATATGTATTTTTCAAGACATTCTTTCAATATTAATGATTGTAAGAATTGGAGATGAACATGAACAAAAAATTTATATTACGTACATTGGTTCTGGCAAGTATAGGGACATTTGCATTAGCCGGTTGTAACAATGACAAAAATGAAATTAAAGTACCTACTTCAACGTCGACTACAGCATCAAGCACTCATGTTATTAATGAAGTAGTAAAAGCAACTGAAACAAAAACTGACGAAACGAAAGTTACTGAAACGAAAACTGACGAAACAAAAGTTGCTGAAACGAAAACTGACTTAGCAATTACTGCAACTGAAATAACGGCAAAAATTTCTAACCCAATTATTGATGAAAACTTAATCTTAAGTTTTGATATTGATGTTGCAGATGAAAATGGCCAACACGTTACAGGTTTAAAAACGGCAGATATTGGCGGCATTGCTTTAGGACGTATTGGCAGCACCAATGATGTTCCTTCTATGGGTGCCACACAAGACACTAAAATTTGGCTAAGCTATTTTAATGGCGCTGATAAATATAATGCAAACGTCTCTGGCGGTTACAATAAATTTAAAGGTGAATCATGTGCTGACGAATCATGTTTAATTGATAATGGTGACGGTACTTACCACGTGACATTAAAAGATCACCCAATTACCACCGCACCATTTAAATTCAAATATGATGAGAACAAAGTCACTGGTATTTACTTAAGCTTGTCACCTAAAAATGACAAAGATGCCACTGTTATTGCTAACTCGTTCTATTACTGGACACCAAGTACTGGTAAAGAAGCTGCTAACCCTAAAACAGTCGTGGAAAACCCAGCCGCTAAATGTAACTCATGCCATCAAGGCAATCACCGTCACAGCGGTAAACACTTAAGTTCTCAAGCGTGTAGTTTCTGTCACACCGCTTATTCAAAAGGGGTGTATAAGGCTGATAAAGACACTAACTTAGTCAGCTCAATGTATGTTGCTGATTTAGTTCACGCCAATCACATCTCGTTCGCTACCAACTGTCAAAGTTGTCATACTGCAGATAAAACAAATGCAGACTCTGACGTCAACTTATGGCACAAAACGGCTAATAATGAGGTTTGTACGAGCTGTCATAGCAACAAACTAAATAGTCAATATACTGGTTTCGAAACTAACCATATTGATCAAGCTACTGGCAAAATAAAAAGAGAAGCTTGTACAAGCTGTCACACTCCAACATCAACTTGGGCGCCTGCTATTCCACATCAACCTAAGTAACGATATGTAGTTGCAAGTCATTATGGTTAGTTTACAGCTAATACCGTGACAGCCAACATACAATATATTTATAACAGCTCCTATTTAGGAGCTGTTTTTATATAATACTTAAAAACAAACGCCCGCCAAAAATAACAAGCAGCAATATAAAATAGATAAACAGCAATCCAATAGCAGAAACAGAAACCGTTCTAACCCCAAATCAGATACAAACCATTATCATCCACACGAAAGAAATAACATCACCATCAATTTAAACCAACAAAAACCAAAACATTAAACAATATAAAAATAAAGAAAACCATATCAAACCTGACTACAAAAACTTAAATCAACCATATTCGCTAGCATATAAAATGCCAAAAAATATGGTAAAACAATTATCAACCAACAAAGTTGAATTTAAATATTTTATATTCAAAACCAATCATTAACCTTGAAAACAAATAATACTAACATTTGCTTGAATAATATTTTTTAAGTGACAAACATCACCCTACAAATAAACAGCATTAACTAATATTAATTAATGTGAGAGGTTACAAATAATAACCAAAACAATAAATATTAATAATAAATACGTTATGAGATCGCATTTTAAATTAAAAGCCGGGACTAATATTATCTAGAATAAAAATAATCTAATCGTATTGATAAACGGAGACTGAAATGGGAATAAATAGACGTAACTTCCTAAAAGGTTCAACGGCATTTGCTGTTAGTGCCAGTGTAGTTGGCTGTTCTAATGATGATAATGACCCAATCAAATTAGCAGAAAAACCCATCGTTGAACCGACAACGATAACCCCCCCCGTTAAAGAAAAAGTCGATAAAACAGTCTTCCACACCACATGCCCTCGTAACTGTGGTGACCGTTGCAGCCTCATGGTGACAGTCGAAAATGATGTTGCAACGTCAATTACAGGTTTAGACACCCACCCTATTACAGCGGGCACCCCGTGTGTAAAAGGCCACGCCTATTTACAGTCGGTATATAGCCCAGATCGCATAAAAACCCCAATGAAACGTGTTGGCCCTAAAGGCCCTGGCGCTAAATTTGAACCTATTACTTGGGATGAAGCAAACAAAGCGATTGCAGCGGGTTTAAAAGAGGCCATTGCAAAAAGTAAAAATGGCGGTAACGGCGTATTACAATATTCATACTCAGGCTATAACGGTGTCGGCGCGGGTATTGGTGCAAACCGTTTCTTCAACAAAATTGGTTCTCGTTTACTCGAACGTAATATTTGTGCCAGCGCAGGTTACGCCGGAATGAGCTCAGTATTAGGCACATTCGATGGCCCCAGCCCAGAAGATTATGCCAATACTAAATGCTTTGTCTCATGGGGAACGAATGAGCAAGCAACCAATATTCACCAATTAAAAATAATCAATAAAGCGCGTGATAATGGTGCAAAAATATTAGTCGTTAACCCAGCACGGACACCATTAGCCTCTCAAGCTGACGTGTGGTTACGCCCTCGCCCAGGAACCGATGCCACATTAGTGATTGGTATTGCTAAATGCATTATCGAACAAGGTCTAGAAGATAAAGACTTCATTAAACAAAACACCCAAGATTACGACGCTTACCTTGCGCGTTTAGCCGAGTTTACTCATGAGCAAATTGAAAAAGCAACCGATGTAAAGAAAACCGATTACCAAGAATTTGCCCAACTTTATGCAAATGCAGAATGCTCAATAATGCGTATTGGCTATGGCATGCAACGTAACTTAAATGGTGGCCGTATGGTACGGGCCATTCCTACTTTAGCAGCCATTACCGGCAACATTGGTAAAAAAGGGGCAGGTGTTGTTTATCTAAATACTCAAGCTGGCGGTTTAATGGATTGGGGATACATTGGCGCGGGCAACCTCACACCGAAAGACGCGGTACGCGACACGGTGAGTATGAATGAGTTAGGTAAAAACTTATTACCGATTGACTATGTTCATCCCGATGGCAAAACCAAAGGACCACTATCAAAAGGTAAACCGAGCGAGCCAATTAATGCCGTCATCATTTACCAAAGTAACCCAATGGTCATTGCCCCCAATACTGAACTAGTCAGAAAAGGCTTGGAACGTGACGATATTTTCTTAGTCGGCATTGATTTGTTCCAAACAGATACCATGGATTACGTTGACTACTTACTCCCTACCTCTAGCTTTATTGAACAAGAAAATATTGCAGATAGTTATCATGGCTACTTCTGTAATCACAGCAGCAAAGCAATTGAATATCTACATGACTCTAAGCCTGATATTGAAATTTTCCAAGGCTTAGGCCGTGCAATGGGCTTTAGCGACCCTGAGTTTAGTGAATCAATTAATGACATCATGAAAAAAGCATGGAAAGGCAATATTTCATACGATGAGTTAGTCAAAAAACACTATGACCAACCCAAAGTGGAATACCCATTTTTAAGCAGTTTAAAATTCAATACACCTAGTGGCAAAATTGAATTTAAAGATGTCAGTAATAAACACTTTGACTCAACACTATTTAACCCAGTTATTGATACTGGCACGCCAGAAACGGATGATGTTGACCATAAAGGGATGACAGATGCTGAAAAAGGTCGCGCATTCCGCTTACTCAGCCCAGCGCACCCTAAGAAAAATAACTCTCAATGGGCGAACGTTAAATATATCGAAGGCACTTATCCATCCCACAGTGTGTATATCAACCCCGCAGATAGCAGCAAACTTGGCGTACAAGATGGCGACAAAGTCGAAATGACTGCCACACGATATAACAACGAAAAAGTCAGTATCCAATATGACGTTATCATCAGTGAAATGAGCGCGCCGGGGTCAGTATTTGTTTGGAAAAATGCATGGCGCAAACTCAATGAAAACGGCAGCTCAACGGCAGTAAACATGCTCACCAACAACGAATTGTCTGATATGAACAGCAACTCAACGTTTATGTCGACTCGTGTTGATATTAAAGCGCTTTAAGTAAACAAATTTAGATAGGATAACAATCAATGAAAAAACAATTAGCCTTTGTTTATCGACAAGAAAATTGCGTTGGATGTGAAGCTTGTACTGTAGCTTGCCAAGTAGGGCATGATCTTGATGAAGATATGAAATTTAGACACGTTACAGCTATCGAAACAGCCAATGCTCGCGGCCAAAATGTGGAAACGTTTTTAAGTACCGCTTGTAACCACTGCGTAGACCCTATTTGCGTTAAAAACTGTCCTGTAAAAGCAATGACAAAACGTGAAAAAGACGGCATCGTGTTTGTGGATCAAGAAAAATGTATTGGTTGCGGAACATGTGTTCGTTCATGCCCTTACCATGTGCCACAGATTGACAAAAACATCGGTAAATCAACTAAGTGCGATATGTGTAAAGACCGTTTAGATGAAGGTGAACAACCATTTTGTGTTAGAGGTTGTCCAGTACAAGTACTTGAAATTAAAGACATGTCAGAAGCTGAAGGGCTGGGTAGTCACAGTGGTGTTGGCTTTAAAAGCGAAAGCACCAACCCAAGTACCATCTTTATTAATAAACGTTAGTCATTAATGTGTTCACAGCGATGAGTTAAATGGATTTTTCTCATCGTTTTTAAGCACATCCCCCGTATGATGCCCCTTTTTCAGTTAATCAGTAAACCATGATGAGTCGATGATAAAAATGGCCACTTACCTCCCCTCATTTAAGCGAGATAAACAACCAAGGTGATGACAATGTCGGTATTACACAATGTGACGCAACGTTTCCATGCCATGGAAATATCACCAAAAATAGAAGCCGCTCTCAAACAATGCCCTGAGTATCAAACAGCACATATTGCCCCTGAAAAAACGGTAAAAATAGCCAACCTTATTGTTATTTTGAGCTTGAAAAATGGTCATATTCATCACGTGGACAACACCCCCATTGAACGCGCTTTATTGATCAATTGTGCCTATGAGAGTTTTTCAGCGTTAATTCATCAATACTTTGAGAATAACCATTTATCTCAATGCGAATATTTACTCATCGCTTTCGCTCGGCGTTTAGCACAGCATGAAGCAGATAACAGCCAATCCCCTGAGATGCAGCATTATTCACAACTGGTTCTTACATTGGCAAAACAGTGGGATAAAGTCATCAAAAAACAGCGCCAACAATGGTTAAAAATGGTCAGTTAAACCGAGTTTACTTTCGCAGAAACTGCTACCGTGCCCTTAACTCCCAATGAAAATGGTTAAGTTAACACGTAGTAGCCCCACATAATGTTAACCTCACTGGAGACCGGCTTGCTGAGACATAAAAAATGGGATACAAACTAAATAATTATTAAAATACAATGGCTTGAATTAGATAATAACAAGCAAATAAACAAGATGGTATTGAGTTCACACACTTTTGAGGCGGCGCTAATGATGACATTGCCGTTCCCTCAATTTAATCGCATCAAACAATGTAAATGCAATCATTGCCATTGTGACTAGTTAAGCTGAAAAAATATGATTAAAAAGAATGAAGAAATAGTTGCCGCACTCAATGTGCTAGCTGAAATATTTTATAACCGTCCAACCATGGCACAAGTACAAAAATTAATTGAATCGGGTGTATTTGAATATTGGCCACAATGGCCTAATTCAACTAAAGATGACAGTCATTTAAAGGTGTTGGCGAAATTAAAGCATCAATTAAGTATTAATAGTATTGAAGACATCGACAATGATTTCTTACAATTATTTATCTCTCCAAAAGCTAAAAAAGCCTACCCTTGGGGGTCGGTTTATACGAGTAAAGTGAATCGCTTACATGGTGAAACAACCCGTGCTTACGTTGAATTTTGCAAGCAACAACAGTTAACGTTTTCATCAGCACAAACAGAACCATTAGACCATTTCGGATTAATGTTGCCAGCCTTATCCGTTTGCCTTGAACAAAATATTGCGAACGGAAAAGCCGCTGAAGAATTATTAGCAGTGCACTTACTGCCGTGGGCTCGACGTTTTTTAGAATGTGTATCAATATTTTCCACCAGCGACTACTACAATCACGTCGCAACACTCACTACATTGCTATTTGATCACTTAGAGTCGCGCTTATCACAGCCTGTTATCAGCATTCGTTTATATAAGTAACCATATTCGTTGTCTGCACGCCAAAGACTAAAAAAGAGCGATAATCGCTCTTTTTTTATTTAATCACGCTCATTATGACGAGGTTTCAAGATACCAAATTTTATTGATATACCAGATTTTTTCACCTTCAGGTGTCACGACTAACGCTTCATCATCCACCTGCTTTTTCAGTAGTGCACGCGCCATCGGTGAGTCGATAGAAATGTAATTTTTACGACCAAAAATTTCATCATAACCCACAACCCGAAACTGTAACTGCTCGCCATCATCATTTTCAATTTCCACCCACGCGCCAAAAAACACACGGCCTTCTTGTTCAGGCGCATAATCGACAACTTTAGTGTTTTCAATGCTTTTGCGTAAATAACGCACTCTGCGGTCGATTTCTCGTAACCGTTTTTTATTATATTGATAGTCCGCATTTTCACTGCGATCACCAAGACTGGCCGCCCAAGCGACTTTTTTAGTAATTTCAGGACGTTCTTCACGCCATAAAAAATCTAATTCTTTTTTTAGTTTAGTAAACCCTTCACGGGTCACAATAGCCGTTCTCATGGAAGATGCATTTCACTTAAACAATGACACATATTTGGCAATATAACACAGATAGTCACTGCAATATTAGCCCCAAAAAACTCACTCACCCGATGTAAAAAACCGGCAGCTAAACAACAGATTCCACACCGCTAAAGATAACCCGTTCAACCAATGGCTCAGCGTTGATTTAAAGCTAAATTTAACGCTAACCACAACCAATAAAGACCAGTTCACCTTCACTAATATCGTTCGCACTGGCAACAAAATGGCAATGCCATCGCGCATGTATTTGCTTGAATACGTGCAAAAGAATAACGTCAATGACAAATCACCCTATACTCATAAGTTATTAATCTGGCAAATAACAAGGATGATATGCGCTGCATTAACCATTGTGGCGTCCACTGCGCCAACTTACTACTGATGTTACTCAGCGCCAATGCGCAAGCAAGCAATCAGCGTATTGAGCCCGCTTTATCCATGATTGAATTTCAATCATTTGATGGGCCGATTAAGGCGCATTCGCATCAGCTGGTAATGATACAACAAAGCGCGCCCCTTTCTCGTGCAGAGCAACAAAACACCACGCTTCTAAGTGCGAGGCAAGCAAGCACTGCGCGGCGCAATTTAACGCGCAGCGTCCCTGCACTAAAAAACACAGTTCGACAACGCTCAATGTTAGGCACATGGACACGCACCTTTTCCCGCAAACAGCAATTATTGTCAATAAATAGGGATAACACCTACTGGCTTATCACTTGGCATTGTCGTGTTCAATTGACCTGCCAACAGCCCCCTTGGCCACTGAATCATATTGACTATGCCCATGTTGAGCTTGGCTCGTATCAGCTAAATCAACATACATTACTGCTATGGCCAGCTTTTAGCGCGCCCCGCTTTCGTTATCAAATGAAGCGTCAATTCACTTTTGTATATCATCATGAAAGCGCTCCCCCGTTAACCACACATACCCGCAGCGATGACACGGTTGCGCCAGATATACCGGTTTGGTATCTCGCTGATGTTATTGAGCAGCCTTGGCCTGTTCGCGGCGATGATGACATCGCGGTTTCGTTTGCTCATCCACGCCAACAACGCCTTATCATAACGGTTAATTTTGCCCGTAATCATGCTCGATTCAATAGTAATGCTCGTCGTCCCCAATAACCCCAAGCAATAGAGGTCATAAAACAACAACAGCCACCAGCCAAGTGACAGAAAAAACAACAACAATGTGCCAATGCGACGCTTTTATTGGATGGCAGAAAAAGTAAAACGAGTTTTGTTACAATTTCTCTTTACAAAAACCTAGCCATATTTACGCTAATTTTTAGTTACTTAGTTCAAGAAAATTCGCTTTATTCATTAAATATGTCTTTTGAGCTCATTTACCGCTACTAGGGAATATAAAAAGCCGTTATATTGGCATGACATCCTGATATTAAAAGGAAAAATCATGGGCCAAGAAACATCAAAAATTCTCGTAGTTGACGACGATATGCGTCTGCGTTCTTTACTCGAACGCTATCTTGTTGAGCAAGGGTATCAAGTGCGCAGCGCAGCCAATGCTGAACAAATGGATCGTTTACTTGAAAGAGAGAATTTTCACTTATTGGTACTCGATTTAATGCTTCCTGGTGAAGATGGTCTATCGATTTGTAAGCGTTTACGCCAACAAGAAAACCTAATCCCAATTGTCATGCTCACCGCTAAAGGTGATGAAGTAGATCGCATTATTGGCCTTGAGTTAGGCGCTGATGACTATTTACCAAAACCGTTTAACCCACGTGAATTACTGGCCCGCATTAAAGCGGTTATGCGTCGCCAAATATTAGAAGCACCAGGCGCGCCAGCACAACAAGAAGAAACCGTTCAATTTGGCCAATTTTCACTTAATTTAGCCACCCGTGAAATGTTCAATGGTGAAGAAAATATCTCCCTTACCAGTGGTGAATTTGCTGTATTAAAAGTGTTGGTATCACATCCTCGTGAACCATTATCGCGTGATAAATTAATGAACCTTGCCCGAGGTAGAGACTACTCTGCGCTTGAACGCTCAATTGACGTACAAGTGTCACGCTTACGCCGCTTAATTGAAGTCGATGCCGCCAACCCACGTTATATTCAAACCGTATGGGGATTAGGCTACGTCTTTGTGCCAGACGGCTCAGCAAGATAATCACCTTCGCCAATGAAATTAAAACTAAAATGGTGGCAGCGGTTTTTACCCCGCAGTGCATTTAGCCAAACCGTGTTACTCATCGGCAGCCTGTTACTGATCAATCAATTAGTGTCTTATTGGTCGGTTGCAGTCTATTTCATCAAACCTTCCTATGAGCAAATAAACCAACTTATTGCCCGTCAAATCAACCTCTTATTTATAGATGGTGTTGAAATTGATCGTGAAAATTTGACTATGGTTGACGCCCTTAATGCCAAAGTGCGCGACGATGAGATGACCATCTACAATCAACAACAGGCACAAGCGAACGGAGTAGATGACGCCACTTACTATGGTTTTTTATCTGACCAAATGTCGGTGTACCTTCGTGGCCCAGCCGAAGTTCGTTTCTCCCAAGGCGAAAAACTCAATGTGTGGATTAAACCGCCACAAGCACCGTCGGTATGGATAAAAGTGCCGTTAACGGGCATGAACGAGTCAGACCTTTCACCACTTACCCTGTATTTGTTAGTCATTGGCGCATTGAGTGTGGCTGGCGGCTGGCTATTTGCGGGTAAACAAAATCGGCCCTTAAAGCGCTTACAAAAAGCCGCTATGACAGTGTCATTAGGTAACTTCCCTAAGCCAATGCCGCTAAATGGCTCTACAGAAATCGTTGAAGTAACCCATGCCTTCAACCAAATGTCACAAAGCATGCAGCAGCTTGAACAAGACCGTTCATTATTAATGGCGGGCATTTCTCACGACCTGCGCACCCCGTTAACGCGGATCCGTTTAGCCACTGAAATGATGGGTGAACAAGAGAGTTATTTAAAAGACGGCATTGTGGCTGACATTGAAGATATGGACGACATCATCAATCAGTTCATTGCTTATATTCGTAACGACCAAGAACACAACAAAACTCCTGATCAGATTAATCGCCTTATTCAAGAGATAGCCCAACAAGAAGCCCATCGCACAATTCAAATAGAGCTTGATTTACAAGCTATTCCTGAGATTGAGATGCACTGCGTCGGGATAAAACGTGTATTAAGTAACTTAATTGAAAATGCGTATCGCTATGGTAACGGCTGGGCAAAAATCAGCTCATTTCAAAGCCATAATTATGTGGGATTTACGGTTGAAGACGATGGCGAAGGCATTGAAGAATCGATGGTTGAACAGTTATTTTTACCCTTTACCCAAGGTGACAAAGCCCGAGGTAGCATTGGCTCAGGTTTAGGCTTGGCCATTATCAAACGGATTGTCGACCGACATCATGGCAAAGTCTTTCTAACCAATCGTGAAAATGGTGGTTTACAAGCCAAAGTGTTGCTCCCAAAGCGCGCTCGTGCTGCATAACTGGGTATCTAAGCATAATAAATATTAATGCCTAGCGCATACCTAGGACGAAAGGATGCACTGGCAGTGTGTCACCCGCGCAAACTGCGCGCTTATAAGCCCCAATCGTTTCCAGTGACGTTTATAACGATACGCGATAAACGAACCCTAACGGCCAATAAAAAACACGCACCATATTGGCGCGTGTTTTTTTATCGCTAATTTATAAGCCTTTTTTCCGTCGGCGGCTTTCGCCTTGCACCGAACGATACATTTTACTCATGGTTTTATCTTGGGCGCGCCTTTGCGCCAATGAAGCGGTATTTAACGCTTGTTCACGTCCCAGTTTTAAATAATTATTAAAACGGCGATGATCAAGCTCACCACGATTGAGAGCCTGTTCAATGGCACAGCCCGGCTCACCATGATGCGAACAATCCCCAAAGCGGCAGCATTGTGCTAACGCTTCAATATCGGCAAACGTCGCTGACAATCCAGATTCTACATCAGTAAGTTGCAACTCCCGCATACCAGGGGTATCCATCAATAAACCGCCGTTATCCATCACATGTAATGATCTGGCGGTGGTAGTATGTCGTCCTTTGCTGTCATCTTCACGAATACCACCGGTATTGAGTAACGGTTGATTTTGCAACGTGTTTAATAGCGTTGACTTACCCACACCAGACGAGCCCATTACCGCTAATGTTTTACCTACCTGACACCAGCATTGAAGCTGCGAAACACAGTCGTTATCGAGTGCATTAATGCTCACCACGTTTAATAGTGGGTCCAGCTGCTGTACCTCAGCTTGTAAGCTCAACGGATCATCACATAAATCAGCTTTAGTGAGTACCACCACTGCCTGCGCCCCCGTTTCATTCACCAAGGTTAAGTAGCGCTCTAATCGGCTTAATTTAAAGTCTTGGTTCAACGACATGACAATAAACACGGTGTCGAGATTAGCCGCAATTAATTGCAGATCCAATTTTGAACCTGACGCTTTGCGGCCAAATTCAGTAAAACGTTCAAGCAAGCGTACAAATCGATGTTGAGAATCAATAAGCAGCCAATCACCGACACATATATTGGGCATATTGGCATTAATTGACAGGATTAATTCACCCGAGTCAGACAACAAATGTAGTTGATTACGATGTTGAGTGACCACCCGCGCTAAAGTGCCAGATTCCCACTCTGCAAGTGTTAATTGTTGTTGAAAAAAAGGACGCCAGCCGAGCTCGGTGAGAGAATATGTTTTTGACATTGTAGATCTACCCCTACGTTGCTAGCAGATTGCTAAAGCATACGCATAAAAAAATAAAGCATGGGGCAAATGAAGTGCCCCGGTAATAAACCGGGTATTGCAGTATTAAGCGTTTTGCGCTCCAGCAACACCGGTTAGCATCATTACAATCATCTTCAATCCTCTAAATCGGTGGTAAGAATACGAACTGTAACAGCAGAAAAAATAAAGTACGAGCGCAAGTCGCCCACAATGCGATCAAGGCGACATCGTGCGGCTAAACCACACAGGTAACCTTAATAGGGTTTATGGTTTTTCTAGCCAGTATTGTATTTGCGCTTCATATTGCGCTAGGTGTTTTACGTTAAACCCCACATGTTGCGCCACCAGCTCACCTTGACGATTAAAGATAAAACTACTGGGCATACCTTGTAATTTAAAGGCTCGGGCAATGTCGCTTTCAGGGTCATAACGAATAGGAAATGTCACAGGGATTTTCTGTAAGAAGGCATCGGCAAGTTCAGTTTCAACATCCAGGTTAATGGCGACAACGGTGAAGTCTTGATGTTGATATTTAAGTTGCATTTTTTGCATCCACGGAAATGCTTTTTGACACGGACCACACCACGATGACCAAAAATCAACATAGACCACTTTGCCTTTAAAGTCGCTTAAACTCTGCTGCCCACCAGCATAGTCCCATGTGTAGTCAAGCGAAGGGCCATTTTCCGCCGCTGCCGGTGTGATATAAGCCAGAGCTAAACTTAACATCAGCACCGCTGCAGTTGCTCCCTTTTTCAAGGTACGCAAATAAGCTTTGTATAAACAAAAGCCAGTAGTTTTATCCGCACACGTCATTACGCTTTCCTTTACTGCCCAGTCAAATATGTCAATACGCTAACCATTAACGGTTAGCCTACTCGTTTATCAAACTAAGGTACTGTAATAATCTTACCTCAGATAAACAATGCGTTACCGACCTAATTTACGATAAAAAATGCCTGCTGCGGTGCAATACCTTTCGCCTGAGTGCCCTAACTAAAAACTGCAACAACAAATGACACAAACGTGACCAAATGTATCAGTAAAACCATTAAAAATCATAATTTTACAATTTGTCACACAAATAAGCGCTGATTGTGAAGTGATAGTGTTCCTGTTTGTTTTTTGTTGTTTAGAATGATTAAAAATCATCTCGACACAAGCACAATATTTTTAAGCCGTCATTTAGCAGCATTTAATGACAAGTCTGGCCATTCACTTAATAGGATATCCGTATGACGCTGTCAGTAAAAAAACAACAAGGCATAGTATTGTTTTTCTCGCTTATTACTTTAATTCTTATGACCATTATTGGTGTGGCTTTGGCGGTGAATGCCACTCAATCATTACGTATGGCTGGCGCAGGTGCAGAACGTGTGAGTGCAAAATCTACCGCCATTGGCGCACAGCACCAAGTGCTAAATGACACCCAAGGTGATGTCATGGCCAATATTGTCGCGCCCATTCACATTAATAATTCGGCGTTAAATGTCAGCTCGACCATCACACCAATGACCAATAACGACGTTAACTGCCAACGCAGCAGTAAAGCTTACTCAGCCGCCAGCGTCAGCTGTCGGCGCGCAGAAGTGGAAAGCACCATTACATTTGGCCGCAGCGACTATGGCCGCTTAACGGTGGTATCAGGTGTTGAACAGGAAGTATTTACAGGAAGTTAATCATGATAAAACGCCTTTTAATGAGCACAATTGGCTTTTTTAGCGTGGGCTATAGTGCATTCAATATGGCTGATGACACTGAGCTATACGTTACCGAGTCGAGCATTAGAACCAATGAGCGTCCACAAGTGCTTATTATTTTTGATACTTCAGGCAGTATGGAATACGTCGGTACTATCGGTAATAATAATTTTCGCAAAGTGGTATTTGAATCTGATGAGCTGTACTCACAAGATAGCGAAAGCTTAAACGACTCCAGTGTGCTGTATTACAGTAATGACATTGAAGTGGTGCCCGACATCAACAGCTCACAAACCATTGAACATCGTTATAACGGTTGTGCCCAATCTGCCGACTATTTAACACGTTATGGCATGTTTACCGGCTATATACGCCATTACGACCATGACAAACGTGATTGGGTCGAAATGCCAATTAACGACGGCCAAGCGATTGATACCATTGACTGCTTTGAAGATATCTCTGAACAAGACCAAGGCAATGCACGCGGGCAACAACAAGACCTCCAGTACCCTGATGGTTTTCCCGTCGACGGTTATGACAGCCCTTATCTCAGCCCAGGCTCAAAACAAAGCGACATTGACGATGCCATTTCTAAAGCCAAAAACACTGACTTTGGTTTAGGCAATGCCGTTACCTTGTACACAAAAAAATATGTGCAGTGGTATCACTCTAATAAGAAAACCATTGATTACACTCGGATGGACGTCGCAAGACGAGTGATTGAAGACACGATAATGCACACCCCAGGCGTCGACTTTGGGTTGGCTATTTTCAATAAAGATGATCAAGTAAAAAACAATGGTGGGCGGATCATTCACGCTATTCAACCGTTTACTGACACCAATAAAAAATCATTGTTAGACAAAGTACAAAATTTACATGGGGTGTATCGTAATTACACGCCATTGTGCGACACCTTGTTTGAAGCGTATCGATACTTTAGCGGTGGAGAAGTGCATTTTGGCAATAACCCCGTTGAACCTAAATCACTACCTCGTCCCAATGGCTATGAAGCCGACACGGGTGATATTAACCCATTACGCGATATGGATGCCGAGTCTAATGGTCGTTATATCTCCCCTTTTGTTGGTAAAATATGTCAGTCAAACGCATCGATTGTGTACATTACCGACGGTGAGCCTACTCGGGATAATTATTCTAATAGCTTAATAGAACAGTTAGTTGGCCATGATGTCAGCAACGCTAAAGGTTTACCGACATTAGCCAAATGGATGTATGAAAATGATGTTAATCCCAATGTAGATAACACCCAAAACGTCACCACTTATACCATTGGCTTTAGTAGCGGTGCTGACAATGCCGCTGCACTATTACAAGAAACGGCCAATAATGGTGGCGGTTCTTACTTTCACGCTAACAGCGCAGATGCATTACAAAAAGCCCTGCAAAAAGTCTTTGCCGAAGTAAACAACAAACCAGCCACATTCAGCTCTCCTGCAGTATCGTCAGGAAGAATGGATACTGACGATTCGGCTTATCAATCAATGTTCTTGCCATCAAAAGGGCCGCGTTGGTCTGGGAATATTAAAAAGTTAACCGTCAGTGATAATGGCGAACTACTTGATGCCAGTGGCCGTGCCGCCATTGATGAAAGTGGTTTATTAAAAGCCTCAGCTTGTAGTTTATGGACAACAAACTGCACCTCAATGACAGGCGGGGGGGATGGTAGTAATGTTCAACTTGGCGGCGTAGCACAGCATTTACAAAGTAACCAAGCCAGACACTTGCTCAGTAATTTAGGCGTCAATGGCGGCTTACAAACTTTAACCAAAAATAATGCCCAGTATGCTTTAGGAGGCGAAGAACAGCTGGCGCAATTAATGGGGGCGAATACCGACCAACTCAACGATCTCTTTAGCTGGATACAAGGTTATGACGTTAATGACGACAACGACAATAATGTCACAAACGAGTTGCGCCAAGACATCATGGGCGACCCGCTGCATTCATCGCCGCTAGTGATCAATTATGGCACTCAAGCCAATCCCAATATAAAAATATTTGTGGGCACCAACCATGGCTTTATGCACATGTTTACCGACCGAGGAAGCAGCGTAGCTGAGTCATGGGCGTTTATGCCTCAATCATTACTCGCCAATGTTAAAGAGCTAACCGACAACCAACAAAGCGGCGTGCATTCAGTTTATGGCATCGACAGCTCACCAGTGGCGCACATCAAGCGCAGCGCAACAGGTGCGGTTGAAAGAGCGTGGTTATTCTTTGGTATGCGCCGAGGTGGCAACGCCTATTACGCGCTCGATATCACCAATCCTGATGTGCCTGTCTTTAAGTGGCGCATTTCAGCAGCAAGCCCTCACTATAGCGAAATGGGCCAAACATGGTCTGAACCGGTTATCACCTATATCCCGGGATATCCAGCCAATAACACCTCAATAGATAACGCCAAACCGGTGATGATTGTCGGCGCAGGTTACTCTCCTGCGACCAAAGACAGCGGAGCGATTGGCATTGATGATACCTTGGGAAAAGGGGTGTATATCATTGACGCAGACACTGGGGAATTAGTACATCATTTTGGACGCGATAGCGGTACAGGCAAAACGCCATTAACAGGAATAACCGACAGCATCCCAAATAAAGTGGCCATATTAGACAGCGACAGTGATGGGTTAACAGACCGCATTTACGCCACAGATACCGGTGCTAATATATGGAGAATGGATTTACCTAGCGCCCAACCCAATGGCAAAGACGCCCCATGGACAGGTTACAAGCTCGCAAGCTTAGGCGGGCAAAGTCAATTTAACGACCGCCGCTTTTTTAATGCGCCCGAAATAGCGCAAACCATGATCTCTAATTTGCACAGCATTACCGACAACAACCAAACTTACTATAGCTATCACAACGTACCTTACGATGCCGTCGTCGTTGGCAGCGGTCATCGTCCTCATCCTTTGGATAAAATTCGCCAAGATAAATTCTTTGTTGTGCAAGACCGTAATGTCGTGACCCGCTCTTTTAATGGCAGTCTACATGCCGTACCTAAGACCTTAGAAATGGACGACTTATACAACGTCACTAGCGCCCCACCGACAAGCCAAAATGATGAAATACTGTTTGCGACTAAACGCGGTTGGTATTTCGACTTACCTAAAGTCGGCGAAAAAAGCCTATCATCGGCACTCATTGCCAAAGGCAGAGTATTTTTTACTTCCTACGTTCCAGGTGACTTAACCGATGCTGAGCAATGTTTTACTACCGGCGTTGGCCTTCTGTATGGGTTTGATTTACATCGGGGCACGCGATCTTATAAAGAGCTGTCATATGAAACGGGCGAAGGAATACCTAATAGCCCCACGATTGTGGTACCCAAAAATGGCGACAATATGTACATCATTGGTATTGGAATAGCTGGTGACAAGCTTGAAAAAGACGGCGACTTTGATGATGGCTGTGCTGATGGAGATGAGCGCTGTATTGGCGGCGGCCTGCAGATGAATCGAATTTACTTTCACCACCCGAATTAACTATATCAGTAGATGTAAACGCCACAGAGCGCCAAACTAAAACAGGAACGAGAGTTAAGATGGCAATGACACTCACACCTCAATCAGAGCCTAAATGACGCTATTGACCACCGCACTAACGTCATCTAAGCATGACGAGGTGTCATGAAAAACGGCTGATTATTCAAGCCGAAGTGCGTCGCTTGATTGCCAATAAATTATGTTAACAATCAAGCGATAACGTCAAATAACAGTAAGACAATTTCTATCAGAGTTTATATCGGCGTGACACTATTTCATTAGCCCAAGCGCAGCAC
The DNA here is from genome assembly GCF_018221465.1 of Shewanella intestini. Lineage (GTDB taxonomy): Bacteria > Pseudomonadota > Gammaproteobacteria > Enterobacterales > Shewanellaceae > Shewanella > Shewanella intestini. The sequence continues at coordinate 17,022 of NZ_JAAIKR010000022.1, read as the reverse complement.
TTGGTTAACCATCTTTTTCCATCAATCTCATTCGGTGTCCCAATACACCACCAGCCAGCACCAAATTTAATCTTGAGCTATAATTGACTCTAGTCAGTCTCAAAATTGAGCGATGGCATTAATACATCACGTGGCGGCTAATTGCACAAAGTCAGTCTCAAACGGCGGCTTTAATACACTGCCAACACGTTAAAAAAACAGCGTTATTCAAACAACAATGCAACGATTTACCATACACTTTGTATCCAAACTGTTACGAAATGGGTAAATTCCTGTCTAGGGATAATAAATAAGTACCCATTAAGTCATTGTCATATTCATGTTTTTAATTTCTTGGTTAAAATAGTTCCACCTCCACAAAACCTCAACTCAATGACTGACGTTTTGTCGAGAACCTTTCTAGGGCAACAGAGTTGCTGATGTTTAATTTAACGAGATAGGATACTAATATGAAGCACTCTTTCAAGAAGCAACAAGGTATTGTTCTCTTTTTCTCACTCATCATTTTACTACTCTTAACCATTATCGGTGTCGCACTTGCTGTCAACGCAAATCAGTCAATCAGAATGGCTGGAGCAGGCTCTGAACAAGTTGCCGCCAGAGAAATGGCCGTTGGCGCTCAAGAACAAGCTCTTCATGATACTCAAGGGGCCACCATGGCAAATATTGACGCCCCAATTACCATTAATAATCCCAAACTCCATGTTAGTTCAACCATTAAACCATTAACCAAAAACGACGTTAGCTGTCAACGTACTAGCCAAGCTTTTGCAGTAAATACAATAAGTTGTAGACGCTCAGAAATCGAAAGTGCCGCCAAGTATGGGCGCGGTGGTCATGGCAAATTAGTTATTGATACTGGTGTGGAGCAAGAAGTCTTTACAGGAAGTTAGTCATGATCAAACGCTTTTTCACCTGCTTAATCGTATTGTTTAGTGTCTGTTATAGCAGCTTAAATATTGCCGATGACACCGAACTTTACGTTACCGAATCAAGCATTCGTACCAATGACCGTCCGCAAGTACTCATTATTTTCGATACCTCAGGGAGTATGCGCTCAGGCTTTAGAGCAAATCATTTCTATAATCATGGCCAAACTCAAACTCACTATCAAAGCCATAGCAACAGTCATGGACATGCATATGGACATAGTCAACATCAAAGCCAAACACAAAGTCATGAAAGCGTAACAGACAGTACGACATTATATTACAGTGATGATATTGAAAAAGTCCCTAGTTTAAACAGCAAACAAATTGTTCAACAAAAATACAATGGCTGTGCTCAGTCAACATACTATTTAGAACACTACGGTATGTTTACTGGTTATATTCGTCATTACGACAGCACAAGTAAAACCTGGAAAAAACTACCTGAAAATGATGGCAGCAGTATCGACACCATTGACTGCTTTATCGATATATCAGAACACGACCAAGGTAATGCATCAGGAAGACAAACTAACAAACACTATCCTAACGGCTTCCCTGTCGATGGCCATAGCGAGCCTTATTTAGCTCCAAGCGCAACCAATGGTAGTGTGGACGATATAGTTGTAAAGGCAAAGAAAACAGGATTCGGCCTAGGTAATTCGGTTACGCTTTACACGAGAAAATATATCGAGTGGTATAACTCAAACAGAAGCGCAACCAACTACACGCGTATGGATGTTGCAAAGCAAGTGATCACCGACACCATTCTTAATACTCCAGGTGTTGATTTTGGATTGGCTATTTACAATGCCGACAGCTCCTCAAGATCATACGGTGGACGTATTATTCACGGCATCAGACCTTTTACCGATCAAAATAAAAAAACAATTCTCAGTACCGTTCAACAACTCAAGCCGCTTGGCTCCACACCACTATGTGACACGTTATATGAAGCTTATCGCTATTTTAGCGGTAGCGATGTTTATTATGGTAAAAACCAAAGAGACACTAACCCCAATAGCGACCCTCACGCTTCAGCAAATGGCAAATACCTCTCTCCATTTGTAGGAAAAGTTTGTCAATCTAATGCCTCTATTGTTTATATCACTGATGGTCAGCCCATCAACGACAATCATTCAATTTCACGGATTTCATCGCTTGTTGGCCACAGTATTAGCCGCAGAGAGGGACTACCAGAGTTGGCAAAATGGATGTATGAAAACGATGTAAATCCCAATGTCGATAACTCACAAAACGTCACCACTTACACTATTGGTTATAGTCGCGGTGCAGATAATGCTCGCTCACTGCTTGAAGAAACCGCACGCAAAGGTGGCGGTAGTTACTTCTCTGCCGTCAGTTCTGAAGCCCTGCAAAAAGCCCTGCAAAAAGTGTTTGCAGAAGTCAGTAATAAACCTGCCACATTTAGCTCACCTGCCGTATCAGCAAATCGAGTGAATACCAATGGGGTGGCATACCATTCCGTCTTCTTACCTTCTCGAGGCGCTCGCTGGTCTGGAAATATTAAAAAACTTAAGATTAATGACAAAGGTGAAGTTTTTGATGTTAACAATAAAGCGGCACTGAATATTAATGGGTTATTGAAATCAGGTTCTTGTAGTTTTTGGACTCAAAACTGCTCTTCTATGCCTGCAGGAGGTGATGGCAGCGATGTTCAACTCGGCGGTGTCGCTCAGCATTTACAGCAAAATCACACCCGATACCTATTAAGTAACTTAGGCAGTAATAATGCGTTACAACTCTTAACCAAGGCCAACGCACAAACAGCATTAGGAGATGAAAGAAAATTAGCTCAATTTATGAAAGTGACACCAAGCAGACTCGATGAGCTATTTAAATGGATAAAAGGTTATGACGTCAACGACGATAATAATAATCATAATACCAATGAACTGCGTAAAGACATTATGGGAGACTCTTTACACTCAAAACCGTTAGTCATTAACTATGGTACGGAGAAAACCCCCAATATAAAAATATTCATGGGTACCAACCACGGTTTTATGCATATGTTTTCCGACAATGGTAATTCAGTCTCTGAATCATGGGCATTTATGCCCAAACAATTACTCCCCAATGTAGCTGAACTAACCACGAACCAACAAAGTGGCGTCCACTCAGTTTATGGATTAGACAGTACACCAGTGGCCTATGTAAAACGAAACGCCTCCGGTACCATTGATAAAGCATGGCTATTCTTCGGTATGCGTCGTGGTGGCAATGCATATTACGCGCTTGATATTACTCAGCCTGATCACCCCACTTTAAAATGGAAAGTTTCACCCGCTGATTTAGGCTTTGACAAAATGGGACAAACTTGGTCAGAACCGGTAATTACCTCTATACCCGGCTTTCCTAGAAACAATACTATCGCAGCCAACGCCAAACCGGTCATGATTGTCGGAGCGGGTTATTCACCGGCCACCAAAGACAGTGAATCTGTAGGCATTAACGACACCCTCGGTCGAGGCGTTTATATTATTGACGCCGACACCGGCAAAATGGTGCATAAATTTACAGCTAATCGAGGCCCAAATACCACGCAATTGGCGGGAATAACTGACAGTATCCCCAATAAGGTTGCCATTGTAGACAGTGATAATGACGGCTTAACCGATCGACTTTATGCCACCGATACTGGAGCCAATATATGGCGAATAGACTTACCTAGCGCGCAACCTACCAGTAACACGGCACCTTGGACGGCTTTTAAACTGGCCAGTTTAGGTGGACAAAGTATTTTTAATGACCGTCGTTTCTTTACCGAACCCGTCATTGCCCAAACCATAACTACCAACTTACATACCGTTAATCTACACGGTCAAAGTTACAAAACTTACCAAGATATCCCGTATGACGCAGTGGTCATTGGTAGCGGTCATCGCCCGCATCCACTGGATAAAAACCGCCAAGATAAGTTCTTTGTTATTCAAGACAGAAACGTGGTAACTAAGTCATTTAACGGCAGCATTAACCCAGTACCTGATACCTTAAAAATCGATGATTTGTATAATGTTACTGATAAACCGCCTTCATCAGAAAGTGACGAGATAGCCTTTAGCAACAAACGTGGCTGGTATTACAACTTAACCCACCCAGGCGAAAAAAGTATGTCTGCGCCGTTAATTGCGAAAGGCCGAGTGTTTTTCACCTCTTACATACCTGGGGATTCAACCAACGCAGCCCAATGTTTTACAACTGGCACAGGCCATTTATATAGTTTTGATTTACATCGCGGGGTGCGTTCATACAAAGAATTATCTTATGAAACAGGTAAAGGGATCCCCGATACACCGACAATCGTCGTCCCCCAGAACAGTGACAGCATGTACTTAATTGGTATTGGTCGTGCCGGTGACAAAATGGAAAAGGCGGGTAACGTAAATGACGGCTGCGCCGCAGGCGATGATCGCTGTATTGGCGGCGGATTGCAGATGAACCGAATTTACTTCCAGAGTAACGATTAATCTGTTGCAAGTATAAATGTTCCTCACAAAAAAGCCGAAGTATCACTTCGGCTTTTCATTGCCCTAAAAACATAAGGTACACACCAACTTGCAATGCAATGATGAATTACAACTCAAGCGCTAACACTTTGGATTTACGTTGGAAGTTATATAACTGTTTTTTCTTCTCAGGTAATTTATCCACATCAACCATATTAAACCCATGCTCTAAAAACCAATGAATACTGCGCGTGGTTAACGCAAACAATTGTTGGTAGCCGCGAACACGGGCTTGACCAATAATATTATTCAATAACACACTACCACGATCAGCATCTCGATAATCCGGATGTACGACCAAGCAAGCAAACTCGCCGGCATTATCTTCTGCAAACGGATATAACGCTGCGCAGCCTATCACCAAACTGTCGCGTTCAATTAACATGAACTGCTCAATTTCCATTTCAAGCTGTTCCCGTGAGCGCCTCACAAGCACGCCCTGTTCTTCTAAAGGACGAATAAGGTCAAGCACACCGCCAATATCACTAATCGTCGCTCTACGAAGCTGCTCAGCGCTCTCTGTAACCATTTGTGTGCCAATCCCTTCACGAGAGAAGAGTTCTTGTAGTAATGCACCATCTTCGAGGTAACTCACTAAATGACAGCGTGGAACCCCCTTACGACAAGCATCAATACTGGCTTTAATAAAAGCTAAGGTACTAGGACACGTTTTATTTTGTTGGTTCAACGTTGGCAACATAGCTTGAGCTTGGTTTGGCATTAGCTCTGCAATCACACTACCGGTTTCATCTAACAAACCATTCGCACGGCTAAAACCAATCATTTTGTCAGCTTTTAATTTCACCGCAACTTGAGTAGCAACCTCTTCAGCAGTGAGGTTAAAGCTTTCTCCTGTTACAGACGCGGCAATGGGGCCCATTAATACAATGTCATTGTCATCAAGTTGCCTTTTGATCCCTTGCGTATCAATACGTCTTACCTTACCGGTCAAACAATAGTCAACACCATCATCAACACCCAGTGGCTGAGCAATCACAAAGTTACCACTGACTAAATTGATATGAGAGCCTTGCATTGGAGTATTACCTAAGCTCATTGATAAACGAGCAGTAATATCAAATTGAGCTTCCCCAGCGACTTGTTTAATAATCCGTAAACACTCGTCGTCAGTAATGCGGATACGATTATGATAATTTGGCGTGATACCCGCACGAGCTAAACCTTGGTCAATTTGCGGCCTTGCACCGTAAACCAGCACAATTTTAATCCCTAGAGAATGCAACAATGCCACATCGTTTAAAATGGCACGAGAATGATTGTCGGCAATGGCCTCACCGCCGATCATAATCACAAAGGTTTTCCCTCGATGCGCATTTACATAAGGTGCTGAATGCCGAAAACCATCTACTAACTCCGTTGTTCTCACGTTGCTCCGCCTCTATTTTCACCGCCAAATAGCTTTCCAACCCAACTATAGCGCATATTAATTTAACTACAACGCATAATAATTCATTAACTATAGATTTAAAAGCCTTTTTATATTAAAAAAAATCTGGAACAAAAATGATTAACAAACAAGAAATAACCTAGAATAAATAAGAAAAAACAGATATTTTACTTATTTTGATATGCTCATTAATCGTGAAAAACCATCAAGGTAACCACATTAGTCATATTGAATATTTACCCAATAAACGAATAGCAATAATGGTGATACCTGCCGCTTTATTTTTAGATTAAGGTGATTGCCACCAGCAATAGCTGCACAGCCATAGTGGCTTAAGCTAATCAACAATATTCACCAACGGGGAAACATAACAAGGAAGGCGTATAAACAGTATTGCAGTAAATTTAAGCCAAAAAAAAGCCCCTAAAAAGGGGCTTTTAAAAGAATTAAATCAATTACTTGATTTTAGATTCTTTATAGATAACGTGCTGACGAATAACTGGATCAAATTTTTTGATTTCCATTTTTTCAGGCATGTTACGTTTATTTTTTTCAGTAGTGTAGAAGTGACCAGTATTAGCACTTGATACTAATTTGATCTTCTCACGATTACCTTTAGATTTAGCCATTTTCTATTATACCTTCTCGCCGCGGGCACGAAGTTCTTTAACTACAACTTCAATACCTTTTTTGTCGATAATACGGATACCTTTAGTAGATACACGTAGTTGCACGAAGCGTTTTTCTTCTTCTAACCAAAAACGGTGGTTTTGTAGGTTAGGTAAAAAACGACGACGAGTCGAATTTTTAGCGTGCGAACGGTTGTTACCAACCATAGGCTTCTTGCCAGTAACTTGGCATACTCTTGACATGTCAATCTTCTCCAAAACAAATTTTTAACGCTCGAGCATTAATGTGCCTCGTATGGCCGTCGCCCGAGGCACAAAGAGGGCGCATTTTATACACGATAGCGAGTATAAGATCAAGCAATGTTTTTCAAATCCATCCACGTTCAGCGAAAGAAACTATGTCCTGATCACCTACAACCATATGATCTAATAGAGAAACATCGATAGTTTCCAATGCATTTTTTATTCGCTCAGTTATTCGCCGATCAGCTTCACTGGGCTCTGCAATGCCCGATGGATGGTTGTGACACACAATGACTGCTGCTGCACTTTTTTCAAGCACAAGTGCCACTATATCGCGAGGATATACTGACGCACAGTTGATGGTGCCACGGAATAATTCTACAAATTGTATGACTTGATGTTGGGTATCCAACAATAATAAGGCGAACACTTCATAGGATCGGTCTGCTAATTGTCTCATTAAATAGTCCCGAGTTAAATCAGGATTTGTCAAAACTTGCCCTTTTTGCAAATTTTCTTGCGCAATACGCTTAGCCAGCTCCGCTGTGGCCTGCAATTGAGCAAATTTTACCGGCCCAACACCGGCTAATTTACAAACTTGAGGCTGAGATGCGGCAAATAACTTACGTAATCCACCAAAATGCGCCAACATTTCTCGCGACATATCTACCGCATTATGGCCAACAAGTCCGCTACGCAAAATCACCGCGATAAGTTCAGCATCCGACAACGCCATTGCACCGCGAGTTAATAACTTTTCTCGTGGGCCTTCACCCTGAGGCCATTGTTTAATTGTCATTCCATTGTCCGTATTTGATTAATCCATTAATCGACCAAGATAATTTTATCTGTGATTCGCGCCTTTATTATGGACGAAATTTTTGAGATGCGGATCTGACCTCTAGCAAGCCATTGTGATAAGGTAGGCCGCATTAAAAATGTGGGAAATAAATCATGCTAACTGATAAGAAAGTGTTACTCGGCATTGGCGGTGGTATAGCCGCATATAAAAGCGCAGACCTTATCCGCCGTTTAAAAGAACGAGGGGCTGATGTACGCGTTATTATGACCCAAAGTGCCATGGAATTTATCACGCCTTTAACGCTACAAGCGTTATCAGGCCACCCAGTTGCTAGCGACCTACTCGACCCTGCAGCAGAAGCTGCGATGGGTCATATTGAGCTAGCGCGTTGGGCAGACGTTGTATTAGTTGCCCCTGCAACGGCCAATATCATTGCCCGTGTCAATGCAGGTATGGCCGATGAACTGCTCACCACGACCTGTTTAGCCACTGAAGCACCAATCGTACTATGTCCTGCCATGAATCAAGTGATGTACCAAAACATCGCCACTCAAGAAAACCTTGCTAACTTAGCTCGCAAAGGTCGTACTATTTGGGGGCCAGATTCAGGGTCACAGGCATGCGGTGAAGTCGGCCCTGGACGAATGCTTGAGCCACTTGATATTGCCACACGCCTCGTCACCTTTTTTGGGCCTCAGCCATTAGCAGGCAAAAAAGTGATGATAACCGCCGGCCCCACACGTGAAGCAATTGATCCGGTGCGCTATATCTCAAATCACAGCTCAGGAAAAATGGGCTTTGCCCTTGCTCATGCAGCAAAGCAAATGGGCGCAGAAGTCACCCTAGTTGCAGGGCCCGTTAATCTGCCAACACCAAACATGGTTAGCAGAGTGAATGTTGAGTCAGCCCAGCAAATGCTTGATAAAGTATTAGAACAAGTTCAGCAACAAGATATTTTTATTGCCTGTGCGGCAGTCGCTGATTACCGAGTGAGTACCATTGCTGATGAAAAAATCAAAAAATCGGCAGATGATATCCAACTTGCGCTTAGCAAAAATCCTGATATTGTAGCCACCGTTGCCAGCCTAGATAAACGTCCTTTTACTGTAGGGTTTGCTGCTGAAACCAGCAATGTAGAGCAATATGCTCGTGGCAAATTACACAACAAAAACCTCAATATGATTGCAGCCAACGACGTTTCTGTACAAGGTTTAGGGTTTAATGCCGATAACAATGCATTACAGGTATTTTGGCCACAAGGACAACAATCGTTAGCCGTCACAGATAAATTAACGCTAGCAAGACAACTGCTTACGTTAGTGTCTGAGCAACTCACTTTCAACACAGCACAACAAAAATAATTACCAATATGAAAACGCCTATAGAGCTCAAAATTCTAGATTCACGCATTGGCAGTGAATACCCACTTCCTGCTTACGAGACCAGCGGCAGTGCAGGTATGGACTTACGTGCCATGTTAGACACCAACATCACAATCGCACCGGGCGAAACAGTGCTTATCCCAACGGGTGTCGCTATTCACGTAGCTGACCCTAGCTTAGCTGCGGTGATTTTACCGCGCTCAGGTTTAGGCCATAAACACGGAATTGTATTAGGTAACCTAGTAGGATTAATTGATTCAGATTACCAAGGCCCACTGATGGTGTCTTGCTGGAACCGCAGCGAGCACCCTTTTGAAGTAGAAATAGGCACACGTTTAGCTCAGTTAGTTTTTGTGCCTGTTATACAAGCACAATTTACACTTGTTGATGAGTTTAATCACTCTGATCGTGGTGAAGGTGGGTTTGGCCATTCAGGCACAAAATAACCTTCGAAGTAGTTACCGTTCCAAGGAAAAACTAATGGCGTCTAGCCCTAAAATAAACCGCCGTGAGCACATTTTACAGTGCTTAGCACAAATGTTAGAAACAAGCCCCGGACAACGCATTACCACCGCCAAATTAGCCGCTGAAGTCGGCGTGTCAGAAGCTGCGCTGTATCGTCACTTTCCAAGCAAAGCAAGGATGTTTGAAGGCTTAATTGAATTTATTGAAGATGCATTATTATCACGCCTGAACATCATTATGGATGAAGAAAAAGACACCATGATGCGTTGCCAGCGAGTATTACAATTATTATTGGTCTTTTCTGAACGTAACCCAGGAATTTCTCGGGTATTAAATGGCGATGCCTTATTGGGTGAAAATGAGCGTCTACGTAGTCGAGTAAGTAATATATTCGCTAAAATTGAAACTCAACTTAAACAAATTTTACGCGAAAAAACCTTACGTGAAGGGAAAGGGTTTCACCTTGACGAAGCCATGCTAGCTAACTTATTGCTCGCCATAGCTGAAGGCCGTATCGCGCAATATGTCAGAAGTGAATTCAAACAAAAACCCACCCAACACTTTGATCAGCAATGGCAATTTATAGAGCAACAATTGTTAAGAAGTTAATGGGCTCATTAATAAAAAACGCACTCACATGAGTGCGTTTTTTATTTCTTATCTATTTTATTTCCACTAAGATAGACCCAAAACACAATTAACAAACTGTTAACAAGGACTGTTATGAAATTTCTATTATTGTTACTAAGCTGCCTGCTGGCCTGCTTACATACAGCCAATGCATCATCCCTTACCAATGCACAGCAATTTAGCCGCGGAGCAGAATACTCCAATGTTAAAATCTCTCCTAACGGCGACTACCTCAGCGCATTAACCTCTCACGAAGGCAGAAAAACCCTCGTAATCCTTAATGCGGATACCAAAAAGCTATTACACGCAGTGCGCTTTACAAATAACGCCGAAGTGGGCGAATACGCTTGGGTGAATGAAGAACGTATTGTATTGCAAAAAATGTATAAAAAAGGTTGGTCAGAAGAGCCGTTATATTATGGCGAATTGTTCGCTGTCAATGCTGACGGATCTCGCTCAACTAACTTATTTGGATTCAAAAGTGGCGAACAACAAACCGGATCAAATTTAAAGAAAAACACCCCAATAAAAGCCTCGGCTTTTATTCTCGACCCACTTCCAGATAACGACCGCTACATGCTCGTTAACGCCATCCCTTGGTCTGGGGGAACAAGCCTAGACTACAGCCGTCCTCAACACGTTTATCGCGTTGATATATATAAAGGCATCCGTAAAAAAGTCACAACAGCGCCAATTGGTTACGCACAATTTCTGACGGATAACGAAGGTAAAGTAAAGTTTATCTCCGGTACCTCTAAAGATAATGAACAAAAACTGTTTTATCGCCAAAATAAAAAATGGGTTAATACTGACGAGCTCAATCTGGGATTAGACAACTTTTACCCCATTAGCTTTACTGACAAACCCAATACCATTTTTGCAGCAGGGCGTATTGCTGGTGAAACACTTGGCGTGTATAAGATTGACTTAACTGCAGGTACCAAACAAAAAATCATTCAAGATGAGCAGGTTGACCCTAACCATTTTTGGGTGAACAACCAAACCAAAAAACTCTATGCTGTCGAATACCAAAATGGCTACCCGACATACGCCTTTGTCGACAAAGAAGACACCCACAGTAAATTACTCAAGCAGTTGCTTGCTTCACTTCCAGGTAAACAAGTTCATATTGTGAGTGAAACAACCGCGTCAGATAAATTCATCATTAAAGCCTTTAATGACCGCAACCCAGGTGACTATTATCTGTTTGACTCAAACAAGATGAAATTAGAATACCTTGCATCACAAAAAAGTTGGTTAGATCCTGAGTTAATGGCAGAAATGAAACCAATTTCGTTCACAAGCCGAGACGGCAAAACCATTCATGGATACTTAACCCTACCTAATGGTAAAGATGCCAAACAGCTGCCCTTAATCGTTAACCCTCACGGCGGTCCACACGGCGTGCGTGATTGGTGGGGATTTAACCCGCAAAATCAATTACTGGCACAGCAAGGTTTTGCAGTTTTACAGGTCAACTTTCGAGGCTCTGCAGGTTACGGTAAAGACTTCTTAGAAGCAGGTAAGCAGAAATGGGGCTCAGATATTCAATTTGATATTATTGATGCCACTAAGCATGTTATCGCCCAAGAAAATGTTGATGCCAATAAAGTGTGTATCGTAGGCGGCAGTTTTGGTGGTTATAGCGCTCTACAAAGCGCGATTTTAGAGCCTGATTTATTTAAGTGTGCTATTGGGTTTGCAGGTATTTATGACCTTGAAATGATGTTTGAGGAAGGAGATATCGCTGAACGTAGAGCTGGGATGAAATACTTACAAGAAGTACTCGGTGAAGATAAAGCGACTTTGCATGCTATGTCGCCAACCAAACACGTCAGCAAGCTTAAAGCAAAATTGATGTTAGTACATGGCGAAGATGATGCGCGCGCGCCCATTGAACAGCTTGAAGCGCTAGAAGAAGCGTTAGATAAAATAGACTACCCATATCAAAAGCTGGTGATGAACAATGAAGGACACGGTTTTTATAATGACACTCATCGCGCTAAATATTACCAGCAGATGATCCAGTTTATAAATCAAAGCCTATCAATGTAATTAGTTGCAAAAATCCAAAAACAAAGCCGATACTTGACTAAACAAGTCGGCTTTTTTATGTCAGTAATATTAATTTGACTGAAATCACGTTATTATTCATTTGTAATATGTGAACTACATTTTAAAGTTTGACGTACAATATCAATATAAAACCAATAGCAAATTGGAGATACCTATGGCATTAAGCGAAGCCGCATTAACAGTACAAGCTGCACTGAAAGAGCGCGGTTTAGAAACCCCAATGTTGCCTATTGCTTTATCAGCATCTGAACGTAAAGACCAAATAGAGCATCACATGACACAGATTTTACAACTGTTGTCGTTAGATCTCTCAGATGACAGCCTAATGGATACACCAAAACGCATTGCAAAAATGTATATCGACGAAGTGTTTTCTGGCCTCGATTACGCCAACTTTCCCAAGATTACCGTGATAGAAAATAAAATGGGTGTAGATGAAATGATACGCGTGCAAGATATTAGCCTAACTAGTACTTGTGAACATCATCTAGTCACCATCGACGGCCTCGCAACGGTTGCTTACTTACCTAAAACTAAAATTATTGGGTTATCTAAAATCAACCGTATCGTGCGCTTTTTCGCCCAGCGTCCACAAGTACAAGAGCGATTAACACAACAAGTGTTAGTGGCCTTACAAACCCTGCTTGAAACCAACGATGTTGCAGTAAAAATGGATGCCGTCCATTACTGCGTTAAATCACGCGGCGTAATGGACTCAACCAGTTCAACCACAACCACCGCACTTGGCGGCGTATTTAAAAGCAACCTTGCTACCCGCACCGAGTTTTTACAACAGAGCCGATAACCTTATCGTCTTTAAAACTACAACAAAAAAACGCAGCCAATTGGCTGCGTTTTGCTTTATACGGCAATGAACAATATTAGATACCGTATTGCTCACGGTACGCGCTCACTGAAGCCAGTTCAGTTTCCATGCCCGGCTTTTCAGATAAGTAGCTAATTAAGTCAGCAAGCTTAATGATTGACACAATTTGGCAGCCAAAATCACGCTCAACTTCTTGAATAGCAGATAACTCACCTTTGCCTTTTTCTTGGCGGTCTAGCGCAATCAACACACCTGCTAATTCAGCATTATGTGCATTAATGATTTCCATTGACTCACGAATAGCAGTGCCAGCGGTGATAACGTCATCAACCAACATCACTTTACCTTCAAGGGCGCTACCCACTAAGCTGCCACCTTCACCGTGCGTTTTCGCTTCTTTACGGTTAAAACAGTAAGGCACGTCACGGTCATGATGATCACATAATGCCACTGCGGTGGTCGTCGCAATTGGGATACCTTTATAGGCTGGGCCAAATAACAAATCAAAATCAATATTTGAATCAGTTAACGCAGCAGCGTAAAAGCGGCCTAAACGCGCTAAATCTTTACCGGTATTAAATAAACCAGCATTAAAAAAGTATGGGCTAGTTCGGCCAGACTTTAAAGTAAACTCACCAAAACGTAACACTTGGCGCGCTAGGGCAAATTCAATAAACTCGCGTTGATAAGCTTTCACTTTTATTCCTCAATCAAAAAATGCTTAAAAAAAAGGACCGTTTAACGGCCCCATTTTCGATATTGATTTTAACTTAATGCTGCTTTTTGAACATCGACAATTTCACGAATACTGTTTTTCGCTAATGCGAGTAACTCAAGCAACTCTTCATGGCTGAAAGGTTCGCCCTCTGCAGTACCTTGGATCTCAATAATCTTACCAGTTTCAGTCATCACAACATTCATGTCTGTTTCAGCAGCACTATCTTCAATATATTCAAGATCGCTAATCGCTTCACCATCAAAAATCCCCACACTAACAGCAGCAATAAGGAATTTAAGCGGGTTAGTTTTGATAATGCCCTTACCGCGAGCCCAATTAAGCGCATCAACTAATGCCACACAAGCACCCGTAATAGCTGCAGTACGTGTACCACCGTCAGCTTGAATGACATCACAATCAATCACAACCGTGTTTTCACCCAACGACTTCATATCAACTGCAGCGCGCAGTGAGCGACCAATAAGGCGTTGAATTTCTTGTGTACGGCCCGATTGTTTACCACGAGCCGCTTCACGATCCATACGGCTATGTGTTGAACGCGGCAACATGCCATATTCAGCGGTTACCCAACCTTGGCCCTGACCTTTAAGGAAACGAGGTACACCTTCAGTAAAACTCGCAGTACACAATACTTTGGTGTCACCAAACTCAACTAACACAGAACCTTCAGCATGAGCGGTAAAGTTACGAGTAATGGTAATAGGACGAGTTTGAGCGGGAGTACGATTGCTAGGGCGCATGGCATTTCCTGTTTATGAATAGCAGACAAAATTGAGCGAATATTATAATGGCAGATGAAGTAAGATGCCATGTAAATACAGAGCTTTAATCAATAGCCATTAAACAGCTATAATCAACCACACATTTATTAGACCATACGGGACTCTTCATGATCCAAAGCATGACCGCCTACGCTCGCATTGAGCACAAAGCACAATGGGGCACCGCCTCTTGGGAAATTCGATCTGTTAACCAACGTTTTCTGGAAACTTACCTACGTTTACCAGAACAATTTCGTAGCTTTGAACCCGTATTGCGCGATAGATTAAAAAAACGCCTTAACCGTGGTAAAATTGAAGTCAATCTTCGTTATGACATTGCCGACGACAACAGCAAACAATTACAGTTAAACGAACCACTTGCCAAGCAATTGCTTGAAGCAGCTAACTGGTTAAAAAGCCAAGCAAACCAAGGTGAACTAAACCTCACTGACGTACTAAAATGGCCTGGCGTATTAGCCAGCGCAGAACAAGATATGGATGCCATAGGTGCAGATTTGATGACCGCTTTTGACAGCGCAGTCGATCAATTCATTGAAGCACGTGGACGAGAAGGCAATGCAATAGAAACTATGCTTACTAGCAGACTTGACGGCATTATGGAGCAAGTCACCGTGGTTCGTGAACACATGCCAACGGTAATGCAATATCAGCGCGACAAGCTGACAAATCGCTTAGCAGAAATCAAAGGCGACCTTGACCCTGCTCGTATCGAGCAAGAAATGGTTTTACTGGCACAAAAACAAGATGTCGCTGAAGAAATGGATCGCTTAGAAGCACATGTTGTAGAAACTCACCGCATTCTAAAAAAAGGTGGCGCACAGGGCCGTAGACTCGACTTTATGATGCAAGAGTTTAACCGCGAATCAAACACCTTAGCATCTAAGTCAATTAGTTCTGAAATCACTGCGGCTGCAGTTGAAATGAAAGTATTAATTGAGCAAATGCGCGAGCAGATCCAAAACGTTGAATAATATCCAATAGAGTCCAAACAAAACCTTTCAGCACTGATTTTAAAAGACTTAATTAAATCTCAGTCCAAAAAGGTCCATTAACACCCACCACTTTCCAACGCTAAATGGTGGGTGATTTGGTGACTAAGAGGCTGATGGGAAAGTTAACCGCTAAAGGAGTTGCAGCAAAAACTAAAAGTGAACCTGGCCGATTCGCTGATGGTGAAGGTTTATATTTTGTCGTGCCTAAGTCCGGCAAACCATTTTGGATGCTGCGCTACACCGCCAGCAAAAAACGCAAAGAGATGACACTGGCTAAATACAGTGATCTTTCGTTAGCAGATGCTCGCGCAGAAGCCGCAATTAAAATGAAGCAATTTCGTGATGGTTTAGATCCTCTCGTTGCCAAGAAACGCGCCGAACAAGCCGAAATTAAAACCGTTGATGATCTCTTTGCTGATTGGCATTTAGGTAATATAAAAAGACTCAAACATCACGAAATCCCCGAACGTATCTACCGTAAAGACATTGCCCCACATATAGGTAGTTTCAACGTCGATAGCGTCACCGCCAGAGACATAAGAGCAGTATTACAAGCCATTGCAGCCACTAACCGCCCAGCAATAGCTAACGACGCTCTGATGTACAGCAAGCAAATTTTCAATCACGGCATAAAACTGGATCTGCTTAGCGCAAATCCAGCGAGTGCATTTTCTGTTTCTGATGCTGGTGGTGTTGAAAAGAGCAAAGACAGAGCCTTAACCATCGAAGAGCTCACTCATTTTTTTAAAACCGCACGTGACAATAGCGACAGCTTTAGCCGAGAAAACTATCTTGCTTGTGCATTACTGGTGACATTGGGTATTAGGAAGTCTGAACTGGCAGAAGCGCCATGGAAGTTTAACCCTCCTTTAAAATCAGAATGTTTTAAATAGAGTTTTCCATTTACACTAAACAAAATGGAGAATCACATGAAAAAAACACGTTTTACTGAAAGCCAAATTATCAACATCCTCAAAGAAGGTGAGTCTGGCGCACTGTCAGTGCCAGAGTTATGCCGCAAACATAATGTGGGGCAAAGTACCTATTACAAATGGAAATCTAAATATGATGGTATGCAAGCCTCTGATTTAACCCGTATGCGTGAATTAGAAGCCGAGAACGGCAAACTTAAAAAAATGTTTGCTGATGTCAGCTTACAAAACATAGCTCTTAAAGATATTGTTGAAAAAAAGCTATAAAGCCAGCAGAGCGAAAGGTCTTAGCCCACTATGCCATACATGAGTTTGGCCTAGGTGTTGTGTTGGCTTGTGATGCGTTAAGTATCTGTCGTTGCACATTTTATTATCAAATTAAACGTATCGATGATAGTGACATCATTGATGCGGTATCAGATATAGCAGAGAAGCATAAGGCTTATGGTTTTCGCAAAATATTTAAACGACTACGGCTTCTAGGGCATAAATGTAATCATAAACGTGTGTATCGTATTTATTGTGGTTTGAAGCTTAACTTACGCCGAAAAGGCAAAAAACGCTTACCTTCACGTGAGCCTGAGCAGCTATCTGTTCCTGCAAAGGCAAATGAATGCTGGTCGATGGATTTCGTGAGCGACAACTTGTCTTCAGGCA
>NZ_JAAIKR010000021.1 GCF_018221465.1 Shewanella intestini | reverse complement strand
AAACACAGTATCGCCGATGGTAGTGTAGGGTCTCCCTATGTGAGAGTAGGTCATTTCCAGGCGCCAAATTACTCGAAAGAGTGTGATAAGCCCATTGTTAACGCAATGGGCTTTTTTACGTCTGGGCTTTGTGAAAGTAGAATTATCTTGTCCTCTACCATTGCTCAACAAATCTAATTAGCTAATGATAACGATGGTCATTTCCAGTCGCGTTCCTTACAAAAGCAACTCGAAAGAGTGTGATAAGCCCATTGCTAACGCAATGGGCTTATTTGCGTCTGGGGTTTGAGAATAGGGGGGTTACGCATACACAGCAGGTCATTTCCAGCCGCGCGCTTAACAAAAGCAACTCGAAAGAGTGTGATAAGCCCATTACTAACGCAATGGGCTTATTTGCGTCTGACATTTGTGAAAGTTGAATTATCTTGTCCTTTACCGTGGGCCAACAAAGCTAATTAGCTAATGATAAAGATGGCTATTTCCAGTCGCGCACCTAACAAAGGCAACTCGAAAGAGTGTGATAAGCCCATTGTTAACGCAATGGGACTATTTACGCCTGTCATCTGTGAAAAAGACCTTCTTCTATGCTTAGACTCGCATCTTAAATGTTGCATTATTTTGCCAAAATTTACGGCCTTTTCGTGAAAAATTTCGTAGATATAGACTTCTGAGATGGGCATCACTAGAGTAATAACATCCAACGTAATTTGTTCTTTTTTGTTATTAATATCGTTTCAGCTATGACATACGACATGTACAGCTTCTGTATCTAAATTCCCACGTTACAAAGACTGAAGTCTGGTATCTTGTGAGCTCTATCAACCGCGATGATTAATTGTTGTTCCATTTGATTTTTTGGTGATAAAGCGAACCATTTTTCGCAATTGACTTCTTTTTATCTCTTTGTGAATGTCGCCGTTATTATATGAATTTAGGGGAAATGACTAAATATGGATGTTACAAATATACCCATTTAGTTATAGCTATATGTTGCTACCGTGTATAATGGCGCAGTCTAAAAAGAGATTTTGCTCGCAGAAGTTTAAATGGTTACTAAAATGTACCACTTTATTATATTTACTGTTTTTACAGATGCTTATAATGCTGCTTAATTTATGTTATTTAAAACCTTGTTATTAAAGCATTGTAAAGAGTGAGTAATGTTAATCGAACCGTTGCAAGTTGAAATATGGCAATCCTATTTTAACGCTTTATTAAATGACTATGGTGTATGTGTTTCTTTATGCCAATATTCCTTAATTGATGACAGTAGCCAAGTCGTGGTATCAAGCTGTGATTTTAAGGATAATTTATCCTCTTTACATAATGAGGTTAATCTAGTCAGTTGTCGTAATGAAATAAGGCCTGCGACACCATTATTGACAGATGATGTTACTGTACACAAACTGGAACCTCATGCAGGCAGTATCTGGGGACATTTGATTTGTAGCCAACTTCGGGAAGTCGATGAGCAATTATTAGAGAAAATTCAACACAAAACAGCTGCTCTTGCAGGTGTTATTACCGTAAATATTCTTGCGAAACTAAAGACGGATAAGCCTAGTGATGCTGTTTTTAAGCAAGATATAGAGATTGATTATTCTATTAAAATTCAAGATTTTCTTGATTCTTTTTCTGAACATATGTGGATTAAAAATCACGAAGGTAAATATATTGCTTGCAACAAAAGTGTAAAGCAATCTTGGAATATGGAGCATATCGATATTATTGGCAAAACAGACAATATGTTGTTTGATGAGCGAACGGCTAATAAATTTGTGGATGGCGATAATAAAGCGATTACAGCAGGTAAAAAAACAATTGTCGATGAGTGTGAAGTTATTGATCTTCATGGCTGCAAAGTTTGGCATGAAACAGTAAAAACACCGCTAACTAATGTTAATGGTGATTTAATTGGGGTTATTGGTTTTTCAAGAAGCATAGAACATACCAAAAAAACTGAAGAGCAGTTGATACTTGCTGCAAATGTATTTGAGAATGCGGTTGAAGGCGTCATTATCACTGATGCTGACGGCAATATTACTGATATCAATAAATCCTTTACGCGCATTACCGGTTATCAACGTGATGAAGTCATTGGTCAAAATCCACGATTATTACGTTCAGGTAGGCATGATGTCCTTTTTTACCAAAAATTATGGAATACTTTGCTTGTCTCAGGGAAATGGCACGGTGAAATTTGGAACAGGCGTAAAAATGGTTCGGTATTTCCACAACTTGTTACTATGAGTACGGTTTATACTAAAAATAAACAAATTAGTTATTTTGTCGCCGTTTTTGCTGACATTTCAGATCAAAAGCAAACTGAAGAGAAGTTAAAGCACCTGGCTTATTATGATCCGTTAACACAACTGCCAAACCGAATGCAGTTTAGAACCTCACTTGAGCAAGAAATTAATCATGCGCAGCGTAGTCAAACTCAATTAGCCGTCATTTTTTTAGATGTTGATTTTTTCAAAAATATCAATGATAGCTTAGGTCATTTAATTGGTGATGAAATCATTGTTGAGCTTGGAAATAGGTTAACTTATGCATTGTCTAAAGTTGATATTATTGCGCGCATAGGGGGCGATGAGTTCGCTATCTTATTACCTAAAATCAGTGGTACAGGTGACGTTTCATCAACCATTAATTTATTGCGCTCTGTATTTGAACACCCATTTCATGTGTCAAAAAAACAACCTGTGAGGCTAACAGCGAGTATGGGCGTCAGTATTTATCCTACAGACGGTACTGATAGTGACAGTTTATTGCGACATGCAGACTCTGCTGTTTATCGTGCGAAATCTGATGGGCGTAACAACTTCGCTTTCTATACAGAATCTATGACTCAAGCATCCGTTGAGCAATTAAAAGTTCAGACCGCTTTACACTTAGCCTTAACGAACAAAGCGTTTTATTTACATTATCAACCTAAAGTGTGCCTGAAGACACGTGAGGTTATTGGGTTTGAAGCATTAATTCGTTGGGATGATCCTGAGCTTGGTCGTATTTCACCAGGGGTGTTTATACCGCTTGCAGAAAAAATTGGTTTAATTGTCGACATTGGTTCTTGGGTGCTTTATAAAGCATGTCGTCAAGGTGTTGAGTGGTTAAATCAAGGAAAACAGTTCGGCAAAATTTCAGTTAATGTCGCCTGTCTCCAATTGCAACGTTCCGACTTTGTTAAACAAGTTCAAAAGACGTTGCTAGAGACAGGTTTGCCTGCAAGAAACCTTGAATTAGAAGTCACTGAAACCAGTATGATGCACGAACCAGAAAAAATTATTACTATGCTAAATACCCTGCGGTCAATGGGCGTAACATTAAGTATTGATGATTTTGGTACCGGTTTCTCTTCAATGAATTACTTAAAAGATCTTCCGATTGATGTATTAAAGATTGATCAATCTTTTATCCGTGATATTCCGTTTGATGCAGACAATAAAGCTATTGCTAAAGCTGTAATAGCGCTAGGGCATGCCATTGATACTAAAGTCATTGCTGAAGGGGTGGAAACGCAACAGCAAATAGATTTTTTAAACGACAACGGTTGTGACTATGTGCAGGGGTATTTCTTTAGTAAACCTGCGGCTCCAGAACAGTTAAGTGAGTTTTTAGCTATCAAGTAGTAACAATATTATATTGACCATATATAAAGCCAATTGTGCCTCGCTCAATTGGCTTTATTTGTTTAGAATAGCGTTAAATTTCCGTTAGCTAATCGCTTTTTGGAATAACAATGTTCAGGTGGACTGTTTTTCTGCCTAGGAGAAATAATGCAATTATTTGTTAAAGATTTAACCGTTATTGATTTTTCGTACTTGTGTCCAATAAGAGGTATGGTAGGTGAAAGTTGGATCGTTGATGTGCTACTTGATGGCGGCCTTGATGAGCAAAATATGGTGCTCGACTTTGGTAAAGTTAAAAAAACCATAAAACAAACCATCGACGAGGTTGCTGATCATCGTCTACTAATCCCAACGGCTTGTAGTCAAGTAAGATGGCAACAAAAAGCCGAGCGGGTATGGATGGATTTCGCCAGTAACAAAGGTCATATTCATCTTGCCTGTCCAGCACAAGCTTTTGCATTACTCCCAACTGAAATTATTGATTTTGATAGTGTGAATGCGTTTTTACACAAAGCCCTGACACAGGTGTTGCCAGATAATGTGCAAGGAATTAGTTTAACCCTTAGAAATGAAGCGCTTAGTACACCTTTTTATCATTACAGTCATGGTCTTAAAAAACATGATGGTAACTGTCAACGTATTGCTCATGGTCATCGCAGTCCGATTACCATTTTTGAGAATGGGGTGGCTATGCCTAAATGGGATAGTTATTGGGCTAAAAGGTGGCAAGATATTTATTTAGGGACGCAAGAAGACGTTGTCGATGTTGGCGAGCTTGAGCTGTCAAAGCAAGCAAACGTGAACGCCCAAACGCATATTGGTTTTCATTACCAAGCTCCGCAAGGTGATTTTCAGTTAGCGATGCCAATGGGCTGCTGTGAAATAATCCCCCACGATACGACAGTTGAATTATTAGCACAATTTATTGCTCAAAGTTTAAAGGCATTATCACCTAATAGTGATTTTAAGGTCATTGCTTTTGAAGGGATTGGCAAGGGAGCAATTAGCTCAACAGACACTAAAATCACGTCGGTAAATGCATAGTGTATTTTATTGGCTTGTGCATTTTTTGACCATGGATTAAGTAGATTTAGAAATGTTAAAAAACCCATTATCGTTAGCATTGATGCTGTTCACTTGCTCTATGACTGCGCAAGCCCAAATCGTGATGCAAGGTCAGTTTGAGCAGGGAGCATTAGTTCGTGGTAGTGTCCCTGCTGGTAGTCAAATTGCCCTTAATGAGAAAGATGTACACGTAACTCCGGATGGACATTTTGCGATTGGTTTTGAGCGTGATGCGCCTTTGTCACAATTATTAAAGGTGACTTATCCCGATGGGTTAACTCAACTAAAACCGCTAATATTAGAGAAAAAGCATTATAAAGTTGACCGGGTTAATGGGATCAGTAAAAAAATAATGAAGCCCAATCCTGTTGCTCAAAAACGTGCTCGTCAAGATGCACAGCAAGTGAGAACGGCACGCGATACTTTTAGCCAACAAGATGCTTTTATGCAAGACTTTATATGGCCTGTTACGGGACGAATATCGGGTGTTTATGGCAGCCAACGGGTGTATAACGGCAAGCCGGGTAATCCGCACTTTGGTGTGGATGTTGCCAGACCGACAGGCACCCCTGTTGTTGCTCCCGCGGGTGGTATTGTTACACTCGCCGAATCAGACATGTTTTATTCGGGTGGCACGATGATAATTGATCATGGTTATGGCGTTAGCTCTACGTTTCTTCATTTAAGTAAAATAAATTGCAACGTCGGTGATAAAGTTACCCAAGGTCAGCATGTTGCTGAAATTGGTGCGACAGGTAGGGCAACTGGACCGCATTTAGATTGGCGCATAAATTGGTTTCAAATGCGCTTAGATCCCGTTACGGTTGTGCCACCAATGAAACAAGTGTTAGCCATCGAGTAAGCTTATTTATTCCATCAAAAAAGGTGCTTTGGCACCTTTTTTGTTTAATGGGCTTTATTTATACTTCTCAAACCACCATAAAATATGGCCGACTTTACTCATTAAGTGACTTGGCTTTTTATAAATGCCATGATCGGCATCAGGTATCCTGACCATAGCTGTGTCAACCCCGCGTAACTTTAATGCTTGATAAAACTGTTCAGTCTCACCTATTGGCGTGCGTAGGTCAGCTTCTCCGGTCAGTAACATTGTGGGAGTCGATACTTGACCAACATAAGTAATTGGCGATAGTTTTAAATATTGTTCAGGGGCTTCCCAGGGCATTTTTTCAAACCAGTTTTTGATCACAAATGAATGTAAGTCAGTGGTTAATGAAAAACTTAACCAATTTATGACTGGCTTAGCCACCACAGCGGCTTTGAAACGGTTAGTATGACCAACAATCCACGCAGTAAGTACACCACCACCGGATCCGCCGGTCACAAATAGGGCTTGATGGTCAATTTCAGCGTGTTGAATCACCCCATCGACAACTGACATTAAGTCGTCATAATCTTGGCTTGGGTAATTGTTATAGATGCTCTGAGCAAATGCTTTACCATAACTGTCGCTGCCTCTTGGGTTGGCATAAACCACCACGTAGCCTTGTGCTGCCATCAGTTGTATTTCTGCGGCAAAATGGGGTCCATAATTCGTGACAGGGCCACCATGTATTTCCAAAATTAATGGGTACTTCTGGTTATTCTTCACACCTTGTTCATACCCTGGTGGGTAAGCAATCCATGCCTGAATCGGTCGTTGATCTGCTGATGATTTAACGGTTATTGACTCGATTTTAGCCAGTTGCTTGCGACCTAAAGCATCTGCATTTAAATGAGTTAATTTTGTAGTTATTGCGTCCTTAGTCATGGCAATATCGGCTGGGCGCTGCGGGTTTGAATAGGTAAATGCGATTGTGCCGTCGCGGGCAACATCAAAATCGCTAGCAGTATATGGACGTCCCAACGATAACCCGCCCAATTGTTTGGCGACAATGTGTCTTGTTCCTGTCAATGCTTGTTTGGCAACGTAACTTTCGCCGTGATCATGGTAACTGAAATAGACATGTTGACTGTCGTTGTCCCAAAGTATTTTATTTATCGACCTGTCTAATTTGGCGGTGAGACTGCGTTTATCACTGCCATCAAGGCGCATGATATAAAGTTCGGTGTTTTCATAATTTCTATCGTTTTGGTCATAACCCAAATAAGCTATCCATTGACCATTAGGTGACACTATGGGGGAATGATCAGGCCCAATACGTTGGGTTAATTGCTGATTGACTCCGCTGTTGATGTTAATGCTATAGAGATTGCTATCAGTCCACTGCAGCGCGTTATCGTCTCCTTTATTTGCACTATAAATAATATGTTGATTATCTTTAGTCCAACTTATTTGGCCATTATGATCAAAGGAATCAAATGTCAACTGCCGCAAACCGCCACCATTTGCAGACATGATAAAGAGTTGTTGATTGCCTGATTGTAAATATCCTGCGCCGTCAAATCGGTAGTACATTTGGTCAATATAAGTTGCAGGCTTTGCCCATGTTGCGCCGGCAGGCTTGGGCGGCAAGGTAAATGCCTGTTTTGCTGGTGTTGGCACAAATGCACTAAAAGCCAACCATTGACTATCAGAAGACCAAGTTATATTTGTCGGTGGAGTGCTTAGCCGGCTTAATTGAGTCGATGTGGCTGTTTTTAACCAAGTGACATGAATTTGTGGCTGGCCGCTAGCCGTGGAAATATAAGCTAGCTTTTCATTATTAGGTGAGAGCGTCGGCGCGTTTTCGTTTGCAGTGCCGGGCGTTAACGGGGTTAATTGCTGCTGTTTATCTACAGACCAAAGGGTTGTGACTTTTTTATCTGTATTAATGTCAAAGGCATTTCTCACAAAAAACACCGTTTGAGCATCGTTGCTTATTTGTAATTGTGATGCATATTCAAGATGAAAGATATCTTCAAGGACGAGGGTATTAGGCCGGTTTACGGGTTGCGCTTTTACCTGCAAGCTAAAAATACAAAAACAATAAATACCAGCAAAATAGAGCATATGTTTCATCGAGTGATTCATTTTTATTCCTTTAAATGATGATGCTGTTGTATAAAAACCGAACGAGCAGGTTGATAAATTATCACAAACAGATTAAATTACAATTATTGTAAATTTAGGTTCACATTTTGTGAGTTTCATTGGTTGTACTTAGGGGGATTCATTGCTCAATTTACCCATTAAATACAGTTGTGCTTAATGACTAACTATATTTAACTGATACAAATCAGTATCTTAATTGTTTTTTGTGCAGTCAGATAGTGAACTGTCACCTCCTAGGTCAATATTAGGACTGACATTTCAATATTTAATGTTTGTTAGTTTGAAGACGCGATGTAACCGTTTCGCTTAAGCTTATAAACCGAATTTGTTGGCTATTACCAAGTGCTACAAGTTAGGCGTTATTATTTACTGCTGTGGTTAAACGTTAGCGTTAAACGGTTTTTTACCGCGATAATTAAACTGTGTAATTTGTTATGACAAGTCGTGTCATTAAAATAAAACTCAAAAAATACGTTTAAAGGAAATAATAATGCGTTTGTATAACTTATGGATTGTCATTCTTGTCGTTGGCCTAATAAGTGGACCCGCTTATGCGACTAATAAAAAGCTGGGAAGTTATACGGTTATCCATGCCGGAGAGTTATTAACTGTGCCGGGTAAAAAACCATTAAAAAAACACTCAATCATTATTAAAGATAATGTGATTGAAGCTGTTAAAGCAGGTTTTGTAGCCCCAAAAGATATTGCCGCTAATGCTTCAGTTATTGATTTGTCTGACCGATTTGTCATGCCAGGTTTAATGGACATGCATGTCCATTTACAGATGGAATTAGGGCCACATAATATTGAAGATACCGTTAAGCTTTCAAATGCAGATATTGGTATGCACAGCGTGTATTACGCGAAACAAACCTTGCTTGCAGGATTTACTACTGTTCGAGATTTATTAAGTCGTCCGCAGGAAATGTATGCATTACGTGACGGCGTGAATAAAGGTTGGATTGACGGCCCAAGAATTATTGCTGCTGCGGGAATAGCAATTACCGGTGGTCATTTAGATGCCGATGGTATGGCACATGACGTACTGGCAATGAAGTCACCTAAAACGATTTGTGATGGCCCATTTGAATGTCGAAAAATGACGCGTCATGCAATTAAATATGGCGCAGATGCAATCAAAGTGGCTTCAACTGGTGGGGTCTTATCTGATACTGACACCGGCACTGGACAACAAATGACAGACAATGAACTTAAAGAGATTGTTGATACTGCTCATGCTTTAGGCCGTAAAGTCGCCAGTCATGCTCATGCAACGGCTGGCATTAATGCCGCGCTAAGGGCAGGTGTAGACAGTGTTGAACATGGCAGTTATGCCGACGAAGAAACCATTAAGTTATTTAAACAAACTGGGGCATATTTAGTTCCAACGTTACTAGCAGGAGCCACGGTTGTGGATATGGCAAAAAATTCAGACTTTATGTCAGCACCGGTAAAAGCCAAAGCCATTCGGGTGGGGCCTGATATGCTAGAAAACTTTGCTCGGTCGTATAAAGCGGGAGTGAAAATTGCCTTTGGTACAGACAGCGGCGTCTCATTACATGGCATTAATGCTCAAGAAGCAGTATTGATGCACCAAGCAGGTATGCCAGCAGCGGAAATACTAAAATCAGCCACGGTGAATGCGGCGGACTTAATTGGCATGAGCGACAAGTTAGGTACGATTACACCTGGGAAATATGCCGATATTATCGCAGTAGAAATTAGCCCATTAGAAGACATTGCGTCATTATTGAATGTGGGCTTTGTAATGAAAGACGGCAAGGTTTATAAGCAGTAAGAAGTGGGTAATGATTTAAACGCTGTTTAAGTTATGCATTAGGCGTAATGCATAACTTATAACGGGGTTGAACTGAGCTGATTTTAGCGCGAATTCGTTTCACTTTTTATAATGGTTTCAATGCTATGTGGGTGCACTTTTATACAAATATTCCCCAGCTTAAAGGCAATTGTTGGGTTTGAAATTCGTTCATTGTCGCCTTTAGGCGAACTCATTTTCACGTTTATATCTGTTTCACCGTTAATGACACTTTCTAGTGAGGGAATTTGTGTGATTAACGCTTTGGCCAGTTGCTCACAATTTTGCGCTGGAGTAGGAAATACTAATTCAATGTGCTCCCAGCCTTCAACAGGGTAATTTTTGTTGGCGGGATAGGGCAGTTCTACGCACGCAATGCTTTGTTCGCCAAGTGGCATGGGTTGATTTAATTTGATAATTAAAATTGGTCGACCATTAATGATATTGCTTGAAATAACCTCACCATGTTCGGCAAATTCATTGCATAGTTGCTCAGCAAATTCAACATGATTGACCCGTAACGCGGCGTGATCACATTCGAGCTTAAGCGCATCTAAACCTAGCTGTTTCATCATTGCCAAAATCTGTTGGTTAAATTCAGGCCAAGTGCGTTGCAATGTTTGATAGTTCATGTCAATTCCACTGTGTGTGATAACAAAAGTAAATGTTGCCTGGTTTATGGCCAAATTTCGATAGGTGTTCCAGGCTCAATGATTTGCCATAGCTCATCCATTTCTTTATTGGTTACTGCAATGCAGCCATTAGTCCAGTTATATTTTTGCGCTTCTAAAGGTGGCAATGCAGATTGTGGGTTTTCACCGTGTATCATGATAAACCCGCCAGGGCTGATCCCAAGCGCTTTTGCCCTAAGCTTGTCTTCATCATTTGGGTAAGAAATGTGGAATGAGCGGTAAAAAGCACTGTCTGCTTTTTTGTAATCTAAAATATAACGCCCTTGGGGGGTGCGTTGATCGCCTTCTGTCAGTTTATGCCCTTTAGGCACGTCACCCATAGCAATGCGATAGGTTTTTAATATCTTTCCTTGGTGCATGACTTTCATAGAGGAACTGGATTTATTGACAATCACTAAGTCAATTTTAACATCTTTGAGAGAGGCGAAGGAGTAGGAGGTAAATAAGATTGAGCATAACAGCATCAAATGATAACAAATATGGCGCATCAGTGATCCTAAATTGACTTTATTAGTTTGTTTTTGTTTTTTTTAGATTAATAATCAATTTTATCTAATATTCAGTCGTAGAGTTTAACTATCTAAACTTATAATTGATATTAGTAAACGCACATTTTTCATTTCATACAGGCAATCGAGCAAATTATGTCGAATTCTGCAAATAACGATAATCCAGTTAGACACAAGTTACGTCGGATCATATTTGGAACTGACACACCCGCAGGTAAGTATTTTGACATTATTTTAATGGTCTGCATTGTGTTGAGTGTACTATTAATTTTACTTGATACCATTGCTCCAATTCATAAACAATATGGCGAGTTAATTCGTACTAGTGAATGGATCTTTACAATCATCTTCACTACTGAATATGTTTTGCGGCTTTATTGTTCGATTAACCGTTGGCAATATGCTCGTAGTTTCTTTGGGGTCGTTGACTTAGTTTCTATTTTACCGAGCTACTTAGCATTAATATTCCCTGGCGCCAATGTGGCACTCGCATTAAGAGTATTGCGGCTATTTAGGGTGTTTAGGGTATTAAAACTATTGCGATATTTAAGTGATGGCAATGTGTTGTTGCGTGCTATGGTGATGTCGAGCAGGAAGGTTTTTATTTTCTTTTTCTCTGTCAGCCTTATTGTCATGGTGTTAAGTGTCATTATGTATGTGGTTGAAGGGCCAAATAATGGTTTTAGTTCAATCCCTAAAGCGATGTATTGGACTATTGTGACCATTACCACGGTTGGTTATGGCGACATTACCCCCCAAACAGCACTCGGGCAAACCATTGCTGCGGCGACAATGTTGATAGGTTACTCCATTTTAGCCATTCCAACAGGCATACTCACCGCTGAAATATCTAATGAAATGCTCCGCGAGCGAGATTTAAGAAAATGCAGTAACTGTGGACGTCATGGCCATGATAAAGATGCGAGTTTTTGTAACCATTGTGGTACTGAACTCGAACAAATGGATTTACACCAAAAGGATTAATTGATTAATGACCGCTGCCAAATTTGTTGAAGGTTCTATATTACGTCACATTTTAGTGATGAGCTCGACTGCTGCCATTGGTATCTCAGCGTTATTTGTTGTTGACTTGCTTGATATCTTCTTCTTGAGCTTATTAGGTGAGCAAGAACTTGCTGCAGCGGTGGGGTATGCGGGCACCATTTCTTTTTTCACTACCTCGATTGGAATTGGTTTATCCATTGCGCTGGGGGCGTTGGTATCAAAGTCAGTTGGGGCAAAACAGAACAAATTAGCGAAACGATTATTTTTAAATAGCGCGGTGGTGACGGTTATCACTAGCATATTAGTCACCATTACCGTGTTGATGTATATACCTGAAATACTGAGCTTAATTGGTGCAACAGGTAAAACTGCGCAGATGGCACAAAGCTACTTATATATTTTAGTGCCTTCATTACCCGTTATTTCATTAGCAATGGCACTTGGCGGGGCATTACGTGCCGTGGGTGACGCTAAGTTGTCAATGATGTCTACGCTTGCTGGTGGCGGGGTGAATGCGGTACTAGACCCAATATTTATTTTTATGTTTTCAATGGGCATTGAAGGCGCCGCGGTTGCCTCAGTGTTTTCACGTTTTGCGGTATTATTTATCTCGGGTTACGGGGTTATTGTAAAACACGAATTGATGGATAGGTTTAGCCTTAAAGAGTTTTATGAGGATTTACCGACTATTTTTGCCATTGCGGGACCTGCGATGTTGACGAACATTGCCACCCCGATAGGTAATGCTGTTGTAACCCGCGCCATTGCAGATTTTGGTGACAGTTATGTTGCGGGTTGGGCGGTACTTGGTAGGCTTATTCCGGTGACGTTTGGGATGATATTTGCACTGTCTGGTGCAATAGGGCCGATTGTCGGCCAAAACTATGGCGCGCATGATTTTGACCGCGTGAAAGAGACGTTAACCAAAGCGATTCAATTTTGTATTGTGTTCGTGTTGACCATGTCGCTGATATTATTTTTACTGAGTAATCAGATTATAACTGTGTTTGATATGCAAGGTGATGCTGCGGATATTATTTTGTTCTTTTGCCAATTCATTGCGGTGTTCTTTATCTTTTCAGGCATTTTATTTGTGGCTAATGCTTCGTTCAATAATCTGGGTAAAGCTAAGTATTCAACCTTGTTTAATGTCGGTAAAGCGACTATTGGGACTATCCCGTTTGTGTACTTTGGCGCTCAATTAGGCGGTATACACGGAGTATTAATTGGTCAAGTGATTGGCTCGATTATCTTTGGTGTGATGGGAGTGTGGATGGCTTATCGCCATGTTGATAAACTTGCATTATTGGCTAAGCAACAAACACACGCTAATCCGGTTGCTGTTGGCGCGATTAATTTGGACGAATCTATTTCAGAGACGGGGATTAGTTCGGCGCCTTTATCGTCTGCTTGCGCGCAAATTGCACAGCTTGAAGAAGATCCATTTCAAGATAAAGACACTGATGATAGTGATCCCTTTAATGACACTAAAACACGGCCAAGTAATTAAAGGTGAGTTATGGAGTCATTAATATAAAAATGGCCTCATTATGAGGCTATTTTTATGGGTGTTTGAATGCCTGTATGGCGAATTTAAGACTCTTCAGTCGTTATTGGTGCATCTGTTTGTTTTGCCGCTTCTTCTGCAGCGATTTTTTCACGCTCAGCTTTAGAAATGTAGCGTTCTTTGGGCTTGCTACTTGGGTTAGGTTGCACAACCTTATTCGACTTGGCTTTCGCTCGCTTAGCCATTTTCTTAATCATTTGCTGTTTTTTATTCATCGGGTAACTCTAAATAGGTCAAAAATATGCTGCGATGTGAAAGACAAATTGCATTTTAATCGCTGATACTTGCAAAGTGAATGTTGTTTATTAACGACACTGATGCGCAATGATAACATGAAAACTGGACACGCTAGTTAACTTCTTAGCACTAATAGCCAAACTTAACGATATCAGCTTGTGTTGCCCCTTCTTTGCATTCTCCGCGTATTTCAGCTCTATCTGCACCGATATAGCGGCTTAGTTCAATGTACCCTGTTTGACAAAAACCGCTCATGGCTAATGTGTTCACTAATCCAAGTTCAACATTTTGTTGCCAACGTTCAAGGTGATCTTGCTTAGCCGCTTGTTCCCGTGCGTAGCTAATTGCATCTTGGTTTTTACGATTAATCTGTGGCGAGTTGCGGTTATCGTTTAACCCTCGTGTCGATGAATTGGCAAGGTGGGCCTTGTAGGTAAACAGTTTTATATCTTGACCTTTAATTTGAGTCGCAAATCGATCTTTGTATTGGCCGGCAAATTCATAAGGGTCTGCTTGATTGGTACTGCAAGCGGCAAGTGAAAGCACGGTGATTAATAGGATTAGCCTTATCATGGGGGATTCTCAACCGTTTTATAATGGCTTGATAAAAGAAATAAGCGTTGTCATTAGCGCCCTTGATTAAATATAAATACATCTTCAAGGGCTGGCGACATTGTCACTGATAAGTGTCGATTAGTTTGATAATGCTTTAATCAGCACTTATGCAAAGCGTTGATTAAGATAGTTAATAATTTCTTTAGATTCATATAACCATGTTGCTTGGCCGTTTTCAACGATTTTTAAGCAAGGCACTTGTAGTTTACCGCCTTGTGCAACTAGCTCAGCTTTATGCGGCTCAGTTTTAGCATCAATGGTGTTGATGTTGATATTTTGACGGCACATTTCACGGCGCACTTTGACGCAAAATGGACAGGCCTGATATTGATATAACGCCATTGTTTGGGTTTGTTCATCAAGGCGTTGTTGCTCAGCAATTGGGCGTTGTTTTCTTTTAGGCGCAAACACAAAGTCAAAAAATAAAATGATTCGGCCTAGTAGCCAGCGAATGATAAACATAATACCTCAGATAGTTTATTTATTTTTGCTGCCGATTTTACTTGAAGTCGGTCACACTTTAAAGAGGGGAGGCTGATGAGGTGACAAAAAGCCCATACCTGCTTGAGTGAGATATGGGCTTTAGAAAAGGGTTAGTCTGCGTCTAGTCCGATAACCACTTTTGCAGCATCTTGGGCAAAATTAACTCGACTTTCTAGTAAAAATACTCGACTAGGATCCACTTTACCTTGTTCAACAAGGTAGTTCTTAACGCTAACTGCACGTGATTGGGCTAAGTTACCTAAGGTGTCATCGGTAATGATTTGCTGGCTAAGCAATAAGTTATACATGGTCATATGCGTCCGAGTTAACAATGCTTCATTGGTGATCTCAGGTACATCTTGCTTAATAATATTGCTAATTTCTGTCACTGTTTTATCGGTAATTTGTGCGTTAAATAGCTGATTTAGTGAATCTATCAGTGGCCCTGATGCGGGTAAGTTAGAAGCCGAAATATCAGTGGTTAAATCCATTTTAGCCTGAGTGAGCAATAATTGATTTAATTGCTGTATTTGCAGCACTTGACTGTCAGCTGTTTTATCTACCGAACCTTTAAGACTGACTTTTAATAAAGGTCTATCTAACAATGCTTTACTTAATGCATCAAGGCTTGAGTGTGCGTCTTCACTGAGTGCTTTAGCGCCAGCGTTAAAGGCGATATTTTCCATATCATCATCAGCTGAAACGAGCCCTGAAAGCAGTGAAAATGGCGCTGTCACGGCTTTAGTAATAACGTTTGATATTGCATTGGTGATAACACTACCAAAACTAAAGCTTGGTGAGTTCATGTCACCATCAACGTTAACACCTAAGTCAATCACACCGTGACGGTCTTGTAATAAGGCAATCGCCAAAGTAATTGGTAGGCTGGTGGCTAAGTCGCTATTACTGGGTTTACCCAGTTCAAGTTGATCAATGACCACGTGATTACTGCCTTTTAGCGCGTTGTTTTCAATTTTATAATTTAAGTTAATTGATAATTGGCCTTTATCAATATAGTAACCCGCATAAGTCCCAGAGTATGGGTTAACAGAGGTTAATTCGACCTTATTGAACTGGAAGCTTAAATCAACATAAGGTTGCTTAAGTAACGGGTTGACTTCACCTTTTAAACTCATTGGCGCGTAACGGTCAATTTTACCGCTTAAATCAACACTGGCACGAGTTTCTGGGGTGGTAGATAAATGTTTGATGCTGCCATTTAGCATCTCAATGCCTGATGCAAATTGCGGAGTAAGACTATTGTCGGCAAAAAAAGCTGAGCTGTTGTGAATGTTAATGCCGTTAATGTCGATACTCAATGGGGTTTGTTGTTGCGCGGTATTAGCTTTTGGTGCATGGACTGCATTATTAGCAAGTGGCTCTGAAGCCACTTTTGGGGCTGGCGCTTGTGATTCAGTATGGGGTTTTTCTACAACTAAGTTACTGATGTTATTGCCACCATCCTTAGCAATGACAATTTTACTAAATAATTTCTCAAAGCTAATTTGGTCAATCTTTAGTGCGTTTTGCTGTAGATTGAATTTAAAGTGGCTTAAGTCCATGTTATCCCATGTTAACAACGGATCTTTAATGGTGTTGTCTTCAATATTGAGGTTATTAATTGACGTTTTACCTTGAACAATAATATTGCCATTGTTCACTTGAGGGGCAACGTGAATGTCACCACTGGTATTAAATTCACCTGAATTCAACGTAATATTAATATAAGGGGCAAGGTAGGCTTGCAGCGCCGTTAATGGGAAATTATTTAAGGCGAAATCTGCATTTAGGGCTTGTTGTTTTGCATCAATTGTCCCATTGGAAGTTAATTGACCCTGCTGTTGTATATTCATCGTAAATTGATAATCAATTGCAGAGGATAAATCGGATAAGACAGCCCCCGTCGTTAGACCAATTTTTTCAAGTTTCCATTGATTCGGTTTGCCGGTTGCAACTGTTTCGTTCACTGTCGCGTTGTAATTTTTTAAATTAATGCCGCCGAGTTTGACTTGCCATTGCGGCGTTTCCTGAGTGTTATTGGCCTTGGTGTTGTTTGTTGGTGTTGTCGTTGAAGCATTATGATTAGCTGTTGAGTTGTTGGCTTGAACAGCATCAGTTGAAGTCGTTAGCGAGCTTGGTAAATGAGGCGTTAATAATGTGGCTAAGTCTACCCCTTGCTTATTGATATGAGTTAATAAATGGCTGTTATGGGTGTTAATTTGACCAATATTGATTTGCTGCTGTGCGGTATCAACGTTGATATCGGCAAGGGTAAATTCTGCTAAATCAAATATTGTCTGCTGCTGGTGGGTTAAATTCACTTGGCTAAGTGCCATTGTAGCGTTAGCAATTTTTATTGCCGCAGATGGGTGTTGGGTATGACTGGAAGCTGATGTTTGTCCAAAGGTAAATTGCGCAGTTGCGTCAAACTTACCTGTATCTAGATTGACTTTCATCCATTGATCTAATAATTGATAGTAATAAGGCAGGTCAAAATGGGCAATGTTGACTCGCCCAATTACCGCGAGCGGTTGTAATTGTACATTAGCATCAATATTAACCTGACTTTGGTTGGCATCTTGTAATGAGAAGCTCAGTTCATTGTCTTGTTTCGGATTTTTATGATCGCTATTGCCTGTCTTGTTAGCGAATAAATTTGCACGAGTATTAAAGTGGTTAACTGTTAAATTGATGTCCGGGTAACTAAAATAAGAGTGTGTAGCCGCATCTGAGATAGTTAATGCGGCGTTATTCATAGACAAATTATTGACGATAACAGGGAAGATAGCTTGTTGGTCATTCTTACCTATAGGCTCAGGTGTTGTGGTCTTATCATTTTTAAAATGTGCTTGGGCTGACAAGATAATATCGTCGAAGTTAAAAGCGGGTTGGGTTATATCGCTAGCGGTTTGTTGAATATCTGCTTGAAAAGTGTTTAATGCAATCTTGTCTACCACCACGGCAAAGTGAGTAATCGATTGCCAAGGTGAAAGGTTCACATACAGATGTTTAAAACCGATAAATGGCGAATTTTCATTCGCGTCAATTTGAAATTGATGTAGATTCAATTCGAAGGTAAATGGGTTAAAACGAATATCGTCAAGGCTCACATGGCGGCCTGTAATATCACTAAGTTGTTTAGGTATTTGGTTTTGTGCGATAGCCGGAATGATTAACCCTAAGGTTAAGCAAAAAAGGCCATAAACAAATGCAAGATAGCAGCTTACCCTTAAATACTTAGGTAAAGTAAAAAAAAATGACGTGATAGTCGAAAAAGGCTGCATGTTAATAATTCGCTTTGAACAGAAATCGAGTCGTTATTCTAACCAATAGTGTATAAAAAAACCTGCTCTTTTTTTAGCAAAATCGTCTATGATTTTTGCATGGACAAAACACCAGTATTTGGTTAACATTATGTAAAGAAATGCTTTTTATGCGTTAAGCCGTGCGCGTTACGCGTGTTGGGAATGTTATTATTTTTGTTGGCTTATCAATGAAAATGGTTTTGTTGATTTATTTTATCGACAACATTGAACCAAGCACAATACATTGTACTTTAGTACAATACTCTGTTTATAAAAACGTAATTCAAGGATGAAATATGCACATACGCCTCGCTTCTGGCTTAGACTTAGAGCCGCTCAGTCATTTACTGAACCAATATCGTTCACAACTTGGGCAAGAAAAAGATTACCAAGCGTGTCGACGTTTTTTAATTAGCCGTCTTTCTGAAAATGATTCTATCATTTTTGTTGCCGTTAACCATGACAGTTTAATCGGCTTTATTCAGCTTTACCCTTCTTATTCCTCTATCTTTTTAAAACCAGTTTGGCATTTAGAAGACACCTATGTCATCGATGAATATAAAGATGACAATATTGCTCAGCAAATGCTACTCAAAGCCAAACAGTTGGCCGACGGCACCGAAGTCATATTGATCAATTCAAATGAACCTCAACAAGATGAACTCGTTGCATCTTAATTCAGCTAAAAAATTGATCAGCACCTTAAATTAGATCAGCTTGCAGGCTTTTAAAACTCAGCTATTTGTCTGTAAAATAGCTGAGTTTTTTATTTTGAGGATTTTCAATTGAACAAGAGCGTGATAACTAACCTGCTAGCAACTATTTTAATTATTGTTGGCTATTTCATGGCGCAACCGATCATTTTTACAATGGGCATGTTTGCCTTGTCAGGTGCGATAACCAATTGGTTAGCAATTCACATGTTATTTGAGAAGGTGCCTGGTTTGTATGGTTCAGGTGTGATTCCATCTAGATTTGAAGAGTTTAAAATCGCAATCCATCAATTAATGATGGAGCAGTTTTTTACTCAAGAGAATATTGATCGCTTTTTAACGAGCAAAGATTCAAGCCATTTAAACCTTGCTCCTGTCATTGATAAAGTTGATTTAGCCCCTTCGTTTGATGCGCTAGTAAAGACCGTTGAACAATCTTCATTAGGCGGAATGTTAGCCATGTTTGGTGGTTCAGAGGCGCTTGTGCCTTTGAAAGACCCCTTTATAGAAAAAATGAAGTCTTCATTAGTCGCGCTTTCTGAAAGTGAAGAGTTTAATACTATTTTAATGAATGAATTAGACAATCCAGAATTGAAAGCCAGTATGCAAACTAAAGTGGCGCAAATTGTTGAGCAACGCTTGAATGAGCTCACTCCTGAGTTAGTTAAACAAATTGTACAAGATATGATCCGTCAACACTTAGGTTGGTTAGTGGTGTGGGGCGGGGTATTTGGTGGTTTAATTGGTTTATTCGCCGCACTAGTGGGTTAATTTATCGCTTCTTAAACAACAAACTTGCTAGTACAAGCTTGTCAATTGCGGACTATACTCAGTGTTATAGGCATGATTGACTCGCTTTGCAGGATTTGTTTTATGTTACTTAAAGATAATAGCCGTGTTGTTTCACCTTGTCGGCGAAACTGCTGTTTAGATAACAACGACACTTGTGTTGGATGTTTTCGTTCACTTGAAGAAATTTTAGCTTGGCATTATATGAGTGATAGTCAAAAAAATGATTTACTTCAAACCCTCAAATTTAGAGCCGGTGGCAGCTTTAATATCAAATAAATATGTTTGTACGTTGGTAATATTCTAAAACTTGTTTAAGTCGATTCAATTTCTGTTTTATATAGTTTAAAGCCTCTAGCTAGGTAATTGTTAAGTGCGTTAGGGTGATCAAGTGAGCAGGTGTTGACCGATAATCGTTTAATGCCATCGATTTCCCATGCTGTGCTAATTGCTTTGCTGAGTAAATATCCTCCTAAGCCTTTGCCAATAAATTTTTCTCCCATACCAAAATACATTAATTCAATGTTCCCTCCTTCTTGTTGTAGCTCAAAGTAACCTGCTGGTGACCCCTCCAAGTAGGCGACATAAAGATGTAAATTATCCGCTTCACTATATTGTTGCCATTGTTTGTTTGTCCATTTGAGCTTATCGGTCCATTGCCAAGCTTGCCCAACAAAGGCATATAAAAAACGGTTAAATTGATACTGTTTTATTTGTGCTTGGGAAATGATTAATCCTTTTGAGTCATGCTTTGGCAATAAGGCTTCAGGGCTTGTCATTTCAAGGTAGTAAATGGTGACATCTGGCATAAATGTATATTAATTTTGAATATGTAATGGCATTTAGAATAACAAAAAACCACCCGTAGGTGGTTTCGATTAAACAAATATTTGCCTGTTAATAGGCACTGTCATGGACGTTTTTAACTGCACGGCCAGATGGGTCGTTGATTCCTTGTAAGCTTTCGTCCCAAAGTAATGCCTCTGGCGTTGAGCAAGCAACTGTTTTACCTCCTGGTACTGTTTGCGCCGCACTCGCAAGTGGGAATGATTCTTCAAAGAAGCTGCGATAAAAATAGGCTTCTTTTGATTCTGGTGTATTGTATGGAAAACGGAACTTTGCATTAGCCAGTTGTAAATCATCAATTTCAGCCGCGGCATGATCTTTAAGTCCATCAATCCACGAATAACCAACACCGTCACTGAATTGTTCTTTTTGACGCCACACGACTTCTTTAGGTAGTTCATGTTCGAATGCTTGGCGAAGGATGTGTTTTTCAATGCGACCATCTTTGGACATTTTAGCTTCTGGATTAATACGCATTGCGACATCCATAAACTCTTTATCTAAAAATGGCACTCGTGCTTCTAAGCCCCAAGCGGCCATGGCTTTGTTGGCACGCAAACAGTCAAAAAGGTGTAATTTATCAAGTTTACGAACTAACTCTTCATGAAATGCTTGCGCGTTTGGTGCTTTGTGAAAGTATAAATAGCCGCCAAATAATTCATCTGCACCTTCACCCGACAACACCATTTTAATGCCCATAGCTTTAATTTTTCGTGCCATCAGATACATTGGTGTTGCAGCGCGAATAGTCGTGACATCATATGTTTCAAGGTGATAAATCACTTCTTTAATAGCATCGAGACCTTCTTGGAAGGTAAAGGTGATTTCATGGTGAACGGTACCAATGCTATCAGCGACTTTTTGAGCCGCTTTTAAGTCTGGTGACTCGGCTAAACCGACGGCAAAAGAGTGTAGTTGCGGCCACCATGCAGCGGTTTCACCGTCATTTTCTATACGGTGTTTAGCAAACGTTTGGGTTATGGCTGAAATAACCGAAGAGTCTAGTCCGCCTGATAGTAATACGCCGTAAGGTACATCTGACATCAGTTGTCTTTTTACAGCAGCTTCAAGTGCTTCACGTAATTCATCGACATTGGCTGGGTTCTCTTTAACTGCGTCATATGATTGCCAATCGCGGCTGTAATATTGAATGGCTTGTTGATCTGTAGAGCTTAAATAGTGACCAGGCAGGAACTCAGAAACTGTTTTACACACTGGCATAAGGGCTTTCATTTCAGATGCGACATAGAAGTTACCTTGGGTATCATAACCGGTGTACATTGGAATAATGCCCATGTGGTCACGACCAATTAAGTATTGGTTTTTTTCTTTATCATAAAGAACAAATGCAAATATACCATTGAGTCTGTCTAAGAATTTGACGCCATATTCTTGATATAAAGATAGGATGATTTCACA
Organism: Shewanella intestini; assembly: GCF_018221465.1. Taxonomy (GTDB): domain Bacteria; phylum Pseudomonadota; class Gammaproteobacteria; order Enterobacterales; family Shewanellaceae; genus Shewanella; species Shewanella intestini. Next base: position 16,896 of record NZ_JAAIKR010000021.1, on the reverse strand, counting down.
ATCTGAGTTGGTTTGATAAGTGTATTTTTCACCCAATTGTGTTTTGAGTTGCTTATGATTATATATTTCGCCATTTACTGCCAATATGATATTTCCATCATTGCTGATTAACGGCTGTGCGCCATGGTCAACATCGACAATAGCTAGACGTTCGTGAGCCAAAATTGCATGCTGGTCAGTGTAAATTCCAGACCAGTCTGGACCACGGTGTCTTAATAGTTTTGACATTTCTAGCGCAACTTGTCTAAGTTTGCTTGCATCTGATTGAATGTCGAGAATAGCGAAAATTGAACACATGAGATAACTCCAAACCTTAACGATTGATGGCTTTAATGTGCCACTTATTGATAGCTTAAGCAAATTTTCTCTTTGAGCAAACGGCAATATTAGCTCTATTTTAGTGAGGTTTTTTATTTTAAAGCACATCTATTTTGATGTTTATTGAATTATATGGGGCACTTATTGATAATAATTTATTTTGTGGTGGTTTGCTTGGCTTAGGATTATGAAATCTTTGCTGAAAACTCATTATCGATAAATTTGATTATTGCTATTGAAGTGATGTTATTTAAGCTAATTTTATTGCTTGAATTGCTTGAATTGCTTGAATTGCTTGAATTGCTTGAATTGCTTGAATTGCTTGAATTGCTTGAATTGCTTGAATTGCTTGAATTGCTTGAATTGCTTGAATGTTTAAGCAACTTTATTCGCTAGAAAAGTGCTCGAAAGGCTTTAGAGGATTGAAGGGCAATAAAAAACCGCCGAAGCGGTTTTTTATTTTTGAATCGGGTTACCACTTCTTCTTTGGCTGGAAAAGCATATCCAATTCGCTGCCTTCTTTTTTTGGCGGTACTGGAAGTGGATCAGCATTTTTTTGTGCGCCTGTAATTTCTTCTAGTAATTTTTTTGCTTCATCGACTTTCTTTGAGATAAATGGATCATTTGGTGTTTGTGCTTTAATTGCTTGCAGTGTATTCAACGCTTTAGTGACCATTTGTTTACTTGAGCCATATTGTTTCATAAAGCAAGCTGCACGAGCACGGCTGATCATAGAGTCCACGTTAATTCGAAGCTGTAAGCTGTCAATTCGCATTTCTTCTTCTGTAAATATCGTTGGTTCAACTTTGCCTTTGTTATGTTCAGCGCGAAGAATGGCTTTAAGCTTTTTAAGTGTTTTCACTAATTCTAAAATTTGTTTGTCATTATCTGGCAAGCGAAAAGTTTCAATTGAAGGTGCAGTTGACTTGGTGTTCTTCATTTTTTCAATTTGACTGCGTAAATCAATTAAACGCCGCTCATAGTCAGATTTTGTTTGCCCAAGTGTAAATGAGATTGATTGTGCAAGAGCATCTTCAATACGCTTGTAAAGCACCAAAATAATATTGTTAGAACAAGGAACCATGCCTGTATGAGAAAGCACGTTTTCAGTTTCGTCGATAATAGCGCGTTGGCGGGCTATTTCAACTCGGCGTTCAGCTTCAGCTCGTTCTTTTTGTTGCTGTATAAGACTAAAGCCAATAACTAATAAAAGTAAGGCGCCAACAAGGACGAGAACCATGATCAGAGACATATAAATTCCGTGTAGTGATAAAATTCTTTGGGCATGCATTCTTAGGTTGCCAGAAAATCTGTTGATAACCAAATTGTACTTATTTAAACCCAATTAATATATTAGCGTAAGAAAAGTTTACTGTCGTTGAAAAATAAGCAATTTCCTGGTTTTTTAATCTGTTATTTGATATTTGTTAACACCTTGGTTCCAGCTAGGATAATAAACATTCAAATAAATGCATTTTGTTATTACTATTTGCATTAAAATTTAGTATGTACTATAACATTTGATTATAGATAATATGTGTTTTAGACAAGTTATAAGCACATAAAACAGGGCGTTTAATTGAGGTTTGTATGAAATTGCAACAATTGAGGTACATTGCAGAAGTTGTGAAGCATAACTTAAATGTATCTGCTACGGCGGAAAACCTTTATACGTCTCAGCCTGGTATCAGCAAACAAGTCAGAATGCTTGAAGATGAACTAGGTATCCAAATTTTTGGTCGAAGTGGTAAACATTTAACTCATGTCACGCCTGCTGGGCAACAAGTAATTGACATTGCCAATGATATTTTAGGTAAAGTTGAAAGCATTAAAAAGGTGTCGGAAGAATACACTCAGCCCGATAAAGGCGAATTAAACATTGCAACGACAGATACCCAAGCACGTTACGCTTTGCCGCCGATAATAAAAGACTTTATTAAGCGTTATCCTAAAGTTAATTTAAATATGCACCAAGGTACACCAACGCAAATTAGCGAGCTTGCTGCCAGAGGTGATGCTGATTTTGCTATTGCTACTGAAGCGATGCATCTATATGCCGACTTAATTATGTTACCTTGTTACCATTGGAATCGTTCAATTGTGGTTGCAAAAGGTCACCCATTAGCGACAAGAAAGTCTATTTCTATCGAAGATTTAGCGCTTCATCCGTTAGTGACTTACGTTTTTGGGTTTGATAAAGCTTCTGAAATTGAAATGGCCTTTAACCGGGCAAATCTCGATCCTAGAGTCGTGTTTAGTGCAACAAGTGCTGATGTGCTAAAAACATACGTTAGATTAGGTTTGGGTGTAGGTGTTATTGCTAGTATGGCAATTGATCCTGAAGTCGACACCGACATAGTGGCAATTGATGCTAGCCATTTATTTGGTCATAGCACCACTAAAATTGGCTTTAGGCGTGGTAGCTTCTTACGGAGTTATATGTATGACTTTATGTACCATTTTGCGCCGCATTTAACGCGTGAAGTAGTAGAGAAGGCCGTTGGTTTACGAGACCAACAATTAATTGATCGCATGTTTGAAAATATTGAATTACCCGTTAGATAAGCCTAGTGCATGCAAATTAGCATCGGTACTTAAAAAAAATCTCGCATTAGCGAGATTTTTTGTGTCAGATACCGTGCAGTTAATAAATTAGTCTGCAGCGTAACCATGTTCTCCAATAAGATTACCGTCAAGATAAGCCTTACCCGATTGCATTGTTAAGCGTTGTTGACTAAACCATTTGACCACCATGGGATAGATTGCATGCTCTTGTTCATGTACTCGTTCAGATAGTATTTCAACATCATCTTCTAAATACACAGGGACTTTAGCTTGCAAAATCACCGGGCCTGAGTCTAACTCAGGGGTAACAAAGTGGACACTTGCGCCATGCTCACTGTCACCGGCATCAATGGCCCGCTGATGTGTGTGTAAACCAGGGTATTTAGGCAATAGCGATGGATGAATATTGATTATCTTGCCAATAAATTTTTCTACAAAGTTGTTGCTCAAAATACGCATAAAGCCTGCAAGAACAATTAAGTCAGGCTGGTATTTGTTGATGCTCTCAAGTAAACGAGCATCATAATCTTCACGACTTTCATTAAGGTGTGGTATTACACAACTGGTGTCAATTTCACTCTGATGAGCTCGGATTAATCCATAAGCATCGGGTTTATTGCTAATTACCCCAATGACATCAGCCGTTAAGGTATCATCACAACCATCAATAATGGCTTGAAGGTTTGTACCATTACCAGAAATAAGTACAACGACACGACAGCGAGCTGACATTTAGATGATCTCCACTTGCTCTTCATCACCATTACGTGCAGCAATGTTACCAATCAACCAAGCGTTTTCACCTTCGCATGTTAATATCTCAAGTGCAGCGTTTACTTTCTCTGCAGGTAACGCAATGATCATACCCACACCACAGTTGAAGGTGCGGTACATTTCAAATTGTTCAATATTACCGTTGTCTTTTAACCAATCGAAAACGACAGGCCACTGCCAAGAGTCACCGTTGATAACGGCTTTACTATCATCTGGTAATACACGTGGGATGTTTTCCCAGAACCCACCACCAGTGATGTGCGCCATTGCATGGACTTCAGTTTGTTCTAACAGCTTAAGTAACGACTTAACATAAATCTTGGTTGGTTCTAATAGATGATCGATAAGTGGTTTACCAGCTAAGTCTTGTTTAGGGTCAGCTTGGCTCACTTCCAGGACTTTACGGATAAGTGAATAACCGTTTGAATGAGGACCCGAAGAGCCTAATGCAATCAGTGCGTCGCCAGAAGTGACTTTACTGCCATCGATGAGGGCTTCTTTTTCAGCCACACCAACACAAAATCCAGCTAAATCGTAATCTTCGCCTTCATACATACCAGGCATTTCAGCTGTTTCACCGCCAATAAGGGCACAACCAGATTGATGACAACCTTCAGCAATACCGTTGACAACAGAGGTTGCTGTATCAACATCAAGCTTGCCTGTTGCATAGTAATCTAAGAAAAATAGGGGTTCAGCGCCAGCAACGATTAAATCGTTAACGCACATAGCAACCAAATCAACACCAACAGAGTCGTGTTTTTGGTAGTCAATGGCTAAACGCAACTTAGTACCAACACCGTCAGTACCTGAAACGAGTACCGGTTGTTTGTATTTAGTAGGCAGTTCACACAATGCGCCGAAACCACCTAAGTTGCCCATAACTTCTGGGCGGTGGGTGCGTTTTACCGCAGACTTAATGTTATCAACTAATTTGTTACCAGCATCAATATCAACGCCAGCATCTTTGTAACTTAGTGGGGTAGTGGTGCTCACGGAGGATCCTCTCGGGTACATCGTTTTATGGGATTTTATGGGGCGGTATTCTACCAGTTTGTCACTACTCGAGAAAGTGACAATTATGCTTATGCGGTGAATAAAACACATATTTAGCTGATTTATATTGCTTTAGTTCACGATTCATCGTTAATGGCAAACTTTATGTTTTATGATAGGGACAAATGCACTACCATTTGCCCATAATCACCATTCTTTAGTGAGATCGAGGAGAAAAAGATGAAAGTCGTTGAGGTGAAGCATCCGCTTGTACGTCATAAAGTGGGTTTAATGCGTGAAGCAAATATCAGTACTAAGCGTTTTAGAGAGTTAGCAACAGAAGTTGGTAGCTTGTTGACTTACGAAGCTACTGCAGATTTTGAAACGGAAGTTGTAACAATAGATGGTTGGAACGGTCCGGTTGAAGTTGAACAAATTAAAGGTAAAAAAGTCACTGTAGTGCCTATTTTGCGTGCAGGTTTAGGTATGATGGATGGTGTACTTGAGCAAATGCCAAGTGCTAAAATCTCTGTCGTTGGTATCTACCGCGACGAAGACACATTAGAGCCTGTTCCTTATTTTGATAAATTAGTCAGTAATGTTGATGAACGTGTAGCCTTGATAGTTGACCCGATGTTGGCAACTGGCGGATCAATGATTGCGACAATTGATTTACTTAAATCTCGTGGCTGTGTATCAATTAAGGCATTAGTGTTAGTGGCAGCGCCAGAGGGCATTAAAGCGCTAGAACAAGCACATCCTGATATTGAACTATTTACCGCATCAATCGATGATTGCCTAAACGATCAAGGTTATATTTTGCCGGGTTTAGGTGATGCTGGTGATAAAATATTTGGAACTAAATAAATCTGTTTAACCGCAGAGACAAAAAAGGGAGCTTATGCTCCCTTTTTTGTCATTATTTTTACAGGTTAAGTGGCAGTCGTTTGATGATTGGTTGTTGGCTAACAATATCAACTTAACTAAAAGCCATCGTCAATATTTACGCACAATAACTAATAAACGAGCAAATAATGGTATTTACACTTTAAAGCACCATTGCAGCAATCCAACCAAATGCAAGTAAAGGTAAATTAAAGTGAACAAATGTTGGAATAACACTGTCGCGGATATGGTCATGTTGTCCGTCAACATTTAAACCTGATGTTGGGCCTAAAGTCGAGTCTGATGCAGGCGAGCCTGCATCACCTAATGCAGCAGCGGTTCCAACTAGTGCGATGGTTGCAGGGACAGAGAACCCAAAACTTAATGCTAATGGTACGTAAATAGTGGCAATAATTGGAATGGTTGAGAAAGACGAACCAATCCCCATAGTAATTAATAGACCGACAATTAACATTAAAATAGCCGCTAATGGTTTGTTGTCACCAATAATGTCGCCAATGGAAGTGACAAGTGTCATTACTTCACCGGTTGACTTTACTACTTCAGCAAAACCTGCAGCGGCAATCATAATAAAACCAATGTTAGCCATCATCAGCACACCTTGATTAAACAAGTCTTGTCCTGAGACATTTTTTAAAATGCCAGAAAAATTGAAAATTATGAAGCCTGTTAATGCACCAAAAATCATTGAATCTGTAGCTAATTGCACCACTAAAGTGGAGATAATCGCAATAATTGACACCGCGATACTCTTTTTATCAATGCGGGTTTGTGTGTTTTCAATTTTAACGTCAACAGATTCATAATGACGCGGTTTACGATAGCTGATGAACGTTGCAATGAGTAACCCTGTGACCATGCCTAATGCAGGTAATAACATGGCCTGAGGAATTTGGCTGCTGGTGGCTGTTAGGCCATTACTATTTAGATTAGCCAGTAAGATGTCATTTAAGAAAATGCCCCCAAAACCTATCGGTAGAATCATATAAGTGGTGACCAAGCCGAAGGTAATAAAGCAAGCGATTAAGCGGCGATCAATCTTCAGGGTATTGATGACAAGTAATAATGGCGGAATTAAAATAGGAATGAATGCGATATGAATTGGCAGCACGTTTTGTGAAGAAACCGCCATTGCTAATATGCTTAACAACAATACCCAACGTAGTACGTTAGTATTGGTTGCATTAGGTTCTTTACCTAATTTTTTGATGAGCGTTTGCGAAATTAACGTTGTTAACCCTGAGTGCGATAAGGCGGATGCAAAAGCCCCAAGTAATGCATAACTTAGGGCAATTTCAGCGCCGCCACCTAAGCCGTTATTAAAGGCGGAAATCGTTCCGTCAACACCTAGTCCACCGACTAAACCAGCAACAACAGCACTGATGGTTAAGGCGATAACGACATTGACTCGAGCAAAACTTAACAGCAGCATTAAGCTAACTGCAATAACAACAGCATTCATATTGTAAATTCTTATTAATTAATTTAAAGGCTATTTTTGACTTGCTAACACGTATTTGTCTAGCTTAAAGTCTTTTTTTATTAAGTTTACTTTAATATTTACGAAAACAAGTCATTGATGTGAATAATGTGTAACGCCAATGTTTTTGTTGTCATCGGTGTTATCCATTGTGACTAGCGTAAAGAGAGCTGCTTATGTTGTTATTTTCTGCAAATAAACGATATTTTATGCTAAAACCCTTATAGACTGACTCAATACCTTGTATGGTATATCCAGTTTTATATCCTTATATGGGTGTAAATTTTACTTGAGTCTATTTAAGCCATTAATGGAGATTATAAATGAGCGTATTAGTAGGACGTCCTGCCCCAGATTTTACTGCTGCAGCTGTGCTTGGTAACGGTGAAATTGTTGAAAACTTTAACTTAGCAACTGCAATTAAAGGCAAACCTGCGGTAATTTTCTTTTACCCATTAGATTTTACTTTTGTTTGTCCGTCTGAGTTGATTGCTTTTGATCATCGTTTAGAAGAATTTACCAAACGCGGTGTTGAAGTGATTGGTGTTTCAATTGACTCTCAGTTTTCACATAACGCATGGCGTAACACCCCTGTAGATCAAGGCGGTATTGGCCCAGTTAAATATACATTAGTTGCAGATGTTAAACATGAAATCTGTAAAGCATACGATGTTGAGCATCCTGATGCGGGTGTTGCATTTCGTGGTTCGTTTTTAGTTGATAAAGACGGACAAGTTCGTCACCAAGTGGTAAACGACCTTCCATTAGGGCGTAACGTTGATGAAATGTTGCGTATGGTTGATGCGCTTCAATTCCATGAAGAACATGGTGAAGTTTGTCCAGCTGGTTGGTCTAAAGGTGATGAAGGTATGACTGCGAGCACTGAAGGCGTTGCCTCTTACTTAAAAGACAATTCTGACAAGCTTTAATCGCTTAATCAATAATAAAAAAAGCTGCCATTGGCAGCTTTTTTTATGAGTATTATGAAGTAGTACCTATTTGAGAAAAAGAAAATGCATTTTCAGGTGTAGATTTTTTCATGTGTCAAATGAGCATTTGATTAAGAGTCATCATTGGATGACGTTAATTCATTTTGCTGTTCGTCTTCGCTAATGAGTGGCCAACCACCCAGTTCTTTCCAGCGATTAACAATATGACAAAATAGCTCAGCTGTGCGCTCGGTATCATATAAAGCAGAATGCGCTTCGCTATTATCAAAATCGATGCCAGCCATTTTACAGGCTTTGGCCAATACAGTTTGACCAATGGCTAACCCTGCTAAGGTTGCAGTATCAAAACTAGCAAAAGGGTGAAAAGGTGATCGTTTAAGTGAATTACGCTCAATAGCCTGATTCACAAAGCCCATGTCAAACGCGGCGTTATGAGCAACAATAATACTTCTGTGGCAGTCTACCGCTTTTTGTGCCTTTTTCACTTCTTTGAAAATTTCTAAAAACGCGACTTTTTCATCTACCGCACCACGTAATGGATTAGTGGGATCGATACCATTAAATGCTAATGCCTCAGGTTCAAGATTCGCGCCATCAAAAGGTTCAATGTGGTAATGCAGCGTTTTATCTAATTCAATCACACCATCATCATTCATTTTTAGCATGGTTACAGCGATTTCAAGTAACGCGTCGGTCTTGGCATTGAATCCTGCAGTTTCAACATCAATGACAACGGGGAAATAACCTCTAAAGCGGTGTTTAAATTTATTGGTGTCGCAAATATCACTCATGCTTAGTGCATCCTTAAAACGAAGTCATCGAAAATCGGTTGATGACATAAGCTGGCTATTATGGACAATCAGTTCGAGCCTGTCATGTTAGTTAGTTTAAAAATCATTCAATTGATGCATTTATCACTAAAGCAAAACAATTTAGCGCCGATAACAAGTTAAGACTAATAGAGGAAGGGTAATTTTATGTGGCGCAATCTTATATTGACACTGTCAATATTAATGAGCTTTTCGGCAAATGCTCAGTTACGTCAGTATGTGGCAACATTAGAAAATTCCTCTTGGAAAGTCAGTGAAAGTTCACCCGTAGAGTGCAAACTTGAACATAATATTCCCGGTTACGGCACTGCGTTGTTTACGAGCCATTCTGGTAAAGACATGAATATGTTATTTACCCTTGATATGTGGTTAAAGCCAGATGCTGTCACCAACGCCAAATTAGTCAGCATGGCGCCGCAATGGCGGCCTGGATTAAATTCTCGAGAAATTACAAAATTAACCTATCAGCGTGAATTCGATGGCGAAGTCCCTAAAAAAGCTGCTTGGGCAATGTTGAATGAACTTAGTCAAGGCATGGTGCCCACTTTTTATTATGCTGACTGGTACGACCCGACTTCTAAAGTCGCTGTTGGGATTTCATCGGTTAATTTTAATGGTAAATACAAAGAATTCAGGTCATGTTTAGCTAACTTATTACCATTTAGTTTTGATGATATTGCCTTTACTGTTCTTAATTACAAAGATGGCGGAACTGAGCTGACACATTTTTCTACACAACAACTGAAAAGGGTGCAGCAATATTTAGCTTATGATAAGGATATTGAACTCGTTTTAGTTGATGCTTATACGGACAGCTATGGTGGGCATTCTGTCAATCAACGCGTTTCCGATAAGCGTGCGAGGTCAGTGAAAGATATTTTAGTTGCAAGTGGCATTGACCAAACTCGGATAACAACGAATGGACATGGTGAAAAAAGGCATGTCGCGGGTAACACTTTAGCAGCAGACCGGCAAATCAACCGACGCGTAGTGATAAAAATTACCAAGAGCAATAGCTAATCTAGCTTAAGTAACATTATAATAAATATTGTTAAATTCATTTGAAAACCTCGAATTGATTCGGGGTTTTTTTATGGAGATCATTTAATCATTAATTAAATGATGCTCAATATTCTGTTTTAATCTTTATTTAAAAGACATCAAGGATACTGCAACTAAAGAGACATGTAACAGTTTTACTTTGCAAATAACTGCTCGCACTTTATCTCTCCATCAAAATATAGATATTAAGTAGATTTACGTAAGTCACTAATTAAATTAGTTTATTGTGGTAATGCTGCGTAAAGTGTAAAAAAAAGCCTGCTTAAATTAAGCAGGCCGAATAATTTGCAATCAACAAATTGAAGGAAGGAAGTCAAGCATAAGAACCAAATGAAATTGATGTATTGGGTTACACCAATTTTATGTTCTTTGCTCCCAAAACTGAATCATCATGTTTGAGAACGTAGTTATAGTAAGTTTTAGATGCTCAGTTTACAAACTAGAAAAACTCTTATTAAGCATTAGTTATACTAATGATTAAGTGTGATCTTGAACACGTCTAGTTGGCTTGAAACCGCTTAATATCAGCTTTTTAGGCTTTGTAGTCATCAAAAGTGCATATTTAATCGGATAAGTGAATCTAAGTAAGATAAAATTTTGTTAACAGCCAGTTGAGAACATGCTGTTCAAGATGATTTTTCTATCAAGGGCTGATTTTTAAGTGTGTTTAGTTGAACTATTGAATTATTTATAGCGGTCACCATGCATGTCGATCCGGTAAATTGACTTCTATCTATTAGCACTTTGTTAGGGCACAGACGATGGTATTGAGTTCGACGATGGGGATATATCGCGATGGTAAATGAAGGGTAAGATTAATAATTATCCACCTACACGTCAATCTGGTGCACATTAGCCCCTTTTCATGTGTAAAAGTCGTATTTCATAAGTAACATTATTCACAAGGTTAAATTGACTCGGTATAGTAAGCGAAAATAGATAAATATAATGCATAACCTCATGACCTTTGATTGGCCTATTTCTATCTACTATGAAGATACTGACGCTGGTGGCGTTGTTTATCATTCCAATTACCTCAATTTTTTTGAACGCGCAAGGACGCAATGGCTAATGTCATTGGGGATCAAGCAGTCTGAATTACTTTCTCAAGATATTGCATTTGTGGTAAAAAAAGCGGACATTGATTTTCAAATTGCGGCGCGTTTCGAACAATCTTTGACTGTGCGGTCACAGATCATGCGGTTAAAAAAAGCCTCGATGGTTTTTCATCAGCGCTTGATAGACACCGATTACCAAACTTATTGCGAAGCAACTATAACCGTTGCTTGTATTTCACTTTCAAAAATGCGCCCAAGGGCAATACCGCCTTCTATCATTCAGGAGTTCACACGTGCAAGCTGATATTTCATTTATTGGTCTTTTCTTAGAAGCAAGCTTACTCGTTAAGTTAGTGATGCTTACTCTGTTAAGTTTGTCAGTGCTTTCTTGGGCCGTCATTATCCAACGACGAAAGTTGCTAATCCATGCGCGTACACGTTCATTAAAATTTGAGGACACGTTTTGGTCGGGTGTGGATTTAAACCGTCTATATAAAGAATTAAATGCAAGAGGCGATGGTGTGACAGGGCTTGAAGCCATGTTTGTTGCAGGCTTTAAAGAATACTCACGCTTAAATAAAGTGAATAGCAAAGTACCAGAAGCGGTGATGGATGGTACATCACGCGCCATGCGTGTGAGCTTATCTCGTGAAATTGAGAAGGTAGAAAATAACTTACCCCTGCTTGCCACGATTGGTTCAACCAGCCCTTATATTGGCTTGTTCGGAACTGTATGGGGGATTATGAACTCATTTATTGCATTGGGTGCAGTTCAAAATGCCACGTTAGCTATGGTTGCTCCTGGGATTGCTGAAGCGCTAATTGCAACCGCAATGGGACTTTTTGCAGCGATTCCTGCCGTGATTGCCTATAACCGTTTTACAACTCAAGTTGATAAGTTAGAAGCGTCTTACGCGAACTTTATGGAAGAGTTTTCCAATATTTTGCAACGTCAAGCCTACGCTGATAGGGATGCAGGCTAATGTATCAAAGAAAACGTCGTCGCCCCGTTGCTGAAATCAACGTTGTTCCCTACATTGACGTGATGCTGGTGTTGTTAATTATTTTTATGGTAACAGCTCCAATTGTATCTCAAGGCGTTAAAGTTGAGCTGCCTCAAGGTGAAGCCGAGGCGCTGCCAGCTGAAAGCAAGCCTCCTATTGTGGCGTCGATCGATGCCGCTGGTGATTATTTTCTTAACGTTGGCAGTGGTTCAACTTCAGATCCAATGGACTTAGATCAAGTTGGGATTGAAGTCGGCGCATTAGTGCAATTGGAACCCGATCGTCCTGTGGTTGTCAAAGCAGACAGGTCAATCCCTTATGATAGTGTCATTCAGTTAATGGTGACCTTGCAACATTCTGGTGTGCCAGCGGTTGGATTGATGACCGACTCTCCGGAGGATAAATAATTGGCTGTTAAATACGAACTTTCTGTCCCGTTAATGATTTCAGGTGCAATACATGTTGGTGTGATTATCTTTTTGATTGCGGGGGTGAATTTTGATGAAAAGCCCAAGCATATTACACCCGCGCCAAGCGCTCCTGCTGTACAAGCAATTGTGATTGACCAGAAGAAAGTAGATGAACGCGTTGCCAGAATAAAGCAACAACGTGAAGATGAAGCTAGGAAAGAGAAAGCCCGTCAAGATGAACTTGACCGCCGTGCCCGTGAGGCCACAAAAGCGCGTGAGCTTGAGCAAAAGAAAATTAAGCAATTAGAGGCTCAGCGTAAGCAAAAAGAAATTGAAACCAAGCGTGCAAATGATGCGGCTAAAGCGGCGCAATTAAAGCAAAAGCAAGAACGTGAAAAAGCGGCTAAAGCCGAGTCGCTTCGTAAACAAAAAGAACATGAAAAGAAATTAGCTGAACAAGCAGCAGCTAAAGCTGCGCAAAAGCGTAAAGCAGAAGAAGCCGCAGCTAAGAAAGCGGAGCAAGAACGTAAGCGTAAGGCAGAAGAGGAACGTAAACGTAAAGCTGCCGCTCAAGCTAAAGCGCAACAAGAGCGTGAAATGGCTGAAGCAATGGCGGCAGAGCAAACTGCATTGTCCAAAACGCGTAATAAACAAGTTTTGTCAGAGGTCGGTAAATATCAAGCTATGATCCAAGCCACTATTCAGCGATATATTGTGTTTGATAGCTCAATGCAGGGCAAAAGTTGTCGGGTGTTTTTACGTTTGGCAAGAGATGGTTTTGTTACGGCAAGTCAGACCCTTGATGGCGATCAAGTGGTGTGTAGAGCAGCAAAGGCAGCGATTAATAAAGTCGGTAAACTGCCAATGTCGGCAGAACCTGATGTATATGAAAAATTGAAAGAAATTAACTTAATTGTGTCTCCAGAGATCGGTCATTAATCGTATTAACCCGTAGTGCCTTATACAAAGAAGGAATCTCATGAAAATCTTGGTTAAATGGTGTGTGTTTGCACTTGTTATCATTACAACTCCGGTGCGTGCAGCATTGGATATTGTTATTACCGAAGGTATTGATGCAGCAAGACCTGTTGCCATTGTGCCGTTTGTTTGGCAAGGGCAGGGGCCTGTTCCTGCATCTATTTCAGATGTCGTGGTTTCAGATTTAGCGCGAAGCGGCACGTTTAAGCCGCTTGATACTCGGGCGCTGCCACAGCAAAACATTGCCAATGTAGCGCAGTTTAACGTGCAACAATGGCATGGTATTGAATCAGAAGCTTTAGTTGTTGGTTCTGTTAAACCTTATGGTGTTGACCAGTATTTAGTTAAATTTGAACTCATTGATTTAGTTAAAGCACAGCTTGAAGCCACTAAAGGGCCCGCTAGCAAAGATAGCTATTTATTAGAAAACCGTGAAACGGTGATTAGTGCGAATCAATTTCGCCAATATAGCCACCGTATTAGTGACATCGTTTATGAAAAGTTGACAGGGATTCGCGGTGCTTTTTTAACCCGCATTGCTTATGTGGTTGTCAATCATGAAGCTAAATCACCATACCAATTAATGATTTCTGACTACGATGGGTTTAATGAGCAAATGTTATTACGCTCTCCGGAGCCATTGATGTCACCAGCATGGTCACCTGATGGTCGCCGTTTAGCGTATGTCAGCTTTGAAAATCGCAAAGCAGAAATCTTCGTCCAAGATATTTACTCCCAGCAACGCACCAAAGTGAGTAGTTTTAATGGTATTAATGGTGCGCCGACCTTTTCACCTGATGGAAAGAAACTGGCGGTAACGTTGTCTAAAGATGGCCAACCAGAAATCTATGTTATCGACATTGATACCAAAGTCAGTCAGCGAGTGACCAACCATTATGCTATTGATACTGAGCCTTCTTGGTTTCCAGATGGTAAGTCACTGTTGTTTACCTCTGAACGCGGTGGCAGACCACAGATTTATAAAGTGAATTTGCAAACTAATAAAGTAAGTCGAATGACCTTTGAAGGTGAGTGGAACTTAGGCGGTTCAATTACCCCTGATGGTCGCAGCTTGATATTTGTAAATCGCACTAATGGGCGATATCACATTGCGCGTATGGATTTAGCGACAAGGTATATGCAGGTGTTATCGTCAACTCAGCTCGATGAATCTCCAAGTGTCGCACCCAATGGCACCATGGTTATTTATGGTACGACCTATAAAAACCAACAAGTGTTAGCAGCAGTTTCTATGGACGGTAGATTTAAGGCTAGATTGCCAGTCGGTAAAGGGGCGGTTAAATCACCGGCTTGGTCACCATTTTTATAATTTTTAAAGTAAGGATTTATGATGGATCTGAATAAACTATTCAAAGCAATGGTTATTGCTATCCCTTTATTCGCGTTAGGTGCTTGTAGCTCAACTTCTGAGTCTGAAACCGACGCAAGTAGCTCAACCTCTTCTACGTCAGGACAGACATCAGGTGAGTATGCTAATGGCGGTGTTGAAACAGGCGGTGTTGCACCGGTGTTGTCTCCTGTTGAACAACAAAAATTAAAAGAACAAGAGCTTCGTCGTGAGAACATCATTTATTTTGATTTTGACCGAAGTGAAGTTCAAACTGAAAATGCCGAAATTTTACAAGCTCATGGTAATTACTTAGTTGAGCATCCAAATGTCAAAGTGTTGATTGAAGGTCATGCTGATGAGCGTGGCACACCTGAATACAACATTGCTCTGGGTGAACGCCGTGCTAAAGCGATTGCTAAGTATTTACAATCTATGGGTGTACAGCCTAGCCAAATGAGTATTGTGAGTTATGGTGAAGAAAAGCCACTAGACTTCTCTCGCTCAGAAGGTGGATTTGCTAAAAACCGTCGTGGTGTTTTAGTTTATTAATCTCAGTTTATATAAACCACACAAAAGTGGGCTAGGAGTAACAGGATGAAACGTACGGTTTTAATGACGGCAATGATATTTACAATGGGTAATGCTATGGCAGCTGCCCCTGTTGTTGATATTGCAGCAGGCTCAAGCCAAGATCGTATCGCTAAGTTAGAGCGTATTCTAAAAGCGAAGCAACAGAGTGAATTTGATATGCAGCGACGTTTAGATACGTTGCAAAGTGAGGTTCTTGAGTTAAGAGGACTTTCAGAACAACAACAATATCAAATGGATCAAATGCTACAGCGACAACGTCAACTGTATGAAGATATTGCTAATTTAAATACCAAGTCAGCAGAACCTGTTACGACTAATACACATGGACAAGAAGCCAATTCAGTGCCTTCCTCTTTGGGGGAAACAGCAAGCTATGAAGCGGCTGTGAACCTCGTTCTTAAAGAGCGTAAGTACGATGAGGCGATTCCAGCATTTGGTGACTTTATTAAGCAATATCCACAATCGACATACGCACCTAATGCGAATTATTGGTTGGGGCAGCTACTTTATAATAAAGGTACGTTAGATGCAGCTAAAAATGCGTTTAACATTGTGGTGAATAAATATCCTAAATCTAGCAAGCGTGGTGATAGCCTTGTTAAGTTAGGCATGATTGCTGAGAAACAAAACGATAAAACAACGGCTACTTCTTTGTACAATTCAGTATTAAAAGAATATCCCAATAGTGCATCTGCAAGGTTAGCTAAGCAACAATTAACCAGTCTTTAGTCTCATTTGTATCAATAAACAGCCTCTTCGGCCGTTTTTCATGCAAACGGCAAAAAATTAGAAAATTGCGCTTGCATGAAGATACGAAAACGGTATTATAAGCGCCCTCAGCACGGCACGCTGCTGAGAGTTGCTTTTAAGCAGTTTTAAAAATTGTTTTAAAACGTTTTTAAGTCAGTGTTTATTCTTACTAATTAGTATAATGAGTAAGAAGGAGTTAGCTCAGTTGGATGTGCAATCATACAGTTGGCTTTTCTTCCACTCAATACATTAGTATTGATAAAACCAAGATGGGCTGTTAGCTCAGTTGGTAGAGCAGTTGGCTTTTAACCAATTGGTCGAAGGTTCGAATCCTTCACAGCCCACCACTTCTCTGAAAGTGAGATTGCCAGTTAGGCTTTAATTCAGACGTAATCCATCATTACGTAAAACCAGATGTGGGTGTTGGCTCAGTTGGATGTTTAATCAGACAGTTGGCTTTTTATCCATTCAATACAATTGGTATTGATAAAATCAAGATGGGCTGTTAGCTCAGTTGGTAGAGCAGTTGGCTTTTAACCAATTGGTCGAAGGTTCGAATCCTTCACAGCCCACCACTTCTCTGAAAGTGAGATTGCCAGTTAGGCTTTAATTCAGACGTAATCCATCATTACGTAAAACCAGATGTGGGTGTTGGCTCAGTTGGATGTTTAATCAGACAGTTGGCTTTTATTCCATTCGATACAATTAGTATTGATAAAACCAAGATGGGTTGTTAGCTCAGTTGGATGTTCAATCAGACAGTTGGCTTTTTATCCATTCAATACAATTGGTATTGATAAACCAAGATGGGCTGTTAGCTCAGTTGGTAGAGCAGTTGGCTTTTAACCAATTGGTCGAAGGTTCGAATCCTTC
>NZ_JAAIKR010000020.1 GCF_018221465.1 Shewanella intestini | reverse complement strand
ACATCTACATCTACATCTACATCTACATCTACATCTACATCTACATCTACATCTACATCTACATCTACATCAATTATCACAATGCCACAGCCAGATTAATCTCTGAAATTATTAAACTGAAACGGTTGGCCTAATTCTGATGTACGTGCAAGTTGCATCACCGCTTGTAAATCGTCACGTTTCTTACCAGTCACTCTGACTGAGTCGCCTTGAATGGCTGATTGCACTTTTAGTTTACTTTCTTTAATGATTTTAACTAATTTCTTTGCGATATCGGTTTCAATACCTTCTTTAAAACGCACTCGCAGAGAAAAGGTTTTACCTGTATGCAGGGCTTTTTCATCTACTTCCATCACTGCGGGATCAACATTACGCTTGCTCAAGTTCATCCGCAGGACATCAACCATTTGCTTACAGTAATAGTCATCATCCGCTGACAACGTTACCTGTAAGTCTTTAAATTCAATATTGACGTTTTTTCCGCGAAAATCATAACGACTGTCGATTTCACGGCGACTATTATCCACGGCATTGCGTAGTTCTACTGCATCGACTTCTGAGACGATATCCATTGACGGCATTAGCGGTTTCCTCAGTATAACCAAAAGACTTATTGTAAACCGAACCGCATGAAATTTGGGGATTAACAGGGTTAACAGTGACATTAAGCGTGAGTTTTTTTATGATGATGCTATTACACTTTTTAAAGAGGCCACTCAGGCTTGTGATGAATTATACAAACGTGTTTAAGTTGGCCTTATTAATTACCTTTGCGGTAGTCAGTTATTTGGTTTTTTCTAAGCCTAACTACCCTATTTATTTCACTAACATGGACAAATTAGGTCATGCAGGCAGTTTCTTCGCGTTGTCATACTTAGCTTATTATGCGTTCAAACCCAAATGGTACTGGTTAGCAAGCATACTAAGCTTATATGCAATGATGATTGAAGTGATTCAATCAATGTTACCTTACCGAAGAGCTTCAATTGCAGATGTCGCCGCTGACTTAGCAGGTATCACCTTTTTTTATTTATGCTTAATGTTGTATTCAAACGTTAAAGACTGGTATCAAACTAAGGCTAAAACAAGTGACTAAATCAACCTCGACTATCACTATTTTAGGTGCTGGTGCGATTGGGCAACTACTTTATCGGCAATGTTCAAGCCAAATTAACGCCGCCATTGATGTCCAGCTATTGGTAAAACAACACTCAACAAGCACACAAACTGCACTTGTATTTGATGATATTGAAGGTCATCGACATCAATACAACGGGCATGTTATCAGCCTTAGTGACAACGACTTAAGCGCACGCTTAGCATCAACTCAGTTACTTATTGTGTGTGTAAAAGCCTATCAGGTTAACAACGCTTTAAATAATGTCATTAACGCGCTACCAGGTGACTGTCATGTGTTATTGCTTCACAATGGCATGGGGCCACATTTAACCGTGGCCAATATACTCGCGCCTTTTACTGGGATGGGGCTATCAATCGGCACGACCTCACAAGCGGCACTTAAACACAGCCAGTGGCATATAGAACAAACAGGCAATGGCTTAACGACAATAGGCCACATACAAGGCACGCCAATAGCACCTCAATTAATGCAATTACTTAATGATGCCATTCCGGCATTAGCGCTAAGCGATAACATTCTCAATGCCTTATGGAAAAAACTGGTTATCAACTGCGCAATTAATCCACTCACCGCCATTGAACAATGCCGTAATGGCCAATTAAGTGAAAAACAATATCAGACACGTATTAATGCGATTATTGAAGAATGTGTCACGGTGGCAAAAGCTGATGACGTCGTCATTAACTTGACTGAAATGCAATCGATTGTCGCGAAGGTCATTGCATCAACGGCAAATAATTACTCGTCAATGCGCCAAGATATTCACTTTCAACGTCCAACTGAAATTCAACAAATTAACGGATATGTCGTTAGCCGCGCTGCAAAACATCAGCTTAATGTCCCGGTAAATCAAAAAATGGTCAATAAAATCATCATGATTGAAACGTTGCAGCACAGCTAAACGCATAATAATATTTCATCGCTGATCACTATCAGCGTTATTTTTCAGCGAGCTTACGTGCGTGTGGTGCACCTAGCCACCATTTGCGCGCCAATGACAACGATGACAATACGAACAACTGCAATGATAACAACCACAAAATGAATAACTGGATAACGCCCTCAGCACAACCGCTTGCCTTTCATCGACGTTATGTATTGGGCTACTTGCTGGCCAGCTTATTGGTAATACTCAGCGTACAATATGCTGACACACGTATTGCCACGTTTATGCATACCTATAATAGCGCCAACCTATTGTTTCATACTTTATCTGAAATACCGCTAGTACTAAGCATCATCGCGGCCAGTCTCATCGTGCTAGGGATGTTACCTAAGTGGCGACCCACATTACACCAAGTCAGTCGGCAATTAACTTGGTTGTTCATCATTGCGACGACAATTCGTGTGAGCAGCAAGGTTATCTTTGGCCGCACGTGGCCTGAAACCTGGATTAATCATAATCTGTCGTGGATTGATAACGGTATTGAAGGGTTTTACCCGTTTAACCTTGAGGCCGGTTTTCACTCTTTTCCTTCTGGACACACATTGTTCGCGTTTGCATTGGGCGGTATGTTCTGTCACTTAATGCCTAGACTGCGTGTTTTTTGGTTAGTGTTAATGTTTGCAACAGCATGTGGTCAATTAGGTCAAAACTACCATTACTTAGGGGATATTCTTGCTGGCGCGACGATGGGGTTACTGTTAGCGCATTGTTGTACCCATATTTCTAAGGTATGAAGTTACAACTGCACGTTCATAGTAACGCCGTGTCGCAACACGGAGAATATAAACGGCCAGTGAAACGGGTTTAATGTTCTTCAGGCACCAACATGGCAGGCCTAAGTTTACCTGACAGCGCATCATTGTTTAGTCATGCACAACAAGGGGGTTAATGGACAAGAAAAGTTGGCAATTTCACGCCACAGCCAATTTTAGTCAACCCTTTTTTGCTACTTATCGTGGCCTTGGTATGCAGCAAAATGCGGATGTAAAATGATTTAAACGGCAAAATGGGTAATCTTGATTCTTCAATGTATTACGTAAAATGTGATACGTCATCAACGGTGTCGGTCAACTCAAATACTGAGCCTCATACGCCTAAAGAAAATGTATCTCATTTTGCTCTGTTATTGCGAACATCAGCAATGATTCTGTTAGTCGATATTTTGGCTTGGCTGGCAGTAAAAGGCTTTTAAAGTCGTTATGCTAGGCACATACAATCAGTCGTTCAAGCGAAACAGCTAACCGTTTGCTCAGTTTCGCCTCACTACACCTTTTAGCAAACGGTTATCAGCCCCTTAAATGGGCATCATACGTTATGAAAATAGTGTATTCACAGGAAAATAATCATGATAGTTATTTATGGAATAAAAGAGTCTTTAAATCCGATAAAATCAACATTATCAGATATTATTCAATTTTGTATGTCGCAAGAATTAGGTTTACCAGAAAGTAAACGAGCCCACAGAATAATCCCAATGGACAAAAGTGATTTTTATTATCCACAAGGTCGTAATGATAGTTACACAGTCATAGAAATAAATATGATGTCGGGCAGACACGTTAAGACAAAGAAATCTTTAATTAAGCGTTTATTTTCAGAAATAGCGACTCAATTAAATATTTCCCCAATAAATATAGAAATCACGATTAAAGAACAAGAAGCCCACTGTTGGGGTTTTAGGGGAATGACAGGAGATGAAGTAATGGATTTGAAATATAAAGTCAACGTATAACGAGGACAAAACACAGCCGACGGTACTCGTTAGTCGAAACTCTATATTTTTAAATAGCTTAGCAAGTTATATGCATTTCCCTTTGTCAAATAATCGTATTCCGACAACAAATGCAGCGCTGCATTTGCGCTTGATTAGCTTGCAGCCTACATAAGGCCAATAAAAAGTATGTTATGTTTATTCATGCTGCTCTTCGATTTAGTTTCTTTGACAAAACGAGTCTGGCTCTGGCTTTGAGCTACTCCCCGATAAATTGCAAAGCACCATCTTTAGTGAGGCGTCATTATGTCTATGTTTTTTAGAATAACGAAAAGAAGTATAAAAATAAAAAAAATGACGACTGCAGATGTTTTACCCATTAGACATCAAGTGTTATGGCCAGATAAATCACCTTCATTTTGTGAAGTAAAAGGTGATGATTCAGCAATTCATTATGGTGTGTTTAATGACAATAAACTTGTCTGTGTTGCATCTGTTTTTATCTATGAAAATGAAGCAAGGCTTAGAAAATTTGCAACGTTACCTGAATATCAAGGTCAAGGAATGGGGACTAAAGCTATCGTGCATATTATTAACGATTTGAAGCGTAATAATATCAATTATTTTTGGTGTGATGCACGAACTTCAGCATATTCATTTTATAAAAAATTGGGTTTTAACGTAGATGGTGGTGAATTTTATAAGTCAGGGGTATCATACTTTAAAATGTCAATTTCGTGGTAATCACCACCACAAACATAACCAAACATAACCAAACATTCAGCAGGGATAAAAGCACTTAGCATTTTTGGTTTATAGCCAAGTTAAATACAAACACCTCACCCGTTAACTCAAAGTTAATTTTACGTTAGCTACCATCCTGTAATGAAATAATATTAAGAGTGATTGTTGGTTTAATTATATAACATTAAATAGGGTTTCTTACTTCGTATCTTTTTATTATCTAAATATTCAATAACAAGTTTATTTTACATTTTATTATAATCGTACAATTTCATCCTTAATATGTTAACTGTATAATTAACGCATTAAGCAATTAACACATTAAGTAATTAACGATTTAACTATACCGAGGTTCAGTGTGAAAAAATCCCTTCTAGCATTAAGTTTAATGGCTATTTCTTGCCATGCATTAGCTGTTGAAAATGGCACGGTCGTGAATTGGTCAGACAATGACGATAGTGTAATAATGAACTGTACTGGCACGATTATTGGCGGCAAATGGGTGTTAACTGCGGCGCATTGTGCAGATAAAGCCGCTTATGGGGTTGAAACTTATAAAAATGGGACGGTATACCCCTCAAATGTCTATATTGATCCTACGTATGACACAATTGGAACAGATGTTAGTTTGTGGGAATTGCCATTTAGTGTTGATACAACAAAAGCCACTTTTTTATCTACACGCATATTAACAGCTAACGAAAAAATTAAATTACTCGGTTGGGGCGCAGGGGATTACAACCCTTTGGACACGCTTAGTTATGCCATTGAACTATCAAACCCCCAAGATTTGACAATCTATAAAACTGTTTTAAAAGAAACGGGTCAAGGCATGTCTATAGCTGGCGACTCTGGCGCGCCTTATATCGACTCAAACAACCGCATTGTTGCGATTCATGTGGGGGGTGCGCTCGATGAAGAAACCCACGAACAAGCAGAGGGAATACGCTTGGCCTTGGCAAGAGATTTTATTTTATCAACGGTTAACGGCTGGCACTATCCAACTCAAGCAACAACACCAACAACGGGCGGCACTGTTACGGTTGAAGTGCAAAGTTTGCATCGAGATAGTTTTATCGACAACGCGACTTATTCGGGTGATGTAACAATTATAGGTGGTAGCTGTGTTGGGACTACGGTACAACCGTTTGACACTTGTACTTATGACATTGAAAGTGCCAACGGGTACGAGGGCAAAGTAACACTTGATAATGATCAGGTTATAACTATTAATCAAGGTCGAACCCCTCCCGTTCAAACGGCCTCACCAAAAACCAACCAAAACAAAGATTCAGGTGGCGCAATCGGATTTTGGTCTTTACTTGGTGTGTTAGGTTTGGCTTTTCAGCGCAAGTTTGCTAAATAAATGATTTTTAATGAGCTAAGCTCAAATTGAACTCAACAGTGCGACACTCTCCAACTTAAGCTACCACCCGTCATTTGATTTTAAATGACGGGTGGTAGCTTGAACGCTTAACACGCACGCGGGCGGTGGTTAATGCTTTGATAATGCGAATGTTATATTTTAATCATTTATCGTCAGAAAAATGGATTTAATTAAGCCCTAAAAATGCATCTATAAAAACAATAATAAACTTATTATTGCAAAACCTCAGCATAGTGAGGTTGAAATGGGTAACAAACAATAATCTCAAACAGAAAAAATACCGTAGCTTACTTTCACTGCGCTTAACATTATAAGCAACGGTATTTCTTCGTTTAAGTAGGCCTGATAACTTATTTGTTCCATTACACTTATGACGGTAAATTATGTATCCTTATAAAACATGTTAGCTATTTAAAACTTGAGAAACTGATGAATGTTATCCATAAATATAAAATAAGCTTTGTTTTTGGTATCTGCTCTGCTTTGTGTTTAATTGCTTATAATATTATCGGTACATACGTAGATGATAATGGTTTTTTAATTGAGCCTTTTGGGTTGATTTTTTTCTTTTGGCTTTTCCAACTACTGGCGTTAATAGCTTTGATTATCACCTTCGTGAAGCATAGAAAGGGTAAAAAATAAATTAGTTAGGTTGCAATAATATCTGCATTTAAGGCGTGATACCGAAACGCCTGTATTGCGTCGTTTATCCCAGTTTAGCTGGTGTGTTATCACGATGAACGCTAGCGCGTTTTACCTTGGTTATAATTGGTTCATCATATTAAAATAGTTAAGCTATTATGAGTAACGTTGCCTCATGACTAACATTAATGATTGAATGACGCTCCCAAACCAACGCCCTCTTTAGCTCCACATCACCAAAATTGCAGCAATGGCAATTAACAATAACCCAAGCATGTCACTTTTACTGGTGCCTTGTTTTAACCAGTACCGACTA
This sequence comes from Shewanella intestini, assembly GCF_018221465.1. Taxonomy (GTDB): domain Bacteria; phylum Pseudomonadota; class Gammaproteobacteria; order Enterobacterales; family Shewanellaceae; genus Shewanella; species Shewanella intestini. The sequence goes on along the minus strand of NZ_JAAIKR010000020.1, from coordinate 44,078 downwards.
ATAAGCAGCATAAAAAACACCTCTACTTGGCCTAATGTTTTAACTAACGGCACCGATTCAATTGCCATCGCACTAAACCAACCAATAGAACCTATGCAACTGGTGACACTAATGGCAACGGTTAACTTACGTTTATGCCAAAGCGCTTTCAATGTGGCGCGATCTGTTATGCATAAATAGAGCATTAATAAACACGTTTGCAGCGCAATAACACATAACAAGACCCATGCAGCACGTAACGCAAAAGGCCCATGTAACTGCAAACTGGCTTCACGGACAGACAATGAGGTTAAAGCAAATGCGCTACCACTTGCTAAACCAATTAGCACAGTAGTAACAGATAACCCTTGGTGACTTTTTATGCCGCTAAGAATGAGCACCGCAACACCCCCTACGCATACGCCAACCCAACCTAAAGGCGTTAGCTGAGTGCCGAAAAATACCATTCCCAAAATGGCTGCAACCATAGCTTCGCTTTTAGCAAGCCCTGCACCAATGGCATAATTTTTTAAACTAAACAGTTTCACCATTAATGCAGTGGCAATAATTTGCATCAACGCAGCCAACAAGACAAATTTGGCAAAATGTGGATTAAATTGCATCGGCGCGGTATCCACAAATTGCTGTAGCGACCATAAATAAACAGCCGCTATAGGGCCTGCAATAATAAACCGCGCTAAGGTCACTCCGACCACATTGACATGGTGACTTAACTGCGACTGCAATGCATTGCGCCATGCCTGCATCATTGCCGCAAGAAAAGTAAATGCAATCCACATATAAGCGCTACCTTTAGTTAAATTATCTAGCTAAGCATTGAGAGACGGTAAACTATACCTAAAAAAATACCCTGATTAATCAGGGTATTTTCATCATTTAACAGCCTATACCAGTAATCGTTATTTGCTGGTATCAATAGCCTCAAACGATTTAACCAAGTCGTCAACTGACTTCATTTGGCTAAGGTATTTTTCTAACTGCTTCAATGGCAACGCACAAGGGCCGTCACATTTCGCATTATCAGGGTCTGGATGAGCTTCAATAAATAACCCCGCTAATCCAAGTGCCATGCCACTGCGAGCAAGCTCTGTTGCTTGCGCGCGACGACCACCGGCACTGTCTGCGCGCCCACCTGGGCGTTGTAAGGCATGTGTCGCATCAAAAATAACCGGATAACCCGACTGTTTCATCTCGTCCATACCCAGCATATCAACCACTAAGTTGTTGTAACCAAAACTTGAGCCGCGTTCACAAAGCATAATGTTGTCGTTACCAGCTTCGTTAAACTTGTTGATGATATGACGCATTTCATGTGGTGCTAGAAATTGCGGTTTTTTGACGTTAATAATGGCACCAGTGGCAGCCATTGCAACAACTAAGTCAGTTTGACGCGCAAGGAATGCTGGCAATTGAATCACATCAACCACATCGGCAACCGGCTGGCATTGGTGCACTTCATGCACGTCGGTAATAATTGGAACATTAAAAGTCGACTTAATTTCTTCAAAAATCCTTAACCCTTGTTCCATACCCGGACCACGGTAAGAATTAACTGATGAGCGATTGGCTTTATCAAACGATGCCTTAAATACATAAGGAATACCCAATTTTTGGGTTACTTCTACGTAGTGCTCTGCAATCGACATAGCAAGATCGCGTGACTCTAATACGTTCATGCCACCAAACAATACAAATGGTTTATCATTTGCGACTTCTAAGTCTTTAAAATTAATGACTTTTTGTTCCATAATAAATATCTCTTTTATCAAACATAACAACTAAGCACGTTGCTGAGCATTATAGTTTACTGAATAAAACTGATTATACCGCAATAATCTGCAATAACTGACCACATAACCACGCCATATAGGTGCCTACAGCATAACCCAGTACCGCAAGTAACACGCCTACCGGCGCTAACGCGGGATGAAATGCCGCCGCAACAACGGGCGCAGAAGCTGCGCCGCCAACATTGGCTTGGCTACCAACCGCCATATAAAACAAAGGCGCTTTAATTATTTTAGCGACAATTAACATAAAGCTCGCATGAACAATCATCCAAATAATGCCAATGGCGAAATACCACAGATTCTGTTCATCAAATAATGTCGACACATCCATATGCAGCCCAATGGTTGCCACCAAAATATACAAAAAGGCAGTCGCCACTTTGGATGCACCAGCCGCTTCAATATGGCGGACACGGGTAAATGACAACCCTAACCCCACTGTTGTTACAATGACCACTAACCAGAAAAACGTTGAGGTTAAGCTATAATCCCGTGTCCACGGGTAGTTATCTGTAAAGAAAGGGCCTAAAAAGTCGGCGACAAAATGTGCAAAGCCGGTGACACCAAAGCCTATAGCAACAATCAACATCAAGTCGCGCAGCGATGCAATACGTGCATTTTCAGCATGGTACTGTTCAACTTTTACTTTCAATGCTTCAATTGCACGGGTATCAGCGCCGGTTTTAGCATCAATGTCTTTGGCTCTGGCAGCCATAAACAATAACACTGCCATCCAAATATTGGCCACAATCACATCCACGGTGACCATCACTGAAAAGATGTTGCCACCCGCTTCATAAATTTCTTTCATTGACGCTTGGTTAGCACCGCCGCCAATCCAACTGCCTGCTAAGGTTGTCATTCCACGCCATACGGCGTCAGGACCATGACCACCAATCACATCAGGATTAATGGCAGAAATAATCAGCAACGCAATTGGGCCGCCAATCACAATGCCGACGGTGCCGGTGAGGAACATGACAATGGCTTTAGGCCCGAGGCTTAAAATCGCTTTAAGATCCACGCTTAAAATCAATAAGACTAAACACGCTGGCAGTAAATAACGCGAGGCAACAAAATACAATTGAGAAGCATGGCCATCAACCACGCCAAAAGTATTGAGTAGTGAAGGTAAAAAGTAGCACATTAATAATGCAGGAATGTATTTATAGAACTTTTTCCAGAATGGATTCGATGAGGTACTAGTGTAGAAAACAACACCAAGGATGACGGCCAATAAGCCTAACGCAGTCGCGTCATTAGTGATAAGTGCAGAAGTTGTCATGCAAGCTTCTCCCTTTGCAAATGTAGTGGTGCTAATCGTTATTATTATGTCGTCTCAATCATCTGTTGAGTATGTCATGACCTTAGCCATAACAAGCAAACCCGCGCTATAGCACCTCACCGCTGGTTTGAAATGTTTTTACACCTCTCTTTAATATCGTGTCTCATTAACTGGCCACAAAAGTTAGCAAAATAAGTGCTAATTTTTGTGGCCAAACAAAGCATTTAATGAGTCACTTGCGACTGCTGGCTTAATTCTTTTAATTGCATTTTAACCAATTCAGTAACGGGATCATGCGGGCTACTGTCGATAAAATGCTGTAAGTCAGACATCGCGACTTTAATGCAACCAAGTTGCTGCGCGATAAATGCGCGCTCACGGTTAAGATGAACATCACTTGGGTGCCATTGCAACAATAAATTACAACACTCTAAAGCTTGTTCAAATTTTTGAGCCAATATACAACTGGCTTTTAACTCATTGAGCATTCGGCTAATTAACGTTTTAACGGATGCAGTTTTAACATGCCTAGGAGTTAATTTAGCCGCATTACCTAATTCGCCACGCACAAAATTATGCAATTGGCGACGTGATAACGGCTCACCATTAAATGGATCATAATAAGTCGTCTCACCGCCTAATTTACTGCGCAGCACGGTATGTCCTGGCAATAATACCGCTTCTAATGGCAAATCTAATTGCTTAGCTAATAAAATAAGCAGAGTTGATAAGGTGGTACTGTTACCTTGGCGCTTAGTGACGCAATAACTTAAATCTGCCGCTTCAACACTAAAGTAATCGTCTTTGGCGCAAAAACCTAAATCGTTAAAAAACCAATTAAACAATCCATCAAGGCGAGCTTGTTGATCAACCACATAATGACTTAGCACGGAACCAGAAAGTTCGTACCAAGCCCATTGGGCAGCTTTTGCAGGTAAAAAACCGAGGTGTTCTGATAATTCAAACGCAGTCTCTGGAATTGAAACCACGTCATCGTTAAGTAAAATATTTGCCATTTTTGAACCAATTAACCCATTAATACAACTTGTTTAAAATGAGCCAGCTTGGCCGCTAACACTAACCAACCTAATGCGCCAATAAAGGCGAAAAACTTAAACAGTTTATTGCGGTTTGATTTCAGTGCCATAATCCCTAATAAGATATACGAAATAACACAAATGATTTTTTCAGTCATCCATGGGTCAACCCCTGGATACTGCTTGATCATAAAGCAAAGTGTCACACCAGACAGTAATAAAAAAGTATCAATTACGTGCGGCGCAATTTTCATCAGTTTTTTATCTAAAAGCGGTGATTGTTTAAGGTGTAGTGCAAAACGCACCATAAACAACAACACACTCAACCCAATAAACAATAAATGTGACTGTTTTATTGTTGGGTATAAACTATAAAATGTTTCCATATTGATTCTCTTTAATTGTTAATTTTGATTAAGAACCCCGTGATGTTGCGCTATTTTATTGGCTAACATCTCATATCGTCATTGCGCAACGCGCTTAAAGCCCGCAAAGTTTACTTGATAAACGAAACCAACAACACCTTTCAAAGCAGATGATTGTAATCGATATCGCCTTAAGTAAAAAAGTCATGACTAAATGTGGCTAAAAACTAATGGGTCAAGGGTGCCAACGGCCTAACGTGCAGCGATCGTTACTGCCAAAATCGCGGACAGTTGCAACATCTTGATAGCCAAGCTCAATCAGCTTTTCCCTTACTACCATTGCTTGCTCATATCCATGTTCCAACAATAAATAACCACCATCGGTTAAATAATGACGAGCGGTTTCTGCAATAAAAAACAAATCAGCAAAACCATGGTCTTTGGCGGTAAGCGCACTTTGGGGTTCAAAACGTACATCGCCCATGTGAAGGTGCTCATCAGTTTCGTCGATGTAAGGCGGATTTGACACGATCAAATTAAATTGCTGCAGTTGTAAAGCACTAAACCAATCTGATTGCATTATTTCAACGCGCTCAAGCTTTAAGTTAATTTGATTCGCCTTGGCCAGTTCAACCGCATCTTGCACTTTATCAACAGCGCTGACTTGCCATAGCGGTCGCTCGTAAGCTAATGACAATGCAATTGCGCCAGTCCCAGTGCCTAAATCTAACACCTTAGCTTGTTCAGGTAAGGTGAGGTTTAATGCCGTTTCGACCAAAATCTCAGTATCCGGACGAGGGATTAAGGTGCTGTCATTAACCAGAAATGGTAAAGACCAAAATTCACGTTCACCAATAATATGAGCAACAGGTTGACCCGCAACCCGTTTTGAAACCATGCTTTTATAAGCCGAAAATTGCTCAACCGTTAAGGTTTTTTCAGGCCATGCGTAAATAAAGCTGCGATTTTTTTGCAAACAATGCAACAGCAATACCTCTGCATCAACATTGGCTGATTCAGAGGTCGTACTTAATTGCATGAAAGCCCATTGCAGAGACTCTGCAATGGTAGAAAAAGAAGACTGTGGCAAAGGGGATTCCTTAATCTTCTGCTAGTGCAGCCAATTTATCAGCTTGCTCTTCCTGCATCAGCGGTTCAATGATGGCATGTAAATCACCTTCCATGATTTCGTTTAAACGATACAAGGTTAGGTTAATTCGATGCTCACTCATACGACCTTGAGGGAAGTTATAAGTACGAATACGTTCACTGCGATCGCCACTTGCCACTAAGTTACGGCGAGTAGATTCTTCTTCACTACGACGCTTTTCATCTTCTGCAGCTTGTAAACGAGCTGACAACACGCTCATGGCTTGGGCACGGTTTTTATGTTGTGAACGCTGATCCTGACATTCCACCACAATACCTGACGGTAAATGGGTAATACGAATCGCCGAATCCGTTTTGTTGACGTGCTGACCACCAGCACCTGACGCGCGGAAGGTATCCACTTTTAAGTCGGCTGGGTTAATTGAAATTTGTTCAGCTTCAGGGATTTCAGGCATCACAACGACAGTCACAGCGGATGTATGTACACGCCCTTGAGATTCAGTTTCTGGTACACGTTGAACACGATGTCCGCCTGACTCAAATTTTAATTTACCGTAAACGCCTTCACCGCTAACTTGGACAATAAGTTCTTTAAAACCACCATGTTCGCCTTCATTGGCGTTCATGATTTCCATTTGCCATTTGTTTGATTCACAAAAACGAGAATACATACGGAATAAATCACCCGCAAAAATAGCCGCTTCATCGCCACCCGCACCAGCGCGGATTTCAATGAAAGCATTGCGGTCATCATTAGGATCTTTTGGAAGTAATAAGATTTGTAAATCGTCTTCGAGTTGCGCAAGCGATTGTTTTGCTTCTTTTATCTCTTCTTGCGCCATTTCGCGCATTTCAGCATCATCTTCTTCAAGCATAGATTGTGCTGATTCAAGATCATCTTGAGCTTGTTGAAAGGCCTTAAAACTGGCCACAACATCTTCAAGTTGAGAATATTCTTTTGATAAAGCACGAAAGCGGTCTTGATCCGCAATAACACTGGCATCACTTAATAATGCAAGGACTTCTTCATTACGCTCTAGCAAGCCTTCTAGCTTGCGGATAACGGATTCTTTCATTTAGCTCGCTAACCTTTCATGTTTAACTAAACCGTGCCTAATGCGTTATTAAAACGGATTAAGCACTTAGTGTTTATCTAAACCGAGCGCAACTCTTAATTGTCCTAACGTATTCAAGTCACCTTGGCGACTGGCTGATGTTAATGCTTGTGTCGGTGCATGGATGAGTCGGTTAGTTAATTTATTGGCTAACTCGAGGATCACTTGCTCACTGTTGCTACCTTGATTGATTTTATTCAAGGCGCGTTCAACTAGCTCATCTTTTATCGTTACGCTTTGGCTACGATATTCACGAATACTGTCAACAGACGCTAAAGAACGCACCCACTCAATAAATACATGCGCTTGTTCTTCAGCTATTAATTCTGCTTGCTCGGCGGCTTCTTTACGCGAAGCCATATTTTGTTCAATGATACTATGTAAATCGTCGACAGTATAAAGGAAAGCGTCGTCTAACTCACCGACTTCCGCTTCAATATCTCGCGGAACGGCAATATCAACCAATAACATCGGTTGATGGCGACGTTGTTTCATTGCTTTTTCAACCATGCCTTTACCTAAAATCGGTAATGGACTGGCAGTTGAAGAAATAACAATATCGGCTTTAGGCAGATAATCAGGAATATCTTGTAAGGTAATAGCCGTGGCATTGAACTCTTCACACATTGCTTCAGCACGTTCAATGGTTCTGTTCGCCACCACCATTGAGTCAACTTCTTGATCTTTTAAATGCTTAGCAACTAACTCAATCGTTTCACCCGCACCAATTAATAGTACTTTGGTGGTTTTTAACGATGAGAAAATATGTTTTGCCATGCTCACAGCAGCAAAAGCAACGGAAACAGCAGCGGCACCGATATCCGTTTCTGTACGGACTTTTTTAGCAACTGAAAAGACGGTTTGAAACAAACGATCAATGGTAAGTGAAATCGTGCCAGCTTCTTTTGCTTTTACAAACGCCTGCTTCACTTGCCCCAGAATTTGAGGCTCGCCAAGCACTAACGAATCTAGCCCAGACGCCACTCGCATTAAGTGTTTTACCGCAATGTGACCTTCATAAGCATAAATACAAGGCACTAAGGCTTCGTGGTCGAGGTCGTGGTACTCCTCAAGCCAAGCAATAATTTCATCAGCTTTGACATTATTACAATACAATTCTGTGCGGTTACAAGTCGACACGATCACCGCTTCACCAGTGCTACTGCGACTGGCTAAGCTTTTCATTGCTTCATGAATACGATCCGGTGAAAACGCAACTTTTTCGCGTAAATCCACGGTGGCCGTTTTATGGTTAATCCCGATTACTACTAGACTCATGTGCTCGTTCTAAGTTCTTCTCGATCTCGTTAATTAGGCTATTCTACTTAATTGAACAAACTAAAAACACAATTGGGTTAACAAAACCGAATATATGTCTAAATTTTATTTGGTTTTATTAGCAATATATAAATGCAATATAAATTGCTTCAACCATTTTTTACATCTGCCAACTGAGTCAGTATCATGAGCGCCATCATCAATCCCAATTACGGAAATAGTGAACACCATGACGAGACAATTTACTCTATCTATTCAAGTCATTGCTCTTACACTTTTCACCTTGTTGGCCGGTTGTAGCTCTTTTAATCACCCTCAGTTTACTGCCGTTAATGTGGCTGATATTACCCAAGCACAAAACTGGGAGCTCCAAGGTAAAATAGCGGTTCGCTCTCCATCTGACAAATTTAGCACTAACTTATATTGGTTTCACCAAAAAAGTACCGATGAATTACGTTTAACCACGGTTATTGGTACCAATCTGTTGGTACTTAAACGTTCAGATACTGGCGCAACGCTCGAAGCGAACGGGGAAACCTACCATGATAAGGATCCGCAAGCTTTATTAGACTCAATGGTAACCATTCATATCCCCTTGGCACGTTTACCGTTATGGATAACGGGCCAAGCTAGCCCACAAGATACCGTTGTTAGCCATAATGATGATGGCAGCATTAAACAGCTCACCAGCAATGCCAGTGGCACGCAATGGCAAATCAAGTTTAACAGTTGGCAACAACAAAATGGCACTCAAATCCCAAGGCTTATCACTATATCCAGTGAAAAAGTACAAATTAAAATTCAAAATAACCACTGGCAAGCCATGCAGTTAGTAACACAATAACCAAGGAAGTTAGATGACAGCTCCTATTTCCAAAGGTTGGCCTGCGCCAGCTAAACTTAATTTATTTCTTCATATCACCGGACAACGTGCCGACGGTTATCATGACCTGCAAACGCTATTTCAATTTGTTGATCATTGTGATGTGCTCGACTTTCGGGTTACCGAGCAATCTGAAATAACATTACATTCAAGCATGTCTCAATTTGTTGCCGACAGCGATAACTTAATTCTAAAAGCAGCAAAATCATTACAGCAGACAACAAATTATGTCGGCGGCGCTGAAATATGGATAGATAAATTGCTACCTATGGGCGGTGGTTTAGGTGGTGGGTCATCCAATGCCGCCACTACATTAGTGGCATTAAATGCACTGTGGAATACCCAACTTTCCAATGAAAAATTAGCTGAAATAGGTTTAACCCTTGGCGCAGATGTCCCTGTTTTTATTAATGGTTATGCGGCTTTTGCTGAAGGCGTAGGTGAGAAATTACACAATGTGAATCCACATGAGTTTTACTACTTAGTCGTGGTGCCACCGGTACATGTTTCAACCCAAGCTGTCTTTCAAGAACCCGAGTTACCAAGACAAACACCCAAGTTAGATTTACAATCGTTAATGCAACAACCATGGTCAAATGATTGCCAATCATTAGTGGTTAATCGTTATCCTCAAGTTGCCAATGCATTAGACTGGCTGGTAGAATATGCGCCGTCTCAAATGACCGGTACAGGTGCTTGCGTATTTGGTAAGTTTGAACAATCGCAACCGGCTTTTGATGCGCTGGCTAAATTACCAGACTCAATGCAAGGCTTTGTTGCTAAAGGGTTAAATAGGTCTCCTTTATTGGAACGACTATCTCAACTCTAACTAATACATTCTTCTAAGTGCCTAACTCTTAGCGCATTTAGTTTTTATTCAAGTCCATACCTGAGGTTCATAAAGTGCCCGACATTAAGCTCTTTGCTGGTAACGCTACCCCTAATCTAGCCAATAAAATTGCCGAACGTTTATTCTGTAAACTTGGCGATGCAGTTGTAGGCCGCTTCAGTGACGGCGAAATCAGTGTTCAGATCAACGAAAATGTTCGTGGTGCGGATGTCTTTATCATCCAATCTACTTGTGCACCAACAAATGACAATCTAATGGAATTGATTGTAATGGTTGATGCATTACGTCGCGCATCTGCTGGCCGTATTACTGCTGTTATTCCTTACTTTGGTTATGCTCGTCAAGACCGCCGTGTTCGTAGTGCTCGCGTACCGATTACTGCAAAAGTTGTTGCAGATTTCTTATCAAGTGTTGGTGTTGACCGAGTATTGACTTGTGACCTTCACGCAGAGCAAATTCAAGGTTTCTTCGACGTACCTGTTGATAACGTGTTTGGTAGCCCAGTGTTACTAGAAGACATGGTTGCTAAGAAACTAGATAACCCTGTTGTTGTTTCTCCAGATATCGGTGGTGTGGTTCGCGCACGCGCTGTGGCGAAACTGCTTGATGATACTGATTTAGCTATCATCGACAAACGTCGTCCACAAGCTAACGTTGCACAAGTTATGCATATTATTGGTGATGTTCAAGGTCGTGACTGCATCATTGTTGATGACATGATTGATACTGGTGGTACATTATCAAAAGCCGCTGAAGCATTAAAAGAGCATGGCGCAAACCGTGTATTTGCTTACGCAACTCACCCAGTCTTTTCAGGCAATGCAGCTGAAAACATTGCTAACTCAGTCATTGATGAAGTCATTGTGACTGACACGGTGCCATTAAGCCCTGAAATGCTTAAAGTGGGTAAAGTGTCACAGCTAACTATGTCTGCGGTTCTTGCTGAAGCGATTCGTCGTGTTAGCAATGAAGAATCTATCTCTGCGATGTTCCGTCACTAATACCGATATCACCTAAACTGTCGTTTGGGTTGAACAACACAGATAGATTAAAAACGCACTTCAAAGTGCGTTTTTTTATGCCTGTCAATTCACTTTTTTTGCTCTTTCAGGTCATTGATTTATCATGGGCTAACGGCACTCTCGCCTCCAAGAATTTGACGGAGCAGCTTTGAGCATCATAAAAATAGACTTGCGCTTAACGATCGCTATGGCATAGTAGCCTTTATCGCCAACTGCAGATGGAACCTCAGTTTATGCCGCTTAACACTGCGCCAATAGCCAACGAACGTCCTGGCGATAACATCAAATCCATCAAACAAGACAACCCACTTATTTGGCCGATATTAACTTTATTACAGTCAAGTCATCAAAGCTGGAAAGTCCATCACTTAGCGGCACAATTACAACAGCAAGGTTTAATGCACAATCTTGACTCAGAACCAGACAAAGACCTCTTTAAACGTAACTTCCTACTAATGAATGCCTTGTATGAACTGCAATCTATTTTATTGCCTAAACAATGGCTGCAAGTACAAGCTATGGATATTCAATTATGTAGAATTGTACCTGCTGATGTAGGCATTGAGTTGGCTAATGATGCTAACTTGCGCAGCTATTACTTAGATTGGTCACATTACGATACCTGCAGCAATGTAGTTCAAGAAATGTTGGCCTCCTTCTGGTCTCGTTATCAACAACATATGGGCATCAATCAACAACTCATGCAAAAAGGTGACGCGCTCAAAGTATTTGAGTTAGATGAAACCGCAACGGCAAAGCAAATCCGCAAACAGTGGCGTAAATTAGCCCTGAAGTGGCACCCTGATCGTGTTGATGGTCATGCTGAGCGTTTTAAGGAAGTCTGTGAAGCTTGGCAAACCTTGCGCGACAATAACGGCATTGCTCCTTAAATGTATTATTTGTTGTCAATGCCGCACATCGACATCCGATGAAACACTACCCATGTTTATGGCCAGCTAAGTGTTACGCGATAAAACGACTAAAACGTGATATCAGCAGCTATATTTGAGATTAAACTTAGCCTTTTTCATAATCAATTCAGCCTCGCTAATTACACTTTGCTAAATTTTGTACTTGTCCCTATTTGAGGCCACCATGATTAAACATATCGCGTTAGCATTAACCTTAGCCGTTGCACCACTTTCGACCTTTGCTGCCCAGTTTATTGAAGGCAAGCATTACACTCAAATTTCAGATCGTGTTGCCCCGACTGAACCTAAAGTTACCGAATATTTTTCTTTCTATTGCCATAACTGCTTGAATATGGAGACGCAATATCTGCCCTTCATTAAAACCCAGCTTGATAGCAAAGTCGCTTTTGAAAATAAACATGTTGATTATATGAATAACGACTTAGGCACTGAAGTCATGCGCTCATTAGTGGTAATAAATACTTTACCAGAGAAAAAGCATGACCTTACGTTAGCCATGTTTGGTGCGATTCAAGGTGATGGTCATGACCATAGCCATGGCGCGCATGATCATAAACATAAGTCAGAAATCAACAGTCGTGATGATATTAAGAAAGTTTTCGCACAACACGGTATTGATTCAGCAGCTTATGACAAAATTGCAGATAGCGAACAAACCGACAAAACATTATCACAATGGCGCCAAGAGCAAGTCATGTACGGCGTGAGTAGTGTTCCAAGTTTTGTCGTTAACGACAAGTACATGATTAACATGAACGAAATGCGCAGTCTGGAACAAATTTCTGAATTGATGAATTACCTAGCACTACAAAAATAATTATTCGTATAGAAGTGATCAAGTAAATTGTTATTGGATAAATCGTTAAAAGAGGCTGTTTAACGACAATAAAAAAGGCGCTAAAAGCGCCTTTTTTTATTGTTAAAATCAATAAACATTTACCAAAGCCGAAGACATAAACTTGTATCACTTAGCATCACTTAGCATCACTTAGCATCACTTAGCATCACTTAGCATCACTTAGCATAGAACGATACCATCAAATACGAATTTACCATCACGTTGTAACAGCACACTTTTAATCCAACATGAATGTGATATGACACCGGGCTCTGGTTAAGCGTTCTTAATCATTTCAACAACGTGAATCACTGCAAACACCATATGCAGCAACACAAATCCACATAAACCTTGAGCAAAAATAATATGGTACTTTCGCCAGCTTAATGCATCAGCTTGTCCTTGGAAGATTAACCACATTAAACCGGTGACACACACACCCATTAATAAAATAAGCCCAATACCTTCAACAACACTTAATAAACCTTTGCCACCTGAACTAGGTAATTTGAGCTTACATAATCCTACTATGTCATCAATCAGCTGTGAAAACTGTAAATTCAACCACGGGAAAAACTGTCGCCAACCGCCCTTTAAGCAACACTTAACAACAAATAACACCCCTAAAATGGCTGCAATTGCACCAAGGTAAACATGGATGTATTCCCAAATATTGGCATTTTTTCTTAATTGTCGACCAATTAATATCCAAGAACTACTTGGCAATAAAACGAAACAACAAGCAATGATTAATACATGTAATTTATCGCTTAATACACGCATAAAACGGGGTAACTTCATCTACAGACCTTTTGACGACATTAAGCGTGGATCATACGTTCAACAAAGGCATCGACTTTATCCCAGTCGGTGTATTCTATTTTAGTTTGTAAATCGGTCGGACCTTTCGTCAGCCACATAATAAAACGAATAATGTAACGATCCATCAGTGGGTAATGTTGATAATCTAAGTTACCACCAAACACTTCAAGAATTTTAGGCTGCCAGACACTTTGCTTTAAGAAAGCCTGCATATACATGTTGGTATCAGCCGTGTTTTTCCCAGGTTTGCGGGCCACTAAACTCACTGAGAAAAATCCACTTGGTAATTGTTCAAGCTTGTCTTTATTTGCTTCGATAAACTGATACAAACCTGCTCTGTGTTTACCATGACGAATACTGGCTCCAAAAAAAACTTTATCAAAGCCATCAAGCGAAGGGTTATCGGCAAGGGTTGCAAGGGTAATTTCAGCACCTTGCTGTCGAGCTTTTTCTTGCATATATTGACAAATTTTAACAGTTTGACCGTGTACACTTGAGTGAATTAATAAAATCTGGCTCATATTATTCCATGCTGAAAGGTAAATGAATAAACTGAATAAGTTTACTACGATCCCTGAGTTGTTGAAACAAAACATACCTCAAAAGCCCAACTGTCAGCTGTTAGTGTTAAGTCAGCCAAAGAAGCTCACAATGAAACTTGGCCTACTGTCACGACCATGTTAACCGCTTTAGCGTCAATAGCATGAAAATACAAGGCCCATTGATAAACGCCTGTATTAACAGGACTGATTTAGGCCATTAATAACGGTTTATCATAGAGGATAATGGCATTAACCCTCTCTATAAATTGCCGTCGCTTGATTGAAAAATGAAGCAACAAGTTGGTGTTTCTTGTTGTTTCGCTAAACGGATTGTAGGCAACTTTCTATCGTTATCCATTCAACATAATGTGCAGTTTGTAAGAAATGTATAGAAATGTTACTTTGTGATTTTTATCATGGAAGCTGATCATGTCTTGGTTGAGCATTCGCTTTAATTCTCTCAAAACCATCACCTTACAACCCCAAATGTTGTTATTGGGAATGACGTTTGTTATGTCGATGGTATTTGCTGTATGGCAGGCGTTATTGAATAACTTTGTGATTGAACGTGCAGGTTTTACTGGCGTTGAAATTGGCTTATTACAGAGTTTACGTGAGATCCCAGGTTTTCTAGCATTCACTGCCGTCTTTGTTTTACTGCTCATAAAAGAACAAACATTTGCCCTTTTAGCGTTGGCTATTTTATGTATCGGTGTCGCTATTACCGGTTTTTTTCCTCACGTTTTAGGCTTGTATCTCACCACTATATTGATGTCTATCGGGTTTCATTATTTTGAAACAATTAACCAATCACTCACCCTTCAATGGTTAGATAAATCAGAAGCTGCTGCATTTATGGGCAAAGCATTAGCGTGGCGATCAGCCGCTGCACTGTTAGGTTACGCCAGTATTTGGCTTGTGATGACAGGGTTGAAACTCGACTACGTGTGGATGTATGCCATGATTGGCTTATTGGGATTAAGTATGGTGCTCGTAATGAGCGCCCTATTCCCGCGCTTTGAGCAAGGCAGTGTGCAAACTAAAAAGCTCATTTTGCGTAAACGTTATTGGCTGTATTATTTACTCACTTTTTTCTCTGGAGCACGCCGACAAATATTCATGGTATTTGCCGGCTTTATGATGGTAGAAAAATTTGGTTACAGCGTCACTGAAATTACCGGATTGTTTTTAATTAACTACGTGGTTAATTTACTTTTTGCTCCAGCCATCGGCCGGTTTATCGGGCGAATTGATGAGCGTAACGCATTGATGATTGAATACATTGGGTTAATTATTATCTTTACCAGTTACGCTTTCGTTGAAACAGCCTCAGTGGCAGCAACGCTTTATGTCATCGATCACCTCTTGTTTGCAATGGCCATTGCAGTGAAAACCTATTTTCAAAAAATTGCCGATAAACAAGATATTGCTTCAACGATGTCGGTGAGTTTTACCATTAATCATATCGCTGCAGTGGTGATCCCCGTATTGCTTGGCATCATTTGGTTAACGTCGCCATCTACCGTGTTCTTTATCGGTACTGGGCTTGCCATGTGTTCACTTTGTCTTGCCTTTATCGTTCCTCAACAGCCGCGGCCAGGAAATGAAACTAACTGGTGCAAAGCAACTAAATAACCAATAAGCAGTCATTATAAAGTGAATGGGCGATTAATCATTGCCAATCAATAGCATTATTTTCAGTATTTCTATCTTGTATCACGATGTCATTTTTAACGTTGTTTATAATTATTCATCCAACGTTGACTAAATTGACCTTATACCGTTTATCAACATACTTTATATCAACCAAGCAATTTGAACGGCTTTCCGGTGAGGCGCGTATCAATGTTGTAGCATTATTCATTTACTTTGGACGTATTGATGGCAGAGATGATTAAAAAAAAGTCTTCTAATGAATCTTCTCAAGTTTCTGCACGCCAAAAAGCCCTACAACTTGGTCGTGTGCTTGGTTTAGCCAGTGAAGCCGATTATCGTCCATCCAATGCTTCAATTAATGAACGAGGTCAATTTAGATTACAAAAACAGCTCAATCAACATCAAGAAAACTTAGAAGCCATTTTTGCTTTAGCACTTAATTACACCCCCTCAGATGTCACGGGTGTTGAACTAGATCCAGACTGGCGTTACCAGTTTTTTAAGATGGCAGAACAAATCCATAATCGAAAAATGCAGGACTTATGGGCAAGAATTTTATCGAGTGAAATCGTTAATCCTGGGCAATTTAGTTTGCGCACGCTGGCTGTCTTAACCCAGCTAACCTTACGAGAAGCACATATATTTGAAAAGGCGTTAGGCTTGGCAGTAAAAATTAATAATGAAACGCGGTTTAAGCTTTTAAGTGGTTATCGAATTACCGGTGGGCTAAAGCAATATTTCAGGCGAGATAATGCAATTTCAATTGGTTTGTCCAAATTTGGTTTGCCCTATTCAAGCATTTTAACTTTAGTTGATGCAGGTATTTTGCATAAAAGTGAATTTGAAACAGGCGTACTTGAGAGTAAAACACCGATAACACTTAATTTAAATGCTGAGCAATTGTTGCTTTCACCTAAAAGTAAGCATTTATTATTTACCTACTATAGATTCACGCCGATTGGCGATGAGCTCAGTCAATTAATTCAAGCCCAAGGAGACAGTCAATATATCAATACGGTACAACAAGTATTATCTAAAGACTTTACCGCCTAAGCGAATGGGCTAATAAACAAATGCTCTCAGTAAAATGCGACGTTAACGATTCTAACAAAGAGCCAAAGCAAGCATTAACCTAGCTATAAGCAACTTCACCCGCATATAAATGTGAATATTTGGCTTTATGCTCTCTAAACAGAAAGTGGCGTAATGCTTCACGTGCTTCGCCTTTAGTATTTATGCGTGCGGCCATCACGCCGTTTTCAGTTCTTACCGGTTCAAACTCAACCTCTATTGGATCTATCCCCGGCAACATCAATGAAGCCATTTTAAATAATGTTGAAGAGTGTTGTTTAGGAAGCTCAACTGTAACCCCTGAACTTGACAGTGACAGTACTTTCACTGGTTGACGCGTTTCGCTATCAAGCACACTGACATCTTGCAGATTATTGACTCGCCATGAGCGTTCACTTCCCCTCGCATCCAACACTTCTGGCACGCCCAATACTGGAATAAACTGGCCTAATTCATCACGTTTTAGTGCTAAAGGAAACCACAACCGATAATGACTAACCTCAGCCAGTAAAGTTAATGTTGCTTGCCCTAAAATTTTTGTTAGCACTTGCGGGATCTCAGTTGAGACACTTAAAGATTGTTCTACCAACACTCCATCTTGGGCACTTATTTTTACATTATCTCTGCTTGAATCATTTGACGGTTTTTGTGAAAAAAGCTCATTAAAACAAGCAAGTTCTTCTTCTGACAAAGTGGACACCATTTCACTCCCGTTATCAAATTGTAAACTTATGTATCAATATAACACTAACTAATCATATTGAACAATATTTACACATAACGTCATGAAAATAAAACTAATAACATATATATATCATCATTTACCTCGCCAATAAGCATTTAAAAGTAGTCTTTTTATGGAATAAATTAACTTGTTTAGCATCATTTTTAACGATTAATGTTGAAATTCTATTTATAGCGATAGGAATTTAGCGCTTTATTTTGTAATTGAATCACAATGGATACAGACAATATTAAATGATTAGTAAATAGCACTAGAAGCTGATAGAAGAAACAAACAAGATGACATGACACAAACCACAGGCATAAGCGAACAATATTAACTTTGGATATGCTAAACAATATAATTGGTTTTCATAAAATGTTGATTTGGCTTTGAGGCTCTGCACTGCTTTTAGCTAAAGCTAATGACAATAAAAAGAATTTTCTAACGAAGGAAATGGCTGGGATACCAGGATTCGAACCTGGGGATGCCGAGATCAAAACCCGGTGCCTTACCACTTGGCGATATCCCATTTGATTTCTTAATTGAGGATTTTGTAAATTTGATGGTACGGGAGGAGAGACTTGAACTCTCACACCTTGCGGCACCAGAACCTAAATCTGGCGTGTCTACCAATTCCACCACTCCCGCATCAAACTTTTACCAGATGTATTCTTGATGAATAGCACCTGTTTCTTACTAAGTAGAAACAGTCTTACCGATTCTACCTTTAAACATGGTAGCAATGGCGGGACTTGAACCTGCGACCCCAGCATTATGAGTGCTGTGCTCTAACCAGCTGAGCTACATTGCCGAAGATGGCTGGGATACCAGGATTCGAACCTGGGGATGCCGAGATCAAAACCCGGTGCCTTACCACTTGGCGATATCCCAATAATCTTTTCTACTTCTTACTTTAAAATGGCTGGGATACCAGGATTCGAACCTGGGGATGCCGAGATCAAAACCCGGTGCCTTACCACTTGGCGATATCCCAATCTAAAGCTTTTACAAAAACCCGCTTAAAGCCGATTTTTCAAATAATGGTACGGGAAGAGAGACTTGAACTCTCACACCTTGCGGCACCAGAACCTAAATCTGGCGTGTCTACCAATTCCACCACTCCCGCACTGACTCTGTTTTACATCCAGAACACGATGCCCAATAAATTGGAAAGCGCCAGTCATATGTCTAAAGTAAACTTTAACTAACCGACTAATCTCTAGTTTGCCATCTTGAGAAGATGGTAGCAATGGCGGGACTTGAACCTGCGACCCCAGCATTATGAGTGCTGTGCTCTAACCAGCTGAGCTACATTGCCACTTTGTCTTTCGCTGCCCTCGTTGTGAGGACGGGGCGTATTATGCTTATTCAGGGTATCAAGGTCAACCGCTTTTTTTCGCATTTTTCATCATTATCGTTTGTTAGGCTATAACTTCACCAAACTGAGTACCGATTCGACAAAAAACTTCATTCTATTAAGTTACCCCCTATTTCAACGGGTAACTTCACGCAATGCATTGACTACCGCTAAGCAAAAACCAAAACACATCACGATGAAATAACCAGCAAAAAACTAAAAAAACTATGGCACATATCATGATTCATAGACTAATGAGTATATTCTATGTGCAATAAAAAACATTACACGTTAAATAAGAAATGCATGACATCGCCATCTTTAACGATATAACCTTTACCTTCAACACGTAACTTACCGGCTTCTTTTGCACCCGCTTCGCCTTTAAACTCGATGAAGTCTTCATAGCTCATCACTTGAGCACGAATAAAGCCACGTTCAAAATCGGTGTGAATGACGCCAGCAGCTTGCGGAGCACTCGCACCAATTGCAACGGTCCATGCTCTGACTTCCTTTACACCCGCAGTGAAGTAAGTTTGTAAGTTTAATAAGTCGTAACCGGCACGAATAACGCGATCTAGACCTGACTCTTCAAGGCCAAGATCAGCCATAAACTCAACACGATCTTCTGCATCCATTTCAGCCAGCTCTGACTCAATGGCTGCGCAAACGGCAACAACAACCGCATTCTCAGTCTTGGCAATCGCTTTAACCGCATCTAAATGTGGATTATTTTCAAAGCCATCATCAGACACATTGGCAATATACATCGTCGGTTTAAGCGTCAAGAAGTTAAGATAAGCCACTGCGGCGATTTCTTCTTTGCTTAAGTCTAAAGAGCGTAGCATTTGGCCTTCATCTAAAGTTGGGCGCATTTTTTCAAGCACTTCAACTTCAAACTTCGCATCTTGATCACCACCTTTAGCCCGCTTTTGTTGGCGGAAAATAGCACGTTCTAAACTATCTAAATCGGCAAGCGCTAATTCTGTGTTGATAACTTCAATGTCACCTGCTGGATCAACTTTGTTTGCTACGTGAACAATGTTTGGGTCTTCAAAACAACGTACCACATGGCCAATTGCATCCGTTTCACGGATGTTGGCAAGAAATTTATTTCCAAGCCCTTCACCTTTAGAAGCCCCAGCAACGAGACCGGCAATATCAACAAACTCCATGGTTGTTGGTAAAATACGTTCTGGTTTTACAATCTCGGCTAATTTATCAAGACGCGAGTCTGGCACTGGTACAACGCCAGTGTTTGGTTCAATAGTACAAAACGGGAAATTTGCTGCTTCAATACCTGCTTCTGTTAATGCATTAAATAGTGTTGACTTACCTACGTTTGGCAAACCCACAATGCCGCATTTAAAACCCATATCAATACCTTTTACTGTGTCATTGACCCGTCATGGGTCATAAAAATGTTAAGCCCGTAAATACGTGACTTTATTACTCTGCTTTAAAGGAATGCAATCGATGCATCGCTTTTGCCATATCTTGCTTAAATAGTATTTCAGTTGAACGCACAGCTTCATCAATCGCACTGTCTATGCACTCTTGTTCTTTAGCTGGCGCTTTACCTAATACGTAACCGCTTACTTTATTTTTGTCACCTGGGTGACCAATGCCGATGCGTAAACGATAAAATCCTTTGTCGTTTGCCATACGAGCAATAATGTCTTTTAAGCCATTGTGACCACCGTGACCACCACCTAATTTAAATTTAGCAACCCCAGGCGGCATATCTAACTCATCATGAGCCACTAAAATTTCTTCAGGTAAAATACGAAAAAAATTAGCTAATGCCGCAACAGATTTACCGCTTAGATTCATAAAAGTGGTAGGAATAAGTAACCTGACATCTTTTGAGTGCAACACCACTCGTGCTGTAAGTCCAAAATACTTACTGTCTTCTTTCAATGATACTTGGCAAATACGGGCTAATTCTTCCACATACCAAGCGCCAGCATTATGACGAGTTTGAGCGTATTGCGCACCAGGGTTAGCTAAGCCAACAATCAGTTTTATATTACTCATTATCACTACAGTGTGTTTATCGGCACATTAAAAGTACCAATAGGCTATAAAAGGCGGCATTTTAACACCCTATTGCTCAAGCAACAAACATCATCAGTCAGCGTAAAAAAGTGACTAACATTTAACGAAAAAATGCCCTACTGCACCGTTTAATGATGCCTAATCAATTCCGATGGCATATTTCAACACCTTACGCTTTAATCCTGAATCAATATTTGCCAGTTTTAAAGCGCCATTGCGTAAAATTTTTAAAGGTAAAATATCATTACTAAAACCGGCATAAAACGCATCCATTGCGGTCATCATTAATTGATTATCGTAATAACGTTTACATTGATATTGCTTTAACACTGATGTGCCATACCACAATTGATTGTCACCAATGGCTTTAGCCACACTTGCCACCAACACGTCGACATCTTTAAAGCCAATATTAACCCCTTGACCAGCTAACGGGTTGATGGTGTGTGCCGCATCGCCAACAATCACGACATTATCTACATAATATTGTTGTGCATGGCGCCGAGTTAATGGAAAACTGCCTTTATCTACCACGGTAAAGTTATTAGGAAGGCGACTTGGAAAATGCTGTTTAATTTGCTCAGCTAATTGAGACGATGACAATTGCATCAGCTGCTTTATACGACTAGGGCTGTCATACCAAACTAACGAAGCATGGTTATTAGGTAATGGTAATAAACTGCGCGGCCCAGAAGGCGTAAATTGCTGCCATGTTACCGCAGGAATCGGCTCTTCAAGGGAAATATTAATTAACATTGCCCATTGGCCATAATCCCAACCTGTTACGCCAATATTAGCCCATTGACGCACTTGTGAATTAGCACCATCAGCCCCTACCAATAATGAGGTTGATAATTCGGTGTCATCGCTAAGTTTAATGGTTAAGCTTTGCTGGGTATCTCTGGTTATGCTTGCAACACTAGCAGGACATATAATATCGACATTATTGATATGATCAATTTGCTGCCACAAAGCCAATTGAATTAAACGGTTCTCAAAAAAATATCCCAGTTTATCTTGTGAAATTTGTTCAGCACTAAACTGGGTAATAAAACCGTCAAGTTCCCATGTTTCTAACCCCGTGTATGCCACATGACGCATACTGAGCAGTTGCTCCATTACCCCTAAGCGACCTAATAAATTCGCAGAAGCCACACTCAAAGCTGAAATGCGCACATCAAGAGGTTGCTTATCATCAAATGCACTGGGCTTATTTGTGTCAATAACCGCAACTGAAAGCCCCAGTTGACCTAAACCAATTGCTGTTGCCGCGCCAATCATGCCGCCGCCAACAACAACGACATCAAAATGTTGGTTCACAGGTATTGATGGATCAGTTGAGCTGTTATGGGAAATGTCTTGCATAAATACACCCTGTATAAATACATCAAAAAAGTTATGTCTAAACATGTCAAGTAAAGACAAATCATGTCGATTCACACTAATGCGTGATCAAATGTGTCTCAATAAGCACTTTGCCACACTTGCTTACATAGCAAACTAACCTCATGACAACCTCTTCCTATACTCAACTTGTCTGATGAATATTCTAGCGATAAAAGTAAGAGAGGATGCCATGAAAAAGTCACTAATGCGTCATTATCTTAAACCGGCAATGCTTGCCTCAGTTTTGTCGATAAACAGTTCAAACATGGTTTTTGCTGATACAAATAATCAGCACCAAGTCAGCGAAAATACCAGCGTGATGGAAACCATCACCATTGTCTATAAAAATGCGTTTGATTATGCCTTATATCGCCATACCACAGAAATGTTGACGACTTTTAGGTTGCAACTGCAAAGCGATATTATGGTCGATGCCCGTCAGCAAAGTAAAACAATGGCCTGTGATTTTGGGATTTCAGTAGCAATATCAGCACCTTTATTAGAAACCCCAATTCCATTAGATTCAACAAGGGTATTAGCAGCGCCACATTAAAGCCGCCCAAAACACCACAAAAGCTAGCCACAAGAGTGAACAACAGTTAAAATGTCGCGCTATTTTTACTATGGGTTACCGGCGAGCACAGATGAGTAAAAAACTTCATATCAAAACTTGGGGCTGTCAAATGAACGAGTACGACTCGTCAAAGATGGCCGACTTACTTGACGACTATCAAGGTTATACCTTGACCGAAGAAGCGTCAGAAGCAGATATTTTACTGCTAAATACCTGTTCTATTCGCGAAAAAGCGCAAGAGAAGGTATTTCACCAGCTTGGTCGCTGGAAAAATTTAAAAGATAAAAACCCGAACCTCATCATTGGTGTCGGTGGCTGTGTGGCATCCCAAGAAGGTAAAGCCATTAAAGAACGGGCACAATGTGTTGATATTGTATTTGGCCCAC
Source organism: Shewanella intestini (assembly GCF_018221465.1). Taxonomy (GTDB): domain Bacteria; phylum Pseudomonadota; class Gammaproteobacteria; order Enterobacterales; family Shewanellaceae; genus Shewanella; species Shewanella intestini. The sequence goes on along the minus strand of NZ_JAAIKR010000020.1, from coordinate 20,994 downwards.
AAACTTTACATCGCTTACCAGAAATGATCGGCCAAGTTGAACGCGGCGAAAAAGCCGTGATTGATATCAGCTTCCCTGAAATTGAAAAGTTTGACCGTTTACCAGAACCTCGCGCAGAAGGCCCCACCGCATTTGTTTCTATTATGGAAGGGTGTAGCAAATACTGTTCATTCTGCGTAGTGCCATATACTCGTGGTGAAGAAGTCAGTCGCCCGCTTGACGATATCATTTTAGAAATTGCACAGTTAGCAGAACAAGGCGTACGTGAAGTCAATTTACTTGGTCAAAACGTTAATGCTTATCGCGGTGCCACCCACGACGATGACATTTGCAGCTTTGCTGACTTATTACGTTTAGTGGCGACCATCGATGGTATTGACCGTATTCGCTTCACCACCAGTCATCCAATTGAATTTAGCCAAGACATTATTGATGTATATGAAGATACACCAGAATTAGTCAGCTTTTTACATTTGCCAGTGCAATCAGGTTCTGACCGCATTTTAACCTTAATGAAACGCGGACACATGGCCATTGAATTTAAATCAATTGCTCGTCGTTTACGTAAAGCACGTCCTGATATTCAAATTAGCTCAGACTTTATTATTGGCTTCCCAGGTGAAACACAACAAGACTTTGAAGACACAATGAAGCTGATAGAAGATGTGGCATTTGACCATAGCTTTAGCTTTATTTATAGCGCCCGTCCTGGTACGCCAGCGGCAGACTTGCCAGATAACGTCTCAGACGATGAAAAGAAACAGCGCCTTGCAATATTACAAGAGCGTATTACCCAACAAGCCATGCGTTACAGCCGTCATATGTTAGGCACAGTACAACGCATCTTGGTAGAAGGGCCTTCAGTTAAAAACCCAATGGAACTTCGTGGTCGTACTGAAACCAACCGCGTAGTGAACTTTGAAGCGCCTCACCAGCATATTGGCAGTTTCGTTGATGTGGAAATTGTTGACGTTTACACCAATTCATTACGCGGCGAATTTATTCGCGGTGAAGATGAGATGGATTTACGTAAAAGCCTTCGCCCAGCAGATATCCTCGCAAAACATAAGCAAGATGATGACTTAGGTGTCACTCAGTTTACCCCTGAATAAATCTAACTCGTGGTAGAAAAAGGCGGCTTAGCCGCCTTTTCTTTTGCTTATTGATTAGCGGACATCTGGTGTCACTAGCATTTCCAGCAACAGCCTCGTACACTTAAGGTAATAGGCAGTATTTGATTAACGATTTGGAGCCATAATTGACCACGAAAGTCACCACCATGAATTTGTATCTAGAGCCGTCTGATACCCGTCGTTTATCTTCTTTATGCGGCCCTTTTGATGACAACATCAAACAACTAGAGCGACGCTTAGGTGTAGAAATTATTCATAAAAATAATCATTTCACTATTGTTGGTATTCCCAAAAGTGCACTCAACGCCAATAACTTACTTAAACAGTTATACATTGAAACCCAACCAATGCGAGGCAGCACCCCGGATTTAGAGCCTGATACCGTCCATCTTGCCATCCAAGAAGCCATCGCCATTGAAGCAGACAATACCGACACTGATAGCGACCTGCATATTAAAACCAAACGCGGCGTTATTAAGCCTCGAAATCCAAATCAAAGTACCTATGTCGCCAATATTACGCGCCATGATATTAGCTTTGGCATTGGCCCTGCAGGTACAGGCAAAACTTATCTTGCTGTTGCTACAGCCGTTGATGCATTAGAGCGTCAAGAAGTGCGTCGTATTTTATTAACTCGCCCCGCCGTTGAAGCGGGTGAAAAGCTCGGGTTTCTGCCGGGTGATTTAAGTCAAAAAGTCGACCCATACCTGCGCCCACTTTATGATGCGTTATTTGAAATGATGGGATTTGAGCGTGTAGAAAAACTCATTGAACGTAACGTGATTGAAGTCGCCCCGCTTGCCTATATGCGGGGTCGCACCTTAAATGACGCCTTTATCATTCTTGATGAAAGCCAAAATACCACGGTTGAGCAAATGAAAATGTTCTTAACCCGTATTGGTTTTAATTCTCGTGCGGTGATAACCGGTGATATTACCCAAATAGATTTACCTCGCAGCCAAAAGTCTGGCCTTAGGCATGCCATTGAAGTGCTCAGTGAAGTGCCCGAAATCAGTTTCAATTTCTTTATTGCCCAAGACGTGGTTCGTCACCCGGTTGTAGCACGTATTGTTGAAGCCTATGAAGCATTTGACCAACAGCAAAATCGTGAAAAAGAAGCCAAACAACAAGCCTATTTAGCACGACAAGCCTCAGCGGATATTAACAACACCATTGCAACTGAGTTTAACCATCAGGACAAACAAGCATGAGCTTAACTTTAGATTTAGACTTACAGATTGCCATTGAACACCCGAATTTGCCTTCGCAAACTGATTTTGAGAAATGGGCAACCACGGCCATTGGCAACAGCATGAACCAAGCACAATTAACCATTCGTTTGGTTGACATTGAAGAAAGCCAAACATTAAACCACACCTACCGCAACAAAGATAAGCCGACCAATGTTTTATCTTTCCCTTTTGAAGCACCGCCAGAAGTTGAATTATCTTTACTTGGTGACTTAATTATTTGCGTAAATGTTGTGGAATTAGAAGCTAAACAACAAAATAAAACCTTACAAGCCCATTGGGCTCATATGGTCATTCATGGCTGCTTGCATTTGCTAGGGTATGACCATATTATCGATGCAGACGCCGAAGAGATGGAGTTACTAGAAACTCAATTAATCCAAGGCTTAGGCTATGACAACCCATACAAGGAAACCTAAATAAAATTAGACATTGTGATTGGCACATTTTCTAATTTTGGAAATAACTATGAGTGACGAAATCCCCCCGAGTACAAACGCCCCAAAGAAAAGCTGGTTCGATAAATTTAACCAATTATTCCAGGGCGAGCCTAAAAATCGCGAAGAATTAGTCGAAGTGATTGCAGATGCTGAACAACGCGACTTAATTACTGAAGACACCCGCGAAATGATTAAAGGTGTATTAGAGGTAACCGACATGCGTGTACGGGACATTATGATCCCAAGAGCACAAATCGTCACCTTACAAATTGACTCCACTGTTGAGCAATTACTTGCAACAGTCATTGAGTCAGCACACTCCCGTTTTCCTGTCGTTAATGAAGACAAAGATCATATTGAAGGCATTTTACTGGCTAAAGACTTGATCCAATACGGTTTCAAGCAAGCAGAAACGCCGTTTTCATTAGCTAAAATTATCCGTCCTGCTGTCGTTGTGCCTGAAAGCAAACGCGTCGATGTATTATTAAAAGAATTCCGCTCACAACGTTACCACATGGCCATTGTCGTCGATGAATATGGTGGCGTATCCGGTGTTGTCACCATTGAAGATATCCTAGAAGAAATCGTTGGCGAAATTGAAGACGAATTTGACCATAGCTCAGTAGAAGACACTGAAATAAAACGTGTCGGTAACTCGGTCTTCTTAGTTAAAGCATTAACTGAAATTGACGATTTTAATGAGGCTTGCGGCACGCAATTTAGTGATGAAGAGTTTGATACCGTTGGCGGATTAGTTGCTCACGCATTTGGTCATCTACCAGAGCGTAATGAAAGCATCATGATTAGCGGTATTGAATTTACCGTTACCAACGCCGACAGCCGCCGTCTAAATCAACTTAGAGTCAAGCTCCCCGATCAACGTCACAGCGAAGGTTCAACTGACTAACCCGTGTTAAATCCATCCTTACTTAAGTCCCGTTCAGGGCTAATAGCACTGGTGACAGCATTTTTTGCTGGCGCCAGTACTGCAGGTGCATTTGCACCCTATTCTTGGTGGGTAATCTACCCTCTAGCATTAGCATTTGGGTTATATCAAAGCCGATATTTATCCCCTAAACAAAGCCTACAATATTGGCTAAGTTTTGGTTTTGGTAGCTTTGTTGTCGGGATCAGCTGGGTGCATGTCAGCATGGCGACCTATGGTGGTATGCCATTGATTGCCTCGATGGCGTTAATGGCGCTGTTGGCGCTATATTTAGCGCTGTATCCAGCATTGTGCGGTTACTTGCTGGCTAAGTTAATGCCCAATCAGCAAGCAAGCATATCTTCAACGAGCAACTATTGGCGCTTTCTAGGCTTGTTCCCTGCTTTATGGGTATTAACTGAATGGCTCAGAGGATGGATATTAACCGGCTTCCCTTGGTTATGGGCCGGCTACAGCCAAACCAATGGACCATTAAGTGAGCTTGCCAGTTATATTGGCGCATTAGGAATAAGCTTTGTTATTGCGTTGTGCGCTGGCGCACTGGCGTTACTTGTGCAAAAAAAATGGTTAGCCAGCGTGGTTATTTTTCCCGTTGTGACTATTGCGGTAATCTTAGCGCCACATTACAACCCGATTCACCCCAACGGTAAAAGTATTAATGTTGCCCTTGTACAAGGCAATATTGCCCAGAGTATGAAATGGGAGCCTGAGCATTTATGGCCAACCATGCTCAAATACATGGACTTAACTCGCGATCACTATAATCACCAACATGATATTGATTTAGTTATTTGGCCAGAAGCTGCCATTCCAGCACCTGAAATGATGGTCGATGATTTTCTATTTACCGCCAATGACTCTGCAAATTTAAACCAAACGGCCATTATCACCGGCATTATTAGCAAAAAAGATAGCGGCTACTACAACGCATTAATTGTGTTGGGGAACCAACATAAAAAACAGCAAGCTCAAGGTGACTATCAGGTCAATGGAGACAACGAATACTTAAAGCACCATTTGTTGCCTATAGGTGAATTTGTGCCACTTGAAGCATTATTACGCCCTATCGCGCCATTTTTTAATTTGCCAATGTCTTCATTTCAACGCGGGCAATATCAACAACCTAACCTTAATGCATTAGGCTTTAAGGTTGCCCCTGCCATTTGCTATGAAATCGTTTTTCCAGAGCAAGTTCGTGCCAATACTTATGCCGATACCGATGTGCTGTTAACCGTTTCAAATGATGCTTGGTTTGGCACATCTAATGGCCCGCTACAACACATGGAAATTGCTCAAATGCGCGCAATTGAAATGGGAAAACCACTACTTCGTGGCACAAACAACGGCGTAACGGCAGTGGTTGACCCTTATGGGAAAATCACTCAACAATTGCCGCAATTTGAAAGTGGCGTACTCGTTCAAAAAGTGGCGTTATATCGCGGCGACACTTGGTTTAAACACTTTGGAGAATCACCAATACTGCTTTTATGTAGTTTGCTACTATTATTAGGCGTAACAATAAAAGCAAAGGCAAAAGTGTGATCTCTATTAGCAATAACAATACAGTCAATAACAAAGCCGCTGGCTTTACATTGATAGAGCTCGTTGTGGTGATTATTATCCTCGCCGTCATTGCCATCATTGCCGCGCCGCGCTTTATTAACCTCACAACGGATGCAAAAAAAGCAGCGCTTGATGGCATTAATGCCTCAATTAAAACGGCAAATAGTTTGGTTTATGCCAAATCGCAAATACCCAGCACGCAAGTACAACCTGTTTCAGGACGTGATGACATCATTGATATTGACTTAGATGGTGACGGTATTTTTGAAACCCGCTTAAAATGGGGTTACTTAGACAATACCGACTTAGATAAATGGGCCGATATCGATGACAGCTTTACGACTCAATTCCAAGGGATTGCCAACACTTATGTAGGTTATGACCTCGATGGCGATAATCAAGTCACTGACGATAATTGTTATTTCCATTATGTCCAGGCTGCAAACAGCAGTACAGGCCCGCAATACAATATTGTCGACTCAAATTGTTAACCCACATCACGCTTGAACAGACTACTAAGCACGCTTAAAGAGTCTGTTCAAAGATAACTTTATTATCCAGTGTTTTACGGCGCTAAAGCCTCACGACTAAATTCACCATGATCACAGTTTGGGCAACCAGGAATAATTGATGGAAACTCGATATCCAATTCATGATGGCATTGATTACATATCACCTTTCCTTGGTTAATCACTTCACCCGCCCGATACACACCTTGATGCTCAAAATCACTGGTTATTTCATGCCACTGAACTTGGCTACGATCAGATAATCCTCCCAACCATTGCCATAATGTTTCTTCCATGGCGATCACCGCAGGGCTAAAACGAAAATTATCGGCATTTTCTTGTTTTAAGAAACTGGCAATATCACGCTTTAAAAAATCTTCTACTAAATCTAACTCATCATCTTTAACGGTCGATTTCAGTTTTAAGTAGTCCTTTCCTTTAGTGACAGAGTCAAACAAACTTTTAGTTGTCAAAGAGTTATTTTGTTCGTATTGGCGTTTGACTTGTGTAATTAAGGCTTGATACAAGTCTAATAAAGCAGAACTTCTTTCACTCATAATCAATACTCCTTCATCCGAACCTTTTTAATACATCACTTCTAGTTTATTCTATGCAGTTATTCGTCACGCTAATTAGCGTTAGATCAAACAATGGGCGGCATAGCCGGAAATAGATTGATGCAAGAGCAATATAATCCCTCAGAAATTGAAACCTCAGTCCAAAAGTACTGGGAAACCAACAAAACATTTGAAGTAACAGAAGATGCGAGCAAAGAAAAGTTTTACTGCCTTTCTATGTTTCCATACCCTTCAGGCCGACTTCATATGGGACACGTGCGTAACTACACCATAGGTGATGTTGTTGCTCGTTACCAGCGTTTACAGGGTAAAAATGTGCTTCAACCTATTGGTTGGGACTCGTTTGGTCTTCCCGCTGAAAACGCAGCCATTAATAACAAAACGGCACCTGCACCATGGACCTATGAAAATATCGACTACATGAAAAACCAACTTAAATTATTAGGTTTTGGTTATGATTGGAGCCGTGAAATCGCCACGTGTACGCCTGAATATTACCAGTGGGAACAATGGTTCTTCACCCAACTTTACGAAAAAGGCTTAGTTTACAAAAAGACGGCGTCTGTGAACTGGTGTCCAAACGATGAAACTGTGCTTGCCAATGAGCAAGTACAAGACGGTTGCTGCTGGCGCTGTGACACTGAGGTGGTTCAAAAAGAAATTCCTCAGTGGTTCATTAAAATCACTGATTACGCTGAAGAGCTGTTAAATGATATTGATCAGTTAGACGAATGGCCTGAACAGGTTAAGTCTATGCAACGTAACTGGATTGGCCGCAGTGAAGGTATTGAAATGACCTTCAATGTTGCAGGCAGTGACGACACATTTGATATCTATACCACTCGTCCAGATACTGTCATGGGCGTCACCTATGTTGCTATTGCAAGTGGTCACCCATTGGCTGAGCAAGCAGCGAAAAACAACCCAGAATTAGCAGCATTCATCGAAGAATGCAAAAACGTTGATACAACCGAAGCCGCTATGGCTGCAATGGAGAAAAAAGGCGTTGCAACCGGTCTTAATGCCGTTCACCCACTGACTGGCAAAGAAGTGCCAATCTGGGTCGGTAACTTTGTATTAATGAACTACGGTACTGGCGCAGTGATGTCTGTACCAGCTCACGATCAACGTGACTACGAGTTCGCTAAAAAATACGGCTTGAGCATTGAAGCTGTAATTAAGCCAGCTGACAGCGATGTCGACGTCTCAGAAGCGGCATACACTGAAAAAGGTGTATTGTTTAATTCTGGCGAGTTTGACGGTCTTGAATTCCAAGCGGCATTCGATGCCATTGACGCTAAACTGACTGCACAAGGTAAAGGTAAGCGTCAAGTTAACTTCCGTCTACGTGACTGGGGTGTATCTCGTCAGCGTTACTGGGGCGCGCCAATTCCAATGGTGACCCTTGAAGACGGTACAGTAATGCCAACTCCAGCAGAACAACTTCCGGTTATCCTACCTGAAGATGTGGTGATGGATGGTATTCAAAGCCCAATCAAAGCAGACAAAGAATGGGCTAAAACCGAAGTTAACGGTCAAAGCGCACTTCGCGAAACAGATACTTTTGATACCTTTATGGAATCGTCTTGGTACTATGCGCGTTACTGTAGCCCGCATGCAGATCAAATGCTTGACCCTGCTAAAGCCAACTACTGGTTGCCAGTGGATCAATACATTGGTGGTATCGAGCACGCTTGTATGCACCTATTGTACTTCCGCTTCTTCCATAAATTGTTACGTGATATCGGTTTAGTTGATTCAAATGAGCCAGCAAAACGTCTTCTGACTCAAGGAATGGTATTAGCTGACGCTTATTACTATAACAACGAGAAAGGCGCTCGAGTTTGGGTTTCACCAACCGATGTCACCGTTCAAGAAACTGACGACAAAGGCCGTGTTGTTAAAGCGGTAGACAAAGAAGGTCATGAACTGGTTTATACCGGTATGAGCAAAATGTCTAAGTCTAAAAATAACGGTATTGACCCGCAAGAAATGGTCGATAAATACGGTGCTGATACCGTACGTTTATTTATGATGTTTGCAGCACCTCCTGAGCTAACACTTGAATGGCAAGAGTCTAGCGTTGAAGGCGCACATCGCTTTATTAAGCGTTTATGGAAAACCACCCATGACCACGTTGCTCAAGGCGAAGTGGTTGCTCTAAACCCTAACGCACTAGACAACAACCAAAAAGCACTGCGTCGTGAACTGCATAAAACCATTGCTAAAGTCAGTGATGATGTTGAGCGTCGTCAAATGTTCAATACTGCTATTGCCGCCATTATGGAGTTAATGAACAAACTCCAAAAGGCACCCGCTAACAACGACCAAGACCGTGCATTAATGCAAGAAGCATTATCAGCGGTAACTCGTTTACTTTACCCTATTATTCCTCATACTTGCTTTAGCATGTGGAACGCATTGGGTAATGACACTGACATTGAACATAGCTTATGGCCAACAGTCGACGAGTCTGCCTTGGTTGAAGACAGCAAACTTATTGTCGTGCAAGTTAACGGGAAAGTGCGAGCCAAAATCACCATCGCAGCGGATGCAACTAAAGAAGAAGTTGAAGCGCTAGGCATGGCAGACGAAAACGTCCAGAAATTTGTCGAAGGCTTAAACATCGTTAAAGTAATTTTTGTTCCTGGTAAACTACTTAGCATTGTTGCTAAATAAACTGCCACAATAATAGCTTGAAAGATAAAGGTTCAGTTCTGGTTGGAACTGAACCTTTATTTCACTTAACATACCCACATATTAGTCTGTTTATTAATGGTTTTAATTACTGTTAATATTATTAATAAGCATGATTTAATTGCCCACTAATCGCAGCGTAACACAGGAACTACCATGTCCCTTTTCAAAGCTTTTTCTTTCAAACAGGTTGTGTCAATCGTCTTAGTGACCTTGATGATGTCCGGTTGTGGCTTTAGGTTGCAACAAAGTTACTCTATCCCTACCCAGTTAAGCACCTTGCATTTAACCAGTAGCGATGAATACAGCGAGCTAACTCGTATTCTCAATGACCGATTACGGGTCAATAGCATTAACCTTGTTCAGGCCAGCGATAATGTTCCAATACTTCGCTTGGTAAACGACTCTTTAGAACGTGCCACGCTGTCACTGTACCCAACAGGGAATGTGGCCGAATACGAACTGATTTACCACGTCAATTACACCGTGGTCTTGCCCAATGAAGAGCCACAACACTTTAAAACGGCTATTCGACGTGACTATAAAGATGATCCGCGTACCGCGTTAGCCAAAAGCCGAGAAATGGAACTGTTGGTAAAAGAAATGCGCAGCCAAGCAGCGGATCGTATTGTCCAAACATTGGCAACTATCGGAAAAAGTTAATGCGGGTATACCCAGATCAACTTAAACTACAGCTTTCGCCTTTACCTAATATCGTATTGATCTTTGGTGATGACCCTTGGTTAGTTGATAACAGTAAACAACAGGTACTCAACGCCGCGCGTAAACAAGGGTTTGAGGAACGTATTCAGCTCACCCAAGAGTCAGGGTTTAGCTGGCAAGATTTATTGCAAGAATGGCAATCAATGAGCTTATTTGCCAGTCGCCGCATAATAGAACTGACCTTACCTAACGCCAAACCTGGGGCAGAAGGCGCCAGTGCCTTTCAAAGCATTTTAAGCGATCTCAATCCCGATATTTTATTGATTCTTCAAGGGCCAAAAGTCACCGCGGAGCAAACAAACAGTAAATGGTTTAAATCTCTGGACGCCAAAGGCGTATACATCCCTTGTACGACCCCTGAAGGCAAACAATTTGAACGTTGGCTAGATAACCGCATTAAGCATTATCAATTAACCATCAATAGCGATGCCAAAGCGATGATGTTTACTTTATTTGAAGGTAATCTATTAGCAGCCGAACAATCTATGCAGATGTTGCAACTCGTTAGCCAAAATGAGCAAGTCAGCGCCCAGCAATTACATCAATACTTTGAAGACCAATCTCGTTTTAGTGTATTTCAGCTCACTGACGCGTTGCTGCTCAATCAGCAGAAAAAAGCCCAACACATTTTGGCGCAGCTACAAAGTGAAGGCACTGCCATGCCGATTTTAATGTGGTCGTTATTTAAAGAAATTAATTTATTATTAACGTTAAAAGTGGCTAGTGCCCAAGGCACGCCATTGGCTAAGCTTTATTCTCAACATCGTATTTGGGACAAACGCAAACCCTTGTATCAATCAGCATTAAGCCGTCTTGAATTAGATCACTTAGAACACATGCTCAGTTTTACCTCAAAGCTTGAGCTCAACTTAAAGCAGTATGGCAAAGAAGATTGGGTCGCCACAGCGCACTTGTGCTTGCTGTTTGACCCTCGAGCACACAATCGTCTTGCCCATATTGAGTTAACCTAAATGCGCATTGGTATTTTAGGCGGCACCTTCGACCCAATCCATATTGGTCATATTCAACCCGCCTTAGATGCTTATCAACAACTCCAACTTGATAACGTTTGGTTGATGCCCAACCACATACCGCCACACAAAAGCCAAACATCGGTCAGCACTGAGCATCGATTAAATATGGTCAAGCAAGTGTGTCAGCAATTTCAAGCGTTTGAGCTGTGCGATATTGAAGCCACCAGAAACGCCCCATCGTATTCTGTCACCACATTAAAGCTGCTGAAGCAAAAATACCCTCAGCACACATTTTATTTCATCATGGGCATGGACTCATTTATCAACTTGCCGTCTTGGTATAACTGGCAGTCACTGTTTAATTATTGTCATATTGCCTTATGTGCTAGACCCGGTTGGCAACTACCTGCTGACTCTTGTATGCAGCAACAACTCAACCAAAGAAACCAGCACGATAATCAACAAACAGGACAAATCCATCGTATTAAAAGTCAGTTACTAGCCATTTCATCAACTGAAATTCGTGCGCGCATTCAACATCGCAATAGCACCGACGCCATGTTAATGCCATACACCGCACAATATATTCAACAGCATCAATTATACGGTGTTAGTTAAGCCTAATTTCATATCCAAGCTCTAACGTCACATTAACATCAACAAAATTGCACCATTTAGATAACATCCGCGAAGGAATGAATAAATTTACTCCGTCTAAGCTGGCTCTTAATTGCGCATTGATAGGCATTTTGCGTATAATGCTCCGTTATTTTTGACTAATGAGGTAATTCGCGTGCAAAGCACCGAACTGAAACAATTTGTTCTCGATAAAATCGACGACTTAAAAGCAAAAAACATCACAGTATTAGATGTTGCCAATCAATCAACTATCACTGAAACCATGGTGATTTGTACTGGTACTTCAAAAACTCACGTACGCGCAATTAGCGAACACGTTGTCGTTGAAGCTAAAGGGGCAAACGTGCCACCGCTTGGTGTTGAAGGCCGCGATAGCAGCGAATGGGTTCTGGTTGACCTTGGTGACGTAATCTTGCACGTCATGCAAGAAGACACACGCGAATATTACCAACTTGAAAAATTGTGGACTGAACAAGACGCCTAATGAAGCTACAGCTTATTGCCGTCGGCACAAAAATGCCTGCGTGGGTTACCACAGGTTTTGAAGAGTATCAACGCCGCTTCCCAAGGGATATGGCGCTTGAGCTCATTGAAATCCCTGCAGGCAAGCGTGGTAAAAATGCCGATATTGCCCGAATACTGCAAAAAGAAGGCGAACTCATGCTCGCTGCAGTGAATAAAGGTAATCATATTGTCAGTCTCGATTTACCGGGCAAAAACTGGACCACGCCTCAACTGGCTCAGCAAATGGAAAAATGGCAACTCGATGGCCGAGATGTCAGTTTACTCATAGGCGGCCCAGAAGGTTTATCACCTGCTTGTAAAGCTGCGGCTAATCAAAGCTGGTGTTTGTCAGCACTCACCTTGCCGCATCCGCTTGTACGTGTTTTAGTCAGCGAAAGTTTATATCGCGCCTGGAGCATCAATAACAATCACCCTTATCACAGGGAATAATTGTCAGCCGCTTATGTTAACCTTGTGCAACTGCTAAAGTGATCGTTTTATTCGCCTTCATAGACTAAGCTGGAGATAATTGAGTGTCGCCAAGAAAGCGCGTTACCATGCACGATCATGCCGCTGAAGCTTCGTTGTTTAAGCGTCGTGCATTATTTACCTTTATCGGTGTATTCCTGCTATTAGGTGTTTTGCTATTTAATCTTTTTCACCTGCAAGTGTCACAATTTAGTGCCTATGAAATGCGCTCTAATGATAACCGAATTAGAGTTATCCCGACCTCTCCGAGTCGCGGTCTTATTTATGACCGTAATGGTGAGATCATTGCCGAAAACCAGCCGTTCTACTCACTTGAAATCATTCCTGAAAAAGTCAAAGATATTAACGCGTCATTAGACAAACTTGAACAATATGTGCCGTTGTCTAAGGATGAACGAGAGTCTATTACTGAAAAACTCGCTCACCATCGTCGCTTTAAACCAATGACGATTAAAAACCGCTTAACCGAAAAACAAGTGGCGACGTTCAGTGTCAATCAACATGAATTCCCGGGTATTTCAGTGCATGCAGGTTTACGCCGTAATTACCCTTATAAAGATTTAATGACCCATGTCTTAGGTTATGTTGGCAAAATTAATAGCCGCGACAAAACCATGTTAGAAAAGAATGACCAATGGAAAAACTACGCTGCCACGAAAGACATAGGTAAACAAGGTATTGAAAAATACTATGAACACTTACTTCATGGCACCCCTGGGCATTTAGAAGAAGAGGTAAATAACCGTGGCCGAGTGATCCGCACCCTAAAGGTCAACCCCCCGATCCCTGGTGAAGATATTTATTTAACACTTGATTTAAAATTACAGCAAAAAGCCATGAAGTTACTCGATGGTAGACGCGGTTCAGTCGTGGCTATCGACCCACGTGATGGTGGTGTTTTAGCCATGGTGTCTAGCCCAAGTTACGACCCTAACGCATTTGTTCACGGCATTACCTCAAAAGCTTATAGCGCATTGTTAAACGATAAATCACGGCCATTAATTAATCGAGCGACTCAAGGGCAATACGCCCCAGCATCTACCGTGAAGCCTTTTATTGCCTTAATGGGACTCGAAAATAAAGTTGTCACTGAAAAAACCCGTATCTGGGATCCCGGCTTCTGGCAAATTCCTGGGGTAAAACGTAAATGGCGAGACTGGAAACGTTGGGGTCATGGTTGGGTAGATGTCTATCATGCCATTGTTGAATCTTGTGATATCTACTTTTATGACTTGGTTTATAAATCTGGCATCGACAAACTCAGCTCATTTATGACTCCTTTTGGCTTTGGTAGCAAAACCGGCATTGATATTTATGAAGAATCCACTGGAATTATGCCATCAAAAGATTGGAAACGAATGCGCTACAACCAACCTTGGTATGTAGGCGACACCATTTCAGTCGGTATTGGCCAAGGCTATTGGACAAGCACGCCATTACAGCTTGCCAACGCGGTTGCTACGCTTGCCAATAAAGGTCAGCCACATACACCGCATCTGTTAATGTCTGAAAAAATTAACAACGTTAAAACTGACACCCCAATCGCACCTATTGATCCGATTGTGTTAAACGATCTGCATCATTGGGACATCATTAATGAAGCCCTACGCCAAACGGCTCATCATTCACGCTTTACTGACGCCAAGTACACCGCCGCGATGAAAACCGGTACCGCGCAGGTTTTTAGTGTCAGAGAAAATGAGCGCTATGATGCTGATACTATTGCCGACCATTTACGTGATAACGCATTAATTGTGGCATATGCCCCTTACGAAAAACCCACTATTGTATTAGCTGTCGTATTAGAAAATGCGGGATGGGGCGGCGCAAATGCCGGTCCATTAGCACGGGCATTATTAGACGAATATATTTTACGTGATGACGCTAAGGTGACACCTTGAATATCCATCATCAAAAGAAAACACTGTGGCAGCGGATCCATATTGATCCGCTGTTACTCATTGGACTGCTCACCTTAATGGTGTTTGGCTTATTTGTGATTTATTCTGCCAGCGGTGAAGACCTTGCCATGATGGAGCGCCAACTCACCCGTATTGGTTTATCATTAACCATTATGTTCATTTTTGCCCAAATTAACCCTGAAATTCTCAGGCGTTGGGCGCTACCGATTTATATTGCAGGCATCATTTTATTACTCGGAGTGCATTTTTTTGGCACGATTAATAAAGGGGCGCAACGCTGGTTAAATTTAGGGTTTATGGAGTTCCAACCCTCTGAATTAATCAAACTGGCATTCCCTATTACAATGGCGTGGTATATCAGTAAGTTTCCTCTGCCGCCCAAAAAACGTTATTTGGCCGGTGGCGCAATTATTTTGTTAATTCCTACATTATTAATTGCCAAACAACCTGACTTAGGCACCTCAATTCTCGTTGCGGCATCAGGCGTTTTTGTATTATTTTTATCGGGAATGAGCTGGATAATTGTCGGCGCAATTGTGGCATCAGTTTTAGCCATGTTGCCTATTTTGTGGTACTTCCTCATGCATGATTATCAGCGAACTCGGGTGTTAACGCTACTCAACCCAGAAAGCGATCCCCTTGGTGCAGGTTATCATATTATCCAATCTAAAATTGCCATCGGCTCTGGCGGGATTTGGGGAAAAGGTTGGCTTGATGGAACACAATCGCAATTGGCTTTTTTACCCGAACGTCATACCGACTTTATTTTTGCTGTCATTGGCGAAGAATTCGGTTTAGTGGGTAGCCTATTGCTGTTAGCGGTTTATCTGTTTGTTATCGGCCGCGGCTTAGTGATTGCTTCACGCGCCCAAACCAGTTTTGCCCGCTTATTAGCTGGCAGTATTACATTAACGTTCTTTGTGTATATTTTTGTCAATATTGGCATGGTCTCAGGTATTTTACCTGTTGTTGGCGTGCCGTTACCGTTAATCAGTTATGGCGGCACCTCCATGATGACCTTAATGACTGGATTTGGCATTTTAATGAGCATTCATACTCACCGACGATTTGTTGATAGGTAAATTAAATATGTATAAAAAAATAACAACAATCTGTAGTGCTGGCATACTTGTCTATACCTGCATGACGACCTGTGCTGTTGCTGATAACGATCCTCAGGCGTTGAAACAAGCTTTTATCACCAACCAAATAGCCAATGGGTTCACCCAAGCTGAAGTGAGCGATTTTCTAGCGTCATCTCATCATAACCAAGCGGTGCTTGACGCCATTTCAAGACCTTGGGAAGCGAAACCTTGGCATCAATATTATCCGATTTTTTTAACTGAAAAGCGTTTACAAAAAGGGCTTGAATTTTGGCAAGAAAATGCCGGAATCATTGAAAAAGCGGCTAAAAAATTCCAAGTCGACCCACAGATCATTGTCGCTATTATTGGTATTGAAACCTTTTATGGTGGATACATGGGTAAATACAAAGTGCAAGATGCATTATATACACTTGGATTTTACTACCCACCAAGAGCCAAATTTTTTCGTAGCGAATTTGGCAACTTAATGTCATTAGTCAAAGAAGAAGGGCTAAATAAAGACAGCTTATTTGGTTCGTATGCCGGTGCAATGGGTTATGGCCAATTTATTCCATCAAGTTACCGCCATTACGCTGTCGACTTTAATGGCGATGGCCGCCGAGATTTACTGGGCAGCAAAGCCGATGCCATTGGCAGTGTGGCCAACTATTTCCACCAACATGGTTGGCAAATGGGCGCACCTGTCGCCCTAAAAATGAGCTACAACGGCGATGACAAACCCAAGGCCAACGTTTGGAAAAGTGAGCCTTTGCATTACAAAGTCTCAGATATTATCAGCCCTAATTTAAGCTTAAAAAAAGCCAAAGATATTGATGCCTCACAAAAGGCATTATTGGTGAAATTACAACAAAAAAACAGCACTGAATATTGGCTCGGTTTAAAAAACTTTTATGTCATCACTCGTTATAACCGCAGCCCGCTTTATGCCATGGCAGCCTATCAATTTAGCCAACAATTAGAAGCGGCATATCATGCAAATTAGTCTTAAACGCACTTTACAACTTGTTAGCGCATCAATGATAGTGTCATTGACCCTTAGTGGGTGCTCAACATCAAACCAACCGAAAAGTCAAAGTGATCGTTATCAGCTTAAACATGATGTTGCACCAACCAATGCACCTGATGTCAGTAAAATTGAAGATGCTCACCCAAGGTACGAACCTTATAGCCGCCAAGGCAATAACATGACCTACACGGTAAAGGGCAAATCTTACACCGTGCTTGACACAGCCAAAGGCTTTACTGAAACAGGTGAAGCCTCTTGGTATGGCGCTAAGTTTCATGGCCACCTCACCTCAAATGGTGAAACCTATGACATGTATTCAATGACAGCTGCGCATAAAACCTTGCCGCTACCTAGTTATGTCAAAGTAACCAACCTAGCAAACAACAAACAGGTTATTGTCCGTGTCAATGATCGCGGTCCATTTCACCCCGGCAGAATTATCGATTTATCTTATGCTGCAGCATATAAAATTGACATGTTAAAGACCGGCACAGCCAAAGTATCTATTGAAACGATACATTTTGATTCCCCTCATTCCATTGCATTAGCCAACTTACAAGACGATAGTTTGCACTTTGTTCAGGTTGTTGCCTTAAAAGATAAAAATAGGGTTGAAGCATTGGCGCAGCAGATGTCAAAGCAATATGATATTGCCAATGAAGTCGTTGCCGGAAACGGTTTTTATCGCTTGCAACTAGGCCCAATAAATCAGCAACATCTTGCTGAACAATTATTGCAAAAAATTAAGCAAAGAGGTTATCCACAGAGCTACTTATTACAAAAAGAACCCAATAACAGCAGCCACTAAACTCTGGTAGGCAATTTATTAAGCTGATGAATGAACCTTAATAATGAAACATTGCCTACAAGTGATATAATCTGCAACATTGTAGCGACATAAGAGTGCCCCATTGCGGATAACTTACTTCAACAGTCATGCTAAATTCATTAACAAGAGACGTGCCCAATCCATGAACAATATTGTTAACCGCCCTATTAAGTCACTCGTACTACTTTGTGCCGTGTCTTTTTCTTCGCTAGCGGCGATGCCTCAGCCAGATATTCGCCCACATGCAAGCGTGCCAGTTGTCACTCCTGACGTGCCGCATGTTGCTGCCGAAGCTTATGTATTAATGGATTATAATACTGGCCATGTGATCGCAGAAAAGAATTCTCACCAAAGTCGCAATCCTGCAAGTTTAACGAAAATGATGACCAGTTATGTTATTGGTCATGAAATTAAAGTTGGCAATATCTCACCAACTGATGAAGTTACCATCTCTAAAAAAGCGTGGTCTAAAAACTTCCCAGACTCTTCAAAAATGTTTATTGAAGTGGGTAAAAAAGTCACTGTTGATGACTTAAACCACGGTATTATCATTCAATCAGGTAACGACGCTTGTGTCGCAATGGCTGAACATGTTGCAGGCACAGAAGATGCATTTGTCGATTTAATGAATTCATGGGCAAAACAGCTTGGCATGAATCATAGCTTCTTTGAAAACTCACACGGTCTAGATTCTACCAACCATAAAACCACCGCTCACGATATGGCGATTTTAGGTGCTGCGTTAATTCGTGATGTGCCTGAAGAATATAAAGTGTATTCCATTAAGTCATTCACTTATAACGGCATTAAACAATATAATCGTAATGGTTTATTGTGGGACACCAGCTTAAACGTCGATGGCATTAAAACCGGTCACACCTCAGGTGCTGGCTTTAACTTAGTCACCTCTGCGACTAACAACGGCATGCGTTTAATTACTGTTGTGATGGGCACGAAAAGCTCAACTGCACGAAAAGCTGAAAGCAAAAAGTTACTTAACTATGGCTTCCGTTTCTTTGAAACGGTAACGCCTTATAAAGCAGGTGACACTTTCGTTACTCAAAAAATCTGGTATGGCGATCGCCCAACTGTTGATTTAGGGGTAATGACTGACACACCAATTACAATTGGTAAAGGCCAAGCTAAAAACCTAAAAGCTAATTTCGAACTCACCAAAGAATTAACTGCGCCATTAGGCAAAGGTGAAACTGTTGGTTTTGTTTACTTCCAACTAGACGGTAAAGATGTGGCTAAATTCCCATTAGTGACCTTAAATGAAGTAAAAGAAGGGAGTTGGTTTAGTAAATTAATGGATTATTTCAAACAAATGTTTGCGAGTTGGATAAGTTAAAAAACATTTTTTTCAACTACTTAAAGCCGCATTTATGCGGCTTTAATTTTTTCAGCTCCCCAAAGACTTGAATAAGGTATAATCAGCACCATATAAGTTTTAAATACACTGAAAGAGTAAACCATGTTAAATACAACGTTTGACGAAGTAATGGAATTCCCTAATTCATGCCCATTTAAAGTGATTGGTGATGCAGATGATACGCTCGTCGATCGCGTAGTTGCAGTGGCACAAGCTTTAGCTCCTGGGGATTACATGCCAACCACGAAAGCATCCAGTAAAGGCAGTTATTACTCGATCACTATTCGTATTACCGTCACCAGTAAAGAACACATTGAGCGAGCTTACACAGAGCTTGCTGCCATTGACGGCGTTAAACGCGTACTATAAAAACAAAAATATTCCCTGCCAACACTAAAGTTCAGTATAATCCCGACTAAATTAGTCAGATACTGTGCTTTAGGTTAGTTAGGCTCGCGTATCTAATAAGGGGAGAGGTTGCCCTTGCAAACTCAAACATTACATATCAGACACCTTGGACGTCAAGACTACGAGTCTATCTGGCACGCCATGCAGGAATACACCGACAATCGTAATAGTGACAGTCAAGATCAATTATGGATTGTTGAACACAACCCCGTTTTTACTCAAGGACAAGCCGGTAAAGCTGAGCATATCCTTAACCCGGGTGACATTCCTGTCATTCAAGTTGACCGCGGTGGACAAGTCACCTATCACGGCCCCGGTCAATTAGTGTTATATCCTCTTATCGACATCAAACGTAGCAAACTTGGCGTACGCCAACTGGTTAACCATATAGAGCAGAGCATTGTTGATATGTTAAACCAATATGATATTGCCGCTTACGCAAAAGCCGATGCTCCTGGCGTGTATATAAATGAACGTAAAGTCGCATCGTTAGGGCTGCGGATAAGAAAAGGTTGCTCTTTTCATGGGTTAGCACTGAATGTAGACATGGACTTAGCCCCATTTCAACGCATTAATCCATGTGGTTATGCCGGTCTTGAAATGGTGCAATGTAAAGCCCTTGGCGGCCCACAAACAGTGACTGAAGCCGGTGACAAGCTAGTACAAACATTAAGTAAAATATTGGGTTACCAAGATTTGGTACATCATCAAGGATTAAAAGAATAATATGAATAGGCCTGAAAGATTACAACCCGGTGTCAAACTGCGCGATGCAGACAAAGTATCTCGTATTCCTGTTAAAGTCGTACCGTCAGAAAAAGAGACCATGCTACGTAAACCTGATTGGCTGCGAGTAAAACTGCCAGCATCTAACCAGCGTATTACTGAAATCAAATCTGCATTACGTAAAAATGGCTTGCATTCTGTGTGTGAAGAAGCGTCATGCCCTAATCTTGCAGAATGTTTTAACCACGGCACGGCAACCTTTATGATTTTAGGTGCTATTTGTACTCGTCGCTGCCCATTTTGCGATGTAGCCCACGGCCGCCCACTTAAACCTGATGCCGCAGAGCCTAAAAAACTGGCTCAAACCATCCAAGATATGAAGCTCAAATATGTTGTGATAACCTCAGTGGACCGTGATGATTTACGTGATGGTGGGGCGCAACATTTTGCTGATTGTATTCGCGAAATACGTATTCTCAATCCTGAGATAAAAATTGAAATCTTAGTGCCTGACTTTCGTGGCCGTATTGACGCTGCATTAGATATCATTGCTACTGAGCCACCAGATGTGTTTAATCACAACCTAGAAACGGCACCAATGCATTACCGTAAAGCTCGCCCAGGTGCGAACTATCAGTGGTCCTTAGACTTACTTAAGCGCTTTAAAGAGCGTCATCCTAACGTACCGACTAAATCGGGCTTAATGATGGGCTTAGGGGAAACCAATGAAGAAATTGCCGACGTGCTGCGCGATCTGCGCGCCCACAACGTTGAAATGCTCACTTTAGGTCAATATTTACAGCCGTCTAAGTTCCACTTACCTGTTGAGCGTTATGTCCCACCAGGAGAGTTTAATGAGCTTAAAGCCTTTGCTGACAGCATTGGCTTTACCCATGCAGCCTGTGGCCCAATGGTGCGCTCTAGCTACCATGCGGACTTACAAGCTCAAGGTAAAGAAATAAAATAAATTAACCTATTGAATTAAAACAACAAAGCCACTTAACAGTGGCTTTGTTGTGTCTACGCTCGCAGCGCATATCAATACAAGTACAGCTGCGTGTTTACGCGAGTCTCTTAGCCACAATACAGGTTCTTTCGACTAATTTTAATTATCTGCTTATCTGCTTATCTGCTTATCTGCTTATCTGCTTATCTGCTTATCTGCTTATCTGCTTATCTG
>NZ_JAAIKR010000002.1 GCF_018221465.1 Shewanella intestini | reverse complement strand
TTAGCTCAGTTGGTAGAGCGATACCTTGCCAAGGTATAGGTCATCGGTTCGAACCCGATATGTCGCTCCAATTCATTGTTCGGCGCGATGGCGCGATGGCAGAATGGCTATGCTGCGGATTGCAAATCCGTCGACCTCGGTTCGACTCCGGGTCGCGCCTCCACAAATTTGTGTTTGATTGATATTTAATATCAGTTAAATCAACACTTTGCCCGAGTGGTGGAATCGGTAGACACAAGGGATTTAAAATCCCTCGCTTAATAGGCGTGCCAGTTCAAGTCTGGCCTCGGGTACCATTATTAGATTCATTACAATAGTTATATTGTAATTGAATGATGGACATGAAAGCCTCGACATTAGTCGAGGCTTTTTTGTATTTAATATTTACCATTTTTAGTCTAATTAATCATTTAATATTCAACCCTTTAAAATAACTTAATCAGGGTAAATTACGGGATCTATTTATATTCAATTTATGGTTACTTATTACACTTAAAATTAATAATTCGATAGTTCTTATATATGAAAATTGTATATTGTTCATAATTCATGAGTTTCTTAACAAGATGACTAAATCTCACTACTCAGAGCACGCTGACAATGGTATAAGTGAGGTTCATTGAAATATGACCTAACACAGAACTAGGATTAGAAGTATGATTTTCTCGACTGTCTCCCAAGCACCTGCCGATCCCATTTTAGGCTTAACTGAAGCATTCAAAGCCGACCCTCGCCAAGATAAAGTCAATCTAGGTGTTGGGATCTATAAAGATGAAGCGGGACAAACACCAGTCTTAACATCAGTCAAAAAAGCTGAAGCTAAATTGATTGAGATTGAGAAATCTAAAAGTTATCTGGGTATTGAAGGGGTACAAGCTTATAACCGTGCAGTACAAACCCTTTTATTTGGCCAAGATAGTGACATTACAACACATGATCGTGCTCGTACTGCTCAAGCGCCTGGTGGCACAGGGTCATTGCGTATGGCTGCTGAGTTTTTAGTTAACAATACTCAGTCTTCAACTATCTGGCTCAGTAACCCTACCTGGGCTAACCATCAAAATATTTTCTCTTCTGCTGGGTTAAGCATTGAGAGTTATGATTACTATGTTCCTGAAACTCAAAACATTGACTTTGAAGCAATGCTAACAAGTTTAGCCAATGCTAGTGCAGGTGATATTGTATTGCTACATGGCTGTTGCCATAACCCCACTGGTATTGATTTAACCCAAGCTCAGTGGCAGGTTATCGGTCAACTATGCTTAGACAAGCAGCTATTACCTTTATTTGATTTTGCTTACCAAGGTTTTGGTGCGGGCATTGAAGAAGACGCGCAAGGTTTACGTACCGTTGCATCTTTAGTACCAGAGCTCATTATTGCCAATTCATTTTCTAAAAACTTTGGTTTATATAATGAGCGTATCGGCGCGGTCACCATCGTTGCTGAGTCAAGCGAATCTGCTTCACGCGCATTTAGTCAATTAAAGAAAACCATTCGTTCAAGCTATTCAAATCCACCAGCACATGGCGGATTAATTGTTGCCACCATATTAGAAGATGCAGCACTTCGCAGTGAATGGGAGCAAGAGCTAACCACAATGCGTAACCGTATTGCACAAATGCGTGCTTTGTTTGTGCAAATGCTTAAAGATGAAGGTGTACAGCGTGACTTTGGTTTTATTGCTAACCAAAACGGCATGTTTAGTTTCTCAGGTCTGGATAAAGCACAAGTGACCCAATTACGTGAAGAGTTTGGTATTTACATTGTTGGCTCTGGGCGCATTAGTGTTGCTGGCTTAACTAAAGATAATTTACCAAAAGTGTGCAAAGCAATTGCTCACGTTTTGTAATGTTTAAAATGCACTAGCTGAAACAGTACCTTAAGTACCCAGTTTAAAAACGGACACATTAGTGTCCGTTTTTTATCGCATTTATTTTTTCATCAAGTCGCTCAGCTAACCAAGCTACTTGTTGATAACATAATGATTTGTTCAAGCAAGGCTTTAGTTTATAATTCAATACAACATAAAGAGATCGGGGAAGAGATTGAAGACAGGTAGAGTAGGTAAGTTTACCCTTGCATTGGCAACCATTATCGGCATTATTTTATTTGCTCGAACTGGGCTTATTCCGTTTATTGAACAACCCACGGCGTTCGTTCAACGTTTAATTAAATCTGAGGTTACGCCAGAACAAACTCTGCCTGATTTTAAAGCCATTGATGATGTGACCAAGAAAAAGGCCACTTTTTTTGATTTTTTCAGACCAATGGTGATCAAAGAAAACAATCGTGTATTGGCTGAACGAAAACAAATTCAATCTATTATTGCTCATCTTGAGGACGGACAACCACTGACTGAAGCGGAGCTCTATCAATTTTCCATAATAGCCAAGCGTTATCGGTTAGATGCTGATGATATTTCAATTAAAGCACTGAATAAATCGCTACTAAAAATAGATACCGTGCCAATGAATTTAGTGTTGGTACAAGCGGCGAATGAAAGCGGATGGGGCAGTTCTCGTTTTTCTCAGCAAGGTAATAACTTCTTTGGGCAATGGTGTTTTTCTAAAGGATGTGGATTAGTTCCACTGTCTCGAAGCGAAGGCTTACACCACGAAGTGGCTAAATTCGACACGCCAAATGATTCTGTTATTGCCTATATCAATAATTTGAATAATAACCAAGCATACGGCTTATTTCGTTCTATGCGCGCTGATTTGCGAGCGCAACATATCACACCGACGGCTGAAGATTTAGTTTATGGCTTAATTCACTATTCTGAACGCAAAGAAGCTTACATCGATGAGCTATTACAAATGCTAAGACATAATGAAAAATTATTACAAGGATAATACTCCCATGCGTCAGCCACTTGTTGTTACGTGCTGTATTAGTGCAATGTTATTGGGATCAAGTTTTTACACACCGTCGGTGTCAGCCGATAGCATTAAACTGCACTATGCTGGCTTTTATGACAAATTAAAACGCGCACAAAAAAGCCACCATCCGTTAGTGGATTTGGTGTTTTCAGTACCAAAGAAAGCAGGCTGTCTGTTACAAAGTGGTTTTATTGCCACCGAGAAGGATCGCTTTCCATTAACCTATAACGCTCAACAACGAATTTTTGTCCCTTATGACAGTCAACTTAAATCAGACCGAGCACAATTAAACCTCACATTTGACGGTGATGCGACGCAGTGCGCTATAGCGATGCAAGTGAGAGTTAAAAGCGTTAAAAGCCGTTATAGTCGTGTAGAGCTATTTGATATTATGCAAAATATGGATACCTTACTAGGAAGTTTGCGAGGATTTCCAATGAAACATTTTGCTGAGCCGGTGGCTGGGGTCAATGTTCATTTTAGCGATGTAAATTCAACATTGAGGATAGATGGTGTCGATTTAGTTCCAACTGATAATCCGCAGCATTTTATTATCACCAAAGACCAACTTGATAATAAGCAACAATTGCAGCTATCAAATACTGACTTTGTTATGAGCCCCTATATTATCAATTAATAAAAAAGCCGCTTAACAGAAATGTCCAACTTTACGGGGTCACTTCAAATAAAGAGGCTTTTTATGGGATTTGTTTGCTGCTATTTAAGGCTTAAACGTGGCAACAACATCAATTCGATTGTCTTGATCTAGATTTATATGACCATTGTTATTGATGTCTAAAAAATCAAAAGCGGGTAGATCGGCTTCTGCAACATCGCCTTTCATCGGTGCGTTAGGATCTCTTTTCAATGCCATGAAATCAAAATGCTCACGGTCAACACCTTGAGACGGTGCCGTGTTTTGCATTGCAGTAAAGATAGTTTCAATGCGACCAGGGTGTTGTTTGTCCCACATGGTCAGCATGTCTTTAATTGCGCCACGCTTTAAGTTTTCTTGTGAACCGCATAAGTTACAAGGAATAATTGGGAATGCTTTTAAACTGGCATATTCAGCAATATCTTTTTCACGGCAATAAGCTAACGGGCGAATAACCATGTTAGCACCATCATCAGATAACAACTTTGGCGGCATAGCTTTTAGCTTGCCACCATAGAACATATTTAAAAATAACGTTTCTATGATGTCATCGCGGTGATGTCCAAGTGCAATTTTCGTTGCGCCAATACGTTGAGCAAAACCATATAAGGTGCCGCGACGTAAACGAGAGCATAAAGAACACGTGGTTTTACCTTCAGGAATTTTATCTTTAACAATTGAATAGGTATCTTTTTCAAGAATATGGTACGCAACGCCAAGCTCATCAAGGTATTTAGGCAAAATATCCTCTGGAAAACCAGGTTGTTTTTGGTCTAAGTTCACGGCAATAATGTCAAATTTGATCGGCGCACGTTGCTGTAGGTTCATTAAAATATCAAGCATTGCATAGCTGTCTTTGCCGCCAGATAAACAGCACATTACTCTATCGCCTTCTTCAATCATATTATAATCTGCGATTGCGGTGCCAACTTCTCGGCGTAGGCGTTTTTGTAATTTGTTCATTCGAGTAATATTTTTCTTGGTTTGGTCTAGCACAGCATCAGACATAAAAAAGCGCCCAGTATCTTCATATTTAGGGCGCGTATTATTCCAGTATTCTAAAGCGGGGTAAAGGCTTTACTCTTCCAGAGGCGATTTATATCCGTCAGGTTTAATCGCTAATAAATCACAATTGATGCTGTCAATAACATGTTCGGCTGTATTACCAATTAATGCAGCCGAAAAACCTGTGCGACCAACAGTGCCTAAAATCACTAACTCAGCGTCTAATCTTTGGGCTAAATCTGGAATAACATCTTCAGGTAATCCCTCTTCAACATGACAGTTTTCAATCGGTATATCATAAGCTTGTGCAACGTATTGTACACGCTGCTCATGCTGCATGCGGATTGTATTATTATAAGTATTTGCATCAAAGTCGGGGAGCTCAATAGCAAGATTAACGGGTGTGCCAGGATACCCATTGACCAAGTGAATAGTGGCGGAAAACTTACTGGCTAAGTTTTTGGCGTGTTTAATTATTTTAGCATTTAGGTGTTGCTGCTCATCTTCATCACCGGCAACATTTATTGCACAAATAATGTTCCCGTTTTGCGGCCAATCATGTTCTTTAACCATCAGCACAGGCATTGGCGATTTACGCAACAAATGCCAATCGGTTGGGGTAAAGATTACCGCTTTGAGTTTGTCGTGTTCGTGAGTGCTTTTAACGATAAGATCTATTTGATTGTCTATTGAAAAATTAATCACACTTTCAAACGGTCGATTATGCCAAATGACTTGCGGGGTGAGTTTTACGCCACGGTTTTTATAGCGTTTAAGAATATCAATTAACCATTCCTTACGCTGTTCAATCACACCTTGTCTCATCGCTTCACGCTCTTGATGCGACAAGATTGAGGTCATTTCGTAAGAAAAATCAAAAATAGATAAGAATGCAATAACTTCGGCTTGGTTTTTTGAGGCTAAATCAATCGCTCTTTCGAGCGATGCTTGATTATCAACAGTAGGATTTATCACTACTAAAATTTGTTTGTAATCTTGCATAATCACTCCTAAGCATTTGTATATTAGATTTTTATACTAAATACAGTATCACTATTGAAGTAAAAAGAAACATTGAGTTAGATCAAAAAAGCAATTAAGTTGCTATACGGGCTCTGCCTGCTAGTACACTTAAAGATTGTTGATCAACAATAACAATATATTTGCCTTTAACTTCAATTAACCCAGCTTTTTGAAAGCGTCCAAGTAAACGACTAATAGTCTCTACTGTTAAACCTAGGTAGTTGCCAATATCTCCACGGGTCATCGTGAGTCTAAATTCATGCGGAGAAAACCCCCGGCTGCCAAAACGATTAGCTAAATTATATATAAAGGCTGCTAAGCGCTCTTCTGCGTTCTTCTTTGACAATAACAAGATCATTTCTTGATCGCTCATAATCTCATTACTCATCAAACGCATAATCTGTTGACGTAATTTAGGCATGGTGCCAGAAAGTGTATCAAGGGTGAGGTATGGAATTTCACAAACCATTGAGGTTTCAAGCGCTTGTGCGAAACTTTGATGTTGTTGAGCATGAATGCCGTCAAAACCGATAACATCACCAGCTAAATGAAAACCGGTAATTTGTTCGTCGCCTTGTTCTGTTATGGTAAAGCTTTTTATGGTTCCTGATCTGATAGCATAGAGTGCTTTTAAACTGTCACCAGATTTAAAGATTTGATCCCCTTTTTGAACCGGTTTTTTACGTTCAATAATCTCATCTAGTTTATCTAATTCCGATTCATTGAGTGAAAAAGGAATACAAAGTGCACCCATGCTGCAATCGTGGCAATGAATTGCACACCCAGCTCCAGTGGACGCACGACGAGTTTTATTCAAATCTGTTGGCATACTTATCTCAATCAATTTCAACAACACTATGGTAAACTAAATCACCCACTTGAGCTAGTTAAGCTGGGCGATTGCAACGTAAATTGTCTGCACACCAAAAGCGATAATCAGCAATCCACTTAATAATTTTACTGTTTTATTTTGTACAAAGTTGGCAAGTTTATTAGCCACTAAACCCGCGCTAAGTAGTGCAGGTAAGGTGCCTAATCCAAATGCAAACATAATCAATCCACCTTGAATGGCGCTGCCAGAAGCAACCGACCAAGTTAAGGTACTGTACACTAACCCACAGGGTAACCACCCCCACACTAAACCGGCAGCAAATGATTGCTTTTGGGTGTTAATGGGCAATAGTTTTTTTGTTAATGGTTGCAGTCTTTGCCAAAAGAATTGACCTAACTTTTCAATATGGATTAAGCCAAGCCATATATGGCTAATATATAAACCCGTGATGATCATCATTATTCCGACAAAAAACCGCAAATAGATAAGATAATCATCGATAACAAAAAGCTGATTCAACGCCGCCGCTCCGCCGCCAACAATCATTCCAGCAAGGGTGTAACTAATCATGCGTCCTAAGTTATAAGTCACCAAAAATGATAACTGTTGCGCTAAGTGGTTTTGTTTAGTTTTAGGTAGGCTTGATGCAAATGCGCCAATAAGTCCGCCGCACATCCCAAAACAATGTGCTGCCCCCATTAAACCGACGATAAAAGCCCCCCAAACTGTAATATCCATGACTACGCTTGCTCGTTATCGTGGTTGTTGTTTGCAGCATTTTGTTTACTGTCACGCTCAGTTGCGCGCTTGTCATCAAATAAAATTGACACACTTTGGCGCTCTAGATCATCAAACTGTTCACTTTTAACCGCCCAAAAGAAAATAGCAACGGCAATGGCGACAAAGAGCATCGCAATAGGAATTAACACATAAATGATACTCATATTTTTATCCTGCTTAATCGCAAACTATTACTAACAACAATAAGTGAGCTTAAGGACATTCCGATTGCAGCAATATAAGGCAATACATGCCCGGTTACGGCCAATGGAATAATCAACACATTGTATCCTAACGCCCACGCTAAATTTTGATTAATGATCCGTTGAGTCTTTTTCGCAATTTTTATGGCTTGATTAAAACGTAATAAATTATCACCCAATAAGATTAAATCGGCGCTGTTTTGCGCCAAGGCCGTGCCGCTACCCATTGCAACCGACAGATTAGCACCAGCAAGTACTGGTGCATCATTGATCCCATCACCAAACATGGCAACGTGTTGTGTGGTTTGTAATTGCTGAATGTATGCAAGCTTTTGTTGAGGCGTTAAGCCTGACTTTACTGTGCCAACGCTTAAAGTTGAGCCGATAAAGTCAACATGGCCTGAATTATCACCACTGGCAATACTGGTTGAGATGTTATTTGCGTGTAATTGTTTAATGGTTTCAGCACTATCTTCACGCAGGCTATCTGTGAGGGTGAATTGTGCTTGCAGTTTATTATCAATACTCAAATAAATGCGTTGCTTGGTTTGTTGTTCTACCTCAGCACTAAAGCCATTTTTTAATTCAATTTCACTTATCGCGATGTCATCAATATTGGTACCATGGTTTGCAATTGACACTTCAGTCACAAACTGTTTTGAACCGAGCTTAATAAGTTGAGTTCGATATACGCCGCTTATACCTTGACCTACATGATGGGAGATTTCGCTAACGTTTCGTTGACATTCAAAGTGCACAAATGCTTTAGCAATTGGGTGGTGTGAGCTTTGCTCTAAACTTGCAGCTAAGCGACAAGCATCAAGTTGAGAAAGGGTGTCATATAAACTGACTTGTTCAATTTGTTGATTACCATAGGTTAAGGTGCCAGTTTTATCAAACACTACGTGATTGATTAACGGCAACTTTTCAAACACGCCAGCTTGGCGGGTTATTAAGCCCATTTTGGTAAAAATGTCAGTCGCGCAAGTTATGGCCGTTGGTGTTGCCAGTGCTAACGCACATGGGCAGGTTGCAACAAGTACCGATAATGTCACCCAAAAAGCATCTTCAGGAGATAAAAAATACCAAACAAGATAAGTTAACGTGGCAATAGCAATAATAAAACTGGAGAAATAACTTGCAGCGCGTTCTGCCAATAATGACACTTTAGGTTTGGTATTTGAGGCAATTTCTTGCAATCTTATTATTTCAGCGACTAGTTGATCTTGTCCAACGGCGGTAATTTTAATTTCAATAGGTTGGCTAATGTTTACCGTTCCGGCATAAACAGGTTGATCAATCCCTTTATCTACGGGTAAATGCTCCCCAGTGAGCATGGATTCATTGATGCAAGAATCGCCATTAATGATCATGCCATCTGCGGCAATCATTTCACCAGGTTTCACCCAGATAACATCATTTATTTTTAGTTGTTTGGCGGCTATTTGTTGTGTTTGTGGTTGTTCATCAAGCCCACTTTTAGAAACAATTTTATTGGCGGTTATAGGAATTCTTTTATGTAAATTGCTTGAACTGATGCTGGCTTGTCGTTTTGCAGCTTGTTCAAAGTAACGTCCAAGCAATAGAAAAAACGTAAACATTGAAACAGATTCAAAATACACTTCGCCATTGCCATTGATTGTCGCAATCATACTGGCAATATAAGCACCGACTATGGCCAGTGAGACCGAAAAATCCATATTTAATCGGCCACTAAGTAAACTTCGTATTGCGCTAAAATAAAATGGTTGAGCAGAGTAAAATACCACTGGTGCAGCAAAAATCATGCTAACCCAGCGAAAGTAGTCGCGGTATTCTTGTTCAAGGTCGGTAAAGTATTCGGAATATAATGCCAGCGCAAACATCATGACTTGCATCGTAGCAAAGCCTGCCAAGCCAAGCCGTAATAAGAATTTACGGCTATTAGCTTTTGCAATTTTTTCTTGTTCATCAACTTGATAGGGGGCTGCTTGATAACCCACTTTATTGATTTGATTTAATATTTCACTTAATGAAATGTCAGCCTCGTACCAACTGATTAACGCTCGCTGCGTTGTTGAGTTGACCATAATGGATTCAATTCCTTTTAAGGAATTAATTTTATGCTCAATTAACCAAGCACAAGCAGCACAAGAAATTCCATCAATGGTCAGAGAAATTGTTTTCGTATCGCCTTGGTTATAGACAAAATCTTGTTGTACCTCAACAAGATCGTAGGCGCTATATTGTTGTAATTGTTCTGGAATTAACGATGAACCTTTTTGGCCAGGCTCGGTTCTAAATTGATAATAACTGACTAAATCAGCATCGACGATGGCTTGAGAGACAGCTTGACAGCCAAGGCAGCACATTGGCTGTGCTAACTTGTTGATGGTGGTTGTTAGTTCAAGGTCAGGTGCGATAGGTTCATGACAGTGAAAACAGCTAGATTGATCTAATTTGTTCAATTAAGCCAATACTCAACGTCATCGTTTATGACAACCCTTTGTTGAATACGCCAACTGTTATCAAAACCTTCTAATCTCACATTCCATGGGCCGGTTATTGCATTTGATAATGCAATGCGATACGCACCAGTACCATCTGCAGTGGCGTTAACGTTAAAGTCTTTGTCTTCAAGAGTAGGGTGGATAAAACTGACTTGCAGCGCCGCTTTATATTGTGGACCACCATGTTGGGTGATAATTAATTGATGTTCTTCAACCTTAACAAGAAATTGCATCCCCAAGTTTTTAGCCTGTTTTATTTTGCGTAAATCCATATTAATGGCTTTACCTTCTTTGTAGTAGTCATCTGACACCAATGAATCGGCGTTATCGATTGCAATATTCAGAGCAACCAAACTTTTTATGATGACTCCCAGTAATAACACGACGATAAACCAAGGCCAGAAGTGCTTGTACCATGGAAGTGGCTCTGACATGAATCGTTCCTAATTTTCATTCTTATTATTGAATTATTTTAACCTGAATAGGCTTAATATTCACTTAAAAAAAAGCCTCGTTTTCACGAGGCTTTTAAAATCAATCAATGTGTAACTATTTGTTTGATAAGCTATAAACATAAGCGGAGATAACGTGAACTTTCTCTTCACCTAAAATCTCTTTCCAAGCAGGCATCATACCTGTTCGGCCATTTTTGATTGACGCTTCAATGTCATCTCGGTGACTACCATATAACCAAGCTCCGTCGGTCAAATTAGGCGCGCCCATGAACTTATTACCTGAACCGTCCATACCATGACAAGCGAAGCAGCCTTTCATATATGAACCTTGTCCTTGAGCCGCTAGCGCTGCATCGTGTTCACGCCCTGACAGTTTAACGACATATTCAGTTAATCCTTTGAGTTCGCTGTCGTCAATTGGTAGTCCGCCTTTGGGTGGCATCATACCGTTACGACCGTCCATAATAGACTTTTTAATATCAGCTAATTCACCACCATATAACCAATTTCCATCAGCAAGGTTAGGGAAACCGATTGAGCCGCGTGCATCTGAACCATGACATTGTGAACAATTTTGTAAAAACAATCGCCCACCAACTTTTAATGCTTCTTTATCTTTAACTAACTCTTCAAGTGGCGTTGCCAAGTAAGCAGCAAAAATAGGTTTGTATTTGGCATCCGCTTTCGCTACTTCACGGTCATATTGTGACAAGCGGTCTTCAGCTTTCGCAGCTTCAACAGCGGCTTTTGAATCTTCATTTGACACAACACTTTGATTAGAGCTTGTCCAACCAAACAGGCCTTTGTAACTGCCTAACCCTGGGTAAAGTGCTAAATAAATTAGTCCAAATACAATGGTCACATAAAACATGTATGACCACCATTTAGGTAATGGGTTATTTAGCTCTTCAATTCCATCAAAGCTGTGGCCCATTGATTTGCCTTCATCTATACCGGTGTTGTTCTTCGAACATGCTATCAGTATAAAAACGCAGCCAAATATAACTAAAAGAGTTGGAACTATAATCCAAATATTCCAGAAGTTACTCATTTCTTTTTCTCTCCTGAGTCCTTCGCCATATCTGAGATTTCTTCTTTTGTGAATACAAGGTTCGCAGCTTCATCAAACTTACTTTTGCTTTTAGAACTGTATGCCCAGTAAAAAATCCCGATAAAAGTCACCATAACAATAATGGTTAAAATGCCTTGAAAAGTACCGTAATCCATCTTGGCCTCCTATCTGAGTGCGTGACCTAAAGATTGCAAGTAAGCGATTAATGCTTCCATTTCTGTTTTACCGTCAACCGCTTTTTTCGCGCCAGCTAGCTCTTCTTCACTATACATATTATGTGTAGGGTGAAAGTTGCTTAAGATTTCCATCTTATTTCTTGTTAACTCACCATTTAGGGTGTTTTCCATTAACCAAGGATAAGCTGGCATATTCGATTGAGGTACCACTGCGCGAGGATCAATTAAGTGAACTTCATGCCATTTGTCACTATAACGACCACCTACGCGCGCTAGATCAGGTCCTGTACGTTTCGAGCCCCACTGAAATGGGTGATCCCACACACTTTCGCCAGCAACTGAGTAGTGTCCATAACGTTCAGTTTCTGCACGTAGTGGGCGGATCATTTGGCTGTGACAGTTATAACAACCTTCACGAACGTAAATATCGCGGCCTTCAATTTGCAATGCCGTATAAGGGATCATTCCCTCAATGGGTTGTGTGGTATCTTTTTGGAATAATAGCGGCGTAATTTGCACCAATCCACCAAAACTAATCGCGATGACGGTGAAAATACCCAACAAGCCGATATTCTTTTCAATTAACTCATGATTAAATTTCATTGAATCGGCTCCTTTATGCTTCTGTTAATTCTGGTAACGAATCTTTTGGTGCTTTAACGGTGCGCATCACGTTATACGCCATGATAAACATACCCGCTAAGAAGAATAAACCACCAATGAAACGTACAAAGTAGAATGGATAAGAGGCTTCTAAACTTTCAACAAAGCTGTAAGTTAAAGTGCCGTCAGAGTTAACTGCACGCCACATTAAACCTTGCATTACGCCTGAAATCCACATTGCGACGATATATAATACAGTCCCAATTGTTGCTAACCAGAAATGCACATTCACAAGGTTAGTGCTGTACATACGCCCATGACCGAATAGCACTGGAATTAGGTGATAAAGAGAACCAATGGAAACCATTGCAACCCAACCTAATGCACCAGAGTGAACGTGTCCAACAGTCCAGTCAGTGTAATGTGACAATGCGTTAACCGTTTTAATCGCCATCATTGGTCCTTCAAAGGTAGACATACCATAGAAAGATAACGAAACAACTAGGAAGCGTAAAACAGGGTCGGTTCGTAGCTTATGCCACGCACCTGACAAGGTCATAATACCGTTGATCATGCCGCCCCATGAAGGTGCAAACAAGATAAGCGACATCACCATTCCTAATGACTGAGTCCAATCAGGTAGGGCGGTGTAATGAAGGTGGTGAGGACCAGCCCAGATATATAACGCAATTAATGCCCAAAAATGAACAATTGATAAACGATAAGAATATACTGGTCGACCAGCTTGCTTGGGTACGAAATAATACATCATACCGAGGAAGCCTGCTGTTAATAAGAAACCAACAGCATTATGACCGTACCACCATTGCACCATGGCATCTACCGCGCCAGAGTACATTGAATAAGATTTAAATAAACTGACAGGTACTGCCATTGAATTAACAATATGAAGTACTGCAACAGTAATAATAAATGCACCAAAGAACCAATTAGCAACATATATATGCGATGTCGTTCTTTTTATAATGGTGCCGAAAAACACAATGGCATAGCACACCCACACAACGGTGATTGCGATATCGATTGGCCATTCCAATTCTGCATATTCTTTACCTGAGGTGAACCCCATTGGTAATGTAATGGCTGCTGAAACGATAATGGCTTGCCATCCCCAAAATGTAAATGCGGCCAATTTAGGCGCAAACAGTTTAGTTTGACAAGTGCGTTGAACGATATAGTAGGATGTTGCAAATAGAGCTGATGTTCCGAACGCAAAGATAACCGCATTGGTGTGTAAAGGCCTTAAACGACTATACGTTAACCAAGGGGTTTCAAAGTTCAGTTGCGGCCAGATTAACTGTGCCGCAATTAATACACCGACAGCCATACCAACAATTCCCCATAAAATGGTTGTGAGGGCAAATTGGCGAACAATAGTGTAATTGTAATCAGCGCCTGTAGACTGGGAATGGTTCATCATAATACTTCCACGGCTTATTACTTTTTCTTTTTTAGTTATAGTAAAGGGTTGCTTTACCTGTGTAGTTGACAGCGCTTAAAAAAAACACAACCTTGCAGCATTAAAATTTAAGCTTGTCAATGGTTTATAACGTGAATTTAATGGTGTTCACGAACCGCCTTTATGATACGTGAGCTAAATCAAAAAAGAAACCATTCGACCCTGTGTAAATTTGATCTAGATCAAAATCTAAAAGATAATGTTAAAAAATAGATTTCAAGAGTTAACAATGAAACCAAACCATTACATACCACTAATTTTATTGATTTTATTGATTTTTACAGGTGGTTGTGGCGATTCAGCCCCTAACGTAAGTGATAATTTAAAGCAACAATCGAATCTATGTCAGTTTTCTCAATCAGCTTGCACAAAAACTGTTAATAATATTAATGTGAAGTTAACCATTACACCAGAGAGTGCTCCGAGTGAAAAACCTTTACTTGTTTTACTTAATTTTGATAACCCCGTTTCTGAAGTTCATTACCGTCTTGAAGGGCGTGATATGTTCATGGGGGTGATTCCAGGGATTGTAAATCAAACCAACGCTCAGCAATTTGAAGGCCCATTAGTTTATGGTGCTTGTAGCAGTGGCTTCATGGTTTGGCGTATGTTTGTAAGCTTTAAAACTGATGACGGAGAACACGTGGCTATTTTTGACTTTCTTGCAGACAACGACACGCAGTCTTAGTAAGTTATCGGATTAACTTTTGTCGTAATGAACATCAAAATATCTTCCGCTGCCGCGCTCTTGCGGCTTCAATTTCCATGATGTCACGGTATGAATGTAGCGCAGAGTAAACACGGGTTGATCATTTTCTTGAATCGCGCTCCGCTTCTGTTTTGTCATCGTTAATGTCATCGTTAACAATTACATCTTCTTCAGGCGCTTGGCTAGGTTGTCCCGTACGTAATATAATTCTAATTTTATTATATTCTTCACGAAGCCATTTAATTAATTCAAGTCCGGCATGAACCGTCTCCATCAAAACATCTACAACCGCAATATCTTGGTGCTGTTGTAGTATCTCTTTTGCTTGTTCTGCGTTATAGGCATTTATAAATGATAATCCACGACCATCATAAAACGCGATAATGCCAATTTTGTCATACGATGAATATCTGGTTCATCGTCAACCATTAATACTTTCCATGTTGTTAGATCTGTTTTGGGTGTTGGTTTTTCTTACCTCAAAAGAGTGGAGTCTTCTTCGTTATGCATAATGATAATTAACGCATAACTAAATAATTTTATTGGTTATTAATAGTTTGGTTTGAATGTTAATTTGCATATTTACTGAGTAATTAAAGTGTAGTTTAAGCTTTTATTTCAGGTAGGATTGTTTGGTTTGTTATTATCAAATGACAACAATGTAATTGATAACTATTCGCATTTGGTTTATATTGAGTCTAAATAAAATACCTGTTTGGAGGCATCATGAACAAACTCAATATTTCACTTTCTTATCAACAACTGGCGAGTTTGATTGACCATGGTCACTTGTGTGCAGCAGATTTACAATGTTTAGATAAAGAAACCAAACAAGCGCTATGGCAAATGTGTTTAATTCACTGTCAACAGCGTATCCACTGTAAAAACGTGGTTTGCCAACCACAAACCAAAGTGAGTGACGTCGTTTAACCAACGATTAAACACAATGAATTTTGGGAATGTCGTGCCAATTAGTGGTGTATTGCGGGGTTAGCATATCTCGGCGCATATGCCATTTAGGTGCAATGCCGTTAGCAGCAATAAAAACAGATTCACTACCAAAACGATAATTAAGCTTATCCATTACTTGCATCATTGCTGGTTTGTTCCGTTTGGCAAATAAATCATATTGATAATGTGCCTCCGGACTTAAATCAATCAGCCCCACACCCACCTTATAATAACGCACACCACCCCTAAATAATTGCGCACAAATCGTTGTTGCCGCTTTTATCAGTTGGCATGAATCATTGGTTGGTTGCGAAAAGTGATAGTGGTATTTAAACCCTGCCTGAGTGTCATCAAAAGGGGAGTTAGAAGCAAAAATAAGCATTGTCGATGTCATTGAACCTTGCTGACGAGCTTTTTCTGCGGCAATACACGCATGACGACTTAATGCTTGAGATAACGACGCTTTATCTGTAATTCGTGTGCCGACACTGCGAGTTGAAAAGATTTGCTTTTTATCAGCTCGGACTTCGTCCCATACTTTACAAACTTCTCCATTTAACTCTCTTACAATTCGCTCTACCTCCACACTAAACTGCTTTTTGGCTAATCTAGCCGGCATATTGGCTAATTGTAAGGCATCGACAATACCGATTTTCTCTAAACGTTGCGCCAGTTTTCGGCCAATTCCCCACACATCGCTAGGTTTTATACAGGCCAAAATCTCCCTGCGTTTTGTAACTGAATCAATACAACAAACACCGTTATAACCTTGGATTTTCTTGGCTGCATGATTTGCTACTTTTGCTAACGTTAAAGTTTGACCGATACCGACACAAACAGGTAAACGTGTTTCTTTCCAAACGGTACGTCTGATCAATTGTGCATGTTGAGTTAAACAAGGAATAGCAAACTGACATTGTTTAAATGATAAAAAAGACTCATCAATACTATAAATATGCTGCTCTGGAGCAAAGCGGCCAATTACTTCCATTAATGCCGATGATAAAGAACCGTATAGCTCATAGTTAGATGACAAGGCAATAATGCCTTTTCGTTCACATAACGCTTTTGCTTCAAAGTAAGGAGTGAATTTTTTAACTCCTGCGGCAAGGGCTAAACGATTAGCCGCCACAATACAGCCATCGTTATTCGATAACACCACAATGGGTTTGTTACGCCATTGCGGATTAAATACTTGTTCAGCACTACAATAAAATGCATTGGCATCGACTAATGCAAACATCCGTTATTTGCCTGCCAGAACCGGGCTTGTACGATGACAACGAATAGAACGCACCACAACACCTTCAATATTAAATGAGTCATGTTCGTGGATCACCACACTATGGTAGTTATCATTGGCAGATAATAATAATCGTCGCTGGGTATCGATTAACTTGCATACAAAATTACCATTGTAATTTGCAACAATAACATCTTGATTTTTAACGGTGACATGGCGATCGACAATTAAAATATCTTTATCAAAAATACCAATATTTTGCATTGAATCACCGCTTGCTTGACCAATAAATGTGGCGCTTGGATGATCAATTAATAACTCATCTAAACTTAAAGGAAGTTGATGATAATCTGAAGCAGGGGATTCAAACCCCGTTATTCCTGCACTGGCTAAAATAGGGATGACATTCATAGTAATTAGTTTAACTGTATATTTATACAGTATTATAGTTAACCCCGTAAAATTGGCAATCTTTTCTACTTACATCAAACCTCAACGAGTCAATTTATAGCAAGAAGTTGTGCCATTCAGATAAGCAGCTTTGCAATAACAATCATCATAAGCTTTTGAAGTAATTAGCTAATAGTAATAATTTTAAAGCAGTGACCTTGTTCAGCTTACGTTTAGCAAAAATAGATACAATAAAGCGATGAAGAGGTTTATGAACCATGTATCGCCTCAGTAGATTGATTTGAAAGTAGGGGATTGCGATGAGAAAAATGATTATATTGATATTGTTGATACTTTTTAGCACCACAGTAAAAGCAAGTTATTCAACACAACAACCTGTCGTTGTGCAAATAGAGCAGTCAATCAACAATATTGATAACGCATTAAGTTGCTCAATTATCTATTCGCACTCACCGCAATTATCGACAGCCGACTTTTATAAAGGAGTGGTGTATACCCACTTTTCAAACTTAGTCGAACAACTCATGTTAACCGGTAAATCAGAGCAACACGCACGAGACATGGTCATGAGTAAAATTGTCACTCAAGCCAAGTCATTAGAGCAGCAACTTAGCGTTAAAAAGTCTCAAGATAAAAGTCAGTTTATTGAGCTATTAAAGACCAAAGCGCAGCAATTTGATTGCGAGCATTACGCCAAGATAGATAACAATAAATTATAGATCCATCTTTATTATCGTCATAAAACACACCACATTTGGTGCCGATAAATAACGTTATCGGCATCAATTTGTTTTGGTATACTCAAGTATTATTTTATCTAGATATACCGCATGTTTGAGAAAAAACCCCCAGTTTATCCATTATTTGATTCAGCAGATTACGTGTTGTCGGGTAATCAATTTGTGAACCAACATATTACTCAAATCACCTTAAGATCCGTGTCAGATGCGGGATTAATTATAGAGCATTGCTCCGACTGGTTATTTGAACAACGACAATCAGAAAATAACTATAAAACCTACCGAAGTGAACTCACCACGTTTTTACATTGGTGCTTTGATGTAGCATCCATATCGCCAATAAAGCTGACTAGAAAAGACATTGGCCGCTATATTAATTACTGTGAAAAACCACCCAAAGAGCTGATTGGAACGTTTAATGTACCGCAATTTAAGACCGATAAAGCCACTGAAATACGTTATCCCAATGCGGCATGGCGACCATTTACTGCGAAAAAGAAAGATGGAAAACAACAGCCATATAATTTAAGTGACAGTGCTTTAAAGACAAAAATTGCGATTGTGTCGTCATTCTACGGCTACTTAATCAGTGAAGAATATACAGAACGTAATCCTGCGCAACTATGGCTAAAACACAGTCGATTCGCAATTAATCGAAAATTCATTAAAAATGAAGATGATAATCAGAAAGCATTTACCAAATTACAATGGTCATATGTTGTCAGTACGGTTTCAAACCTTGCTGAAACACAACCTGAAAAACATCAACGCAGTTTGTTTTTAATCAACTTATTGTATAGCTGTTATTTAAGAATATCCGAAATTAGCGGCCGAGCTGGGTATTCACCAATGATGAACCAATTTAGAAAAGATATTCATAATGGCATTTGGTATTTTCATGTGCCGTTTTCAAAAAGTGGTAAAGCCCGCAATATTGCCATCTCTAAATCGCTGCTTAATGCACTAATCGATTACCGGCAATTTCTTGGATTACCAGACTTACCCAGCATTGATGAACAGCAACCATTATTTGTTCGTCACAAAGCTGCTGCGCATGGACGTGATTCTGGATTATTGAATGCCAATCTAGGCATTAGACATTTAAGGGATGAACTCAATCATATCATTGCACTTGCTGCTGACATTGCATTTACCGACGGGTTTGAACAAGAAAGCCAATTGATGCGTAAACTCACAGCGCATAATATTCGTCATACAGGAATTACACATGACATTAATTTGAATCAGCGGCCATTATCACATGTTCAAGCAGATGCCGGACATGAAAGTATTGATACTACATCACAGTATTTACATACCACGCAGACTGAACGACATCAAAGCGCCGCGAATAAACCATTAGATCATCTAAAATAACGCGCTTGTACGTGAAATCTAGACAACAAACCTTAGGTAAGTACTTCAGATTTCACGTACAGATGCGCTAATAATTGCAAGGTTTATTGATACTTATAGGAAACAAATATTTGAGTATATACAAACACACAAGTATGCGCACAATGTATATTATGTTAAATAGGATCTAAAGGTAAGAGAAACTGACCTATTGTGAACTGGCTATATGGCTATAAATCGAGATTACCGGTCTAAGCGATAATTTTCATTTAGCAAAAATTTAATGACTGATTCAGCCATCTATAAAGTTAACTATCTTTATGCTTAGGAATGTTCTTTTAATCGGTTCATTACCAGGCTTTCTCGTATTCTTTTGTTCATTTGGATATCGTTGATATTCTTTAAAGTGTTATAAATGAGTCATCAGCCCTAACCCGTTTCTGAACAACATAAAAGAGTTAGACTTTTTGCGACTCCACCTAAACGAGCCGCGCATTGCAAGCATCGGGTTTAAAAAGAAAAAGAAAATGAAATGCCAGACTTATTGGAATCTACATGGGAGCAGCGCCTTCAGAACAATATATTGTGACTTGCCAATTACAACTGAACCGATACGCAAACATCACAACAAGACGCGACAATTATCAGGTATTTTTGAGCGCTCTAAAATTCTAGCGTCTCGCCGTCAGCAGGAATAAGAACTTTATCTGATAAACCACTCTTACTAATAGATTCGTTCATAATTTTTCGAGTCGTCCCGCAGTGATTTAGTGCATCCATATGGTTCGCTATCACTTGACCTGGAGACAATCGAATAAACTCCATAACCTCATCAGCAGACATTAATAGCGGTTGACCAACATCCAAATGCCTCTGTAAATTAATTAATGAGTCATGCTCTTTGTGTTTTTTAGTATGCGATGTTCAGTATTAGTGTGATACTGTCTCGAAAGTCATTATTTACGCAAATCGAGCCAATCATGTTTCAATCAGATGAGCTGATTAAAATCACATTGCTTGCTTTTGAAGGAATAAGTGCTTTTCATCTCTCTTTACCCTGTATGGTGTTTCAAGATATTTTTGTCGGTCAATCTCCTCGGTTTGATCTAAAGATCTGTACCGAAAATGGGACACAGTTTGAAACAGGCTCAGGCTTTGGTGTTGTGATTGATAGAGATCTTAGTGCGATTGAAGAAGCGGATATTGTGATTATCCCAAGTTGGCCAAATGAGCTAGCGCAGCCGAGCGAACAAATTCTTGTGGCGCTAAAGGAGCATTATGCGAAAGACAAGCTACTGGTGGGACTCTGTCTTGGGTCATACGTGCTTGCATGTGCAGGAGTTTTAGATGGAAAACGAGCCACTACCCACTGGGCTTTCATAGATCAATTTCAGCAGAGATTTCCTAAGGTAGATTTTGACCCAAATCCTCTTTTTATTGAACTCGAAACGATCATCACTTCAGCAGGGGTAGCCGCTTCGCTTGATTGTTGCCTACACATAGTGCGACGACTGTGTGGTAGCGAGCTTGCCAATGCTCTTGCACGTAAGATGGTCACAGCTCCATTTCGTTCTGGGGGGCAACAGCAATACATACCTGCTCCGATTAATGCAAAGCCCCTAACAGAAACAAGTCTTAGCCTTGTAGTTGAGCTGGTCGAGCAAAATCTCAATTTGTCACACTCATTAGATGAAATAGCTGAACGCTGCGCAATGAGCAAGCGCACCTTTACACGGCAGTTTAAAGTCACTTACGGCTGCACCTTTTGACAGTGGTTGCAAAATCAACGCTTGGTGCTCAGCCAACGTTTATTAGAAACAACTCAACTCTCTATTTCTCAAGTTGCAGAGCAAGTCGGTTTTGGCTCTGACAGTGTGTTCAGAAAACACTTCAAGTCTACTTTTTACGTAACACCGACACAGTGGCGCACCTCATTTAAACAATAGGCTAAATAGTTGGGCTATATACGTGTCACCTATCAGTCAAATTCAGCGCAGATATTCAAAAAAAGCGCAAACTTGGTCGTTTATCTATGATTTGTAGGATTACATCGTGATATCGCTGTCTATAGCCACAAATTAGTGATTATCAAATTAGCATTATTTGTGGGAAATAAAGTTAATGTTCTAAATTTAAGCCAGATTTGAAAACCATTTAAGTAAAAAAAACGCTGACTAATAGCAGCGTTATTTCGAGCAAGCATTTAATATATTATAAAAACTTATACCCGATAGATAATGATAATGCGCTACCGTAATCAATGTGTTGAGTTTGAATACTGATATCAAAACCATTGCTAGCAACATACCCAATATTTGCAGTGTAACCACTATTAGATTCAGTTGTTGTTAAGTTCTTAATTCTTACTTGTGTTGCTCCGCCACCTACATAAAAACCATCATTAAATTCATAACCTAGACCAATGGAAGTCGCTTGAAATGAACCAGAAGTATTATGGTAACGAGTATTGCTTGAAGTCATATCGGTTTGCGAGGTGATCGTAGCTTGTAAACGTAGACCTTTATAATAAGTATATGCTAAACCTAAAATAGCAGCATTAGCATCCTTAAAGTCATTTGTTCTGATTTGAGCTGAACCAATAGATGCAGTAAATCCTGCTTTAGAATCATCATAACGCGCTGCGTTTGCAGTATTAATAGAAACGATAATGAGTGATGTGATGAAAATGGCGCGACTACATTTCATGTTACTACCTTGTTTTTATCTTTTTAGATAAATATGTCATTAATATTGTGAATGAAGCACAAATAAATTGCGCTATTCCGTATAATAAATAGTGTTGAATAAACCAATTACAAAATTAAAAAAGCACTTATCAGTGCATTTCCTACACTTTGTTTAGCTTGGCAAAGTAATCATTAAATAACATTCCCCCTCCCCTAGCTGCAAAGGTTAGTCAGTAATGTTATGTATTTTGCTAAATGCCTGTCTTTTGTTATTAAATAGTACTTAATGCGCGCATTTTACAAAAGAAATATTAAATAAAGTGTTATCTAGTTATCAAATTTGTGGCGTACGGGGTAAAAATTTGTAAAACGATAACTAAAACAATAAAGATGCTTAATAGATATCTCTTTAATTAGCCTTTAAAACTTGATGTATGTACGCTTGACTGGAAAACAGTGACCTTCATTAATACTTAGGTGAAAATCAACACTTAGATCACAATAAGGCGTTTAATGTTTGTAGTGGTAGAGGAAATGAAACAGCAGAATGAAGCAATTGACTTTGCCATGATGGCTTGGGATATAACTTAACGATAAGTCGATAAACAGGTAATAAACAAGAAAATATTCACACCAGTAAAGTGATGTGAATAGGGATCAATATAGTCAATAACTACAAGAATCATTGTAAGAAACACAATATGAAAGTAAGTTTGTAGCCACAACGACAATAAAGGCTAGAGATGCCTTTTTGTTTGATTATCAGCATATATAGTTGTAAAAAAACGCTGCCTAAAGGCAGCGTTTAAAATAATGAAACACTAAATTAAATGATTAAAGTGAACTAAACTCGTCAACATTTATCGCATCTAAACGCAGTTTATCCGCTTCAATAAGTTGAGTATGTTCTTCATCAGTAATGATGTTTTCAGATAATGCGGCATCAAACAAATCTACCATTGGCAATTTTGCAGGTAATTGTTTATTACGCTGTGCTTGCTTAAGTTTTTTGTATAACGCTTTAGCTTGGTATTTTGCATTAAACGCCGCTTCTACTTCGGCAATGCCGCTTTTATCACCTGCAAATTCTCCACATAAAAACGTCAATCGATCCCTTGCTGGGCTTGGTTGCATCATCCCCATGCATAAATTAACGGCCGACTTGTCCGTTGGCATAGCAAAGTGATTACCTAATGGGAAAATAATAACCTTTAATAAAATGGA
Organism: Shewanella intestini; assembly: GCF_018221465.1. GTDB lineage: Bacteria > Pseudomonadota > Gammaproteobacteria > Enterobacterales > Shewanellaceae > Shewanella > Shewanella intestini. The sequence continues at coordinate 332,981 of NZ_JAAIKR010000002.1, read as the reverse complement.
GATTATTTTGCTAGGAAAATTACGAATAGCGTCTTGTAACGCTTTAGCAGCAAAATGTAAGCGTTGCTGCATAACGTAATGCACAATGGGTAAGTCATCATGCTGACGACCATTATCTTCAAAGTGCTTTAATGTCGCAGATGCTAAATACAACTGGCTTAACACATCGCCTAATCGTGCTGAAATCATTTCCTTACGTTTTAAATCACCACCCATCACCAACATTGAAACATCAGTCATCGTTGCCAATGCAGCAGAGATACGGTTCATATCACGATAATATGATTTTGTTTGACCACTCACCGGTGCTGAAGAAAAACGACTGCCGGTTAATGCATTTGCAAAGGTACTTAATGCGTTACGACAGCTATAACCAATATGCCCCATTAATAAATTATCGAATCTATCTAACCCGGCAGCAGAATCGTCCATACTTGCCGCTTCCATTTCGGCTAACACGTATGGATGACAACGCGTTGCACCTTGGCCAAAGATCATTAACGAACGCGTAAGAATATTTGCGCCTTCAACAGTGATAGAAATTGGATTAGCCATAAATGCATGGCCTAAATAGTTTTTCGGTCCAAGTTGGATACCTTTACCTGACTGAATATCCATTGCATCTTCTACAACATCACGACCAAGCTCAGTCATATGGTATTTAGCAATAGCGGTTACAACTGAAGGTTTTACTTTTAAATCAATACCTAACGTTGTTAATCTACGCGCAGCTTCTAACTGATAAGTATTGGCGATAATCCGCGCCATGGCCTCTTGTACACCTTCAAAGTAACCGATTGGCATACCAAATTGTTGGCGTACATAACTGTATGCAGTGGTGGTTTTTGTCGCAACATGACCTGATGCAGTGGCAAGTGCCGGCAATGAAATACCACGGCCTGCGGATAGACATTCAACCAACATTCTCCAGCCGCGACCAGCATATTGTGGGCCACCGATTATCCAATCGAGTGGGATAAACACTTCTTTACCACTTGTAGTACCGTTCATAAACGCCATTGATAGTGGGTTATGACGATTACCAATTACAACACCCTCATGATCAGTAGGAATAAGCGCACAGGTAATACCAATATCAGGGGTGTCACCTAAAAGCCCTTGTGGGTCTTTCATTTGAAAAGCTAAACCTAATACGGTGGCAACGGGTGCTAGGGTAATGTAGCGCTTATTCCAAGTTAAACTGATACCCAGTGTGTCTTCGCCATTAAATGATTGTCGACAAACAACGCCGATATCAGGAATAGCACCAGCATCACTGCCCGCCTCTGGGCCTGTTAAAGCAAAACAAGGAATGTCATTACCAACAGCTAGAGACGGTAACCAACGATCTTTTTGCTCTTGTGTACCGTAATGAGTCAGTAATTCACCCGGGCCTAAAGAGTTTGGTACCATTACGGTCACCGCAGCACTAATACTGCGTGATGCGATTTTAGCGACGATAGTTGAGTTTGCATAAGCTGAAAACTCACGTCCACCAAACTTTTTAGGGATAATAAGCGCAAAAAAACCTTCTTTTTTAAAGTATTCCCAAAGCTCTGGTGGCAAGTCTTTACGGTTATGAACAATGTCAAAATCATCAATCATTGCTAATGCAGTTTGAACTTGATTATCTAAGAAAGCTTGTTCTTCTACAGTTAACCCTGGTTTACCGTAATCGTGTAATTTATTCCAGTCAGGTTTACCGCGAAATAACTCGCCTTCCCACCATACATCGCCGGCTTCCATGGCTTCTTTTTCAGTAGTTGAAAGAGGCGGCAGTACTTTTTTAAAGAAAGCAAACACGGGACGTGTGATAAAGCGAATACGCAAATCTCTTACACCGAAGAGAATGGCTAGTGCTATCAATATTAAAATAATAATACTCATAAAAAACCTTATTAATTAGTCGGGACAGGAACTGCTACACCTGCAGCCATATATGGAATAACTTTACGTAGAATGGCTTCAGTATCGTTATGCTCGTCATAATCCGCTGCAGCAATTTCGTTTAGGGCATCGGCTGAAGCCATAGTGAATACGATGGTGCCAAGGGTAAAGTGTAGTCGCCAAAACATTTCAACTGCAGGAATGTGTGGCGCACTTTGCTTAACGGCAGCAATAAATGACGCCAGATATGCCCCATAATGCGTGGTGATAAACCAGCGCAAATGCCCCTGACTTTCAATGTAACCACGGCCAAGTAATTGAAGAAATATAATGGTACCGCCGCTTCTTAGCGTATTTAGGTCAAGCAATGGCTGAATAAGTGTGGAAAAAATCTCGTCTAAAGATGCCGTTTGTGGTGATTTTTGTAAAGCAACTATCTCTGCTGCTGCATTTGGCATAAATACGTCGAGGTATCTTGCAAGTACAGCCCTGATCAACTCTTTCTTTGAGCCAAAATGATAATTAACTGAAGCAAGGTTAACTTCAGCTTTACTTGTTATCAATCTCAATGATGTTTCAGAAAAACCACGTTCTGCGAATAATTTCTCTGCTGCATCAAGAATCCTTGTTTTTGTATCAGTCCTGCTTGCCATCCTATAACCCAAGTTTAATTTAAAACACTTGTTTAAATTAATCATTGAGCGAACAGTTGTCAATTGAAAAAAATTTAAAAAAAGAACCAACAATGGCTCTGACTAACTAATAAGCAAGATAAATGGGTTTTATGTGTTATGACTAACGTAGATTAAGTCGATTAACGAATCGTCCAAAAAGTCAAAACAGAAGGTCTTAACTTTAAAACGCTTGTGTGAATGCCTTTATTGAGTATCGTTAAAAAATAAAAAACAACACTTAACATGGACGGTTAATGCCCATTAATCACCCTATAAATACTAACGTCATGACATTAACGCGACCGATTGGCGTTGTGTTGAGCTTTAGAATGACCTTTACGGTTGCGTTCGCTATTGTCGATTTTAGATTGAGTTGATTTTTTTAGCATGACAAATAACGCCCCTTCGCCACCATACTCTTTAGTGGCACTATGAAACGCTTGTACCTGTTCTAATTGTGTTAGCCATTGTGCAACCGCCGACTTAATTAAAGCTGCAAAGGGTTTATTATTACGTCCTTTACCATGAATGATAATCAGGTTTCGTTCACCAAGGTATTGGCAACGTGGTATTTCATCAATTAATATTTGCCGAGCTTGCTTCAGTGTGAGCGCCTGCAATTCAAGAACAATCTTAGTGGCATAAAGCCCTTTACGAAGTTGTTGAAACACAGCGCCTTGTACGCCATCTACTTTATATTCAAGTACTTGTTCTGGTTTGATTGGGGTAATCATTGCAGGATTGATTGTCAACGCTTGCAACAGCTCATCTTCATCAGCAGCGGCTTTTTTTGCTTGCATAGCCGTTGTTAATTTGAATTGTTGGCTGTCTATTACATTCTGCGACGCGGTTTTTGTAGGAAAAGGCGTAATATCAGCCATTGCTTGAGCAAATAAGTCATCGTCATTCATATTCATCTACATTCCTACACACTTTGTAAACATTATGCGCTTGGGCATAAATTGGAATTATTTTATAGTTAAGCAAAATTTGACCGACAAGTATTCATTTAGTCAAAAAATAATTTCATCCTTTATAGAGAGCTTTAATTGAATGAGCATTAATAGAAATATCCTCATGCCATTACATTTACTGTTAATTGTTATTTTTAGCATAACCCAAGTAAATGCAAACGAGCGACAAGAAAAGCATCAACAATTGAATATGAAACTCTCTGCATTTCAAAAAGCATTTGAATCACTTGATACTAAACAATTGCAGAATATATATCATGAAGATGCAGTGTTTATCTCTGAAAACAGAAACGACCCCATTGTGGTAGGCAAACAGAATATATTGTCGCGTTATCAACATTTTTTTGACAAGATCACTCATAAAAACGCCCGATTAGAAGTGGATTTTAGAGTAGTTGAACGTAATATTTACCCGCAAAATGTCATTGATATAGGATACTATATTGTGCGGTTTCATCCCGATAAAGCATCAGGCGATCCAATAAGTGAATTTGCAGGCAAGTTTGTTAATAATTATATCGAACATAAAAAAGACAACTGGTTACTGACTGTCGATTCTAATACCCGCTCTCAAGCCGAGTTATATTATAATGCCAAGCCAATAGCTAATTTATATTATGGACGCCAATTCATTCAACCGACTGAATAAACACCATAACAACTGAGAGTCAAATGAAAACATGCGCTTGCGGAAGTAAAACCCCTTATGATGAATGCTGTTTACCCTTCCATTTAGGGCAACAATTGCCCCAAAGCGCAGTCCAGTTAATGCGTTCCCGTTATTGTGCTTTTGTGGAAAAACGTTACCAATATATTCTTGATACCCACGCTAAAGCATTCAGACAAGGCTTGACCATTAACCTACTAGCCCAAGATGCACCAGAGTGGTTAGGCCTACAAGTGATTACTGCTCAAGAAGCAAAAAACCAAGCAACGGTGAGTTTTAAAGCTTGGTATATTGTTGCTAAACAAATCGATGTTATTTATGAAAGCTCATCATTTATTAAACAAGATGGCCGTTGGTTTTATACTGAAGGCGAACAAATGACAGCACCATTACCTAAACGCAATGAACCGTGTGTATGTAATAGTGGCAAAAAGTTCAAACAATGTTGTTTATTGAGGTGTTAAACAAAAGCGAGTCGGTTATATGAAAATCGCATTTAGGAAGTGTGCTAGCAAAATAAGAGTAACTGTCAGAAAAACGTTCTTGAAATGCTCAACAAGCAATAACAAAAAAATTTATCTTCAGATACAAAGTTAACTATTTTGCTTTAACGTCAACGCTTGTGCACTATTATAAAATTCAGCAAAGTCATTTGTTCTCAATGCTTTACTATATAAATATCCTTGTGCGTGATGACAGCCATTTTCAGCTAAAAACTGTTGCTGTTCTACCGTTTCAACACCTTCTGCTGTTAAGGAAAGATTCAAGGCATTGGCCATGGCAATAATTGCACTGACAATCTCTCGGCTTTCTCGACTGGTGCTGATATCCATAATAAACGAACGATCTATTTTCAGTTTACTAATTGGAAATTGTTTCAAATACTTCATTGAACTGTAGCCAGTACCAAAATCATCAATGGCTAAGCCAACCCCTAATTCTGATAACTCCTGACATAAAAGTGTCGCAGAACGAACATCACCCATTAACTCAGTTTCAGTAATCTCAAGAATTAATGAATGCGGTTTTATTCGGTAACGAGTCAACATTGTCCATACGTGTTCAAATAAATTGCCGCTAAAGAATTGCCGTGCAGCAACATTCACATGCATTTTGATATCGACATCTTTGTGTTGCCATAGGTTTAATTGTTTACAAGCGGATTCAAGCACCCAATCGCCAATAGCAATAATAAGATCAGATTGCTCAGCGATTCCAATAAAATCACCAGGATATACCACACCTTTTCGCGGGTGATTCCAGCGAATTAATGCTTCAGCTCCAATATACTGGCTTGTTTGCAAATCTTTTAATGGTTGGTAATAAAGCTCAAATTGACGACCGTTAAGCGCAGTATGTAAATCGCGGTCGATCTGGACATTATTTTCATATTGCGACAGCAATTTTTGATTGAAAAATTGAATATGTACAGTATTGTTACCCTTGGCATATTGCAGCGCAATATCAGCACATGATAACGGCGAATAATGCCCGAATACGGTTGCTAAATTTACCGCTGCAAGTGTTGCATTTGGCTCAATTTTTTGGCGAGAAATTACTGTCGCTGTACAAATCTTGTCGTAGAGTTTTTGTATTAAAAACTCAAAATATTGCTCGCTTTGTTGCTCTGGAAATATCACCGCAAACTCATCACTACCAATACGGGCAATATCAATGGCATTATTAGCCTCGCCAAAATGACGTAAACGGCGTGCGGTTTCTATCAATAAGCCATCACCAACATCATGGCCGTGGGTATCATTAAATCGTTTAAAACCTAATAAATCGATAATGACTAAATAACCCGTCTGTTCAGTTTTAAGCTTAGATTTAAAATAAGCACGATTATGAAGCCCTGTTAAACTGCATTGCCAAGCTTGTTTTTCTAGTTCTGCTCGGTATTCATTCTCTGTTGAATTATCATAACAACTCACTAAACCGTAAACATTGCCTTGGTCAGTTTCAAACGGGCTGACATGGTAATGCAAATAATAATTACTTCCATCTTGCCTTGTTAACCTTTTTTCACCGCTGATAACCTTACCTCGCTTTAATCTGGCTAACATAAAGTCAAGTAAACTGAGATTATTACGGAATATATCTAGATTCATCACTGAATTATTGAGAATGTTTTCTCGCTTTAAGCCCGTCATTTTATGATGTGCTTTATTGACGTACTCAATTATGCCGTTGGCTAGATTAACCACAATCACGACATGTTCGGATTGTTCTATTGCAGTGCGAAGTAAATTAATTCGCTCAGATTTATCATATGAATAGCGCGTGGCGAGCGTAAGGGCGAGTTGATCCGCACATTGAATAATAAATTGGCGTTCGTTAACAGTCCATTGGCGTAACGAATCATGCTCTATTGATAATATCCCTTCTATATGACCATTAATCCGAATGGCGACGTCTAATACTGAGGTAATATTGCTTGCACAATAATAGTCATGAAGCTGGGTAAGTAGTGGGTGTGATTGTGCATCGGAGGCTTGAATATAACGATGCAGTCTTAATTCGTTAATATAGTCAGCATGGGTTGTTACCCCTTTACGGTGGCTAGCAAACTGACTAAATAACTGGGTTTTACCATGACTATGAGCAATTAACTGATATACATTTCTATCTGCTTTATCTTGTTGCTCTAATAAATGGTTAACTTTCTCTTGTTCGTCAAACAGCCAAACAAACACTTGCGAAACTTGACAATATTCTCGCAACTGTTGACACACTAACTCTGCAGTCAGTGCAAAATTCCCTTGTTCTTTCGCACTGGAATTTACAATTAATTCCAATAAGTGCTGGTGCTGCTGTTGATTCATCAATATCCGGAAAAAGCATGCTCTGCATGTTGTAACATGCTGATGCACGATAGGAAAATCGTTAAACGTTTAATAAGATGCTAATCGTTATTTTTACTAAGATTACACGGATAAAAGAGTTAGCAATCGAAGCAATAAGCGATTTTAAATCAAACTGTTACTTACAATTGATTTTCCAATTGAAAGATCATCTTTTCAGCTGCAACATCAAAAACAATGTCGACAGACTCACCATGTTCAGTATCTGTAAATGTGGCAGTTACATTTTGAAAACGTTGTTTAGCTTTGTCTACAATGTCAGTTAATGCTTGTTTTTGTTGCGCCGTGCTTTTAATCGTAAGTACGCAATCATTTTCTTCAATAACTGCCCCAATGTCGACAAAACTACCACATTCAGGGCAACTATCATTCACATTGGCTTGTTGATTTTTAATCGTTTGCACCATTTACAACCTCATAATATAACTTAATTAATTAAATTTTAACTTTATTTAAGTAGACAAAGAATTAGATAGTTCACAATTTTGCAAACTGACGGTATTAAGCGGCAATGTTAATCGTATTTGCCATGGTACGTTGCATTTCAAGTTCATCTAAAAATGAAATACCCAGTTGATCTGGCTCAATATCGGTATTGGCATGTTTTAACATGGCTAATTGACTGCAATTACTTAAGCATAATTGCATATCTTGGTCATACATACCGCGAATCACCACCGGTTCTGGTCGTAATGCTTGCTCAAGATTAAACTGTGCTTGCCCATGGGTTTGAAATGCTTGGGCGTGATCGACCACTTCTTGTGCCTGGGATAAATCGTGTAATAATGGTTTTGCTGGAGGTAACTGTAATTGTTTGGTTAATTTTTCATCTGCAGATAAATGTGCTTCCACAGAAAATTGCGCCATATCACGGGCATCTTCTGATAGCATGGCCAAGATTAAACCAAAATCCCCTCTTCTATCTTCGCGGATATCTTGGTTTAAACGACTGCCAAGTTGTAATTCATTGATTAAAGGAAACGCACTTTGCATATATTTACATCATCTCTCTAGCTCGTTGACACTTAATCGACCAAACAAACAATAACTTGAGCTTTTTTTTCATTTTTTGCCTTTACATAACGAACCTTTGTGACTACTATGGCGTCCGCAATTGAGGAGGGGTTCCCGAGTGGCCAAAGGGATCAGACTGTAAATCTGACGGCTCAGCCTTCGAAGGTTCGAATCCTTCTCCCTCCACCATTTGCACCAGTGATAAATATACCGATTAGTGGAGGGGTTCCCGAGTGGCCAAAGGGATCAGACTGTAAATCTGACGGCTCAGCCTTCGAAGGTTCGAATCCTTCTCCCTCCACCATTTATCGGTTAATGAGTCACTAAATATAATTGTTGTGGCCAACATTTATATGTATTAAAAGTAAGGTATGTGGAGGGGTTCCCGAGTGGCCAAAGGGATCAGACTGTAAATCTGACGGCTCAGCCTTCGAAGGTTCGAATCCTTCTCCCTCCACCATTTCTTACTTATTCTTATTTTTTTCCCTACCTTAATTCGTTCATACCCGTCATATTTTTTATCTCAATTTACTCTTCACTTAAATTATTTAGCTAAATTGTCTCTGTCATTGTGTCGTGATTTTCATTATTCTGATAAAAAGACTGATAAGAGTTAAATCATGACAACTTCTTGGGTAAATAATGCCATCGCAAAAATAGAAGCTGATTATCAACGCTCAGCTGACACACATTTAATCAAATTAGATTTACCACAACTTAATGGTGTAGATATTTACCTAAAGGATGAAAGCACTCATCCAACGGGTAGCTTGAAGCATCGTCTGGCTCGTTCGTTATTTCTATATGCATTATGCAATGGCAACATTCATCAGCAATCTACTGTCATAGAATCATCATCTGGCAGCACTGCCGTGTCAGAAGCTTATTTTTCACGTCTACTCGGTCTGCCCTTTATTGCTGTAATGCCAAAAACCACGGCGAAGAAAAAAATTGAACAAATTGAGTTCTATGGTGGGAAATGCCATTTTGTCGACTCAAGCGATCAAATCTATGCTGAATCCGAGCGACTTGCCGCGACCTTAGATGGTCACTATATGGATCAATTTACCTATGCAGAGCGGGCAACCGATTGGCGCGGCAATAACAACATTGCCGACTCCATTTTTAATCAAATGAATAAAGAGCCACATCCACAACCTAGCTGGATTGTAATGAGTCCAGGAACAGGTGGCACCTCAGCAACCATTGGCCGTTATATTCGTTATCAGCAACTCAATACTAAATTATGTGTCGTTGACCCTGAAAACTCAGTTTTTTATGATTATTTTCATTCAAGAGATAAATCCTTAACCTCAAAAAAAGGCAGTAGAATTGAAGGCATTGGCAGACCAAGGGTTGAACCTTCATTCATTGCTGGTGTGGTTGATAGCATGCTTAAAATTCCAGACGGCGCTTCAATCGCAACCATTCAATGGTTAGAAAAATTATTAGGGCGAAAAACCGGAGCGTCAACGGGGACAAATCTGTATGGCGCGCTGTTATTAGCGTCGCAAATGCAGGCAAAGGGTGAGAAAGGCTCTATCGTGACCTTGTTATGTGACTCGGGTGAACGATATTTAGATACTTATTATAATCCGCAGTGGATAGATACCAACATCGGTTGTTTCAAAGCTTTCCAACAAAAACTTGAAATATTTGATAAAGACGGGGTTTTGACACAGTAAATTAACACGCCCAATGAAGGTTTTAACATGCAAACAATGCTTTGAAATCGACATTAGGCAGATTTAATTTAATCAATATTTATATATTTATGTGTTTGAACGGATAAGCGCCAATTACGCGCAATGCACGTTTTCATCGCTAGCTCCGTTGCTCTAGGCTTTTGACTTATTGGCTGCAGGCACATAATCTTATCCGTTAAATCAATACCAATAAGTACTTGGTCTAATTCATCAATTTGGTTTTGTGTCGCCACAGGGTGCTTTATTTCATTAGCCCGCTCAAGTGCCTGCTCTAAAATAGGTAACCGCCCTTTCATATTAATTTTAGGCGATGCAGTAACCCACACTTGTTGATGACACAAAACTTCAAAAGTAGCGCTAGTTTCTATTTGTACTTGATATCCTTGATAGATCAGCTGTGTGGTTAATGACCTTAAATCGTACAAACAAGGTTCGCCGCCAGTAATCACAATATGTTTAGCGCTGAAACCTTGCTCTTCAAACGCATCCATTAACTGCTTTGGCGATAAGTTAGCCCAACGCCCAATAGTACCATCCACCTGAATCACATCGTTCACGTCCACTTTATTGTGTGCTAATTTTTCCCAAGTATGCTTCGTGTCACACCAAGAACAGCCTACAGGGCAACCTTGTAAACGGACAAAAATAGCGGGAACACCAGTAAAGTAACCTTCACCTTGAATTGTTTCAAAAACTTCATTAACAGGATATTGCATAAGGTTTCTCAAGCATTTAGGGACGGCATTTATAGTGCATCCATCAAAAAAGCGCAAGTGTTAACTTAAATCGATAAATACCAGTCAATCTTTGCTTCAAAGGTTTGAACTGCGGTAAAATCTGCGCTCTTTGTATATCCAAGTAAGTGACTCGTCATGACAAAAATCAACAGTTCGGCTTTAGTGGTATTTAGTGGTGGACAAGATTCAACAACTTGTCTTATTCAGGCTCTGTCGCAATACGATAACGTTCACGCAATTACATTTGATTATGGCCAACGTCATCGACAAGAAATAGACATTGCTAAGTCATTAGCTAAACAATTAAATGTCGCCAGTCATAAAGTGATGGATGTAGGTTTATTGAATGAATTGGCCATTTCTGCATTAACTCGTGACGATATTCCAGTCTCAAATGATGTCATGAGTAATGGCTTACCCAACACTTTTGTCCCTGGACGTAATATTTTGTTTCTGACATTAGCAGGCATATACGCATATCAATTAGGTTGTAATGTAATTATTACCGGTGTTTGCGAAACTGATTTCTCTGGTTACCCTGATTGCCGTAATGAGTTCATTCAATCAATGGCTAACTCATTAGCGTTAGGAATGGATAAAGCTATTGAGATAAATACACCACTGATGTGGCTTGATAAAGCACAAACATGGGCATTAGCAGATAAATATCAGCAGTTGTCATTAGTCGAAAATGAAACGCTCACTTGCTATAACGGCATAAAAGGTAAAGGTTGCGGCGATTGCCCAGCATGCCATTTACGCGCTCGCGGCCTTAAAGATTACAAACAAAATAAAGACAGTGTGATGAAGCAATTACAAGATAAACTAAACTCCACACTTTCGACTGAATAAGTTCAATAACTATCTGCGCTATACTTAAGAATATCAAGGACGTAAGGGATTAAATAAATGGCTAGAGATACCTCTTCTGTTCTCTACCGGTTGTTACTTGTTATCAGTGCCATCTGTTTTGTATTGTTTGGTTTAGAAGCCACCAATACCTTGTTTGATGTGAATAACAGTTTGGCATACCGTCGAGATAAAATTACTGATTTCCAAGTATGGCGGTTAATTACAGGCAATTTTTTACACACTAACTTGTGGCATTTATTGATGAATTTAGCCGGTTTATGGGTTATCGTATTTTTACATGAGGTTCATTATCGCTATCACGTCAGTAAATTTTGCCTATTAATATTCTGTCTTTGTTTACAACAAAGTATTGGGTTGTACTTCCTATACCCCTCACTAGTCGGCTTTGTAGGACTCAGTGGAATTTTACACGGCTTATTTGCTTTTGGTGCCGTAATGGATATTAAAAAAGGTTTCCGCTCTGGCTACTTGCTGTTACTTGGGGTTATTTTAAAAGTGGCCTATGAGCAATATTTTGGTTCACTGCAAGGCATGTCTGTATTAATAGGTGCTAAGGTAGCCACAGAGTCACATTTACTGGGATTAGTTGCTGGTGTGTTAAGTGCAATAGTATGGTTACCAATAGCAAATCGATATAAGTACCGCGCGGCAATAGAAAGGTTGAACTCTTAATTGAATGTCGTCAGTGACCGGTAGCGGCTGACGACTTTACTCGACAACAATAACTTTCTCTATCAATCCTTATCAGCTATCTTTAGTTCCATTTATTTTTGCTTAACCGTAGGGTTAGTCCTTGTATAAATAGTCTTTTGCTTATGCCTTAAACCATAAATTTGGCATCATGTAAGCTTGCTAACTCAAGTCGTTCATTACATTCTTGCACTCTATTCTTGATTCTATATCACGCTTTAATTCAGACACTAATCGATTTTCAATGCGTTATGTAAACCCTATTCGCTTGTGGCATTAATTTAAAGTCGGTTACTTTCTTGCTCATCAACAAAGACTCAAAACTAATATGAGCGATTAATGAATAGATTTGGAGTGATTAATAAGTAAACAGGGTTAACCATGCTCAATTAAGCGTTTTAATTGAAAAAGATTATAAGAGTGGCAAGTTTAGCCTTACACGTGTAAGCTGAATAAGTTGTCAATTAATAGATGACACATTTAGGAAAATGATTAACGATAGAGAACTGATATGACACTTGAAGCGACTGTGACTATGGCACTTAATGGATCAAATACCGTTTCCGATTACAGTAAAACTGAAGAAAGCGTTAACGCAATCACCCATGCATTAGGTGTTTTGATGGGATTAGTTGGACTGGTTTTATTGCTATTGAATACTCAGCATTTGTCATTACTGCAAACCGGTGGCTTAATAACTTATGGCACATCCGTTATCGTGTTATTTTTAGCCTCTACGTTGTACCATTCCAGCACCACGCCATTATGGCAAAAGCGTTTTAAAATGGCAGATCATTGCGCTATTTATACGCTTATAGCAGGTACCTATACCCCGCTAATGTTAATTGCAATATCCAGTACCACCTCACATTGGATACTTTTCGCCATTTGGTGTTTAGCCATTGGAGGAATTGTTTTTAAAACTTTATTTATTGGTCGCTTTGAAACGTTTAGTGTTTTGCTTTATCTCGCCATGGGTTGGTTATGCGTTACTGTTTTCTCAGATTTAAAAATGGCCTTGTCGACATTAGAGATGTCATTATTAATTGCGGGGGGTATATTTTATAGCGTTGGTGTTATTTTCTATGTTATCAAACGTATACCTTATAACCATGCTATTTGGCATTTATTTGTTTTAGCTGGCGCATTTTCCCACTTTGGCTGTATCTATTTCCTTATAAGCAACTGACACAAAGTGGTAGTATTTAAAAAACTCAACACTTAGATATTCACATGCAATCTATTGAACGGATCCAATACATCGTTAAGTTAATCCCAGCAGGTAACGTATTAACTTATGGGTTAGTGGCGGATTTAGCCGGATTACCCAAACGGGCAAGATTAGTATCAAGAGCATTAAAATTAGCCTCACCTGAACTTAATCTGCCATGGCATCGGGTTATCAATAGCCAAGGTAAAATCTCTCTTCCAAAAAATTCAATAGCTTATCAACAACAAATGGAACAATTAAGGCTTGACGGAGTCATAGTCAATGCTGGTAAGATTTCATTAAAGCAATACTTGTGGAAGCCAGATATGGCAACTTTGGTCTTAACACTCCCTTTTTAACACTTAAAATAGGTGAATTATTTTGTTGATAAATAAAGCAGGGTTGGCAACTTGTTTGTGGCTAGTGTCTCCAACCTTATTGGCCCAATCATTATCCACCCAAACACACCCCTCTGTCAGTGTTGAGATGGCACCAGCACAAGCCGTGCCTTTTACAAAACCAACCCAAGCCGCCATTTTATCTCCGTTAACCGCTCAAACTGCTACTTATAACGTTTTTTATGGCAGTTTTGAATTAGGCACTGCTAAATACAAATTACCCGCAACAACATCAAATTATTATGTCTATCAATTTGATAGTGATGTCGGTTTACTGATGTTGTCAGATCAACGCCATATTAAAAGTGAATTTACTTTAGAGGGCACAAAGTTAGTGCCTTATCGCTATGTTCAAAAACGTACCGGTACGGGCAGTGACTACGAAGAACAAACGGCTTTTTTAAAGTCAGAGAATTATATTCATACCATCTACAAAAACGATACGAAGAAATTAGATTATACCGAAGAACTGTTTGACCCATTAATGGTTCAGCTGCAGTTTAGAATGGATTTAGCTGCAAACCATCGCCCATTAAGCTTTAAAATGGTTAAAGAAATGGACATTGATGATTATTCATTTCGGGTGTTGGGTAATGAAAAAGTGACCTTAGATTCAGGTACGTATGACACGGTAAAAATTGAAGTGATCCGTGACAGTACCAAAAGACAAACCATATTTTGGATGGCACCAAAACTGGCTTACTTACCCGTCAGGTTAAGTCACTTTTCAAAAGGAAGTAAGCAATTGGACATTCAATTAGCCAATTATCATTTTGAAAAGCCCTTACCCATCATGACGCCTGCAATCATTGATGGTCATGACCCTGAACAGGCAAAGCAAGCACAAGAGTTAATAGAACAGCAAAATAACGGTGATATTTCAAGCAGCGAACTTGATGAAATTAAGCGCTTAGCTACCGAAAAGTAGCTCACCTTTATTAAACACTTTCCACTCGCCAGGTTGTAAAATATACCACAGTTCGTTGTTGGTTAATGGTCGAGTCGCAATAACAGTCACCACGTCATTTGGCGTAGTTTCTTTGTTAAAATCTATCACGACATCAGTATCAATCAGCTTAGCCTGCCCAAACGGTGCTCTACGTGTTATATATGATAAATTATTACTGCAATAAAACATTAAATCATTACCGTCGCTTAAGATCATATTAAAGACACCGAGCTGCCGTATTTCATCAGCTAATGTCGCAATGTAACTAAACACGGCTTGCAAATCATTTGGGGCAGTATTGCCAAACTTTTTCACCACGCTATCTAATATCCAGCAAAAAGCTAACTCACTATCAGTATCACCCACCGCATGAAAACGTGTGGTGTTAAACTTCTCTTGATAATCACTTAATTGACCATTGTGGGCATAAGTCCAATTACGCCCCCAAAGCTCTCTGCTAAATGGATGGGTGTTTTCTAACGAAACTTCGCCTCTATTGGCTTGACGAATATGACTAATGACCATTTCGCTTTTGATCGGATAAGACTTAATTAACTTAGCAACATGTGATTCACTGCTAGGTTTTGCGTCTTTAAATGTTCGGCTTCCTTTGCCTTCATAAAACGTGATCCCCCAACCATCGACATGAGGCCCGGTTACACCACCGCGCTCGGCCAAACCAGTAAAACTAAACACAATGTCCGTTGGTACATTGGCACTCATGGCTAAAAGTTCACACATTTTTATCTCTTTATATATTGCTGCTAAGTCAGGTCATGACTGTATTGTACCTTGTTGAGTTAAGAGGATAAATAATCCTTAGAAACAAAAATTTAAACAATTGTTTGAAAAAAACTTGAATTAGATCACACATACGTTTATTTTTATCATATACAGGTCAGACCACGAATCTAACTTGTGACATGGATCAATATACAACGTCATCCCAAGTGTTTTTGGGCTTTAAGGAGAAGTAAAGTGACCACCCTACTTTGGATCATCGCAATGATCATCGTACTTGGCGCAATGGCATACTTAAGAGTATCGCTTTTAAGTACAACAATTGCTGCAGCAATCGTTATGATTGCAGGAAGTACATTAGATATCATTAACAATGCAGCTTGGATTGTTTTCTTAGTTGTTACCCTACCTTTGAATGTGAAGTCCTTTAGACAAAACTTCATCAGTAAACCGTTATTAAAAGTTTATCGCGGTATCATGCCAGAGATGTCTTCAACCGAAAAAGAAGCCATTGAAGCAGGTACTACATGGTGGGAAGCCGATCTATTTGCAGGCAACCCAAACTGGTCAAAACTTCATAATTATCCTAAAGCACGATTAACCGCTGAAGAACAAGCTTTCCTTGATGGCCCTGTTGAAGAAGTGTGTGCAATGCTCAATCAACATGAGGTGTCTCATGAGCTTGGTGATTTACCACAAGATGTCTGGCAATACTTAAAAGACAATGGCTTTTTCGCGATGATTATTAAGAAAAAGTACGGTGGTTTAGAATACTCAGCTTATGCGCAATCACGTGTGTTACAAAAATTAGCCGGTGTGAGTAGTGAATTAGCTTCAACGGTTGGAGTTCCAAACTCTTTAGGCCCTGGCGAATTATTGCAACACTATGGTACAAAAGAGCAACAAGACCATTATTTACCACGTTTAGCTAAAGGCCTTGAAGTCCCCTGTTTTGCACTAACTAGCCCAGAAGCAGGCAGTGATGCAGGTTCAATACCTGACTTTGGTGTTGTTTGTCATGGTGAGTTTGATGGTGAACAAGTGCTTGGGATGAAACTAACGTGGAATAAGCGTTATATTACCTTAGCGCCAGTAGCAACCGTGCTAGGGTTAGCATTTAAACTGCGCGATCCTGACGGCCTCTTAGGTGCTAAAGAAGACTTAGGGATTACTTGCGCGTTAATTCCGACTGATATTGCTGGTGTTGAAACCGGTCGTCGTCATTTCCCATTAAATTGTATGTTCCAAAATGGTCCAACACGCGGTAATGAGGTTTTTGTCCCATTAAGCTTTATTATTGGTGGTCCAGAAATGGCCGGTCAAGGATGGCGCATGCTGGTTGAGTGTCTCTCTGTCGGTCGTGGTATCACCCTCCCATCAAATTCAGCAGGAGGGATTAAAACAACGGCTTTAGCAACGGGTGCTTATTCTCGTATTCGTCGTCAATTCAAGTTACCCATTGGTAAACTAGAAGGGATTGAAGAACCAATGGCGCGCATTGGTGGTAATGCCTACTTGATGGATGCAGTGACATCATTAACAACGACAGGAATTGATTTAGGTGAAAAACCTTCTGTCATTTCAGCGATTGTTAAATTCCATTTAACCGACAGAATGCAAAAGTGCATCATTGATGCAATGGACATCCATGGTGGTAAAGGTGTTTGTTTAGGCCCGAACAATTACTTAGGTCGGGGTTATCAAGCCGCACCAATTGCAATTACTGTTGAGGGCGCAAATATTTTAACCCGCTCTATGATCATTTATGGTCAAGGAGCCATTCGCTGTCATCCTTATGTATTAACCGAAATGGAATCAGCATTTGATACTGACAAAAGCCGCGGTTTAGCAAACTTTGACGCTGCGATCTTTGGTCATATTGGATTCGCTACATCTAATTTCATTCGTAGTCTGTGGATGGGATTAACAAGCAGTCACTTTAGCAATTCACCCTATTCAGATAAAACCAAACGGTATTATCAGCACATGAATCGATTCAGTGCTAATTTAGCATTGTTATCTGATTTAGCGATGGCAACACTGGGTGGAAACTTGAAACGTAAAGAGCGTATCTCGGCGAGATTAGGCGACTTACTAAGTCAGCTCTATCTTGTTTCAGCAACCTTGAAGCGTTATGAAGATGACGGCCGTTTGACTGAAGACTTACCTTTAGTTCAATGGGCGTGTGAAGATGGTTTATATAAACTACAAGACTCATTAGATGATTTATTAGATAACTTCCCTATGGGGTTAGGTAACATTCTACGTGTTGTTATGTTCCCATTCGGACGCCCAGTTAAACGCCCAAGCGATATACTGGATCACAAAGTCGCTAAGATTTTACAAACGCCATCGGCAAGTCGTGATCGTTTAGGTGAAGGTCAATATTGGGCGCCAACTGAATTCAACGCAGTGGGTATTCAGGAACAAACTTTTGCTGACATTCTTGCTGCAGAACCGCTTTACGACAAAGTATGTAAAGCGGCTGGGAAGCGTCTACCATTTATGTATTTAGATAAAATAGCCCAACAAGGTAAAGAGTTAGGTGTGCTAAATGACGCTGAGGTTGAGTTACTAAAACGTACTGAAATTGGTCGTATGAAATCCGTTAATGTGGATGATTTTGATACCAGAGTACTAAAAGCAAATGAGATTAAACCAAGCACACGCGAACAAGCGGCTTAGTTTCATTTCAAACAATAAGGGTAAAGCATATGCTTTACCCTTTTTTTTATCTAAAAATAAAGAGTATTTAGATGACAGGATTACAACTGATGCAAGCAATGATGACAGGTAAGCTCCCTGCGCCATCCATCACCCGAACTATTCCGATGACAATGACTCAAGCTCAATTTGGAGCCGTTAATTTTGAAGCTCATGCTGACGAAAATCATCTTAACCCAATGGGTGCTGTTCACGGTGGTGTAGCTGCAACAATTCTAGATTCAGCTACCGCATGTGCCGTACACAGTGCACTTGGTGATAAGGAAAGTTATGCCACAATTGACCTGCAAATTAAGATGGTTAGGCCCTTACCTATGTATGAAACAATATATGCAGAAGGCAAGCTGCAAAATATGTCAAAATCGATTGCAATTTCAGAAGCTAAATTGACTAACAAAGCAGGAAAGTTACTCGCAACAGCAACTTGTACTTGTTTAATAAAGCGCTAAATAGCAGGCCATTAAACTTCATATGGACCCTATATTAATCAGTCCATCGTTATTAACTTAACATAACCAATGATTGGATCATTTAATATTGCAATGAAGCTGAAAACGATGTTAACCCCAGCTCTAGGTTCATTTCAGTTTTGTTTA
This sequence comes from Shewanella intestini, assembly GCF_018221465.1. Classification (GTDB taxonomy): domain Bacteria; phylum Pseudomonadota; class Gammaproteobacteria; order Enterobacterales; family Shewanellaceae; genus Shewanella; species Shewanella intestini. The sequence goes on along the minus strand of NZ_JAAIKR010000002.1, from coordinate 314,277 downwards.
TCATCGCGGCGTTATTTTCAAACAGACCAGCTTACAAAGTACATTCTTACTGTTTTTTTATTCAATATCTCACTGATTTTTAGTGATTAAATAATTATTAGCATACACAAATAACAAAGCCAGTCATCACGACTGGCTTTGTGTTAAGGGCAACAGTTTTAGCTAACCTTATCTAAAACTACTGAAATTTATTGCGCTAACTCTTTTTCTAGTTGGTTCGAAACCGTTTGCGGAGAGCTACTATTTTTAGCAAATACACTATAAGCAATCGGAATAACTAACAAGGTAAAGAAGGTCGCTAACAAAATACCTGTTAGCACGACAACGCCAATAACAAATCGGGTTTCTGCGCCAGCACCATTAGATAATACTAGCGGTATTGCACCTGCAGCAGTCGTAATACCAGTCATTAAGATAGGTCGTAATCGTTGAGCTGATGCCTGTAAAATGGCTTGTTGAAATTCAACACCTTTATCGCGTAATTGGTTAGTGAACTCGACAATTAAAATACCATTTTTCGCGGCTAAGCCGACTAACATAATTATCCCAATTTGACTGTAAATATTGATACTTTGGTCGGTATACCATAAGCCAATTAATGCCCCAAGCGTTGCTAAAGGCACGGTTAACATAATCACTGCTGGGTGAATATACGATTCAAACTGGGCCGCTAACACTAAAAATACAATCCCTAACGCCAATACAAATACAAAGGTCATAGAAGAACCCGAGTCTTGGTAATCTAATGATTGCCCTTTGTAACTAATCACCGCTTCAGTTGGTAAGTAGGTTTGTGCAAGTTCATTTAAATAGTCCAACGCTTCACCTAAGCTATAGCCATCAGCTAAGTTAGCTTCAAGCGTTATCGAGCGCATGCGGTTATAACGGTTTAAAGACGATGCATCAGCAAACTCTTCAATATTGACCAAATTGGATAATGGAATAAGCTCTTGGGTTCTGTCTGATCGCACATAAATATTTTCCATGTCGGTGGCTGTATTTTGGTTATCACGGTTACCTTCAATGATAACGTCATACTCTTCACCATCTCGCATAAACGTTGTCACCAATTTTGACCCTAACATGGTTTCTAACGTCCGCCCGATATGCGCAATTGATACCCCAAGATCTGCCGCTCGGTCTTTATCAATCAGCACCCGTAATTGCGGCTTAGTTTCCTTATAGTCATGATCTAAGCCAACCAGTTTTGGATTGTCTTTTGCTTTTTCAAGCAAAATATCTCGCCAAGTCGCAATTTCTTCATAACTTGGACCACCCAATACAAATTGCACAGGTTTACCCACACCGCGCCCAAATGCTTGACGCATAACTGGGAAGGCTCTTACCCCTGCTAAATCAGAAATACGGCTACGAATGTCAGCAATAATGGCTTGGGCATTTCGCCTTTCATTCCAATCTTCAAGTACGATAATTGCCATACCATTGGAAAAATTAGCCGCGGTGCCAAAACCACGTGGCGCACGGATCAATAAACGTTTTATATCACCGCTTTCAACAAGTGGCATTAAGCGCCCTTCTATTTCATCCATGTACTTTTTAATGTATTCAAAGCTGGCACCTTGTGGGCCGTTTACAATTAGGAACATAGAACCACGGTCTTCTTGCGGAGCAAATTCTTGCGGAATGATCTTAAGCAAATAACCACTGGTACTAAATGCACCAATTACAATCACCAGCACCATTAACGGTCGTTTTATCGCAACATCGAGAGTTCGCATGTACCATGCACTCAATGCCGCCATCACCCTATCCACCTGACGAACCAACCAACCTGGTTTATCGGTCTGCTTGAGTAATTTTGAACACATCATTGGGCTAAGTGTTAATGCCACAATGCTTGAAAACAATACCGCTGCGCTCATGGCGACAGCGAACTCTTTAAATAACTTACCTAAGTCACCCTCTAAGAATGTAATTGGCATAAATACAGCAATTAACACTAATGTAGTTGCAACAATAGCAAAGCCCACTTCACGTGCGCCTAAAAATGCCGCTTTTAATGGCGAATCACCTAATTCTATACGCCGATGAATATTTTCTAGCATTACAATGGCATCATCTACCACCATACCAATGGCTAAAATCATTGCTAACAGCGTTAATAGGTTAATGGTGTAACCTAGGGCGTATAACACAATAAAGGTCGCCATTAACGACACTGGTACAGTTAGTGCTGGGATTAACATTGCACGGACACTACCTAAAAACAGGTAAATAACCACGATAACAAGCAACATGGCAATAAATAGTGTGTTATATACCTCTTTAATCGACGCTTCAATAAACACAGAACTATCATACGAGCGTTTAATTTCCATTCCAGCTGGTAATGTCGGATTGATTTGATCTACTAAGGCATTTGCGCCGCGAGCGACATCTAAGGTATTGGCTGTCGATTGTTTTGAAACACCTAAACCAATCATCGCTTCTTTATTGCCACGGAACATAATGCGCTCTTCTTCAGAGCCAATATTGACCTTGGCGACATCGCCCAATTTAACCAAATAGCCATCGTCACCTTGAGTAATAACCAAGTTGGCGAAATCTTCTTCAGTTAAGAAGCTGCGATTCACCCTGACGGTGAAATGACGTTCTTTAGATTCGATTGAACCTGCTGGAAGTTCCACGTTTTCAGAGCGCAGGGCGCTCTCAATATCCGTTACGGTTAAATTACGAGATGCTAAAGCCTGACGGTCAATCCAAATGCGCATAGCATAAACTTTCCCGCCACCTAAACGGATATTAGCAACACCATCTAAAACTGAGAATCGGTCGACCAAATAACGCCTGGCATAGTCGGTAAGTTCAAGCGTCGACATCTGATTAGAGACTAAGTTAAGCCACATAATCACTTCATCGCCGCCATTGGCTTTACGCACTTCAGGTGGCTCGGCTTCATCTGGCAGGTTATCTAATAAACTTGAGACTCTATCTCGAACATCATTCGTTGCCGCTTCAATATCGCGACCGACATTAAATTGTAATGTGACAGTTGAGCGGCCGTCCCGACTTTGAGAACTGACATGTTTAATGCCTTCAACACCGCTTATTCTATCTTCAACAAGTTGTGTTATACGACTTTCAACCACCGAGGCACTAGCGCCGCGGTAGCTAGTGTCAATTGACACAATTGGTGGGTCAATGTTGGGATACTCGCGTAATGGTAGTTTTTCAAATGACACTAAACCAATAATGATGAGCAAGATACTAATGACTGATGCAAATACGGGACGTTTAACCGAAATATCCGTTAAAATCATGCTGCAGTCTCCGCATTACCTTTTAAGGCAAAGTGAAATCGTTCTGCTTGTTCTGGCGTGACCGTATCACCAGGTCGTACTTTTAAGAGGCCACGGATAACTACTGGGTCACCTACCTTAAGGCCGTCAACGACCTCAACCCACCCACGGGTACGCAGCCCAATGTGAATTTGTAAACGCTCGATTTTATTTTCGCTATTTACTAAATAAACATAGTGTTTATCTTGAATGGGAATAATGGCCGACTCTGGCAATAATAATGCTTCACGGCTTTGTTTAATCAAATTGACTTTCATCAACATGCCTGGCAATAACGCGTGATCAGCATTTGGCACTATTGCACGGACTATAACAGCACGTGTGACGGGATTAACACGGCTATCAACAACGGTCACCTTGCCTTTGAAAATGGTGTCTGGAAAGGCGACGGTTTCAGCTAAAATTTGTTTGCCAACCTGTAACTCTTGGATGAAACGCTCAGGTACCGAGAAGTCGAGTTTGATTTTACTGACATCATCTAAAGTGGTGATGGCTTGTGATGGGGTAACAAAACTACCACGACTCACATTACGAATACCTAGACGGCCACTAAAAGGCGCGTTAATGGTTCTATCAGCAAGCGCAGCTACTTCTTGGTCGAGCACCGCCCGTGCTGAATCAATGAGGCTTTGTAGTCTGTCTCTTTCTGTTTCTGCAACGGTTTTACTGGTGACTAACGAGCTTATTCTGTCAAATTCTCTAATGTGTTCTTTTAACACGACTGAAGCCGCACGCACTTTAGCTTGTTGTTCGGTATCTTGCAGTTGTACCAGTAATTGGCCTTTTTTAACTAATTGACCATCTTCAAAATTTAAGCTGGTAATAATTTCGCTGATTTTAGAAGTGACTGTAATTGATTCGTAAGCTTTGCCGGTTCCGATCGCTTCAACTTCATCACGGACCTGCATCATTTTTGCATTTGCAACGACCACATTGGGAATGGGGCGTTCTTTTTTGGCTAAAGTCTTTTCAGATTGACTATTGTAATAGGCATATGCAATACCAGCTAATACCAACAACGTTATTATTATATTTTTCATTTTGTCTTTTAGCCTGCAAACGAATAAAGTGATATCGATTATCGAAGCTAACATTATTTACATTGTTACGTGATGGTTCAAGTTGTTTTACTTTTGTTTACAAATTTCAACCCACAGACATACCTTGCAACATCCATTCTGAAAAATCAGCGTTTAAAACAAAAAAAAGAGACCTAAAAGGCCTCTTTTATATCGAGTAAATGAATTAACGTACTTTGCGGTCTTCTTCCATTAACTCGCTAATTTTGTCATAAACTTCGATAATGGCTTCATCAGCTATCGGTTCATCATCGACATGTTTAAACAAAATTTTAGTATTATCAGGCTCATTACCCTCTTCAATCATAATGCGATAGTTGCCCTTTTCTAGGTTTAGGTCTTTATCGCCCCATATAGAGCTCCAAAATCCACCTGAATCATCTAATGTTACATAATAGAGGCCTTTGCTCTTATCCATATCGACAATTTCAAAACCCAGTTCAGGTAACACTACACGCAAGCGATCCCATGTATTGTCATATTTGGCATCCGCTAACCAATAAGCACCCTGTTCTTCAGTTGGACGAACCAGTGATAATTTAATACCTAAACTGCGTTTAATTCGTGCTTCACGCAGGGCTTTTTCTCGGTTAACACTTACATAAGCAATCGCGTTATTTAGCATATCAATAGTATAACGACGTTTGTCATCACTAGTTAGTAAGATATCTTGAATTTCTTCGTCAAAACTTTCTTCATGTTCTACAAGATCAATTTTTAGATCGCCAGAACGTCCATGTGGTTTGACATCAACAGTGAATTTGTAGCGTTGGCGTAATATATATTCTTTATCTGCGCCCCAAAGACTTGAATCCATGACTTCAGTGCTTTTGATCCAATCCGTTTCAATCACACCTGTTGTGGTGTCTTGATTACGAATATTGATGTTATTTTTGTTTAAATAACCAATGACATCAGCAAAGATCTCTTGTTTTAGATTGACATCGTTGTCAATACTTTCAATAACTACCTTAATGTTATCAGAACCTTCTTCGACATGAGTCCCTTCTGCCATTGGTAGTACTTGCAGTGGCGGTCTAATATCAAGTTGTTTTCCAACAGGACTATTTGCAACCTGCGCAGCGACTTTTGGAATATCATACTCTTTGCTGTAATTTGGTTCACTTAACCCAGCAGGAATAGTCAATAGCGGTGACACTTGAACATTCGTATAATCGTCATTGCCGTTAACTTGTCTGCGTTCAATAGGTGTAGAACACGCTGTAACGGCTAAAAGTAATAACACAGGGGTGGCTTTTTTTATCATAAATTATTGCACCTTAATATGGGCTTGTTGCATTGTCTCTAACAACAGACCATGAAACTCGTCAGAAAGTTCAGTTAAAGGCAGACGAATATGCCCATTTGAGATTAACCCCATGCGATGAACCGCCCATTTCACAGGAATGGGGTTTGCTTCGCTAAACAATGAGCCATAAATACCGGCCATTGTGCTATTTATTTGTTGTGCTTTTTTTTGATCGCCATTAAGCGCAGCATCACACATTTGTTTAAATGCATTAGGGGCAATATTATTAGCAACTGAAATGACACCATTACCGCCAAGTGATAAGAATTCACATGCCGTTGCATCATCTCCGCTATATAACTTAAAGTCGTTACCACATAACTGACGTAGCTGCGCCACACGTGATACATCACCCGTCGCTTCTTTTACACCAATAATGTTGTCAATCACAGCCAGTTTAGCGACCGTTTCTGGTAACATGTCAACCGATGTACGACCGGGGACATTATATAAAATCTGAGGGATATCAGTACTTTGGGCAATCGCAGTATAATGCGCAATTAACCCTTTAGGTGACGGCTTATTATAATATGGCGTCACACCAAGCATTGCATCAACACCGCTATGTTTCATCGCTTGCGTTAATTCAATCGCTTCAGCAGTGGCATTGGCACCGTTACCGCCAATAACAGGAATTCGACCTGCGGCAAATTTAACGGTTTGGTTCACTACTTGTACATGTTCTTTATTTGGTAGTGTTGCTGATTCACCAGTGGTGCCAACTGCGACAATGGCATCGGTACCTTGTTCTATATGGAATTCAACCAGTCTTTCAAGACTTTCATAATCTACTGAGCCATCACGATTCATTGGTGTGATTAAGGCTACTATGCTTCCGTTTAACATCTACATTCCCCAAGGATTCAGGAATCGCTATGTTACTGATGGTTTCAAGCAATGACAAGCGTTTGCATCATCGAAATTAAAAAATGCTGTTCACGTTTAGTCACTGATTTATGTCAAGATAGTTAAACGGTTCATTTGCTCATGCAATATCAGTTTGTAACAGTTTTTTAAACGATGGCGTCGGATTAATCTCAAGGTATGATAAGATTAATTTTAAAAATATGTATGGCTTTATGTAGTGTTTACATAAGTGTCAGTAGTAAGTAACACAATGAGGAAACCGTATGACCAATTATATGGTCGTGACAGCGATGGGAGTAGACCGTCCAGGTCTTGTTGGAAAGATATCCAACTTAGTCAGTGTATGTGAATGCGATATTGTCGACAGTCGCATGGGACTATTTGGTAATGAGTTTACATTAATCATGATGATTTCAGGCTCTTGGTCCTCAATAACTCAAATTGAAACTCGTTTACCTAGTTTAAGTGTTGAACTTGAATTAATGACGGTAATGAAGCGTACCTCGAAACATACCCCGCAAAATTATATTTCACGTATTGAAGTGTCATTTTATGGAGAAGATCAACGCGGGACAATGAATACCATTACACAGTTTCTACATGAACGTTCACTTGATCTTGCTGCGGTTCGCTCTCATGCGGATGAGCATAATGATAAGGGCATTCACACTCAAACTATTTTGCTCTCCATCAACATTCCTGAAAAAGTTGATTTAGCAACATTAGAAAACAGCATTCATGATCTAGCCAATCAACTGCAATTAGACTGTAACATCAAACGCATGCAAGGCATTGCCGCGCCGTAATGCTAATGTAGTCACTTTCCTTTTATTATTGTCAATGGAACGATATGAAAACCTTAAATACCGGTGATAATGCACCAATGTTCACACTTCAAAACCAATTCGGTGAGACCATTTCATTAGCAGAAATGCTAAAAAATGGTCCAGTGTTAGTTTATTTTTATCCTAAAGCCTCAACGCCTGGTTGTACGATACAAGCGCAAGGGTTACGCGATAGTAAATCAGCGCTAGATTCATTAAACATAACCGTTTTGGGGGTCAGTCCGGATCCGGTTTCACGTTTACTAAAATTCTCTGATAAACAAGCGCTTAATTTTCATCTACTCAGCGATGAAGACCATGCCGTTGCGGATGCATTTGGGGTATGGGGAGAAAAGAAATTCATGGGAAAAATCTACGACGGAATTCATCGCTTGAGTTTTGTCATTGGTACTGATGGTAAAATTAGTCACTTTATCAACAAGTTTAAAACCAAAGAACATCATCAAGTTTTACTCAATACGGTAAAAGTAGTGTAAATAAAAAGCAGTAATAAAAATTGTTTTCGATTAAAAAAACCAGTCATTGTGACTGGTTTTTTATTTGTTTACTCATTTGTTCAATGTTCTGACTAACAACGCTGACTCGTTTTGTATACCTGCCACTTCAGTGTCAACATATCCATCAGTCCCCTCTTGTTAATCACTGTTAAGCCTCGACATTGCAGCTCGTCGTATTGATTATCTCAGCGTTGGCATTAGCCTGCGCTGCAGCTGGCAACAAACTGATTAATTCAATATCTGTTGGCAACGCCTGATTATGCTCTAATGAAATCACCCTCACCTTTGACGTTCTAGTGATATATAACAATGGAATAGCCGTTTCACCATAACGTTTTTTAAAATCATCAATAGTAAAGCTTTCAGTTAAATTGGTGACTTTCAGTACTCCCCCTTTGGCCATAATAGTTGCAATTTTGGCATAAGAGATATTGTCACCAAACAAACCTAAGCGTTGTAAATAAGCTTCTGATAGCTGATGTCGGGCACTGCTTGAGTCAGTATTTGTTAATCCAAATACATTTTTTTGCCCTAGTAAATCTTGAAAGTGAAAGCTAACCAGCGGATTAAGCTGCCTGTATGGTGACAACACCAAAACTCGACCGATACCACTTAAATCCATATAGGTTTCGGCATGTTCGGATGCTGGATTACCAAAATACACCGGTAAGTTTGCCATTCTTGCTTGGCGAATATTATCCCAGTTGGTATCAGCCAGTAATACCCCAATGTCTTTATCCTGTAAAATTTTAGCTAACTCACGGCTAAACTGTGTAGCCCCAAAAATCAACATACCTTGAGGCGAGCCTTGTTTTACACCAAGAAACTGTGCCCAACGTCCAGCCGTTAGACTTTGAATAACAACCGTGCCAATAATAATCAAAAACACTAATGGCACAATAGAACTGGCTCCCTTAAAGCTCAACGCTTCTAATTTAATGGCAAATAAAGAAGAAATAGCCGCCGCGACAATCCCCCTTGGCGCAACCCAACTTAAAAACCACTTATCATTTGTGGTTAAATTAGTCCCAATGCCACACAACCAAATACTTAATGGCCGCGCGATAAACATCACCACAAATAGCACAGCGAGTCCTTCCCAACCCAGATCTAACATGGCATTGGAATCTAACCTCGCCGCTAACAATATAAATAAAGTTGAAATCAGTAATACCGTGAGGGTCTCTTTAAAAGCTAATATCTCAGTAATGTCAACACCGCGCATATTCGCAAGCCATAAGCCCATCACTGTGACCGTTAACAACCCAGCTTCTTCTTGAATAATATTAGAGCCAACAAAAATCCCCAGCATAGTGGTTAATACCGCGGCATTAGTCAGGTAATGAGGAAACCAATTACGCCTTAATGCCACCCCAATGATGTAACCACTTAAACTCCCCAAACCTAAACCAATAATTAAAGTCAGTCCTAATGCATGGATCACATGTGATGTGGGATCGGCTGTTACTGCAATATATTCATATACTAAAACTGCAAGCAATGCGCCGATGGGATCAATAATGATGCCTTCCCAACGTAAAATACTCGACAACTTGGTGTTAGGTTGAACTGTCCTTAACATGGGTACAATAACCGTTGGGCCCGTAACGACAACTAACGCACCAAACAATAAGGCAATGGACCAATCGAAACCTAAAATATAATGTACTGCGGGTGCAATACAACCCCAAGTAATGACTGAGCCAAAGGACACTAAGTGCGTCACCATGCGGCCGTGATCACGTATTTCCTTAACATTGAGTGTTAATGCGCCTTCAAATAAAATCACAGCAACACCTAAAGAAATAATCGGAAATAATAAATCCCCAAAAACAGCATCGGGGTCAAGTATTCCAAGACCAGGGCCTAACAATAAACCGCACAAAAGTAACGGCAATATCGCAGGTAAGCGTAGCTTCCACCCTAACCACTGACACACAAGCGATAGCACACCAATTAGGGCCAACATTGCCGTAATGTGTTCAACCATAATCATAATCCTTTTTCTACAATCAATTGCGGTGAAAAATTTAAACGCTAAGTGATACTAATCATTACCACAAATCAATACATGTTAAGTTTAAGAAAATTAATCAGTTTATGTTGTTTAAATCCAAATTTAATCAATAAGCTCAAAAAATGGTTAACTGCAAAAGAAATATGCCTGACATAATAAGGACGCAATGGATTGTTTAATGGGATAAAGAGACTATTGGGATGTATGCTTATCTATTTTACAAGGTATTTTATAAAAATAAGCGCTGGAATTTATCTTGCCTTTTACACCGTTTAAAATTAGGTAATCTTAAATACGCAGTGATACGTATTTCATTTAAATGCTAAAGTTGTCGAGACAGCATTTATGCTAAATGCTCCCCACCAAAGCCAAAAGATGAACATACATTATTGGGGTAAATAGTTACCAACCTAAGGTTATCCACATTTTGACACTATCATTGACGTAAGCAAATGGCGCATAAAATAAAACAGGCCAATTTGTTGATTGACCTGTTTGTTATATTGTAAGGAAGCAATTAAATAATCTGATTAGATTGCATATTTAACATACATTAAAATGAATGCTTGTATTAATACACGTAGCTAGAGCCTAATCCCAAGGGCAAGCCAATTGACCAGTAGATCAGTAACCATACACTCCAGACTGACAATAACGCCAAACTAAATGGCAGCATCATTGAGATTAACGTACCAATACCAATGCCTTTGACATAGCGTTGACAATAGACAACCACCAATGGAAAGTACGGCATTAATGGCGTGATAATATTTGAGCTTGAGTCACCCACACGATAAGCCGCTTGTGATAAGTCTGGGCTGATATTGAGCTGCATTAACATTGGGACTAACACCGGACCAATTAATGCCCATTTTGCTGAAGAAGAACCAACAAATAAATTAACAAATCCCACCAAGAAGATCATACCAATTACGGTCACTTCTGGCGCTAAATTAAGTGCCTTTAAGCCGCCCGCACCTTCAATAGCAATCAATGCACCGAGGTTAGAAGCTGAAAACGCGGCAACAAACTGAGCACAGAAAAATGCCATTACAATATAATGCGACATACCACTCATCGCTTTTGACATTGCTTGCACGACATCGGCTGAAGTTTTATATGCACCGGTTAAATAGCCGTAAACTAAGCCAGGCAACATAAAGAAGATAAAAATTAACGGCACAATCGATTGCATCAACGGTGCACTAAAACTGGTTAATGAGCCGTTGTTATCACGCAATGTTGAGGTTTCTGGGATCGTTAGTGAGAAAAAGCCAACAATGGCCAATAACATGACTGATGAAGCAATCTTAAATGCTTTGAGCTCTTGCAGCGTTACCTGCTCCATTTTAGGTAAATCGACTTCTTCAGCTTTTACTTCATGGGTTTTCTTCAGTCTTGGCTCTAAAATTTTGTCGGTTAAATACCAAATAACCAAGGTAATTGGGATACATGATGAAGCCGCAAAGAACCAGTTGTTTAGTGGATTAACTTGAATGTCGGGGTCAACAATTTGCGCTGCTGACTGAGTAAAACTTTGCAATAATGGATCGATACCAGATGGGATAAAGTTGGCGCAAAATCCACCTGACACACCAGCAAACGCGGCAGCAATACCCGCTAATGGGTGTCGTCCTACAGTAAAGAAAATCACCCCAGCTAACGGAATAACGACCACATAACCTGCATCTGTTGCGGTATGAGAAATAATCCCCACAATAACAACTGCAGGGGTTAAAAACTTTATTGGCGTTATTTTAAGCATTTGCTTTAATGCCGTATTAATGTAGCCAGATTGTTCTGCCACACCTACTCCCAACATGGCAACTAAGACAACCCCCAATGGCGCAAAGGCGGTAAAAGTGGTAACCATACTGGTTAAAAACTGAGTTAATGCATCAGCGCTTAGTAAGTTGTTCACTACTATGGGGCTATTGGTACGTGGATCAATGGCTTCAAAATTAATCCCCGATAAAAGTGCTGAAATGACCCAAACACTAAACATTAATATTAAAAATAACATCGCAGGATCAGGTAACTTGTTTCCCACCCTTTCAATGCCATCCAGTGCTCGGTTGAATAAGCCGTTAGGCTGCGATGCTAATGGTTGTTGATTGCTACTCATTTATTGCTTCCCCTTGCTCAATCCAATAGAACTAAGCAGATTATTATTTATTCTTTCCATATCTATTGCAGAGTAAAAAACAAGTCTGTAAATAAGCTTAAAAAATAGTAGAAAAGAACAGAAAGACCAACAAATGTGAACTGAAGCAGTAACATAACTAGATAAGTTAATATAACTTGCTGAAGAGATTTACCATAGCGCGTGAATGTGAGGTTCACTCACGCGTCATCGTATTTTGAACATCAACACAACGCCTTAACGTGTTTCTGGTACTCTGATATGACCTTCCATCAGAACCCGAGCACTGCGGCTCATACTGGCTTTTTCAACTTGCCAGTTTCCCTGAGTAAAGCTGGCTTTTGCCCCCACTTTTAGTGTGCCAGATGGGTGTCCAAACACGACTTGGCTTCTGGGTTTACCGCCGGCTGCAATATTGACTAATGAGCCCTCTACGGCTGCTGCAACAGCAATTGCAACAGCTGCAGTTCCCATCATCGCATGGTGTAACTTGCCCATAGATAATGCCCGAACTTGAAGATCAATTTCATCAGCTTTTATGCTTTTTCCACTTGAGGCAACATAGTCCACCGGCGGTGCAACAAATGCAATTTTAGGTGTATGCTGGCGCGCTTTGGCTTCATCTATATGATTAATTAAGCCCATTTTAACCGCGCCATGGGCACGCAGCTGTTCAAAAAAAGCCAATGTAGTCGCATCGTTATTAATTGCATCTTGTAATTCTTTGCCAGTAAAACCGATATCGACAGCATTGACAAAAATAGTCGGAATACCTGCATTTATCATGGTCGCGCGAATACTTGAAAGTCCGCGCTGAGCAAATTCACTTACCGACTCTGGTAATAATAAGTCATCGACAACATTGCCAGTAGGGAACATGGCGGCATTTTTATCCGCAGGCGCCATAAACTCAACCAACACTTCAGCCGCTGGAAAAGTCACACCATCGAGTTCAAAGTCACCGGTTTCTTGCACTTCACCGTTGTGCATTGGAATATGGGCAATAATGGTTTTATTAATATTTGCTTGCCAAATACGCACAATCGCAATGCCATTATCAGGAATTCGACTAGCACTCACCAAACCATGACTAATGGCAAAAGCCCCTACCGCAGCCGTTAAGTTACCGCAGTTGCCGCTCCAATCGATAAATGGTTTATCAATAGCAACTTGGCCAAATAAATAATCCACATCGTGATCCACTTGCGTGCTTTTAGAAACAATCACCGTTTTACTAGTACTAGATGTCGCACCGCCCATACCGTCGGTTTGTTTAGCGTATGGATCTGGGCTACCAATAATCCGTAAAAGCAGCGCATCACGCGCCGCCCCAGCTTGCTGAGCTTCATTCGGTAAGTCGGTTAAAGCAAAAAACACACCTTTACTGGTGCCACCACGCATATAAGTTGCTGGAATTTTTAATTGGGGTTTGAAAGACATAACACCTCTAATACGGGCATAAGGTCAGATCCTTATGCCCTTTCAACTAGTTAAACCGATTCAGAAGCTAAGAAATCCTGCGCAAAGCGCTGTAATACACCGCCAGCTTGATAAATCGATACTTCCTCTGCAGTATCTAATCGACACTTAACCGCCACGTTAATTTCATCGCCATTGGATTTATGAATGATTAAATTAAGCATCGCGCCAGGTTTAGGTTGACCTAAAACATCAAAAGTTTCAGTGCCATCGATTTGATATGTATGGCGGGTTTCACCACCGGTAAATTCAAGCGGCAATACGCCCATACCCACTAAATTAGTGCGATGAATACGCTCAAACCCTTGGGCAACAATCACTTCTACACCCGCTAGGCGCACACCTTTGGCAGCCCAATCGCGTGATGAGCCTTGGCCGTAATCTGCACCGGCAATAATAATCAGTGGCTGTTTACGATCCATGTATGTTTCAATGGCTTCCCACATACGCATGACTAGGCCTTCCGGCTCTACACGCGCAAGAGAACCTTGTTTTACCTTACCATTTTCTTTCACCATTTCATTGAACAACTTTGGATTAGCAAATGTTGCACGTTGGGCGGTTAAGTGGTCTCCGCGGTGGGTAGCGTAAGAATTAAAGTCTGCTTCTGGTAAGCCCATTTTATCTAAATAAGCACCAGCTGCACTGTCAAGTAAAATAGCGTTGGAGGGTGACAAATGATCGGTGGTGATATTGTCACCAAGCACCGCCAACGGGCGCATAGCTTTCATGGTACGCTCGCTTGCTAATGCCCCTTCCCAATACGGTGGACGTCTAATGTAGGTGCTTTGTGGTCGCCAATCATATTGTGGATTGTTATCACGGCCATATTCGACTTTAATGTCAAACATCGGCTCGTACACTTGTCTAAATTGTTCAGGCTTAACGCTTTGTTTAATAACTGCATCAATTTCTTCATCTGATGGCCAGATATCTTTTAAAGTGACATCATTACCAAACTCATCCTGACCGAGCGCATCGCGTTCAATATCAAAACGAATTGTACCGGCAATAGCATAGGCAACAACCAAAGGCGGGGATGCCAGAAATGCTTGTTTAGCATACGGGTGAATGCGGCCATCAAAATTACGATTACCTGACAATATTGCCGTTGAATATAAGTCGCGTTCAATTACTTCCTGTTGAATAACTGGGTCTAATGCCCCGCTCATGCCATTACACGTCGTGCAAGCAAAGCCGACAATACCAAATCCAAGTGCTTCCAGTTCAGATAATAAATTGGCGTCTTTTAAATATAACTCAACCGCTTTTGAACCAGGAGCGAGTGAGGTTTTAACCCAAGGTTTTCTGGTTAATCCTTTGGCATTGGCATTACGGGCAATTAGCCCTGCCGCGATAACATTGCGTGGGTTGGAAGTGTTTGTACAACTGGTAATTGCTGCAATAATACAAGCGCCATCAGGCATTTGACCATCTTGTGCAACTGTTGTTGGTTGAGCAATGCCTTTGTCTGCAAGTTGTGTGGTTGCCACTCTGCGGTGCGGATTAGAAGGCCCAGCAATATTACGACCAACAGATGATAAATCGAATTTCAGTACGCGTTCATATTCAACATCGCGTAACTCATCTGCCCATAAGCCGGTTTGTTTAGCGTATTGTTCTACTAAGTTAATTTGCAGCTCGTCGCGGCCGGTAATGCGTAGATAATCAATCGTTTTATCGTCAATATAAAACATTGCCGCCGTTGCGCCAAATTCTGGTGTCATATTTGAAATGGTTGCGCGATCGCCCAATGTTAAGTTAGCGGCGCCCTCCCCAAAGAACTCAAGGTAAGTCGAAACAACACGCTCACCACGCAAAAACTCAGTGATCGCCAACACAATATCTGTTGCGGTAACCCCAGCTTGACGTTGTCCCATTAGCTCTACGCCAACAATATCAGGTAAACGCATATATGATGGACGTCCAAGCATGACGCTTTCAGCCTCAAGGCCGCCCACGCCAATCGCAATAACACCTAAAGCATCAACGTGCGGAGTATGGCTGTCGGTGCCAACTAAGGTATCAGGGAAAGCAACACCGTCACGAGATTGAATAACCGGTGACATTTTCTCTAGGTTAATCTGATGCATAATGCCATTACCGGGTTGAATGACATCGATATTCTTAAACGCCGTTTTAGTCCAATTTATAAAGTGAAAGCGATCTTCATTGCGTCTATCTTCAATTGCACGATTTTTAGCAAATGCATCTTTATCAAAACCCGCATGCTCTACTGCCAGAGAATGGTCGACAATCAATTGAGTCGGAACAACAGGGTTAACCTTTGCAGGATCGCCACCTTTTGCAGCAATAGCATCACGTAAGCCAGCCAAATCAACTAATGCGGTTTGGCCTAAAATATCATGACAAACGACACGTGCTGGATACCATGGAAAATCTAAATCACGTTTGCGATTAATTATCTGTAACAAACAAGATTCAAGTTTTTCAGGTTGGCAGCGTCTAACTAAGTTTTCAGCTAATACTCTGGCGGTATAAGGTAAGGTTTTATAACTGCCTTTACTGATATTTTCGACCGCTTCTTTGGTATCAAAAAAATCGACACCACACTCAGGAAGTGGTTTGCGATATTGATTATTCATAACTTCATCCATGTAAAAACACCAAGGCACTAACCTTGGTGTTGTTGTTATAATTATTATTTACGGGTAGAAATTGGCGTTACAGGACGCAAATCACTGCCAGTGTAATCTGCGCTTGGGCGAATAATGCGATTATTTGAACGCTGTTCCATCACATGTGCAGCCCAACCAGTCAGGCGTGAGCAGACAAAAATTGGTGTGAATAATTTTGTTGGAATCCCCATGAAATGATAAGCAGAAGCATGGAAGAAGTCTGCATTACAAAACAACTTTTTAGTGTCCCACATGAATTCTTCACAAGCGACTGAGATATCATAAAGGGATGTATCACCATGAGCTTTGGCTAACTTCTCAGACCATGCTTTGATAATCACGTTACGAGGGTCTGATTCACGATAAATGGCATGACCAAAGCCCATTATTTTCTCTTTATTGGCTAACATTTCTGCCATTTTCGCTTTAGCATCCACAGGAGATGTAAAGGTTTGAATCATATCCATTGCCGCTTCATTCGCTCCGCCATGTAGCGGTCCACGTAATGAACCAATTGCGCCGGTAATACATGAATACATATCTGACAACGTTGAGGCACACACTCGCGCGGTAAAAGTGGAAGCATTAAATTCATGCTCAGCATATAAAATTAATGACACATCCATTACTCTTCGGTGTTGATCTGACGGCGTTCTGCCGCGCAACAGTTTCAAGAAGTGACCAGCTAATGAGGCTTCGTCAGTCACACAATCAATTTCAACACCCTCGTGAGAGAATTTATACCAGTAACACATAATGGCAGGGAACGCGGCAAGTAGGCGGTTAGCTGCTTTATGCTGATCGTTAAAATCAACTTCAGGCTCTAAATTTCCTAAAAAAGAACAACCAGTTCGCATAACATCCATTGGGTGTGCATCGGCAGGTATGCGTTGTAATACCTCTTTTAACGCTTGAGGTAAATCTCGTAGCGCTGTTAATTGCATAATGTAATTATCTAATTGAGTTTGATTAGGCAATTGCGCGTTAAACAGTAAATAAGCCACTTCTTCAAATGTCGCATTTTCTGCTAAATCAGCTACATCATATCCGCAATAAGTTAAACCTGACCCTGATTGCCCCACAGTACAAAGCGATGTTTCGCCTGCACTTTGTCCGCGTAATCCTGCCCCTGCTAATTTTTTATCTACCATGATTTATCATCCTTTTGTGTACTAACATTTTATTTTTATTATTGAATTGCTTATTTATTTTTTCCTTCAGCAAATAAATTATCAAGCTTTTGTTCGTAGTCGTGATAACCAAGGTAATCATATAAGTCCATACGTGTTTGCATGGTGTCGACAACTGCGCGTTGATCGCCATCTTGTAGAATATGGTTATAAACCAATTCTGCGGCTTTATTCATCGCTCTAAATGCACTTAATGGATATAACACCATTGAAGCGCCCCACTCGCCTAGTTGTTGTTTGTTCCATAATTCTGTTTGACCAAACTCAGTAATATTGGCGAGAACGGGAACATCGAGTGCTTGTGAGAATGCAAGGTAATGCGCTTGTGTTTTAACTGCTTCAGCAAAAATGCCATCGGCGCCAGCTGCAACATAAGCTTTAGCTCTTGCAATTGCAGCGTCTAGACCTTCTTGTGCAAACGCATCCGTACGCGCCATAATAAAAAAGTCTGGGTCGGCTCTGGCATCAACGGCTGATTTAATTCTATCGACCATTTCCTCTGTTGAAACAATCTCTTTATTCGGGCGATGTCCACAACGCTTTTGTGCCACTTGATCTTCCATATGTACAGCTGCTGCACCGGCTTTTTCCATGTCTTTTATCGTCTTGGCGATATTAAATGCTCCGCCCCAACCTGTATCAATATCAACTAACAATGGCAAGTCACAAGCGGCGGTGATCCGCTGAACATCGACAAGGACATCATTAAGTGATGTCATGCCTAAATCAGGTAAACCGTATGATGCATTGGCTACACCGCCACCAGAAAGATAAATGGCTTGATGACCGATTTGTTTTGCCATGATGGCCGAATAAGCATTAATCGTACCGACAATTTGTAATGGATGGTTTGCAGCCAAAGCTTCACGAAATTTTTTTCCAGCGCTCATATTTCATTCCTTGTATTTGTGTCGCAGTTATTTGTATAAATTTAATTGGGCTTCAATATTATTTTTTGAATACATAATGTGACGGCGCATCAACAATTCAGCTAACTCAGGATCGTTATTGGTAATTGCATGTGCAATATGTTGATGTTCATCAAATGCAGTGGTCACCCGTGGACCAACCATTCCTAGCTGTACCCGATACATTCTGACTAAGTGGTACAAACCATCTACAAGCAAATTAATTAATTGTTTGTTTTTACTACCTAAAATGATTCGGTAATGAAAATCTACATCCCCTGCTTCTTGATAATATGATTCACCACCTTTGACTTGCTCACTATGACGGGAAAGTAATTGTTGTAGGCCGTCAATATCTTCAGATGTCATATTCACAGCCGCAAGTCGCGCCGCCATTCCCTCAAGAGATTCGCGAATAACATAAAGTTCAATCAAACTTTCTGTGGTTAATGAAACGACTCTGGCACCTACGTTAGCTTTACGCTCGACTAAATGACAGGTTTCTAATCGATTAATGGCTTCACGAATAACTGCGCGGCTGACTTGAAATTTTGTCGACAATTCTTGTTCGCTCAATTTACTGCCAGCAGCAATCTCACCTTCAACGATATCATTGCGAAGTTGAATAAAAGTTTTATCTGCAACTGTGACAGCAGGAGATTGAATCATGTCTACTCGTTAATGGTTTGTTATTTTATGGCGACTACCATACGTACAAGTGTGATCTAGGTCAAGTTAAACCCGAGCAAATTGTCGACAAAATTGATTTTATTAATCCACTTTGGTGGATATGGGCTACTTTAAACAGTCTATTGTCGACAAAATACAAAGTGATAATCTATAAACATTGAAAAAATAAAAGCAATAGCTCTGTGCTTAGGAACAACACGAAGATGAATAGGAAAGCTGAAATTAGCAAATAGAAAAAAGAGAGGGGGGTGGAGCGAAAATGGCTGCAAATAATGGACATCGACATCAGCAATAATTATTGCTAATGCCGATATACAAAGTGTTACCACATAAGATCATCAGGTATTTCATAACCTGCATATGGATCGTCTTCATCAGTTACTTGTGCATGACTGGTACCCGAATGGGCATCAAATAAATAGCCACACCATTGAGGGACAAGTAAATTTACTCGTTCTGCCAATTTATGTGGCACAACATAACTTTTATCTTCATGACGAACAATGCCCAAGCTACCATTAAGCAATTGCTTTTGGATTTCATCATTAATATACAAAGAATAAATTTTGTTCTCTAACGTAAAGTTAAATTTAATTTCGCCGTCCGACGGAAGTTTAATCGCACGTTGATTAAATTCAGTAATTAAGCTGCGTACTTGACCTTTTTCAGATGCAAGCGCAAAGCGTTGTTCATTTAATGCTTTATCTTTTTCGGCTTGTTGCGCTTTTTGTTGGGCAATTTGTTCTTTAAGCGCAGCACTGCCATCATCAACTTTGGCTTTTTTATTCCGGCGTTGTTGAGTTTTTACATCACGTGCCTTCTGTTTGCTGGTTAAACCCGCTTTTAATAACTGTTCTTGTAATGCATTAGCCATATTGGTACCTATCAATTTACGTGATAAATCAATTCTTAACTTTGTAATGAATGATATATTGCCGTTAAAGCAGCAAGTGGATCTGATGCTTTGGTAATTGGTCGACCAATGACTAAGAAATCCGAACCTGCTGCAATGGCTTTTTGAGGAGTCATTACACGGTGTTGATCGCCAGCATCGCTACCCTCAGGACGAATACCTGGAGTGACCAATTGAAATTCTTGTCCTAGATGTGATTTCAAATGTTCGGCTTCTTGCGCTGAACAAACTACACCGTCAAGACCTGCCTGTTTGGTCAGTTTAGCCAAACGCATAACATGCTCATGTGCTGGTGCATCAATACCTAACAACGCTAAGTCTTCATCTGACATAGAAGTTAATACTGTTACCGCAATAAGTAATGGTGCTTTATCACCATAAGGCACTAACGCATTTTTAGCCGCTTGCATCATAGCCAAACCACCACTTGCGTGAACATTTGTCATCCAAACACCCAATTGAGCTGCTGCGGCAACAGCTTTAGCAACAGTATTTGGAATATCATGAAATTTTAAATCAAGGAATAAATCAAAGCCACGCTGGTGGATTTGTTTGACAAATTCAGGACCAAATAAAGTGAACATTTCTTTACCAATTTTTAATCGGCACATATTTGGATCTAATTGATCAATCAATGAAAGTGCTTGCTCTGCATTATCATAATCTAGTGCAACCACAATTGATTTAGTGGACATACTTTACCTCTATTTATTAACTATTCGCCGTCTAAACCTTTTACGCGTTTAATGCTGCCCCATTCTTTACATGACGGGCAATGCCAATAAAGACTGTGAGATGGAAAACCACAGGCATTACAACGAAAACTTGGTCTGAATTTTATTTGTTGTTCAACAAGTTGCGACAGCATGGTTAAGCTTTCTTTTGCTTGACCATCTTCGGCTTGTTTAATTTGTAATTTCATAAGATGTTGGAAGCCGCGCATTGTTGGATGGCGGTATAAACTTTCAAGCATCATTGATTCTGCTTCTGAGTCTTGTAATAAACTCATTTTATGTTCAGCTAATGCGACGGTAACGCTGGCTCCAGCACCTTTATCGATAGCAGACGTCAATAGATCGTTATAACCGCTTTTGTCGTGGTTTTTGTCAATATAAATTTCTTTGGCCACATTAATGGCATCCACAAACAATGTGACGTCAGCTTTTATCAAATTATCGAGGGCTTTTTTACAACCAGCAACATCATCAACAGCAAGATATAAGGATGATAAAGATAACCATGCGCGGCCACATAACTCATCTTGTTTTAATGCTTGTTGGAATAATTTTATTTTATCAGTGTCGCAATTAGCTTCATCGGCTAATTGGCAATAAAAATGCGCCGTTGTATGTTTTAGCGTTTGTTGACGCTTGCGTGGTAATCGCTTGGTGATATTAATGGCAGATTGCCATTCTTTAGTTACTTGATAAATTGATATTAAATGAGTCTCAGCTTCTTCGCTGTGTTCATCTTGGCTAACTAAATTGGAAAAGATTTCTTCAGCTCGATCATAAAATCCAGCGGCTAAATAGTCTTTGCCAAGCTCCATCATCGCCATATCGCGCTGTTCGGTAGTTAAACTTGGACGCGCAATAAGGTTTTGGTGGATGCGTATTGAACGATCGACCTCACCACGTTTGCGAAATAGTGAACCGAGTGATAAATGCGTATCGATGGTTTCGTCATCGACATCGAGCATGCTAATAAATAAATCAACGGCTTTGTCTGATTCATTAGACAATAAGAAGTTCAACCCAGTGAAATAATCACGACTGAGTTTTTTTGATTGATGATTCTGACTCAATCGGACACTGCGTCGTCCCATGTACCAGCCGTAGCCAGCAGCAATTGGTAAGAGTAAAAATAACAATTCCAGCATGTTACGCTGCCGTATCCTCTATTTGACGCTCATGTTGTAAAGTTAATTTGTCTAATTGCTTATTCTGTTTACGCAATCGTATTTTCAAACGTAAAATATAATATGAAGCAAACAACCAACTGATAATGAAGCCAGTTAAAAACACCACGGCAAGCACAATGGGTAATCTAAATTCCCCTTGAGCAACAAAATAACTGATGGTGACAACTTGCTCATTGCGAGCACCAAAAACTAACGCAAGAACGAAACATAATCCAACGATAACAATGGCAAAAAATGATTTCACTATCCGCTCCAACTTTATTTCTTATTAAAATGATTATCTAAGAAATTATGCCTTGTGACTAGCTTTGCTTAGCATTAGAGACAAAAAAGCCTCCAAATGGAGGCTTTTTATTCAGATACTAATTAATGATTAACAGCATCTACACGTTCACGTAGTTCTTTACCCGGCTTAAAGTGCGGAACATACTTGCCTTCCAAAGCAACTGAGGTTCCAGTTTTTGGATTGCGACCAGTACGTGGCGCACGAAAATGAAGAGAAAAGCTGCCAAAACCGCGGATTTCTATTCGATCTCCGGTTTCCAATGTTGAAGCCATTTGCTCCAACATTTCTTTAATGGCACTTTCTACGTCTTTCGCCGACAGTTGCGACTGTCTGGTGGCGAGTTTTTCGATAAGTTCAGATTTTGTCATCTTAGCTATCCCCTATTATCAAGCCAAACCCAGTCGCCTAATAGGGAGCAAACTCCCTATACAACAGACGAACGCGATTATTTACGAGCGGCTTTAAACGCTTCAGCCATAGCATTACTAATAACAGCATCATCTTGCTTGTTAATAGTTGCCATTGCTTCTTTCTGTTCTGCTTCATCTTTCGCTTTGATAGATAAGCTGATAGAACGGTTCTTACGATCAACACCCATGAACTTAGCTTCGATTGCATCACCAACTGAGTAAACAGTTGATGCGTCTTCGATACGCTCAGCAGAGATATCAGCAACACGAATGTAGCCTTCTACTGTATCTGCTAGTTCAACAGTTACACCTTTAGCATCAACAGCTGAAACTGTACCATTTACTATAGTACCTTTCTTCTTATCTGCTAAGTATGCATTGAATGGATCGTCTTCAGTTTGTTTAACACCTAAGCTAATACGTTCGCGCTCTGGGTCAACTGAAAGAACAACTGCGTGGATTTCGTCACCTTTCTTGTACTCAGATACAGCATCTTCGCCAGTACCATTCCAAGAAATGTCAGATAGGTGAACAAGACCATCAATACCGCCGTCAAGACCAATGAAGATACCGAAGTCAGTGATAGACTTGATCTTACCTGATACTTTGTCGCCTTTATTGAATTTAGAAGCGAAGTCATCCCATGGGTTAGTCTTACATTGCTTAAGACCAAGAGAGATACGACGACGTTCTTCGTCAATGTCCAGAACAAGAACTTCAACTTCGTCACCTAAGTTAACAACTTTAGATGGGTGGATGTTCTTGTTAGTCCAATCCATTTCAGAAACGTGAACAAGACCTTCAACGCCTTCTTCAATTTCTACGAAACAACCATAATCAGTCAAGTTAGTTACGCGGCCAGTAAGACGAGTGCTTTCTGGGTAACGTTTGCTGATTTCTAACCATGGATCTTCGCCAAGTTGCTTAAGACCTAGTGAAACACGAGTGCGCTCACGGTCATACTTAAGCACTTTAACATTGATTTCGTCACCAACATTTACGATTTCAGATGGGTGCTTAACGCGCTTCCAAGCCATATCTGTGATATGTAGAAGACCGTCAACGCCACCTAAGTCTACGAATGCACCGTAGTCAGTAAGGTTTTTAACGATACCTTTAACAGCTTGACCTTCTTGAAGATTTTCAAGAAGCGCATCACGTTCTGCACTGCTTTCTGATTCGATAACAGCACGACGAGAAACAACAACGTTGTTACGTTTTTGGTCAAGTTTAATTACTTTAAATTCTAACTCTTTGTACTCTAGGTGAGCTGTATCGCGAACTGGGCGAACATCTACTAGAGAACCTGGTAAGAAGGCACGGATACCGTTTAATTCAACAGTGAAACCACCTTTAACTTTACCATTGATGACACCGATTACAGTTTCAGCATCTTCATAAGCTTTTTCTAGAACAATCCAAGCTTCGTGACGTTTCGCTTTTTCACGAGATAGTTGAGTTTCACCAAAACCATCTTCAACAGAGTCAAGAGCAACATCAACTTCGTCGCCAACTTGAATTTCTAAAACGCCTTGTGCGTTTTTGAATTCGTCAGCATTGATTGGGCTTTCAGACTTAAGACCTGCGTCAACTAGTACCATACCGTTTTCAATCGCAACAACAACGCCGCGTACGATAGAACCAGGACGGAACTCAAGTTCATTTAAAGATTGTTCAAATAGATCAGCAAAAGATTCAGTCATGTTTAAGTTACTTATTTAATAAACCACTATCCATCCTAGATGTGGAGTCGAGTAATATTATTCAAATTATCCTTAATTCGAATACCTACCGCCGACTAACAATTAATCAACGGTAATAGATTTTTTAACTTGCTCAAGCACTAACTCAAGCACGCCTTCGATTCCAATACCACTTGTATCAATAACAATGGCATCATCTGCTGGCACCAAAGGTGAAGCAGAGCGGTTCATATCACGCTCATCGCGTTCAATTATTTCCGCCAAAAGGCGCTCGATTTTAACATCGAAGCCTTTGTCCTGCAACTGATTAAAACGTCTTTGCGCCCGCTCTTGTGCAGAAGCCGTTAAGAAAAGTTTCAACGGTGCATTAGGGAATACCACCGTCCCCATATCGCGGCCATCTGCTACTAAACCCGGTGCAGCGCAAAAAGCGCGCTGGCGGCGTAATAATGCTTCGCGTACTCGTGGCAATGAAGCGACTTTAGATGCTGCATTTCCCGCTTCAGGTGTACGTATGGCACCGGTAACGTCCTCACCTTCTAGTACGACTTTAATTTCGTCACTTTCCGCTACTGACAAAAAAGCCACATCTAAATGTGCGGCAAGCAAAGTGATTGCTTCTTCGTTCTCTAATTCCACATCATGGTGAATAGCGGCCAGCGCTAACACACGATAAATGGCACCGCTGTCAAGTAAATGCCAGCCTAAATGCTGTGCCAATAACTGGCTTATTGTCCCTTTCCCTGCACCGCTTGGACCATCTACGGTAATAATTGGAGCGCGTTCAAACATAATTTCCTCCGAAAACAACCATCTTCCTTGAAAGTAATAAAGGGTTAACCCAAATTAAGCGGGCGGCATTGTATAACAATTCAGAGGGAATTACTGCGAATATTTTCAGTTTATTACGTACGGTTCTATGTTAAAAAACACAACAACCGTACTGATAACAGATGTGTCAATTAGTCCGCAAGTCGGGTAAATTGTGTAAAATAATCAGGGAAGGTTTTAGAGGTACAATCAGGGTCATTAATGGTGATGCCACAATCGGCAAATGCCAACAAAGAAAAGCACATAGCCATACGATGATCATTATAGGTATCAATAGCGGCAGTATTAATCACTTTTGGTGCGGTGATAGTAATGTAATCTTGTCCCTCTTCAACTTCTGCGCCGACTTTTCTTAACTCAATTGCCATTGCCGCCAAGCGATCGGTTTCTTTAATCCGCCAATTGTAGATATTAGTTAAACGTGTCGTGCCTGTGGCAAAAATGGCAGCGGTAGCAATGGTCATGGCTGCATCAGGAATGTGATTCATGTCCATGTCAATACTTGTTAATGCTGACTTTCTGGCAATAATGTAATCATCGCCCCATTCAATATCTGCACCCATTTTTTCTAAGGCGTCAGCAAATAACACATCGCCTTGAATACTTTTTTTACCCACGCCTGTGACTTTCACTTCACCACCTTGGATGGCACCAGCAGCTAGAAAATAAGATGCTGAAGAGGCATCGCCTTCAACTAACAACTTACCCGGCGAAACATATTGTTGGCCACGTTTAATTTCAAAACGTTGATAATCATGATTAATAACAGTGACACCAAATTGGTTCATTAGCGCAATGGTGATGTCAATATAAGGCTTAGAAACTAATTCGCCTTTAATTTTAATATTCACATCATCACGCGTTAACGGTGCAACCATTAATAATGCGGTTAAAAATTGGCTGGATAAATCTCCCGCTATTTCAACATCACCACCATTTAATCCGGTCGCATTTATCGCTAGCGGTGGAAAACCGGCATTTTTAAGGTAAGTAATATCTGCACCGAGTTGCTTTAATGCATCGACCAAATCACCAATGGGTCGCTCTTCCATTCTTGGTTCGCCCGTTAAAGTGAACTCACCTTGACCTAGAGTTAATGCGGCGCACAACGGTCGCATTGCCGTTCCTGCGTTGCCTAAAAAGAGCGCTTGAGATTTTTGGGCATTGATAACCCCATTAAGCCCTTCTATTTCACATACAGTATTTTGTTCACTAAGAGAATAATTAACACCAAGTTGCTTTAACGAAGCCAACATATAACGAATATCATCTGAATCGAGTAAGTTAGTCAGTGTCGTTTTACCCTTGGCTAAAGTTGCTAATAATAATGCCCGATTAGAAATGCTTTTAGATCCGGGAATATTAATTTCGCCGTTAATAAGGTTGATTGGTTCAAGTCGTAATTGCTTCATATGAGTTCTTCTTAAAATAACAGTACTGACAAAACAGGATGCGAATGTTTTTACCCTTGGTAAACAATGAATTTAAACTCAAGTGGCAATAAATGGTTACACCGCAAGATGTAATTTTACATCTTTATCAATTTACCCATTGCAGCTCAGGATTCAACTGTTAATTACATTAAAGTGCGGTTTTAAGACCTAAATGAATTATTTTCTAGCAGATTTGCCGACTAGCTTGGTTTATCCACACATTTAGGCAAATCACAACATGTCATCTAAAGTTGCCATAAACTTTTTTCTTCAATTTATGCAATTTACAATGGGGCGAATAAAAATGATTTATTCACTGATATATAAGCGGTATCCTGCATGAATATCGCACGTTAATGACAAGAATAAAGGTTTGCTCATGTTTAATTCTCTTACCCCGTTACCCGCTGATCCCATTCTTGGGTTATTAACCGCCTATCGTGAAGATCCTCATCCTCAAAAAGTGGATTTAGGCGTAGGTGTATATAAAGATGCCACTGGTCACACCCCCATTTTAGATTGTGTTAAAGCCGCTGAGCAGCAGCGAACAGACACAGAAACCACGAAGGTTTACATTAGTCCAACAGGCTCTGCACAATTTAATCAATTAATGACCGAACTTGCTTTTGGTCAAAGACATCAAGCGCTACTTGCCGATAGGATCAAAACTGTGTCGACCCCGGGTGGCACTGGGGCATTACGTGTTGCTGCTGAATTTATTCATCACTGCAAACCTAATGCCGTTATTTGGGTAAGCGACCCAACCTGGGCGAACCATACGGCATTATTTGAAGCCGCCGGTTTAACAGTGAAAACCTATCCTTATTACGATTACGACAGTAAATCGATAAAATTTGAACAAATGACAGCCGCACTTAAAAATATTGCCAAAGATGATGTGGTACTCCTTCATGCTTGTTGTCATAACCCTAGTGGCATGGATTTAACCCCTGCACAATGGGATGAAGTGATCGCGATTACTGCTGAGCAAGGCTTTACACCGCTAATCGACATGGCTTATCAAGGTTTTGGGGATGGTATTGATGAAGATGCTTACGGTGTACGTCAAATGGCTGCGGCCGTTGAAGAACTTATTTTATGTAGTTCTTGTTCGAAAAACTTTGGTTTATATCGAGAACGAATTGGCGCCTGTTCTTTAATGGCAAATGACAGTGTTAAAGCCAATATTGCCTTATCTGTGATGCTGTATGTTATTCGTGGCATTTATTCTATGCCACCGGCACATGGTGCCGCACTCGTAGAGACGATTCTTGACAACACTGAGCTTAGATTACAATGGCAACAAGAGTTAGCAGTGATGAGAAACCGAATTAACAGTAACCGCCAAATGTTAGTTAATAAGCTACTCGAAAAAGGTGTGAAGCAAGACTTCAATTTTATCGCCAGGCAAAAAGGCATGTTTTCATTTCTTGGGATTAACCCATCTCAAGTTGCTACATTAAAAAAGGAACACAGTATTTATATGGTCGATTCTAGCCGAATAAGTATTGCTGGTATAAGTGAAGGCAATGTAGATTATCTAGCACAATCTATTGCTTCCATTTTGCGCTAAGTCAGGTTGCTTTCACCCAATGTCGTGTTTATCTTTTGAGCTGATTTTTGCAGCGCATTACTAGCTATTAGTACAAGACTGCGGCTTTGATGTGTAGCTAGTTGACATGAGAAACCGATAACGCAGAAGAAATGACCAGCAAACGTCGCCTGAAGGGTTCGGCTAAAAGACAATAAAAAGTATATACATATAAAAAGCCAATGACATAGTCATTGACTTTTTGGTGTACATCTTCAGTTATCAACCTTTGTATCAAAAAAAGTTAAGCTAATTTGAATAGTACCTTGCCTTATATTGAACTATCAGTCTGTCGATGATGTTAACTAATAACTACTCAGCCTAACTGTTTAAGTCACACTATTTAGCAATACTATTCCAACAAAGAATCGGTTAACAACGTTATCTAACTCTATGCAGAATGCTGTTTAGCAAAGGCATTCATAAATGTAACTAGAGCCTCAACACCTGATAGCGGCATAGCATTATAAATGCTAGCACGCATGCCGCCGACAACACGATGCCCTTTTAATGCCACTAAACCATTAGCCTGTGCTTGCGCTAAGAACTTACTATTAAGCGCATCATCATTTAATTGGAAAGTAACATTCATTTTCGATCGGTTAGACACTGCAACCGTATTTACGTAGAAATCATTTTCATCAATACACTGATAGAGTAATTGTGCTTTTTGACAATTAATTTGAGCAATGGCTTTAACACCACCTAATGCAGTCAACCATTTAAATACTTCAGCAGCCAAATACCACGCAAATGTGGGCGGAGTATTAAACATTGAACCATTAGCAGCAGCTACGCGATAGTCCATAACAGAAGATTGTGCGAGGCTTGGCAGAGATAACATATCTTCATGGACAATGACCAATGATAAACCAGACGGGCCAATATTCTTTTGAGCACCTGCATAAATAACGGCAAATTGCGATACATCTATTTCACGAGACATGATGGTTGATGACATATCTGCAATCACCGGCCACGGGCTGGTTAAGTTTTCAAAAATCTCAATACCATCAACAGTTTCATTTGGACAATAATGTACGAAACGGTAATCATTTTTATCGCCAATGAGTTTGGGTAACGTAACCACTTTTACACCGTCGTCTTGGTTAACGATTGTAAGTTCATCTATCGCTTCTTCGCCAACTAATAATTTTGCTTCTTTAACTGCGGCACGAGACCATTGGCCTGAGGTTAAATATAAAGCGCGGCCATTGTCACCAAGAAAATTATTGACGATATTTGAAAACTGCGCGCGGCCACCGCCATGCATAAACAGCACTTTATAGTTATCAGGAATGTGCATTAATTGGCGTAAATCGGCTTCAGCTTGTTCAGCTAGGGCAATAAATTCTTTACTGCGATGGCTAACTTCCATTACAGAGGTGCCTAATCCATTCCAATTAATTAATTCCTTTTGTGCTTTTAACATTACATCGGCAGGTAACATCGCCGGGCCGGCACAGAAATTATACGTCGTTGTCACAGATTACTCCTTTACACTTCATCAGTTAAACTTATTGGTTAATCATCTTATGAATTATAATCTCTAATGAATAGTGAAATATTTGCATTTGAGATGAATAACTTATTTTGATTAATAAAACAAAAAGAGCGCCAACAGGCGCTCTTTTTTAAAAATGAATGATGTTTATTTATTCAGCTGGCTGAGCATCGTCATTTTCATTTGTTGTCGGTGTTTGTTCAGCTTCAGTACTTTCAATAACCTCAGCGACAATCGGGTTACCCTCTTCGTCTAGTACAACTTCATCTTGAATTTCTTCAATACGTTGAAGACCAACAACGCTTTCATCGTCTGCGGTACGAATTATCGTCACACCTTGTGTATTACGACCAATTAGCGATACCCCTTCTGCTGGAGTACGAACTAATGTGCCCTTGTTACTAATTAGCATAATTTCATCAGAGCCACTCACTTGAACCGCGCCAACAACTGCGCCATTACGTTCACTCACTTTGATCGAAACAACACCTTTAGTACCGCGACTCTTAGCTGGATATTCACCAAGATCTGTACGTTTACCATAGCCATTTTCTGTGACAGTTAAGATATCACCTTCGGCTTTTGGAATGATCATCGATACCACTTTTTGACCATCTTCAAGCTTAATACCACGAACACCAGTTGCAGTACGGCCCATAGGACGGATGGCAATTAAGTCTTCACCCGTTTCAGGATCTTTCTTCACTTCACCAGTTTCAGAATCACGCACTTTTTCATTAAAGCGAACCACTTTACCTTCGTTAGAGAACAACATGATGTCGTCACTGCCGTTAGTAATGTCGACACCAATTAATTGGTCGTCATCTTTTAGGTTTACCGCAATAATGCCATTAGCACGTGGGTTGCTATAAGCCGTTAGCGCAGTTTTCTTAACTGTACCGTGAGCCGTCGCCATGACAATGTACTTATCATCAGCATATTCACGAACTGGTAAAATCGCCGTAATACGCTCACCGTCGGATAAAGGTAATAAGTTAATAATTGGACGACCACGAGCTGTACGGCTAGCTAATGGTAATTGATATACTTTTAACCAGTACATTTTACCAAAATCAGAGAAACACAAAATGGTGTCATGGGTATTAGCAACTAATAGTTTCTCAACGAAATCTTCGTCTTTGACTTTTGTTGCTGCTTTGCCTTTACCGCCACGACGCTGCGCTTGGTAATCGGTTAGTGGTTGATACTTGGCATACCCCATATGAGATAATGTCACCACGACATCTTCTTCGTTAATTAAGTCTTCAAGACTCATATCAACTTCATTTTGATTAATGACTGTGCGACGTTCATCGCCGTATTGCTCAAGAATCTCATGTAATTCTTCTTGAATCACTTCCATTAAACGTTCTGGGCTACGCAAAATAAAGAGTAAACCAGCAATGACTTCAAGCAGTTCTTCATATTCAGCAAGGATCTTGTCATGTTCAAGACCGGTTAAGCGGTGTAAACGTAACTCAAGAATGGCTTGGGCTTGTTGCTCAGTTAAGAAGTATTCGCCATCACGAATACCATATTCTGGTTCTAACCATTCAGGACGAGCAGCATCATCACCGGCTTTTTCAAGCATGCCTTGCACATTACCTAGTTTCCAACCTTGAGCAACTAATTTAACTTTTGCTTCAGCTGGGGTTGGCGATGCTTTAATTAACGCAATAATTGGGTCAATGTTGGCAAGTGCGATCGCAAGTGACTCAAGAATATGAGCACGGTCACGCGCTTTACGTAATTCAAATACGGTGCGACGAGTAACAACTTCACGACGATGAAGAATAAAACACTCTAGCATTTCTTTTAAGTTAAATAGTTTAGGTTGACCGTTAGTCAACGCCACCATGTTAATACCAAAAGAACACTGCATTTGCGTTTGAGCATATAAATTGTTTAATACAACTTCACCCACTTCACCGCGTTTGATTTCAATGACAATACGCATGCCGTCTTTGTCAGACTCATCACGTAGACCACTGATACCTTCAATTTTTTTATCTTTAACAAGTTCAGCTATTTTTTCAATTAAACGTGCTTTGTTAACTTGATAAGGAATTTCAGTCACGATAATACGTTCGCGACCATTTTCTTCTTCGATGTCTGCTTTTGAGCGCATAACTGCGCGGCCACGACCCGTTTTATAAGCATCAATAATGCCTTTACGACCATTAATCGTCGCAGCAGTTGGGAAGTCAGGCCCTGGGATATGTTCCATCAATTGTTCAATTGACAGACTTGGCTCTGCAATTAATGCTAAGCAACCATTAACGACTTCTGTAATATTGTGCGGCGGAATGTTCGTTGCCATCCCAACCGCAATACCAGAAGAACCATTAATTAATAGGTTAGGTACTCGTGTAGGCAGCACAGCAGGAATATGTTCTGTGCCGTCATAGTTAGGCACATAATCAACCGTTTCTTTTTCAAGGTCCGCCAATAAAGAGTGGGCTAACTTTTCCATGCGGATTTCGGTGTAACGCATTGCTGCTGCTGAGTCACCGTCAACCGAACCGAAGTTACCTTGACCGTCTACAAGTGTATAACGCAATGAAAAAGGCTGCGCCATACGAACAATAGTATCGTAAACAGCTGAGTCACCGTGTGGATGGTATTTACCAATCACGTCACCGACAACACGAGCGGATTTTTTATATGGTTTGTTCCAATCGTTTTTTAGTTCGTTCATCGCGAATAGCACACGGCGATGGACCGGCTTTAAACCGTCACGAACATCGGGTAATGCACGACCTACAATTACACTCATTGCATAATCTAGGTACGAATTCTTAAGTTCGTCTTCAATGTTAATTGGCGAAATTGATGATGCCAGATCAGTCATAAACTGCTCGTTCCCCTGAAAATTAGCTCACTGCAAAACGTCCATATTACAGTTTGGCTTTTAAACGTGATTTGGCATTCTAACACAGAATAAATTTGTCGCTAGCGCTAAGGGGTTTCTATTTATTATTTGTCGGTTATTTATCAAAACTGCTTATATTTTTGAGCAACTTAGGTCATAAAACCACCACTAGCGAATAATAATTAATCAAGTCTTTTGCTGATAAATGATTACCTCGCCAATCAAAGCAAAATAATTAAATCATTTGCAAAATCGCTTTCATTATTGCCGCTTAAAACTGAAGAAATGTAGACTTGTTACCCCAACTCATGTTGCAAGTCATTTGTTAACAGTGCACTTTCGTACCATTTTTACCATTCACTTTCATTCAATGTTTAAAATCGTTATTTATCTTATTACAAATGACAAATGTTGTGAGCAAGACTGTTTATCGTCAAACACATAACGTTATAATGTGCAAAAAAGTCAACTAGGTGAAAACAATGTCACAACAAACAACGGATGAGTTGAACGTCGACCTGCAAGAAATTGCCAAATTTGAAGCAATGGCTGAATCATGGTGGGATCCTGAGGGCGACTTTAAACCTTTACATCAATTGAACCCATTAAGATTAAATTACATCGACAGAACCAGTGGTGGCATTTTCGGTAAACAAGTACTCGATGTAGGTTGTGGCGGCGGTATTCTTGCTGAAAGTATGGCCAAAATTGGTGCTAATGTGACGGGTTTGGACATGGGCAATGAACCATTAGAGGTGGCTAAACTACACGCATTGGAAGCCGAAGTCGCATTGACCTATTTAAAGAACACCGCGGAGCAACATCGCGATGAGCACACAGCTCAGTACGATGTGGTTACCTGTATGGAAATGTTAGAGCACGTCCCAGATCCGCAATCAGTCATACAAGCATGCTGTGACATGGTAAAACCCGGTGGATTTGTTTTTTTCTCAACTATTAACCGTAACATCATGTCGTATTTACAAACGATTGTTGGTGCTGAATATATCTTAAAAATGCTCCCCGTTGGCACCCATGAACATAATAAGTTTATAAAACCGTCTGAATTAATTGGTTTAGTGGATAACACTGATTTAATTTGTAAAGATGCGCTTGGCATAACTTACAACCCAATATCTGGTGTATTTAAATACACTCAACGTGTTGATGTTAATTACATGATTGCCACACAAAAAATTGTGTAGATACGGTTGCCATTGTGTCCGCGATACAATGGCATCACTTTGAGCAATTAAATAAGCAGTAAAACCAAGTCATCATAGCAAAACCTCTTATACGTATTCTATTGTCAGCTAGTTAACTTACATATGCATATTTGCATAATCGAGCAATTACAATGTTAAAGACTATTCACGCAGTGCTGTTTGATTTAGACGGTACGTTAGCAGATACTGCACCTGATTTAATCGCTGCATTAAATGACAGTTTACAAGCCGCAGGTTACCCCATTAAATCTGCAACACATTTACGAAATGCCGCTTCACACGGCAGCTTACATTTAGTTAAAGCGGCGATCCCCGATGAACCTGAAGCTGTGCAAGCACAAATCCAGCAACAATTACTTCAGCGCTATACCCAAATTAATGGCAAACATGCACATTTGTACGAGGGTATTGCACCATTATTAGCAATCTTAGCTGACAAAAATATTCCTATTGGGATTGTCACCAATAAGCATGCTTGCTTTACGCGGCCATTAGTTCACACATTAGGCTTAACACAACAAAGCGTGACGATCATTAGTGGTAACTCCACGACCCATTCAAAACCCCATACCGCACCTATGTTGTTAGCTGCGCAGCAATTACAAGTTAATTGCGAACACATTTTATATATTGGTGATGCAGAGCGAGATTTAATTGCCGCTCAAAATGCCAATATGATTGGTGGTGTTGCGCTATGGGGTTACATTAATAAGCACGATGAACCCTGCCACTGGCCTGCCAAATACCGATTCCATCATCCACTTGAATTTGCAGTTTTATTTGATTAATGCCAAACAGACACATGCAGTCACTTTATTTGCTAAATGACAGATATTAATACTAATGCTGGTGTGGGTACTAATAGCGACTGATTGTCACGTTGGTTTATCGTGCTTTTAAATATATTCCTAGGATAAAGGAGCCATTTTCTGCTCGATATCAGCCCTATGAAATTATTTCTTACTCACCTTTCGTTTGCATTATTTCAGCGCGACATATTCGTCAGCAAATAAACCGTAATTGTTTAATTAAGTAGCGATCAATTAGCGAAACAACATTTATTTATGGCGATCGTTTCGGCAAAATGTAGAAGTTGGTGTTATGTCACGCTGCGTACATTCCGCTATGGTTTGATTTCGCGAGTAAGTCGATACTAACTGTGGACAATTATTGGGTAGTTATCCACAAGATGTTCAATTAATTGTGGCTTGCAAATCAATTAAAACCTCACTATCTTGTATTATATTAATTAAACAACACCATATCTTGTGTGCCAAACAAATTGAAAGACACAACTCTATAATGAGCGTTGTTATTCAAAAAAGGCTTATTTTTACAACCTATAATCGTAAAATAAACCTAGTTTCACCTAAGTATTCAACACTAACGCCGTTGGTGAATGGATCAAAAAGGTGATCTAATGCCGTCGAGATATTAAAAAACAAAATGCAAGGCACCCTTCAATGAATAGCAATTTGATGGTCACTAAGCGCAGTGGCGAACGTGAAACAATTGATTTAGAAAAAATCCACCGAGTCATTACATGGGCTGCAAAAGGGCTGCAAAATGTCTCTGTTTCTGAAGTTGAACTTCGTTCGCATTTGCAGTTTTTTGATGGGATCCCTACTGAAGCAATTCATGAAACCATTATTAAAGCAGCGGCAGATCTTATTTCCCCTGAATCACCGGATTATCAGTTCCTTGCTGCTCGTTTAGCCATTTTTCATCTTCGCAAGAAAGCTTTTGGTCGTTTTGAGCCACCAAAACTGTATGACCATTTGACTAAGCTAGTAGAGTTAGGTAAGTATGACACCCATATCTTAGCTGATTACTCCAAAGATGAAATTGATCTGCTTGATTCTTATATTGATCACTGGCGAGATATGAACTTCTCTTACGCCGCAGTGAAGCAATTAGAAGGCAAATATTTAGTTCAAAACCGGGTAACACACGAAATATATGAAAGTGCTCAGTTTTTATATATTCTTGTTGCCGCATGTCTGTTTGCAAAATATCCTAAAGAAACTCGCCTTCAGTATGTCAAAAATTTTTATGACGCCACATCAACATTTAAAATTTCGTTACCGACGCCTATCATGGCCGGTGTACGCACACCAACGCGTCAATTTAGTTCTTGCGTATTAATAGAATGTGATGACAGTTTAGATTCAATTAACGCCACCGCGTCTTCAATTGTGAAATATGTCAGCCAACGTGCAGGGATTGGTATTAATGCAGGTCGCATCCGTGCATTAGGCAGTCCAATTCGTGGGGGGGAAGCATTTCATACCGGTTGTTTACCTTTTTATAAATATTTTCAAACCGCTGTTAAATCGTGCTCACAAGGTGGAGTACGAGGCGGTGCAGCTACCCTTTTCTACCCCATTTGGCATTTAGAAGTCGAGTCATTACTGGTTCTCAAAAACAACCGTGGTGTCGATGATAATCGCGTGCGTCATTTAGATTATGGGGTACAATTAAACAAACTCATGTATCAGCGCTTAATAAAAAATCAAGACATCAGTTTATTTAGTCCATCTGACGTACCTGGTCTATATGATGCTTTCTTTGCAGATCAAGTTGAGTTTGAGCGTTTATATAACTTGTATGAAGCAGATAGCACAATACGACGCAATACAATCAAAGCCGTTGAACTGTTTTCATTAATGATGCAAGAGCGCGCTTCAACTGGTCGCATTTATATTCAAAACGTTGACCACTGCAACACACATAGCCCGTTTGATCCAAGTATTGCACCAATTAAACAATCTAACCTCTGTTTAGAAATTGCATTACCAACTAAACCACTCAATAATATTAATGACCCAGAAGGTGAAATTGCTCTTTGTACCTTATCGGCATTAAACCTTGGCGCAATTAAGGAACTTTCAGAGCTAGAATCTTTGTCTGATCTTGCCGTTCGTGCACTAGATAATTTACTTGATTATCAAGACTACCCGATTAAATCTGCACAACTCGGTTCAATGAACCGCAGAACCTTAGGCATAGGTGTCATTAACTTTGCTAATTATTTAGCCAAAAATGGCAAACGTTATTCCGATGGCTCAGGTAATAATCTAACTCACAAAACCTTTGAAGCCATTCAGTTTTATTTGCTAAAAGCCTCGATGAATTTAGCAAAAGAGCAAGGCGCGTGTCCGTTATTTAATGAGACGACGTATGCTAAAGGTATTTTACCAATCGACACGTACAAGCGAGCATTAGATAACGTATGCGATGAACCTTTACACATGGATTGGGAATCGCTGCGCAGTGACATTCAACAATACGGTTTACGTAACTCAACCCTGTCAGCATTGATGCCATCTGAAACCTCGTCGCAAATCTCCAATGCA
Organism: Shewanella intestini; assembly: GCF_018221465.1. Lineage (GTDB taxonomy): Bacteria > Pseudomonadota > Gammaproteobacteria > Enterobacterales > Shewanellaceae > Shewanella > Shewanella intestini. Next base: position 277,248 of record NZ_JAAIKR010000002.1, on the reverse strand, counting down.
ACAAATGGTATTGAACCACCACGAGGTTTAATTAGTGTTAAAGCCAGTAAAGATGGTCAGTTAAAGCAAGTCGTACCTGATTTTGACAAACTTAAAGATCAATATGAGCTGCTTTGGAATATGCCAAGCAATGAGGGCTATTTAACCTTAGTGGGTTTAATGCAAAAGTTTGTTGACCAGTCAATTTCGGCAAACACAAACTACGATCCAACTCGTTTTGATAATCAAAAAGTGCCGATGCAAACGCTATTAAAAGACTTGCTCACAGCATACAAACTTGGTGTAAAAACCTTGTATTATCATAACACTCGCGATGGCGCATCAGATCAACACGACGATATTACCTCGGTTGAAAAAGAAGATGATGACTGTGCTGGCGGCGCGTGTAAAATTTAATAATAGTTTCAATTAGCGGGCGCGACCCGCTATTTTAGGATTGAAAAAATGGCTTACTCTACTTTTTGTCAAACACCAAACGACCCAACAACAGAACCAATGTTCTTTGGTCAACCGGTTAACGTTGCTCGATATGATCAACAAAAATATGAAGTTTTTGAAAAGTTAATTGAAAAACAATTATCATTCTTTTGGCGACCAGAAGAAGTCGACGTCAGCCGCGATAAAATTGATTATGGCTCACTTCCTGATCACGAAAAGCACATTTTCATTTCTAATTTGAAATACCAAACCCTGCTCGACTCGATTCAAGGCCGTTCACCTAACGTGGCATTTTTACCTTTGGTATCAATACCTGAGCTGGAAACATGGATTGAAACATGGTCTTTTTCTGAAACTATCCACTCGCGTTCATATACCCATATTATTCGTAATATCGTTAACGATCCCGGCGTTGTGTTTGATGATATCGTGCAAAATGAAGAAATTCTAAAACGTGCCGGTGATATTGCCCATTATTACGACAAACTGATCCATTTAACTCAAGTGCATGAAGTTCATGGTGATGGCACCCACACCATTAATGGCCAAACTATTACGGTTAACTCACGTGAACTTAAAAAAGCACTGTACTTATGTATGATGTCAGTTAACGCACTTGAAGCCATTCGTTTTTACGTTAGTTTTGCTTGTTCGTTTGCTTTTGCTGAACGTAAGTTAATGGAAGGCAACGCAAAAATCATTCGCTTAATTGCCAGAGACGAAGCATTACACCTTAATGGTACCCAACACATTTTACAGTTAATGCAAGGCGGCAAAGACGACCCTGAAATGGCTGAAATTGCTAAAGAATGTGAACCTGAAGCATTTAATTTATTTTTAGAAGCGGCTGAACAAGAAAAAGAATGGGCGAAATACTTGTTTAAAGACGGTTCAATGATTGGTTTAAATGAACAGATTTTATGTCAATATGTTGAATACATTACTAATCAGCGGATGAAGTCGGTTAATTTAATTCAACCATACGCTGAACAAACTAATCCATTACCTTGGATGAAAAACTGGTTAGAAAGTGATGCGGTACAAGTTGCACCGCAAGAAGTTGAAGTATCGTCATACCTTGTAGGACAAATCGATTCTGCTGTCGACAGTGATGAGTTTGCTGATTTTGACTTGTAATAACCCTTTTAAAAAAGCACCTATTGTCAGTATAAATGGCCAACCTGTGCTGTTATATACTGACAATGAAGCCAATTTGCTTGAAGCACTTGAGCTCAAGCAAATTGAGGTATTTTCTGAATGTCGCAATGGCTTTTGTGGTTCATGTAAAACCAAAATTAATCAAGGCTCTGTGAAATATATTAACGACCCTATCGTTGAGCTTGAAGCCAATGAATGTCTGCCATGCTGCTGTATCCCTGATTCAAATTTAGATTTAGATCTCACAGTTAAAAAGCCAGCTAATTTACAGATGTCAAAAAGCACCTTAGAGACTTGTGTAGATTGATATGGGTCTTGAAACCACCAGCCCTATAAAAGCAATAAACCAACAGGTTAACTTTTTGCACTGACACTGCGCTTTGCCAGTTTAGCTTCAATGAACATTTTATTCACCTCTGCAAACATCCAGTTCATAATATTACCCGCACCTTTATCTCGACGTTTTACTAAGCCCATTTCTATTAGTAATGAATCAGAAATGTGGTAACAACTTAGCTCGGTTATTTCACCTGAATACCATTGAGAGTCGGCAATATGTTCTGGTACTAATGCCCAACCTAAGCCTTTAACGACCAATGACGTCATATGATAATAACTATCGATATGCCAGCAATTAGCCGAAATGGGTTTACTTTTGGTGAGTAAGTCGCAAATCACTAACTGTCTATATTGATTTAACTGGGCAATGGTCGGTACTGACACTTTCGCTAATGGATGATCAACTGACACAATTAAAGATTGATGAAAACTATCAATACTAAAAAACTCCAAGCGTTCGCAAAGTTGCTCATCTAAAAATAACACCCCTAAATCGGCTTTTTTCTCATCAACCCATTGGGCAATATCGTCACGAGAACCATTAAGAATGGTAAGTTGTAGCAAAGGAAACGTCGCCGCAGTTTTATAGAAAAATGTTTCAAAAGCGGAAATGGGCACAGCTTCATCAATGGCGATGGTCAACGCTAATTCATCTTGGGTTTGAACACTCATTGCCCGAGAATTTAGCCGCTCACACTGCGCGATTACCGCATTAGCTTCAATTAACATTTGTTGACCTTGCTCGGTTAACACAGGCATGCGTGCACTTCTATCAAATAACTTAAATCCTAAATCCACCTCTAAGTTGGCAATAGCAGTACTGACGCGTGACTGTGCTTTACCTAATGTCCTTGCTGCAGCAGAAAAAGATCCACTATTTACCGCAGTAACAAAAGCTTCAAGTTGTTCAATTGACCAATTCATGTTTTTGTACCATTAATTAATAACAACCCATTATATCTATCCGCTAAAGTGATAGATACTAACTTTAAACCATCTTAATCATCCCTGATAATCACCATTCTTATTGAATTCAGAAAGTTGTAGTTATGTCATTTGAGCCGAAAACATCAGTAGTAGAATTAACCGTCAGTAAACACTTTTGGAAATATGCCATTCCATCCATAACAGCAATGTTAGTCAGTGGCTTATATCAAATTATTGACGGCATTTTTGTCGGACACTACATTGGCTATGAAGGGTTAGCCGGAATAAACATGGCCTGGCCAATTATTTGCTGCATTGTCGGTGTGGGAATGATGATTGGTATGGGTGCCGGTAGCTTGTTATCTATCAGTCGTGGGGCTGATGCACCCAATCAAGCCAAACGCGTCGTTAATAATGCCGCTATCTTAGTTATCCTTATGAGTTTTCTCAGCGCGATTATGATTGGACTCTTTGGCCAGCAATTATTGCTGTTACAATCAGCTAGTGGTAGCAGCTTATCTATGGCCACTGATTACATTGAGGTTTTTGTATATGGTGCATTTTTTACTACTGCCGCAACAGCGCTCCCCTTATTGGTACGCAATGACGAAAATCCAGCCCTAGCGACCAAATTATTAATCATGGGCGCGGCGCTCAATATCGGCTTAGATTATCTATTTATTGCTGTTTGGGAGTACGAACTAAAAGGAGCAGCAATAGCGACATTATTGTCACAAGTTGCGGTGGTACTATTGGCAATAAACTACTTTGTCTCTCCTAAAGCCAATACCCGTCTTAAGTTAACTATCAAAAACGTAACAGCTAAGGAAATGAGTTCAATATTAACCCTTGGTAGTTCAAGTTTAATTATGTTTTTGTATTTTAGTTTTATCATTGCACTACACAACTATTTGTTTATGAAGTTTGGCTCAGCGGTTCATGTCGCCGCCTTTGCCATTGTAGGTTATGTGGCAACCCTATTTTATTTGTTAGCTGAAGGGATTGCAGGTGGTATGCAACCTCCGGTAAGTTACTATTACGGTGCAAAAAACATGAACCACATAAAAGCGACCGTATTACTTGCGGTTAAGGTTACGGGCATTTTGGGAATTTGCAGCGTCGCGTTTATTAACCTATTTCCTGAGCATGTTATCAGCTTTTTTATTAGTGAAGATGCTGCATTAATGGCTGAAACCTTAACGGGTATGCGGCTACATTTATTTGCATTAGTGCTCGATGGCTTTATCTTTATTGCCAGCATGTATTACATGGCTGTCAATCAGGCAAAAATAGCCTTAATGGTTTCATTTGCAAACATGTTTATCCAAATCCCATTTTTGTTCATATTACCCAATATGATCGGTGTTAACGGCATATGGTTAGCAGTGCCCCTTTCTAACGTCGCGTTATCGCTATTACTGTTACCTTTTATTATTAAAGAAATTAAACGAATCAATGGCTTGTGCGCCTCTAACAAAATGCGTAAGCACTTGGTTGCAATAGAGTAACGCATTAATTAACTCATCTAACCTTAAAGGGCCAACGAACAAAGCAAACCGTTGGCTGATTGTGCAAAAGTGCAGTTGAATAGCATTGTGTTGAACAAACAAGTTCAACATACTGGTATGAGAAACATTGCGGTTGTCAGTTGTCAGTTGTCAGTTGTCAGTTGTCAGTTGTCAGTTGTCATATAATAACTTAAGTTTTATTGATGTATTTTCCACGATTATTTGCAATCACTTTTGAAAAAACTTATTTTGAATAAATTAACCCAATAAAAAACAATTCCATCTTTGGCTTGATTTGGTTCTGCTTTAAATTAAGCCATCATTTATGTCCTGTTACTTGTTGAATAACATATAATTAAGACAAAAATTTTGATATTTATAAACCCTCTTCATTCTGTGCATATAAAAATAATTTAAATCTAAGACCTATTAAAGCCACCGCTACAACAGCTAACGCTAACATAATTAAACACTATTTTGTTATAATACCATTTAATACATAATCACTGTAGTTCAATTAATAATTGATAGACAGTCATAAAATTACAGGCATTGTATTGATACCGAATAACCTTAATCAACATGGCTAATAATGTTATTAAACTAACACTAATTAGCTGTTTGCATCTAAAACAAAAATGTATATTTAAAAGTGGGGTTAGCTGACGCTAGCTTTAACGGATATTGTATATTTAAACCTATAGCACCAATATTTTACAGGTATAATTTTATGGATACGAATTTATTGGAAGTCTATTTATTATCTAGTACACCACATTTTTTAGCCAAGGTGACATTTAATTTAACTAAAGTGACGTTTTAAAATAGCTATATAAGCATATATAATGCGCAACACTTGTAACAGGTTAAAATATGGCGCTTCTGTGAGCTTCAACTTAATTGGATAAGGCGCATAAATTTATATCATGAGAAGCCTTACACACATTATAACTTCTAATTATCAGGCTCGTGGATTATTTTAGTAACCTTGACGCATTATCTAATTTTAGCTGTACAACGTAAGCACTGCTTTTGCCCGTTTCCCATAGACTAATAGTGATTAATTTGTATGGAATTTTTACCTTGCGCCTTTGCTTGATATAATGCTTTATCAGTCTTTTTTATTAAGTTCTCGACACATTTCATGTCAATGCATTTTACACATTGACCCACCCCAATACTGACAGTCACTTTAAACTCATTGGATTCAGAGATGAAAAGTAACTGCTCAAAACGTTGCCGAATAAGTTCAGCTAATTGACTTACATGAGTTATATCATTGAGTGGAATAAAGGCTATGAATTCTTCGCCACCCCAACGCCCTACTACACCGTCACGGCTTCCCACGATTTCCTTAGTGATTGACGCTAACGCTTTTATTACCGTATCACCCGTAAAATGGCCATGTGTGTCATTAACAAGCTTAAAGTCATCGATATCGAGTAAAAGACACGTCAGCTTTTGACTTGAGAGTTTTTTTAGCCACTCATAAATAGCGCTTCGATTGAGTAACTCAGTTAAACTGTCATGTGAAGCTCTATATGATAATAAGTTTTCATAGTGAACTTTATCTGTACAGTCTTCAATAACAACTTGAATTGCTTTTTCGCCTTCCCATTCAACAACATTGTCATATGCATTGAAAAACCGTCGTTGGCCGTCAAAACAAATGTTCTCAATAACGTGACTTTTACCTATAAAATCGCCATCAAGAACATCAGCATATCGTTGATAGGCTCGTTGTTGTACCTCGATGGGGATAATGGGTAAAATAGTTTTCATTGCAAGCACTTGCTCTATGGAATCCGCTCGCATTTCTTTCACCCAAGCATTATTAATCATCAACGGTTTGAAGTTTCTATGGACAATCATGCCTTGCCCTGAATTCATCACTAAACGCCGAAACATCAAATCTTGTTGTCGCAATCTTTGATTAGCTTTGACAACGACAGACAGGTCAATGACAGTAACTTGTAATGCCGGTTTGCCTTGCCACTTAATGACATGATCAACCGAGAAAACAGTAAACTCTTTTCCATAACGATCAATATTAGTGAAAGTATGACCTTTAGGCGTTATTTCGCCAGCGATAGTGCCTTTAAAATTTTTAACTGCAAGGTCTTGATACTCTTTGGGAATAAGATCTAAAAATGAATTAATATCAGCGAGCAACTCTTCACTACTTTCGTAACCATACAAACGTGCGTAATTGAGGTCGGCATCGACTACAATTAAATCTTGTATGATAACAACACCATAAGTGGAGTCGATATTAATAAATGGCATTTGAAGAATCGGTTATTTTATTGGATAGAATATTATAACCAGTTCTGGTAGGTTTTCTAAAGCGTTAAACAATAAATTCGTCCAATTACAAACTGTTGTAACATTTAGCTGTCTACTTTATAAACAATCACTTTACTATTGCAAACTAACGCCTCTGTCATTGAAATAGTAACTGTCCAGTTAAGACATTAAAAAATAAACTTTTTGTTTACAAAACCACACATAACGAATTGGCAACTTAGCGTGGCTTTGTAAATTGCAACGATTTAAATGCTGATGTTGAAATTAACTGGCTATTTTTTTAAATAAGCGAACAATAAAAAATTGTAACTTACCAAGGCAGTATTTGACCATTTGCGTGCCTAAATTCACCTGTTTGCGCTAAAGTTAATCCATTAATTAACTCACCTAGACAACTGGCGCTTTCACGTGCACTAATATTCCCACGCTGGCCAACCATATCCGTTTGAACATAACCTGGGTGATAAATACCAACGGCAATTTTTCTTGGTGCTAAGTCATGACTTAATGACATACCAGCAGCATTTAATGCCGCTTTTGACATTCTGTAACCATATCGGCCACCGGATGTATTATCTGTAATTGACCCCATTCGCGACGTTATAAGTGCCACTTTACTGTGTTGTCCTAATTGTCGCTCAAGTAATTCAACGATTTGCAATGGAGCGATGGTATTGACTTCAAACTGACGTCTTATGGTGTCAAAATTAAGTCGTCCAAATTGTTCATCATGCAAAATGCCGGCATTACAAATCAGTACATCAATGCGAATATCTTTGACATAAGCCTGTAATGTCTTTAAGTCTGATTCGTTAGTGACATCAATACCACTGACTATCTCAACCCCTAAATTTGACAACGCCTGTGAGCGATTTCTGCAAACTGCGATAACGTTCGCACCCTGGGCAACAAAATATTCACTCAGGGCTAAACCTATACCACGGTTTGCACCTGTGATTATGACCGTTTTCATCTGTTAAACTCCTTGTCGCAATGCCAATGTCATTGACGGTAGACTTATTTGTTGCTTAGACACTACGGTAAAATTCTCTAAATCTATCATACTGGAATAAAATAAGTCTGACTTACGATAAAAGACTAATAGATAATGCGGATCAATAAACACACTACCAATATATTGCTCAATATGCCTTATCGCCGTGGTGAAATCTTTCCCATCTGCGGTCGATAACGCTAATGTAGCCAAATCTAATTCATTGATTAAGTCATCATTATTGGTATCTTCTTTGGTTAAGACATAAAGTTGCGCAATTGCGTTAGGTTTCGCTATCTCTGAATCAGTTTTCGAAATAAGGTGACTTTCTCGAAATATTAGTTCTCGGTGTAAAATAACATTTTCATTAGTAGGTAATAACCAGTGCTGTTGCCTACTTTGGCTATCAATAAATAAATAGTTTCTTACCGATGATGATAATACCTGTGTATAGCTGTTATCAGGTGGTACAGTCACATTTTCAAAACTGCTTAATGTTAACAATATTGAGCGCGTGCCTTTAATATACTCAGGCTCACTCATTGAGATACTTTTCTCTGTTATTACAGTTTTAGTACTGATCACATTTTTTATTGGTTTATTTTTATACTGACTCACAAATATGATGCCACTGACAATAATTGTGAGGATTAAAAAAATACCCAATACAGCGATAATGACACCATTTATTCGCCATATAGTTGAATTGAATTTTTTGCTATTCATCTAAAATTTAATACCATTATAAATTCACCACCAAGCTACAATATCGAACATATTCGTTACAATATAGAAACGCCTGAAAAAGTACAGTTTCATTTCAGATACAAATCACAGTTTTAAATGAAATAAAACCGTTATCAAGGCACTGTTTAAAACCCATACAGTTAATGGTTGATTTACCCCCATAATTTAACAATCACTTATTTAGCATCAAATCCTATGTTCTAACAGGCTATTAATGTCCTGCTCTTGTTAATCACTACAGTTAATCATTATTAAATTTCCAACAAGGTTATAGGTTAATTAAATTGAGCGATTTTTGTGATCCTGTAACTTTTTTATTGCTAATCACAGTATTTTGTCATGCAATAGTATAAATTAATGCACCGTTATCCGACACAAAGCACTTAATGATGGAAAATAAGACCTTATTGTTACTCGTTATTTCTCTGTTCACTCTCGGTTGTCATGCCAATAATGTTGCCACAAAAAAAACCACAGTGATTATACCGACGCCGTCTGGTACACATGTTTCTCCAGCAAACTATTCGAGATTTGATTCCATTTTAAACGCATCAAAATTACAGATTTCCACCCCGAATGCTAAACCCGGTTCAAAATATGAACTGGCAACAGACAGCAATTTTTCTGATGTCGTTAACGAACACTTCTATGTCGATACAGGGAGTGAAGCACTGGTAATGAGTATGCAAGGTTACAAACTGCGTAATGAATTACGGGTATTGCCAAACTTCAAAAGTGACTTGCCAAGCACGTTTTATCACTTATCTGCAGATGTGATACCAATAAATCCTCGTGAAGCCATGAATAATAGTCCGTCTAAAAATGATGCGATGACGCTGTTGCAAGTGCATAACAAAGGTACATTTGATGATGGCAAACACGGTGTAGGATATATTCCTCACCCATTGTTACGTATCGTTTATGAAAAAAGTCGACAAGGCTATGAAGATAATTACTGGGCAATTATTAAAAACAATAATGTTAATTGTTCAGCAAAAAGTGGTAATAGAGGCACAAGTGAATGTAAAAATGCCTACTTAAGATTACGTCTAGGTCAATTTGATCCCGAGCAGCCGACCAAGTTTGATGTCATTGTCGGAAATAAAAAACTCGTAATAAAAATGGATGGAAAGACCATGGTCGATCACGATATCAGTTATTGGCAAGCGTTCTTATGCTACTTCAAAGCAGGTGTTTACAACCAGTTTGAAAATGGTAAAAGTGAAGCTCACTTCTATAATTTAACTTATAAAATTGAGCAGCGTTAACATTAAAAATTTCCCATAAAAAATGCCTAACATTTATTAGGCATTTTTTATCTGCGTTTATCTATATTGCCATAGCAAGTTCTGCACCTTGTCTAATTGCGCGCTTTGCATCCAGTTCGGCAGCAATATCTACACCGCCAATCATATGCACTGGCAGACCAGTGGCTTGCATTTGCGCTAGCAAACTTCGATTAGATTCTTGTCCCGCACATAAAATGACATTATCAACCTCTAACACTTTGTTTTCAGACTCAACGGTAATATGCAGCCCTTGCTGATCAAATTTTTGATAACTCACACCAGTCAGCATATTCACACCATGTTTCTTAAGTACGCTTCTGTGAACCCAACCAGATGTTTTACCTAACCCTTTACCCATTTTGGTAGATTTACGTTGTAATAAATGTATTTGGCGCTCACTTTGATGGCTACTTGGCTGTGTTAACCCGCCAGCTTGTTTATATTGTTCATCAATACCCCATTGTTTATTCCATTTTTGAGGTTCAAGCGTCGATGAGTGGGATTCACATAAAAAGTGCGCCATATCAAATCCAATCCCGCCAGCACCAATTAATGCCACATTATTGCCTACCTCAACTTCACCATTAAGCACTTGTTGATAGTTAACAACCTTAGGGTTATCAAAGCCTGATAAGTTAATCTCTCGAGGGATAACCCCTGATGAAATCACAATTTCATCAAATGACTCTTCCTTTAGCACTTCAGCATCAAGGCGTGTATTTAAGCGAAGATCAACGTTATGCAGTTTTATTTGATTGAGGAAATATCGAATCGTTTCATTAAATTCTTCTTTCCCGGGTATTTTTCTCGCTAAATTAAACTGACCACCAACTTCTGATTTAGCTTCAAACAATGTCACCTTGTGACCGCGAGTTGCTGCGTAAACAGAAAATGCCATCCCAGCGGGCCCCGCCCCCATTACAGCTATGCGTTTTTTATCTGTGGTTGGGGTAAAATTAATTTCGGTTTCATAACATGCTCGTGGATTGACTAAGCAGGTAGCACGTTTCATTTGAAATGTATGGTCTAAACAGGCTTGGTTACAACCAATACATGTATTGATAAGTTCACTGTTATCTTTTGCTGCTTTATTTACAAATTCCGCGTCAGCAAGAAACGGTCTTGCCATCGACACCATGTCTGCTTGACCGCTAGCGATGATATGTTCGCCAATTTCTGGGGTATTGATTCTGTTTGTGGCAATAAGGGGGACATTTACCTCTTTTTTCATACGCTCAGTCACCCAAGCAAATGCACCGCGCGGTACACTGGTCACAATCGTCGGAATACGGGCTTCATGCCATCCAATACCTGTATTGATAATACTCACGCCCGCTTGTTCTAGTGCTTTGGCAAGTTCCACGACTTCATCCCATGTAGAACCATTATCGACTAAATCTAGCATCGACAATCTGAAAATAATAATAAATTCATTTCCCACTTTTTCACGAATGGCCTTCACAATTGCAAGCGGGAATTTAGCGCGGTTTGCAAACTCGCCGCCCCATTTGTCGGTACGTTTATTTGTTCGTGAACAAACAAACTGGTTAATTAAATACCCTTCCGATCCCATTACTTCTACACCGTCATAGCCAGCTTTCAATGCTAATGCCGCGCTTTTAGCGTAATCATTGATCGTTTTATCAACTTGGCGAGTAGACATAGCAGAGGGAGTAAATGGCGTGATCGGCGACTTAATCTTACTTGGCGCTAAGCTAAATGGGTGATACCCATAACGCCCTGCATGTAGTATCTGCATGCAAATTTTACCACCACCATCATGGACTGCATTCGTAATGATTTTGTGTTTTTTTACTTGCCATGAAAAGCTTAACTGACAAGCATGTGGGGCTAAGCGTCCTCTAAAATTTGGTGAAATACCACCAGTGACAATGAGTCCAACACCACCAAGTGCTCTTTCCTTATAAAATGCAGCAAGTTTCTCAAATCCGCCTTTTTCTTCTTCTAGACCAGTGTGCATTGATCCCATCAAAACACGATTTTTTAACTGCGTATGGCCTAAATTTAAAGGTTCTAATAAATGTGGAAACGCCATTCAAACATCCTTTTTAAACAAGTGATTTAAATCAGCATACCTTGTCATTTCTACAAGCTCAATCCCTCTCACTTAAGTTTGTTAAAAACCTTTACAATTCAATTCCCCATTTATTTGTGAATTACGTTAGCATATGGCCATTAACTTGATACAGGAGTGGCTAATGACCGCTAAACCTTCTTTTTTAAAAAGATTATTCTCAATTATCTGGATGATTATTAATGTATTTAGACAAATAATCGTTAACGTTATTTTTTTTAGTGTATTAATTGTCCTGGTTATCGTTTTGATGGTTGGGGATGATGAAATCAATCTTGAGAACAATTCAGCGTTAGTTTTAAACTTAAGCGGCAAAATTGTTGAACAAAAAAGTTATGTTGATCCTGTTGAAGCACTGATTAGCCAAAGCAGCAAAAACAATCCTGATGGCGAAATATTACTCAGCGATATTATTTATGCCGTTAACAATGCCACTCACGATAAGCACATCAATACCATCGTGTTAGATTTGGCGCAGTTGCGCTCTGCTGGGATCAGCAAAATGTCGGCTATCGGCACAGCATTAATGGAATTTAAAGCCACGGGTAAACAAGTTATTGCCATTGGTGATAATTACAATCAACAACAATACTTTTTAGCCAGTTTTGCTAATAAAATATATCTTAATCAACAAGGTAGCGTAACTTTAGATGGATTAAGCCGTTTTCGCTTATATTACAAATCAGCACTGGATAAACTTAATGTCGATATGCATGTATTTCGTGTTGGCACATTTAAATCAGCCGTTGAGCCGTACATTCGTGACAATATGAGCGATGCAGATAAAGAAGCGAGTAAGCAGTTATTAAGTGATTTATGGAATAGCTATGCTATAACTGTGGCGAAAAACCGTGATATCTCTCCGCTAAATCTTGTCATGGCGCATGAACAATATATGGCTGAACTAGATAAAGCAGATGGTGAATTTGCTCAACTTGCCATTAATATGCATTGGGTGGATGAGCTCATTTCAGCCGATGGTTTCAGAATGGCTATGGTTGAGCGTGTCGGTACTAGTAAAGATGGTGAATCATTTAAGCAAATCAACTTAGCTGATTATTTGAGCTTAAATAAACCGCACCCCCTATTTGAAGCAACTGACACAGTTGGTGTTGTGGTCGCTAAAGGCAATATTTTAAATGGCCAACAGCCCGCAGGGCAAATTGGCGGCGAATCGACATCAGCACTGTTAAGACAAGCGCGTTTTGATAATAACGTGAAAGCAGTGGTATTAAGAGTCGATAGTCCTGGTGGCAGCGCATTTGCTTCTGAACAAATTCGCCAAGAAGTGTTAGCACTGAAAGCGGCTGGCAAACCGGTTGTTGTAAGTATGGGCACGTATGCCGCATCAGGTGGATATTGGATTTCAGCAAGCGCAGATTATATATATGCTACGCCAACGACCCTAACTGGTTCGATTGGCATCTTTGGCATGTTTGCAACCTTTGATAAAGCATTATCAAAACTTGGCGTAAACAGCGACGGTGTCGCAACATCTGAGTGGGCTGGTTTAACTGCTACTCGGCCTTTATCTGACAATGTTAAACAAGTCATTCAACGTCATATTGAGAAAGGTTATTTGAACTTTATTTCGTTAGTTGCCAAAGAACGTAACATGACAATTGACCAAGTAGACGCTATTGCACAAGGCCGTGTATGGACAGGCAAAAGAGCATTAGCACTAGGCTTAGTTGATGAACTCGGTGATATTGACCAAGCCGTTGCAAAAGCAGCAAGTTTAGCTAAAGTGGACGTGTTTGATACCAAAATGATCGAAAAGCCGTTAACCACTGAGCAAATTTTTATGCAACAACTTTTATCGGCCAGTGCAGATTTCATTCCACCAAGCTTTATTCATACCAGTATTGCCACTCAAATGCTCAATCACTTTGGTACTGCCCTTGAGCAGTTATCAATGTTTGATGATCCAAATCATGTTTACATGTATTGCGACGCTTGTGAATTCTGATTAAAAACTAATCATGCTTTAAAAAGATGACAGCGAGCATAAACCAAAGCCTGCAATTGCAGGCTTTTTATTGGGTTTCATTTAAAACCCCCGTATAATTTCAACTTGTTAATTCACTTATTCAAAGACAATGTTATGACTAAACGATCCATTTATGTCGCTTATACTGGCGGAACTATCGGCATGCAAAAAACCGCAGAGGGCTTTGCGCCTGTGGCGGGGTTTTTAACGGATTGTGTACAATCAATGCCAGAATTTTACCATGATGAAATGCCTGATTTTGTCATTCATGAATACAACCCATTAATTGATTCTTCTAATATGGCTCCGACTGATTGGCAAATGATTGCTGACGACATTAAAGCCAATTATGACAACTACGATGGTTTTGTTATTTTGCATGGTACGGATACAATGGCATATACCGCATCAGCATTGTCTTTTATGTTACATGGCCTATCAAAACCCGTAATTGTAACAGGCTCACAAATACCACTCGCGCAACTACGCTCTGATGGTCAAACCAACTTACTTAACTCATTATATATTGCTGCAAATTACCCCGTTGCTGAAGTCTGCTTATTCTTTAATAACAATTTATTTCGTGGTAATCGCTCAACTAAAGCACATGCTGACGGATTTAATGCGTTTTCATCGCCAAACTTCCCCACGTTATTAGAAGCAGGCATTAAGATTAACCTTAAAGCGGGTAAAATCGGCGCGGCAACAGCCCGACCATTAGATGTCGTCACCATAAGTCCACAACCTATTGGTGTCGTGACGCTCTACCCTGGTATGGCAACCGATTTATTTAAAAACATCCTTCAGCAACCCGTCAAGGCGTTAATATTGCAAACATACGGCGTGGGTAATGCGCCACAAAACCCACAATTACTGTCCATACTCAAACAAGCAGATTTAAATGGCATTGTGATTGTGAATTTGACTCAATGCTTCCAAGGTAAAGTGAATATGGGTGGTTATGCAACCGGTAATGCGTTAGCGCAAGCAGGAGTGATATCTGGTGGTGATATGACCGTTGAAGCGGCCTTAGCTAAATTACACTTTTTGTTATCGATTGGCTTAACCTCTGAACAAATAAAAGCCAAAATGCAGCAAAATATGTTTGGTGAACTAACTGCTGATTAATAAGCTCAATACCTCTTTAAAATGGGCAAAGTGTCGCAATCTATTTGCTGTAAACATAGCGATGATTTTCACTTAGACAATAAAAAGCAATGCAAATGCATTGCTTGTTTATGTAAAGTAGTACACAAGCTATTATGCCTGCGTCACAACCTCGAAGCAGACACGATAGTTAATTTATAACAAAAACACGCTAGTTATAAATCTTGCACTTTAAACTCAGCAATCGGTTCACCTTTAAATTGCTTTTTTAACTCAGACTTTGACAACTCATTGATCGCACCACCTTGGGCAATAGTAAAATGATCCGTTTGATTAAGTTTTCTAGACTGGTATAACATGACCACTTGCATAGTATGTTCACGTTGAGTTTCAGTTAACAAAGACCCATCTTCCCACTTACCTAATTCAGTCGCGCTTAACAGGCGTAAATATACGTCTTCAGGCATTTGGTCAATGACATTATTAATATCGTTCATACAGACTTCCGTTTATGCATCACAATTCTGATTCGGGTAATGAGATACCCGCTAAAACCAATGGCAAAGCTACTAATTGCAACAATAGCTCGGCTTCCTTGCGCAACTTCTCCGCCCCAAAACCACAATACGGCACCAGCGACAAACAAGGTCAAAAAGATAAATGTGTGGTTCATCAATTGATTTGATTTTTCGATGTGGCTAATTTTAGCTAACGACGCCAAATTGCCATTAATCGACGTTTGGCAATGTGAACATTGCTTAGCTTTACTCGATATGCGTTTTTGGCAACGTGGACATTCTACTAATGCCATATTATTCCCCTTGTTAAATGCTTATAGGTCGTCAACCACCGCCAACATAGCAATTAAAGACGCTTCGCCAAGATAAATGCATCGCTCTGGCGACCAGCCCACAAATGGGTCTGGTAAATTGGCATTATCCTTAAAGGGCATTTCTAAGGTATTGGCGACACAAGAGAAGGTATTTCCTACCCAATTTGAGGCGACGGTTAAGTTGGCTTTACCAGGTTCATCTTTGTCGTAACCGAATTCGGTTTGAAAATCGGCGCTGGCCAGCAGTAATGCCGCGTTAAATTTAGTATTAATTGCAGACATTTGGTCATTGTATGCCGGCACGCCTTCGCAACCGGCTAAGAACACATAAGGTAAGCCTTCGTCACCATGGACGTCATAAAATAAATCGACACCAGTCTGATGCATTTTATTAACCACATAATAAACTTCAGGGCTTTTTTCTAAGCTTGGGCTTTGCCATTCACGGTTTAAGTTTGTTCCCACGGCATTAGTGCGCAGGTGACCACGAGCACTGCCATCAGGATTCATATTAGGAACAATATAGAAGTTGGCTTTATCAAGTAACTTTTTCGCAGTCGGATTATCGCTATCAAGTAGTTGATTCAATAACCCTTCTACTAACCATTCAGCCATAGTTTCACCTGGGTGTTGGCGTGCAGTAATCCAAATGTTCTTTTTAGCAGGGTCGCCATCACCGATTTTAAGTAATGTCATGTCACGACCATCTAAAGTCAGACCTAGGTGCTCTTGGCTCACTGATGAATGCAGTTGTACTTCACTGATTAAATCTAAATGACGTTCGTAACTGTAAGGAGCAAAGTAGGCAATTTGAATAGATTCACAATCTAATTCCGCTTCAATGGTTAACTTACCGTCTTGATAATGGGTAGGTAAACGGAACCAATGTTGACGATCGTAACTTGCAACAGCTTGATAATCTTCCCAACCCTTTGGATAAGATGCCGTACCAGCATTTACGATATTGAGTTGGTATTGTTGACCAACTTCACCGTCAAAACGGAAATTAAACCACTGGTAAAATTCATTACCCACATCAGGTCGAATGGCTAATTGAATATCTTGTGGGTTGGCTAAACTGATAACCTCAATATTACCGCCGTCGAAATTCGCGCTGATCCGCATATTACTTCCTTTATCATTGTGATAGTAACGACAACCATGCCGTTATCTTGGTGAAGAGTTTAGCAAAATCAGCTCAATAATTTAAGCCGCAACAAAGGTAAAACTGTAACCTTGCCCCCGAACAGTATTAATGAGTTCACGTGGCAAGTTGCCACTGACTAATTTACGGCGAGTATTACTAACATGCATGTCTAGATTTCGATCAAATTTGCCGTGTTCTTTTTCAAGCACATGGCGCTGTAATTCTTGCTTAGTAACTACTTTACCTTGTTTATCATAAAGGTACTTTAATAATCTAAATTCGGTTTGAGTTAGCGACAGTGACTGATTGTTGTATTGTACTGTACAAGATATATCGTCAAAAAATATGGATGATAATGTCAGTTTAGGTTCAGTTTTTTTAAATCGACGTGAAAATATCGTTAATTTTAACTGTAACTCACGCATATTAAACGGCCGTGGTAAATAGTCATCGGCGCCTTGTTCGTATGCGTTAATTCGTTCTTCATCATTGTTATCGTAGGCTAATGCCATCACCGGTGTAAAAGCCCGTTGAGATAACATAAGCCAAAAACTGGCAAGCGGTTGGCATGCTAAGTCAAATAAAATTACGTCAAATGATTGCGTATCTATTTTAATCATGGCTTCAAACGCACATCGAACAGACTGCACGTCTAAACCTAATGCACTCAATTTGTTGTGCATCCCTTCAACAGCATTAATTTCGTCTTCAATGAGTAATATTTTGGTCATACGGCGCAACAGGCTAAATGGTAACAATTCGTATTTAGCTTACCATGTGTAAATGGCTTAAATCTATAATGTTACTGGCACTCCCTAATTTCAATTGTATAATTTGTGATGAAGGCAACAATTTACTTACATTTTATGCGTTTGGCGTTCGTAAAGACTCATTAACTCGTGTTTCAGCTTGTAACACGTATTTACATATTTCGCCCACATTTGGTTTTCATTTCGCTTACTATGTTGTTTAAAATACCCTTGATAAATTTTGCCAACGCTTGTTGTAAAAGGACCGTTACGTGATGAACAAGAAACAGATTATCCTGCCTATTATTGTAATTAGTTTTGGTATCGTCAGTTATATAGGGATTGCATCATTAAAGAAGCCCCCAGCAGAAAAGCCCCCTATTGATACGACCCCATTAGTCTCTGTTCAAACTGTAGAATTTAAACCGATGACATTTTCAGTTAATTCATACGGTGTGGTTAAGTCTAAATATGAAACTGAAATGATTTCACAAGTAGATGGCGAAATAGTCTATTTATCTGACAAGTTTGTTAAAGGCGGATTTATATCTAAAGGGGAAACCTTAGCGAAAATCGACCCAAGTGATTACCAGTCAAATTTACTTGATGCCCAAGCACAAATTGCTACCGCTCAAGCGGCATTAATTCAAGAAAAAGCCAACGCAGCCGTAGCCGAACAAGAATGGTCACGTATTACCGAAGGCAAGCCCACTGAACTGAGCCTACGCAAACCCCAACTTGCTCAAGCCATTGCCAGTTTAAAAAGTGCAGAAGCTAGCTTGCATCGTGCAGAGCGAGACTTACAACGTACCAATATAATCGCTCCTTATGATGCGCTTATTTCAAACCGTAATATTGGTCTTGGTTCTTATGTCAGTCGTGGCACCGCACTCGGTATGTTATTAGGCACAAGTGTTGCTGAAGTGCGTTTGCCACTTGCAGATAAAGAAATTCAATTTTTGGACCAACGCGGCGCTGAAGCTCAAGTAAATTTAGTGGGTAATTATGCCGGCCATAAAAATCATTGGCTTGGCAATATTGTACGCAGTGAAGGTGTGGTGGATAGCAAAAGCCGCATGACGTATTTGGTTGCTCAAATTGACGACCCTTATGGATTAAAAACAGATAAACCACAACTGCGTTACGGTACGTATGTGACGGCAACAATTAACGGTTCTAACGCTGGCGATGTCACTATTGTGCCACGTCATTTAGTGGTTAATGGACAAGTAGCGATTATGGACGATGAGAATAAGCTGCGCTATAAAAGCGTTAATATTATCAGGCAAGAAGGTGCCAATGTGGTGATTGATGCCGGCCTCACTTCTGGAATGCAGCTAATCACCTCAGCACTAGATTACCCAATTGAAGGCATGGATGTTGCCTTACCAGCAGATAAAACACTACAAAGTGAGCCAGTTGATACGGCTACTGACACAGATTTAGCAATGGGTAATAAGGAATAATCATGGAAGATACACACAAAGGCCTGATTGCCTGGTTTGCCCGCAACAGCGTTGCGGCCAATTTGCTAATGCTCATCATTTTGCTTGGTGGCTTATTAACTGCCAGCTCAATTCGTAAGCAGTTTTTCCCAGCAATTGATATTAATTGGATTGAATTTAGTGCGCAGTATCCTGGAACCGCTCCGCAAGAAGTTGAAGAAGGCATCACCATTAAAATTGAACAAGCATTAGAAAGTGTTCAAGGGTTAAAACGGGTTATTACCTATTCAAATCGAAACCAAGCCAGTGGTTATTTTCAAATAGAAGATGGCTACGATCCGCAGGTAGTGCTAGATGAAGTTAAATCAGAGATTGATTCTATTTCAACGTTCCCCGCGGGCATGGAAAGCCCCAAAGTTGAACGTATCAAAATTCGCCAAGAAGTGATGTACCTGAGTCTTTATGGTGACTTAACCCAGCGGCAACTCAAAGACTTGGGTGAAAAAATACATAATGAAATTATGCAATTGCCAAATGTTAATATTTCTGAATATTACAGCGGCTTGGGCTATGAAATCAGTGTTGAAGTGAGTAAAGATAGGTTACGTGAATTTGGGTTAACTTTTAATGATGTCGCCCAAGCGGTGCGTGGTTATTCACGTAATATGTCAGCAGGACAAATTAAGGCTGAGAATGGCTATATTAATCTTCGAGTGCAAAACCAAGCGTATGTCGGTTATGAATTTGAAGACTTACCTTTATTAACCCTTGAAGATGGCACCAATTTATTATTAGGCGATGTTGCAACGGTCAACGATGGGTTTGAGCAAGGTATTCAATACTCAAAATTTAATGGTAAAAATTCCGTATCTTTGTTTATTGGCGCATCCAAAAATCAAAGTATTACCGATGTTGCTGACGTTTTACACCAGTATGTAGAAAAAAAACAAAAAACACTGCCACAAGGCGTCACGCTTGAACCCTGGGTAGATATGACCTACTACCTACAAGGTCGCTTAGATTTAATGCTCGACAGCATGAAAAGTGGTGCGGTGTTAGTCTTCCTTATGTTGGCCTTATTTTTACGTGTACGGTTAGCGTTTTGGGTCATGATGGGCTTGCCCGTGTGTTTTTTAGGCACCTTATTGTTCATGCCAATGGCGTTTATTGATGTCACTGTCAACGTTATCAGTTTATTCGCTTTTATATTGGTATTAGGTATTGTTGTCGACGATGCCATTGTTATGGGAGAAAGCGCTCACTCTGAGAGTCAAGAACATGGACAGAACATTGATAGCGTTATTCGTGGTGTAAAACGCGTTGCCATGCCCGCGACCTTTGGTGTATTAACCACCATTGCAGCATTTTTACCCATTACTCTGGATGAAGGGCCCTCGTCGGCATTTGGGCAAGCCATTGGTTATGTGGTTATTTTATGTTTGTTATTTTCGCTAATTGAGTCGAAATTAATTTTACCGTCGCATTTAGCCCACATGAATAGCCCTAAAGTGGTTCAACCTGGTTCAAAGAACCCACTTGATTGGCTGCGCAATATCGTTAATTACATTCAAGGTAAAGTCGACACTGGCCTACATTGGTTTATTAACCATATATACCGCCCGAGTTTAGTACTAGCCACTACCTATCGCTACGCTATCATCATGTTATTTCTAAGCTTTATTTTAATTTGTGCCGGCCTTTATGCTGGTGGATTGGTTCGGTTTATTGGCCAACCTAAAATTCCGCATGATTTTCCAAGAGTCAATGTGGAAATGAATGTAGATGCGTCAGAGTCGGCAACATTAAAGGCAGCACTTGCCATTGAAGCGGCATTATATAAAGTCGATAAAGATTTAGTCGCAGAATATGGCCATGGCATGATTGCGCAAATGCAAGTCGACCTTCGCGGACGTACCAATGCGGAAATTATGGCCAAATTAGTCGACCCAGAACATCGCCCGCTCAATACTTTTGAAGTTGCTGATTTATGGCGTCAAGCCATTCCGAAAATACCCGGAGTAAAATCATTTACTATTCAAGACAGCTTATTTGGTGGTGGCCGTGACGATGGAGATATCAGCTTCCGTCTTGAAGGGCTTAATGAACAACAGTTATTACAAGCTTCGTTAGCCTTAAAGGCAAAATTAAACACCTTAAAAGGGGTCAGTGATGTTAATGATTCACGCCAATCTAGTGCCAAAGAAGTGCAGTTTCATCTTAAACCCCTCGCCCATTCATTAGGATTAACTTTAGCCAATATTGCCAGCCAAGTGGGTAACAGTTTTTATGGACTGGAAGCACAACGTATCATCCGAAACGGAGAAGAAGTTAAAGTGATGCTGCGCTACCCTGAAGAGCAACGAAACTCCATTGCACTGGTACAAGATGTATTAATAAAGATCAGTGAAGGCGCAGAGTTACCCTTATCTGAAGTCGCTGAAATATCAGTAGTTCAAGGGGTAAATAGTATTCGACGTGAAAACAGTAATCGGACAATCAATGTATGGGCATCGGTTGATTCTGAACAAGCTGAACCCTTCAAATTAGCCGAAGATATTCGCGATAACTTTATCCCGCAGTTATTAGCCAAATACCCAACAGTAAAATCGGAAGTGTCAGGCAGCATTCAAGAGCAGATTGACAGCGCAAATACTCAAGTGCGTGATTTCATTATCTCGATGTTGGTGATTTACAGCTTATTGGCAATTCCACTTCGCTCTTATGTACAACCATTTATGATCATGTCAGTGATCCCCTTTGGCATTATTGGCTCAATGTTAGGTCACTTGATCTTAGGGATCGACTTAAGTGCATTATCAGTATTTGGGATCATTGCAGCAGCAGGGGTGGTCGTCAACGACTCATTAGTGATGGTTGATTACATTAATCACTCGCGCAAAAAAGGCGTACCGATGAAAGAAGCGGTGCTCAATGCAGGCTGTCGACGATTTAGAGCTATTTTATTGACCTCATTAACTACTTTTATTGGATTAATGCCCATCATGACCGAAACGAGCATGCAGGCACAAATGGTCATTCCTATGGCCGTTTCATTAGCCTTCGGTGTGCTGTTTGCGACGGTGGTAACCCTATGCCTTATTCCATGTTTATATTTAGCCATTGAAGATATGAAGTTGCTCACCAGTAAAGTTATCGGCTTATATACACCAGATAAACTCACACAAACGCCAGCGCATTCATCTCAAGCTACGCCTGAAGCAAGATGATATTTAGTGCTTAGTGACATTAAAAAGACCACTTTATAGTGGTTTTTTTTTGTCTGTAAACATGCTGTTGCCAACAATGACATTGACCAACTTACACCGCGGGCGGTAATGTCAAATACCACTGAGCAACGCAATGCCCATGGTCAATATAAATTTATTAAGCCGTTGGTATATTGAAGTTTCCTATTACTGTATTAACAGACAAGAACACTATTTTGTCATAAGATAAATAGACCAACATTTGTTAAGTTTGCCTGCTGCACCCTATCATATTTACGGCAAAAGCGAAGCCCATACTTTGCGTTTTTTAACGTCATTGTAAGCTGCATAAGCAACCCCGTGGCAGTTATCAACAATAGGGAATGAAATGCAGATTAACAGAGTGATTATTTAAGTTGATCAACATCCATAAACTATTTTATTCTCTCTTAACAACAGTTTAGAGCATCACCACGCGCGGTTATTAGTGTCACGGGAATATAATGAGCCAACGAAATATTCAGTCTTTATTTACACCTGCTTGTATTGCAGTTATTGGTGCCAGTAATAATCACAAAAAAGCTGGAAATGGCATTATGAAAAACCTGCTATCAAGTGGCTTTTCTGGGCCAATTATGCCTGTAACCCCCAACTATCGTGCCGTTATGGGGGTATTAGCTTACCCAAACATTGACGCATTACCGGTCGTACCTGACCTTGCTATTATCTGTACACATGCCGATAAGGTTATCGCCAATATTGAGCAGCTTGGTAAATTTGGCTGTAAAGTAGCTATCATTATGGCATCTGGCATCAGTGAATCCGATAATCAATCCTATAATACCCTCAGTAAACTGAGCACCATTGCCAAACAATACGGTATGCGAGTACTTGGGCCAAATAGCCTTGGGATGATATTACCGCC
Source organism: Shewanella intestini (assembly GCF_018221465.1). Taxonomy (GTDB): domain Bacteria; phylum Pseudomonadota; class Gammaproteobacteria; order Enterobacterales; family Shewanellaceae; genus Shewanella; species Shewanella intestini. The sequence goes on along the minus strand of NZ_JAAIKR010000002.1, from coordinate 254,045 downwards.
ACTTGGATTAAATGCCAGCCTAGCTCATAGCAACGCGCTAACAGGCAAGATTGCCTTTGTGTCACAATCAGCCGCCATATGTACCACGGTTTTAGATTGGGCAAATAATAAAGGCATTGGTTTTTCTAGTTTTATCTCTATTGGCGAAGCTTGTGATATCGGCTTTGATGAATTACTCGATTACCTAGGCCGTGACGGAAAAACAGCGGCTATTATGCTTTACATCGATTCGGTTAGTGAAAAACAACATTTTTTATCAGCCGCGCGCGCAGCTGCCCGCAATAAACCGATTTTGGTGATTAAATCTGGCCGCAGCAACGAAGGAATTAAAGCGGCTATGCGCCATACTGGCGGTATTGGCGGCAATGATGCCGTTTATGAAGCCGCTTTTCGCCGTGCCGGTATGTTGCGAGTGACTGATCTTGTTGATTTATTTGCCGCCTTAGAAAGCCTTGCCCATTCAACACCATTAAAAGGTGAACGCATTGCTATTATCAGCAATGGCGGTGGACCTGCGGTATTAGCGGTCGATGAACTGATACTCAAAGGGGGAAAATTAGCTCAGTTGACCAATAGCACCATCACGCAATTAAATCAGCTTTTACCCAGTACTTGGTCAAAACAAAATCCGGTGGATTTAATTGGTGATGCTGGCCATCAACGTTATGCTCAAGCGCTTGATATTGTGATGCATGATGAACAATGCGACGCAATTTTAATCCTACATTCTCCGTCTATTTTGGATGAAAGTGAGAAAATTGCACAAAGCGTCATTGATACCATTAAACAACATCCTAAACGTAATCATATCAATATTATCACTAATTGGAGTGGTGAAGATGCCACTTATTTAGCTAGAAAGCGTTTTAATCAAGCCAGCATTCCAACTTATCGCACCCCTGAAGGCGCAGTTCGAGCTTTTATGTACATGGTTGAATACCGACGTAACCAAAAGCTACTCCAACAAATTCCTCAATCAATTCCAAGTAATATTCCAACTGACAGCAAAACCGCAAGGCAGTTATTACAACAAGCGCAAACCAAGCAACAATGCGCAATAGATACGCACCAAGCGGCACCTGTTCTACAAGCTTATGGCTTACAAACCATTGAAACCCACTTTGCTGTTAACGCTGACGATGCTGTTAGTGCAGCGCAAAAAATCGGTTATCCCGTCGCGTTAAAAGTCCAATCTGCACAATTAAAATATAAATCAGATGTACACGGCGTGATGTTAAATCTTTATAACGATGAGCAAGTTCAACAAGCTGCAGCATCGGTCCTAGAACGGGTAAAGCAAGCAACTCCCGATGCTGTTATCGATGGCTTAATCATTCAAAAAATGGCCTTAACCGCAGGGGCACAAGAGTTACGTGTTGCGGTAATTAACGACCCTGTTTTTGGCCTCGCAATCTGTTTAGGTGAAGGCGGATCTGATTGGGATCCGACGGTCGATGCAGCGGTGGCACTGCCGCCTCTGAATATGACTTTAGCCCGCTATATGGTTATCCAAGCGTTAAAAAATCGTCACATACGTGACAGGCAACTGCCACTAGGGTTAAACATGGATGCCATTTGTGTGATGTTAACTCAAATATCCCACTTGATTATTGATTGCCCAGAAATAGCAGAAATCGACTTTAACCCCGTTCTGGCCGCGGGTGAAACCATCACCTTATTAGATGTTAATATCAAACTCAATTCAGATGGCGAACACAATCCACATCGATTAGCCATTTTGCCTTATCCAAAAGAGTTGGAACAACACATTACTTTAAAGCACAATCTAGCTGTGATGTTAAGGCCCATTTTGCCCGAAGATGAACCTAAGCATATGGACTTTGACAATTCTTTATCTGATGAGGATCGCTATAAGCGTTATTTTAGTGTTAGAGCAAAAATGACCCATGAAGAAATGGCCGTGTTAACCCAAATTGATTACTCGCGTGAGATGGCCTTTATTGCCACAACAATCAATGATCAGGGTGATGAAATCACTTTAGGTGCGATAAGGGCTTGCATTGACCCTGACAACATAGAAGCAGAATTTGCCATGGCAGTGCGCAGTAACTATCAAGGTCTGGGGTTAGGTCGCGCTTTATTGAAAAAATTGGTTGCTTACTATCAACTAAAAGGCACTCGTAAATTAATGGGTTTCACCATGATGGAAAATAGAAACATGGCCAACTTAGCAAAATCATTAGGATTTGAGGTGTCGTTTGACAGCGAAGAACACTTAATCAAAATGTCAATGCAGTTAAAGTAGCTCTATTAAGTGAAATAAAACAAAATCGGCTTTATTAAATAGCCATAAAAATACCGACATAAGTCGGTTTTTTATACGCAAGATTGGTAGCTTAATATTTGACGCAATTTCGCCCTGCTGCTTTCGCGTTATACAACAAGTCATCTGCTCTTGCTAAAACCGTATCCATATCATCACCTTGCGTTAGTGCCGATACGCCAATTGAAATGGTAATGTGACCGAGTGACTTTTTCTCTTTACCAATGGTCAATTGTTTATCCGCAATCCGCTCACGAATTTTTTCAGCTATCCCCACTGCATCAGACAGCTTTGTGTCAGGCAATAAAATAACAAATTCTTCACCGCCATAACGGGCAACAAAATCTTCACCTTTAACAGCTTGTTTAAGCGCTAAGGCGACATAAGCCAACACCTTATCGCCAATTAAGTGACCATAACTGTCATTAAATTGCTTAAAGTGATCAATATCTATCAACAATAAACAGCAACCAACGTGATGATCATGGAATTGAATTAACTGCTCTGTTGCAAATAATTCATAGGCGCGGCGATTATTTAATGATGTCAGCTCATCAGTCATGGCGACGATATTGAGGTTTTCCATTTCACCCTTTAAATTAGATAGCTCGCCACCTAATGCATCAAGTGAATTTTGCATTTCTTTGTTCGAAGAAATTACGGTTTCAACTTCTGAAGCTAAACGAATGACCATCTGATTGAGTAGTTCAGTTGAAGGCTTTTTCTGTAATTCATTATTAAACTGATGCAAAGAAGATGAAAAAACCTGATTACCGTCTGTAAACGTCTCTAACTTAGCAAATAAGCTACTCAGTACGATTTGTGTTTCTATTTGAACATTTTCGATTACCTCAGGCGATCTCGCTTCAATAAAACGATGATATAAGCCTTGATTAACCTCGTCAGTAAATTGTGCTTTATTTGCAATAAGCCCATCGATGGCACGTTTCAAGTTAAGGTTTGTTTCTGCAAAATAGTCATACCAAGTTGCATAGTTTTGCGGGGTAACAGGAATATTCAAGGCTGACATCTGCGGGACAGCTAAGCGTAAAATCTCAGCAGATTGTTCAAGTTTATTTTTCTTATCCATGTGAAACCTTTGTACGTAACCATAAGCTGTTTCTATATTTTTTCATTCTACATTATCTTTGCAACCAAAAAACTGTATTCAGATTCCACAACTTAAATAAATCTCATCTTAATAATAACCAAAATTTAAGTTTGATTTGTTATGGTGACAATGCTGCATAATTAAGCAGCAATGTAAACGCTGTATCCACATGTTTTGATTTTTTAAACTTTAGCAACCCCTTTTACAGGCGCTTATTGTTTACACCCTGACTCAATACCTATTTACATTAAAATGAAGGAACAAGTATGACATTCTCTTTGTTAACACAAACTAAACTTTGTTTTGAACCATTTCAACGAACCCGCATAACGTTCGACCGTGCAGGAGCTGCGATGATGTTATGTATTGGAATGACAACAGGTTGCGCAGTTACTAATGAAAGTCCTCACATTACATCGTCTATATACACTGCAACTAACCACAGTCCAGAAGCCAGTTTCAGTATGTTTCCGGCCCCAGTTAAGGGGATGACGCAACATGTATTGCAGCTGCCAAAACAAGATAACGAAAGTGATTATGAAGTAGAAGTTCAGTTAGGCAAAACTGAATTAGCAGATTGCAATTTAAAAGGCTATTGGGGTGATTTAGCGCAAAGGAATCTTGAAGGTTGGGGTTATAGCTTTTATGAAATGACCGAATACTCTGAAGGTATGTCAACCATGGTAATGTGTTATGAACCCAAAACGACGCGATTTATCCCAATTGGAGATGCGTTTAAATTTAAATATAACAGCCGTTTACCAAAGGTATTCTATTTACCCGCAGACGTTGAATTGACTTACCGAACATGGAAAACAACTCAACGTTACCAAACAACAAACTAAATCAGTAAACTGACGTTATTAAGCCCATTTAAGGGCTTAATAACGGCGCAATAGTTAATGAACAGTGAATTCATTCTTTTACAACAATACACTACACAATTTCTGCATCGTCAAATCAGTATCGTCTTATTCTGACCACTTGCATAATTTCAACTTCAAACCCAGCAACGGTTTCTACTGCCGGATAATATACTAGGCTGACTTTTTGTCCCGCGAGATTTTTGTACTTTTTGGTCCGTTTGTATTTAAAAGGTACATGCTGACCTTTTATCATTAACGTTTGTAAAAACCAGTCCCCCTTCTCTCTTTGAGTATGCGTTTCAACCGTCAGCCCTTCACTATAGGTCAATTGTTGGTGTTTTTTTAATAATTGTTCTGGTTCACTTTTACTCATTGAAAATCTACTTCGATTAATTATGCAATGTCAGTTTACATTTTATGTGTTTGTTCATATCACCCAAGTGTGCAAGCCACATCAACGATTTTATAACCTCGGTTAAAGGTTAATCGTTAAACGCGAAACGGCCTCTAATACGTGTGCAAATCGATGCTGCTGGCAAGCACCAAAGCCAGGTAATTGCTTTATTTTGGCGCGACTATATCTTGGCATCATCATACCGACTAAAAACTTGGCTTGTTGATTAACATCAGGTCGCGTAAAGCCTTTGGTTAACGCGACATCAAATAACGGAGTAAGTAACTGAGTTAGCTGTTGTTCACTAGCTAAAGGCGCTAGGGTTGATTGTGGTAATTGCGCTGCCTCACCCAAACACACACTACATCGCCCGCACTGCGCATCCGCTTGGTGATCATCAAAATATTGCGCCAAGTGAAAACTGAGACAATAACGAGACTCAAACGTGTCAACAAGCGCTGCAATGCGCTTGATTTCTTTGTCCTCATTGTTGGCAAAATAGGTACTTAACTCATGGGATAAGTTTTCTTGGTTAAGAAGTTGGCTATTAACCTCGAACACTTGAGTGATTTTCTTGGTTTCTAAAGTAATGAGATCTTTTTCAGCTAAATATTCCAGCGCCGCAACCACGCGGCTTCGTTGATGTCCAAACTGCTGATTTAATGCTTCAAAATCTAACTGACCCCAAACTTTTTTGAACACGGTAAAGTCAAATATTTGCTGGAGGAATTGTTGGCGTTGTTGATTGAATTGGCTCAAAATTGTTTGAGCATCACTATTAAAGCGATATTTAAAATCAGCAAAATAAGCAAAACTTGGCGTCACTACGCCACGCATTTCTAATTGTACTAACAGCGTTTTAAGGGGTAATAAACGGATATTACATTGGTTAGACACCGGTGTTTCTTGCATTTCCCAACGCCCTTGGGAAGTCCCTTGTTGAATAATTTCAATCAATTGAGCAATATCATTGGGTTTGGGGGTGTCAGCATAAACAAAGTTTTCAACGGTATTGATACCATCTTTATTAGCTAAAGTAATACAATGAGCAGCCTTGCCATCTCGTCCTGCACGCCCAATTTCTTGACTGTAATTCTCTATCGATTTGGGTAAATCATAATGAATAACAAACCGAATATCGCTTTTATCTACCCCCATACCAAAAGCAATGGTTGCCACAACCACTTTAATATGTCCGGACATAAAATCATCTTGGATTTGTTGTCTTATTTGATAGTCAAGCCCGGCATGATAAGCCTTGGCGTGAATTCCGTGTTGGTTTAAAGCTTGTGCCAACGTTTCAGTCGTTTGTTGCAAAGTCACATAAATAATACCGGCTTGATCTTGCAAATACAGCGGCTTAACCGTATCCATTAACACTTGGATTTTATTTTGTTGCTCAACGCCTTGCACACATAAACTTAAATTTTTACGTTCAAAACCTGTTTGGACAATGGTGTTGCTGGCAATATTAAATCTTTTGGCCATATCTTGCTTAACCGCACGTGTTGCAGTGGCAGTTAATAGTAATACTTGAGGGATAGCGAATTGCTGGCGATACTGCGGTAATTTTAAATAATCAGGCCTGAAATTATGGCCCCACTCAGAGATACAATGCGCTTCATCGACGACTAGAAGCGAAATAGCAATAGCACTAAGAAATCGCCTAAAACGCTCATTTTTGAAACGTTCAACAGACACCATGAGCACTTTGAGTTTGCCGTTGCGAGCATCTTGCATAACTTGATTTACATCATCAGCACTTAACGTTGAGTCGATACTGGCTGCAGCAATGCCTTTGTCAGCCAAAAATGCTAATTGATCCTTCATTAGCGCCAATAAAGGTGACACCACTAACGTCAAATTGGGTAAGCAACATGCGCTATATTGATAACATAGTGACTTTCCAGATCCTGTTGGGAATATGGCCAATGCTGATTGCCCTTGCAGTAGCGTTTCTATCACATCTTGCTGACCATGATTAAAATCTGAAAAGCCAAACCATTGCTGGAGGTTGTCGGTCAATTGCGTTTGAGTAAAATCCATTTTGTCCTTGGTATTTTAGCGTTGATGTCTGGATTGTGTCGTTATGTCGTTATGTCGTTATGTCGTTATAGGGCGATGGGAAGACATCCCTAAATAAATATCCACCAAAGCTCACTGTTGTGAAAAAGCCTGTTATCACATAACAGGCTTTATGGTGCGCTTTAAATCAACGTTTTATTTGCGGGCGATATATTGATTGATCAACTTGGTTAATTTATCTTCAATGCCATCAATGATTTTTTGTTGTTCAAGACCTGCCGCATTGAAAAAAGCATCTGCTTGGTCGTCATTAAGCACTTTATTTCCAATTGAAAATTGGATTTCAGCCAATGATTTATCGTATCGCGGCACCACATTCAATTGATAAATTGGCTGCAATTTTTTAATAAATGCTTTTTGTACTAATAAACAAAAAGCTTCAATATGATCGATACCGTCAGGCCCTAAGCAGCCAGGTTCTAAACGATAAAGTATCGTTAACTGTCTATCCATTGTCTTCCCAAATGCTAACTGCCCTTTGGCTTTAAATTTGACCTTAGGCTAGTTCACTCTGCTTGTTTCTCTGTGAATTGATTAATCATAGTATTAATCAATCAAAAAAAACTAAATTTTAATTGGTAACTTTCAACTATTTGTTACTGGATTTAGCCTGGTTATATGCAAGATTAAATTGATCAACATACTCGCTGATTGGCACTATTGTTGATTTTAAACGCCGATTACGACCCAATAATGATGATTCGACAAATAAATCAAACCACGCAGTCAGCGCGTGACCATTTAACGGCTCACCAGCGGCATCTAACGCCAGAGCTGCGACTTCTGCGGTGCCAAGTTGAAAATCATGGCTCCCCTTTCTAAGGGCATAGGTTGCTAACTTGCTAGATGAAATAGAAAGTACTTTTAGTTGATGCAAATAAGGGCTTTTGCGAAACATTTTAATTGCTTGTCGCCAACTGCCATCTAAAAAAACCAATAATACTTTTTTATCTGACTGCTGCGCTTGCTTTTCAATGCGATTAAATACCACTTGCTGTTCAACATATTGCTCAGGAAAAACTAAATAAACTTGATATTGCGGGTCCACTAACTGCGCAAGCATAGCTTGATTTGGCTGCGTTCTTGACCATAAATATGCATGGGTATCTGGAATTAAATCAGCGATTAAGCGACCACTATTGGTTGGCTTTAGCACTTCATCATCGTACATAATCAGCATGACACTAATGTCACTGCTGAGCGGTTTACGGTGCGCACAAGTACAAAACTGGGTGCCAAGTAAACATAACGGGCAACGGATCAGTTTTTTACCGCGAGCTGAAAATGCTTTTGTAGAAAGAGATTTACGATAAGCATAGAGTCTGTGCACAGCATGCACTGGCTTAAAATCAACTAAAGACGCAACTTGTTGAGGTTTACGGGTATCCATTACAAAATACGTCGTAATAGAAAATCAGCTCTCAGGCGTCTAATTCTATTCATCACTTTTCTAACAGGCGCTGGGTAACTTTGCAGTGTTTCTATTTGACTGTAATGAAATAAACGCTCGGTATGTTCAAGAATATGTTGCTGTTCTTGTTTAAACGAGTTTTTCCAGACACCCGATTCATCATGAACCAATAAGCCGTTTTCTAAATCTAAAGCCCAGGCTCTAGGATTTAAATTAGAACCGGTGATTAAATGGGTTTTATCATCAGCACTGATGCCTTTTAAATGGTAGCTATTGATATTATGCTTCCATAAATAAATATTAAGCTGGCCGCTTTCAATTGCCCATTGTTGTCTTTTAGCAAACTTGCGCAGTGTTTGCTCATACATATACGGTAATGCCCCAATCGTTGAAAAGGGTTGATCTGTTGGAATAAAGAAATCATTGGCGGTTTTGTCACCGACAACAATATCGATTTTCTTGCCTTCACGTAAATGCTTAGATAATGCCAAATTTAACGGTCTTGGCGGATTAAAATACGGCGTACAAATAAATAAGTGTTCTTGAGCATTATTGACCAGCCCCACAACGGCTTCATTTAACTTATTCTTTTTGCGCCCTAGACCAACAATTGGGGTTACACGGTTACCAATGCGCGTTGCGTCAAATTCGTATTTTGCTTTTGCTAAACGTAATTTAAAACTGCGTATTGTTTGTTTATCTGGTAGTACTTCCGTTTGAGCGGGTTGAGTCAATGAGCAAACTGCAGGGTCAGCTAAAATATATTTTTCAATCATTTCACGCATTGACGTCGCAAGCGCTTTCGATTCCAGCATATGATAACGATCAAAACGGTATTTCTGCTGTTGATGCAAATAAATATTATTTAAACTAGCACCGCTGAATATCACCACATCGTCGATAATAAAACCTTTAAGGTGGAGTACGCCCATAAATTCACGCGACTTAACCGGCACTCCCACAATATTGATTGGATATTGTGCTTGTGCAATTAATTTACGGTATAAAATATAATTACCGCTATCGCCTTTGTGGCCGATTAATCCGCGTCGAGCACGATGAAAGTCCACCAGCACGTTGACTTCTAGCTGAGGATTTTTTGCTTTCGCTGCCATTAGAGCATGCAAAATTTCACGTCCAGCTTCATCATCTTCAACGTACAGAGCTGAGATAATGATTGACGTTGTTGCTTGTTCAATTTTTTCTAGCAAGGTTTTTTTAAAATCTTGCGGGGTTAGTAACCAGCTCAATGCATCAGCATTAAGTGAAATTCCACCTAGCTTATCCAGCAAGGTATCCTCCTTTAAAAAGCACCTTTGAAATAGCAATACCTATTTAATGATCGGTATACAGATTTGCCATTTGAATTGCAGACATTGTTACCATTAGGAAACACCACACTAATTAATGTCGCTATGTGCAATAAACATTATTAATTCAATTTTGAATGACAACTTACTCATATAGCAAGGGGCGAACAAGTATTTTCTGACCCGTATCAGTAAAAATGACATTTTTGTCGCCTTTTTACACAATTAGGTAGATTTTTTACCATGCGAGTTTCAATGGCACTGTTTATTTTACGGATTGCCCCATAAAATTAACCGCCAAACTAAATCTAAATTATTGCTAAACTGGGCATATTGTCCCGGTACATAGGTTATTTTTATCGTGAAGTTCATCCGCTCCTTTTTGCACCCGTTAAGACATTCTTTTCGCTTCCTCACTAACATGACATTAATGGTCGGTATTTCTTTTAGTTGTATCGCTAACAATAGCCCCGTCAATGAGCAAGGCCCCTCGATTAGCCTTACCCAATTACAACAGCAATTAACGGCGATAACCAGCAACGTCAGTCAAGATAGAGCAAGTCAGCTCAGCAGCTTAATATACCGTATGGATACCCAGCAAATACTGTTTGAACACAATAGCGCGCATTACTTTCAACCTGCCAGTGTCCAAAAAATATTCACCGCGGTTGCTGCTCAACATGTGTTAGGGCTTAAGCATCATTTCGATACTCAAATTCGCCTTTCTGCACCGTTTGGATCGCTAACACCAGTATCAAATACTAAGTTAATTCACTCATCTGCTGAGCAAGTTGCAAATAATAAGCAAACAACAAACCGCGTCTTAAACGAGGCTGATGGGGTTTACAACGGTGACGTGCTCATTCGTTTTGGTGGCGATCCACTGTTAACACATCAACAATTAATCCATCTTATAAGCGCGTTATCAAAACTTGGGATTAAGCAGATTAATGGGGAAATTGTTATTGCATCAAATGTAACACCGACGCCACAACCTCGAGGCTGGGTGTGGGATGATTTAGGTATTTGTTATGGCGCACCGATAACCAATGGTATTGTCATTGATCAAAATTGCCTCAAGGCCAACTTAGCCGCAAAGCGCTATAACGAAACGTCTAAAATCACATTAAGCCCCTACCCAATAGATGTCCAAAAAGCCTACCGTATTAATGGTCATTCTTCGCCATTACTTGAATTTAATACGACCGCTTACTTTAAAAAAAATCAGCAGGCTAAAACCAATAACAATAAGGATGACTGCCGCCTCAACTTAGCACCAGTGGTAAACGGGCGATATAACATTAGCGGGTGTTACACTAATCGTTTATCACTACCGTTATCCCTAGCCATTAATAATCCAAGTCAATTTGCCTATGCGTTTGTTGAACAAACCTTAGCAAAGCTTCATATTAGCCACGCTCCAATTAATATCAATCAACCTATTAAATTTGATAATCAATCTCTAAAAGCCCATTTCCCGCTATTAATCGCTCAGCATCAGTCAGACAGTACCCAAGCTTTAGTCACTCAAATGCTACAGCAATCTAATAATGTCATTGCTGAAACCCTACTTAATGCCATAGCTCAACAATTAGCTCAACAATTACACCAGACACAGACTGTCACTAAAAGTGACAGTGACAACGCTGGCAACGCTGGCAACAATAATGACAACCCAGCATGGGTACTGACACAAGTATTAAGCCAATTAGGTCTTGATGTTAACGATGCCAACGTTACCGATGGTTCGGGTCTTTCTCGCTATAACTTAGTCAATGCTCATCAACTTTTAGCGGTATTACGTTATCAAGCCTCTGCGAAAGTTAACTTACTTTCGCAACTGCCAACAGCGGGAGAGTCCGGCACATTAAGGACAAAGGCGGTATATTTACAAGATGGGATTAAGCACCGATTGCATGGTAAATCTGGCAGTATGCTTGGGGTACATAATTTAATTGGTGTACTCAATAGTAAAGCGAACGGGACACTCTTGTTTGTCATTTTAGAAAATAACATTTCACCTAAACGCCAAGACAAACAAAGTTATGTGAATGCCATTTTAAATGAGTTGGCGACACTGCCTCCCTTAAACTAACCGACAAAAAGTGTACTATTTGTACCCAATGGTAAAGTATAAAAAAAGCCCGAAAAGTTCGGGCTAAGAGAGAAATTAATTCATATTATGATTTAGGGGTACTTATCGCAATTAGTTGCAGTTGCCCCCACCGTTAACAACATGACTTTCAACCGAGCTAACTTTTAAATTGTTTTAGCCGCATACTCACCTGCGCTTCACTGTGTGCTTCTAACCAATATTTTTGTAATGTCTTATTTTTAAGGCCGTTTTGTTCATCCGATAAATTCCACGCACCTTTCCAAATACCATCGGCAATTAAATGCACAACAGCACTTTCAATCGCAGAAGCAACACATAAACTAACTGGTTCATTTGAGGTATAGCCCGCCTCAGCCTCGAGTAGTTCTTGTGCATCTAGAAACTTAAATACACCAGCGGTAATTTCTTTTGAAATAACAGACTTAGTTGTTGTAACACTACTTAATAAACGTCCTGTTCGAATATCGACAGCCCGTAAGTTCACTGTAATCCGGTCAACACGGTATTGACCAGAAGTACCAATGCCGAGGTAACGAGCACCTGCCCCCCCCGTTTTAATATTAGTATCATAAGCGACAATGCCCCCTTCCATTAAAATCTGGGCACTATTGAGTTGCGGCAAACCATTTGCTTTGCCTTTTAACCCTGCGCGAACAATTTTGCGTTCGGTTAATAAATTTTGTAACCCTTCACGTTCTACTGGCACAAACCATGTTGAATCATTTAATGCTTGGGCAAGAAAAGCGGTACCACTTTGCGGTACTGCCGTTGAAAAGTTGCTTGATGGAATAGGTTTGTATTGACCGGTTTGATCTCTAAAGTCATATACCGCTGCTACCATCTGTCCCTGAGGAGAAGGTAAACTAACCAAGTCACGATACGTTTCGCCTTTAGGCATTAAACTAGAAGTGGCTTCAATGCCGTCAAATTCACTGTCGATACTGCTACAAGCCGACAACAGTAGTACAGCTGATATAATCATTAGCTTTTTCATATTAGCCTCCTGTCGTCTCACCAACGATACCGCCAACTTCAATCACCGTGGTTTCGCCTGTTAATAAATCCGTGATGTGTACCAACAATGAACCATCTTCATTGACTACATTAATTTCAAAGTCATCTGTTTTTAAGTACCCTTCACCACCATTAGCGGCATCATTAAAAAGTTGACTCATTAAACGAGATTGTAATGAACTAGCTAAACGCTCTAACGCTGTGGGTGCTACATAACCTGAACCACCACCTGTGTGTTCATTTTGTGCACTGGCATTTTGCAGTAAATAACTGCCATTTAAGTAACTGCCACCAAAATTGGGGTTAACGGGTGTATAAACCAATTGAGTCGCCATTGATGACGCTGAAAAGGTTAACAAAGCTGAGATCAATATTAATTTTTTCATAATGCTTCCCTGCTATATTTCATCGGGCGCGAGATCCGGATCGGTAAATGCGCTCCACTTAGTTTGCCTTTGATGTTGTTTCAATACATTATCAACGCGTTGAGCCGCACCTAATGCTTGCTCATCAATATTGCGCGATGCGGGTGAGACAAACGTGACAAAAATGGGTTTTCTATTGTGTAATATACTAATTTTACTGCCACTTCTTGCAGTTGCGTATTCTTTTACCGTTAAGCCGGTATGTAAAGCTGTGCCGTTGATATCACGGTAAGCGCTAACAAAATCTCGATAAAAGCGATGCCCTAACCGTGTCATAGCTCTATTGAGAATTAATCCATCAACCAGATCGGTTTCTTTACGCGGCGTTGCATCGCTAATATTGACGGTTTGGTCTTGTTGTTGTGGTAAATATTTGTCGTCTGCTTGGCCTGTTTTTTCAGGTTGTTTGGCTGGTGAAACATTTATAGGATCGGCTAATACACAAAAGTGGCTAATCACAATGATTGCAAGTAGCCACTGGTAGTATTTCATACACGTACCTCGTGCATGTGTGTTTGTGCCCATGCTATCGCTTGACCGCGACTAGACACTCCGATTTTTCTAAAGGCTCGGTATAGGTGGGTTTTAATGGTCGACTCACTCACAAATAATTGATTAGCAATATCCAGATTGGTACTACCAGAAAGCAACGCTTGTAACACTTCCCTTTCCCTAATGGTCAACTGCTCGCTGTCATCTTCAACCTCAGTATTTGTCATTGACTGTTGTAATGCTTGTGGGAAAACACTGCGACCTTTTAATAACTCATTAAATCCAGCGCTGATTTCAACTAAAGTCGCTTCAGCATAAAACGCACCCAAGGTTGTTGCAGGGTGAATAATAAATTTGGCATCGACTTGTTTTGGAAAATTAATAAAGACAGTGTGTGAGTGAGCATGTTCTCTCTCTATTAAACGCTGTAATTGATAAGCTTGTTGAAGGTCAATCGTAGATAAGTCAAAAATGACCATAGTGACCGATTGTTGCGATAACTTTTTAGCCATGTCACCCGGTGCCGCTTTGGTTAACTTAACTAAAAACTCTTGTGGCCAACGACAGTCCAATAAATCTATCAACATTTGTGAACGAGAGACAATCATCCAATTAACGACTTTAAACATCTTTAACACTCCATGTGAACCGATGGGTAGAACTACTTCCAGTAAGAAATAAGTACGATAACGAAAATAAAGATTAGCAACTCAAATACCAGTAAACAATTAGCCTAAAGGGTGCTTACGCACCCTTGCCTAGACTAAAGTATTAGTACTACATACCTTGAACGATGGTTGCCATGTTGTTTGAACCACTTGCAATTACGCTAGCCATATTGCCTGAATCTGTTTGCGTGATACTGACCATGTTACTAACACCACCAGTTACAAAGATATCTGCCATATGGTTTGTACCCGTTTGCGAAATCATTAACTCGTTGTCTGTACCAGTCCAAGATTCTGCAACTGCACTGTTAAAGTCACCTGTTTGTGAAATATCCACTACAGATGAAATATCAGCAGAATCTGCATAAGCTTGGTTTTCATTACCGACTTGATCAATCATCACCACATTGCCAGAACCAAATGTACCTGCACCGATATCTGGGCCAAAGTAGTTATTTGCACCAGGTTGGTTACCCACAACGTTACTATTACCTGTTTGGTTAATGGTAATAGAGCTACCACCACCTAACTCACTCGCTGCACCGGCATAGTTATCAATACCCGTTTGTACAATAGCGATATTATTAGAGAAGCTTGACGCTGCTTGGCTTACAACTGCTTGGTTGGTGTCGCCTGTTTGAGTAACGCTAGCAGTATCACCAACACCAACTTGAGAAACTGTCGCTGTATTACCCAGACCAGCTCCTGAATTACCGCTTTGGAATATTGTTGCTGAGTTACCTTCATTTAACTGTTCAATGTTTGCTTCATTTTCCATGTCAAGCTGGGTCACTGACGCGGTATGGTTTAAACCATTTTGGTCAATATCCGTGACGTTTAAATCACCTGATTGATTTACTGTAGCAACTGAGCCTGAACCGGCTTGCAGTAATGTCGCACTAGCCATCGTACCGCTTTGGGTAACACCAGCAACATTTGAATCGCCATCTTGTTCAATATCAGTGAAGTTATCATCACCACTTTGCAAGACAGACAAGTTATTACCTTGGCCCATTTGCAGCGCGACGGTTTCATTTGAAACACCAGTTTGTGCGATAGTACCTACGTTACCGTCACCAATTTGTGACAGTGTCGCGACAGTGTCATCATCTGTTGCATTGTTACTAAATACATTTGTATCTTGGTCAATACTACCAACGTTACCACTGCCTTCTTGATTAATCGTCGCTTCAGCGCCATCTGATGCATATTGATCAATCACGGCATTATTACCGCCACCTAAGCTTTGGTTTATTGTTGCATTAGCAAAATCAGACCAAACATTGTTGATTAATGCCGTATCACCACTTCCTAACTGATTAATGGTTGAGTTGGCACCATCGCCGTTATCTTGAACAATATTACCTTGGTTAGCGTTACCTTGTTGGTTAACGACAGCAGCAGCATTTAAACCATTGTTAAATGTCTGCTCAATATCCGCAGTATTGCCATCACCATTTGAGATGATAGTCGCTGTTGCAGTCAATGTAGATTGATGCTGATAGATAGTTGCTTGGTTACCGCTACCGTCTTGGTCAACAGTTGCCGTTGTTTGGCTAGTGTTTTCTTGGTCGATGGTTGCAACGTTATCATCACCGGCTTGATCAACCTCTGCCAAGTTGTTGTCACTGTTGAGCTGCTGCGTTACTGTGGTTTGGTTATTATTACCAGATTGACCGACATTGGCCGTGTTGGTATTACTTGCATATGCACCCGAAGCAAGCATCATAGATGATACTAAAATTGCTATTTTTGAATATTTCATCTCGTATTTCCCTTTACTTAGTTTGATAAACTACCTTGAGTAATGACAACACTTTGTGAGTTGCCCCACTGTGTTACACCTACTGCATGTCCGGAGCCGTACTGCTGGATCCGAATAGCATTTTCTATTCCGGTCTGATTAATGACCGCTAAATTTTCTGTTCCTATTTGAGTAATATGTAACGATAATTCAGCCCCGTTTTGTTCAGATAACACTTGATTTCCAAACCCAGACTGTAAAACCGTTGCTTCAATATCACTGCCAAATTGATTCGCTATTAATTGGTTTTCATAACCTTGCTGATTAACCAGCATTTGATTTGAAAAACCAGATTGATTAACAGCAGAAAGGTTACTGCCACCGACCTGCATGATGGTTGATGAAAGCAAGTCACCAAATTGGGTAACTTGAGCACGATTATCAGAAAGTGCTAATTCATCAACATCACTGATGTCTTGTTGACTCCAACTTGGCAATGAACTCAAACACAACGCACAAGCAAAAATCCTTGCTGTGGCTGTCACGTGAGATTTTTTTTCACGTTTAATCAAGGTCATGCATCCTGCCCCTTGTGTTGAGTTAATGGGTTCCAATCATCTTGAAATTCACTAAACACAACGTTGTTGTTGAGAGTGTCAATATTATGGCGCGCAGATAAGTTGATTGAATCGTCAGCGAGTATTAAAGGATGATAGACCAAGCAGTGATTTTTAATCCTTGCCCCCCTCATTAGTACTATTTTTGCAATGAAAACCTCACACTTTGCGTCAATGATGAAAGGGGAAATTAACGCTATTTATTTTCAGCACCCAAAACAAAATATATTAAATACATAGCCTTATGCGGTGATCCTGTATCATAAAGAGGAATCAACCGCCGGTGACATCAGCTTGTTAACAGAATATGAACTAGCAGGTTGAGGCAGGAAGATGAGGGACAATTGACAGTGGCTTTGGGTCCAGGAGGCGCCATAGGATTGCTATATGACTGTTGTAAAGGAAGTAATAATGTCATGACTGTCTACTTAAAAAACATGTGCACGACTTAATTGAATTCAAACACAGTAAAGCTTACTTTAATTGAGGACAAGATAATTAACTTATTTCATTTTAGTGCGATACAAACTAAGCAAATCACCAGCAATAAACTTAACCCTTGCCAAAAACGCAGCGGGTTTCTTTGCATCAGTGGAATAAATGTTTTTTCAACAACCGGATAGTTAACCGTAGTCAGAGCATGTAAAAATTCCGCGGTGTCTGCATAGCGATGACAAGGCTCAATGGATAACGCTTTTTTCAATACGACATCAATCCACTCTGGCAGCATTGGATTAAGTTGATGCGCTGGTATGTATTTTAAGGCCAAATAATCTCGTCGACTTTGACACTTGGCCAATTTTGCACCAAAGGGTAACTGCCCGGTGAGCATTTCATAGGTTATCACCGCTAGTGAAAAGATATCTGCGCGTCTGCCGGCTTGATAACCTAAGATTATTTCTGGGGCACTGTAATCTATCGTACCTAAGATATGGTCACGTACCAGCGGAGTTGATATCTCCGCTATCCCTTTGATATAACAAGAGCCGAAATCGATTATCTTTACTAATCCATTGGTTGTTAAAAATATATTGTCAGGCTTTAAATCTTGATGCAGGGTTTCTTTGCGATGAAAGGCTCTTACTCCACGTTCTATTTGTTTAATTAGCCCTAATACCTGTGCTATTGATACACATGGATTGTCATTTATCCACTGAGCGAGTGTTTGCCCGCTAAGGTATTCGGTTAAATAATATAAGCTGGACTTAGGTTTATTAACATGGCAAATACTCACCACATGCGGGTTTTGTATCCGCTTTCCTATCCAACTTTCTAATATAAAACGTTCAATATATGCAGCGTCATCAAGATAATTGACAGAAGGTGTTTTCATGCAATAACTGTTGCCAGTATTATCAATCACTTTGTAAACTTGGCTACGTTGTGATTGATACAAAATCGCCGTTACTTGATAGTCATCCATGAACATCCCAACGGTTAATGGTGGTGGAAAAGGCCGTTTTGAAAGGTGCTTATATACGTCATCTACCCCTTGTTCCGGTAATGAAGAAACTGACAAAATTTGTGCACTTAGATTATCATCACTGCCGCAAACAAGCGCCTTTTCAACTAACTGTTGGCAAACTTGTTCGCACAAACAATCATTGATGCTGGCTTGCTGCATCATACGTTGCAATGCTTGGCTTATTTCATTATCAGTTAATACATCATGAATACCATCAGTGAGCAGTACATAAACATCATGTAGTTGAACATCAACTTGGCGGTAATCAACATCAAGCTTCACATCAAGCCCTAACGCGCGAGTTAAATACGCTTTTCCTTGAGCCACTTGGGTGCAATGATCTTGACTTAAGCGGGTAAGCACGCCATCTCTAAATCGATAGACGCGAGAATCCCCCACATGCAATAAATGCACACTGCATGATTTGAAAATTAATGCACTAAAAGTACACACAAAACCTTTACGTGCATCACGATAATCTTGCCCTAAGCCATATAACCAACGATTCAATGCCGTTAATACTTTCGTACTAGCAACTTGTACTCCCCAAGTATCTGGTGTTGAATAATAATCAGCAATAAAGTTACTGACACTTATTCTTGATGCTTGTGCGCCGCCTTCTGCGGTGCTGACACCATCACTTATCACACTCACAATTCCTTTTGTGGTTAGTGCCATTCCTTGTGGGATATTAATCGCGATGGCATCTTCATTTTGCGGTTTTAATCCTGCTGTTGAATATTGACCCACATTTAATGCAAGTGACTGAATACACGTTAAGTGGGCAATAGAGGTATCGGCTGCGCTTTGGATATCATCGATATAACCTTGCACCCTATCCTGCGGACAGTTAGTGACAGCAATATCTATTTGATCCGCCTGATATTCCGCTTTTACCATTGATGATTTTAATGTGTTCATGTTTATTTATCACCTGAGGGGCGTTTAATGACCCTCATAGCGTGTCAGTCGCTAATTAACATTATTAGCTCACACTAATTAACGTTACTTTACCCTCTTCATTTATCTCAGCTATATGGCCTTTAGGCTCTGACATAAAGAATAAGGTCATGAAACCAAATACCGCACTGGTTGCAATAACATAAAAAAATGTTTGCGTTGAAACCATTGAATAGACGGTCAGATAGAACACAGCGCCCACATTGCCATAAGCCCCTGTCATTCCGGCTATTTGGCCAGTTAAGCGCCGCTTAATTAACGGCACCGCTGCAAACACTGCACCTTCACCACTTTGGACAAAAAAAGAACAAGCCATCACCACGACAATCGCTAAGGAAAGCCCCCAACTGCTATCAATTTGTGCCACCATAAAGTAACCCACGGCTAATCCTGCAGTCAGGATAAGTAATGTTGTTTTACGGCCACATTTGTCACTTAACCACCCGCCACCGGGACGCGACATTAAATTCATAAACGCATAACTAGAAGCGACCATCCCTGCTTGTGCCATACCCAATGCAAAGGTTTCAGCAAAGAACAATGGCAACATTGATACAACCGCAAGCTCACTACCAAAAGTGGTAAAATACATGATGTTTAATACCGCAACTTGCTTAAACTCATAGCGTTCAAACTCAGGCACTTCAGCGACAAAAATCTGTTTATTCACTTGATAAGTCTGAAAAACATCAAATAAAAATACTAATAGCAAACCAACATAAATGGCGAGTGTCATGGTTTCAGTTAGCATTGCTACGCCAGTTGGTGACAGTTTCCACGCCAGTAACGCTAAGGTTGCATACATTGGCACTTTCATCACAATGAGCAAGGCAAAATCTTTTTTACTGGTGACTTCTAACCCACCTGCTTTTTTAGGTTTAAAATAAGTCGAACCTTTTGGGGTATCGGTAACATTAAAGTAATACACAAATGAAAATAACAAGCTCATTGCACCAGTGATCCCAATGGCATATCGCCAGCCATTTTCACCACCAAATGCCAATGCAACAGCAGGCAAGGTAAACGCCGCCGCAGCTGAACCGAAATTGCCCCAACCACCGTAAATACCCTCAGCAGTACCCAACTCTTTAGCCGGAAACCACTCACTGACAATACGAATACCAATGACAAAGCCAGCTCCAATGAAGCCCAATAAGAAACGCGCGATGGCTAATTGCTCAAAACTATCGGCAACCGCGAACATAAAGCACGGAATGGAACAAATAGCTAATAAGGCCGAGTATGTTAAACGTGGGCCATATTTGTCTGTCACCATACCAATGATAATCCGTGCTGGGATCGTTAACGCTACGTTAAGAATCAATAAGGTTTTAATTTGTGCGGTGGTTAAACCAATGCTATCTGCAATAACGGTCATTAAAGGCGCGGCATTAAACCACACCACAAAAGTAATAAAGAACGCCATCCAACTTAAATGCATGACTTTCATTTTTCCGTGAAATGCAAAAATATTAAATTTTTCGGTACTCATAATTTGTCCTTAAATTAATGTTATGCGATGGCCTTAACCAATACTTGTCCGTGTTGCTTCTTAATTTCAAATGACATGGCAGATAAATTACTGTCTTCAATGCACACACCATCTTCTAATTGGTAATGATGTTTATACAATGGTGAAGCAACACATAATTTGCCTTCGATATCACATACTAACCCTCTGGCTAATACGCTCACCCCTGTTGCTGGATCTACATTACCGACTGCATATAAGCCGTCATTGCCTAAGTCGAAAATGGCCACTGCGGTTTCATTTACCCACGCAGCAATGCCAGAACCTTGCGGTAATACACTCGCCTCACAAATCTTGACCCAATTCATATCACGTCCTCCTGTGTCGTCTGTTGCAATGGGGCATCGTCATCAATTTGTGTCACCGCAATTTGTCCCGCCCCCGTTTTGCTTATTAGGCTGTTAACGGGAAATCGCTGTTGCCTAATACGTTGATAACCTTGTTCAACCTGTTTAGGCGCTTGGGAAGG
Organism: Shewanella intestini; assembly: GCF_018221465.1. GTDB lineage: Bacteria > Pseudomonadota > Gammaproteobacteria > Enterobacterales > Shewanellaceae > Shewanella > Shewanella intestini. The sequence goes on along the minus strand of NZ_JAAIKR010000002.1, from coordinate 233,083 downwards.
ATTAACAAATTCAGTAAAACGAGTAAGAAATTCGGGCGACGCTAGGCTGGTTTTCCATTCGCACTGATAACGCGCCACAACTAACGCCATTTGCGTAGACAACTCATCATTAATTGCCAGAATATCGTCAATGACCACGGCCTTTAAATACTCAACACCACCATCAAGTGATTCAAGCCAAGTTGAAGTGCGTTGGAGTTTGTCCGCGGTTTTGACATAAAACATCAAGATACGATCGATGTAGAGATACAATTGCTCGGTCGTTAAATCTGTGGCAAATAAGTCACCATGACGCGGGCGCATACCGCCATTACCTGCAACATACAAATTCCAGCCTTTATCTGATGCGATAATGCCAATATCTTTACTTTGCGCTTCGGCGCACTCGCGGGTACAACCTGATACAGCAAACTTTAACTTATGCGGACTGCGCAAGCCTTTATAACGATTTTCAAGATCTATTGCCATTTTGATGGAATCTTGCACCCCATAACGGCACCAAGCGCTGCCGACACAAGATTTAACGGTGCGTAATGACTTACCGTAGGCATGACCCGTTTCGAAACCCGCGTCGATTAAACGGCGCCAGATTAGCGGTAATTGCGATAATGTCGCCCCAAAAAGATCAATTCGTTGTCCACCCGTAATCTTGGTATACAAGTCAAAATCCTTAGCCACTTCACCAATGACAATTAATTTCTCTGGGGTAATTTCACCACCAGCAATTCGCGGGACTACAGAGTAACTGCCATCTTTTTGTAAATTACCTAAATAAGCATCATTGGTGTCTTGTAACTGCACGTGGGACAAGTTTTGATTGAGTACATAATCATTGGACAAGCTGGCAAAAATAGATGCTGCAGCAGGCTTACAAATATCGCAACCGTATTTGTGGCCACTTGTGTGTTTACCATGTTGGCTGATTAAGCGGTCAAAATCGCGGATATTGTCAACTTTACAGATGTGATATAACGCTTGGCGGTCGTGTTCAAAATGCTCACAAATCCCTTTATTAAAATCAACCCCTTGTGCTTCTAAGGTTTGATCTATTATCTTCTGGACTAATGAGGCACACCCACCGCAACCTGAGGCGGCTTTAGTACAACTTTTTACCTGCGCAAGTTGGTGATTACCCGCAATAACATCATTGGCAATATCGGCTTTAGTGACCTGATGACAAGAACACACAATCGATGTGTCTTTTAAATCAGCCTCATTGGCAGCGCCGCCCAACAATAGGTCTACCGCAGCACCATCAATGGCATCTTGTGACAGGTATAAATCAAGCAAAAAATTATATTCACTGTTATCTCCTATCAATACCGCGCCTTTAAGGTGCAGCCCGGTTTCATCTAACCACAATTTTTTATAGATTCCGGCTTGATTGTCGCTAAGCTCGACATATTGCGCACCGTCAAAACCACGGCTTTGACCAATCGCGGCAACATCGACACCCAGCAATTTAAGTTTTGTGCTCATATCGGCACCGGTAAACTCAATTGCAGTGACATCAGCGACCGAATGAACAATATGCGATGCGGCAGCATTTGCCATTTGGTAGCCTGGCGCGACCAAACCAAAGATACGTTGTTGCCATAATGCACACTCACCAATCGCATAAACATCTTTGGCAGAGGTTAAGCAATGATTATCAATCACTATACCACCGCGTTCGCCTGTACTGATTTGTGCTTGTTTGGCCAAGGTATCTTGCGGCCTAATCCCTGCAGAAAAGACAATCATGTCAGTTTCTAAATAACTATCATCGTTAAATGTCATCCGATGACGAGCGGTTTCACCATCAATAATCGCTGTCGTGGCTTTATTTACATGCACGCTGACATCTAATTGTTCAATCTTTTGGCAAAGCAACTCTCCCGCTTTATCATTAAGCTGAACGGGCATTAATTGCGGCGCAAATTCCACAACATGCGTTTTCACACCAAGTTGTTTAAGCGCATTTGCCGCTTCTAATCCAAGTAAACCACCGCCGACAACCACGCCAACTTTGGCCGTGGCCGCAGCTTGGTTAATGGCTTCAAGATCTTCAATGGTGCGATAAACTAAGCAATGTTCTCTGTCGTTACCATTAATAGGAGGCACAAATGGATACGACCCCGTTGCTAACACTAATCGGTCATATTCAATCACTCGATTATCTGCTGTGGTGATGGATTTATTTTCAGTATCAAGCGCTATCACCTTAGCGCTTAAATGTAAGGTGACCCCATTTTGTTGATAATCATCTTGAGTGGCCAACATTAATGCTAAAGCGCTATTAGTTTCAAAATACTTAGATAACTGTACCCTATCGTAAGCGGGACGACTTTCTTCGCCAAACACATGAATATCAAATACATGCTGCATTTTATGCTCACATAATTGCTCGATAAAATGGTGTCCAACCATGCCATTACCTATGACCACTAACTTAGGTTTTGTGATTGCCATTACCTGCTCCCTTGGTTGTGCAAAACTGCCTGTGTCGATGTTGTTAAACACTTCGGTTGCAACTACGCATTAATAATTAGTCTTGGTTAAATATTGCAGCGACTGTGCCAATAATATAAGCATCTGTTAAATAAGTACTTTGTGATTTTATTACGCCACCAACGCCGTTTTAAATGCGCTATTAATGAGCAATCGCACCAAATCAATGCGAACAAGCAATGTTTTTAAGATGCTGTTTTTAAACATAAAAACCTTCAATTACATACCTCTTTATATGTATCCAATCTATTGTAAATGATGGACTTAAACAGATAAGTAAGGAGAAAGTTAGACGCAAGAGAGAATAATCATAAAGCAGAGATTAAATTGGCCAATTTTCGGTTTTCTTTACGCTTTAACGGCCTTTGTATAACCACCAGCAAGCGGTAAATTAAGTGTGTGTTCCCCCAAAAATAAACAAGCCTCGCAAGTGCGAGGCTGAAGATATAAATGTTTCAAGCCTAATCACCTTGACGATTAGGCTTGGAAATTACCTATGACGATCGTCCCAACATTGTTTGGCGTAATTAAGCGCTGATTGACTCAACTCATTAATGTCGAACATGTTGTTTGATTCGCTGTGTTGCATCATGTCAGAGTCTGAAGAGTATATTTGTAAAACATTAAACAACAACGCGAGCGTGACAATAACACTGGCATTAGCTTGAGTTAACTGTTGATTTTTATGTTCGGTTTGTTGCTTAGCACTAAATAATCCTGCGCCATTTTTTTTAGCTACAAACCTACTGTCACTAGAACTGTCACTAGAACTGTCACTAGAACTGTCACTAGAACTGTCACTAGAACTGTCACTAGAACTGTCACTAGAACTGTCACTAGAACAAAGCTTGCCATCAGCCCACAGTGAATGTAAATCTTCAGCTGTTAATTGTGCCTGACCAACTTTTGCCCCTGAAAATGCTTCAAGAACAGTGGGCACAGTCACTTGCCTTAGCTTAGTGTGGCTTGTTGAACTATCATCGAGAAATAGCTTATCGCTTCCCCTTATAGACTCAACAATACTGACTTTAGTCGTCACTCTTGGGTTAATTTCTGTCTCGCCTTGTAAGCCTTTAAAAATAACAATTTTTGTTGTTGGCTGTCCCGTGTTATCGGATTTCGATAGAATGCTTGTTGCTTTTGTCGCTAAAAATGCTGCCATTAACTTGGCAATTTCAATATGGCTAGTATCTAAACCAGCATGAAAATAACTACGAAGTGAGATTGCAGCATTGGTCGGATTAACACACCGAACCGCCATTTGAACCAAACTTCTAAGCCCAAGATGCTGGTGAATAGCGCGGCAACGACCCACCACGGGTAGCATATAACTGATATCCACATAAACAATATTGTGTTGATTAAGATGATATTGCGCCTGCAAAGGTGTGTGGCATGACTCAATTCCTAATGCATGAATATAATTAGCAACATGGCGACGATGTGAGAGTGATTGATGATCGCCATGTAAAAACACTTTAATCCCCTGTTTAGCTAATACCTTTGCTGCCAATAATAGCCAAGGTAATTGTTCACGCTTACCAGCGTACACAGGCCAATCTATATCTGTGGTCAACTGTTCCCAATTAGGGTAAAGTAAATGCTTTAGCCCAAGCGCTACACCTGCTAGCTCTTGATTTGTCTCCCCTCTGACTCGCATTAACATCAATGCGGTTGCCATTTGCATATCGCTGACTTGTCGGCGAGCAAAGCCGATAAAAAACGCCATTGATTCAGTTACAGACAAAGTCCGCGATCCTTTTTTACCTCTACCAAGTGCCTTAATTGTTTGGGTAAAATCAGTGTTTTTCACATCAAGTTGTTGTTCGATAAAATGTTGCTCATCAGGTTGATAGTTATTGTCGCTCTTATTGTCATTGTCTTCTACAGGCATTGTTGCCACTAACTCTTGCGAGAATGTCGAATTTATTGCGCTTGGCGTTATCTTGCTAATTTGTATATCTTCGTTACGCGCAGCAAGCACTGAAGCGACATATTGTGGGGCTGATAGTGCTTTAGCAATTTGATGAGATATTTGATTTTTACTGCTAATCCTATGGTTATCAGTCATTGTGCAACGACTGCCATCATCATGAGTTGTCTGCACTGCGTTAACTTTACTCACACTTGGCATAACCAGCCTCTTGTGACTTATTATCGATATCTTCTATCAAGGTCTGTAGTTCATGTCCCACTTGCACAACCTCGCCAATAATCATCAATGTTGGGCCGCTACTAATGATATTTTTTGCTTGCTGAGGCATTTCTGCAACCGTGGTATAACGGATAATTTGGTTTCGTCTGCCGCCATTAGTGACAAAAGCGACCCCAAGTTGCGGCGCACAACCTGCCGCTAAAAGCCCGGCACTAATAGATGGCGCTTGTTCTTTGCCCATATAAAACACTAACGTTGATTCAGCTTGCAGCAGCGCTAACCATTGACGTGCGCTTTTATCATAATGCTGAGCACTTTGTTTGGTACCAGTAATGAGCGTAACACTTCGCGCTACCCCACGATAGGTTAGTGGAATATGACTACTTGAAGCACAACCTAAAGCCGCCGTTACCCCTGCAACAAAGTGGCTTTTAACGCCATGTTGCGCTAAATATAATGACTCTTCAGCCCCACGACCAAAAATATGCGGATCGCCCCCTTTCAAACGCACAACTTTTTTACCTTTTAAGGCCAACGCTAATAGCAATGCATTGATGTCATCTTGTTTTGCACTTGGTTGACCGCAACGCTTGCCAACAAAATGGCGCTCACATTCTGCTGAAACCAAGGTTAATATGTCGTGACTGACCAAACTGTCATACACTAGCGCTGTAGCCTGTGACACGGTATTAGCTGCTTTTATGGTCATGAGTTCAAGCTCACCACAACCGGCACCAACAATCGCCACCTCGCCAGCCATTAACCCAGTGTTAATGGTGTTGTTTTTGGCGAAGTTGAGAATATGACTCATTCGTGCTTGTTTATCCATTAAGCCACACCCTCTTTTGTTGTTAACAGCCTTTTTGCCGTCGCACTATGTGGTTCATTATTGATTAGTTGCCATTGTTGCTGCACGCAGCGTTGCACCTCGCTTTGACAACTGCCGCACTGCCTGCCACAACCTAACTTTTGTTGCGTATTTTCCAATACCCTTACCAATTGCCAGTCGGTGTCCGACCCGTTAGAACCTTGTCCAATTGCTGAGCGTAGCTGCGTTAGCTCAGCGGCAATATCGGCCTCAGTAACACCGGTGCACACACAAATTAGTGGGCTACTTCCCGCCTTTAACAGTCCATGGAGTTGGTTAATCAATGCAGAATTTAGTGGTTGTGAAATAAGTTGCGACATTGCTTCTAAGTCAGCACTAATTACTGTTTGTGACAGGATTTGAATACCCGTAATTCGGTCTTTGTTAGCCAAACAAGTAATTTGAATTTGCTGTGATGATGGCAAGTGTAATGACCAGTTAAGTTGGCGTTGACTGGAATATTGAGCATCATGACTATTGCAAGCGAAAGCCACATGAAAGCATTGCCCATGTTTCAGGGTTTGTTGCACTTTCCAACGCAGTTCACCATTAAGCTCAGCATTGGTTTCAACCTCACCAAACCACATGCCTTGTAACCCAACTTCATAGCGACTGACACGCACAAGTTGATGCTTGAACGCAGGTTGCTTTGAAATATTATCAACCAAATAGTGGGTTGCGTAATTAACTCCAGCAGTAAGTGAAAATTGCTTAGACCAATGCATGCTTGTATTTAAGGTGTTTTCCAATATTGTTTCGTCAAAAACAACGCGAGCAACATATCCACCACCCAGGATATCTTGTGAATTAATTTCACACTTAATAAAATCATGTTCAGTCAGTTGTATTAGCTTTGCTGTTTTAGGATGAATAGCCACAGTAGGCTGGGCAACACTGGCACGTAATGAGGCTATATGACCTGTGCGGGTCATGGTATGCCATTGATCTCGTGAGCGCCCAGAATTGAGTAATAATACATCAGGGGCATCTGCTACGGGTTGATGATGAGTATCAACATTAGCAGCAACAAAACGGGCCTTACCAGAAGCAAAGCTAAACTGATGATCTTGGTACACCCTTGTAGAATATTGCCCAATATCATCGCTTGACTCTATTGGCCACTGTGTTGGTGCTAAATTATCGTACTGGGCTTTAGTCAGTTTCTGCAGTCCTGAAATAGTAAATTTTTGTTGGTTAAATGTGTGTTTTACTTTGGCAGATAAGGCGGCGAACTCGGTGAAAATTTGATGACTTGATTGATAATCAAAACCTTTAAAGCCCATCGTTTTAGCCACTTGGGCTAACGCCCACCAGTCAGCTTTAGCTTGACCACTTGTGCTAATAAAAGCGCGTTGGCGGGTGATCATACGTTCGCTATTGGTCACCGTGCCATCTTTTTGTGACCATCCTAACGCTGGTAACAATAGATCAGCGTATTGCGCAGTATCCGTATCTGCACACACATCTGAAACTACCACAAAGGGACATGCCTTTAAGGCTTGGTTTACTTCATGGCTATTAGGCATCGATACCGCAGGGTTTGTGCCTATTATCCAAATGGCTTTAATTTTGCCTTGTTTCACCGCTTTAAACATCTCAACTGCACTTAATCCAGCTTTACTGGCAACAGATGTTGTTTGCCAAAAATCTGCCAATAAAGCTTGCTGCTGCTGACCAAATCCCATATGACAACTCAACTGCGTTGCTAACCCACCGACCTCGCGTCCCCCCATGGCATTAGGTTGGCCTGTCAGTGAAAAAAAGCCGCTACCCGGTTGTCCTACTTGGCCTCTGGCTAAATGACAATTGATAATTGAATTGCTGGTGTCTGTACCGCTAACGGATTGATTAACCCCTTGACAACTTGCAGTAACGACCTTAGTTGAGGCACTAAACAAATCAAAGAATAGCGCTAACTGTTTAGCGGATAATCCAGTAATGTCCTGCACACTTAACGCGGTTGTATTATTGACCTTGTTCACATGTGCCGTTGCTTGAGTTCGATGTTGGCTGTTTTGCGCAATGCGACCAGTTTTTGCATCAGTCTTGCTGGGTGATGTCATTTGTTTAACAGCATAAGCCGATGTTAACGCGAGATTTTCACGTGTTTGTGCAATAACAGTGTCAAAATCTTCAGTGTGTGCACGAATAAATTGATGATCAACTAACTGATTATCGACTAAATGCAATAACAGTGACTGAAACAACACATTGTCGCTACCGGGCTTTATCGCCAAATGTAGATCCGCTTGCTGCGCGGTAGCCGTTGTTGCAGGGTCAATTACGACAATGTGCGTGCCGCGTTTTTCACGCGCCTTCATCATTCGCTGAAAAAGCACGGGATGCGTCCATGCAGCATTAGAGCCGATTAAAACGATAACATCACATTGTTCAAAATCATCATAACAGCCAGCAACAACATCTTCGCCAAATGCACGTTGATGCGCTGAAACCGCTGATGACATGCATAAACGCGAATTAGTATCGACATTTGCCGTTTTAATGAAGCCTTTAGCTAATTTATTAGCAACATAATAATCTTCTGTCAGTAACTGACCTGACAGATAAAATGCCACTGAATCTGGGCCGTATTGTGTAATGGTGTCAGAGAATTTGCCTGCAATCGTGCTGATGGCTTGTTGCCAATCAATTGGTTTAGCCGCGCTGTTTAATGGATATTTCAACACCGAAGGTTGATCTAAGCTCTGTAACAAGCTTTCACCCTTAGCGCATAATTTACCGCGATTTGCAGCATGGCCACTATGACCACTTACGACTAAGTTAGTTGCGCTTTTAGCAGGGAATGTATTTTCATGAATAGCAAATGTGTTAGCATCAATGCATGCTTTAGTCGATACCTTTACCCCACACCCAACCCCGCAATATGCGCAGCTCGTAATGACAGACTCCATTGTATACCTTTAAGATTAATCCTTATAAAGTATAGAAAGCGATTCTTATGCCAATACCTAAGATGTTGTAAAGTTAGCCTTTTTTATAATGTGGATGTGTCAGGTGCGCATGAATCGTGCATAAGCGTGCACCAAAAATGCCCACAAGTAGCATCAGTGTTGATTTTTATAAGCAAAAAAAAAGCCAGCAAATGCTGGCGTTTTAATCGTTAGGTTCGTATTACTGCTTGTTGATTTTATCAGCAGTACGACCGTCATCATGACAAGAACTACATTCTGGTCTGTCACCGACATTTGTGTCATGTGGGGCATGACAATCAGCACACATCAGTTTGCCATCATGTGATTGGTGAACTTTATCCATTTCTGATAAAGCACCGTGACAGCTTTGACACTGTTCAAACTCATATGCACCATCAGCAGACGGTTCGCCATCAGCATGACAGTTTTCACAGCCACCCATTTCAACATGGAAATCTGCAAGGTTTTGTTTTTCATCAGCAGCGAAACTCGCCGTTGAAGATAATAATGCAAAACCCGCAGCAAATAGTGCAGTTAGTAATTTATTGCTCACTTTAAAATCCTCCATTTGCAGTTAAATGCTCTCATTCTTTTGTATTGATGGGAGTCAAAAACTGAATTAATCACAACACTCAATCCACTAAAATACATTTAACAAACATAGTTAACGTTGCCCAAATTGGCAACCATAAAGCAGCCACGTAATTTAACAGCTTGTTCTTTACTAAAACGTGCTCTACTTCATGTAAACCATTCAAGTATTAAGGTTATTTTAAGATAATCAATTGTGAGACAAAAAAAAAGGAGCAAAGCTCCTTTTTTGTAAATGATTTTATTTTTAATTAACGGTTCTGCAAAGCAGCAATACGTTTTTCTAACGGAGGGTGACTCATCATTAACTCAGCCATACCACGTTTACCATTAATACCTAACGCTGACATTTGTGCAGGCATTGCACCAGACTCAGGCCCTTGGCGTAAACGCTCTAACGCTGCGATCATTTTGTGCTTACCCGCTAAGTGAGCAGCACCTTCATCGGCTTTGAATTCACGAATCCGTGAAAAGTAAGCCACAATCATGGAAGCTAAAATACCAAATAGCATATCAAGCACGAAAACCACACCGATATAAGCAAACGTACCTAACCCTTCTCCTTCTTCATCATTGCTAGCCACCACGTTATTGATAATGCCTGCAACCACACGCGCAGCAAAAATAACGAAGGTATTCACTACGCCTTGGATCAAGGTTAATGTCACCATATCACCGTTAGCAACATGGCTTACTTCATGGGCTAATACGCCTTCAATTTCATCTTGGGTCATGCCATAAAGCAAACCCGAACTCACGGCAACCAATGCGTTATTTTTAGATGGGCCTGTCGCAAATGCGTTTAGCTCTGGTGATTGATATATCGCCACTTCAGGCATATTAATGCCCGCTTGTTTTGCTTGGCGCGCAACGGTATCAACTAACCATTTTTCGATATTGTCACGAGGTTGAGTGATCACTTCACACCCCATGGTTTTCTTGGCCATCCATTTAGAAATCGCTAAGCTAAGGAACGCACCACCAAAACCAAATATTGCAGCGAAAATTAATAGCCCAGTCATTGAAGAAGTGTTAACCCCTAAAATAGACATGACAATCGATGCAACAAGTAAAATAGCCATGTTGGTGGCAATTAATAAAAAAATCCGCTTCATATAAGCTCCTGTTTGACGAAAGGGTCAATTACAATGGTTTAAGACATAATATGTCCAAAATAATCAATTTCAAGGGTTGATTAATTAAATAATTTTTAGATGATTATTTTTAAAAGACATGCCATAGATTTTGCGGATTCTACTAAGTGAATATTAATAGATACTTAATCTGACGATTGATTTATCACGACTTTTGGTAAGTTATTTTCTTTGCTACACTGCCAAAAAACCAATGAATTAAAGGAAGTTATATGTCAGTTAATGCCTTAATGTTAAGTGCCTCACGCGTTGGTGATACCCCTTATTTATCTCATACAATCGATTTTATTCGTCCGTTATGTTCACCTGGTCAAAAGTGGTTATTTATTCCTTATGCCGGTGTCAGTATGGATTACGATCATTACCTGACGCTTGTCCAAGAAGGTCTAGCACCCCTTGGGTTATCCATTGAAAGTATCCACCAATTTAACGACCCTAAACAGGCAATAAAACAAGCCGATGGTATTTTCGTCGGTGGTGGAAACACATTCCACTTATTGCATGAGCTTTACCGTTACGACTTAGTGCAGTTAATTAACGAACAAGTTTTGTCAGGTAAACCCTATGTAGGTTGGAGTGCAGGCTCGAATATCACTGGGCAAAGCATCCGAACAACAAATGACATGCCAATTATTGAACCCGTGTCTTTTACTGGCTTAAGAATTTTACCTTTTCAGCTCAATCCTCACTACAGCAATGCCACACTCGCTGGACATAATGGTGAAACCCGCGCCCAGCGACTGCTTGAATTTACAAAGGTAGACCCAATAACCCCTGTTATTGCGATTCAAGAAGGCACCGCATTACGACTTAAAGACCAAAAGCTCACACTAATTGGTGACAAAGAAGGTTATTTATTTAAAGGCGATATTCAAGCACAACCGATTGCTGTAGGAACCGACCTCAGCGTTTATTTAGACAAGAAACCAACCACATAATCTCGCTGGTGTCCTTATCATGTTTAGGGCTTTAGCCTGGATAAGAACCTCCTTGTTCATTCACAATGAACGCTTAACGGTCAACTAGCGGTTGTTACAAGATAGGCAACAAACACTGTATGCGATGCCAATCTTGACACTGTCTGTCGATCACTATTTTCATTAATCATTACTGACCTTAACTATTGATGTGCACTGGCATTGCACATCAATAGCGGCAACCTAAATACCACTACTGACACAATTCCTGCCTTTAATTGTAATTTATTGATTAACCTCACCTGACATATCTTGTAAAATAGCGCTTTAAAAATGTTCTATATTTTCAGTATGTTTTACGATTACTGAATCTTTACAAGGTAGCTTCACCCATAATATGAACAGCAAACGCACATACAGTATCCACAGGCATTTTGGGTTGTCATTATGCTTACTTTGCACATTAATCTCTCCGCTATCTCACGGCGCAGATATTGCCTCCAGTGTTTCCCAAGGCGAAACAGACCGTTTAGCCGATGGCGGCTATTTTGAGCTTGGTGCAGGTGCTTTTTCCTCAAACAAAGTTGACGTTCGTCAAACCGATCATCAAACCATTGAACCTGCATTGTTAATAAGCGGCGTATATCAATACAAAGGCTTATTTGCCGAAATGGTGCATCAATCTCAAGATGGTATTAACCTTGGCTATAATATCTGGAACTCAGCGCATTGGTCAGTTGATATCCTTTTAGCCAACATTCAAACCACGTGGCGTCGTCCTGAAGGGATTGATCCCAAACTGCTCGATGAAGCCGAGCGCAATGTATATTTATTATCAGAAGAGTCTATTTACGTTGGTGCAGGCATTAGAGCAACACGTTACTGGGACGACCATTATGTGTTTCAATTTCGTGCTGTCAGTGATTACTTTGACGACCAAGGACTGCAAAGCAGCGCTCGATTCGGAAAATCTTGGCAAGTGCGTAATTGGAATTTTCATGCCTTAGGTAGCGTTACTTATTCATCAGCCAAATTGAATCGCGCTTTATTTGGTGTGACCGCTGATGAAGCGACTGATTTATTTCCTCAGTACACACCTGATAGCTCTTTAAGTTATGGCATTGAATTAGGTGCAGCCTACCCCATTACCTCAAATGTCGTGTTTAGGGCAATGTATCGCTATAACCTACTCCCTGATGTCATTACCGACAGCCCCTTTAATCAAGCTGGATATGCGTCATTTTTGAACGCCACTATCAGCTATGTGTTTTAAGGTGGCTTATGACTAAATTACTCACTCGATGGTGGCATTTATTATGGTTGGGATTGATTTCCCCCGTCAGCCATGCACAAACAGATATCACTGACTTTACCGCCACACCTGAACAATGTGTCGCTTTGCACAAAGGTCAAATGTGCTATCAGGATGTCACCTTTAAATGGTCTACTCCCAATGCAGGCAAATATTGCCTTATGCAGTCTAATACGAATGAAAATCCCCCTCAGCAACCCATAACCTGCTGGGAAGGACAAGCTCTGACCCAATATTCTTATAGTTTTGAAAATACCACTACCACAACATTTCAATTAATTCGCCAAGGCCAACCACAACCGCTAGCCAAAGTGAAAGTGGTTGTGACCTGGGTTTATAAAGCACCCAAACAAAGTCAATCCGGTTGGAGACTGTTTTAATGCAAGATGAGCAAAAACATATTTTAGTAGTAGAAGATGACTGTTCATTAGCAGAATGGATCAGCGATTACCTGTTAGACCACGGCTATACCATTACCGTTGCCAGCCAAGGTGATTACGCCCTAGAGATGATTGAAGAAGAAGTGCCAGATTTAGTCTTACTCGATGTAATGATGCCAGTTAAAAACGGCTTTGATGTCTGTAAAGAAGCACGTTCATTTTACCGCGGCCCTATTTTGTTTATGACCGCTTGTGTTGAAGATGGTGATGAAATTAAAGGCCTAGAAGTCGGTGCTGATGATTACTTAACCAAACCTATTCGTCCACAAGTCATGCTCGCGCATATTAAAGCGCTGCTGCGACGTGCTACAGATGACAAAGTTAAACAACAACTTGAATTTGGCGATTTAGTATTAAATGCCAATGCTAAATCGGTCAAAATTGGTTCGTTTTCACTTGAGTTAAATGCGAATGAGTTTGACGTATTTTGGCTACTGGCATTAAACGTCGGCACTGTCGTTGCGCGTACCGAGCTGATAACGCAATTACGCGGCATCGAATACGATGGTTTTGATCGCTCAATAGATATTAGAGTATCACGGCTACGTAAAAAACTGCTCGACGCCCCCAATCAACCCTACAAAATAAAAACCGTGCGCGCCAAAGGCTATTTATTTTGCCGCGAAGAACAAACTGAAGATTAATCCCGTCGCCACATACCAATGGCATCACCACTAAGCAAATGGCATCAATATGAAAAAGCTCATTATTTCTTTGGTTTTAGTGGTAATTATTGCCATTGCAAGTTTAGGTTGGACCATCACCCAAATTGCCGCAGTAACCGAATCTACAGATGGGCAAGCGAACACCATTGAGAAGATTAATGCCTTGAAATGGGTAGGTGAATCACTTGCTAAAACCTTAAACGACCCTCTCATTGACCAACAACAGTTTATTCGTCATTGGAACAGCATAAATGACGAAAAAATGTCAATTATTGCTGAATCTGCCTTTGCATTGCCGCCGTCACTACACAAACAATTTATTCAACAAGCAGCATTAGTACTTGATTCAGATGAAGGGATTTCACTGCATTATCATCTGGACAAAACCCAGCAAGTATTAAATATTAGCACCACTTTAGTGACCCCTGATGAGCAACTACAGTCCAGTAATGAACATTACACCATGCTATTTTACGGCGGTGTCAGCCTGATTTTATTGCTATGGATATCTCCGCTAATTCGCCAACTGATCAACTTAAGTAAAACCACAAAAGCGTTTGGTATGGGACAATTACAACAACGTATTAAAATCAAAAACACCTCTTATATTAGTGAAATTGAAATCGAATTTAATCGTATGGCCGATCGCATTCAGCAACTTGTTGACGATAATAAATTGCTCAGCCGCGCGGTATCGCACGATTTAAAAACGCCGATAGCCAGATTACGTTTTGGCATTGAAGCATTAGAAGAAACCAGCAATCCCGCCCTAAAAGTGAAGTACTTTGCACGTTTAAACACTAACCTCGACACCATGGAAGAGTTGGTTGCGACACTATTAAGTTACGCCCGTCTTGATGAAGCGAATATCTCGCCAGCATTAAGCGTATTTGACCTTAATCAATGGTTAATCGAACGCTATGCAAACCAGCACTTTGAGCAGCATACCTTCACGCTTTTGTCAGCGTCACAGCCCATATTGATTCAAAGTGATCGCCAGTATCTAGCCATGCAAGTTAGTAACTTGCTCAGTAACGCCGAGCGTTTTGGGCAACAACATATTCAAATAAGCATTGTAGTTAACCCTGATACCGTTCAAATACGGGTTGAAGATGACGGCAAAGGCATTGATGACAATGAAGCCCTAGAAGTGATTAAGCCGTTTGTTCGTGGTCAACATAGCCGAGATAATGCAGGGCATGGTATGGGGCTGGCAATTGTTGCCAGAATTGGTAATTGGATGGACTCGAAGCTAACAATTGATCGCTCAGCACAATTAGGTGGCGCTTGTATGATATTAACCTTAGTTCGAATAAATGAGCACGAGTAACAAATAAACCCAAAAAATTACGCCACAAAGTAGCCATAAAAAAAGCGCTAAATTGACGGTATCTATTATAGATAAACTCAATTTAGCGCCTATTTTAAAAAACGCGGGTTACAACATATTATGCTAGTTACGCGTAACCTTCGCGTGGTATTGATTTCCAGTAGTTATTAATTGTCAACTTTTACATGGTTCAAAATGTAGTTGACATCATAGACTCGTGTATTAGCTTGAGCGGGTTTAGTTTTTAAACCTGTCACTTCAACCACTGTTGATGTTTCTTTATCTATGCTGGTGCTACCAAACAAAATATTATTGCTTTGACTGCCCGCACCAAATTGCCCTACAGCATCACTATTAGTTTGTGCATTTGTGTATTGGAAATAATCGTAACCTGCTTTTTGGCACAGCTCTGCGGACTTAATCATCACATACTTTTGAGTTAAAGCACGATCAGTATTAGTATTTCCAACAAAACTAATCTGCCAGCTATCGGGAGCAATCTGCACGGTTTCAAAGCCTTTACCAAATGTCCAAAAACTTTTTTCGGTGTTATAAGGTGTGGCGCAAGCACTCAACAAACAGGCTACTATCGCTAACATTGATATGTGTTTTAAAATTTTCATGATTGACTCCAATTAGAGATTAAAAGTGGTAATTAACACCCACTGAGGTTGCCCACTGGTTTTGACTTCCGATTAATGGTGAATCAGCCATGTCAGACCCTAAACGGGTATAGCCTGCTGACTGAACAATGTCTAAATGCTCAGTGACAGGTGCCACTAATACATAACCGGCACGATAAGCTAAGGTTGATGATGCTTGGTATTCGCTGCGAACATTGGTGGCATCTTTTTTACTGACACCGGTATAGTAATTGGCAAAATCTTTACTGTAATAATGCACGCCTGCATATGGAACAATGTCAGCAAAGCCCACTTTTATTGGATAATAATAAGTCATATCGGCTTGGTAACCGTTATAAACATCAGTCACATCATGTTGGAACTTACTTGAAAGCGTACCATTACCTAAATGTAAATCGAGGTTTAACCCAAGGTCGCCGCTTGCCTTGCGGTCTTTCATGCCATCTAAGATGTCGGCATCTTTTGCATCAAATTCGGCATTAGCTGTCACAAACACGCTCATATTCAATAGTGACTCATTGTCACCAAGAAAGCGATAGTTAACCCCGCTAACATCGGCATTAAAATCGCTACCATGAAATCCACCGTTTAAATATGCAGCTGTTTTATGGTCTTGCCCTTTATAAAACTCACTTCCAGTTACCACACCCGCACCTGCAAAAAATTTACCCTCGTGGCTATACACATTACCGTTACGAATATAAGTATTGTCTGCTGCTAGCGCTGATTGAGACAACAATAGTGATGAGATGACTAAGGTTAAATATTTCATTTTGTGTCCTTTATTTTTATCGTTAATGTTGCTGTAGAACAACTATATGCAATTAATAAAAACAACTCTGTATCCTACTGTAACCTGAGATACAAATAAGCGGGTGTAACACGTAAATTTTCAATATTCCAATTGATACATCCATAATGACAAGGCAGATTTCACTAAAAAAAGGCAACAAAAAAAGACGTCCTAAGACGTCTTTTAAAACCACTTTACTCATCAGTCACATAAAGAGACTTAACAGCAAAGGATTACCAACCAGTACGGGTACGCAATGCAGAACCGATGTCAGCTAATGAACGCACAGTCGTTACGCCTGCGGCTTCAAGAGCGGCAAACTTATCTGCTGCAGTGCCTTTACCACCGGCGATGATTGCACCAGCATGACCCATGCGCTTACCTTCTGGCGCGGTTACGCCAGCAATATAAGACACAACGGGTTTCGTCACGTTAGCTTTAATGTATTCAGCCGCTTCTTCTTCAGCAGTACCACCAATTTCACCAATCATTACAATTGCTTCAGTTTGTGGGTCGTTTTGGAACATTTCCAATACGTCGATGAAGTTAGTACCTGGAATTGGGTCACCGCCAATACCGACACAAGTCGATTGACCGAAACCTTCATCGGTAGTTTGCTTAACCGCTTCGTACGTTAATGTACCAGAGCGAGAAACAATACCGACTTTACCAGGCTTGTGGATGTGACCCGGCATGATACCAATTTTACACTCACCAGGTGTGATAACACCTGGACAGTTAGGGCCAATCATACGTACGCCAGTTTCTTCAAGTTTCACTTTAACTTGCAGCATATCTAACGTAGGGATGCCTTCAGTGATACAAACGATAAGCTCAATGCCACCGTCAATCGCTTCAAAAATAGCATCTTTACAAAAAGGAGCCGGTACATAGATAACTGAAGCCGTAGCACCTGTTGCAGCCACAGCATCTTTAACCGTGTTAAAAACAGGAAGGTCTAAATGCACTTGGCCGCCTTTTCCTGGTGATACACCACCGACCATTTGCGTACCGTATGCGATGGCTTGCTCAGAGTGGAATGTACCTTGCCCGCCAGTGAAACCTTGACAGATAACTTTAGTATCTTTGTTAATTAATACAGACATTACTTGCCCTCCGCAGCGGCAACAACTTTTACAGCCGCGTCAGTTAATGACTCAGCAGCAATAATATCTAAACCAGAAGTGGCAAGGACTTCACGGCCTAGTTCAGCGTTAGTTCCTTCAAGACGTACAATAACAGGAACTTGAACACCCACTTCTTTTACTGCACCAATAATACCTTCTGCAATCATGTCACAACGGACAATCCCACCAAAAATGTTTACCAGTACGGCTTTAACATTGGCATCAGACAAAATGATTTTAAACGCTTCCGCAACACGTTCTTTTGTTGCTCCGCCGCCCACATCAAGGAAGTTAGCGGGTTTGCCACCATGTAAGTTAACGATGTCCATTGTGCCCATTGCAAGGCCAGCACCGTTTACCATACAACCAACATTTCCGTCTAAAGCAACATAGTTAAGCTCAAACTTTGCTGCGTGTGCTTCTCGCGCATCATCTTGTGATGGGTCATGCATTTCACGGATTTTAGGTTGACGGAATAAAGCATTACCGTCGACACCAATTTTGCCATCAAGACAGTGAATGTTACCTTCGTCAGTGATAACAAGTGGGTTGATTTCAAGTAAAGCGAAATCATGGTTTTCAAACATTTTAGCTAAGCCCATGAAAACTTTAGTGAACTGCTTCATTTGAGTTGGGTTTAAACCTAACTTGAAGCCAAGATCACGTGCTTGGTATGGCTGAGGGCCCGCTAATGGGTCAATAATTGCTTTGTGAATTAATTCAGGTGTTTCTTCCGCCACCTTCTCAATTTCAACGCCGCCTTCAGTTGATGCCATAAACACAACACGACGTGTTGCGCGGTCAACAACAGCGCCAAGATATAATTCATTAGCAATGTCGGTGCAGCTTTCAACTAAGATTTTAGCTACAGGTTGACCGTTTTCATCTGTCTGATAAGTGACTAAGTTTTTACCTAACCAGTTTTCAGCAAATGCTCTGATTTCTTCTTTATCGCCAGTGACTTTGACACCACCTGCTTTACCACGGCCGCCTGCGTGTACTTGACACTTAACAACCCACATATTACCGCCAATATGACCTGCTGCTTCCACTGCTTCTTGCGCAGTATCACAAGCAAATCCTTCTGACACTGGTAAACCATATTCGGCAAATAGGGCTTTTGCCTGATACTCATGCAAATTCATGATGATCTATCCATATACTTCTAGTTATATCCAGTTGGCCATCTAGGCCAACAGCGAGGGGGTAATCTACAACTTACAGATCAAGTAGCAGACGCGTTGGATCTTCTAAGAAGTCTTTAATGGCAACTAAGAATCCAACAGACTCACGGCCATCGACAATACGGTGGTCGTAAGAAAGAGCAAGGTACATCATAGGTTGAATAACAACCTCACCATTAACAGCCATTGGGCGATCTTTAATCGCATGCATGCCCAAAATGGCACTTTGTGGCAAATTCAAAATTGGCGTCGACATTAATGATCCAAATACTCCACCGTTAGTCACAGTAAAGTTACCGCCAGTCATGTCATCGACAGATAACTTACCGTCACGGCCTTTAAGGGCTAATTCACGAACATTTTTTTCAATATCGGCAAGGCTCATCGTATCGGTGTCACGCAATACAGGTGTCACCAAACCACGTGGCGTTGAAACCGCAATGCTAACATCAAAATAGTTATGATAAACAATATCATCACCGTCAATTGATGCATTCACTTCTGGGAAACGTTTTAGCGCTTCAGTTACCGCTTTGACATAAAAAGACATAAAACCTAAACGAATACCATGACGTTTTTCAAACACTTCTTGGTATTGCTTACGAATGTCCATGATAGGTTTCATGTTCACTTCGTTAAACGTGGTCAACATTGCCGTTGAGTTTTTCGCTTCAAGTAAACGATTAGCGATGGTTTTACGTAGACGTGTCATCGGTACACGTTTTTGGCTGCGACCTTCAAGCGATGCAACTGGCGCAGGCGCGGCAACAGGTTTTGCAACTGGCGCAGATTTAACAAACGCTTCTACGTCTTCTTTAGTTACGCGTCCGCCTACCCCACTACCTTTAATTGCAGTCGCATCAAGGTTGTGCTCTGCAATTAAGCGGCGCACTGACGGGCTTAAGTTATCGTTACTGTCATCTGAATCAGCAGCTGGCGCAGCATTTGCTTGTGCTTTAGTGACTTCTTGACCCGCTACCGCACCAGCAACAAAGTTAGCAATAACTTGTTCGCCTAAAACCGTATCGCCTTCTTGAAATAATAATTCACTGATAGAACCATCTTCTGGTGCAACAACCTCTAAAACGACTTTGTCGGTTTCGATATCAACTAGGTTTTGATCGCGCTCTACGGGTTCACCAGGTTGAACATGCCATGTAGCGATTGTTGCATCAGCAACTGATTCTGGTAGAACGGGTACCTTAATTTCGATACTCATGGAAAGCTTTCCTTTTATAAATTATCTGTTACGACAGTTTTAATGCGCTATTCAATAAAGATTCTTGTTGGCGTAAATGTAACCCCGGGTAACCACATGCTGGTGCAGCTGAAGCTTCACGGCCAGCATAAGTTAGTTGAGCACCGGCGGGAATATTTGCCCAAAAATGATGTTGACTACAATACCAAGCCCCTTGATTTTGTGGTTCTTCTTGGCACCAAACAAAATCTTTAACGTGTGCATATTTTTCTAATGCAGCACGCATTTCAACTTCAGGGAACGGGTAAAGTTGCTCGACACGTAATATGGCGACATTGGTGAGATTTTGTTTACGGCGTTTTTCGAGTAATTCGAAATATACTTTACCGCTACAAAATACCACTCTGTCCACTTGAGTCGGGTCAAGGTCGTCAACTTCATTAATAATGTTTTGGAACTGACCATTGGCAAGTTCATCCATGCTTGAAACCGCAAGTGGATGACGCAGTAATGACTTAGGCGACATCACCACTAACGGACGACGCATAGGACGGACTACTTGACGACGAAGCATGTGGTAAACCTGCGCAGGAGTAGACGGCACACAGACTTGCATATTGTGGTTAGCACATAATTGTAAGAAACGCTCAAGTCTGGCACTTGAATGTTCAGGGCCTTGGCCTTCATAACCATGTGGCAATAACATGGTCAAGCCACATAATCTGCCCCACTTTTGCTCACCAGATGATAAAAATTGGTCAATTACCACTTGCGCGCAGTTAACAAAGTCACCAAATTGCGCTTCCCAAATCGTTAAGCCTTCAGGTTCTGCTGTGGCATAACCATATTCAAATGCCAGTACCGAGGCTTCTGACAATACCGAATCGGTAATGTCAATTTCACCTTGTTGAGGCGCAACATTGCGAAGGGGTAAATAAGTAGTTGCGTCATTTTGGTTATGTAATACCGCATGACGGTGGAAGAACGTGCCACGACCTGAGTCTTGACCTGTGATTCTCACTCGTTGGTTGTCTTCAAGAATTGATGCGTAAGCCAGTGTTTCAGCAAAGCCCCAATCAAGTAATTTATCACCCGCGGCCATGGCTTTACGGTCGCCATAAATTTTAGCGACACGTGATTGCAGTTTATGGCTTTCAGGAATATCGACAATTTTATCAGCTAGGTTTTGTAACCGTGTTTTGCTCATTCCTGCTTGATATGATTCGTCCCATTCTTTATTAAGATACGGTGACCAATCAACCGTATTGAGTGTCATTGGGCGCCACTCTTTAACCACACAATCACCCGCATCTAATGCGTCACGGTAGGTATTAACCAATCCAGTGACATCATCTGCTGAAATGCTTTGCTCTTCAATTAAGCGGTCGGCATAGATTTTACGTGGTGTAGGATGCTTTTTAATTTTGGCATACATCAGTGGCTGGGTCGCACTAGGTTCATCAGCTTCGTTATGGCCATGGCGGCGATAACACACTAAATCAATCACCACATCACGTTTAAATTCATTGCGATAATCTACCGCGAGCTGAGAAATAAACGCTACCGCTTCTGGGTCATCTGCATTGACGTGGAAAATAGGTGCTTGCACCATTTTGGCGATATCGGTGCAATATTCAGTTGAACGCACATCAGCATGATTAGAGGTGGTAAAGCCCACTTGGTTATTCACCACAATGCGAATACTGCCGCCGACTTTAAAGCCACGAGTTTGAGACATATTAAATGTCTCTTGCACAATGCCTTGCCCAGTAATAGCAGAGTCACCATGAATGGTAATAGGCATGACTTGTAAGCCGTCTTCACAGCCACGTCGGTCTTGTCTTGCTCTGACTGAGCCAATCACAACTGGATTTACAATTTCTAAATGCGATGGGTTAAACGCGAGCGCCAAATGTACATTGCCGCCGGGCGTTTCAAAATCTGATGAGAAACCTTGGTGGTATTTCACATCACCAGAACCATTGACATCAGCATGTTTACCGGCAAATTCGTCAAACAACTCAGCAGGTCGCTTACCAAGAATATTAACTAACACGTTTAAACGGCCACGATGTGCCATACCAACGACAATTTCTTTCGTTCCAGCTTCACCTGCACGATAAATTATCTCGCGCATCATTGGTACTAATGCATCGCCACCTTCTAATGAGAAACGTTTTGCCCCAGGAAATTTAGCTCCCAGATATTTTTCCATACCTTCTGCTGAATTGAGGCCTTCTAAGATACGTTTCTTGACATCGATAGCATAATTCGTTTTACCTAAAGAGGGTTCAAGGCGTTGCTGGATCCAGCGTTTCTCTTCAGTATCGGTGATATGCATATATTCAGCACCAATTGAACCACAATAAGTGCTTTTCAATGCATGAATGATATCGGCTAACTTCATGGTATCGCCAGCATGAGCAAAAGAGCCTGTATTGAACTCACGTGCCATGTCTTCAGCGGTTAAACCATGGTGTTTAGGATCAAGTTCTGCAACAGGCTCACGTTTCCATAATCCAAGCGGGTCTAGATTAGCACCTTGATGGCCACGAAAACGGTGGGCGTTGATTAATTGCAGGACTTTAACTTGCTTAGCATCGAGATCGGGATCGCTAACTCTCGCAGCGCCTTTACCACGTGTTTCTAATGCTAAACTTCGAAAATATTCACGGACTTTAGAATGAGCTGCTTCAGGAGCCTCAATTGCTGCTTCACTGACAGGGGGGAGATTATCAAAGACTAGCTGCCAGTCATTAGAAACTGACTGTGGATCGTCTTGATAGGCTTCATACATCTCTTCTACGTAGGTCGAGTTCGCGCCGCTTAAATGAGACGACTCGAGCCAGGCTTTCATGATGCCTTGGTGCATTGTAATTCCTTTCCAACTTGATACACGTACTTAGCCATTTGCTATTGTGACAGTATCGCCATCATAGCCAAACTGCAACAATAAAAACAACTTGTTACAGCTAATTCTTCAATCTATTTTTGCACCAAAATAACTGCCCAAAAAAGGTGCAAAAAATGAGCTAATAAATCCTTATTAGCTCATGGTCGTGCTACACCGCTCGCTTCAATAGCATTGACTTAATATGGCCAATGGCTTTGGTTGGATTTAAGCCTTTCGGGCAAACATCCACACAATTCATAATGCCATGACAACGGAATACGCTGTAGGCATCATCTAATTCAGACAAACGAGATTCCGTGGCGGTATCGCGACTGTCAATTAAGAAACGGTATGCATGCAATAACCCACTTGGACCAACAAACTTATCTGGATTCCACCAAAACGATGGACAAGCCGTAGAACAACAAGCACACATAATACATTCATAAAGACCGTCTAAATGCTCACGCTCTTCTGGTGATTGTAAATGCTCACGTGCTGGGGTTTTTTCGTCATTGATTAAGAAAGGTTTGATTTTTTCATACTGTTTATAAAACTGTGTAAGATCAACAACCAAGTCTCGCACAACTGGCATGCCAGGTAATGGACGGATTTCAATTTTGTTACCTTTGAATGTCGACACTGGCGTAATACACGCCAAGCCATTTTTACCATTCATATTGATACCGTCACTACCACAAACACCTTCACGACAAGAACGACGAAATGCTAATGTTGGGTCTTGCTCTTTCAGTTTTATTAACGCATCTAACACCATCATATCCGTGCCTTCTTGCACTTCAAGGGTGTAATCCTTCATGTAAGGTTTGGTATCTACATCAGGATTATATCGATACACTGCAAATGTTAAATTCATCTTTGCAACTCCGCCTTAGTAGGTACGTTTCTTAGGAGGGAAAGCTTCACGAAGCTTTGGCTCCATATTCACAGCACGTTTTTTCATTGACTCTGTTGTTGGGTCAAATACGCTGTGACATAACCAATTTTCGTCATCACGCTCTAGGAAATCTTCGCGAGAATGCGCCCCGCGGCTTTCTTTCCTAAAGTTAGCGGCATACGCTGTCGCTAACGCCGTTGCCATCAAATTATCGAGCTCTAAACATTCAATACGTTGTGTATTAAATTCACGCGAATTATCAGATAACTTGGCATTGTTAAGACGTTTTTCGATGGCCTTTAACTGCTTAAGCCCTTCAGCCATGGCATCGCCAGTTCTGAAAACAGAGAAGTTAAGCTGCATACAAAGCTGTAAGTCTTTACGGATATCAGCAGGGTCTTCACCGTCTTGGTTTGATTCCCAACGGTTTAGACGAGCCAATGATGCTTCAACATTGGCATCGGTCGCATCTTTAGGTGTTGGCGTCTCATCTAACGCTTTACCCAAATGCTGACCAGCTGCACGGCCAAAGACAACTAAATCCAACAACGAATTACCACCTAAACGGTTAGCGCCGTGAACGGATACACAAGCAATTTCACCAACAGCAAATAAGCCCGTGATATCTTGCTCAGTGCCATCTTCATTTTGACGAAGCACTTGACCGCTAACTTTTGCAGGTAATCCGCCCATCATATAATGACAAGTCGGCAATACCGGAATTGGACCATCTGCAGGATCAATATGGGCAAACGTGCGAGAAAGTTCACATACACCCGGTAAACGCGCTTCTAGCGTTTCTTTACCTAAGTGGTCAAGCTTTAATAAACAATGTGGCCCTAATGGTCCGTCTAAGCCTCGACCTTCACGGATTTCAGTCATCATTGAGCGAGCAACTACATCACGCGATGCCAGATCTTTTGCATTGGGTGCATAACGTTCCATAAAACGTTCGCCATCTTTATTTAAAAGATATCCCCCTTCACCACGACAACCTTCTGTGACGAGTACACCAGCACCAGCAATACCTGTTGGGTGGAACTGCCACATTTCCATGTCTTGCATTTGTACGCCAGCGCGCATTGCCATGCCCACACCATCACCAGTATTAATGTGTGCATTTGTGGTAGAGGCATAGATACGCCCTGCACCACCTGTCGCTAATACTGTGGCCTTGGCTTTGAAATAAACGATTTCACCTGTTTCTATTTCAATGGCTGTACAACCAACAATCACGTCATCTTCATTTTTAACTAAATCAAGTGCATACCACTCAGAGAACACTTCAGTTTTGTGTTTAACGTTCTGTTGATAAAGACAATGTAATAATGCATGTCCAGTTCGGTCAGCTGCCGCAGCAGTACGTGCCGCTTGTTCACCACCAAAATTACGTGATTGACCACCAAATGGACGTTGGTAAATAGTGCCGTTTTCAAAACGCGAAAACGGTAACCCCATATGCTCTAGTTCAATAATGGCTTCTGGGCCGGTTTGGCACATAAACTCAATAGCGTCTTGGTCGCCAATAAAGTCAGAACCTTTAACCGTGTCATACATATGTTGTTCCCAGTGATCTTCATGGGCATTACCCAGCGCAACGGTGATGCCACCTTGCGCAGAAACAGTATGAGAACGTGTTGGGAAAACTTTAGATAAAAGCGCACAGCTCTTACCTTCTTTAGAAATTTGTAATGCAGCGCGCATACCCGCACCGCCTGCACCAATTACAATCGCGTCAAATTCGCGTACAGGAATACTCACTTAAACACCCCACACAATAACGATGCCAGCCGCAAGATAACTCAATGCGGTCACAACAAAGATAAACTGCAAAACACCACGTAAAGCCGTGTTCGGTACATAATCAGTTAGCACCTGCCAAACACCAATCCACGCATGAATTAGCAGAGCAATGAGGGCTAACAGTGTGAAGACTTTCATTGGCAAGGTGCTAAATAAACCTTGCCAGATCTCGAACGTTAACGGTGCACTACAAGCAATAAATCCAATTAGAAAAATTGAATAACAGGCTAAGATAACCCCACTTGCGCGTAATAAAATAAAGTCATGAACACCACTGCGTCCAAAACTTGCTGCATTAGTTACCATATCCAAATCCCCACAACGACTGAAAATACTAAGGCAATGACAAAAAGTGCCTTAGCAGAAGCAATACCAGAAGTTAGCTCTTCCCAACGACCGGTATCCATTATCAAATGACGTATGCCACCGAATAAGTGATATCCAAGCGCAGTTAAGATGCCCCAAAGGATAAACTTCATTAATAAATTATCGAAAAGAGATTGGACACTAGCGAACCCTTCAGCTGACGTTAAAGATGAATTTAACAACCAAAGAAGAATACCAATAGCAAATAACATTATGACACCAGATATACGGTGTAAGATCGACGCGATCGCTGTAGCAGGAAAGCGTATTTTATGCAGGTCTAGATGGACAGGTCTTTGCTTTTTCACGTTCTGCTCACTCAGCTCCATTGAGCATTATTTTTGTTTTTATCAGTTACCGCTCGCAAATACTTAACATTAAATTAACTATTAACGAAAATTGTACTGATTTACCCCAAACACACAACCAATTGAGCAATCACTAATTTAGAGTTGTAATAAAATATTTCTCAAACTGTGACATTCGTCTCTCAAATAGGCGCGAGCAAGTATACTCGGGCAGAATGTCAAATACAAACATCACATTATCAAAATCTATTTTTTTATTAAAAATTATTTAAATACGATGCAAAACCGCATTACAGCTAGCTTAAGCAAGATATATACCATCATAATAAAAAATTTAAACGCTTATTTAAATTGAAATGTAAACCAAGATCACTGTAAAGTAATGACCGCTTAACATGCCGCACTCACAAGAAAAGAATGAAGTAAGGAGAACGGGGTATGGCTGAACATATAGCCAAATTAGAATTACCGAATAATGATTCAATTGACCTACCAGTCAAACAAGGAAGCGCTGGCTTTGATGTTATAGACATCAGTAAACTAGGTTCTAAAGGTTATTTCACTTTTGATCCAGGTTTCTTGGCAACAGCATCTTGTGAATCTGCCATTACGTATATTGACGGTGCAAAAGGCATCTTAACCCACCGTGGTTACCCAATTTACGAACTTGCCACACAGACTAGTTATTTAGACGTTTGTTATCTGTTATTGAATGGCGAATTGCCGACTAAAGCACAATATCAAGCTTTTGAATCTATGGTAAAAAACCATACGATGGTCAATGAACAATTAGCTGATTTCTTTAGTGGTTTCCGTCGTGATGCACACCCGATGGCAATGCTATGTGGTGTGACTGGTGCGCTGTCTGCGTTCTACCAAGATTCTTTAGACGTCAATGATGTTAAACACCGTGAGATTGCGGCGTTTAGACTGATTTCTAAAATGCCAACCATTGCAGCAATGTGTTACAAATACTCAGTTGGCCAGCCGTTTGTATACCCTCGAAATGACTTATCTTATGCAGGTAACTTCTTATCGATGATGTTCGCAGTGCCTTGTGAACCATACAAAGTTAATCCCGTTGTTGAAAAAGCAATGGATAGAATCTTTGTATTACATGCAGACCATGAACAAAATGCATCAACATCAACTGTACGTTTAGCAGGTTCTTCTGGCGCTAATCCATTTGCTTGTATTGCAGCCGGTATTGCCTCTCTTTGGGGACCTGCCCATGGTGGTGCTAACGAAGCATGCCTTGAAATGCTTGAAGAAATTGGCAGTGTTGAGCGCATACCTGAGTTTATTGCGCGTGCCAAAGATAAAGACGATCCCTTCCGGTTAATGGGCTTTGGTCATCGAGTTTATAAAAACTTTGACCCGCGTGCTAAAGTCATGCGTGAAACTTGTCATGAAGTACTTGATGAGTTAAATGTACAAGATCCACTACTTGATGTCGCAATGGAACTTGAGCGTATCGCACTTGAAGACGAATACTTTGTATCTAAGAAATTATATCCAAATGTCGACTTCTACTCTGGCATTATCATGAAAGCCATTGGTATTCCAACAAGCATGTTTACTGTGTTATTTGCATTATCACGCACAGTAGGTTGGATTGCACACTGGAAGGAAATGTTAGATCAACCTGGTCATAAAATCAGTCGTCCACGCCAATTATATACAGGTGCTGAAGACAGAGATTTTATTGCTTTAGATAAACGCTAGTTTATTTAAAATACAAAAAGCGCCGATTGGCGCTTTTTTATTACTCTCACCTCTTACTTCATTTACGAGCGTGTAAAAAGACAAAATACTGGTCATTTTTAATAAAAATTTAGTTATATGATAAAAATTTTAATTCTAAAAAAATGATTAAATATGCAGGTGAGCAATTAAAAATCACCACTTATTACAACAAATCAAATTATACAATCGAAATAATTTTAAATTTTGTCGATTATATATACAAACGTAACTTGAATATTTTTCAGTTTAATTAGTTATCACTAAATAAAGTGCAGCCAATTTGTTACATTATTGTTATTTACCAAAACCTGTTAATAGTATATTTCTTAGCCAAATATAAATTTATCTAACTCAAATATATAATAACGACCAATCATGATTTTAAGCATCATAGTTATTATCTAAACTTTGCTTTCAATTCATCATTTAGCCCACAACTTAGATAATAGCTGGCTAACATTCAAACAAATCAATGTAATATTATTTCGTTGCGGACATTCAAACCCATAAATAAACGCTCGTTACCGTTTATGACAATGAATAAACCCACTTGCATGTTCAATATTGCGCAAACACGGCGTAATAATCACATCCAGAAACAGCTTCCAACTTTATAAGTGGGTGTTGCTTATCAAAAAGTAGCAAAACACAGTAACAGCACTCTGCTTTTGTTGAAATGACATTAAGCATAAATAGCATTTATAGAGTTTGACTTACAGCCATCTTCACCTCATACCGTATAAGAGAGTATCAATGCTGATGAGGCTGTTAACAGTGATAAGTCTTATTGGCATATTGGCATATCGTTTCGCATACCTGTTGATCATCACTTACTAGTACAAAGCAGTTTAGTCTCGTTGCAATGCAACGATAGGGTCTAGTTTTGCCGCTTTTTGAGCTGGATAAAAACCAAACCCGACACCTATTCCCATACAAACAGACAATGATAAAACGACAGAAAACAGTGACCAAGCAACAGGCCAACCTGCAGCCGATGAAATAATGGCGGCGAGAATAAATCCAACAAATATTCCAATGACACCACCAGTGGCTGAAATTGCGATACTTTCAATTAAAAACTGCCGCGCAATGTCACTACGTTTAGCACCCAACGCCCTTAATAAACCAATTTCAGCAGTGCGCTCTAATATCGTCGCCAGCATGATATTCATAATACCAATCCCACCAACCAGTAACGAAATACCCGCAACACACGCCATAACAATATTAAAAATTTGCTGCGTTTTTTGGTGCTGCGCCAATAAATCAGCAGGCACAATCACTTCAAAATCACTTTCACCACCGTGACGGCGTTCCAATAAATGGGTTAAGCTTTGAGCCGCTAATCTTGGGTCATTTCCCGCTTTCATTGCAATCTTGAATGAATCTAATTCATCCTCAAGTATGTTAAATTTGAGTTTTTTATGTGCTGTAGCGAGTGGAATAAACACTTGATTGCGCTCGCCACCTAACTTTACGCCTTTGATGGTGGAATGATGATCATTTTTTTCAGCAAGGATGCCGACAACAGTAAACCATTGATGATTTATTTTCACAGATTGATTTAATGCTTGGCCTTGAGGAAATAAGCTTCTTGCGGCTTCAGGCCCTAACACTGCCACTTGGTTAAAGTGGGCATTGTCGTTTGCGGTTAATTCCCTTCCTTGATTTATTTTTAAGGCCGTTAAACCAAAGTAAGACGGCGATATGCCAACAACTTTAGCATTACTGCGTCCTTGTAAACTAAACAAACTAAATAGCTTAACCTGTTTTTGTGCACTCCAATTTGCAACAAAAGGCAAGGTCACTATTGCACTTTCTATATCACGCATGCTCAAGCCAATACTGTGCTCTCTCACTGCTTTACGCGCATCGCCTTGTGACGGCCGCGCTTGAACAACAAGGTTATTTACCCCCATTGATTCAATCATTTTAAGCGCTTCTTTTTCAGCGCCTTCACCAACACTGAGCATTGCAATGACGGCACCTACGCCAAATATCATCCCAAGTAAGGTGAGTAATGTTCTGAGTTTATGGTGGCGCATTTCATTAAATGCTTGGCCGATACCCTCTATATAGGTTTTATAATGTTTATTGATGGTTGGCAAAAAGGCGATGCTCATTGCACTTGGCTCCTTTTTGACGGCATGGTGAGAGCGATAACATCATTGGCGTTAATTCCCGATGTAATTTCAGTGCAATTAATACTGCGCGTCCCAACTTCGACGGTTTGCTTCACAAACCCTGTTGGTGTACGTAAATAGACCCAGTTTTTACCTTGATGTTGAAAAATGGCCTGATTAGGAATGGCAATCACATTGGCAATATTAAACGCATGAATTTTGGCTGTAACTTGCCGGCCGGGTTTCATTATTTTGGTAACGGTGTTGGTTAAACTAATGGTTATCTCAAAATAATTTACTGGGCTATTTTGATCTTTTGCTTTGGCCAAGGAATCAACTTGGGTGACTTTACCGCTAAATTTTTTATTCGGATAAGCATCTAACACGACAGTGGCCGTTTTTCCTATGCTCAAGCCCAAGGCTTCTGATTCAAGAACAAACATTTTTGCTTGCATGGTTTTGGTTTCGGGCAACTTACCTATGGTTAATCCTGACCACAACATATCGCCAGCACTTGGCGTTAGCCCATTCCAATTACGGGTAGCAACAAATAAGCCTGCTTTTGGCGCTTTAATCTCCATTTGCTGCAGGTTATTGCTATACAGTTTAATTTTACTCAAATGGCTTTTTTGTTTCAGGCTAATTAAATTTTGTTCTGCTTGCGCTTGTGTGCTGTGCTGCGTTAATCCCCAATCAAAATAATCCATTTTGGCCGCCAGATAATCTTTATTGCGCATTTGGTCGATTATGTCGATTTTGGTGTACACGCGTTCATCTTCACTATAAAACTTGTCAGCCAATATTTGCTCTTTTGTCGTCAGCTTTGTGTCGGTTGTCAATGACTTATCAATGGTGGCGTCTTTTTCTTTTTGTATTTTACTGTCTAAATCTAAGCGGTTAACGTTTAGCTGCTCTTTTGAAAGATCAAAGCGTTGCCTTGTGCCATCCATTCTTGCAATAACATCACCTGCTTTCACATAACTGAAATTATCAATTATCCACGACAAAGATTGCGGCCCGCGAAGCCCAGAAGGCACATTGATCAATACTGACTTGCTGGCTTCTAGTTCACCTGTGGCTGGGATATCGACCACAAAATCACCGCGGTTAACTGTCATCGTAAGCACATCAGTTTGTGCAGATGGATTACAGCCACTGAGGGTTAACATCCCACAAGCAAGTATGTTGAGTGTAATGACATTGGTAATAAAGTTCTTCATGGTAATACCACCTCATCTCCGGCTTGCAGTCCCGTTAATACTTCGACTTGATGTGTGCCCATTTTGCCCAAGGTGATTGATTTGAGTCGGTTTTGAAAAAAACCCTCTATTTGCACAAAGGCTTGGCCATTTTTATATTCAATGGCATCGAGAGGCAGGAGTAATTGCGGTTTATTTGATGTGACATCAATTGCCACTTTTGCCGTCATGCCAGGGCGCATTAACGAAGAGTCAGGCTTTGTCACCGTAGCTACGGCATCAAATATGGTTAACGGCACATCTTGGTTTTTAACCCGAAATACCGCGCCCAATTGCTTAATTTTGCCATTAAAAATTCGGTCTGGGTTGGCATCTAAGCGCACTTTTAATGTTTGGCCTACTTTCACTCTAC
The DNA here is from genome assembly GCF_018221465.1 of Shewanella intestini. GTDB lineage: Bacteria > Pseudomonadota > Gammaproteobacteria > Enterobacterales > Shewanellaceae > Shewanella > Shewanella intestini. The sequence continues at coordinate 201,534 of NZ_JAAIKR010000002.1, read as the reverse complement.
CCGCTTCGACTTCGGGAATGGTCATATTCACTTGCATATTGTCTAGTTCTGGCATACTTAATATTGCATCACCCACATAAATAGACTGACCTTCAGCCACTTTATTGCCCATTGCATCAATGCCATATACCACCATGCCGCTGCGCGGCGCAATAAGAGTTAATGATTGGATGCCCTTTTTTAACGCAGCCACTTCAGAGGTAAACTTTTGTTTGTCCCCAACAAGCATTTTCTGTCTTTGTTTAGCACCATTAATCTCAAGCTTTATTTGTTGTTGCACTAAGGCCACCTTGTCATTGGCTATAGTGGCTTCAATGACATATTTTTTCTTGTCAATTTCTGACACAGTGGCATCAGATATATCCACTTTTAACTGGGCTTTTTTCTGATTCATTTCCGCTTCAGCAAGGCTGAGTTTCAAGTCTTGAAGCTTTTGTGCATTGCGTAATGTTGAGGTTTTAATGTCTTGAATAGTGGTTTCTAGTCGGGCACTTTTCACTGACAAACGTTGAACTAATTCAGACGTGTCAAGCTGTGCAACCACTTGACCTTTAGCCACTTGTGCCCCTTCAGCGACTAACATTTTTATTTGGTATTGCCATACACGGCGGATCACCGGAGGTTTTAAATTGATGGTATCAGCAGACACCAGCTCACCAGTGACTTCAATTTTTTGATCTAACACGCCACGGTTTACGGTATATGTCACATCCTTAGAGCAAGCAGTTAATAACCCTAATGTGGCCAATAATATTAAATGATGTAGCTTCATGTTGTTGGCTCCACGTTTACCATCACACTCATACCAGGTATTATCTTCGCTCCCGCTTGGCCTTGATAGTCAATAAGCACTTTAAACCAGTTACTTTCACCCCATGAAGCTTTGCGACTAGCTTGACTGCTTATTTGAATAATTTTGCCAGTTAATTTAATCTTTGGCTGCGCATCTAAATGAATGCTAACCTTTTGTTGCAAAGCAATTTTATCAACATCGACCTCGTTAACCCACGCGGCTATTTGTAGATTATTCATGGCCGGAATGGTGGCAATTTTTCTGCCTATTTGAACCGTGTCACCGACTGCGAACTTTTTATCTGCGCCATAATCACGTTCATACAGTAACGGACCATTAATGGTTGCCTTAAGCTCAAGTTGGTCTATACCATCTAGGGCATAATTAAGTGCTATTTGGGCTTTTTTTCTGTCGATGGATAGTTGTTGTAATACTGCAGTTTGTTTATCGGTGATTTCTTTTAATGCTTGTCTTTTTTTACTCACGTCTGACTTTGCAGTTAATAGTGCAAATTGATTATCAGCATACTCTTTTGCAGCAATAAAATTTACCGGGATAGCACCATCTAGTGCGGCTTTATCAAACTCAAGTTTGGCTTTAGTTAAGTCAAATTGTGCTTGTAACCGTTGGCTGTTAAGTTCTATGGTTTGGCTTTGTTCTTGCGCAGTCACACTTAACAAGGTGGCCTCCAATTGCTCAACTTGACTGGCTAAATCGCTTTTATCAAAGATCACCACAACTTGTCCGGGCTTAGCTAATGTCCCTTCTGGTAGCATCCATTTTATTTGATAGCGCCATGCGCGCCCAGCTTTTGGCACAATAAATGGCTGTGACTTAGCCGAGGCGACCTGCCCTGTTAGCAACAATGCAATCTCTGGTAAGTTATTAGTATGTTGCTGCTCAATACCACTTGGGGTAATCACATTTACCCTATCTTGCCCTTGTTGGGAATCGGCTTTAGCCACACACAAATGAGATGCAAGCACACAAGTTAACACACACAGTTTAATAATGACGCAGGGACCTTTGATGGGGAAAAATGGCAAGGGTGATGGTGTTGATTGAGTAAGCATTGTTAAGCCTTTTGTTCAATGTCGACAATAGCGCCATCGCGCATTCGAATAATACGCTGCGCATAAGCCGCAACGTCTTCTTCATGGGTGACTAAAACAATGGTTTGCCCTGCTTGATGTAACTCAGTAAACAGCGCCATAATTTCAACCGAAGTTTTACTGTCTAACGCGCCTGTTGGTTCATCGGCCAATAAAATTGCAGGTTTATTCACTAAAGAACGAGCTATTGCAACCCGTTGTCGTTGGCCGCCAGACAACTGATTAGGTCGATGATCAGCTCTTGAGCCTAAACCGACTTTTTCAAGCAATCCCCTTGCATAACGGTCATCTGTTTCTGGCACCTGCGCTGCAAACCGTAATGGTAAAGTCACATTCTGTAATGCACTTAACCTCGGTAATAAATGAAAGCTTTGAAATACAAAACCAATGGCTTTATTACGGACACTGGATAATTCATCATCGCTTAACTTAGCCACCGATTCATTATTAAGCTCATAATTACCTGATGTTGGTTTATCTAAACAACCAATAATATTCATTAAGGTTGATTTACCAGAACCAGAGGGCCCCATAATGGCAACAAATTCATTGTTGTTAATGGTTAAACTCACTTGTTTCAGGGCCTCTACGACAGTATCTCCCATGGGATATTGTTTTGAGATATTGGTAATATTTATCATGTCAGCAATGCGTCTCCGAAAATACTTTCTCTAACATACTAACAAGCTTGCTGATTGATACATGTTTTATGAATAATATTTTATCGCTTTTATGTTGCTTTTAACGCCAATTAACAGTGTCACTGATTAGATGTTAAACACAGTAATTTTTGGCTTTATGTAATGACCATTGGCAATGCACAGTTTAATAAGCCTTACCCATATCCTATCGATTATGCTTTCCTTGGTTTAAATCGTAACCAGTGCAGCGTAAAACACGGTATAAAATTGAGTTATCAACCGTCGATGCTTATCAGGGCATTAGACTATTTCGGGCTCAGCAGTTGGACATAAATTAAAATCAATGACGTACAGGTTTTTTATATTTGGATATATATCGGCAATGACTTTTTGTAGCATCGGTAATGACATGTTTTCTTGCTTTGCATGTCGCTCTGTGAGTTCATTAAAGTGTATTGGCTGCACTGAATTGATTTTAATATGAGTAAATAATCGACCGGTTTCGAGCTCTCTAACTTCAACAATGGTATCGGCTTTATAATGGCTTTCGCTGCTATCTCTGATCGTAATGGTTTTGCTTCCGGCTAAAATATCTTTAGTAAAACGTTTGTAAAAAGTCATCTTTTTTGGATCAAACATGTCACGCCTCAAATTATTTATTAACAATTAACGATGAATAAGGTGTTTATCTCAAAATAAACATCTGATTTTTCATCATTTTTAATTAGCACTTCAATATTGATGTAAGTATTTCATATTTTAAAAAATATTTTTAAACTTAACTCAAAAAACTACAATCAATGTATTTTTAACTTTGGTACAACTTACCATTGCCCAAGTGCTATTAGCATTTAATTTTATTGAATAACTCCTCCTAAAAAATTAAATAAGTACCAATATGGCCGCTTCACGCTGTAATTAGTTATCAGCCAAACACCAACTAGCACAGTTGCACATTTGCGCATACGTGCTAACCTCATTTCCTTCTTTTAGATTGATGAGATAAAACTGTGAACGATAAATTAATTATTGCCTTAAATGAATTTGTACATGTTGGGGGGAGTTTAGTTGTTATCATCGCCATTGTTTCAGTACTTACTGGGATCATGCGAGAATATATCCCACAAGATGCACTGCAACAAAAACTGACTAAACATGAAAAATGGGGATCGTTATTAGGTGCTGCTTTTGGCATGCTAACGCCCTTTTGTAGTGCGTCAGTTATCCCTGTCACGATGGGTATGGCCTCTGTGGGTGCATCACTGGGAACAATCATGAGCTTTATATTGTCAGCACCGTTATGTAATTTTATCGTGCTTGCAATGATATACGCCACCTTTGGTTTAAAAATCACCTTCGTGTATTTTGTCATTACATTTACTGCAGCCATACTTGGCGGTTGGTTAATTTCTAAATCACCTTGGCGCAATGAAATAAAACGTGGTGACGAATTAGAAGGCACCAAAGTAAAAACCTGCAGCGACAGTAAAACCAGCAGTGATTGTAGTAATGACAACGCTTCAAGTAGTCGCAGTGCACCAACTCAACCGAGCAGTTGTGGCGGCGCGGTTAACCCTGAAGCATCAAGAATACAAAATGCAATGCAAGGCGCATGGTCGTTATTTAAACGCATTATTCCGTATGTATTATTAGGCGCGGTAATAAGTGCTTTTTCTGCTGCCTACTTACCTGCTGAGTTAGTCGAGAAATACGTGGGTGGCGACAGTTTTGTCTCTGTCATTGTGGCCGCTTTTGTTGGTGTTCCATTGTATTTACGCATTGAAATGGCCATTCCATTACTCAATGTTCTAATTGCAAAAGGCATGGGACTGGGCGCAGCATTAGCCCTTATCATTGGCGGTACAGGTGCAAGTTTGCCTGAAATCGCGATAGTATCGTCGGTGTTAAAACCAAAAGCCGTTATTGCCTTTGTGACGATTGTTTTAACAACAGCAATTGTAGGCGGAGCTATTTTTCAATACGTAGTATAATTCTCTCACCATCAATGGGATGGACCAAATAGTAAGGTAACAACCGTAATGGATGAAAAGTATATTGATGCACTAAAAGCTTTGTCTGAACCAAATCGGTTACGGTTGTTTTGGTTGTTATTGCATGTTGATAAACGGATGGCCGTTGCTGAAGCGATGGATGTGATTGGTGATACGCAATACAACATATCGCGCAACCTTAAAATGCTCTACCGAGCGGGGTTACTAGAGCATCATAAAAAAGGCAAATGGGTGTATTACAGTTTAAAAGCGCAATGCGCGCCACATTGTAAAGCCTTAGTAGACTCAGTTAGACACTTGCCAAAAGAAGACTTTCAACAGGTAATGGAACATTGCATTTTACGCTTGTCTTTAAGAGAAAATGGCGAATGTGTTTTAGGTGCCGATTCTGCTCAATGGCACGAAAAAATACGTTAACCAATGTGCTCAATTCATGTTCATGATAACAAGCAATCATCCTGACTACAGCTTGCTGTTGAAGGTCAGTGTTGTAAATCAAGCGACTCTAGTTAAGGTGTGTAGATTGGTAGATTGGTAGATTGGTAGATTGGTAGATTGGAAGATTTTTCCAAATCATAAACGCAAAAAAGCCGTTGATAAACAACGGCTTTTTTGACTTAAATATGGCGGAGAGATAGGGATTTGAACCCTAGAGGGGCTATAAACCCCTGCCGGTTTTCAAGACCGGTGCATTCGACCACTCTGCCATCTCTCCGAACGCGGCGAATAATAGGTGAACCGCGTGGCACTGTAAAGTCCAAATAGTTAATTTTTTCATAAATCTCTTTCAACTGCTCAATATAAGTTCGCATTGCTAGCAATTTAACCAAAATTAATGGAAACACAGCAGACTGTAAACATCAAAACAGATTACGGATTTATCATAACTTCTGAACATGTCTGCGAGTGACAATCGACCAGACCTTAGTTAACAGTAAGATTTTAAGATCAAATGGAAATCTCTGCTCTTTAAGAGATTTGGACAAACAGATGTCGGGGATAGGTGCAATTTGTCGCGCGGAATAAGTGCATTGTATCAGTTAATCCTGTTGGACTATTCTGAAATGCATTAGATACAAAAAAGCCGTTGATAATCAACGGCTTTTTTGTTTTGAATATGGCGGAGAGATAGGGATTTGAACCCTAGAGGGGCTATAAACCCCTGCCGGTTTTCAAGACCGGTGCATTCGACCACTCTGCCATCTCTCCGAACGACGCGAATAATATGACAACTCACGATGGGTGTAAAGTATTAATTGACTTATCGCGATGAAGTGCCTAAATAGCCATCAATCTACTCTTTTTCATGCCCTATTCCCATTCGTGCAGACTCAGGGTGAGTAAAATATTGTCCTAATTCGTGCCAAGATTGAACACGACTAATCATAAATGCGACAAATACCAGTAATGATGATATCAATATGCCTAAGCCTATTGCCTTTGCGCCCGCATGAGCAAAAGAAGCCACAATACTCGATGCACCAAAAGCGATTGAAATTTGGATAAAGTTCTGCAAACCAGCCGCTTTAGCTGCATCGCCACTAAAAGTTTGTAATGCATTATTGACCACTATCGGATAAATAGCGCCATTTGCAGCAGCCATAAACGCAAACACAATCAATAATGGATAAATAGAGGTCATATTAAAAACTAAGGTAATTAAACTAATTAATACGCTGGTAATAAAGAATAATCCAAGTTTCCATAGCAACGCCTTTTTACTACCCAATTTATTAATCAGTAATTTTCCGCCGTAACCACCCACAATAAACATGATGGTCTGCGGTATAAAGCTTAAACCAATAGCTTTTGCATCATAACCAAATTGATCCATCACAGCAGGCCACAAAGTCAGATAAGAGAAAAATGCCCCCGAACAAGCAGCAAACATCAACACGTTCCCCATATAATAGGGGTTGCTGAGCATATGTTTAAAGCTCGATGGCACCATTGCTTCATCACAATGGGCTATGGTTGTTGAAGTATCCTTTGCAACATAAAGCTGTGTCATTATCACTAATAACAATCCAATAATGGCAAGACAGATAAAAATACTTTGCCAATTCCAATACGACAATATGAAAGAACCGATAAGTGGAGCTAAAGCAGGTGATAACGCCACTAATGGCATAATACTCGAAAGCATCTTTTGAGCGTGTTTTTCATCGTACTTTTCTATTACCAGTGCTTGCCAGATAACGCCTGTACTACATACACCAATGGCTTGAAAGAAGCGGCCAATGTTCATCATTTCAATACTCTCACTCAAGGCAATGATTGCGCTGGCAACAATAAATAGCACAATACCGAATATGAGTGACTGTCGCTTACCCCAATTTTCAACCAACTTGCCATATAAAAGCTGACCAATGGCCAGTCCCGCTAAAAAAGTCGTTAATGACATTGCCACCTGCGAGGTGGTCGCACCTAATGAGCTTTCAATTGTTTTAAATGCAGGTAAATACATATCTGTTGCGACGAAACCGAGCATACTTAACAAGGTTAGATAGAGAAAGAATCCATATTGGCTTATAATTGAAGTAGTTTTACTGCTGTTGCACATTTTTTAATTTTCATTGAATAAACAAGGCCGCTATTTTATTGATACCGGTATTAGCCGTGAAACGTTTATTTTTGCACACTGCTTTCAAAATAAATCACAGCCAGGTTAACTTATGATTTCGGAACAATCCCTCACTATGATAGACATTGTTGCTCGTTTAGGCAGTTTTACTGCGGCGGCTAATGAACTACATAAAGTCCCTTCTGCTGTTAGCTATGCAGTTAAACAAATTGAGTCTGACATTGGGGTGACATTATTTGAACGTCATCATCGCTCAGTTAGCTTAACAACGCCTGGAAAACATTTTTTAGAAAATGCGCGTGAGTTGTTGCGACAAATGAATGATCTTAAACAATCAACTCAACGCATTGCTAATGGTTGGCAACCCACTTTATCCATTGCACTGGACAACATTGTTCGCGCTGACCGAATTAGTGCGTTAATCGCTGACTTTTATCGTCACTTTGATGATGTTGAGCTGATAATTCGTATCGAAGTATTTAACGGTGTATGGGAGTCTTTAGCCACAGGACGAAGTGATATAGCCATTGGCGCGACAACGGCTATTCCGATTGGTGGTGTTTATCAATATAGAGACATGAAGGAGATTGATTGGGCATTTCTTGTCTGTAAAAATCACCCTCTTGCTAATATAGACCGTCCTTTGCTTGATGATGAACTGGTTCAGTACCCAGCCATTTGCTTAGAAGACACCTCAAGGGAAATCCCTAAGCGCACTACGTGGTTATTGGACAATCAACGCCGTTTAGTCGTACCAGATTGGATACGTGCCATTAATTGTTTTTGTGCAGGCTTAGGTGTAGGTTATATGCCTATTCATTTAGCTGAACCGTTTATTTCTAGCGGCATTTTAGTTGAAAAAACATTACAAAACCCAAAGCCCAATAGCCCCTGCTGTTTAGCATGGGATCAAGATAAAATGTCACCAGCGCTGCAATGGGTGCTTGATTATCTTGGCGACAGCGATAAATTGCATAGAGATTGGTTGGTTTAGCCTAATTTCTTTTAAAAATGCACAATAAGACGTATCGGTGTCACTTCCCTTTTTAAACAGGGGCAATTTTAATACTCAGTTAAGTAAGTTTTATAACAATGGTTATTATTATTTTAAGGGTCTGATTGTCTTGTTTGCGTTATTATCAAGCAATCAATTTAAATAAAAACAATTGTTTTACTCGATAGCTTTATGCTTAACCCGAGCTAGGTTATCATCAATTTTAGCAACAACTTATTAATGGTATCTCCTCTTCGGGTTTACCATATTATTGATAAATCTTGGAGAAGGTTATGAATCAACAAACTTTGTCGGGCCAACATGCCACGACGATGGAAACCAATAAGCTGATTAAAAACACGTATATGCTTCTATCAATGACATTGGCATTCGCTGCTGTAATGGCGGGTGTGGCAATGATCATGAAAATTGGTCCTTTCATGTCAATTGGCCTGTCATTAGGCAGTATTGTTGTGATGATGGTGACATTGAAAAAAGCGGATAACGCTTCTGGTTTAGCTTGGATTTTTGCTTTTACTGGTATGCAGGGGGCATCGTTAGGTTACATTTTAAATCATTATGCCGGCGCAACCAACGGCCCTGAACTTATCATGCAAGCTTTTGGTTTAACGTCTGTTATCTTTATTTCTTTATCTGCTTATGCGATTACTACCAAAAAAGACTTTAGCTTTATGGGCGGTTTTTTATTCGCAGGCCTGCTCGTCGTTATTGGTTTATCACTGATTAACATGTTCTTTGTTAACAGCGGCGCAATGTTCATGGCGCTTCAAGCAGCAATTGCAATGATCATGGTCGGATTAATTTTATTTGATACAAGCCGTATTGTTAATGGCGGCGAGACTAACTACATCCGCGCAACCATTTCATTATTCCTTAACTTTATCAATTTATTTATGGCGCTATTGCACTTATTGGGCATGGGTAATGATGATTAAGCTGTGTTCTTTAAATAGATTCTGTTGGCCTCGCGGCTGTGAATCAGTTTAGAACTACGCTAAAATGGCTCCTAATTCAGGAGCCTTTTTATCATTTATGAGTCAATTTATTATTCAAGTTAACGGTTCAGTATATGGCTCATTTGCCAGTGTTAGCGCGTTTCATTTTTGCCAAGCGGCATTAGCACAGGGTCATCGCATTCATAAGGTGTTTTTTTATCAAGACGGTGTATTTAATGCCAATCAGCTAACCTGCCCTGCATCTGACGAACCCAACCTACACCAACAATGGCTCACCTTAGCCACTGATCACAACATTGCATTAGTTAACTGCGTGTCAGCGGCGTTAAGACGAGGAATTGTCTCAGCACAAGATACTACTGAAAATGGATTACAAAGTGTTAATTGTGCACCACAGTTCACCATGGGAGGACTCGGCGAGTTAATTACTGGTATAGAAAAAGCAGATCGATTAATTAGTTTTTAATTTATGAAAAAAATCAGCATATTATTTCGACACAGCCCTTATGGTAATGCAGCCTCTCGCGAGGGACTTGACCTTGCTTTGCTCAGCGCGAGCTTTGAGCAAGAGGTTTCGGTGATATTCATCGGCGAAGGTTTGCTAAATTTATTACCCAATCAACAGCCACAATTAAGTGGAGTAAAAGATTATATCGCCACCTTTAAGGCAATGCCTCTTTATGATATTGAATCGGTATTAGTGTGTGAACAAAGCCTTGCGCAATTAGGTATCGGTATTAACGAACTCTCGCTTGACTGTGAAAGTGCCTCAGCAGCGCTAATTAGCCACCATTTAACTCTCAGCGATGAGGTGCTGGTATTTTGAACCTACATCACATACAAACATCCGCTTATACCGATAATGCATTATCGTTATGTCTTCGATATTATGGCGTTGATGACGCCATTTTACTTGCTGGAGATGCGATTAACTGTTTATTAGACGTTAATTGGCAAACACAGTTACAAGGTAAAACACTTTACCTACTTGAGTCGGATATGCTTTCACGCGGGTTAAAAACAAAACTTGAAAACAGTTTAAACAGTTCTCATATTACTGTTATTGATTACGCTGGTTTTGTTTCTCTTAGCTTACAATTTTCAAAGGTTATTACATGGTAAATTCGTTCGAATTCGAAGGAAAACAAATACACACTGACCATCAAGGTTATTTACTCAATGTTGAAGATTGGGCCGCGCCGATGGCAGATATCATTGCCGCGACTGAAAATATTGAACTTAGCGCAAACCATTGGGAAGTCATTAATTTTGTACGAAGTTTTTATTTAGAATATAAAACCAGTCCTGCAATTAGGGTGTTGGTAAAAGCAATTGGTCAGTCTTTAGGGCCTGATAAAGGCAATTCTAAATATTTATACACCTTATTCCCTGTTGGCCCAGCTAAACAAGCAACTAAAATTGCCGGATTACCTAAACCTGCTAAGTGTATCTAGGTGTTGTATGTAACTTTAGCATTGGATATTTCATGGCAGGTTTTGTTATAAGCAACACTTTTGAGTACAAGCTGCTGATTAAACAATTGAATCAGCAGCTTAGCTGACATAATAACGTTTTAACAAGCGTTAAAATCAACATAAGCCATTAACTTGGTTTCAAAAAATTCCTACCTGTTTTAGTCAAGTCACTATCACCCATCGTTTTATCATTTAACGCCGCACCATAGTTTTCCCGGCAGTGGTAACATGGACTCATGGTATTAATTAAGCGGCCTTTTTTGGCATACTTGCGAATATAAGCATGGGAAATAGTCACATTTGTTTGATTAAGTTGGGTGTTATCTGCAAGTTTTGCTTTTAAATCGGTAATCGCGGCATCTTCTGCGCACATAGTATTGTCGGCGCGCCCACAGCCAATAAACTCCTCACCCTGTTGATTGACATAGCGCGCAGCAACCCAAGGGCCACTATGGTGGCCAGTTGGTTTGCCGCTGGGTAAATAAGATGGTCTATTAGCAAGCTCATAAGGGATCAACTCAAGTGGATCACTTGGCGCGGCTTCACAACTTACATCTAACGCTGAGTTAGGGTTCTTGGTGACAAAAAAATGATGATTATGGCTATACTTTACGTCACGCAGTTTACTTACGAGTAAGGGAGCAGGTCGGCGCGTATCAATTGGCGTCACACTAATCACACAAGCTAGATTTCCACTACGGGTAATGATGACATCGTTGGCTTTAAGCTCGTTAGCCGTTATCCACTGTTTATTTTCAAAACAAAAATAATGCGTATTTTTAACGAACATTAACGTCGTTAACTCATCTATAGCATAGCTAATTTCTAACATGTATTTCCGCTATCATGATTATTTTAACCAACTTAACCTACGCGATTAAGCCACTATAACCCACAAGATTTACTCATAAAAAAACCAAACACTGGGTTTGGTTTTCATCGTCTTACAATGTTAAAGGTTAAATTATAACGGCATTACCGTCATTTAAATAACCTTTTAGCAAAGTTAAAATGCAGCTTAACCGATTTTTTCAAGGCCACCCATGTATGGGCGAAGTACTGGCGGTACAGTAATTGAACCATCTGCATTTTGGTAGTTTTCAAGTACCGCGACTAAGGTACGACCAACCGCTAAGCCTGAACCATTTAGGGTATGAACTAATGCAGGTTTGTTGTCGGCTTTATTTCTAAAGCGCGCTTGCATACGACGTGCTTGGAAATCTTTCATGTTTGAACAAGAAGAGATTTCACGGTAAGTATTTTGTGCAGGCAACCATACTTCAATGTCAAACGTCTTAGCTGCGCCAAAGCCCATATCACCGGTACAAAGCACAACCGTGCGGTATGGTAATGCTAATGCTTGTAATACTTTTTCAGCATGACCTGTTAGTTCTTCAAGTGCTTGCATAGATTGTTCAGGATGCACAATTTGCACTAATTCAACTTTATCAAACTGATGCTGACGAATTAAACCTCGAGTATCACGACCGTAAGAACCCGCTTCACTTCTGAAACACGCGGTTAATGCAGTCATTTTGATAGGTAATTCAGCTTCTTCAACGATGGTGTCACGAAGCATGTTGGTTAATGGCACTTCTGCAGTAGGAATTAGCGACAAGCTTTGCGCTTCTTCTGTAGCAGGTTTGGTGTGGAATAAGTCTTCACCAAATTTAGGCAATTGACCTGTGCCTAATAAACTGTCTTCATTAACCAATAATGGAACATAAGCTTCAGTGTAGCCATGTTCTTGGGTGTGTATATCTAGCATGAATTGACCCAGTGCACGGTTTAAGCGCGCCACTTGTCCTTTCATTACAATAAAGCGTGATCCGGTAATTTTTACCGCTGTCTTAAAATCTAAACCATTCACGCCTTCGCCAACATCAAGGTGATCTTTGACTTCGAAGTCGAACGTTTTAGGTGTGCCCCAAGTTCGCACTTCAACATTGTCATTTTCATCGGCACCGGTTGGTACAGCTTCATCTGGCAAGTTGGGTATACTCATGGCAATCGAGTTTATTTCAGTTAAAAGTGCGGCTAACTCAGCTTTTTTTGCATCAAGCTTTGCGCCTAAGTCGCCCACTTTCGCCATGATAGGTGCAATGTCTTCACCGCGTTGCTTTGCTTGTCCAATGGATTTTGAAATAGCATTACGCGACGCTTGTAGTTCTTCAGTTTCAACTTGTAACGACTTACGCTTTTCTTCAAGCTTAGTCATGTTATCAACATCTAGGATGAAACCACGAGTCGCTAGGCGCTCAGCGGTGACTTCAAGTTCGTTACGCAAATATTTTGGATCAAGCATGTTGTCAGTTCTTATATAGTTAAACGCGAGAAAAAATTAAAAGTTGTCCTAAATACACCATGACTAAACACAGCGATACGTTGAGCAACACATTCAAAAAACCTTTCATCCATTCGCCCTGTTGCATCAGCAATAAGGTTTCATTTGAAAAGGTTGAAAACGTTGTTAACGCTCCTAACAGCCCAACACCCACCATTGACTTTAACTCTGGACTTAGGTGGCTAAGTTGACCTAGTGCGTAAACAATACCCATTAAAAATGAGCCTAATAAATTAACGACCAGTGTACCAAAAGGGAAACTTGTACCAAACACTTGCAGCATAAATAATGAGATTAAATAGCGCATAACTGCACCAATTGAACCACCAAGTGCCACAAAAAGCACATTAATCATATCTTTTTACCTTACTTTGTTGGTCAAGTAGTTCCAACTGAGTCAGTTTATCTTGAATTCGTTTTTCAAACCCTCGTGCTGTAGGGTGATAAAAACGACTACCTTGCAACGATTCAGGGAAGTAGCACTCACCTGCGGCATACGCCCCTGCTTCGTCGTGTGCATAACGATACTCTTCACCAAAGCCCATGTCTTTCATTAAATTAGTTGGGGCATTACGCAGGTGATGAGGTACCGGTTCATTGCCCGTCTCCTTAGCAAGTGCGCGGGCTTGTTTAAATGCAGTGTAGACAGCATTACTTTTAGGCGCACAGGCCAAATAAACCACCGCTTGAGCAATGGCACGTTCACCTTCAGCCGGACCAATGCGGTGGTAACAGTCCCACGCATTTAACGCAACGGTCATCGCTACTGGATCGGCATTTCCTATATCTTCAGAAGCAATGGCCAATAAACGCCTTGCAACATATAACACATCACCGCCGCCTTCTAAAATACGACAACACCAATAAAGTGCTGCATCGGGCGATGAACCGCGGATTGACTTATGTACTGCCGAGATCAAATCATAAAATTGATCGCCATTTTTGTCATAACCCGCAGTTTGATGACCTGCTACTTGGGTAAGCATTTGAGCGGTGAATTGGCCCCCATCGGCAACTAAATCACTCATTAATTCAATTAAGTTTAGCGATTTGCGGGCATCACCATCACTTAAACGACATAATTGAGTTGCCACATCGTCTGGCAAACTCAACCGACGTTTACCTAAACCACGCTGCTCATCACTGAGCGCTTGTTGCACGACCTGTTTAATTTCATCATTCGTTAAGCGGTGAATTAAATACACCCGCGCCCGTGATAACAAGGCATTGTTAATCTCAAACGACGGGTTTTCAGTGGTCGCGCCAATAAAAATAACGGTGCCATCTTCAATAAAAGGCAAAAAAGCATCTTGCTGACTTTTATTAAAACGGTGTACTTCATCAACAAACAATAATGTCCGTTGGCCACGACTTTGCGCAATGACTTTTGCTTGCTCAATGGCAGAGCGGATTTCTTTTACACCAGAGGTAACAGCTGAAATGCGTTCCACATGTGCATTAGCATAATGGGCGACAATTTCCGCAAGTGTCGTTTTACCCGTACCTGGGGGTCCCCAGAGCAACATGGAATGAGCACGTTTGGCCAATAGAGATTGACGTAAAGGTTTACCTTCCCCTAATAAATGGTGCTGACCAATATATTCTTCAATCACCCGTGGGCGCATGCGCGCCGCAAGTGGACGAAAGTCTGGGGCGAAATCAAAATCAAGATTAGACACGCGTGACCTACTGCGGCTGTTTCAGGCGTTGATCGTCAATATCAACATTGTCCGGTAATACGAACGTAAAAATAGCGGTTTCATCGGCTTTGACTTCACGCTGCTCAGCTAGTGAGAATTGGCTTAAGTTGCCTTGACCATCAACTAAACTAAAGCCGGTTAAGGTTTGTTGATTAAAGCAAACATTGACATCAACTACGCTTGATTGATCACCTTTTGGGGTAATTTGATAACACTGGTTATTAGCATTACCCGATGTTTGAGCCACATTGTATTGGGCCCATGTTTTATCATCACGGTGCACCAGCAGCGCCATTGGTGAAGCTTCAATTGCTTGGCTAATATCCATAACCGTTACTTCTTCTGCAAAAGGGTTATAAAGCCATAAATTTGTGCCATCGGCGACAATTAAGGATTCATCAGGCTCGGTTAAATGCCAATAAAATTGATTTGGGTAGGCTAGTGCAAATAAACCTGAACCGCTTTGAATCACCTTATTGTTTACGTCGGTGACTTTTTGAGTAAACGTGGTATGTAAGCTGTCTATCCCCGCAAGTTTATCACGCAGTGCACTTGCATCATCAGCAAGCGCACCAGTAGTCACCAATAAACTGCCGATGAGTAGCGTCTTTAAAAATGTCATGATAACTGTCCTAATTAATGTTTTGGTGGCGGCGGCGCTAATACTTCGCGATTACCATTATGCCCTTGTGTACTCACAATGCCTTGGGCTTCCATTGACTCAATAATACGAGCGGCGCGGTTATATCCAATTTTGAACTTGCGCTGCACACTTGAAATAGAGCCTCTGCGGGTTTCAGTAACAAACGCGACGGCTTCATCATAAAGCGCATCTAAATCATCTTCTGACTCTGATGTTTCACCAGGGAGTAACACTTGCTCGCCGTCACTGGCCCCATTTAAAATTTCCTGAATATATTGCGGTTTACCACGGGCACACCAATCGGCGACCACGTTATGCACTTCATGGTCATCAATAAATGCACCATGTACCCGACTTGGCACACTTACGCCAGCAGGTAAATAAAGCATATCACCCATGCCCAGTAAGGTTTCAGCCCCTTGTTGGTCTAAAATGGTACGCGAGTCAATACGTGATGATACTTGGAAAGCTATTCGCGTTGGAATATTAGCTTTAATTAAGCCAGTAATAACATCAACAGAGGGCCTTTGAGTTGCCAAAATCAAGTGAATCCCTGCTGCACGGGCTTTTTGGGCTATACGAGCAATCAGCTCTTCTACTTTCTTACCGACAATCATGATCATGTCGGCAAATTCATCAACGACCACGACAATTGACGGCAGTTTTTCAAGCGCTGGCGCCTCTTCTAACATGCTTTCATTCGCTTTCCAAAGCGGGTCTGGAATAAACTCACCTTGTTCAGCCGCTTGCTTAATTTTTTGGTTATAACCTTTTAAGTTACGTACCCCAAGCGCTGACATTAATTTATAGCGACGTTCCATCTCACCAACACACCAACGCAGCGCATTAGCCGCCTCTTTCATGTCGGTAACCACTTCACATAATAAGTGTGGAATGCCTTCGTAAACAGAAAGCTCAAGCATTTTCGGGTCGATCATGATAAAGCGCACATCATCTGGGCCCGACTTATACAATAAGCTGGTGATCATAACATTGACCCCAACAGACTTACCCGAGCCAGTCGTACCTGCCACTAATAGATGTGGCATTTTACCTAAATCAACAACCACTGGATCACCGGCTATGTCTTGCCCTAAGACCATTGACAAGTTCGACTTACTTTCTTCAAACGCTTTGCAGTCAAGTACGTCACGCATAAATACCGTTTCTCGGAATTTATTCGGTAGCTCAAGGCCGACATAGGCTTTACCCGGAATAACTTCTACAACACGTACGTTTTCGGATAATAATGAACGGGCTAAATCTTTTGACAAATTAGTGATTTTTGATGCTTTCACGCCTGGTGCTAACTCAAGCTCAAAACGGGTAATCACAGGGCCAGGGAAAACACCAACCACGGCCGCTTTAATATTAAAGTCGGCTAGTTTGGCTTCCACTAAACGGGCGACTTGATCAAGTTCTTCTTCACTAATTGGATTACTTTTACGGTCCGGTACATCAAGCAAAGAAATGCTGGGTAATGGCGTTGTTGGTTTTTGTAACTCTTGGCTGGTTTTACCTGGGATAACCACAATACCGTCAACAATTTTGGCCTCTTTTTCTGGCGCACGCTGGGCAACTAATTTACCCGCGCAGTGGATAACACCGGATGCTTGCTCAAGGCTAGACTGTTCAAATTCAGTCGCGCTAGCATGTTGTTCAACGCCTGCTGCGTCACTTGGACTAATTTTTGCCACTAACTCGTCATCTTCGTCACTGGTATTTGCACTAAGTGGAGTAACATCTGCATTGGCATTACCACTAGCTTGTGCGGCTTCATCCCAAATTGACATAGTGGGTTCTACGCGGCCGCTATTGTCATCTGCAGCCGAAATAAACGGTTGCGATTGAGGTGCATTGACATCAAGTGATTGTGGCTCACTTTTTAACACATCAAGCGAGTCACACGCCGCGTCGTCAATAGTGTTATCTTTACGTTTGCCAAATAAACGTTTAATTGAAAAGCCTTTATGTTCAGTACGTTCTTGCTGTTCACCTGTATTTGATTGTTCGATATCAGTGTGTTGTTCTAGGGCCGGCTTTGCAAGTGTATCGGGCTGTTGTTGCGCTAATGATTCGGTATTAGTTGCACTGGTTTCATTTTCAGTTAACGCATGGTGTGCTTGTTTTTGCTTAAACTTGTCAGCCACACTCATAAAGCCGCGGGTGTCTTCCGTTTCTGAGCCCCCTTTAAATGTCTGTGGCAATGCCCATAATTTTTTTGCCATCCAAATGGTAGCAAAACCAGTTAATTCGATGATGGTTAGCCATGACACCCCCGTTGCTAAAGTGAACCCTGCGCCAATAAAACAAAGCAACAACAGTGTAGTGCCAAGAATATTAAAATAGGGTTGCATAGCCTGACCAATAACATCCCCTGCCACTCCGCCGGCAGAAAAAACGTAAATGTTATCAGCGTTCATACTGCTCAATGCTGCAAATGCTAATACCATCAACATAAAGCCAATGATGCGCAAGCCAACAGAAAAGTAATCAACTTCGAGTAGTTTGTGGGCGCGATTAAAAGAAAACCAACCCGTGGCAGCAATAATTATAGGAAATAAATAGGCAATAAAGCCAAAGAAATAAAATAAGATATCAGCAATCCATGCACCAACGGCACCCGTCCAGTTGTGGATTTCGCCTTGAAAATGAGATTGACTCCAACCGGGGTCATTAGGATTGAAACTGGCTAATGCAAGCAACACATAAGAGGCAACCATACAACAAATGATTAAGCCACCTTCAAGTAGGCGCTGAACACCACTAAGTGTTTTGAGGTTATTTCCTTGAGTCAAACGAACAATTCCATAAACGAAAAAAGATTCATAAACATATCAGAATATGAGTGTATTTGCAGTGATTATCCTAACCAAAATGGTTAACTTCAAGCCAAACTAAATGCGTATTTATTTCAATTGGCTAATAACAGTTCGCTTTGTATAAATATTCACCGAATTGAGCATTAAACACAAAAAAAGGGCTCATGCCCTTTCTTTCAAATCTAACCTAAATTCACTAACACTAAGCCTCACTAAGATTACTCAACGCCACTTTATTGGTTTGTTTTACTTCTTCCATAACCACGTAGGTACGGGTGTCAGAAACAGAAGGTAATTTTAATAGTGTTTCACCTAGTAAACGACGATAAGCAGACATGTCAGAAACTCGGGTTTTGAGTAAGTAGTCAAAGTCACCAGAGACTAAATGGCATTCTTGAATGTCATCGAGTAACTGTACTGCACGATTAAATCGGTCGAAGATGTCTGGGGTATCCCGATTTAAGGTGATTTCGACAAAAACAAGTAAAGAAGCACCTAAGAAATGCGGATTAACTAACGCGGTATATCCGTTAATATAACCTTGCTTCTCTAACCTTTTTACCCTTTCTAAACAAGGTGTTGGGCTAAGACCAACACGTTTGGATAACTCAACATTTGAAATGCGCCCGTCAGCTTGCAGTTCGGTGAGGATATTACGATCAATACGGTCTAAATCTTTTATAGAATTACTTTTATTATTTACCATATTTTTAACCACATATTATTAATAAAACAACATTTATATCTAGTTATAAACCATCTTCAGCAGCATAAACTGCTTAAGCGATACTATACTAGAGTTCCCTCGAATAAGCACGTTCGTAGGGCTTAAATACAATAACAATAACGCTCACTTATCCTACAAAGTGGGCTTTTTAGTAAACAGAGGCTCAAAATGATTATTGGTGTACCTACAGAGATAAAAAATCATGAATACCGTGTTGGTATGGTTCCTTCAAGTGTACGTGAATTAACCAACCATGGACATGAAGTTTATGTGCAATCAGATGCTGGTATGGGGATTGGATTTACTAACCAAGACTTTATTAATGCTGGGGCCAAAATCCTGGAAACTGCAGCACAGATATTTGCAACGGCAGAAATGATTGTCAAAGTAAAAGAGCCACAAGCAGTTGAACGTGCCATGTTACGCCATGATCAAATCTTGTTTACGTATCTTCATTTAGCGCCGGATTTACCGCAAACCCAAGACCTCATTGAAAGCGGTTCGGTATGTATTGCATATGAAACTGTCACTGACGATCGCGGTGGCCTGCCCCTACTTGCTCCGATGTCAGAAGTCGCTGGGCGGATGTCAATTCAAGCAGGTGCGCGTGCATTAGAAAAATCACTTCAAGGCCGTGGAATGTTATTAGGTGGCGTACCGGGTGTTGAACCTGCAAAAGTGGTCATTATTGGCGGCGGAATGGTCGGTTCAAATGCGGCGCAAATGGCTGTAGGCATGGGCGCAGACGTTGTCATCCTCGACCGTAGCATTGACGTGCTACGTCGTTTAAATGTGCAATTTGGTTCCAGTATCAAAGCTATTTATTCAACAGCAGACGCTATTGAACGTCATGTGCTTGAAGCTGATTTAGTCATCGGTGGTGTATTAGTACCTGGTGCTGCAGCGCCAAAATTGGTCACCAAAGATCACATCAAACGTATGAAGCCTGGCAGTGCTATCGTCGATGTTGCTATTGACCAAGGTGGCTGCGTAGAGACCTCTTATGCGACCACTCACCAAGAGCCAACATTTATCGTTGATGATGTCGTTCATTACTGTGTTGCTAACATGCCTGGAGCTGTTGCGCGTACATCGACATTTGCACTTAATAATGCCACCTTACCGTACATTATTAAGTTAGCTAACTTAGGTTATAAAGCTGCGTTAAACCAAGACAAGCATTTATTAAACGGCTTAAACGTCATGCATGGTCAACTGGTCTGTAAAGAAGTCGCTGAGGCGTTAAACTTACCTTTCACTGCGCCGCAAACTTTACTTAATTAATAACGTAAAATTTTGTATCAGATGATGAAAAAACCGCCTTTAACGGCGGTTTTTTAGTCACTCGTTTTAACTGCAACTTTTAGGTATGATTATTTACTTAAATACATCACTAAATACGCTGTTTATCGCCCAAAACAGCCCATTTATAATCCCCTGCTTTTCCTATTAATCTCAGCACATTCAACTTTATTATTAGCGGTTTTTGAATTAAGGCTAGGTTGCTTTTTGATTGGATACGCTTAGCTAATAAACGCACATTGCCAAGCACTGTAGATTTGCACGCCAATAACACCACATCGATACTGTTAGTGTTTGGCATTATTGGTTTGTTTTTACATTTATCACGGGCTTTGGTTTTGATTTTGATTTTGATTTTGGCGCGCGAGAATAATGACAAAAAAAACAGCACCTTTTTAGGTGCTGTTTTTATATACGGCGACTAAGAGCAAGTCACTATGCTTCGATTCTGCGCATTCTCGCTAAGTAAAAGCCGTCAAAGCCATGATCAGCCACATAAATATGTTCTTCATCAACTAGGGTGAAATGCGGATTTTCTTTTAGGAAACGGGCAACTTGCTCACTGTTTTCTTGAGGCATGATTGAACAGGTGGCATAAATAAGCATTCCGTCAACTTTGACCATTCTGCTGTAACTTTGCAAAATGGTTTTCTGTAACTCAACTAACACAGGCAAGCGTTCAGGTGTATCCCGCCATTTTGCATCGGGATTACGTTTTAGCACCCCAAGTCCAGAACAAGGCACGTCAAGTAATACTCTATCTGCCGACAACTTTAATCGTTTAATGGTTTTAGAACTTGCAATAATGCGGGTTTCAACATTATGTGCCGCTGCGCGTTTAGCGCGGGTTTTCAAGTTATCAAGTTTCCACTGCTCAACATCCATTGCCAACAATCTGCCTTTACCTTGCATTTGCGCAGCAATGTGCAGTGTTTTACCGCCCGCACCCGCACAGGCATCAATCACCCGCATTCCCGGTTTGGCATTGACTGCATTCGCCACTAATTGCGAGCCAGCATCTTGTTGTTCAAACCAACCATCTTTAAAACAGTCAGTTCTAAATAAAGCTGAGTTAGATGTAATTTCTAACGCACTTTCAACACCATTAACCTCAATGGCTGTCACAGATTCTTTAGCTAAACGGGCAATTAATTGTTGTTTGTCGCATTTAAGTTCATTTACGCGAATAAAACGCTTAGGCGCTAACGCTAATGCGCTTCGCTCTGCTGGCCATTTGCCACCGAGTTGCTGGGCACCTAAATCATCTAACCATTGCGGACAACCATCCCACAATGCAGGGTGAGTTTTAGCCTGTTCAATGCGTTCATCGAGCTCTTTCGTGTCCACTTGTAATGAATATTTCATTTTTGGGAAATCAAGCTGATGGAAGTAATGCCAACCGTTTAACAGTTTAGATCCCACACGCTCAAAGTTTTCTGCTTCAATATCGACAACATAACAATATAAATTTAATCGCCTTAAAATATC
Organism: Shewanella intestini; assembly: GCF_018221465.1. Lineage (GTDB taxonomy): Bacteria > Pseudomonadota > Gammaproteobacteria > Enterobacterales > Shewanellaceae > Shewanella > Shewanella intestini. Next base: position 179,920 of record NZ_JAAIKR010000002.1, on the reverse strand, counting down.
ACCCACGACAAAGGTGATACGTGCTTGTTCGTCTGAGGCTAACTTTAAACCTGAAAAGTGTTGCGAATAGGCTCTGTCTAGGGGTTTACCTTGACTCAAAACCATTGATAAAACATTAAGCACTAATTCAGAAGAGCTTCCAGAAAGGGGGTAAGTCAACATATCATTCTCGATAACGTGGGTTGTGGAATAAAACGCGCTGATCATAGGTTTTAATGCCCCTGATAGCAATAAAAAAGCGACTCAATTGAGCCGCTTTAGTCAAACTGTGATTAGAGCACTTTCGTTTACGCTTACATTTTTGCGCCTTTAGCACCATAAAAGATAATATAGCAGTAACAAAAGACCGGTAATATGAATGCAGTTTGTATGTCGGCACTATCAGCAATGACACCTTGAATAAGCGGCATAATTGCCCCACCAACAATAGCTAAACAAATAATACCACTGCCTTGAGAGGTATGTGGACCTAGGTCGCGCAATGCCAAGCTAAATATCGTTGGAAACATAATTGAGTTAAATAACCCAACCGATAAAATGGCGTACATGGCAATTTTACCGTCAAAATTAACGGCCACCAACACTAACATCGCCGCCATAATGCCGTTAAAGGCGAGGACTTTATTGGCCGACACTTTTTGCATCACAGCGGAACCAATAAAGCGTCCAACCATTGCCCCGCCCCAATAGTAGGTGATGTATTTAGCTGCGTCGGCTTCTTTTAAACCTACAATATGATCTTCGCCTAAAAAGTTAACTAAAAAGCTACCAATAGCCACTTCAGCTCCAACATAAACAAAAATACCAACCGCGCCCAGTACCAAGTGGATACTCTGTAGGGCACTGGTTTTACCTTTATAGCTCACCTCACCGGTTGTTGATACTTCTGCGTGCTCATCAATTACGGGCAATTTTAATTTAGAAAAAATGACCGCTAAAATAGCCAATGTTGCCGCTAAAAACAGATATGGCATTTTAACCACTTCCGCTTCAGCTTGATGATGGGTCATTTCACCTACCGCGCCAGTTGCGACGGATAATATTAATATGGCACCAAAGTATGGCGCGACGGTTGTTCCTAAGGCATTAAATGCTTGGGTTAAATTAAGCCGACTTGAAGCGGTTTCTTCACTGCCTAACGCGTTAACATAGGGATTAGCAGCAACTTGTAAAATGGTGATACCCGACGCCAGAACAAATAATGCCCCCAAAAATAAGCCATAAACTTCAAAATCTGCTGCAGGATAAAACAGTGCACAACCGATACTGGCAATGACTAAACCTGCGACAATACCGCGTTGATAACCTAATTTTTTAACTAAACTACCGGCTGGCAGGGACACTAAAAAATAAGCCCCAAAAAAGCAAAACTGAATCAACATTGCTTCGGTGTAACTTAATGAAAAAACAGCTTTTAAATGTGGTATTAAAATATCATTTAAACACGTGATAAACCCCCACATAAAAAATAACGAGGTTAATGAAACTAAGGCAAAACGGTATTGACCATTAGGGCTTGAGGTGTAAGTTGCTGAACCTGTTTGTGCAGTAGAAGCCATATTATTTTCTCTTATTATTTATTTTAATTTCAAGCGTAATTACACTGCTTAAAATCCATGTGTGAGCCTATATTTTTCGCTGTTCAATAATGAGCTTATTTAAAGCCCATTTATAAATCTAAATAACGCGCTGTTATAAACCGCATAAAAACGCAATGCAACAGGCTCACTGAACGAGCGATAAAGCGGTGCGAAAACATAATTGTTATCACGCTCTAACGGCCCTGCTTTGGGCTATTTACTTGTGTTAGTGAGCCTGTTAATCACCCCTTTTTATAACGACTTTAACCAAAAAAAGAGCCGATTTATGCACCGATTTTACAAGTGAAGGTCAAAACTAATTTTGTGCCATTTCAGTATAATTAACCCAGTGACACAGCCCTGACTATTAAAGGTTAGTTTATTTTGGCAAATACGCAGCTATAAGCAGGTAAGATATAACAATTTTTAACTTCACTTAGTTCACCATTCAGCAACCCATGACAGGTGAGGTTTTGTTCAATATTGTAATTTTCAAGTACAAATTGATGCTCATGTTCAGTTAAATTAAATAACACCAGCAGTTTTTCATCTGCTGTTGAGCGAATAAATGCCAATATATGCTCATTGGCATCGACAAATTCGATTTCGCCTTCTATTAATGCCTGATGAGATTTACGCCACTGCAGAAAATGTTGGTATGATTTTAATATAGAATTAGGGTCAGTTTGCTGCACATTTACTGCGTGTTGCCGATGTGATGGCGACAACGGCAACCAAGGTTGTTTATTAGAAAAACCCGCTTGTTGTTGGTCGCTATGCCACGGCATCGGAGTACGACATCCATCTCGGCCTTTAAATTGCGGCCAAAACGTGACGCCAAAAGGGTCTTGCAGTTGATCAAATTCTATTTCTGCTTCACAAAGCCCAAGCTCCTCACCTTGATAACTGCAAATACTGCCACGTAAAGAAAACAATAGTGCATTAAGCATTTTTATAAAGTCGGTATTATCGCTATCTTTAGCCCAACGACTAGCTACCCGTTGAACATCATGATTACCAATAGCCCAGCATGGCCAACCATCACCAATACTGCCTTCTAAGGCCTCTACAGTTTGACGAATATATGTAGCACTAAACTCATCAGTTAATAACTCGAAACTATACGCCATGTGCAAGCGCTCGTTACCTTGGGTGTACTCAGCCATAGTTGCTAATGAGTCTTCAGAGGAGACTTCACCAAGGGTAACAGCATTGGGATAACGGTCGATTAACGCACGTAATTGCTCAATAAACTGTACCGTTTGCGGACGGGTATTGTTGTAATAATGATATTGATACGCATATGGGTTGTCTTCACTAAAGCCACGCCCTTGGCGTTTGTCGGCGGGCTTTGCGGGGTTATCACGCAGTTGCTCGTCGTGATAACAAAAGGTAATGGCATCTAAGCGGAAACCATCAACCCCTTTTTTGAGCCAAAATTCAACGTTGTCTAACACGGCTTGGCGCACATCAGGATTATGAAAATTTAAATCTGGCTGACTTTTCAAAAAATTATGCAAGTAATATTGCTTACGACGCGGCTCCCATTCCCAAGCACAGCCACCAAATATTGCTAACCAATTGTTAGGCGCGGTGCCATCTTGTTTCGGATCTGCCCACACATACCAATCTTGTTTGGCGTTGGTTTGATTTTGACGGCTTTGTTCAAACCAAGCATGTTGATCTGAGGTGTGACTTAAAACTTGATCGATAATGACTTTAATACCAAGTCCATGCGCCTTGGTAATCAGTTCATCAAAATCATTCATAGTGCCAAACATCGGGTCTACGGCTAAATAGTCACTAATGTCGTAACCAAAATCATTCATAGGAGATTTAAAAAATGGTGAGATCCAAATCGCATCGACATGTAAGTTGGCGATGTAATCAAGTTTGGAAATGATGCCTTGCAAATCACCGATACCGTCATTATTGGCGTCCATTAAGCTTCGTGGATATATTTGATATATCACTGTGCCTTTCCACCAGCTAATTTGGTCCATTCCATCCCCTTAAATGTGTTTCACTCTCAATGATACATCGATGAAAGTTAAATCATTGTAACCACTAGGTTATCAACGCCTTTGTGTTGTTATACGACTGAGGATACGTGAAATTGGAAATCAGGTTCAATAGATCTGCATACGTATGCATTAAGCCGATATCGAACCCCGTATGCGTTGATACATTTTAAAACATTAAAAAACAATATCTTATGTATAATAACGTATCGGTAATATTTGTTGATTTTTGGTTAAATAGTTCGCTTTTTATCATCGACAACAGTTTGAATACGTATGCATCGTATTGTGAGTGATTCAAGCTCAAGAGTAATATCTCAACTGATTCATAACAATTCGATCATAACCTCAACACTTATGCAGTCAATTAAGCCTGTTGGGATAAATCACAATAAAGACTGTAACCAAAATATAAAGAACGCTAACAACTCGAACTGGACAGCCTGTTGTTAAGCATTCATACCAAGGGGAAAGATGAATGTCGTTATTTAAACCAAGCTTACTAACTTTAGCGTTAGCTGCTGCAGGCGCTAGCATGGGTGCTTATGCTGTAGAAGATGATGTTAACAATACCACTGCAGACGAAAGCATTGAAGTGATTAAAGTGTCAGGTATCCGCCGCAGTTTACAAAAATCACAATCATTAAAAATGTCTAACTCATCGGTTGTCGAAGCCATTTCTTCAGAAGACATCGGGAAATTACCTGATGTGTCAATTGCCGAATCATTAGCACGCCTTCCGGGTATCGCCGCTCAACGTCTTGATGGACGTGCCAATGTGGTGTCGATTCGTGGGCTTGGACCTGATTTCACCATGGCCACATTAAATGGTCGTGAGCAGGCATCAATTAACGATAACCGCGGCGTTGAGTTTGACCAATATCCGTCTGAACTCCTTGATACGGTTGTGGTATATAAAACACCTGATGCATCGTTAATGACTCAAGCCATTGGCGGCACAGTAGACATGCAAACTATTAGTCCACTTCGTTACGGCGAGCGCACTATTGCGGTTAACTTACGTGGTGAAAGTAATGATTTAGGCGCATTGAATTCAGGTTCTGATGATAAAGGCTATCGTGGCAGTATCTCTTATATTGACCAGTTTGCTGACGATACTATCGGGATAGCATTAGGTTACTCTCGTATGCAGTCACCCAACCAAGAAGAGCGCTGGCAAGCATGGGGTTACCCAGAAGACGCTAACGGCGACAAAATCTTAGGTGGCGCAAAACCTTATGTTCGCTCTTCAGAACTGGAACGTGACGGAGTCATGGCAGTATTTGAATACGTGCCAAATGAACACTACCGCTCAGTTGTCGATGTGTTTTATACCAAATTTTATGACGAACAAATCCTTAGAGGTGCAGAGATCCCCGGCGCATGGGGTGGTGGCTGGGCTAACTCAGGCACTGACTCAATTAGCAGTGAAAACGGTTTAGTCACCCAAGGTATTATTCGTGACGCTGGTATCTTGATCCGTAACGATGCGAATACCCGTGACGCGAATTCATTATCGATTGGTTGGAATAACGAATATCACATTAATACTAACTGGACTGTTGAAGCTGATATTGCAATGTCAAAAGTTGACCGTACCGATATTGGTATTGAAACCTATGCCGGTACTGGCCGTGGTAATGGCAACGGTGTCACTGAAGACCTGGGCTTTAGTTACAACGGTGAAGGCGGCTATAACTTTAATCCAGCATTGGATTATTCAGACCCGAACCTAATCCGTCTTGGTGGTGCATTTAGTTGGGGGCCTTCAATAGATAGCAATATGCAAGATGGTTTTATTAATAAACCTGAAATTGAAGATGAACTGAAATCATTACGTTTAGGCACCACCTATACCTTTGATGATGGCTTTATTCACAATATTGAGTTTGGTGTCAACATGACTCAACGTGAAAAAACCAAAGACGACAATGGTTATTACCTCACATTGAAAGGCTATGACATTAATACTGCGCCTGACTATATGATGACTGTGCCTGAAAAGTATTTGCTTAGTCCAACATCTCTGGCTTTTTTCGGCATGGGCAATATGTTGTCATATGACGCACTCGCTTTTTATAATGACGGTAATTACGATGAGTTAGACGCCAGCACAGTTCAATTAGATCGCTCAGTTAACTCTTGGCAAGTCGAAGAAAAAGTTAATACGTTTTATGTTAAAGCCGACTTTGAAACCGATGTTGGTCACATGCCATTAACGGGTAACTTTGGTGTACAAGCGGTTCACACAGACCAAAGCTCAAAAGGCACGGCTGCAACTGTATTAGCAGATGGCTCCATTGGTTTAACCCCAAGTTACGGTGAAGATTCATATCTTGAGTGGTTACCGAGTTTTAACGTTGCATTAGAAGTCGCTGAAGGTCAGCGTGTTGTATTCGCTGCGGCGCGAACCCTAAGCCGTGCGCGCATGGATAAAATGAATGCCAATGTCAGTTACTCATACGATAAAGATGGTATTGGCGGCGTGTATTACTCAGGTAGTGCAGGCAACCCAAGTCTACGTCCGTGGATGGCTCGTCAATATGATATCAGCTATGAGAACTACTTTAGCGACCAAGGTTACTTCTCTATTGCTGCTTATTACAAAGATTTAGAAAACTATGTATACGACCAGACGGCCTTTGTCGACTTTAGCGAAATTCTCCCGGGTGTCACCCCTGGTGAAGAAGCGGGTGAATTTAGTTCGCCACAAAATGGTCAAGGTGGATATGTTCAAGGCATCGAGGCATCTATTTCTCTCGATTTTGGCTATTTCGCTAATGCATTAGAAGGGTTTGGTACCATCTTAAACGGCTCTTACAATGACTCTGAAGTGAAAGAAACCTCACAAAGTGATCCAACTACCTTGCCGGGTTTATCAGAGAAAACATTTAACGCGACAGTTTATTATGAAAACTCGGGTTTCGAAGCGCGCGTGAGTTCACGTTACCGCAGTGAATTCTTAGGTGAAGTCACCGCAATTAGCTTAAGCCGAGTAAACGTTAATGTTGATGCTGAAACCGTGGTTGATGCGCAAATAGGTTATGACTTTGGTGAAGCAGGATTTAATTCTCTCGCTGGATTATCAGTGCAATTGCAAGTCAATAATTTAACTAACGAGCCATTTACTACCTACTTTGGTGAAGATGATCGTGAAGTACGCGACTACCAAAACTATGGTCGTAACTACATGTTAGGTGCTAACTACAAGTTCTAAGCTGTGTGATAAAAAAGCCTCTTTTTAGAGGCTTTTTTATTGTCTTTTGATCATAAACAATCGCAATCTCCAGCTAACTTTTAACCAGAGTAAAAGGATGATAATGAATAACAACATCAATAATATCGTTATCGTAGGCGGTGGCACCTCAGGTTGGATGACGGCGGCACTGCTTAGTAAAATGTATTCTCAGACTCTCAACATTAGCTTAATTGAATCTGCCGATATCAGCACTATTGGTGTAGGCGAAGCAACTATTCCTCCCCTTAAAATATTTAATGATGTACTAGGTGTGGATGAAAAATCGTTTATAGCCCAAACCCATGCCAGCATTAAACTTGGAATCGAATTTAGCCATTGGGGCAAAGAGTCACAGTGCTACATGCACGCCTTTGGTACGTTAGGTAAAAACATAGGTTACACTTCCTTTCATCATTATTGGTTAGCAAGTAAACCTGAAACAGCCTCATCGTTATGGGACTTTTCATTCAATTACCAAGCCGCTAGTGCAGGCAAATTTGCTAATGTCACCCGCATTCATAACGAACAACTTGCAGGCTTAACCCATGCTTATCACTTTGATGCAGGGCGATATGCACAATTGTTGCAGCAACTGTGTAGCAATGCAGGCATTACCCACATTCAAGACACTGTTAATGATGTTGTTTTAGATGAACAAGGTAATATCGCACGCTTACATTTAAACGCGAGCCCACCGATTGAAGGTGATTTATTTATTGATTTTTCCGGCCAAACTGGGCTGCTAATTGATAAAGCATTGGGGGTGGAATTTGACAGTTATCAAAAGTGGTTAAAATGCGACCGCGCCTGGGCAGTGGCCAGTGAAGCAAGTCACCCCATTATTCCTTTTACTCGCGCCATCGCACATGAATTTGGTTGGCAGTGGCGCATACCTTTGCAGCACCGCACAGGTAATGGCTTGGTTTATTCATCGCAGTTTATTGACGATGACAGCGCAAAACAGCGGTTATTATCTAATTTAGATACCAAAGCGATCACTCAACCGAGATTGCTCAAATTTACGCCCGGCAGACGAGTAAAGCAGTGGCATAAAAATTGTGTCGCCATTGGGTTATCCAGCGGTTTTTTAGAACCGCTTGAATCAACCAGTTTACATTTAGTGCAAACTGCCATTATTCGGCTGACCAAATTATTGCCTCATCGCCGAATTACTCCTGCGCTAGTTGATGAATATAACCGACAATCTCAACGTGAATTTGAACAAATTCGTGACTTTATCATTTTGCATTACGCCCTCAATCAACGACAAAGCGGCGATTTATGGCAGCAATGCAGGCAAATGTCGTTGCCGGAATCGTTAAGACAAAAAATCGATCTCTTCGCGCAATCAGGCAACCTGTTTCGCCAACAAGATGAACTGTTTACCGAAGAAGCTTGGCTGCAAGTCATGATAGGTCAAGGGCTGATGCCAAGCGATCATAACCCGTTAGCTAACAATATGACGGCGATACAACGTGATGAGTTTTTAAGTAACTTAAAAGCTATTTACCAACATTATTGTGCTCAATTACCGCCTCATGAGCAATTTTTACAACGTTAATAAGGACACATCATGCGTCAGGTCAATATTTTCTCTGCAACGGCAACTTTCCCCCAACACCGACCTAGCAATGGTCTACTCGCGGTGAGTTTCATCCTTGCTTTAGGTGCCAGTGTCTCCCCCGCTTTTGCTGTTATTGACACGCCAAAAGCAAATACTGTCAGTCCCATTACCAGCATTGATAAATCCGCCATGGCACACAAGGCCTTGGTGTATCAGGTATTTACCCGACTCTACGGCAACACCAACACCAATAACATGGCTTGGGGCAATATAGCGCAAAATGGCGTGGGCAAATTTAGCGATTTTAGCGTCACTGCCCTACAAGACATTCAATCACTTGGGGTCACTCATATCTGGTATACCGGCGTACCACATCATGCGCTGATTAATGACTATAGTGCCTATGGGATTAGCAATGATGATCCTGATGTCGTAAAAGGCCGCGCTGGCTCCCCTTATGCGGTCAAAGACTATTACAACGTTAATCCAGACTTAGCAGATAATCCCGCTGAGCGCCTAGCCGAATTTGAAGCACTTATTGCCCGTACCCACCAGCAAGGAATGAAAGTCATCATTGATATTGTGCCTAATCATGTAGCGCGCCGTTATCAATCACTTTCTGCGCCACAAGGCGTCAGCGACTTTGGCGCAGCAGATGACACTTCTGTTGAATACGCTAAAAATAACAACTTTTATTATATTCAAGGCAGTCAGTTTAGCGTGCCTCAGCTACCCGCTAATCAAGCTGTATTGGGTGGTCAACCCCATCCATTAGCAGACGGGAAATTTGTTGAAACACCCGCAAAATGGACTGGTAATGGTTCACGATTAGCACAGCCTCATGCCAATGACTGGTATGAAACCGTAAAAATTAATTACGGAGTTAAGCCTGATGGTAGCGCTGATTTCCCACAGCTGCCAGCAAGTTATGCCACTAAAACCGCCGCCGAACATTTTGCTTTTTGGCAGCAACAATCAACTGAGTCGATTCCTGACTCTTGGGTAAAGTTCAAGCAAATCACCCAATATTGGCTTGATAAAGGCGTTGATGGGTTTCGTTATGACATGGCTGAAATGGTGCCGGTTGCATTTTGGAGCTATTTAAATAGTCACATTAAACACACTAACCCAAAAGCATTTTTATTAGCTGAAGTTTATAACCCTGATTTATATCGTGATTATATTCATCTTGGCAAAATGGATTACTTGTACGACAAAGTGGATTTATATGACACCTTAAAAGATATCATGCACGACAAGCGTTCTAGCGCTGAGATAGCCTTGGTGCAAAGTAAAGTACAAGATATTGAAGCTCACATGCTGCACTTTTTAGAAAACCACGACGAACAACGTATTGCCAGTGCCGACTTTGCAGAAAATCCATTTAATGCTCTCCCTGCAATGGTGCTGTCAACCACATTAAGTCGTGCGCCAACCTTACTTTATTTTGGCCAAGATGTAGGAGAAGCTGGCGCAGAACATGCTGGATTTGGCCAACCGACTCGTACCAGTATTTTTGACTATATTGGCGTGCCAGCGCATCAGCGCTGGATGAATAACGGTAAGTTTGATGGTGGTCAATCGACACAGAGCGAAAAGCAACTTAGGCACTATTATCAAACCCTGTTAAATTTAAGCCACAGTGCAGCGGCTTTATCGGGTCATTATGTTGAACTAGATAGCTTACAGCGCAGCTTAAACACCAAAGGTTATAACGACAAAGCATTTGTATTTAGCCGCTTTAATCCGCAACAACAATTGGTTATCGCCACTAATTTTTCATACACAGAACCAGCCCGCTACACCGTCACGATACCTCACTCGCTCATTGCCAAGTGGCCGCATATGACAACGCGCCCGTTAACATTAACCAATCTACTTGCATCAACCATAAAGCCACATTTGGGGCAAGCAAACCATGAGGCTTTGCCTTTGCAACAGGCCAGTGAAATGCAAATCAAGCAAGCGTCGTTAACGTCTAAAAATAACACCAGCCAATCTAACTGGACAATTGAATTTGAACCGACACAACAAGGCGTTGTCGGTAAAATAAAGCTGCAATTAGCGCCATTAGAGTCAGTGATATTAGCGTTACCTTCAACCGATGGCATGCAAACAACAATGCAGCTAAAAACAGCATCTGAGCTGATAAGCACTCCTGTTCAGCAAGTGGATAATGCCAGATAAAGCCATTGAGGGTATTCATGGTTAAATACACACTCACTTACTGTTATGATTTTGCTAATAAAACGTTGCTGGGAATTTATGAATACGTATGTACACAGTTGCACCTATTTGGGTGGCAACGCTAGTATAAATCTTGCTGATTCACTGTGTGCTCACACAGCGAAAAGGGCTAGGTCGTTTCTGACGTTAAGTCAGTTTTAAAGTGCCTTATGTTTTTGTTTGTTGGGTATTGCCACCTAATAAATAATCTAAATAGGTCTTTGGCGAATACTTGTCTTAGGGAGATGTGTATTCGCCATTTTTTTATCTAGCAGTGACGCTAGTTACCGCCTAACACTGTTAATTAGGCATCATTTTAAAGGATTACTATGTCTGCTAATAACAATAATAAATCACTGTCTAGCACTCATACTCCCACTGAACAACCTCCATTACACTTTTGGCAGATATTCAATATGTGTTTTGGTTTTTTAGGGATTCAGTTTGGCTTTGCACTGCAAAATGCCAATGTCAGCCGCATCTTCCAAACCTTAGGCGCGCAGATAGAAGATATTCCGATTTTATGGATAGCTGCGCCATTAACGGGATTAATCGTACAACCGATTATTGGTTATTTAAGTGACAACACTTGGAACCGTCTTGGCCGCCGCAGACCATATTTTTTAATTGGTGCAATCTGTACTACCCTCGCCTTATTTGTCATGCCCCATTCGCCTACATTATGGATTGCCGCCGGCATGCTGTGGATTATGGATGCTTCAATCAATATCGCCATGGAGCCATTTAGAGCCTTTGTTGGCGATAATCTACCTAAGAGCCAGCGCACTCAAGGCTATGCGATGCAGAGCTTTTTCATCGGTATTGGCGCGGTTGTCGCCTCGGCTTTACCGTATATTTTGACCAACATGTTTGATGTCGCAAATACTGCCGATGCTGGCGAAATTGCTGACTCGGTTCGTTACTCATTTTATTTTGGTGCAGTGGTATTATTTTTAGCGGTGTTTTGGACCATTATTTCATCTAAAGAATACTCACCTGAAGAGTTAGCTTCATTTCACTCGGCTCAAAGCCAGTCAGGGCTAACGCAAGAGGCAAACCTGCGCAGCTCAGCGCAATATCGTAAAGGGGCTATCAGCTGGATAACTGTTGGCACAGTATTTACCGCTTTCATTGCTGTACAAGATTTAGACCCACAACTGTATATTTTAAGTTTAGGTATTTTAGCCTTTGGACCACTGCAATTATTTTGCGCTATCAAGCTCAATACCAGTCAGGGCGATAATCAGTCAATGGGCATGACATTTAACGTGGTAAACGATTTATTCCATATGCCCAGAGCAATGAAGCAATTAGCCATTGTGCAATTTTTCGCTTGGTTTGCTTTGTTTTCTATGTGGATTTACACCACATCGGCAGTAACTTCACACCACTATGACAGCAACGATGTGCTCAGCCAAGCCTACAATGATGGCGCTGATTGGGTTGGCATATTGTTCGCTTCTTACAATGGTTTTGCCGCCATTGCCGCGATGATTATTCCACTATTAGCTAAAACCGTAGGGATTAAATTTACTCATACCATCAATATGTTTTTAGGCGGTATAGGTTTAATCAGTTTCTATTTTATCACTGACCCAACTCACTTATGGATCCCAATGATTGGTGTGGGTTTTGCCTGGGCATCGATCTTATCCGTCCCCTACGCCATGCTTTCAGGCGTTATTCCGGCGCATAAAATGGGCGTTTACATGGGCATATTTAACTTCTTTATTGTTATTCCACAATTGCTTGCTGCCAGCATATTAGGGTTACTGTTACGCGTTTTCTTTGACAGCCAGCCCATTTATGCAGTCGTACTTGGCGGTATTTTTATGATGGTTTCAGGCATTGCAGTCCATTTTGTACAAAACGAAAAAAAATAATAATTCAAGTAATACACCACTATTTCAGTAAATTCGGGGAGCATTATGTTGCACACAAACGTCTTAAATAAGCCTAAAAAGTTGGCATCAACAATCGCAATCGTCCTGTTAGGGTTAAACCTAAGTGCTTGCAGCAATGACCCAGAAAATCTAACATCAGCACTTACACGTGCACAACCCGCAACTGCCGCTGTCGCATCAGCACCCGGTGCACCGGGAATCGAGCCTACATGGGCTTTTTCAGGTAAAACCGGCATCGGCACATCGTATGTACCTTATGTTAACGGCCAGTATGTTGCCTCTGAACATCAAGCGGTTAGCAAAGTCTGGTTCAGCGTCGCGCAAGGTATTCTTACCGAAACCATGTATGGCTTGATTCACAACGCGCAATTAAAAGAATTACAATTTATTATCACTGGGAAAGATTTTGTCGACACTGAGAAAAAAGACACCATCACCACGATTGAGTATTTACATCAAGATGATCAAGGCAGACCACTGTCATTAGCCTATAAAATTATTAACCGCGACACAGAGGGTAAGTACCAAATAGAGAAGCACATTTTTACCGACCCTAACCGCCATTCATTAATGATGAAAGTCATCTTTACCGCTTACGAAGAAGGAATTACCCCGCACCTTTATGCTAATCCACACATTGATAATAGCGGCGCGAACGATATTGCTTTTGTTGAAGGAAACGCGTTAATTGCTCATACAGCTGAGCAAGATTCATCCTTTATGACCATTACTTCAGACACACAATTTGTGAAAGCACAAGCAGGCTTTGTTGGCCGCTCTGACGGCTTAGTTGATTTACAAGATAACGGTCAACTTGATAATTTATACCAAACCACCAGCCTTGATAGAAAAACCGTCGGCAACGTTGCGTTAACGGCGCAGCTGCCTTCATTAACCGTTAATCAACCGCTAACCATTAATGTCGCTATCGGCTTTGGTGACAATCAGCAACAAAGTATGGCCGCGGCAACTCAATCATTACTAACCGGTTATGATGCCGTGCTTAGTGCCTATTTAGGTAATGATAAACAGTTAGGTTGGCAAGATTATTTAGCCAGTTTAACACCGCTTAATGATATGGCGGTGAACACTGCTGATAACGGCCAATTACTGTATGCCAGTGCATTGGTGTTAAAAGCACAAGAAGATAAAACCCATGCGGGAGCATTAATCGCTTCACTGTCAAACCCTTGGGGCGACACCGTTTCTGCGAAGGTGGGCAGTACAGGTTATAAGGCGGTATGGCCAAGAGATTTTTATCAGTGTGCAATGGCATTTTTAGCCATGGGTGATACCCAAACTCCTAAAGTGGCCTTTGAATATCTAAAAAAAGTGCAAGTTAGCCAGCAAACACCAGATTACCAAGGTACTAACGGCTGGTTTTTACAAAAAACCCATGTTGACGGTCAAATTGAATGGGTCGGTGTCCAACTCGATCAAACAGCAATGCCGATTATGCTTGGTTGGAAACTTTGGCAAGCCGGGGTATTTACCGATGCAGAAATCAGCACCTGGTATCATCAAATGCTGAAACCTGCGGCAGATTTCTTGGTTAACGGTGGTAAGGTTAAACTTGATTGGAATGACGTCACTATTACCCCGCCCCATACTCAGCAAGAACGCTGGGAAGAACAAGCCGGCTATTCTCCATCTACCATAGCTTCTGTAATCGCAGGATTAGTAGCAGCAAGTGATTTAGCAAAACTTGCTGGCGATGACCAACAACAATATTTAGCCATTGCTACAAAACTAAAACAGCAGTTAGCAGCAACGACGATCACCACCCAAGGAGGCCTTAATAGCGCCATTGATAACCAAGCTTATTATTTACGTATTAGCCCTAACGGTAACCCTAATACCAATACTCCTTTGCTTGATAACAATGGTAAACCAGGGATTGATCAACGCCAGATCCTCGACGCAGGCTTTTTAGAGCTCGTCCGTTACGGGGTCACACCGGCAACAGACTCAGTCATAAAAAATAGTGTCAAACTCATTGATAATACTGACCTTGAACATAATTTACGGGTTAAATATGAGTTTGTAGCCAAAGATGGCAGCACCGTGCCAGGGTATAGACGTTATGGCAATGACGGTTACGGTGAAGATACGCAAACAGGCAACAGTTACGCTGAAAATGGCAGTAATACAATTGATCAACGTGGTCGTGTTTGGCCATTTTTTACAGGCGAACGAGGCCATTATGAACTGGCATTGGCTAAAGCAACCAACCAACTTAACCAACAAAGCAAACAACAATTAATTTCGACCTATGTACAAGGAATGGAAACCTTTGCTAACGCCGGTTTAATGCTCCCTGAGCAAGCTTGGGATGGTGTTGGTCACCCAACGCGCTACCAGTATAAATTAGGCGACGGCACTAATTCAGCAACACCACTGGCATGGACTCATGCTGAGTATGTGAAATTAGTTCGCTCAATGACTGATGAACAAGTTTGGGATTTTTATCCCATTGTTGCAGATAAACTTAAAGATTAACGGCATGTAACGGCTGATCAATTACTGACAACAGCTTAGAATAATATCCGTTAATGTTTTATCAACAGTTAGACTGTTTAAAAAGCGATTATTGTTTAAGTTGTAAAAAGTTGATACAAATAGGTTTTACATAACATCAAGGAATTCATTCGATGGACTGGTATATAAAAGTTCTCAAGCAATATTTTGATTTTAGTGGCCGTGCTCGCCGTAAAGAGTTTTGGATGTTTTTATTAATCAGTACGATTATTTCTATAATATTAAGCTTGATTGATAAAGGAGTTGGTACATTTAATGACGCGACCGGTTATGGCATCATTAGCGGTATTTACTCGTTATTAGTGTTGATACCATCGATTGCGGTGAGTGTTAGACGCCTGCATGATACCAATCATTCTGGCTGGTGGTGTTTATTGGTATTAATTCCACTTCTGGGATTATTTATTTTAGCCATTGTATTTTGCTTTGACAGTAAAGAAGATAACGAATACGGGCCAAATCCAAAGTTATTAGCTCAATCGTAGGCTCAAAGCATATTTAACAGCGACTGATTAAATTAGCATAAAAAAGGTATCGATATCGATACCTTTTTTATTGCCTTACATTGCATTAGCTCAAATCACTGGCAGCTTAAGCATCCATCTTACTTTTGTATTTAGTTGTTAAACTGTTAGCAGTTACCTAAGAATGATGCATAAACAATTTATGCACTGGCCGTTATTTTCTTAACACTATTTATGACAGCTAATACCGCAAATCCGATTAACACGCCACAGCAGCCATTAAGTATAAATGGCATTCCCCACGCGATCTCTGGGCCGACAAATTCAATGGTCACCACTGATGATTCAATATCACTAAAAATCAGACTAAAGTAATCAAAACCATGGGTAATAATACCGCCGCCAACGGTAAACATTGCAATAGTGCCTGCCACGGTAAGCGTCTTCATCAAATTTGGCGCCGCGGTTATCAACATTAACCCCAGCTTTCGAATACGTAGCTTTATCTGCCCTTGCCCTTTTAGCTTTGACAGGTACAAACCGACATCATCAATTTTCACAATACAAGCCACCAAACCATACACGCCCGCAGTCATGGTGATAGCGATGACAGTTAATGTCAGTAATTGATCTATTAATGATGCTTTAGCGACAACTCCTAATCCAATAGCGATGATCTCCGCCGATAACACAAAGTCAGTACGAATGGCGCCTTTGATTTTTTCTTGCTCACAAAAGGGTTTCCTATCCTTTAGCAGATTTGCAGGTTGTTGATGATTATCTGCACCTTGGTTAACACGTAATTGATACCAATGAAGCAGCTTTTCACTGCCCTCAAAGCACAGAAACAGTCCACCACACATCAATAAAGGCGTAATAAGCCACGGCGCAACAGCACTAATGATGAGTGCGATGGGCACCAATATCGCTTTGTTTTTTAACGAACCTAAAGCGACTGCCCACACAACAGGTAATTCACGTGCAGCAGCAACGCCTGAAACTTGTTGGGCATTTAACGCAAGGTCATCACCTAAAACACCGACGGTTTTTCTTGCTGCAACTTTACTCATCGCCGCAACATCATCTAGCACAGCGGTTATATCATCTAACAGCATTAATAAACTGGCACCTGCCATAATAAAATCCTAAATCACCTAATTTAAAACGAAAATTCATTATCTTTATCTGAATCTCTGAACATGAGCCCAGCATTTTCGGGGCCCCACTTTAGACGCGCACTTTTGCTAACTCTCACTTAGTTAAAACAACGCACTCGCTGATTGCATAAGTTGACCATTAAGATGGTGTTAGCATTTGAAGTCGTCACTTTGTAAAATACAAATTGACCACCAGTAACGAAAAAAGCACAAATAATGGCATTTGTGCTTTTAAACAAGGCTTAGATTGTTGATTTTTTAACTTACTCTACACGGCAAGATTGCCTAACCACAATAGTAGTGGGAATAAGCAGCGGTTTTACTTCTTGTCCGCGAATAAGCTTTAATAAACTCTCAACAATTTTTTCACCCGCGAGTTTGGTGTTTTGCTTTACCGTTGTAAGTGCTGGATGGGCATAACTGGCAACAGGAATATCATCATAACCAATCACGCCAATGTCGTCTGGCACTTTAATGCCACGCTTATTTAACGCATTAATAGCACCAATAGCGATTAAGTCGCTGGCAGCAAAAATAGCATCAAACGACTGACCACTATCTAGCAGGGCATTGGCCGCTTCAAAACCTGATTTCTCAGTGCTAATTGCCGCAAATTGTTTTTTGTTGCTTAGCGTTAACCCGGCTTTGTTAAGTTCATCGATATGGCCTAAATAGCGATCGCGAAATTCAGGACTATGGCTAGAGCTATCACCCAAAAAAGCAATATCTTGATAGCCACAATTAATTAAATGTTCTGTGGCAATCTGACCGCCTTGGTGATTGTCACAACCAATAGATAACACTGCTTTATCGTTATGCTCAGCCCCCCAAATAACAAAGTGGGTATTTTGCGCTAACAATTTATCGAGTTTATGGGCGTAATCAACATAATCACCATACCCAAGCAGGATTATCCCGTCCGCTTTATTACTGTCTTCGTAATCGGCATGCCAGTCACTGGACAATTGTTGGAAAGACACGAGTAAATCATAACCTTGCTGAGCAGTTGCCCGCGTAATAGACCCAAGCATTGATAAGAAAAAGGGATTTATCATTGACTCGTCATTGGTTGGGTCTTCACAAATGAGCAGCGCTAAAGTATGACTATGTTGGGCACGTAAATTACTGGCGTTTTTATCCACCTTATAATTTAACTCTTTCGCGATAACTTGTATTTTTTCACGCGTTTCTTGGCTCACTAACGGGCTATTTCGCAATGCTCTTGACACCGTAGACTGGGAAACACCAGCCCGATAGGCAATATCTATCGATGTTGCTTTAGAAGCCATATCATCTTCAACCTTATTATTATTAAAATTTTAGTTAAATCATGCTATTCAAAGTAAACGTTGGTGATGAAATTATAAACCTAACTCGCTCAGTAAGTCGTCAGCATCATCTGTTGTAGCCGCTTTTACTGCCGCTGGTTTCGTGCTTTTTTGTTCAGATAAATTACTGTGAGCTTCAAATAATGAATCGGGATCGAACTCTTCATCTTGTTCAAATTCTGAAGACAAAATGAATTCGGTTCTGTCCATGGCAAATTCTAAATAGAAAATATGATTATTTTGCGTTTTAAACGATACCCGTCGCGCGACACCGTCATCAAGATTGGTATCAACCGATATCGTTAACTCTTTATTAATGGTTAACATTTTCGGTTGTGACTGACTAATAGAGGTTTGCAACTCTTTAGATATTTTGCTGATAAAGTCACCCAGAATTTGGTTCATGAGTTCGCCCATCACATTACTGACATCCTCAGAAGTGTGTGAGAAAGCTAATTCAGATTCAGGCATTCCCATGTTCAGCATGTATTTACGATAGATTTCGATGGCAGCTTCTGCTGAGAAGTTGATAACAACTAAACCAGAAAACCCACCATCAAAAATAGAAAAACAGCCTAAATCAGGCTTTAAACGGGTGCGAGAAATGCTTTGAACCATACCCGCATGGGAAATATGTGTACCACTGGTACTTGATAAAACGCCTGCAACTGAATGGCATAACTTTAATAAAATATCATCATTGTTCACTACATTTGATGGGGTAACCATATTGTTTCACCTTCTATGTTCAATCTATTTATCTTGCGGGGAAAACGATTAAAAATCAAAACAAAAACAACTTGCTAGACCATTAATTAACCAAACAAGTGCATTTGCAAATTAACTGTTTGATTTAGCGATTCAGATTGTATTTGTAATGTTACTTTTTGCAGGTTTATGCACTAAATCTTAGCTTACCTAAGCTCAATGTGAAGTGAGTCATATATTCATGTTCATTTATCATGTTTAATGCCACTTTATATATAAAAAGTAGTAGAGGTTTTAATGACCCGTTTTTTACGCCAATTCAGTATTTTACAACGATTAATCATCATGCTTATGCTAGCAGCACTTGGCACGCTCTGTTTTGCGAGTTTTTCTGTGAACGAACAGTACAATTCGCTAGTAAAACAAGAGTACAGGCAATTAAACACACAATTTGAAAACATAGATGCTGCTTGGAAGACACATTTAAAGACAACGAATGCCCCAAATGGCACCTTAAAACAATTTGCCGCGTTTACTGACAAACTCGTCAACCAATTCCCTTTAACGGTCATTGTCGTTAATCAAAATAATACGGTGTTATTAGATTCTTCCGATCCTAAAAATCACAATCGTTCAGTTTCTAGCCTTAATGGCAATTTTACCGGCCAACCCTACCAACAAATCGTCAATGCAGCCGCAACGGGTAAAACCGTCCAATTACAATTACAAGCTGCCAATAGCCAGCAAACCAGCTATTTCGCTTTCGCGAAAAAGAACCATTTAGGTCTAACGGTTATCATCCAATCACCCGTTGCGGTCGTCAATGACCATTTACTCCCTATTATTGGACGTTTTTTAGTTATCATGTTAATGATTTCTATTCCTATTTTCTTATTCTTCATCGTCTTAAATATCTCAATTACTGCCCCATTGAATGCAGCCACTAAAGCGATGCGTGATATAGCTAAAGGTGAAGGCGATCTTACCCAGCGGCTTAATACTTGTGGTAAGGATGAAGTGGCGCAAATGTCCGTTGAGTTTAATGACTTTGTTGCCAAATTATCTGATGTGGTCTCTACGCTGCAGCCATTAGGGCAAAACTTACAAGAAGATGCACGCGCATTATTAAAAAGATCAGATGAAACCCGCATCTCAGCCACTAGTGTGAATAACGAAATTCAAAGTGTCGCCACCGCCATGACTGAAATGGTAAGCACCGCACAAGAAATGGCATCCAATACCCTGCATGCATCTGAAACAGCCAATAGTGTCAAGCTGACCACGCAGCAAAGTCAGCAGCAAATGGTCAACACTGCAAAACAAAGTGAATTATTAGTCAATGAGTTACAACAAGCGGCGCAAGTCACCCAAACATTAAGTCTTTCGTCCAATGAAATTGGTCGTATCCTTGATGTCATTATGGGCATTGCTGAACAAACTAATTTACTTGCATTAAATGCAGCTATTGAAGCAGCAAGAGCAGGTACACATGGGCGCGGGTTTGCTGTCGTTGCCGATGAAGTGCGTGCCCTTGCAACACGTACCCAACAATCGACTGATGAAATTAATAAAATTATTACTCAAATTCAGTATGGTATAGAACAAGTGATGTCCAGTAATAGCACCACTCAAAATCAATCAGTGCAATTACAAAAACAAACGGTTGAATCAAGTGATGCCATGGAAAGCATTTTATCTTTGATTGACCAAATTAGTGCCATGAACGGCCAATTAGCAGCAGCGACTGAGCAACAAACAATTGTGTCTGAAGAGATAAACGTGAATATCACTACGATTACCGATTTAACTCAAGCACAGGTTCATGTAAATGACTCAAACCATGACGCAGCTCAATCGCTGCAAACCATGAGTGATGACATCAGTAAAAACCTCAGTCAATTTAAAGTCTAGCCAACAATATAATAAGAAATATTCTCTGGATGTCGTCTATGTTCATCACGCTAAAAATTGTTTAGTGTGGTGAACATTCCCCCTATTAGCCGTGCCTTTTTTACGTTATATTATTTCCTCTAATTAACTGAGTAGTCTTTGATGTACCAAAAAACAGTAACCATTACCGCCCCTCATGGCATGCACACTCGTCCTGCCGCGGTGCTTGTTAAACAAGCTAAATTGTTTAATTGCGATGTCATTGTTGAATGTAACGGCAAACAAGCCAGTGCCAAAAGTTTGTTTAAATTACAAACGCTAGGCCTTTATCATGGCGTGACTGTTACCGTTAGTGCTTGTGGGGAACAAGCGCAATTGGCAGTGGATGAAATTGGCTCACTTCTGGCTACATTAAGTTAAAAAATATTGTTCTGTTGTTTTAACAGTTAACACTGAAGGGTAAATGATGTCAGTTGATGGGATAGTAGTTTCTTCAGGAATCGCGTTTGGTCAGGCTTTGACTATTCGTTCTAATTCTCATCCGCTAGATTTATCATTGATTCGTCTTGATGCCATAGAAGCAGAAAAAGATAAGTTACTGCGGGGCATAAATAACCTTATTGCGTATTTACTGCGCTGCCAACATCATCTCAATGAAAACGGTGACCATTACCAATTAATTGATGCTGATATCGCTTTATTAGAAGACAGTGAATTACACCAATTATTATATCGTCATATCACGCAATACCGCGTGTCAGCAAGCGTGGCTGTTAATCGAATTTTCCGCCAACAAGCGTTTGAAATTTCTGAAATAGACAACCCTTATATCGCCAATAGAAGTCACGATATTTTATGTTTATCAACCCGTCTTAATAATGCCCTTAATGGCCACTTGCAATGGGATTTATCTGCTTTAGAGCACGACACCATCTTATTGGCGGATGACCTCACTCCAGCGGAGTTTGCCATTTTACCACTTGAACATATTAAAGGGATTGTACTGGAGTCAGGAGGCTTGACGAGTCACACGGCTATTTTAGCTAGAAGTGCAGGCATTCCAGCTTTGCTCAATTGCCCATTTACAATCAATGAAGATGACATTGCAGATGGTACAGAGCTGATTATCGATGCCTTAAATGGCACATTATATATCGCGCCAAATGCCAAGTTGCAATCACACTTTCAATTACTTGCACAACAAGAGCAAACACGGCATCTCAAACTTAAACAATTTAAAGATGATAAATGCCAAACTCAAGACGGTCATGGGGTTAAGTTGTTAGCTAATATCGGCACGTTAAGTGATATATCTCGAATGAATGATGTCGGCGCGCAAGGTGTTGGATTATTTCGAACTGAATTCATTTTAATGCACGCCAATAGCGTACCCAGTGAACAGCAACAATACAAAATGTATTGCGAAGCCTTATTTGGGCTAAACGGCCTTCCTTTGACAATTCGCACCTTCGATATTGGGGCTGATAAAGACATTCCTTGGTTAAATCAACAGCATGAAGACAACCCTGCACTTGGATTGCGCGGCATTAGGTTCTCGCTCGCAAATCCACACATTTTTATTTCACAAGTAAAAGCCATCTTACGAGCCGCTTGTCACGGCACCGTAAAACTTATGTTTCCAATGGTGAGTCAAATAGAAGAACTTGAAGCGCTGCTGGTTTTAATAGAACAAGCAAAAAGCCAACTACTTGAGCAACAAAAAGCCATTGGTAATGTGAGCATTGGTATTGTGCTTGAAACCCCAGCAGCCATTCTTAACTTGCCAAGTATGTTGCCACTGGTCAACTTTGTTAGTATTGGTAGTAATGACTTAGCACAATACACGCTTGCAGCAGACCGAACTAATCCAACATTAGCTAACAATTATCCCGCAGTGTCACCCGCCATTTTACAGCTGATTAGCATGGCAGTTATGCATTGCAAACAAGCTGACAAAGAAATCAGTTTATGTGGAGAAATAGGTAGCAACCCAGAAGTATTACCGTTATTGGTTGGTTTAGGTATTGATAATATCAGTATTAACCCTGCTAATTTGTTAGCCGTTAAAGCCAATTTAGTCACAGGACACTATAAAGACTTTGTAGACCACGCGCAGCATGTGTCACAATTGTCACGAATAGAAGAAATATCTCAGGCAGTAAAGGCATACAAGCATCACGCTTTCGATGTACACTAATTGATATTCATTTTTAGCCTATGACATTTTTCAGCTAATTCGTATTCATAAATATAATAAAACCGAGGCCAAGTGAACATGGGATTTTTAAGCCGTATTCGTCGTTTGATGTCTGGACAGAAACCAACTTCTGGCGGCATTGATATTATTGCCCCAGTGTCAGGACAAATGGTAGAAATTGAGACGGTACCTGATGTTGTTTTTGCGGAAAAAATTGTGGGCGACGGTATTGCCATTGACCCAACGGGCAAACAAATATTAGCCCCAATTGATGGCACCATAGGTAAGATATTTGAAACTAATCACGCCTTTAGTATTGAATCACCGCAAGGATTAGAGCTATTTGTTCACTTTGGTGTAGGTACGGTTGAGTTAAGAGGTAACGGTTTTACTCGTCTTGCAGAAGAAGGTCAGCATGTTAAAGCAGGTGACCCCATTTTAGAATTTGATCTTGAATTTCTGCGTGGTCAAGTTGACAGCTTATTAACCCCTGTCGTACTGGCCAATATGGAAGACATTGGCCGTTTAGACAAAAAACACGGTCAGATTACCGCGGGTAAAGATATTATCTTTACCATTCATATGTAACTCCCTTCCCTCTGTACCGATTTTTCGTGGCATATTCAATAGATAGAATATGCCACTAATTGCTTCACTTCTTTCATTTTTCCTCTTGTCGCTATTGTGGGCAAATGCAACAATACAGCGAAACGTTTATTTAGCTTAAGGCCGATACCCTATGCTATCAATGCGGGTTTATAAAGTGGGTTCATTTTCAACAATAACAAAACAATGCGCCACTGCGTTATTTAGTCCGTAAATCAGATAACTAACAATCTTATTGCTTACCTTTTCAGTTCATCACACATCAACTGATGCATTCAGCTGTTGTTTTACAGGGAGTCCCATTTTGATTTTATTTGGCATTAAAAACTGCGATACAGTAAGAAAAGCCCGTAAATGGTTAGAAAACAATAACTACGACATTACTTTTCATGACTTTCGTGAAGATGGCATCGATGAAGCCCAAATTCAAAAGTGGGTAGAATTAATTGGTTGGGAAGCCTTATTAAACAAACGCAGTACCAGCTTTCGCGCCTTAAGTGATGACAGTAAAGCCAATATAAATCAACAAACGGCCATCACACTGATGGCACAACAACCGACATTAATCAAACGCCCAGTGCTAAGTCATAATGGCCATATCATCACAGGTTTTAAAGCCGAAACTTATCAAGCGTGGTTAAACAAATGAAACTTGACACTGACGTTCTAGCCTTAGCCAAAGATTTCATTTCTCGTCCATCAATCACCCCACGAGATGAAGGTTGCCAAGCTCTTATGGCCCAACGTCTGAGCAACTGCGGCTTTGAAATAGAGTCGATGGTATTTGATGACACTACAAATATGTGGGCAAGACGTGGCAAAGGCGATCCCGTATTCTGTTTTGCCGGCCACACAGATGTAGTCCCGACCGGAGATATCAGCCATTGGCATACCCCTCCTTTTGTCCCAACGGTCATTGATGGTTATTTACATGGTCGCGGCGCAGCAGACATGAAAGGGTCACTCGCGGCAATGGTCGTTGCAACTGAACGTTTTGTTGCCAAACATCCGGATCATCAAGGCTCCATAGCGTTTTTAATCACCAGTGATGAAGAAGGTCCATTTATTAATGGCACCACTCGTGTCATTGATACATTAGAAGCACGAAACGAAAAAATCACTTGGTCGTTAGTCGGTGAGCCATCATCAACCTTAAAACTGGGTGATATTGTAAAAAATGGTCGCCGGGGCAGTTTAACCGGAAATTTAGTTGTTAGGGGCGTTCAAGGCCATGTAGCCTACCCGCACCTAGCTGACAATCCCATCCATAAAGCAGCACCAGCACTAACTGAATTAGCTAATATGCACTGGGATAATGGCAATGCCTTTTTTCCACCAACCAGTTTTCAAATAGCCAATATAAATGGCGGTACTGGGACCTCAAACGTTATCCCGGGTGATTTAAAAGTCATGTTTAACTTTCGTTATTCAACCGAGGTCACAGCCCAAGCCTTAATTGAACGTGTCGAGGCAATCTTAGATTCGCACCAATTAGATTATGCTATTGACTGGGTATTTAACGGACTTCCCTTTTTAACCGGTGGCGGACCATTATTAGAAGCCACCAAGCAAGCCATTGAAGAAGTGACCGGTTATGCCACAGATCCGCAAACAACTGGCGGCACATCAGATGGCCGGTTTATCGCACCAACAGGGGCTCAAGTCATTGAGCTTGGTCCGGTAAATGCCACCATTCATAAAGTTAATGAATCTGTTAAAGTTGATGACCTTGAGCTTTTAACTTTATGTTATGAAAGTATTTTGGAAAAATTATTGTGCAAATAGCCGAGCTTGGTAGTCATCATTTAGACCATTTATATGGGCTCAATGAACAACATCTGGTTGAATACCAGGATAGGCAATTAGAAGTCCGCACTGCCGAGGCATTTTTGCAGCTGCAACAATGTGCTTTACAAGCAGGGTTTGATTTACAAATATGTTCTGCTTACCGGGGCTTTGAGCGTCAGTGCGCAATATGGAATGCCAAAGCACAAGGCCGTAGACCGTTGCTTGATGCTCAATCAAAGCCTATTGATTTTGCTTTGTTATCGCCAGAACAAATTATGCAAAGTATTTTGATTTGGTCGGCTTTCCCTGGCAGCTCACGCCATCATTGGGGCACCGATATAGACGTATTTGATGCCAACAATATAAACCAGCAACAATTAAAGCTTGTCACTGATGAATACCTAATTGGTGGTCCTTGTTATGAAATGCATCGCTGGCTAATGGCTCACGCCCATGAATTTGGATTTTATTTTCCTTTTCAAGCCGGCTTAAGTGGCGTCAGTCCTGAACCTTGGCATCTTAGTTATTATCCTGTCGCGCAGGACTATCTGGAGCGATTTGATCACTTAAGACTTAAAAGCATTATTAACTGTGCCTCAGTTGACTTAAAACCCCAATTATTAGCCGTATTACCGCAATTAATTGACCAATATGTGTCTTTTGTAGCGCCGATACCTAAAACATCATAAAATTCAACTTAAACAACACACGTTAATACATGCCATAGCCTAAAAATATCAACGATTACGCCTAGGATATTGATGGTCACCGCGTGTTAAATATTAAACCTATTTCAAAGAGTCAGTCATGCAAACCTTTCAAACCTCTCATGCAAATCATGTGATCCCTTTTACAGATACTGGCAGTGGCCCAGCTCTGATTTTTTGCCATGGGCTTCTTAATGACCAAGGTGTATGGGAAAAACAAATCAGTGCGTTAGCCAGTCAATATCGTTGTATCAGTGTCGACTTATGGGGCCATGGTCAAAATCGTACCATTCCCAATACACACACTAAGCTAAGCCACACTGCGACCGATATACTGGCGTTATGTGATTGGCTTAACCTTGATAAGGTCAATGTAATTGGATTAGGGACAGGCGCGGCAATTGGTGTTGAAATGACATTAATGGCACCCAAACAGATAAATTCACTGACAATGATTAACAGCTTTGTCGGTTTTGAACCTCAAGTCAACTGCGCTAAATATCAACAATGGATAGATAGCGCCAAAGACACCACTGACTATCAAACGTTAATCGCACAAATTGCCCCACTATTTATTTCAAAACAAACGCAACAGCCCATTGATATTGACTTTGCTATCAAACAATTATCAATACCAACGGATCAGCAACACGCACAAGCATTACTTGAATTTTGTCGCCAAGGTATTTATCAACGTGATCTGTTAGAAGATGCTGAGCTGCTTACGCTGCCGACATTGATCATGGTGGGATTAGAAAACCAATTACGCACAGTCCTTGAAAGCTATTTAATGCATGACACCATCAGTGCAAGCTTATTTAAGCACATTCCCGATGCCGGACAATTAGCCACATTAGAAAACGACACATTTGTTAATAAAAGTTTAAGTGAGTTCCTATATAATGTCTGCCCGAGGCATAATGATTAAATTCGATTAGTCACCATGGCTTTACTTATTGCGAAAAAATACATTTTAACTTCAATTACCTAGTTCAACTATGAACTAGGTAACACGTACCCAACAATAAGTCTCAATAATTAAACAGAGACAACAACATAACACTAGGTGCATATGAAATTATTAAAACCGCTATTTGATAATAACCGTCGCTGGGCAAACCGTATCAGTGAAGAAGACCCTACATTCTTCGAACAGCTTGCAAAGCAACAGTCGCCAGAATATTTATGGATTGGCTGTTCTGATAGCCGCGTACCATCAAATCAAATTATTGATTTAATGCCTGGTGAAGTGTTTGTTCATCGTAATATTGCCAATATGGTTATCCATACTGATCTTAACTGTTTATCGGTATTGCAATATGCAGTGGATGTATTAAAAGTGAAGCACATAATGGTGGTAGGCCACTACGGCTGCGGTGGTGTGAAAGCATCAATGACCAACGAGCGATTTGGTTTAATTGATAATTGGTTAGGCCACTTAAAAGACATTTATCGCCTACACAAAAATGATTTAGATGCACTTGAAGACAAGGCACGTTTTGATAGCTTATGTGAGCTCAATGTGATTGAGCAAGTTGCGAACGTTACCTCAACCAGTATTGTTCAAGAAGCATGGGCAAGAGGTCAAGAATTATCAGTACACGGCTGGATATATTCAATTGAAAATGGCTTACTAACTGATTTAGATGTGACCACCGAAAGTCAACACGTAACCAATTGTTAACTTGGCGTTTAAATAATTAGCACGTGTTTATTTAAAGGCCTGCAAATAAGCAGGTCTTATTGTTTTAAAGCAAATATTTATCAAAATTAAGTCGCAGTTAGCCCATTAAGCTAGTTATAATTGCCCCGTTTATTAAACGCGAACTACGTTAAAATTTTTTAGGAGATAATTTCCATGCCAGGCTTTGAATTATTTGGTCCAGAAGAAAAGCAAGAAGTTGCTGACGTGATGGAAAACGGCTTTACTTTTCGTTATAACTTCGACCATATGCGCAACGATCGCTGGAAAACTCGCGAAATGGAACAACTGCTTTGCGAAAAAATGAACGCAAAACATGCGCATCTTGTTTCAAGCGGAACCGCCGCGCTACAAACTGCAATGGCTGCAGCAGGTATTGGCGCAGGTGACGAAGTTATCGTCCCTCCGTTTACTTTCGTTGCATCTGTTGAAGCTGTATTTATGGCAGGCGCTATTCCTATTTTTGCTGAAATTGACGAAACACTTTGTTTGTCTCCAGAAGGAATTGAAGCTGCTATAACACCACGCACTAAAGCCATTAACTTGGTTCATATGTGTGGCTCGATGGCTAAAATGGACGAAATTAAAGCTGTATGTAAAAAGCACAACTTAATCATTTTAGAAGATGCATGCCAAGCCATTGGTGCGACTTACAAAGGTCAAGCACTTGGTACCATTGGTGACGTAGGTTGCTACTCTTTTGACTCGGTTAAGACCATCACTTGTGGTGAAGGTGGCGCGATCATTACTAATAACAGTGACATTTATGAAAATGCTCATATGTTCTCAGATCACGGTCACGACCATGTTGGCAACGACCGCGGCGCTGAAGGTCACCCAAACATGGGGCTTAACTTTCGCATTTCAGAAATGAATTCAGCGATGGGATTAGCCCAGCTACGTAAACTTGATAAAATTATCGATATTCAACGTACGAATAAGAAAACCATCAAAGATGCAATGGCCGATATTACTGAAGTGTCTTTCAGAGAAATCCCCGATGAAGCCGGAGACTCTGCAGGTTTCTTAACCTTCTTCATGCCGACTGAAGCTCGCACTATTGAGATAAATAAAAAATTGGCTGAAAACGGCGTTGATGGTTGTTTCTATTGGTATATTAATAACTGGCATTACCTTAAAAACTGGAAACACATCCAAGAGCTTAAATCTCCTGCCGCGTTGCCAATTACCTTAATTGAAGATCGTCCAGATTACACCAAAGTGCAAACACCTCAGTCAGATGCCATTATGAGCCGCACAATTTCGATGCTAATTAAATTGTCATGGACTGAAGAAGAGATTGCGCAGCGTATTGCCAATATTAAGCGCGCATTCGCGTAACCAACCTAACTGACTATCCAGTATTCATGGCTGGATAGCCTTTACTTTTTACAGTAAAAATCTCAACGGAGAATGTTGTAATGAGTTTTAAAAACTTTAAATGTGTACCAAAAATGATTTTCGGACGCGGTTCTTTTGCCGAACTTGACGGTGTACTTGCACAAGAACGCCAGACAGAAAGTGATTTTGTTGTATTCCTAGTTGATGATGTTCATCAAAACAAACCACTGAGTGAACGTGTACCGAATAAACCACATGACTTAGTGATTTTTGTCAATGTTGATGAAGAACCAACAACGAAACAAGTTGATGATTTGACTGAACAAGTACAAGCATTCAATACAAATGTACCGGTCAGTGTTGTTGGTCTTGGTGGTGGTTCAACATTAGATTTAGCCAAAGCAGTTTCTTTAATGTTAACCAATGAAGGCGGCAGCGCTAAATACCAAGGCTGGGACTTAATTAACAATCCAGCAATTCATCATATTGGTATTCCAACCGTATCGGGTACAGGTGCTGAAGCATCGCGTACAGCAGTACTATGTGGCCCAGTGCGTAAGCTTGGTTTAAATTCTGATTACACGGTATTTAATCAAATTATTATGGACTCAGAGTTAATTGCTGGTGTGCCTACCGAGCAGTGGTTCTACACCGGAATGGATTGCTTTATTCATTGTGTAGAATCGCTAGAAGGGACCTATTTAAACGAATTTGCTAAAGCGTTCGCTGAAAAATCAATGGATCTTTGTCGTCAAGTCTTTCTTGATGATCACGCAGAAAAAGATGACAAGTTGATGATGGCCTCTTATATGGGCGGCATGAGCATCGCTTATAGCCAAGTTGGTGCATGTCATGCTGTTTCTTATGGCTTAGGATACGTACTGGGTTATCACCACGGTATTGGTAACTGCCTCGCCTTTAACGTGCTTGAAGAATTCTATCCTGAAGGCGTTGCTGAATTCCGTAAAATGATGGAAATTCACAACATCACCTTGCCACAGAATATCTGTAAAGATTTACCAGATGAAACCATTGCTAAAATGGTCGCTGTCACCAAGAGCATGGGCCCACTTTGGGACAATGTTTATGGCGAAGGCTGGGAAGAAAAAGTCACCGACGAAATGCTCACTAAGCTTTTCCGTCGTATATAATAGTAAAAGTTACCAATAAGTAACTTAACGCAAGTAACTGTTTTTACTTGCATATTAAGGGCTCTAATTGAGCCCTTTTATTTCGACATCTTGTAAAGGTTAATAATGAAAGTCATTCTATTGATTCCAGCTCGTTATGGTTCAAGTCGTTTTCCGGGAAAACCACTAGCACCGATCAACGGCAAACCCATGATCCAACATGTATTTGAACGTGCCTCATTAGCAAAAGGTCTAGACAGTATTTATGTTGCAACGGATGATGATCGCATTAAAGATGCGGTAGAGTCTTTTGGTGGAAAAGTGGTAATGACCGACCCTAATGCCGCCTCTGGTACGGATCGAATTAATGATGCAATTGACCAACTTGGTTTAGATGATGATGACCTAGTCATTAATTTACAAGGCGATCAACCTCTGATCGACCCTATTTCAATTGAACAAATTGTGACCCTATTTCATCGCCACCCAGGTGAATTTGAAATGGCAACATTAGGCTTTGAACTTGTCGATATAAAAGAAAGAGATGACCCATTGCACGTGAAAATGGTTTTTGACAATGACTTTAACGCCTTGTATTTCTCACGTTCTTGTATTCCATTTGGCCGCGATACCAATGATTACCCTGTGTATAAACATTTAGGTGTTTATGCTTACACTCGCAGATTTGTTAACGCCTTTGCCAAACTGCCTTTAGGTAAACTTGAAGATTTAGAGAAATTAGAACAACTGCGCGCACTAGAGCATGGTTATAAAATCAAAGTTGCTATCAGTGCCTTTGACTCACCAGAAGTTGATACACCTGAAGATATTCGCAAATGCGAATTACGCTTAGCGGTTGATTAATATCATTTAATTTCACCATGACACAGTTTTTATGTAAATTGAGGTATTGATGGAACTTGAAGGTATAGAGTTGTGGTTAATCATTATTTTGCTGATTGCTATCGTCATCAGTAATGTATCAATATTTAGCCGCTCAAATAAATTTAAATTACCTCAATTTGGTGAGCCAAAAAATCAAGATAAGCAACAAAAGAAGCCTCAACCAGATAAGCCATTGCCTGCTGAAAATGAACAAACAACGTCTGAAATAAGCAATAAAAACAAATAATAGGTCAGTATAAATAACCGAAAATAAACGGCTGATATGTTATTGATTCATAATAAAATGAATTGCTCTAAAACTCACAAGATCTAAAAAGGTGGCATTGAGCCACCTTTTTTATTTAAACCATCAAACAATAACGATTTAACCCTGCGATGATTTACACCATCATCCGCTGGTGACGCTTGTTTCTTGTCCTTGATTCACAGGCCAAGCATTGATTACTGCTTTAACAAGTGATGCAAGTGGAATAGCAAAGAATACTCCCCACACGCCCCATAACCCACCAAATACCAACACCGCAGCGATAATAATAACCGGATGCAAATCAACCGCATCAGAAAATAAAATAGGCACTAATAAGTTACCATCTAACGCTTGAATAATACCGTAGCCAAGTAATAAATAACCAAACTCAGGGCTAACACCCCATTGAAAAAAGGCCACTAATGCAATCGGCAAGGTAACTAACGTTGCGCCAACATAAGGGATTAATACCGATAACCCAGTTAATACCCCAAGTAGTGCTGAATACCGCAACCCCATCACCGCAAAGAAGATATAACTGACCACACCGATAATGACAATTTCTATCACCTTACCGCGAATGTAGTTAAAAATTTGTTGTTCCATTTCAGACCAAACACTTGAAGCTAAAGCACGATTTGACGGAAAGAAGCGTTTGCTGCCTTGAACCAGTATTTGTTTATCTTTTAGAAAGAAAAACACTAATAACGGCACCAAAATCGCGTACACCATTAACACTAATAGAGAAGCTGAAAACCCTAAAAGCTGCTTACCAAAATCGAATATATGCTGTGTGTCAAGCAATCGTTTTAGTTGAACAAATAACTGGTCAAGCTGCTCCGCACTCACAAATTGTGGATATTGGGCACTAAATTCTTGCAGTGCGAGCATGCCTTTATCAAGCATGTTGGGTAAGTCAGTTAATAAGCTAACGCCCTGCTTCCAAATGCTGGGCACCAACACTAATAAAATAATGAACATTGCGCTAAAAAAGACTAACAACACAATCGATGCACCTGCGGTTCGGTTTAAGCCAATGCGCGTCATTTGCTGTACAGGCCATTCTAATAAAAAGGCCAGAACCAGAGCGATCAACAATGGTGCCAGCAATGAGGCACCAAAATACAGCGTTAATCCCAAACCAACCAGGATAAGCAGCAAAGTGATCGCTTGTGGATCACTGAATCGAGTTTTGTACCAATTTCCTAAATACGAAAGCATTTAAACGCCTTATTTTAAAATTAAAATAATTTTACTTAGATATAATCAATGCCAATTGTGTCGCGGTATTTTCAGTAACAACTACCGTAAACCCCATATTTTTAACGAATACGGGAACATCTTGGCGTGATCCAGAGTCTGATAGATAAACAACGACATTATCGCCAATTTTCATTTTTTTGAGCAATAGCTTTACCTGAACCAAAGGATATGGACAACGGTAAGGAGTTAAATCAATAATTTTCATAATGATCTTGCTTTAAACAAACTAAGGCTATTATCCTAGCTTGCAAAACAAACCACAAGATAAGAACGTATTCTGTGATTGTGTTTTGTGTATTAACTTGTATTTCATGATGAATGAAGGTATCCATTGCAAACATTACCTTGTAGGGCTTTTTTAAAAAAATTATTAATCAGTGCATTGACTATTTTTAGCTTAGCTAATGTCGCTAGCAGTTTTGCTAACAATGATCTTCCCGATCTTGGCACTGCCGCAGTAAACACCTTTAGTTTAGAAAAAGAAATAAGCTATGGTGATGCTTATATGCGAGTGATTCGTTCCTCTGCCCCAATGTTAAATGACCCTGTTTTAAATCAATACCTTTCTGAGCTAGGTAACAAACTGGTCGCCCACGCCACCGGAGTAAAAACATCATTTTATTTCTTTTTATTGCAAAATGATGAAATTAACGCATTTGCTTTTTTCGGAGGTCATGTTGGCGTACATACCGGATTATTTTTAAATGCCGATACTGAAAGTGAACTTGCATCAGTACTTGCGCACGAAATTACCCACGTTACCCAACGCCACCTTGCACGAACCATTGAAGCACAAGAAAAAACCTCAACAGCAACCATCGCTGGCATGCTTGGCGCTATTCTATTAACGATTGCCGCGCCACAAGCAGGTATGGCTGCATTAGCGACAACACAAGCATTAGCTACACAAGCAAAAATTAATTACACGCGCCAACATGAGAAAGAAGCCGATCGCATCGGCATGCGTATTTTGGTTGATGCAGGATTTGACCCCAACGGGGCAGCAGATTTCTTCTCCACACTCGCAGCTCGCTATCGCTTTACCACTAAATTGCCACAAATGTTATTAACCCATCCCCTGCCAGAGTCACGTATCAGTGAAGCACGCAACCGCGCTGCGCAATACCCTAAACATTATGTGCCTGATAATTTAAATTATCATCTTGCTAAAGCCAGAATTGAAGTCCGCTTTTCTAGCATGAGTGACAACGCTGCGTTGTCTTTATTTGAAGAACAACTTAAAAGAAAAACTTACAAATTTAAAGATGCCGCCTTGTATGGTAAAGCATTGGCTTTATTTAGGTTAAAGCGCTTTGATGAGGCAAAGGTCATTATTGACGAACTCATCGCAAAAGATAACAACAACCTCTTTTATGTCGACACACTAAGTGACTTATATGATCAACAACAAGATTATAACAGTGCGATTGAGCTGCTAGCGTCGCGCTTAAGTTTAATGCCAACCTCAACAGTGATAAACATCAATCTTGCTCATATCTACATAGAAGCTAATCAACCACAAAAAGCAATACCCTTATTAGAAACGGTAATCTTTTTAGATAAAAACAACATGTTACCTTATCAACTTATGATTGACGCTTACCAAAAGCAAGGCAACAAAGCACTTTCTCATTACAGTCGGGCTGAAGTGATGGCATTAGCTGCCAATTATAAAGGTGCGATTGATCAACTTAATTATGCACACCGTTATACCGAGAATAACAGCCTGCAAACCGCAAGAATTAATGCCCGTATTAGGCAATTTAGGCTGGCTGAAAAAGCAATGGATTCTTTGAAATAGACTGACAATTCTAGTTAAAATTTTATACAATAATCTCTGTTAACGCGGTGTATTACCGCCTTTATTGCAGCAGTTTAAATACGGAAGAATAATAATAATGACAATAGCCACTATTTATCATAACCCTCGCTGTTCAAAAAGCCGTGAAACCCTCGCCCTTTTGCAGGCCAATAACGCAGAGGTTACTATCATCGAATACCTTAAAACCCCACCAACAACCGATGAAATTAAGCATATATTAACGTTATTAGAGCTTGAACCACGCCAAATGATGCGCACTAAAGAGCTTGAATACAAGCAACAAAACTTAGCTGACACCGCTTTAAACTCTCAAGCTCTCATTGCTGCAATGGTCGCAACACCAAAGTTAATTGAACGCCCTATTGTACTTGCCAATGGCAAGGCCATCATCGGGCGTCCGCCTGAAAATGTTATCAACATTTTGTAGGAAACAAAGTAATGAACAACCAAAACACGGCCGCAAACATTGAGACTAAACTGACCAGCCAAAGCTTATTTCAGTTATGTCGAATGGGTTACTTAGCCTTAACCGCATTACTTACAGGCTGGTTTGTCCAACAAGGGGTAAATGGCACATATACTTTACTATTCAGTCTATTGTGGGTGATTCCACTTTTACTACCACTTAAAGGGATTATTACTGGTAATCCATACACTTATGCTTGGGCAAGCTTCATCTTATGCTTGTATTTATTACATGCATTAACCTTGCTCTATGTCAGTGAAACAAACCTCATATTCGCCTTAATTGAAACACTGTTAATATGCTTATTGTTAGTGGGATTTCCGTTTTATGCCCGCAAGCGTGGACGAGAATTGGGATTAGGGTTAAAGAAAAAAGCGAAAGAATAATCTAATAAAACTCATCGTTGTCTATAAACGAAAAAAGCGCCTTTAGGCGCTTTTTTTAAAATTCATTTTAACAAGATTACAATCTAAGCATTTCTTTAATAAAAGGGATCGTCAATTTGCGTTGATGTACCATCGATGCTTTATCTAAGCGGTCAAGTACATCAAATAATGTGCGCAAATCTCTAGCCATTCTATTTAGCAAAAACTTGCCTACATCATCAGGTAATTGTAATCCTCGCATTGCTGCTCGGCGCTGCAATGCGACCAGCTTTTCCGCGTCTTCCATCGGTTGTAATTGATAGATTAAGCCCCATTGCATACGGCTAACTAAATCGGGTAATGCAAAACCCGCTTCTTGCGGCGAAGCACTGCCACTGACAATTAACTGACAATCTTCTTGTTCATTAATACGATTATATAAATGAAAAAGTGCTTCTTCCCAAACAGGATGACCGGCAATCGCATCAACATCATCGATGCAGATTAACTGCATTGACTCTAGCCCTTCAAAAAGAGCGGTTGAAATACTGGCATGAATGCCTAAAGGAATATAGAGCGTTCGACGTTCAAGATCGTTTGCTTGTGCACAAGCGGCATGGAGTAAATGAGTTCTGCCTGATTTTTCTGGACCAAACAAATACAAAGAGCCATCCAGTGTCCCGCGAGCACAAGATTTAAGCTTTTCAATCAACTCGTCATTACCAGATGCCGGATAATAACTGTCGAATGTTTCATCATCAGGTAAATAAACAGGTAAAGAGAGTTGTCTAGGTGGTTCTTGTGTCACTAAGAAGGGTCTCACGTTAATAATCAAGCGAGGAGCAGTATAACACAACTCCTCGCTGAAAATAGTGTTACCGGCTATGCCATCTGTAAGTCAGCGGTGCAGGAGCCGTAACTATGGGGTCAATGTAACTATCGTCTGTTGAGGGCAACAAGGCTGGAAGCATTTCAAAGCGGTTATTAATATTTAATAACCGTTTCAAATCGTCGACCTGATTAAACAGCTCAATTGAATAAGTGACAGTATTGTCTGCGATTTGATTTATAATGATGCTTTTAACCGCCGTTAATTCACCAAGATAGTGTTCAATATCAACGATATCCTTCATTGAAGATACGCCTTCTAGCTTCAATAATGTATTGAGATTGTCGCCTGACGAGGCAATAGCATAACGACTCACGAAGTAAGCTGACATTTGGTCAATGATTTGCTCAGCAGCTAAGTTTTCATCTAATGCACTGCCCTGATAATTCACCAGCGCTTGAATAAGCCCACTGTGATGATTTTTTTCATATAAGCTCATTTGATAACGTACTTCATCTGCCGCGTTATCCATATTAGCTACAACAAAATACTCCACATCATAACGCTCTGAAGCACGCTCAATCACTGTTGCAAATTTACCACGCACATCCGTCACGTTGACTTGCATTGAATCATCTAAATCCATTAACGGAAATAAAATGGGAATACCTTGATTGGTCGCATAATGAGTAATATGTTCTTTTGCCTCAAACTGGGCGGCATCTGCAACAATCTCATGGACACTCGCCTGAGGCATGGATAACCACAATAACGTTAATGGGCGCTGATTTCCCCAAACCGGTAATTGTGCTTGTCGCAAAACCTGTATCAATCGTTGGTGATCAAAAATCGCTTTTAAGTAAAGAGCATTATCTTGTTGGTAATAGACGTATTGCGTTAATAATCTATTGGGATTTTGCACATATTCTTTGATCAATGTGTCAGAAAGGACGCTTGCATCACCGGAATTTTTAATAAACGTGACTGACAACGCTTGTTTCAAAGCATGATTACGTTCTGTTTTGCCACGACTATCAACTTTAATATTCGCTTGGTCTAGATTTTGAATTTCAACAGCCGAGGCTGAGGTACACAAAAGCAGTGCACAAATAGCTAAAACTATGACATTGGGTATATTTTTTAACATTGGAGAAGATAAACCAACAAATTAAATTAGCCAAAGTGTACCATAAGAATGTTTAAGGAAGTAATGCTGTATCAGGCTAACCACCACTCATCGCTTTACAAACAACCTAATTGACTTTTAACACCGCCATCATTTTATGGAGACTAAAATGAACCGTTTGTTTATCCCGCTTCAAGGGGCTCAAATGCTCTTTGTTGCTTTCGGTGCACTTGTACTGATGCCATTAATCACCGGACTAGATACCAGTGTTGCTTTATTTACAGCTGGTATCGGTACACTATTGTTCCAACTTGTCACGAAACGACAAGTTCCAATTTTTCTTGCTTCATCATTCGCGTTTATTGCCCCAATTTTATACGGCGTACAAACATGGGGTATCCCTGCAACTATGGGCGGCTTAATGGCTGCTGGGTTTGTTTACGTCATCATGGGATTAATCGTGAAGGTTCGCGG
This sequence comes from Shewanella intestini, assembly GCF_018221465.1. Classification (GTDB taxonomy): domain Bacteria; phylum Pseudomonadota; class Gammaproteobacteria; order Enterobacterales; family Shewanellaceae; genus Shewanella; species Shewanella intestini. Next base: position 142,333 of record NZ_JAAIKR010000002.1, on the reverse strand, counting down.
CACAGATTTTATCCATAAATTACTCCCACCCGTTGTCGTTGGCCCCGTCATTATGATTATTGGGCTTGGTTTAGCCCCATTAGCCGTTAATATGGCTTTAGGTAAAACTGGTGATGGCAGTACGGTACTTGTTGAGTCGTCGACAGCATTAGTTATTTCGTTAAGTTCATTAATGACAACCATTATTGTGGCCGTTTTTGCTAAAGGTATTGCTAAATTAATGCCTATTTTAGCGGGGATTATTGTTGGCTACGTATTAAGCTTATTTTATGGCATTGTCGACTTCACTCAAGTGGCTCAAGCGCCTTGGATTTCAATACCTCACTTTGTTGCTCCTGAGTTTCATTGGCAAGCAATCTTATTTATCATCCCTGTGGCTATCGCCCCTGCTGTAGAACACATTGGTGATATCTTGGCTATTTCTAATGTCACCGGCAAAGATTATATCAAAAAACCCGGGTTACACCGGACATTAATGGGTGACGGTATTGCAACCATTGCCGCTTCAGCCGTCGGTGGACCACCAAACACCACATACAGCGAAGTCACAGGCGCAGTCACTCTTACTAAGGCCTTTGATCCACGTATTATGACATGGACTGCAATCACCGCGATTGTGCTTGCTTTTGTTGGTAAGCTTGGCGCTGTAATGCAAACCATTCCTGCACCTGTAATGGGTGGCATAATGTGTCTACTGTTTGGCTCGATTGCTGCGGTAGGTTTAAGCACATTAATTCGTCACCAAGTTGATTTAGCTCAACCACGTAACTTAAGTATTGTTGGCGTCACACTCGTATTTGGTATTGGCGGCATGGCATTTGGTATTGGCGAGTTTAGCTTAACAGGCATCAGCTTATGTGGGATTGTGGCAATTTTACTTAATGCCGTTCTTCCAGCGGCTAAAACTGAAAAGGAATAATGTTAAGCGCACCATGAACAAATTAGATAAAATCTATTCGTGAATAAACACTGATAAGATTTTTAGATAATTTTCTACCCATTAGAAAACAAAAAAACCGATGTTAATCATCGGTTTTTTTATTCTTAAATCCACGAAAAATCACAAAATTTAAGTACAGATTATTTTAGGCCTCTGTAAAAAAGCTTATTCGCCTGCTTCTTCAGTACGGAACTTATCAGCAGTTGCTTTAATCATTGGTTGCAGCTCGCCCTTTTGAAACATTTCAGTCACGATATCACAGCCACCAATCAATTCACCTTCAATCCATAATTGCGGGAATGTTGGCCAATTAGCAAATTTAGGCAACTCAGCACGGATATCTGGGTGTTGAAGAATATCAACAAACGCAAATTGCTCGCCACAGTTAATCATCACTTGTGCCACTTGTGACGAAAAACCACAACTTGGTAATTTTGGAGAGCCTTTCATATATACAATGATTGGGTTTTCGGTAATTTGTTGCTTAATTTTATCAACAGTTTCCATTTTATTTCCTAACAACATTGATGTGAGAATAGCGCTATTGTACGACACCTTGTTTGATAACAAAAACCCCAATTTTCACATGGTTATTATATCTCCCTATCCTCATTGATTTTATCGATAGGGACTATCAAATATTTTCATTAAACAATGATTCACTTCACATAAATATTCAGTACAATACCTCTAGAGCAATGATACCAATATTAGGTATAAAAACGATAACCTGAATCCATGGAGAGACCAATGGCTTTCGAATTACCAGCACTACCTTACGAAAAGAACGCACTAGAACCTCATATTTCTCAAGAAACAATCGAGTTTCACTACGGTAAGCACCACAATACTTACGTAGTTAAATTAAATGGTTTAGTTGAAGGAACTGAATTTGCCGGTAAAAGCTTAGAAGAAGTGGTTAAAACTTCAACTGGCGGTGTATTTAACAATGCAGCTCAAATTTGGAACCACACTTTCTACTGGAATTGTTTAGCGCCCAATGCTGGTGGCGAACCTACAGGTCCAGTTGCAGACGCTATTGTTGCTGCATTTGGTTCATTTGAAGCTTTCCAAACTAAATTTACTGACTCTGCAGTCAACAACTTTGGTAGCGCGTGGACTTGGCTGGTTAAGAAAGCTGATGGCACTGTAGAAATTGTTAATACAAGCAATGCAGCTACGCCACTGACTGATGAATCAGTGACGCCGTTAATGACTGTTGATGTATGGGAACATGCTTATTACATTGATTACCGCAATGTACGCCCTAACTATTTAGCCGCGTTCTGGCAACTGGTTAATTGGGACTTTGTAAACCAAAACTACGCAGCATAAGTTGCCGTGAATAGACAAAGGAGCCTTACGGCTCCTTTTTTGTTTTGTGTCAGCCATGATTAATTTAATCATCGCGCTTTTTATTCTGCAATTGCTACTATTGCAATTGCTATTGTTTGTCCTTGTTTTTATTGCATTTACTTTCAAACTTACCTAGCAAGAAGGTTAAAACCACCTAAACTTAAATTCAATGGCTATGACATTGTTCAATTTAGTTTGACCTTGATAAGCATTTTTCAATGAACACCTCAGCCATTAATGATGTTTTAATACGTTTTAAGGGGGCTAGTATGGGTATTTTCGAGCATTATCAACAACGTTATCAGCAAAAACTAGAAGAAGAGTATTCGTTAGAAGAGTTTTTAAGCATTTGTCAGCAAGACAAAAGTGCCTATGTATCTGCCGCAGAAAGACTATTACTTGCCATTGGTGAGCCACAAGTGACTGACACGTCAAAAGATCCAATTCTAAGTCGTATTTTTTCTAATCGATTAATTTCTCGTTACCCTGCTTTTATCGAGTTTTATGGTATGGAGGAAGCCATTGAACAAATTGTGTCTTATTTAAAACATTCAGCACAGGGCTTAGAAGAGTCGAAACAAATTTTATATCTGCTGGGACCTGTAGGTGGCGGCAAGTCGTCATTGGCTGAAAAGCTCAAAAGTTTAATGCAAAAAATTCCTATTTACGTATTAAGTGCAGATGGTGTGAGAAGCCCTGTAAATGATCACCCTTTTAGTTTGTTTGATGTTGATGAAGACAGCCAGCTTTTACATGATGAATATGGTATTCCTGAACGCTATTTAAAAACAATAATGTCACCGTGGGCCGTAAAACGTTTACACGAATATGGCGGTGATATTTCTAAATTTAAAGTAGTTAAACTTTATCCTTCCATTCTTGATCAAGTTGCCATCGCTAAGACTGAGCCTGGTGATGAAAATAACCAAGATATTTCAGCTTTGGTCGGTAAGGTTGATATTCGACAACTTGAACATTTTTCACAAGATGATGCTGATGCCTATGCCTATTCAGGTGCGCTTTGCCGTGCTCACCAAGGCTTGATGGAATTTGTAGAAATGTTCAAGGCACCAATTAAAGTGTTACACCCATTATTAACCGCCACACAAGAAGGGAATTACAATGCTACCGAGGGATTATCAGCCCTGCCTTATAATGGCATTATTTTAGCGCACTCTAATGAGTCAGAATGGGCCACTTTTAGAAATAACAAAAACAATGAAGCATTTTTAGACCGTGTCTATATTGTGAAAGTACCTTATTGTTTACGTGTTTCTGAAGAAATTGAAATTTATAAAAAATTATTGACTAATTCAGAACTCGCTAAGGCACCCTGTACCCCAAGTACCTTGGAAATTCTGGCGCAATTTGCAGTGTTATCACGCTTGAAGTTACCTGATAACTCATCGATATTTTCTAAAATGCGGGTCTATAACGGCGAAAGTTTGAAAGATACCGATCCCAAAGCAAAATCTTACCAAGAATACCGAGATTACGCGGGCGTTGATGAAGGCATGCAAGGTTTATCCACTCGATTTGCCTTTAAAATTTTATCACGCGTATTTAACTTCGATAATTCTGAAATTGCAGCCAACCCTGTGCATTTATTCTACGTGCTTGAAAAACAAATTGAACAACATCAATTCCCAAGTGATGTCAGTGAACGTTACCTTGAATTTATTAAAGGCTACCTCATTCCTAAATATGTTGAGTTCATTGGCAAGGAAATCCAAACTGCCTATCTTGAGTCCTATTCAGAATATGGACAAAATATTTTTGATCGCTATGTCACCTATGCAGACTTTTGGATTCAAGACCAAGAATACCGGGACCCAGAAACGGGTCAACTATTTGACAGAGGCGCATTAAATGCCGAGTTGGAAAAAATTGAGAAACCTGCAGGTATAAGCAATCCGAAAGATTTCAGGAACGAAATAGTCAACTTTGTCCTTCGTGCACGCGCAAATCATGAAGGTAACAACCCACAGTGGACTAGTTATGAAAAACTCCGCACTGTGATAGAAAAGAAGATGTTCTCTAACACCGAAGACCTGTTACCTGTCATTTCTTTCAATGCTAAAACGTCAACCGATGATCAACGAAAACATGACGATTTTGTCAACCGAATGATGGAAAAAGGCTATACCCAAAAACAAGTTCGCTTGTTATCAGAGTGGTATTTACGGGTGCGTAAATCATCGTAAAACAAACGTTTTACTTTGTAATCCATCAGTTTAGGAGGTGCTCATGGCCAATTTCATTGATAGAAGGCTTAATGCAAAAGGCAAAAGCACAGTTAACCGCCAGCGCTTTATAGCACGGCATAAAAAGCAGATTAAAAAGGCGGTTAGTGACGCAGTGACGCAACGAAGCGTCACTGACATTGACACCGGTGAGAAGATCACAATTCCCACTCGTGACATCAGCGAACCCACCTTTCATCAAGGGAAAGGAGGTATTAGAGATCAAGTTCACCCTGGTAACGATCAATTTAATCGCGGTGATAAAATTGAACGCCCGAAAGGGGGAAATGGCAACGGCAGTGGTCAAGGTGAAGCATCGGACTCAGGAGAAAGCGAAGATGACTTCGTGTTTCAAATTTCCAATGATGAATATCTTGAGCTTTTATTTGAAGATTTAGCGCTGCCAAATTTACAAAAAACTCAACTTAATAAATTGGTTGAGTACCAAACGTATCGTGCTGGCTACACTAATGATGGGGTACCAGCTAATATTAATATTGTCCGCTCACTTCGCTCCTCACTAGGCAGACGAATAGCGATGAGTGCCAAAAAGAAGAAACAACTGAAGATTTTACAATTGCAACTTGATGCATTGCTCAAAAACCCAGGGGCATCAACCGATGAAATACAAACGCTACAAGAGCAAATTAACGCCCTTAGAACTAAACTTGCCAAAGTACCGTTTATTGATACCTTTGATTTACGGTTTAACAATTACGCACGTAAAGAGATACCAACAAGTCAAGCGGTAATGTTTTGCTTAATGGATGTCTCAGGTTCGATGGATCAAGCGACTAAGGAGATTGCCAAACGTTTTTACATCTTGCTGTATTTGTTTTTAACTCGTACCTATAAGAACCTCGAAGTGGTGTTTATTCGCCACCACACCCAAGCAAAAGAAGTCGACGAACAAGAGTTTTTTTACTCTCAAGAAACCGGTGGTACGATTGTATCAAGTGCATTAAAACTTATGCATGACATCCAGCAGCAACGTTACCCTGAAAATCAATGGAACATATACGCAGCACAAGCATCTGATGGGGATAATTGGTCAGACGATTCCCCACACTGTAAAGAATTGCTTAATAAACACATTCTGCCACTAGTGCGTTATTACAGTTATATAGAAATAACTAAGCGCCCCCACCAAACTCTTTGGGCTGCTTATCAGACCCTTCAAGAAGAATTTGACAATATTGCAGTACAGCATATTCGAGATGCCGATGATATTTACCCGGTATTTAAGGCGTTATTTCAAAAACAAACGGCATAAGGAGGCGCTATGACACAAGCTAAATCAGCACCACTTTCAGATGGGCCAGACTGGACGTTTGAGTTACTGCAGCAGTACATGACTGAAATTGAAAAAGTAGCCAATTTTTACAGACTGGATACTTACCCCAACCAGATAGAAGTGATTACTGCTGAGCAAATGATCGATGCCTACGCAGGGATTGGCATGCCTATTGGTTATACTCACTGGTCGTTTGGTAAACGTTTCATTGCCACTGAACAAGGTTATAAACGCGGGCAAATGGGATTAGCTTATGAGATTGTCATTAACTCTGATCCCTGCATTGCTTACCTAATGGAAGAAAACAGTATTACCATGCAAGCATTGGTGATGGCACATGCAAGCTTTGGCCATAACAGTTTCTTTAAAAACAATTACCTATTTAAAACATGGACAGATGCTAGCTCAATCATAGATTACTTAGTTTTCGCCAAAAACTACATTCATCAATGCGAGCTAAAATATGGTGTGGAAGCAGTTGAACTCACACTTGATTCTTGCCATGCATTAATGAGCTATGGTGTTGACCGATATAAACGCCCCAGTGAAATATCATTCAAAGAAGAGCAAATGCGCCAAAAAGATCGTGAATCTTACTTACAAAGCCAAGTTAATGATTTATGGCGTACCGTTCCGAAAAATGACACCAAACCTAATATTGGACAAGAACAACCGTTCCCATTAGAGTCCCAAGAAAATATCTTATATTTTATAGAAAAAAACTCACCGCTATTGGCACCCTGGCAGCGCGAGCTAGTGAGAATAGTCCGTAAAATGGCGCAATATTTTTATCCTCAAAAACAAACTCAAGTGATGAATGAAGGCTGGGCAACTTTTTGGCATTACACTATCTTGAACCACCTATATGATCACGGTAAAGTCACCGATAAGTTCATGCTAGAATTTTTACAAAACCATACGGCAGTCGTCGTACAGCCAGCTTATAATAGTCCTTACTACAATGGAATTAATCCCTATGCGCTCGGTTTTCAAATGTTTGTTGATATTAGACGTATTTGTGAGCACCCAACACAAGAAGACAAACATTGGTTTCCTGATATAGCAGGAAGTGACTGGTTAACTACCCTCCACTTTGCCATGGAAAACTTTAAGGATGAAAGCTTCATCAGTCAGTATTTATCTCCCAAAGTTATCAGAGATTTTAAGCTTTTTAGTGTGATTGATGATGACAAACGCACGCATCTAGGTGTGTCTGCCATTCATGATGAGCAAGGATATCAAGATATTAGAGATAAACTGTCACTGCAGTACAATTTATCCAATATTGAACCAAACATTCAAGTCACTAGAGTTGATGTCAATGGAGATCGTTCTTTAACATTAAAATATACACCGCATAACCGCATACCTTTAGCAGACAGTAAAGACGAAGTTGTCAAACATTTACACCGTTTGTGGGGCTTTAAAGTCTCTCTTGTACAAGTTAGCGACAGTGGTAATGTGTCAGTGTTAGCAGCTTGTCCACTTGAAAAAGAACAACCTACAACTAGCCAGCACGTCAGTTCAGCATCTATTGTTATTTAACAAAAAAAGCCAATCAAATGATTGGCTTTTTACATTACTTATCTGAACTAACTGATAGAGATTAGTTTTTGTCCTGAGCAATATCAGCAGGCATATCTGCGCGTAGTTTTTCCCACATAATGCCGCTTTCAATTCCATTAGTTCGCATAATAGCAGGCAGCTGTTGATAGTCACCTGACTTAATCAAGGCCTCTAATTGAACATAATAGTTAAAGGATAATTCACGGGCTTCAACATTTGAAAAGTAGTAACGTCCGACTCGGCTATATAACCCTTTAAAGCCATTAAGAATTAATACATATAAAGGATTTCCTGAAGCAAACGCTAAAGTGTGATGCAACTTATAATCGAAATCTGCATAGGCCTCAGCATCGTGTTCTAACGTATGTATCGAAGCGAGTATGTCTGCCACTTTGTCAGGGTTGTTTCTAAACGCGGCACGGAAATAAATAGTACTCACATTAGCACGCGCTGACATTAATTGGTCAACTAGCGTAGGAAAACCATCAGGGTTTAAATCAGCAATGGTTTCAAGAATATTTAAACCGGAGGTTTCCCAAAAATTATTAACTTGAGTCGGTTTGCCATGTTGGATTTTCAACCAACCATCACGTGCTAAACGCTGCAAAACTTCACGTAAAGTCGTTCTAGTTACTCCAATAAGCTCTGATAGTTCACGCTCCGCGGGTAAAATAGATCCAGGTGGAAATTTATTTTCCCAAATAGAGCGCACAATATATTTTTCAGCAAAACTTGCAGGCCCTTTGGCATTGATGATCATCAGCCTATACTTCCTATTACGACATAATTGCAATGATGATACCAGAGACAAAGAAAATAAAAACCATTGTTTGAATTAGATGTCGCAATTGATGTAACAAACCATAAATTAGCCAGAAGTAAACTAAAACTGCCCGCAAGTAAACAAATTTGTAGCCATAAACGATTGTTAAGTCATAGTGGTTATTTGTTTATTTCAATAGGGATAAAATGTAATCAATTAACTTGATTTTATAACAAAATTTTTAGCTCGCCCGCACGTTGAAATATTACAATTAAGTTTGATTTAAGCTAAACTACGACAAAAATATCCGTGTACATCTAAAAGCGTGTGTTTTTGACAAAAAAGCACGGCAAAAGCATTAAAATCACCTTCAAATAGGCATTGAAATTCTACCTGTTTAAGGTAACAAATAATGCATTGTTAGTTTTAAAGTTAATGACATATTGATGATGTACAAGAACTTACATTTAACTGTTGGAGAGGCACTATGCCTGCAAGTACGGGTCAAGCGTTTTTCAGTAACTTTTTGGGAAATTCTCCAAAATGGTACAAATTAGCAATTTTAGCATTTCTAGTTATTAACCCTATTTTATTCTTTCTTGTCAGCCCATTCGTTGCAGGCTGGGTATTAGTCATTGAGTTTATATTTACTCTTGGCATGGCGCTAAAATGTTATCCGCTTCAACCAGGTGGGATATTGGCAATTCAAGCCGTCATCATTGGTATGACATCCCCAAATCAAGTATTACATGAAATAGAAGCCAATTTAGAAGTATTACTGCTGTTAATCTTTATGGTTGCTGGCATTTACTTTATGAAACAGCTTTTATTGTTTGTTTTCACCAAAATGATCACTAAAGTACGCTCTAAAATTGTCGTCTCATTGATGTTTTGTGTTGCCTCTGCTTTCTTATCGGCATTTTTAGATGCACTAACCGTTATAGCGGTAATCATTGCTGTCGCTGTTGGCTTTTACTCTATTTACCATAAGGTTGCATCAGGTAAAGGTTTCAGTTCAAATCATGACCATACTAACGAATCTAACGGACAGTTAGATGATGATGAGCTAGAGGCATTCCGTGCATTTTTACGTAACCTATTAATGCATTCTGGTGTGGGCACCGCCTTAGGTGGCGTATGTACCATGGTAGGTGAACCACAAAACTTGATTATTGCAGCACAAGCACACTGGAACTTTGCAGAGTTTTTCGTGCGGATGTCTCCAGTGACGATTCCAGTGCTATTTTCAGGGATTTTGACCTGTTTTTTAGTCGAAAAATTCAAAGTTTTTGGTTATGGTGCGCAATTGCCAGAAGCTGTACATAAGATTTTAAGTGACTATTCAGCATACGAAGATGCTAACCGTACTAAACAAGATAAACTCAAATTAGTCATTCAAGCATTAGTGGGTGTCTGGCTAATAGCTGGTCTTGCATTGCACTTAGCTTCGGTAGGTTTAATTGGACTATCAGTTATCATCTTAACGACCGCCTTTAATGGTGTCACAGATGAACACGCGTTAGGTAAAGCATTTGAAGAAGCACTGCCTTTCACTGCATTACTTGCCGTTTTCTTTGCTATTGTTGGTGTGATTATTGATCAACATTTATTCGCTCCCGTTATTCAGTGGGCGTTATCATACGAAGGGAATATGCAGTTAGTGATTTTCTATATTGCCAACGGCTTATTATCGATGGTAAGTGATAATGTATTTGTGGGTACAGTTTATATTAATGAAGTGAAATCTGCTTTACTCAATGGTCAAATCACCCGTGACCAATTTGACTTACTTGCCGTTGCAATTAACACAGGTACTAACTTACCTTCAGTGGCAACACCCAATGGACAAGCAGCATTTCTATTCTTGTTAACTTCAGCACTCGCTCCCCTCATCCGTCTTTCTTACGGACGCATGGTGATAATGGCGCTGCCTTATACCATCGTTCTTTCCCTCGTTGGTGTGATGGCTATTGAGACTGGATTTTTATCAGACATGACTCAAGAAATGTATAATCAAAAAATAATTATCCATCATTCAGCGAAAGAAATATCAGGCACTTTACCCGCACATTAAAGTGGCTTCTCATTTAATATTGACTTAGATATAATCAAAATACCCTCAATATGGGGGTGTTTTGATATTAAGGGATTAATTTTGCACCTACTCACTCGTTTCAGTCAATCACGTTTATCTTGGTCGCTATTGCTCTTATCTGGCCTTTTACTTGAGCTTTCTGCGTTATTTTTTCAATACGGTATGAAACTCGAACCTTGTATTATGTGTATTTATATAAGAGTTGCGGTTATTGGCATAATGTTAGCGGGCTTAGTCGGTAGCATTGCACCTAAATTTTGGGCAATAAGGTTTATCGCTATGACAGCTTGGCTAGTGTCGAGTGTGTGGGGACTTAAATTGGCATTGGAGCTTAATCAGCTTCAAGTCAACCCTTCTCCATTTGCTAGCTGTTCTTTCTTTGCTGAATTTCCCGACTTTATGCCATTAGATAAATGGCTACCGGTATTTTTTGAGCCGCGCGGAATGTGTAGTGACATCCCTTGGACTTTTTTGAATTACACCATGACACAGTGGGTCATATTAGTTTTTGGCATCTACATACTGTTGTTTTTAATCATGCTAGCTCCAACGTTAAAACCCACACCGACTCAATCTAAAATGTCTAATACAAACATCAATAGAAATTAAAGAATAAAACTTTAGTTATACATTTTTTTCTAATCAGTGATTTGATTGCATTAAAAAAGGCGCATCAGCGCCTTTTTTACGAATTGATCAAAAGTTAGTCTTTATCTACCAATGGCCACAACACAATATGATCTTCTAACCACTTCACTTTTTTTTCATTTTTTACTTTTTTACGAACTGACATTCCTGCTTTATGCATCGCATCTTTAGAACCAGTGATTAACGGATGCCAACTTGCAAGTCCCCTACCTTCATATAGGCGCTTATAACTGCAGCTATCAGGTAACCACGTTAAACTGGCAATATTATCCACAGTTATAGCCGTGCATTGAGGAACAAACTCGAATCTTTGCGGGTACTTTTCGCAGCGACAAGATTGATGATTAAGCAAATGGCAAGCCACATTTGTGTAATAAAGTTGCTCAGTTTCATCGTCGATAATTTTATTTAAACAGCACTTACCGCAACCATCGCAAAGTTGTTCCCATTGCTCTTGAGTCATGTCTATAAGTGGTGTGTCTTTCCAAAATGTCATGATTGAATATCTTAATGCTTGTTACGAGAAAATACGGCATCAGCATCAAATTTATCTGACAAGCCAAGCTCTAGTCTGTGTTGCGCTAATAAGTTTTCTTTAGGCGGTGACAATTGCAAATAAAAACCTTTATCAGAGATTTCAGCTTTCACTTTAATGATATCCGCGAGCGCAAGTTTTGCCGTTTTATTTAACGGTAATAGCATGACCAATTGTGGCGCACCAAACATTTTCATTAATGCTTCAGGTACAGCTTCAAAATCGTCACGTTTTTCAACGTAAAGGTAAGTATCTGGCTTTAGGGTACTTTTATATACTGCACAAATCATTTCTGTATCACTTTTCCAATGGTTCTAGCTTGATAGTCAACTTCGCTCATTATAACATGTAGCAAGTTAAATTTATTTGAAAATCCTTTTTAAAGCTGGAATGAGAGAGTGAATACGGGATGTCCAAACCGAATGTAGAATTAAAAGCCACCTCTTTTACCTTATCAGTACTTTATATCAATCATCCAAGTATTGACGTTGTTTCTCAAGAGTTGGATAAAAAGCTGGCTCAAGCTCCTCAATTTTTCCTAGGCGCCCCACTTATCCTTAATCTTTCGGCAATAAACCAATCTGAAATTGATATTGCAGAATTAAAGCAGTGCCTAAGCGATAAACAGTTAATCATTGTAGGAATAACCGACGCGAATGACGCACTTGCAAAACAGGCAAAAAACTGTGGTTTAGCCGTCGTTAAGTCTGGTAAACAAGCCCCTCAACCACAATTACCTAAACGAGACACTAAAATAGTTAAGCAAAATGTTCGTTCAGGGCAACAAATTTATGCTAAAGATAGTGATTTAGTTGTATTTGGCGCTGTAGGGAATGGCGCTGAGGTAATTGCAGATGGTAGCATTCATATATATGGTGCGTTAAGAGGAAAGGCCATGGCGGGTGCCGGTGGTGATAACAATAGTATTATCATCGCCAGTCAACTTCAGGCTGAATTGGTTTCCATCGCTGGTCAATATTGGCTTGCAGAACATTTACAACAATATCAAATTGAAAAAAGAGGCTGTGTTCGGTTATCCGGTGACACACTCTTAGTTGAATCATTGCCAGAATAATGGCAAACAAAAGGACAAACAAATGACACAGATAATTGTTGTCACATCAGGAAAAGGCGGTGTTGGCAAAACAACATCCAGTGCGGCAATTGCTACCGGTCTTGCACTACAAGGTCATAAAACCGTTGTTATCGATTTTGACATCGGCTTACGAAACCTGGATTTAATTATGGGTTGTGAAAGACGTGTAGTGTATGACTTTGTTAACGTGATTAACGGTGAAGCAAACCTAAACCAAGCTTTAATAAAAGATAAACGATGTAGCAATCTTTATGTACTACCTGCTTCGCAAACCCGTGACAAAGACGCATTAACAAAAGAAGGTGTCGGTAAGGTACTTGATGACCTTGCTAAAGACTTTGAGTATATCATTTGTGATTCACCTGCAGGTATTGAACAAGGCGCAATGATGGCACTGTATTTTGCCGATGTCGCTATTGTGACGACTAATCCTGAAGTAAGTTCAGTTCGCGATTCAGATCGCATTTTAGGTATGCTCCAAAGCCGCTCACGTCGCGCGGAACAAAACCTTGAGCCAATCAAGGAGTTTTTACTGTTAACTCGCTACTCACCTGCCCGTGCGAAAACCGGTGAAATGTTATCAGTTGAAGATGTTGAAGAAATTTTGGCCATTAAACTACTTGGTGTAATACCTGAATCACAAGCAGTATTAAAAGCGTCAAACTCTGGTGTGCCTGTTATTGTTGACCAAGAGAGTGATGCTGGTTTAGCTTATAGTGACACCGTTGAACGTTTATTAGGTAAAGATGTCCCTTTACGTTTTATTGAAGAAGAAAAGAAAGGATTCCTTAAAAGGATTTTTGGTAGCTAGTTATGTCATTACTTGATTATTTTAGAAGCAATAAAAAACCAAACACAGCATCAATGGCTAAAGAGCGCTTGCAAATTATTGTCGCTCATCAACGTGGTGAACGTGATGCACCAGATTATTTTCCTCAAATGAAACAAGAGATTATTGAAGTAATCAGAAAATATGTGCATATTTCTGAAGACCAAGTTTCTGTTCAACTTGATCAAAATGACAATAATTTATCCGTTTTAGAATTAAACGTAACGTTACCAGACGGTAAGTGAGTCAATGTTAGTGCCGCTTACAAAATAGCCTAACACGCTTTTTATTACGCCCAGTAAAATACTGGGCGTTTATTTATTTGCTACATCTCAGCATCTCAGCATCTCAGCATCTCAGCATCTCAGCATCTCAGCATCTCAGCATCTCAGCATCTCAGCATCTCAGCATCTCAGCATCTCAGCATCTCAGGCTTAAAGTTAATGCCCTATTTTTTTACTGTCAAAATTCATTAATAAACTACACTTTATCGATAGTTAGGCACAACTAACTGCACTTTTTTGTTTTAACCCCCCCCTGATTATCAGTCGGCCGTAGGTTGACTAAGATAAATATCAACACGTTTTAAAATACACCATTGATATGTTTTAAAAATGGAATTTAAGCTTACTTTACCCATAAAAACTTGGAGACATCGCATGAAATATGAGAACTTTCAAACTTTTAAGGCTAAAAAACAAAATGGTATTCTTACAATAACCTTCGACTTTGGGCCGGTAAATGTTCAAGGCCAGGAAATGCTAGCAGACTTAAATAGCTTAGCGATGCGATTAGAAAGAGACAGAGAAACTAAAGTTGTCGTATTTCAATCAGCAAACCCAGAAATTTGGGTATGTCATTATGACACCGAATTATTAAAAGACATGTCTACAGAAGCGGTTTCGCGAGATGATGTTGAATTGTTAGATTTGCAATCTGTGTGTCAAAGGATCAGTAAAGTTCCCCAGGCAACCATTGCAAAACTAGAAGGTTTTGCTCGTGGCGGTGGGCACGAATTGGCCCTAGCTCTAGATATGCGCTTTGCTGCAAGAGGAAAGTTTACATTCATGCAAATGGAAGTTGGTATGGGCATATTACCTTGCGGAGGTGGTGCATCGCGAATGGCGCGTCAAACTGGACTGGGTCGAGCCTTGGAAATCATACTAAGCGCAAGAGACTTTGATGCCGATGAAGCAGAAGCTTATGGCACAATTAATAAGGCATTAGATGCTGACAAAATTGGCGAATACGTTGATACATTAGCGCAGCGTATTGCTAAATTCCCTGCTGAATCAATTAACGCATGTAAACAAGCCGTTTATGAATCAATCGATAAACCCATAGAGGAAGCATTAAAAGCAGAAGCTTATTGGTTATATCAAGCCACCAGTAAAACACCAGCAATTAAACGTTTTACAATTGCGGATGACCAGGGGTTAGAACATGACATCGAAAATCAGCGAAATTGGAATACCTTGGTAATGAAGGTACAGGATATTGAATAATCAATGTTTCATTCGTCCCATTAATAACCAATATGAATTTAAACAAAAGCTTATTTTTAAGGGAAAAAACACTATTAGAATAAGTTCATCACCGAGTGGCTGAATAGCTAAAAGTATGTTTAGTGATTACCAGCAAATCTCAGGGCGGCAGAAGATAATATTACCTCCTCTGCCGCACTGTTTTTATATATGTATAACTGAATTGATCGACATTACAAACTCATCTAGCACTATTTAACCATTAAAATGTACACCATCGATGGCGCCATTTATCACTTGCGCTCGCCATCCTGTTTTTAATAAGGGTAACTGACCTTGCTTATTATTAAATAGCCACACCATGAATTCATGGATTAACCGTTTTGAGCCGATAAATTCCATCGGCACTTGCTGCTCTTCACTGACGCCAGTGAGTAATGTTTTGACATTTTTAAACGCGGCTTTATATCCAGATTTAAGCGCAATAACATCTAAAGGTTCTGGCAACTGCGTGTAGTCAACGTGTTCAATTAAACGAACAATTTCTTTACCGTGATAGCGTTTTTCATGTTCAGTTAAATCAACTAAATTATTCAGCGCAGCTAAATTGGTAGGTTGTTTTTTTGCCAATGCGATTAATGCATGATCTTTAAGAACAAAACCAAGTGCTAAGTTGCGACTAACCGCTTTTTCTAAACGCCATTTAGCCAATACTTTTAAGCAAGCTAATTGCTTAGGCAACAATTGATACGCATTTTTAACTTTAAGGTAGGCTTCATCGGCATTAGCAGGGCTTAGGCGACCTTCCGTTATCCTTTCACCCTCTTCAAGTAGCCAAGATAATCGCTTTGACTCTTGTAATTTTTCCACCAGTTGCGGGTATAAATTATAAAGATAAGATACATCGTTAGCAGCATAATTTAACTGTGCGTCACTTAGTGGCCGTTTCATCCAGTCAGTGCGAGATTCGCCTTTATCAATTTCAACATCAAGGCAGGCCTGCACCAACTTGGCATAACCTAAGCCGTGGCCCATATTACATAAACTTGCAGCAATCTGACTGTCAAATAATGGCGCTGGCTGGCATTGTCCATAATGAGCGAATACTTCTAAGTCTTCACTGCATGAGTGCAATAATTTAGTAATTTGAGGGTTTGACAATAACTGCCAAAACGGCGATAAGTCATGAATGGCAACAGGATCGATTAATGCCAACGTCACACCATCATAGGCTTGAATTAAGCCTAAATTGGCATAATAAGTACGGGTACGTACAAACTCAGTGTCCAAGACTAATAATTTGGCCTGCTGGTATTGCTCAACTAATTTAATTAAATCAGAATCATTGTCTATATAATCAAACGGTATCACTTAACACTCCATACAAAAAAGCCGGCATATTCGCCGGCTTTATATTTACGCTTTTTTCACTTCATCTCGAAGTTCTCTGCGTAAAATTTTACCCACATTGGTTTTGGGCAGCTCGTCTCTGAATTCTATCAGCTTTGGTACTTTATATCCTGTTAAATGATGTCTACAGTGCTTGATAAGATCGCGTTCGGTTAAAGATTTATCTTTTGCAACAACAAATATTTTAACCAACTCTCCACTGACGTCATGTGGAACACCAACGGCAGCAACTTCAATGACCTTTGGATGTAATGCCACCACTTCTTCCACTTCATTGGGGAACACATTAAATCCTGAAACTAAAATCATATCTTTCTTACGGTCGACGATATAAAAGAAGCCTTTCTCATCCATGTAACCAATATCACCAGTTGCTAACCAACCATCTTTATCGATAATGCTGTTAGTTTCTTCAGGACGTTGCCAATAACCACGCATTATCTGAGGGCCTTTAGCGAAAAGCTCACCCGTTTCACCTTGAGGTAGAACTTCTCCTTCTTCATTTCTCACTTGGATAAGTGTTGAAGGTGCGGGAAAACCAATCGAGCCGTTATAACCATCTAAATTATATGGGCAGCACGTCACCAAAGGTGAGGCTTCAGTCAATCCATAACCTTCTAATAGACGTGTTTTAGTTGTCGATTGCCATTTATCTGCTACGGCTTTTTGAACAGCCATGCCACCACCAATAGAAAACTTCAAATTTGAAAAGTCGAGTGCTTTGAAGTCTTCGTTATTGATAAGGGCATTAAATAACGTGTTCACTCCTGTAATGGCTGTGAATGGATATTTTTTTAACTCGCCAACAAACGCTGGAATATCACGCGGATTAGTAATTAATAGGTTCTGACTGCCTTTATGTAAGAACAATAGACAATTCACGGTCAACGCAAATACATGATAAAGAGGCAATGCCGTCACAACAATTTCTTTACCATCATTAAGAGCCGGTGAATAAGCACCATTGGCCTGCAGTACGTTAGCCACAATATTACCATGGGTCAGCATGGCCCCTTTAGACACACCTGTTGTTCCACCGGTATATTGTAAAAAAGCCAGATCCTCATTGGTGATTTCAGGCTTAATGTATTGAAGACGGCGGCCTTTAGACAATGACTCTCTAAACGATCTTGCATGTGGCAAGTGGTATTTAGGCACCATTTTTTTAATATATTTAACAACAAAGTTAACTAAGGTTCTTTTTGGTGCACTTAATTGATCGCCAAGGCCGGTAATAATCACTGATTGAACTGGTGTTTGTTCAACCACTTCTTCAAGTGTTCGAGCAAAGTTAGATACCACCACAATCGCTTTGGCACCTGAATCAACCAATTGGTGTTTTAATTCTCGCGGGGTATAAAGAGGATTAACATTTACCACGACCATCCCTGCACGTAATACACCAAATAACGCAATGGGATATTGCAGTAAATTAGGCATCATTAACGCAACACGATCCCCTTTTTCTAAACCTAACTCGTTTTGAAGGTAAGCTGCAAAAGCGCGACTTCTCTCCTCCAATTTACGGTAGGTCATTTTGGCACCCATGTTAATAAAAGCAGGTGTATCAGCATATTTACTGACAGATTGCTCAAACATGTCAACTAAAGAAGTCAATTGCTCAGGGTTGATATCTGCTGGCACGTTAGCAGGTAAGTTATGAATCCAAGGCTGGTCCACGGGAATCTCCTAAATAAACTCTACAACATGAAATGTTGATAGAAAAGGACAATAACAACTCGATTAGAATGATTATTAGTTCGAATTATGTCCGTAAATAAGTGTTTTTGTTTGCTATATTGTAATCATACAAGCGTTTGAATTGCGCCCATAATCACATAATTGAAACAAAAAAAACAGTATTTTGTAATAACTAGGCTTGATTTAGTGTAAAAGCTCGAATTTGTATCGCTACCTGTTGAGCATGACTCATATGAAGATGATGATCACCTGGTAACATCGCAACAGTTAAATCCGTAAACCAAGCCTCAGTCTTCGGTAGCAAGGATTTTAGCTGCTTATAACCCTGCTCTCCTAATACTAATAAACTGGGCGTACCAGTTGAGTTCATTAACTGTTCAACTTGTTCAAAACTCATTCTATTTAACGAATCTAACTTTAAACGAGGGTCACTACGCCAATAATATTGGTCACCATCGCGATAAAGATTTCGTTTAGTTATTAACTCACACCAATTAAGCTCAAGGCCAGTTAGTTTATTTCGGGCTAAACACGCCGTCATTAAATTAATTGTACGTCTCGCACCAATGGTTTTTTGATTAAACAATAAATGTTGCTCAAGGGATTTTTTTAAACGGGTGCGAATATGGGTTTCTGATTCAAATAACGGCGAAATAGCTTCAATTAAAATGAGTTGCTTAAGCGAGTTCGGGAACGTCGCATTATAACAACAAGCAATGATCCCTCCCATAGAGTGTCCGATAACGGTTATGTCTTTATGATATTGCGATAAATGGGTAATAATACTGTGCAAATCATAAATATAATCAACCCAATGTAACGGGTAATGGCCAAAGCGATGAGCAGACAGCCCATGTCCGGGTAAGTCGATGCAAATTATCTGATAATCTTCAAGTAAACCAAGCTTTTCTAATTCGCGATTTAATGGAATAAAACTATTTAGGTTGTCTAACCAACCATGAATACAAAGTAAAATAGGCTTGTTGCCATCGCCAAGGCGAACGGCAGCAAGCTCAATTTGAGTTAGAGGCAAAGTCAACGCTTCCACCTTCGCCTCCAACATATTAAAAGACATCACTAAATTACTTTTTTACAAACTTAAGTGTCATGCGATCGCTTTCACCAATGGCTTGATATTTAGCTTTATCAACATCATCCATTGCTAAACGTGGAGGCAGTGTCCAAACTCCTTTAGGGTAATCTTTCGTGTCTTTAGGGTTGGCATTAATTTCAGACGATTCAGCTAACACAAAGCCAACTTTTTCTGCAAGTTTAATGACCATTGCCGGATCCATATAACCACTTTTAGCTGGCATTCCTGGATTTGCACGATGTTCAACAACACCAAATACTCCCCCCGTTTTTAAGACCGCATAAGCGCCTTTGAATACTGGCTCTAAATTACCACTCATTTCCCAGTTATGTAAGTTTCTAAACGTCAGCACGACATCAGCGCTGTTATCTTTACCTAATTGCGTTTTTACAGGTGGATTAAGTGTTGCAAAACCCACTTTTTTTAACTGGGCGGGATTATCTTCAACCCACTTTTCAAATTTTTTACCCGCTTTTGCATAATAGCGTGTACGACCGTTGTCTTCTGTGGGTTTAGTTTCAAAGTTAGCCGCTATGTATTGCCCTTTTTTAGCTAGGTATGGTGCTAAGATTTCAGCATACCAGCCACCACCTGGCCAAAGTTCAATCACGGTTTTTTCTGGTGTGACACCAAAAAATGACAACGTTTCACCTGGGTGACGAAAACCATCACGTTGACTATTCGCTTTTTTGCGAAAATCACTCTTTAGTGCCTGTTGCAATGCTGAGTTCACTGCTACATTGGCATGCTGTTCAACTTGAGTCGCAGCAATACTTGTTGCACTAAAGCCCGCGCAGCTTAATCCTAATATTGCGCCGACAAGACCTTTAAGCTTCATGTTTTATTCCCCTTTTACATTGACTTTCATCCAACTAAACCAAAGCATCATGACACTGATCGCTAACCAAATACACACCCAAATCCATGCAGGGATCCAAGTAAGAGAAGCTAACATTGCTGCATCACCTTGTCCGTTTAATCCAAATAACACCATAGGACTTGCCATGGCATTGAGCATAATCATAATGCCTAATGTACGCAGTAAGCTATTTAAAAATCGACTTTTTTTAACTTTTAACGGTAACAAAAACAGTACAGCTAAAAAAAGTAGAATAACTATCGTCAATAAGTCTCTAGCCCAAAACACCAGTGCACCAAGCACCGTGGCTGCCAGTAAGGACAAAGTAAACTTGATCCCTTGTTGCCATGTGGCTAACAAGAAAATTAAATATCCCCATAATGCTGCCCCTAAATAGCCACTAAACGAAATAATAATCGCAACGCCACCATGGCTAGTACACAAGCCCGCGCCATTAGGAAACAGTTGAATAGAACTGACAAAACCACCGGTTAATATTGTGGCTATTCCATGGGATATTTCGTGAAAAAAGCTTTCAAACCATTTAAATGGAATACTGATGACAGGCAATTTAGTGATTAAAAAAGCAATAAATAACTCAATAACAAAACGGCTCCTTGAAGGAACCGCTGAAGTATGTTGAGAATGAGGAATAGAATTAGGCATAAATATCAATACCAACTAATTGTTGAACTTCATCACGTTTGGCTGAATGCTGGGTGGACAAGTATTGGGCAATAGCGCCTCTATTAACAGCCGGTTGTTCATCGTAACCTAAAGCTGACTGCTCATGAGAAGGTTGCATCAAGTTATCGAGCTGACTTTTGAGTGAGTGGGTTAACTCAGTCGATACCATAGGTGACTGCTCTTTCGCAGTCACCTCACCTTCAATGATGCTTCTGCTTATTGCATCATTAACTTGACTCAATTGACTTTTATTAACCCCAGACACACCTCTATTGCCTGCAACCGCTTGGCTTAGGTTAATCTGTTCACTAAATGAACGAGGTTGAATGACGTTATTGGGTATCTGCATTATTAATTAACTGTATTTCGATTGTCTATTGTAAAATTGATCATTAAACGAGTTACGGGCTTAACAAGCACTATTCTCGCCCAGGCAGCTTCTTCCAAGTCACTGTATCTCTTAAGTATACTGGTGCAAGTTCATCAACATTGGTGTGTTGGTTATCATTAAAACCAGCTTGCGCCAGCGCAATCATCGCACTTGCATCAGGGTATTTTACCGTATTCGATAGGGTAATTTTATTAACAAGTGTCAATAATTGCGGATAAGCATCAAAACCAGTGCCGCAAGCAATAATATTAGCGCCTTGATTAAATTGTAGTGAAACATCATCAGGAGAGCTAACGTGTTCTTCACCAATGAGTGTTGCTATACCAGCCACATTTTTATACTGAGCCCAATAAACTTCATTCATTCTTGCGTCAATACTACAAAAGATATCGGTGGCTTCATGGGTATTAATTGCCATTTGCGCCATTGTCGCAAGGGTCGAAATACCAATAACAGGAATGTCTTGGCCTAATGCTAAACCTTGAGTCATGCTAGTACAAATTCGAATGCCTGTGAAACTGCCAGGACCTCTGCCATAAGCAATTAATTGAACATCTGCAATTGTTATCTCTGCATCTTGTAACACTTCATCAACCATGGGTAATAATCGCTGACTGTGCTCTCTAGGAGCATCAGCTATGCGGGTATAAATTTGATTGGCAGAAATTAATGCAGCAGAGCAAGACTCAGTGCATGTATCTAATGCAAGAATGTTCATAAAAAGGCGTAACCACATTAAAAATAAATAAGGTCGCTATCATAACCGATAGCGCTGACAGACAAAAGAAACCAAACTCAGTAATTCAACAAAGTAATGATACTGTGTCTACTTAATGGTTTTTAAAAAAGCCAATGCGGTATCTAAATCTCGCGTCCGATGCATCGGTGGTAATGATTGTAAAAATGCTTCGCCATAAGGGCGATTAACAATTCGGTTATCACACAATATCAGTACCCCTAAATCTTTTTCATCGCGTATGAGACGCCCAACGCCTTGTTTTAATGCAATCACCGCTTGTGGCAGTGAAATGTTGGCAAAAGGATCTTGTTGTTGCTGGGCTATATTACTCGCCCTGGCTTTATACAAGGTGTTATCAGGACTAATAAAGGGTAATTTATCAATAATCACGCAGCTTAATAACTTTCCCCTCACATCTACGCCTTCCCAAAAACTGTTAGTGCCAAGCAAAACAGCATTGCCTAATTGGCGATATTTACTCAGTAAGCTTTGTTTACTTGCTTGTCCTTGCACCAACATTGGATATTTGATTTTGCCGACTAACGCATTGGCAACCAATTTGAGCATTTGGTGGCTAGTAAACAATATAAATGTTCGTCCTTGAGCGGCATTCACCGCTTTTGCACATACTTCAACAAATTGCTGTAAATAGTACGAGATATTATCTGCATCATCTTGAATATGACGTTGGCGTTGCCCTAGATGTCTTGGCACACATAACATGGCTTGATTTGGGTAATCAAATGGGCTATCGAGAATGATTTTGTCGGCACTCTTAAGCCCCATTTCTTGGGTAAAGTGCAGTAATTGCCGCTGAACCTGCAAGGTTGCGGAAGTAAAAATCCAACTTGTTGGCTGACAAAACAAAGCTTCACATTGCTTAGCAATATTAATGGGTGCCACACGTAACATCACATGTTTTGCTGTGGTATCAACGCTATAAGCAGCATTAGGATCATTACACTCGAAAAATAATCGCAAGCGTTCGCAAATTGCCGCCAACGTTTCAAAACATGCATCTAACGCTTCAACACGCCCAAGATGTGCCGTTAATATACGCTGTAAGCTTGTTAACTCATCAATTAAATCCCAACCCGCGACTGCAAGCGCTTTATTCGCTAATACGTGACGATAATTGTCAATATTGTGAGTTATCAACCCCTGTTGCCATTGGGATAATTTTTGTAAACAGCGAAAACTTACTTGTTCAATTTGAATGGAATCTCTAACCTGTTGTTTATGTATTTCTATCAAGCCATTCAAGCACTTATCCAGTTCACGCGTGGTTATATTATCGCCAAAATAGTTAATGCAAATATCAGGCAATAAATGCGCCTCATCAAATATAACAATATCAGGGTCAGGCAATAATTCAGCAAAGCCAGTATCTTTTAACAAGCGGTCAGCAAAAAACAAATGGTGATTAACCACAATAATTTTCGCTTCAATGGCTTTAATACGCGCTTTGCGGGTAAAACAACTGTCATAAAACTCACAGCGCTTACCTGTGCAGCTTTCTTTGGTACTCACCACTTGATTAATAACGCGAGAAAATTCAGAAACCGTGGTTAGATTCCCTATATCACCATCTTTACTTAATATGGCCCACTGGTTTATTTTAAGTAAATCATCAAGATACTGTGCTTCATAACGACTGGCATCCTCCATAACACTTTGCAAGCGTAATTGACACAGGTAATTATTACGCCCTTTTAATAACGCCACACGGGGACTGACACCTAACACTGACAATACTTGCGGTAAATCTTTTATAAATAGCTGCTCTTGCAGATTCTTACTGCCAGTACTAATAATAACTTGCTTACCGCTTAAGATAGCCGGAACGAGATAAGCATAGGTTTTCCCTACCCCAGTCCCTGCTTCCAATACTAATGTTGATTTATGAACAATGGCTTTCGCAACGGCGACAGCCATGTCTAATTGAGGTTGTCTGACCCGATAATGGTCAAAATACAGAGAAAGAGCCCCTGCAGGCTCAAAAGCTGCGTGGGTATGGGATATTAAAGACAAGTGCAGCCTTTCCTTTATCAATCGTCAAAATACACATTCACCAGCATTAAAAACAAAACAACATATGAACGTTGGAGCGTTCATATGTTGTGATATTAATCGTTAACTTTTTAAAGTAACGTGTTGTTAGCGTGCAAGATTATCTTGATAGTTTAATCTAAAAATGGTGCACCTTATATACGATTAAGTTCTAAATCTTTGGTTAATGCTCGCTAAGCTTTCAGAAACACCTGCTAATGTTTGCGTTGCTTCATTGGCATCTTTCGCATTTTGGTTAGTTTCGTAAGCTCGATTGCTTACTTCAGTCACTGACTGGTTAATTTCATTAGCGACCGCATTTTGTTCTTCCGCTGCTGTCGCAATTTGTGTATTCATATCCTGGATTTGTTCAACCGAGCTCATGATTGAGTCAAGTGAGTTACGCGTTTCAATTGCCATTTCAACCGCGTTATTTGCTTCTGATTGACTTTCTTCCAT
The DNA here is from genome assembly GCF_018221465.1 of Shewanella intestini. Classification (GTDB taxonomy): domain Bacteria; phylum Pseudomonadota; class Gammaproteobacteria; order Enterobacterales; family Shewanellaceae; genus Shewanella; species Shewanella intestini. The sequence goes on along the minus strand of NZ_JAAIKR010000002.1, from coordinate 118,096 downwards.
TAAGTTTACCGATTTAACCACTTCATCTTGTAAGCGGTTAATAGTGACGTTAATTGACTCAATACTGACTTGTGTGCGACTTGCAAGAGAGCGAACTTCATCAGCAACAACAGCAAAGCCTCGACCTTGTTCACCGGCACGCGCTGCCTCAATTGCGGCATTTAATGCAAGTAAGTTTGTTTGTTCAGCCACGTCACGAATAACATTAAGAATTTCTCCCATGTTTTCGGTTTCGCTTTTTAGATTATTAATCGTGCCAGCGACATTGTGAACATCAGTACCTAATTTTTGAATGCAAACCGATGTATTTGAGGCCATTTCAACCCCATTTTTTGCAAATTTATAAGTTTCATTAGCGGCATCTGATGCTTGTTGGGCATTTTGTGAAATACCTTCTACTGTTGCGACCATTTCATTCATTGCAGTAGCCGTCATTTCCATTTGCTCAACCTGAATATCAGAACTCGCTCTCGTTTCATCAACAGATTTTTCAAGCGAATCAGAAATATTTCTAACGCCAATAGACTGCTCGTTAATATCGGCAATGATTTCCCTTAAACTCACTACCATGTTAAGAATAGCAGCGTAAATACCTGAATGCTTTTCTCTATCGGCTGTATTAATTTGTAAATCACCATTTGCTACGCGCTCAATTATCTTTTGGATATCTAGAGGCTCGCCACCTACTGCGGGATAAACAGCTTTAATTAAGCTAAAGACAATCGCAAGCGAAATTAAAATAGACACAACAATAACAGCCACAATATTCATGTCACTAGATTGCGTTTGTGCATCGACAGAGGCAAGTTCAAGCTCAAATAATTGATCCATGTTTGCGCTCAGTTTTTTTGCCAGGTTAATGACTTCTTGCGTATTAGCTTGCGAAGTATCACTACTTTTTTTAGACATCTCAACATGAGCCTTGGATTGATAATTCATCAATAGATTTTTTGATTCCTTAACAACAACTAACTCGTCTCCTTCAGCAAAGTCATTTTGCCATTCCGATAAATCATTTGTTAACGAGGCTACTTGTTGATCAAACTGAACCAATAATTGCTCATTTTTAGTAATCATGAAATCTGCTTGGGACAGTCTAATTTGATAAATTTTATCTTTAAACTTAGCGACATTACTCATTTGGGTACTGGTTTGCGAAATGTCTTTTAACCCCATATAGCCAATGCCACCGGTCATAATGGTGAGTAACAAAAGCAGAGAACAGGCAAAAAGCAGTTTTTGTTTGATTGTAAACATATGTATTACACCTTCCATAAATTGTGACTCAATAATATTTGCAAGCTTGAAGTAAATGTTAATAAAAAGATTATAATTCAATAAAAAATTGCCACACAAATAATGAACAGTTTTTAATAAAAGTGTAAATAACCCTAACGAACAACAACACCTCTAACACACTGTATTATATCGTAAAATAGGAAGCAAAGTTTTTTATTAAATACAATTGGATGTAAATTTAATGTTTAATCGGCAACCAATTTGTAACTAATCACTCAAAAAAATAAACCCCAAAAGCTTACTTAGCTAACACAACAACAGGGTTCAATGACGGCTTTAGCTTACATTTGACTGTTATTTTATGAAAACGTATTAATTTACAACCCTGAACATTTGGGTTCATATATACAAATATTGTTGTGAATGACTATTGCAAACAAAATTAAATAAGAGTAATTTAAATGAACATCAGCAATTGATAATCAATTTTATTCAATTATTAAAGAGTATTTTATGAACATCCGAACAGTGACTTTTCATCACCATCATCATACGCAGTAGCCTTCGGATGCTTAACTGCCGAAGGTTTTTGTCCTTTCGGTGGTGATACCTATCATTAAACCCCTGAAAGGAATTTCAGGGGTTTTTTTATACCTGAATTATCATTAATTAGTATTATCAATTTATAGGAATTTCAATATGAGTGAGTCAAACCGTTTACGTATCGCGATACAAAAATCTGGTCGATTATCAAAAGAGTCGCAAAAACTCCTTAAAGGTTGCGGGGTAAAATTCACCGTGAACGAACAACGCCTAATCGCCCCGTCAGACAATATGCCAATTGACTTATTACGTGTCCGTGACGATGACATTCCTGGATTAATTATGGATGGCGTTGTCGATTTGGGCATTATTGGTGAAAACGTACTTGAAGAAGAGCAGATAGAACGTCAAGACACTGGCAAACCGGCACAATATAAAAAATTGCGCGAGTTAGATTTTGGTGGTTGTCGTTTATCGCTTGCGGTACCAAACGAATTTAAATATGACAATGCTAACTCTCTTGAAGGCTTACGTATTGCGACTTCTTATCCGAATTTATTACGCCGTTATATGAAACAGCAAAACATTAATTATAGCGATTGTATGCTTAAAGGTTCTGTGGAAGTTGCACCCCGAGCAGGTTTAGCGGACGGTATATGTGATCTCGTTTCAACCGGCGCCACACTCGAAGCAAATGGCTTATATGAAACTGACGTTATCTACCGTTCTAAAGCCTGTTTAATTCAGTCAACTACCGAGCAATCCCCTTCAAAACAAGCGTTAATTAATAAACTCATTTCTAGAATGAATGGCGTGATCACAGCCCGCGAAAGTAAATATATTTTATTACACGCGCCAACCGAAACGTTAGACCAAATTGTGGCGTTACTGCCTGGAGCTGAAAACCCAACAGTTTTGCCGCTAAATGATGATACTAACCGCGTTGCCATTCACGCGGTATCAAGTGAAGACTTATTCTGGGATACCATGGAAGAATTAACTGCGTTAGGTGCGAGTTCCATTCTAGTTATGCCAATAGAAAAAATGATGGGGTAATGACAATGAACAAGCAAATTAAAATGCAGTGTGTTGACTGGGATACCTTAAATGCTACAGCTCAAAAACAAGCGTTACAACGCTCACCATTAGTTGGTGAGTCAAAAGTAGAATCACAAGTCACTGATATTATTGAACAAGTTATTAATGAAGGTGACGACGCACTAAAAATGTTTAACCAACGTTTTGATAATGCACAAACCAACGTTTTAAAAGTATCAAAAGCACAAATTGATACTGCTTGTTCAAACGTTGCACCATCATTAAAAAATGCCATATTACATGCTGCTGAAAATATAGAAAGCTTTAACCAAGCGCAATCGTTTAAAGCCATTGATATAAACACCCAACCAGGTGTGCGATGTGAATTAAAAAGTGAAGCTATTGAGCGTGTAGGCTTGTATATCCCAGGTGGCACTGCGCCGCTTATTTCAACAGTAATGATGCTGGCAATCCCAGCTAGAATTGCCGGTTGTAAAACAAGAGTCTTAGTTAGCCCTCCTCCTATTAATGATGCCATCATTTATGCTGCAACCGTTTGTGGAATCACAGACATATTTCAAGTGGGCGGCGCACAAGCCATTGCAGCATTAGCATTTGGCACCGACTCTATCCCGCAAGTTGACAAAATCTTTGGTCCTGGCAACCGTTATGTCACTGAAGCAAAACGTCTGGTTTCACAAGACAGTCGCATTAGTGTTGCCATTGATATGCCTGCTGGGCCATCAGAGGTACTAGTCATAGCGGATGATAAAGCCAATCCAGATTTTGTTGCCGCTGATTTACTGTCACAAGCTGAACATGGGCCAGACTCACAAGCCATTTTAGTGACCACATCAAATGAACAGGCTACTGCAGTTAATCGTGCTTTAGATGAGCAGCTTGCTAAATTACCAAGAAAAGAGATTGCTTCACAAGCATTGTCTTGTTCACGAAGTATCGTTGTTAAAGATTTAATCGATGCGGCAAAAGTATCTAATCAATATGGTCCTGAGCACTTAATCATTCAAACAGAGCAACCGCGAGAAGTGTTAACAAATATTCGCGCAGCAGGCAGCGTTTTCCTTGGGGCATATACACCTGAATCAGTTGGGGATTATGCCAGTGGTACTAATCATGTTTTACCAACTTATGGTTATAGCCGTAATTATTCAAGCTTATCGTTAGCCGATTTTAGTCGCCGCTTTACCGTGCAAGAACTAACATCACACGGGTTAACCACACTTAGTGAAACGGTGATGACATTAGCTGAGAATGAGTTATTACAGGCACATAAAAATGCGGTTGCTGTGCGCATGGCCACAATTAAACAAGGATTGTGAACATGACCTTTAATGCCAATAAACTCGCCAGACCTGAACTGTTAACGCTCACGCCATATCAAAGTGCAAGGCGCATTGGTGGCCAAGGGGATATTTGGATTAACGCCAATGAATCACCTTACAATAACAGCGAACTCGATGGATTAAATCGATACCCAGAATGCCAACCGCCGGCATTGATTGCTGCTTATAGTCGTTATAGTCAAGTTAAACAAAGCCGCATAGTAACTTGTCGTGGTGCTGATGAAGCGATTGAACTGCTTATTCGTACCTTCTGCGAACCCGGAAAAGACACCATTGCCACCTTTGGCCCTACCTATGGTATGTATGCCATTAGTGCAGGCACGTTTAATATTGGTGTAAATGAAATACAACTGACTGATGATTACCAACTTCCCCATGGTTGGCAAGATAAAGCCCAAGCTGCAAAATTGGTCTTTATCTGTAATCCAAATAACCCAACTGGCAGTATTATTGATAAATCACAGTTAGCGGCTGCTGTCGCAAGCATGCCTGAGACGTTAGTTGTTATCGATGAAGCTTATATTGAGTTTAGCCCTCAATACACAAGCACTGATTTATTAGAACGTTACCCAAATGTCGTGATCCTGAGAACCTTATCTAAAGCGTTTGCTTTAGCTGGAGCACGTTGTGGATTTTTATTAGCGAATGAAGCCGTTATCGATTTAGTCATGCGCGTAATTGCGCCTTATCCGGTGCCATTACCCGTAGCGCAAGTTGCCACTAACGCATTAAGCCAATCAAATATTGCATTAATGCAGCAACAAGTGAGTGAACTCAATGTTCAAGGGCAAAAGTTAACTACCGCATTAACGGCAATAGGCGCGACCAGTGTTACGCCATTTGGAAATTTTGTGTTGGCACACTTTAGCGATGTTGCAGCTGTACAAACAAAATTAGCAAAAAATGGCATTGTTGCACGTGCATATAAAGACACGCGGTTAGCCAATGCAATTAGATTTAGCTTTACCAATGCTGCCCAAACACAAACTTTAATCACGGCATTATCATCATAAATTTGATGACCGGGTGTATTTAACGATTATCTTTGTTAATCAATACCCGTTACTACATTAATCAAAATACGTGTAATTACTCCAATAACACGCAGTAACAGATTACGATAAGAACATTATTTAAGGCCCTAACATGAAGCAAAAGATTTTATTCATCGATAGAGATGGCACTTTAGTTGAAGAGCCAGCAATAGATAAACAGCTAGATACACTAGAGAAGTTAGTCTTTGAACCACAGGTCATCCCCGCATTACTTAAGCTGCAACGTGCGGGCTATAAACTGGTGATGGTAAGTAATCAAGATGGCTTAGGCACAGACTCCTTCCCACAAGCTGACTTTGATGCGCCACACAATATGATGATGAATATATTTAGTAGTCAAGGGATAAACTTTGATGATGTGGTGATATGTCCACATTTTGACAACGATAATTGTAGCTGTCGTAAGCCCAAATTAGGGCTAGTAAAAGATTACTTAACTCAAGGGAAAGTCGATTTTACCCAGTCGTTTGTCATCGGCGATCGTAGCACCGATATTGAACTTGCCAATGCCATGGGGATTAATAGTTTTCAATATAACCGCACCAGCTTAAATTGGGATAACATTTGCGATGCATTGTTAAATACTAACAGGCAGTCACAGGTTACTCGCACAACTAAAGAAACTGATATTCGCGTCAGCGTAGACTTAGATAAGCAACAAAAAGGCACCATTAACACAGGTATCGGCTTCTTTGATCATATGCTTGATCAAATTCAAACTCACGGTAACTTTAAAATGGATGTTAGCGTTGATGGTGATCTTGAAATTGATGACCACCACAGTGTTGAAGACACCGCACTGGCAATCGGTGATGCCATTCGCCAAGCCTTAGGCGACAAACGCGGTATTGCCCGCTTTGGTTTTAGCCTACCAATGGATGAAGCTAACGGCCAATGTTTAATGGATATTTCAGGTCGACCTTTTATCAAATTTGATGCCCAATTTGACCGCGAATTAGTTGGCGAAATGGCAACAGAAATGGTGCCGCATTTCTTCCGTTCTTTTGCTGATGGTTTGCGTTGTACGCTACATCTGAGCACTGAAGGTGAAAACGATCACCACAAGGTTGAAGCCTTATTTAAAGTTCTCGGCAGAACATTACGCCAAGCAGTGAAAGTCGAAGGCGACATATTACCATCAAGTAAAGGCGTACTTTAGGAGTGAAAATGTCTGTAAATGCCAATGATATTACAGTAATCATCGATACAGGATGCGCAAATTTAAGCTCTGTTAAATATGCTTTCGAGCGATTAAATGCCAACGTTGTCGTGACAGCAGAACATGCACAAATTAAAGCTGCCACTCGGGTGGTGCTGCCCGGTGTTGGCACTGCTGGCGCAGCAATGGATGCATTGAATAATCGTGATTTAGTCACTGTAATTAAAAGCTTAACCCAACCCATTTTAGGTGTTTGTTTAGGTATGCAAATGTTATCAGCGTTGTCAAAAGAGCACGGCGGACGCGCTCAATCAAATGTTGAGTGTTTGAATGTCATCCCCACGCAAATAACGGCATTAAATAGTCAAGGATTGCCGCTACCGCACATGGGATGGAACCAAATTCAAGTCGGTAACCACCCGCTTTTTAAAGGCATTGCCAACGGCAGCTATGTGTATTTTGTCCATAGCTTTAAAGCACCTATTAGCCAATACACGCTAGCCCAATGTGAATATGGTGAAACGTTTAGTGCAGCAATTGGCAATGGCAACTTTTTTGGGGTGCAATTTCACCCTGAAAAAAGCGCCCAAATTGGCGCACAAATACTGCAAAATTTCTTAAATATGGGGACATCACAATGATCATACCTGCAATTGACCTAATTGATGGTCAAGTGGTGCGTTTATACCAAGGTGATTACCAACAACAAACCACCTTTGACTTAAGCCCACTGGCACAGCTTCAATCTTACCAAAACCAAGGTGCCAAACTTTTACATATTGTCGATTTAACTGGCGCAAAAGATCCGCAAAAACGCCAAATTACACTTATTGGTGAACTGGTTGCAGGCTTGCAAACTGACATTCAAGTAGGTGGCGGGATTCGCAGTGAAGCACAAGTTAAAGAACTATTAGACATTGGGGTAAAACGGGTTGTTATTGGCTCGCTAGCTGTAAAAGATCCACAATTAGTAAAAAGTTGGTTTAAAAAATATGGCAGCGATGCCATTTGTTTAGCGCTTGATGTCAATATTGACATCAATGGCAACAAAATTGTTGCGGTTTCTGGTTGGCAATCCGGTGGCGGAAAATCACTTGAAAGCCTCGTAGCAGACTTTAAACAAGTAGGATTAAAGAATGCTTTAGTCACTGATATTAGCCGCGATGGAACCCTACAAGGTGCCAACACGGATTTATATCAAGAGCTTGCTAGCCTTTACCCTGAGATCCTTTGGCAAGCATCAGGTGGCATTGCAACCTTAGACGATGTTCAAGCAGTTAAAGACAGCCAAGCCAATGGCATTATTATTGGTAAAGCCTTATTAATTGAAAACTTTACAGTCAAGGAGGCAATTGCATGTTGGCCAAACGCATAGTGCCTTGTTTAGATGTCCGCGATGGTAAAGTTGTTAAAGGCGTACAATTTCGTGATCATGAAATTGTCGGCGATATTGTGCCACTTGCTGCACGCTATGCACTTGAAGGGGCAGATGAACTCGTATTTTATGACATCACTGCCAGCGCTCACGATCGCGTAGTCGATAAATCTTGGGTCAGTCGAGTTGCAGAGCAGATTGATATTCCCTTTTGTGTCGCTGGCGGCATTAAAACGATTGAACAAGCCAGAGAAAAATTGGCTTTTGGTGCCGACAAAATCTCAATTAACTCGCCGGCGTTAACCGATCCAAGCTTAATTTCACGCTTGCAAGATGAGTTTGGTCGCCAATGTATCGTAGTTGGTATCGATTCTTACTATGACAAAGCCAGTAATAGTTATAAAGTGAAGCAATTTACTGGCGATGAAGCCGCCACTAAAGACACCCAATGGTTTACCCAAGATTGGGTTGAAGAAGTCCAACAACGTGGATGCGGTGAAATTGTACTTAATGTAATGAACCAAGACGGAGTGAGAGGTGGCTACGATATCACCCAGTTATCATTAATCCGCGCCTTATCAGATGTACCACTGATCGCCTCGGGTGGCGCGGGAGAAATGGTGCACTTTAAACAGGTTTTTGAACAAGCAAATGTCGATGCAGCCCTTGCTGCGAGTGTGTTCCATAAAGGCATTATTGATATCAACGACCTTAAGCAATACTTACATAACGAAGCTATCCCTGTTCGCCTTTAAAATAATGGAAAAAACCATGACAACTACATTCTTTGATTTAAACAACGTTGACTGGGATAAACAACAAGGTCTAATGCCTGCAATTATTCAAAATCATTTAACAGGCAAAGTGTTAATGCTTGGATACATGGATAAAGCCGCATTAGACAAAACCCTCAACACCGGGTTAGTTACTTTTTTTAGTCGCTCAAAACAACGCTTATGGACTAAAGGTGAAGAATCGGGCAACACATTACAATTAGTCGCTATCGATAATGACTGTGATAATGACACGTTTTTAGTTCAAGTTATCCCTAACGGCCCAACATGTCATAAAGGCACTGAAAGCTGTTGGAAGGACGGCCAAGCCCACCCATTTGTTGATAATTTAACCAATGTGATTATTTCACGTAAAAGCCAAAGCCCTGACACCAGTTATACCGCGTCATTATTTGACCGAGGCACTAAGCGCATTGCACAAAAAGTCGGGGAAGAAGGATTAGAAACTGCACTTGCAGCAGCAACCCACGATAAAGAAGAACTGATTAATGAAGCCTCTGATCTAATGTATCACTTAATTGTATTACTTGAAGATCAACAGTTATCTATGGCTGATATTAATCAAAATTTACTCGCACGCCATACTAAAGCGACACAATAAACTCCACTCGCTTTAAACATAAAAAATCCCGCTTATTCATTTTTGTTAAGTGGGATTTTTATTTTTAATAACAGCCTAGCGATAAATATTTTCATCCGGATTTGGGCGAGTTTTTAATAATTTTAAAAACCACATATATTGCTCAGGGTAAGCAATAATCACCTGCTCGACAATTTTGTTTAATGCCAATGCTTCGTTTTCTTTGCCTTGCATCGTTTCCGGCGCAACAGCAGGTAGAACCGTTAAATTAAACACTCGGGCGCATTGATCATAACCAATGGTTACAGGCATTACTTTAGCATTACCAGCTTGAGCTAAACGCCCTACTACTGGCAACGTAGCTTTTTCTGTCCCTAAAAATGGGGCAAACACACTTTGTTCACGACCTAAATCTTCATCGGGTAAATAAAAAAAGCTATTGTCTTGTTTAAGCTCAGTGATTAGGGCTCTTATTCCCGCCTCTCGCATATACACGTGTCCACCTTGTGAGCTACGCATACGATTACTAAACCAATTAAATAAACCATTATTGTGTGCTTTAACCATTGTGACCATCGGCACTTCAATATTAAGGCGCAGTCCTGCGTAATCGATTGGCCACACATGAGGCATAATAAAGATTATCGGTTGGCCTTGCTCTCTCGCTGCAATTACGTTTTCAATGCCATGCAATTGCACTCGTTGCTTAATATATTCATTCGAGCGCAGCATTAATTCAGCTTGTGACAATAGCGTAATAACAAAATGGGTCACATTGTCTTTGATTAATGCATCAATTTGCTCAGCGTTCATGTCTGGAAAACACATACCAATATTGATTTTGGCAACATGTAGTGGCTTTTTAGCTATTTTAACAACCAAAGTAGATAAAGCGCGTGCAATAGGATCTCGAAGCCACGCAGGCATAATACCAAATAGCAACAGTATCCCAATCGCTATCCAAGTCGGCCAATATTTAGGGTGCAACAACGCCATTTTGAAACGACGATCAAAATGTTTAGGGGTTCTTTTTTTAGATGAAGACGCCAAGAAAACTCCACTCAATAGAAATATAAACGGCCTATAATTTTATCAACTATCAAAAGGAAGGAAAATGATTTCTAGCCTGTTCAAACAAAAGATGTGAAATTACACAAGCTTAAACCGACATAAAAATAAAAAAAGCCTCCCAAAGAAATGGGAAGCTTTTTTATTAAACAAAATCAATTATACAGATTTTGTATGCGAATTAGCTCTTATCTGCGTTAGCTGCTTCAACTCGTGTTTTCAACTTCTGTCCTGGACGGAATGTCACAACACGTCGGGCAGAGATAGGAATATCTTCACCTGTTTTCGGGTTCCTTCCCGGTCTTTGATTTTTATCCCTAAGGTCAAAGTTGCCAAAGCCAGATAACTTGACCTGCTCACCACTTTCTAGTGCTTCACGAATTTCTTCAAAGAAAGTCTCGACCATCTCTTTCGCGACACGCTTGTTAATGCCTAATGTTTCAAAAAGATGTTCTGCCATTTCGGCTTTGGTAAGTGCCATACTTTAATCCCTCAACAATGCGTTGAACTCGCTCTTAAGAGCTGATACAACTGATTCAATAGTCTCAGAAATATCTTTTTCTTCAAGTGTACGAGTAATGTCTTGTAATGTAAGTGCGATTGCGAGGCTCTTTTTGCCAGGCTCTACACCTTTACCTTGATATACATCGAACAAGTTTAAGCCAACCAACTGATTTTCGCCAACTTTTCTTATCAAATTCATCACGTCAGTTGCAGAAATTTTTTCATCTACAACCACGGCAATGTCACGACGATTAGCAGGGAACTTCGATACAGCTTGGGCTAGCGGCAAATTAGACTGCAATAATGCGTCTAGTTCTAACTCGAAAACAATTGTTTTGCCATTTAAGCCAAATGGTTTTTCTAGGCTAGGATGTAGCGCACCAATATGACCAATGACTCGATTATTTCTTAATATTTCAGCACATTGTCCTGGATGCAGCGCAGGATGAGTTGCTGCTTTAAAGCTAAATTCACAATCCGCTGCTGTCAAGCCGATAATAGATTCTAAATCACCTTTTAAATCAAAGAAATCGACTGTATTTGACTCCATTGACCAATGTTCATCACTTTGATTACCTGAAATTACCGCGCCCAACATGGCTTGCTGACGAACGCCTGCATCTGCAGTTTCATCAGGCACAAAGCGTAAACCTGTCTCAAATAATCGTACACGCGATTGTTGACGGTTTTGGTTATGACCAACGGCAGCTAATAAACCCGTAAACATTGATAAGCGCATTGCAGACATATCAACTGAAATTGGGTTAGGTAAAACCATTGGTGTTTGTTCAGGATGTACAAGAGATTGTAATTTTGGATCAACGAAGCTATAAGTAATTGCTTCTTGGAAACCTCTTGCGACTAATAAGTCACGTACACGCTTAAGAGGCATATCCGCTTCTTTATGATCTGACATATTCAGAGCTGCAACTGGGGCAACATTTGGAATATTGTTATAACCATAAATACGCGCAACTTCTTCAATCAAATCTTCTTCGATTGCCATATCAAAACGGTAAGTTGCGGTAGTGACATTCCATTGTTCATTGCTTACTGCAACAGTAAAGCCAAGACGTTCTAGAATTTCAGTCACATCAGTATCAGGAATATGATGACCTAATGTTTTATCTAATTTACTGCGGCGCAATGTAATTTGTGCAGGCTTAGGTAAATCAGCAGCAGATACAGCTTCAACAACTTGTCCAGCTTCACCACCACAAATATCAAGAACCAAGCGAGTAGCACGATCCATCACCTTGTGTTGCAATTGAGGATCAACACCACGTTCAAAGCGGTGCGAAGCATCAGTGTGCAAGCCTAAACGGCGTGATTTACCCATAATGGCTAGTGGTGCAAAAAACGCACATTCTAATAGAATGTCTTGCGTATTTTCAGTTACGCCGGTTGCTTGTCCACCAAATACGCCTGCTAATGCAACCACTTCTTTGTCGTCAGCAATGACTAAGGTGTCATCAGGCACGGTCACTTCATTACCATCAAGTAATGTCAGTTTTTCTTTGCCGTCAGCTAAACGAACCGTAATACCACCATTAAGTGTATTAAAGTCAAACGCATGCATTGGTTGACCAAATTCAACTAATACATAATTTGTGATATCAACAATCGGGTCGATACAACGAATACCACTACGACGCAACTTCTCTTGCATCCATAATGGAGTTTGCGCTTTCACGTTGATATTTTTAACTACTCGACCAAGGTAACGACCACAAGACTGTGGGGCTTCAATATTAATGCTAATCGGAGCATCGATGCTTGCACTAACGGCTTCCCATGTTGGCTCAGTCACCGCTTGACGATTCAATACACCGACTTCACGGGCAAGCCCTGCCATGCCAAGACAATCGGCACGGTTAGCCGTAAGATCTACGTCAATCACGCAGTCTTCAAGGTCTAAGAATTCACGTACATTTGTACCAATCGGTGCGTCAGCAGGTAATTCAATAATACCGTCACTTTCAATGTCGATACCTAGTTCACCATATGAACACAGCATACCGAATGAAGGCTGACCACGAAGTTTGGCTTTTTTAATTTTAAAATCACCAGGTAACACGGCACCAACCATGGCAACAGCAACTTTTAGACCTAAACGACAATTAGGTGCACCACACACAATATCGATTAACTCTTCTGCGCCAACATTAATTTTGGTGACACGTAATTTATCTGCATCAGGGTGTTGACCACACTCAACCACTTCGCCAATCACTACACCACTAAATTGTGCTGCAACGTCGTCGATACCATCGACTTCAAGCCCGGCCATGGTAATTTGGTGTGACAATTCGTCACGGCTTACACTTGGGTTAACCCACTCACGAAGCCAAGATTCGCTAAATTTCATCTGTTATTGCTCCGTTACTTAAATTGCTTAAGAAAACGTAAATCGTTTTCAAAGAAGGCACGTAAATCATTCACGCCATAACGCAACATGGTTAAACGCTCAACGCCCATACCAAAAGCAAAACCAGAGTATTTTTCAGGGTCAATACCAACACTGCGAAGGACATTGGGATGAACCATGCCACAACCAAGCACTTCAAGCCATTTACCATTTTTACCCATTACATCGACTTCAGCAGAAGGTTCTGTGAATGGGAAGTATGAAGGACGGAAACGGACTTGTAGGTCTTCTTCAAAAAAGTTACGCAAAAAGTCATGTAATATACCTTTAAGCTCAGCAAAATTGACGTTTTCGGCAACCATCAAGCCTTCAACTTGATGGAACATCGGTGTATGTGTTTGATCGTAATCGTTACGGTAAACGCGACCTGGAGAAATAATACGTAGTGGTGGCTGCTCATGCTCCATGGTGCGAATTTGCACCCCTGAGGTTTGCGTACGTAACATCACCTTTGGGTTAAAATAAAAGGTGTCATGATCAGCACGAGCAGGATGGTGTTCTGAAATATTCAATGCATCAAAGTTATGGAAATCGTCTTCAATTTCAGGCCCTTGTTTAACACTAAATCCAAGCTCACCAAAAAATGATTCGATACGTTCGATAGTGCGAGTCACAGGATGCAACCCACCTACTTCAAGCGTACGTCCAGGCAGAGTCACATCAATTTGCTCTGCTGCTAATTTGGCTTCTAACTCAGCAGCTTTCAACCCTTCAATACGTTCTGAAAGTTGTTTTTGTACCGCTTGCTTTGCTTGGTTGACGGCTTGACCAAATGCAGGTTTTTCTTCTGCACTTAATTTACCCATCATTTTCATCATGTCAGTGATTTTACCTTTTTTACCAAGGTAATCGACACGGATTTCATCCAATGCCTTTAGATCACTGGCCTTCTCGATGACATCTAAGGCTTGTTCTACGATCTCGGTTAACTGTTGCATTATTGTTTCCACTGCATATTGCATATAAATGCGATGAACTGGCATATAAAGAGCCAATACTTAAACAAGCATAAACAACCACACTTGTTTCAAATCTGTTTTTTAAATAAAAGAGTCAAATTTTACGTGAGCAGATTACATTTTTCCAGCGGATTATTGATTTTTCCTTGCAAATACTTGGTATTAACACCTTTATTTAACTCATTAATGAGCCTCATCCAACATTTAGTACAAAAACACTTATTTTTTCCCGCCAAATCATCAAAGTATGCGAAAATACTGCGCCATTATAGAATCAACCCTTGTGATTCATCCTAATGCATTAAATTGCTGGCAGCGTTACAAATAACACAGACATTATTTTTTAAAAGTACGCTAATTTAACAATTTAGTTAAAGTTACAGCTTTTGATACCGATATCAGGTAAAGCTTAAATTAAAGCCAACTCAGAAGAGGCAAAAATGAAAGAAGTAAAATTTAGATGGGTCGATCAATTTCTTATTCACATGTCGTTGAAAACTAAATTTACCATACTTGCTATTGTTCCCATGTTAATGATGATAGGCCTGACGGTCTTCCTTAATCATCAACATCAAAAAAATGTGCAACAAACCTATTTAAACAGTGTGCTTCAATCAAATAATGCCACCATTAATTATCTTGATAGTGCCTTAAAATCCATACCTGATAATCAACGCCAGTCGATGGCGACCACACTTTCATCTCACTCACGCATTCAACAACTAAATGCCTTGCCATTTGATTTAAAAAACCTTGCTAATGCTGGCGGTGGTATCGATATGTCTAAATCAACGGTATCTGTCATCAGCAAGCGTAACAACCATAATCAAGTCATTGTTTCTGAAGTTAACCTTTCAGATATCGACGTTGGTAATACAGGGTTTAGTTACGCGTTAGTCGCCGCCCTATTGTTTATCTTATTTATATTTGCTTATTACATATCAACCTTTGTTGGTGGCGCACTATTTACTTCAGTAAAAGCATTACGACAAGCCGCTGATGGCGATTTAACTGGGCGTTTGAAATTTTTTGAAGTAAGAGATGAGTTCAGTATTTTAGCCATTAGTATCGACAAACTGGTCGAACGCCAACATCATTTAGTTAAAAATATTACCCAAGCGACAGAGCAAATTCGTAATGTCGTATCCACCTTCAGAAATAACGCAGAAGAAGGCCAAGCACTTGCAATTAACCAGCGTCAACACCTTGATTCACTAGCCGCGGCTATGGAAGAGATGACTGCCGCAGTGCATGAAGTTGCAAATAATGCAGAGCAATCTTCAACTGAAACACAAGAAGTAAATAACCAAGTGGCAACGGGATCAAAAGACATTCAAACCACAGTTAATGCCATTGATGTGTTATCCACCGAAATTGGCGATGCGTCAAACGCCGTGGTGGAACTTAATGATAACGCCAATAAAATTGACGACATTGTTACCACGATCAATGCTATTTCAGAACAAACTAATTTACTGGCACTTAACGCGGCAATTGAAGCAGCACGAGCAGGCGAACAAGGACGAGGATTTGCCGTGGTTGCAGATGAAGTCAGAACACTCGCAGGACGTACACAATCTGCAACGGTTGAAATTAAAACCATGATTGAAGCATTACAATCGGGCACACGTAATTTAACCCAAGTGATGTCACGTACTGTTGAGCAAGCAGAGGAAGGTAAAAAGCATGTTCTACACACGGGTGAAGACTTAACTAATATTGCCCAGCGCAGCACCAAAGCCTTTGATATGAGTGTATTAATAGCAACCTCAGCTGAACAACAATCAGGAGTTGCCAACGACATTGCCAGCAACTTAACTGAAATAAAAAACCAATCCCAAGATGTGGAATTATCAGCAACTGGTGCAGTTGCCGGTTGTGAAGAACTGTTTGAAACTGCTGAGCAACTAGATAAGTTATTAGTAGGTTTAAAGGTTTAAAGCAGACAAGTTACTGTATTAGAGCCAACTAAAACGCTACCTAATGGTAGCGTTTTTGGTTAGTGCAACTTGGTTTAATAAAGCCCAACCACTTGGCTTGCCTTAATCTGTATATTTATTTCGCTCACTGGGTATATCACTAAAATATTGCAAGAACTCCACTTCATAACCGTTTGGGTCTATATAATAAACACTTTTATGTGACTCATCTGTCGCACCATTAATAGCTATATTAAAGCCTGCTAGTGTCATACGGTTAACTAACGAATCGATATCGCTAACGACATAGGCAAAATGCCCTAAACCTAAGTCGTGGCTTTTAACATCTCGGATTTGCCCGGTACCATTATCGTTAAATGACAAATAATGATAATCATCACCAAAGTGCACCCATTGACGCTGTACACCATGCCAGAGTCCCTCTCCACGACCACGGATCGACCAATGAGGCATCGCAGCCTGATAAAAAGCCAATGTTTGTTGTAAATCACTCACGACCAAATTCAAATGTTCTAAATGCATGTTGTTCCTCCATTAACGTTGACTCATGCTATTACCTAAAGTTAACTTGAGGTAAAGAAATAATTAACGAGAAATAAATATGTCATCAAAATCGTTTGAATTATCGGTCGGTCAAGTCGCAAAACGTGCGGGGGTACAGGTATCTACATTGCATTTTTACGAGCAAAAAGGGTTAATCACTAGCCTTAGAAACCAAGGAAATCAACGCCGATATCAACGTGAAGTGCTACGCAGAATATCCATCATTAAAGTGGCTCAGCGTTTAGGTATTTCGCTAACTGAAATTAAAGCGGCACTGTCATCTTTGCCTAATAACCGAACACCAAATCAAGCAGATTGGGCTAAATTATCTACCCAATGGCAAGCTCAATTAACGCAGCGAATTGATATGTTACAGAACTTAAAAGATTCACTAGACGGTTGCATAGGTTGTGGTTGTTTGTCGATGACAAACTGTCCCATATACAATGATGGTGATTATTTAGCTGATAAAGGCAATGGCGCAGTACTGCTTAAATAGGTGTATTTTCCGCAAAAGAGATGGCAAAAAGAGACGACTTGCCGCCCATACTCACGAGGGGTTGTCTTGGTATAGCCACCTTCAAATACCGTTTTAAAAGGGTAAAAGGTAAATATTAATTATGGGTGGCACGTTAGTAGTAATCATAGGTGGCATGTTAGTTAATCAGATTTTTGATACCAGAAAAAACAACGAAGAATCAGACCACAAAGGTACAACTTGATACATGAAGTTGGTAACGGTGAGACATCTTAAATAAGTGCAAGATTGTTTGTAATGGTAGGCAATAACTAAAAGATCAAAAAAGCCTAGTGCAGCAACACTAGGCAAAGAGGTATGGAGAATTCAATGCAAATTAACGATTATTCAATCATATTCTGACTGCTGTTAATAGCAATCTTACGTGGCTTCATTGCCTCGGGTAGCTCTCGTACCAGCTCAATATTTAATAAGCCATTTTCAAGTGCTGCGCCGACAACCTTTAAGTGCTCTGCCAGTTGGAAAGTACGGTCAAACCCTCTTTCGGCAATGCCTTGGTGTAAATATTTGCGTTCTTCTTTTTGGGTAGGCTTAGTGCCTTTAACCAATAATTTATCGCCTTCACTGGTGATCTCAAGCTCATTCATTGAGAAACCGGCAACAGCCATAGTAATGCTATAACGGTTTTCACCAAGTAGTTCGATATTATATGGAGGGTAACCACTGGAATTGCTGCCATTGTTTGCAGCATGTTCAGCCAGTTTAGCTAAACGGTCAAAACCAATAGCACTACGGTAAAGTGGAGTGAGATCTGGGGTAATATTAAAGTGACGCATAGTCATATCCTTGTATAAAGCAATATGTTAAAAGTTAGCCATTATTGGCGTTTGCCATTGCCCTTTCGGCACAATGTGTAGCAATGAACTGAAACCTCTGTTGAGCATTTCATTGGGTGTTCCCTGCTACAAATACAGATATGCGGTCGATGTTTTATTATTCAAGGGCGTTATTGAATTTTTTTTGATAAAAAACCAACAACCCCTCAACTTTCAATACTTGAAGAATATTAACTCCATATTATCAATAACTTGGTGTAATTAAGCTAACATCAGATTTATCCAACTTCCAATATCAATTAATTGTTCTGGCAATATACTGTGCCCCATAGGGTAGCTTTGCCACTGACTTTGGTAACCCGCTTTTGTAACAGCTTGGTAAGCCATTTTGCCAGCAAATAATGGCACGACTTCGTCGAGTTCACCATGATGTTGCAGTAACGGGGTTGCGGCATTGGCTTGGTTTAATCCTTCAGGTAAATGTTCGCCTGCTGGCAGATAACAAGATAACGCCATAATCCCTGCCAGTGGTTTTTCATATCGCAAACCACTAAATAGGCTCATGACACCACCTTGGCTAAAGCCAGCTAAAATAATTTTATTGCTCGCAATGCCTTGCTCATTTTGTTCATTAATTAGCTGCTTAACAATCGCTTCTGAGGTTAGTACTCCGTCAATGTCTGCTCTATCATGCAAATCCATGCTCTTAATGTCATACCATGACCGCATGACCGCGCCGCCATTAATCGTCACCGCTTGCTCTGGTGCGTGAGGAAAAACAAACCGCGTATTCAGTGCTGCATTTAGGTTTAACATCGGCACAACGGGTGCAAAACCTGCCCCTGAGTCGCCTAAACCGTGTAACCAGATAACGCAGCTTGTCGCTGTTGTTTGCGGTTCAACCACAATGCGATCGGCCAATTGTGTCGTTTGATATGTTGGAGACATGTTCATCCTTTTGTTTATCTCGTGATGTTTAGTTTTAATGATTATTGTTATTGCTTAGCACGCTAAATTCTATGTGGTTATCTCAGTGCTTAGATGTTCGCTTATTACACGCTATGCCATGTGTTTAGTGCTAAGTGCTAAGTGTTGTTTGCCACAGTCGAGGCAATCAGCGCCATTAAAGTGCAGCAATACCTGTTTCATTTAAAATCTGTTCAAATTGTTTGGCATTGTCTAGCGCAATACTCCAACGAACTGTACCACCATCGGCCACTAATACTAGCCCTTGATGATAACAACTAATATCGTCAACGCTTGCTGACAACACCACTTGGTTTTGCTGTATCCGGCACTGAACTTCATGTGCGGTAACAATTAATTTGCCTTGTGAAAAAGGGATTAGCATGACAACTGACACTCTTTAATTAGCTACAAAATAAAAATCCCAACGACCTATAAGCTCGTTGGGATCATTTAAAGCGGTAAAACTAGTGTTGATGGCCACCCGCACCATGAGCATGCCCATGTGCGATTTCTTCATCACTGGCTTCTCTAGCTGCCACAATTTCAATATCAAAAGTTAATTCGCGTCCAGCAAGTGGGTGATTCACATCAATCGTCGCCATAAACTTACCCACTTTAACGACAGTCACTTGACGCTGACCTTGCTCAGTATTCACAAGCGCCGACATGCCCGGCTTCCAAACTTTAGCGCCAGTTAAATGTTTAACTGAAACTCGTTGCAGTGCATCTTCTTGGCGCTCGCCGTAAGTGTCTTTTGCAGCAGGAGTGACAGTAAACTTGTCTCCAACTGCCTTACCATTAATCGCATCTTCAACACCTGGCATCATGTTGTCATGACCATGTAGGTACGCAATTGGCTCGCCGCCAGCATTGGTTTCAAGTTGCTGACCTTGTTCGTCACTTAAGGTGTAGTTGAACTGTACAACCATGTCATCAGTAATTGTCATTGGTATTCCTAAAAATAAATTTTCGGCAGCTTAGCAAATGTCAGACTAAGAGGCCACTTAACTCATCAGCATTATTGGTGCGCTAAACCTAATGCACTAAAGGTAGCTTTGTCAGGGAAGCCGTCTGCGACTAACCCTTTGCTGCGTTGGTAAGCTTGTACACCATTAATTGAGTTCTTACCTAGTACACCATCAGGTTTTCCTACTTCAAAACCGTTGTCATTTAGCGCTTGTTGCAGCTGTTTTACTTGCGCCCTTGATAAGCGTTGGTGTAACGGCGGCGTGATAGCAAGTGGTACCCCCCCATTAATGCGATCGGCTAAATGCCCTACGGCAATGGCGTAAAATGTTGAACGGTTCCAGCGCATAATCACATTGAAATTATCATAGCCAAGAAATGCTGGCCCTTTATGCCCTGAAGGCACATATAATGCGGCTTTCATATCTGGGGTAGATAAACGTTGACCAGATACTTGGGTGATATTTAATTTGGCCCAGTCGGTCAACGGCTGAGCATGTTTCGCCCCTAATAGTTCAAAATCAAACGGTTTAGGTAACAAGACTTCCCTGCCCCAACGCTCGTTTGGTTTCCAGCCTAAATGCTGTAAAAAGTTAGCTGCTGACGTTAAGGCGTCTGTGGTGCTATTCCATAAGTCAGCGATGCCATCGCCGTCACCATCGACAGCATATTTAGCGTAGTTGGTTGGCATAAATTGGGTGTGTCCCATTGCTCCGGCCCATGATCCCACCATTTTTTCATCGCTAAAATGGTATTTTTCTTTGAGCTTTAATGCTTGCATTAACTCTTGAGTAAAATACTTACTGCGCCTTGGGTCACACGCTAAAGTTGCCAGCGAGTTTAAAATTGGCATTTTACCTTTATAGCCACCAAAATTAGTTTCTAGTCCCCAAAATGCCACAATATATTGGCCAGGAACACCGTACTTTTTAGTGAGCTGTTGCAATAAATCATGATGCTTTTTAAGCAGTTTACGGCCTTGGTTAACTCTTGATTCGGTCACTCGCTTACCAAGATAATCGGCAAAGGTCGTGGTAAATTCAGGTTGGCCTCTATCTAACTCAATCACTCTAGGAACATATTTTAAATTGGCGACACTGGTATCTATTGTTTGTTGCGAGATACCCGCCTGCTTTGCTTGCTGTTTTAACTGAACAACACATTGATTAAACTCAGCGGGATTGGCAAAAGTGGGAAAACTAGCACATACGGAAGAAAAAACGACACAAGACAATAAAGCGGAGAGTGGTCTAATTTTTGCCATCTGGAAATTCTTATAAATAGTCACATTGATCCCCATCGTGACTGATTGACCAAGACTTCTCAACCCCTTGTTCTATAAATTTTTCAACTCTGAACACTTTATCAACTAAAGCATTAAAATTGGCCTTTCACTTCGGTCGTCATCCCGTATAATAAGCTGGTTTCCACTCACTTAAAGAGATCTATCATGACAGAACTAAATCCTGCATTAACTGGTTTTATTGAACAAGTTAAACAACATCAAGTCGTTTGGGGTTTGCAAGATGAAACTGGTGAAGGTTGGGTCGTTTGTGACTCATCAGAATTCGAAAATACTGATGTGATGCCATTATGGTCTTCAGAAAGTGCAGCAAAAACTCATTGCACTGAAGAGTGGGCTGACTACCAAGCGGTTACTATTCCCCTCACCGAGTTTTTAGAGTACTGGGTGGGTGATTTAAATGACGATGGTGTACTGCTCGGTATTGATTGGGAAGCAGATCAAGAATGTATTGAGTTAGACCCAATTGTTGTTGCTAAAGAACTTGTTGATATTGAACAAGAGTAAGCACTGTACAACACGCCAAGTGGTATGTTGATTTTACGATACTAAGACATGCAACCTAACAGCTTGTCAGCGTTGCTGATTATCAATATACAAAAAGCTACCCTGTTTACAGCGTAGCTTTTTTACTATTTATCCTGTAGCGCTGAACCGTTTAGGTGAGAAAATATGATACATGCTGTTGACGTGCCTTTTGACAAACGCCACCAATGTTGGTTTTGTGAAGAACCCAGCGCACATGCCTTAGAATATTATCGTTTATCACATACACCCCACCCATCTATCAGCGTCCCAGCATGTAAAGAATGTATGCGGTTAGCCAACAAGCATTTGTTAACCTCTATTTGGGATTGCCGCGCGGCTGTCAAACAACAATTAATGTATCGTTATCAAAAAGACTTAGCCATTGGCATTAACTGGACCGAACAAGAATTAAAAGAATCTGAATTCGACTGTAAGGTATTTGGTGGCTTTAAGAAAAGTGCATGGATGATGTACAACATCGCCAAAGACAGAATCAACGCCCAAGGCTGGGAGCTCAGTGTCGATGGGCAACCCATCAGCACCGACGGCGACACTCGTTCATTGCAGATATTTGAATTTGACGGCTTAGAATTCGTTTCACTTACCCACGCTATTGCACATTATGCTCAAACGTTAAGTTTGTCAGCCCCATTTTTACAACAGTTAGTGACTACGATGGGAAAAAATGCATTTGGTAAAGCAGTGAAGATTGCACGGCTTCATATTGGAATTACCCACGAACATCAACAAAAGATCATCAATAATTTGATTGAAGATCAAGATCATTTGTAAAACACAACGCCATATTTAGTCACTAAGCAGCCTTTCAAGACTTACACAATCGATGAGGTTTCAGAAGGCACAAAAAAGCAGGCGCTTTGCTTTAATTCGCTAATGTGCCTCACTCACAAAATTAGTTAATTTGACGCATACGTTCTTGAACCACAGAAACTAACAAGTCAGGCTGAAATTTAGAAATAAACTTATCACAACCGACTTTCTCAACCATAGCATGGTTAAAACTGCCACTTAATGAAGTGTTAAGCGTAATATAAAGCGACGATAAACGACTGTCACCACGAATTTCAGACGTTAGCTTATAACCGTCCATTTCAGGCATTTCGGCATCGGTAATCATCATCAATAATTCGGTTGGGACATCACGGCCTTCATCAGCCCAAGATTGTAATAATCTTAACGCTTTAAGCCCATCAGAAGCCTCGATTAATTCAATACCAAGTTGCGACAAGGTATCTCTAATTTGCGCTCTTGCGGTTGATGAATCATCAACAATGAGTACTTTTTTCCCCATTAATTGTGGCAGTAATTGCTCATCAAGCACACCCTCGGACAAGCTAATATCATAATCAATAATTTCAGCTAGTACTTTTTCAACATCAATAATTGACACTAACTTTGACACGCCATTTTCTTCAATTTTCGTAATAGCGGTTAAATAATTTTGCTTACCCGCCGTATTCGGTGGCGGCATAATATCACTCCACGTCATATTGACGATATGCTCAACCTTTTCAACAAGGAACCCCTGAACACTTCGGTTATATTCCGTAATAATTAGATTACAATCTTCTGCCTGTGGACGTGGGGCAAAACCGATTGCTTCACGCAAATTAATCACCGGAATTGACATACCGCGAATATTAGCAACACCGGCAATACTTGGATGACTTCCTGGCATTGCATTTAATGGCGGTACCGCCACCACTTCTTTAATTTTAAAAACATTAATAGCAAATAATTGTAATGAATTAATTCTAAACAACAGCAACTCAAGGCGATTTTCACCGACTAATTTAGTTCGTTGGTCTACAGCATCGAGTACTTTATTATTCATTACAGTTCCTGTTAATCACAATGTTCAAAATAATGCGAAAGCGTAAAATTATTATAGTGGTAACGGCCATATAAAGCAGTGATAAACCACCCAAATGGGCTTGTTTCACTAAATTAAATCGTTCACTCAATCACCTATTAACATTTAAAGCACAAGTGACATAGCAAATATTACATTCCACTCATTTACTTTGAGGAGCTATCAAACAAAAGCTAATAACCCAATTGAGATCAAAATGCTTGCTTGGTGCGTATACAAGGTCAAACACTTTTACTGGGATGACTTCATGAATATCGCTATTTTTCCCTTGCCTATTTGCATCTTGCCTCAAGGATATACCCAGTTACGGGTTTTTGAGCCGCGTTACCTGCGTATGGTCAGTGAGTCAATGAAATCAAATAAACAATTTGGCATTGTCATGTTGAACGAAAATAAAACCCTACTTGAACATGGCACTTTAGTTGAAATAGTGGATTTTGACACACTAGAAAACAACATGTTAGCCATTACCGTTAAAGGCTTGCAAAACTTTAAGCTTGGTGACATCAAAAAAGACACTGACGAGTTAACCCACTCAAATGTCAAACTCTCACCACTTTGGCAACCAACCGAAATAAAACAAACGGATGAGCAAGAACTAAAACTAAAACAGACGCTTATTTCTATTTTTGAACAATACCCTCAACATAAAGCGATTTATCACGAACATTATTTCAATGATATCAGCTGGGTATGTCAACGCTGGTTAGAAATATTACCGTTGAGTAGTCAACAAAAACAACAATGTATAAGCCAGACAACCCACCAGCTTACACAAAAAATGTTGGCTGAAATCATTAAAGTTAATTAGCAGTGATCGCATTGGTATTCGTCTACGTACAAAACATGACTCAGTAACCACATAGCGTTGAAACAATTTATATTAAAACTGCCTTTTTTACTGCAAAGGCAAAAACGAAATAAATGGTGTCACTATGCAAATAAACTCCACCAAAACATCACAACAAGGTTATGATAATGTTAACCATAATCAAACACGTGATGTTATGAAGACAAACAGCGATAAAGATAATAATGAACAACTTGCCTTGTACATGTCAGCGGTTGCCAATTATCAAGACAAACGTGCATTTGCCAAGCTTTTTGCCTACTTTAGCCCTAAAATAAATGCCTTTGGTCATCAACGTCTCAATCAACAGGGCCTTGCTCTTGATTTGGTTCAAGAAACCCTAACCCGCGTATGGACCAAAGCGCATTTGTACAACCCCGATAAAGCCGCGGTGACAACATGGGTTTTTACCATCATGCGTAATCAATGCTTTGACATGCTACGCAAAGTGCAACACAACCGTGAAGATTCTTTCGGCGATGATATTTGGCAACTGTTTGACTCTGACAACGCACAAGAAGATGACAATGATTTCATGCTCTCGGCTTCACTGTTAAAGCATGTAGATGCCCTTCCTCCATTGCAAAAACAAGTCGTCAGAGGTATTTACCTGCAGGAACTCACCCAACAAGAGTTGGCTGAAAAACTCCACATTCCAATTGGTACAGTTAAATCACGGTTACGTTTAGGATTAGAAAAGCTAAAAAGTTACATGGAGCAAGCGCTATGATTAATTTCCACCCTGATAAACAAATGCTTGAGCTCCATGCCCAAGGTCAATTACCACTGTCTTTATCTATCGCGTTATCTGCCCATATTGAATATTGTGGCCAATGCCAACAACAATGCCAGCAGCTCACCAAGGCGCTTTCAGTTGAGGCGTTTTCTGACAATTCAGCACCCGCCCAGCAAGAGCAAGCACTACTTGATGATTTACTCTCAAACATGCTTAGTGATATAGACGATTTACCGTTAGATACTGGAATAAACTTACCTTCGTCAGTAACGGTCACGGTTAAAGAAAAACAATACGCTTTACCTCAAGTTTTTCGTCAACAAATGCTAAGCGAATGGCAAGGTATAGGTAAAGTAAGCCGCGCCAGATTAGACACAGGAGAAGGCAAAGCAAGAGCCAGTTTACTTTATATTGATGCTGATGGCGAAATACCACAACACACACACAAAGGCACTGAGTTAACGTTATTACTGGCAGGTGAATTTAGTGATGAATTTAGCGACTACAAACCCGGTGACTTAATGGTAATGACCGCTGAAGATAAGCATTCGCCTAAAACGAAACAAGGTTGTTTGTGTTACACAGTGGTTGACGCACCGCTGTACTTCACTAAAGGATTAAGCAAAATCCTTAACCCCATTGGCGAATTAATCTACTAAAAAGTTATTTTTTTCACACAATCTACAATAAATGATGTTAGCAAAGGTGAGCGTTTTTGTGATATTGCTTACCTTTGTTTTAAATTTAATACACAAAGTTCTTGCTTCTGAAAAATCCTTTGATTACAATTCATGCAAATTCGTTCAAGGTTTTATATGTTTATCTAATTGTGAGTCTTTTCAACTTCCTCTAGTAAACCCCTACCAAGCGTATTTCAGTCTAGTAATTCATGGTATATCAATAAATATCGTCATCGATTTGTCATAATGGTATGTTTTACTAGATACATAAAGAGATTGAAGTAGCAAAAAACAGCACGTCACTGAAACGGCTAAACCTCTTTATTGAACGCGTAGAGAAAATCAACGCATCGAAATTTGAACAAACTTTCTGTAGCAGGTACTGCTAAGGATATTTATATTAATAAAACAATCACTTTAGGGTGAAATATAATAAGGAGTGTGGCATATGTCATACCATTTAAACGGTCACGAAATTGTTGTTAATTTTCCAGTTGATTCAATTTCTTCAAATAAAAACTCCATTGCCTTTACTGACACAAACGGTAAAACAATGAAAACATTTACAAAGCGTACTGAAGCATTGCGTTTCATGAAGTGGCTACTCACTGCAAACAAATAACTTTAACCTGCTCTAACCACTTTGCTCTGTTAATAATAAGCGCATTTCACGGTATTTCCTCTCAGTTACCGACCGTTTATTAGAACAGAGCAAAAGTCTATCAACTACTCCCCAAACTTACGTTTATATCTTGCCAACATCGTCTTATTGCCTTTTAGTCCACCTTGATGAATGTAAAGCAATGGCCAATTTATTTCATGGGTTGCTGATTTTTTTTGGCGCAGATAATGCTGTAACACTAAAAAGCCAACTGGGTCATATAACATGTCAAATTCAATCCCCTGTTGGCACACGTGTTGCCACATTCGATAGCAACTCAAGTCCAATTTACCAAAATGATATTTTTTACCATTATTAATAATATGTGGGTGGTCATCGGTATTTGTCTCTAACGAGCTAAATTGCTGGCGTAAATAGTCATCGTTACCGACCGTGGCACAAGTCAACACATTAATGGTTACTCCTTGAGTGTCATGGTGGTTAAAAAAACGTTGTAAATATAATGCAGTGGTTCCCGTGCCCGCAGGTAAAAAGACCTCACATTGTTGATAACGTTGCGCTAATGCCCAAACAATAATTTCTTGCCCCAGTTTTTCAACCCCTTGTTTAGCATATTCACAACGTCCGCCTTCTGCGACAAACAATAACGTGCAAGGGTCGTTATCATTAAGGTAGTGTTGTGTAATCTGCGCCATTTTAAGATCCAGCGTCGCAGCGTTGATTTGCTTAAACTGTGGATGCTCACTCACACTGATCACATTGGCGCCATGCTCTAGTGCACCGAGATAATTGCCTTGTGGATTTTTGGCCAAATACGATGGAATATGATCAACATAAAAATCCAATTGCCAGCCTTTTATTTTAGCCAAAACAGATAATGAATATAAAGAGTTAGCTTGGGCTGAACCACTACCTATAATGCGCTTAACGTTGGGGAAATCATGGTTAAAAAAGTAATCAAATTTGCGGGCTTTATTGCCACTAAAATCATCATCAATCAAATCATCACGTTTAACAAAAACACACTGATTTTCAAATGTTATACTCTCTATCGGACTTGGCAGGTTCATTGGTCACTCGCATAAAACAACATTATTGTCATTTTAACTAATAGTTGGTCTAAAGTGGCATTGTTTTATCTTCCCATTTACTCGCTATAGTCAGATTTTTAGCATAAATAAAATAAAACAATAAGTTAAGTAAATGGCATGGTTTTAGCATGCGTCATATTATATTTACCTATTTTCAAGGAACATTCATGAGTGTACTGCGGTTTATCTTCAATTTGGCTTGGTTCATTATGGGCGGTTTAATCATGGGCTTAGCATGGTGGTTAGTGGGACTATTATGCTTTATAAGTATTATCGGCATCCCATTTGGTAGAGCGTGTTTTGTGATCGGTGAAATGACATTTTGGCCATTTGGTCAAGAAAGCGTTAACCGCAAACAACTGCTTGGACATGAAGATATTGGTACAGGTACCATGGGCTTATTGGGCAACATCATCTGGCTTGTCTTTTTTGGGATCTGGTTAGCGCTTGGCCACTTGGCTTCAGCCATTGCCTGCTTTGTTACTATTATCGGCATTCCATTTGCTATTCAACACTTAAAGCTTGCACTATTAAGTCTAACGCCAATTGGTCAAACCATTGTTAATCGTTCTGAAGCATAATTGTCCGTCTCGATAACAACAAAAAGCCCCTATTCATTAACATGTTAGGGGCTTTTAAAATGAGACAAGGCTAATCGACCAATGTCCCAGACAGATTTATCGACCAAGCACAAAAAGAAACTTAACTTGCTCTTATGGTGTTAGCCTTTTTCACTATGGATAGTTGAAGGTGCTTGCGCCAAAATTCTATCTGCCATTCGTGAAAACGGTAAGCTTTGTAACCAAACGGTACCATGGCCGCTTAATGTGGCTAAAAACAAACCTTCACCACCAAGAAACATCGATTTTAGTGAGCCTGCGCGTTGAATATCATAATCAATCCCTGGGGTAAAACCGACTAAACAGCCGGTATCTACTCGCAACGTTTCACCTTTTAATTCTTTCTTTATCAGCGTGCCACCAGCATGTATAAAGGCCATCCCATCGCCTTTTAAGCTTTGTAAAATAAACCCTTCGCCGCCAAAAAATCCCGCACCTAATTTTCGATTAAACGTCATCGAGACTTGCGTGCCCAGCGCGGCGGCAAGAAAGCTGTCTTTTTGACAAACTAATTCATTACCATGCTCGCTTAAATCAATAGCTAAAATCGTACCGGGATTAGGCGCAGCAAAGGCCACTTTACGTTTTGTGTGCCCCTCATTTGAAAAGTGAGTCATAAATAAGCTTTCACCGGTGAGCACACGTTTACCCGCGCCAAGCAGTTTTCCAAAAAAGCCCGATTCGGGTTCAGAACCATCGCCCATTTTTGCTTCAAAACTAATATCTTGTTCCATATAACTCATGGCACCCGCTTCAGCTATTACAGTTTCTTGAGGGTCTAATTCAACCTCAACTAACTGCATACTGTTCCCAATAATTTCATAATCTACTTCATGACATATTGAAGGCATATTCTGCTCCTTTAGATAATAAATAGCGTCTCATCAGCAACTTAATGGTACTAAACTGCTTTACGTTACTATGTATCCATACGTTATCCAACCTAGTCTGCTTAAATAATATTTCATATGATTGAAGCTTAATGATTTTCAACCTATCGGTTGACTTCAACGCCGCACTACTCATCTTTATGCATACTAGCTACTGGTGTTATTAGCGTGCAAAATTTAACTCTAAGCTTAACGCACTCGTTAGTCAGCACTTATTTGATAACTTCATCAAGCCTATCTTTAACCAGCAAAAATAGACAACGGATTTAAGGTAACCTAAGACAATTGTCGAGAAATCGCCTTAATAGGCTATCTAACGTCAATAGACCACATTGAAAACACTTCGGCGAGCTATTTATGGTAAGCATACAGTACTAAAGAAACAAACACGTTTATTTTTAGCAACAGTTGCTACGCAATTCCCCTGCAAATTTTTAGCTTTGTTTTACTCCATATAAACATACTCAAATCAACGCTAACAATTAATTAGACCATCTTAGCAAACTCAGTATTGACGCTGCTTTGCGCTTTCATTCACTCGTTTTACGGCAGTATACTTTCAACCATATTTAGATGCCGGATGTGAATAAAATGAGCAATAGAATTGAAGAGTTAAGAAAACTAACCGAATTAGATGCAGTACCTGGTAATGAAGGCGAATGTCGCCAATATATGCGCCAACGTTTGGATGTTTGTGCTGACAAAGTGGAATATGACCGCCTTGGTAGCATCATCGGCAGCAAAGTAGGCGCTAAAAACGGCCCACGAGTGATGCTGGCGGGTCACATGGACGAAGTTGGCTTTATGGTCAGCAAAATTGATGATAATGGTTTTTTAAAATTCACCACATTAGGTGGTTGGTGGAGCCAAGTGATGTTAGCTCAACAAGTTAAAATCACTACCGCTTCTGGTGAGAAAATCATGGGTGTGATTGGTAGCAAACCGCCACACATCTTAAAGCCCGAAGAACGCACAAAGCCTGCTGAAATTGACAGTATGTATATTGATATTGGCGTTTCAAATAAAGAAGAGGCAGAAAAAGCCGGTATTAAACCCGGTGATATGATCACCCCGTATATTGAATTTCGTGAAATGGTTAATGGCGATTACTTATTAGGTAAAGCGTTTGACAACCGTATTGGCTGCGCAATTGCACTTGAAGTAATGGAAGCATTAACCACACAATCTCACCCAAATGAATTATTTTCAGTGGGAACCGTGCAAGAAGAAGTGGGACTACGAGGCGCACAAACTGCTGCTCATATCGTTCAACCTGAAATTGCATTTGCCGTTGATGTGGGGATTGCTGATGATACTCCTGGTTGTAAAAATGAGTATGGTGCGATGGGTAAAGGTTTACAAATTACCTTAAAAGATGCCTCAATGATTGGTCATAAAGCCTTACGAGAATTTATGGTCGCATTATGTGAAGAGCTTGACATTCCATTCCAGTACCAAGTCATGAATGGTGGCGGAACTGACGCAGGTAAAATACATACAGCAGGTGCTGGCGCGCCATCAATGTCTATTAGCATTCCGTCTCGTTATATTCACTCACACACGTCAATGATCCATAAACAAGATTACATTAACTGTGTCACCTTATTGACTGAAGCGGTTAAACGATTAGACCGTGAAACAGTTGATAAAATTATCCGAGACTAATACAAAAAGTAGGTTATTACATTGAATAATGAAATAACTGCGTACGGTATTTAACTGAAAAATGCAGCGGTTTCGCTGCATTTTTTATGCGTTTATGCCAACGTCTCAACAAACTAAACAATCTAGTCATGTTTAACGCATAGTAAAAAGACTTTAAAACCGGTTTACACAATTGCATTGGGTTAATCGACACTGTGAGTATATTGGTTAAATTCTTCAATAATTAACGCGGTAAATAATTGCCCCGCTCGTCCTAACGGCCGCTCTTGGGTGCTCACCAGTTGCGGAGTAAAATGAAATTGATTTCCCCCAGTAAAATCAACTAAACGTAAACGTTCATCGGCTAATTCTTGTTTGATTAAAAACTCCGGCATCCAACCAAACCCCAAACCTTTTAATAACGCATTTTTCTTCATGATAAAGCCGGATAAATAAAACACCTTGTCGCCACCAAATTGCATTTCATCTTGGCCTTGTTTCTCTGGTGAGGAATCTTCAATAGTTAGCTCAACATGTTGTTGTAGCTCACTTAAACTTACCTGCGACTGAGTCGTTAATGGATGTGTATCGCCGACCACTAATAAACTGGTCATGCTTGGCAGCGCAGTGGGTGAATAATAGGGACCAGTGCGATAATCTTTTACTAGCATCAAATCTGCTTTCACCCGCTCAAAACGGTGTTGCACACCACCTAGAAACTCCATATTTAATTGAATTTTAGTCGGAATATTATGCTCAGCTATGCGCTTTAAGGCACTCATAATTGGCTCCATTGGCAGCGCACCATCAATAACGAGTTCAAGTTTTGGCTCCCAACCTTCACAATAACGCTCTGCTAAATGCTCAATATTGGCAAGATGTTGTAATAAGCGCTGTCCTTCAACCAAAATCACCTGCCCTTGAGGTGTTAACTGGGCACGATATGAGTCACGGTCAAATAATTTCACCCCTAAATGCTGCTCAAGTTTCTTAACTTGGTAGCTCACAGCTGACTGCGCCTTATGCAAACGCTCCGAGGCTTTTGCAAAACTTCCTTCTTCAACAAGCACTTGCAATACATTGAAACTATCTACATCAATTCTCATGTCCACTCCTTTGTCACGTGAAGATGACAGTTGTGTAAAGCGAAAAACACAATCAAATAATTAGATTGTGTTGGGCAAGTTATTATTCTTTTTTTTGAACATAACAGCAACTAAATTGTTAACTAGATCACACAACAACAGCTCTGTACAAAGACAACGATAACAATAACGCCAAAGGCCACTTGAGATAGGAAATAGCGATGCCATTTTATGTAACACAAGGTCAAGTTCCGTCAAAACGACATATCGCATTTGAAAAACCCAATGGCGAGTTATATCGCGAAGAGTTATTTTCAACCCATGGCTTTTC
Organism: Shewanella intestini; assembly: GCF_018221465.1. Classification (GTDB taxonomy): domain Bacteria; phylum Pseudomonadota; class Gammaproteobacteria; order Enterobacterales; family Shewanellaceae; genus Shewanella; species Shewanella intestini. The sequence goes on along the minus strand of NZ_JAAIKR010000002.1, from coordinate 85,984 downwards.
CAATATTTACTCCAATAAATATCACCACAACATGCCAACCAAGGCACTTGATGTCTTTGCATGTTCAATCGAGCATGGTGACACTTGGCAAGATTCATTAATTCAAAATTACAAACTTGATACCAAAAAAGCCGACAGAAGCGGGAACTTCTATCGTGCGCGTAATAAAATCTTTTTTAATCATGACGTGGCCATGTACAGCGCCAAAGTCACTGAACCTTGCGACGACTTTTATCGTAATGCTTATTGCGATGAAATTATTTTTGTTCATCAAGGTAGCGGTAAATTACAGAGCGAGTATGGTGAAATAGCCGTGAAACAATGGGATTACTTAGTGATCCCGCGCGGCACTATTTACCAACTGGCTTTTGATGATTATCAAGATGTCCGTTTATTTATTATTGAGTCAGCATCAATGGTGGAAGTGCCAAAGCACTTTAGAAATGAATACGGTCAATTACTTGAATCAGCCCCTTATTGCGAACGCGACATCCGTACGCCTCAACTAACTGAAGCCATTGTTGAACAAGGCGAATTTCCGCTGGTTTGTAAATTTGGCGAGCAATACCAGCAAACCACATTGCAATGGCACCCCTTTGATTTAATAGGTTGGGACGGCTGCGTTTATCCTTGGGCCATCAACATTACCGAATATGCGCCTAAAGTCGGCAAAATTCATTTGCCGCCATCTGAGCACATTATTTTTACAGGTCATAATTTTGTGGTTTGTAATTTTGTGCCGCGTTTATACGACTTCCACCCACAAGCCATCCCTGCCCCTTATTACCATAACAACATCGACAGCGATGAAGTGTTGTATTACGTCGATGGTGACTTTATGAGCCGCAAAGGCATTGAAGCTGCTTACATGACACTGCATCAAAAAGGCGTGCCGCATGGGCCTCAACCTGGGAAAACCGAGGCATCAATTGGTAAAACTGAGACTTACGAATACGCAGTAATGGTAGACACCTTTGCACCACTGCAACTGACCACACATGTACGCAATTGCATGAGTCAAGATTACAATCGCTCTTGGTTAGAAAGCTAAGAGTCATTACAACTTATATTACATTCAATAAATTACCCTAACCCAAATCACCACAGAGTGATGGCAAGTTATAACAGAGGATACAACATGGCTAGCGAACAAAACCCACTTGGATTACTTGGCATCGAGTTTACCGAGTTTGCCAGTCCCGACACCGATTTTATGCATCAAGTCTTTATTGACTTTGGCTTTTCAATGTTAAAAAAAGCAAAACACAATGACATTGTTTACTACAAACAAAATGACATTAATTTTTTATTAAATAAAACCAAGCAAGGTTTTTCAGCCGAGTTTGCTAAATCTCATGGTCCGGCTATTTGCTCAATGGGTTGGCGTGTAGAAGATGCACAATTTGCCTTTAACATGGCCGTTGAACGAGGCGCAACACCGGCAAAAGAAGCCAATAAAGACATGCCGTACCCTGCCATTTATGGTATTGGCGATAGCTTAATTTATTTCATTGATATCTTTACACCAGATAACAACATCTACAACAATGATTTTGAAGACTTAAGTGAACCAATTATTGTTGCAGACAAAGGCTTTATGGAAGTCGATCACTTAACTAACAATGTTTATAAAGGCACCATGGAAAAATGGGCTAACTTTTATAAAGACATTTTTGGTTTCACAGAGGTCCGTTACTTTGACATTAGCGGCGCGCAAACGGCATTAGTGTCTTATGCCCTTCGTTCACCAGATGGCAGTTTCTGCATTCCAATTAATGAAGGAAAAGGTAATAACAATAATCAGATTGATGAATATTTAGGTGAGTATAACGGCCCGGGTGTACAACACTTAGCTTTTAGAAGCCGTGATATTGTGGCATCGCTTGATGCAATGGAAGGCACTGCCATTAAGACGTTAGATATTATTCCAGAATACTACGACACCATTTTTGATAAATTGCCACAAGTCACTGAAGATAGAGAGCGGATTAAACATCATCAAATTTTAGTCGATGGTGATGATGACGGGTACTTGCTACAAATTTTCACCAAGAACCTATTTGGCCCTATTTTTATTGAAATTATTCAACGGAAAAATAATCTGGGTTTCGGTGAAGGTAATTTTAAAGCCTTATTTGAATCGATTGAGCGTGACCAAATGCGTCGCGGCGTACTGTAGCAAGCCGCATTCGCTAATAAATAAATTGAAAAACCAGCCTGACGCTGGTTTTTCAATTTATAGGCAGATAAAATAACATTTTTATCGCTAAGTTATTTTCATCATGCCCGATTTTGCTCTGCTTGCCGTGTTTATCCCAACCTTCTTTTTTGTCTCAATTACTCCCGGTATGTGCATGACTCTTGCCATGACCTTAGGAATGAGTATTGGTGTGCGTAAAACCATGTGGATGATGCTAGGTGAATTAGTGGGGGTTGCGACCGTTGCAATTGCAGCGGTACTGGGGGTGGCCAGTGTTATGTTACATTACCCGCACATTTTTGAAGTATTGAAATGGATTGGCGGTGCTTATCTTGGCTACATTGGCATTAATATGTGGCAATCAAAAGGAAAAATGGCACTCATCGATGGCCCGCAACTTAATACGAATCGTGCGTCATTAATCAGCCAAGGATTTATCACGGCCATTGCTAACCCAAAAGGTTGGGCTTTTATGGTGTCTTTATTACCACCGTTTATTAATGTTGATAAAGCAATTTCTACTCAACTAATGGTATTGCTCAGTATCATCATGTTAACCGAATTTAGCTCTATGATGGCGTATGCTGCTGGCGGCAAAACCCTTAAAGTATTTTTAGCCAATAAAGACAACATTAAATTAATGAATCGCATTGCGGGCAGTTTGATGGTCGGCGTCGGTTTATGGTTAGCACTGAGTTAACTTTTGCAACTTATTACTTAATTAACCTGAACTCGGGATAAAAAAAACAGTTCAGGTTAATTACGCGTTAGCAGATTAACAATGGCGTGGATAGGAAAAACTCGATGATTGGCTTAATGTCATTATAGGCATTTATGACAGCGTTTATATATTACATTAATACTGCAAGCGCACACATATCCGCAACATACTATTAACTTTTAATTCAAAAAAAACACACCATTAACCAACGAATTGCATGATATTCCAGTGTTCAACCATTTAAATGATGATTTTTAATAAAAATGTTCACTAAACGTTTTCTTTCGATTGTAACTTGCGTATATTTCGCACGTTTTTTATCTCAGCAACATCACACATTGACACTTAAAAAGGAAACTAAATGCCAATACCTGCAATGAGAAACAGACCTCGCACTAAACATAAACGCACTAAGCAATATGCTGGCGCTGCTAACTCTATGTTTAAAGTCTGCTTTATTACTGCAAGCTTTTTTATTGTTATGACTATTATTTTTGAATATAGCGTCATGGCCTTAAATTAACGACCAATATCACTTTTATAATGTTTTTGTTTCACGCTGCAATTGGCTCAAGTCACACTGTTTAATTATGCTGTTTTTCCACTCGTATTTTGTTTAAAAGGTAATTGCTGTTGCATCTGTTGTTGATAAATATCCATATGCTGCGCTTCTTGATTACAATACGCTTTTATTGCATCACAAAAACCTTGATGAGCGACATGATGCTGTGAAAAAGTCGATACAGGCTCAAAACCTCTGGGCACTTTATGCTCCCCCTGAGCGCCGGCATCAAATACCGTTAATTTATGTTCAATCGCATACTCAATGCCTTGATAATAACAAGCCTCAAAATGGAGTCCATCAATGTCAGCTAACGCCCCCCAATAGCGGCCATACAAGTGAGTTGCCGATTGAAAATAAAGCGCCATGGCTAGCACATTTTCACTGGAATCTTTCACAACTAAAACGCGTAATTTCGCGCCCATGCTGCGGCCTAACATTTCAAAAAACGTCTGATTTAAATAACCATTATGGCCTGAACGTTTCAAATAAGTTTGCTGATAACAAGCATAAAAACACTGCCATAAATCAGATGTCATCTGTTGCCCGTGAACAAAGGTAAACGACAACCCTTGTGCGTGTATTTTAAGACGTGCCTTTTTAATTTCCTTACGCTTTCTAGATGTCATCAGCTTAAGAAAGTCATCAAATTGTTGATAACCTTTATTTTGCCAATGAAATTGAGTGCCAATGCGACAAAAAATGTCTTTATCTGTTGTGAGCAATTGCGATTGAGGCAAAAACAATTGATGCCACGATGAAAATCGCGTTTGACATTGCTGCTTTATTTGCTCATGAATCAATTGATTAATGGTGGATATACTCGCAGTTGATAATGATGCATGGTGGCCGACTCTCGGACCAACAGTCGGTGTAAATGGGATAGCCGTAACCAGTTTGGGATAATAGGCTAAACCATTGCGCTCATAAGCTTCTGCCCATGCCCAGTCAAATACATACTCTCCCCAAGAATGCGTTTTTATATACAGTGGCATTAAAGCAATAAGCTTTGGTTTAACACAGCCTTGTTTACCCTGTTCGGCGCTACCTTGCTTCAAGTTAACATCAACATTGCTGATGGTAGGTTGTGAACGAACACAATCTTGTTCATTTACAGAGCCAGCCTCATCAAAATACACCCCAATATGATAAGGCTGCCACCCCGTTGCAACGCTCACCACAGCACTTTGTTCAAGTGCTGCTAAATAGGCATGTGACACAAAAGGATTATCATTGTGAAATACTCCATCCCATTGTGCGGCGTTAATATCAGTCATCGTTTCAAAATGAACGATACGTAACGAATTTTTCTCAACGTTTAACTCGTGCAAGTCACTTTCTCCAGTCCATTGATGTTTCTTATCAAAATAGTTAAACAACCACATACCATTTCTCTGCAAGCTGTGGCACATTCGTTAAATGCAATTTACAAAAAGGACATAACGTGCCCAAATTACGTAACTTTACACCCAGCATTGCAGCATGCTTATTTACCTTAACACTGGGTTACCCGCTTTTACACGCCAACAACACACAAGCACAAGAAAACGCTATTTTTAGCTCTGCTGCCACGGCACAACCTGTATATGCAAAACATGCCATGGTGGCATCACAAGAAGCACTTGCTAGCCAAATTGGTGTTGATATCCTTAAACAAGGTGGGAATGCCGTTGATGCTGCTGTTGCGGTAGGTTATGCCTTGGCAGTAACCTTACCGCGGGCGGGGAATATTGGTGGTGGCGGTTTTATGCTGGTTCATCTAGCTAAAGAAAGAAAAACTATTGCCATTGATTACCGCGAAGTCGCCCCGAGTCAAGCCCACCGTGATATGTTTTTAAATGAAAAAGGCGAACCAAATAAAGTATTAAGCCGTGAACATGGATTAGCGGTAGGTGTACCAGGCACAGTAATGGGGCTGTCAATGGCACTAGATAATTATGGCACTATGTCTTTAAAGCAAGTCATTGCCCCTGCAATTAATTTAGCTCAAAATGGCATCGAAATAACCCCAGACTTAGCCCTGTCTTTAGCTAGATTAAAAAAGCGCATTGGTCAATGGCCGAGCTCCCGCGCGATTTTTTATCGACCCGATGGAAGCAACTTCGAGATTGGCGACAAATTAATTCAACCTGAGTTAGCACACTCACTCAGATTAATTGCAAAACAGGGCCCCAACGGATTTTACCAAGGCGAAACAGCCGAAAAAATCGTTGCCGCGATAACGCAAGCTGGCGGCAATATGTCATTAAGCGATCTTAAAAACTACCAAGCAATAATGCGCAAACCCGTCACTGGCGATTATCGAGGCTATCAAATTATTTCCATGCCTCCACCTTCATCAGGCGGTATTCACTTAATACAAATGCTGAATATTTTGGAACAATTTCCAATCGCCCAATTAGGCCATAATACCGCCGAGACCTTACATTTAATGACCGAAGCGATGAAACACGCATACGCCGATCGCTCTGAACATCTAGGTGACCCTGACTTTGTTACGGTGCCCACAACTGCACTGATGAGCAAGCAATATGCCAAGTCCATAGCCAAAAAAATCAATATTAAGAAAGCCACGCCAAGTACTGAAATAAGCCCAACCAAGTTACAAGCTAGCGAAAGCCCACAAACGACCCATTATTCCGTAGTAGATAAATGGGGCAATGCGGTTGCCAATACATACACTCTTAATTTTAGTTACGGCTCAGGTTTGGTTGCGCCAGGAACGGGGATTTTACTTAATAATGAAATGGATGATTTTTCAGCGAAAGCTGGCTCCCCCAATGGATATGGCTTAATTGGTGGGCAGGCAAATGCTATTGAGCCTTTAAAACGCCCTTTAAGTTCAATGACCCCAACCATTGTCTTGAAAGACGCCAAGCCATTTATTGTTACTGGCAGTCCTGGCGGCGCTAGAATCATCAATATTACTTTGCAAATGATCATGAACATCATTGACCATAAACTCAATATCGCAGAAGCCACAGCAGCGCCCAGAATTCATCATCAATGGCATCCTGATGTATTGCGCGTAGAACGTTCATTAAATCAAGATACCATTAAGCTTTTGCAAGCCAAGGGACAGAATGTAGAAGTCCAGCGCTCTATTGGCAGTACGCAATCCATTATGGTGACAGAACAAGGACAATTTGGCGCATCAGACCCGAGACGTTCAGGCGCACTAACTATCGGTTATTGATATTGATACCAACACCACCTAATAAACGGTTAAGTGGTGTTTTTATTTTTCACTCTATTTCAGGATAATATTTAATCAATGAAAACCAATTAATATTAAAAATGATAGCCAATAAAATTTTTATCCGGCCCCAATTAAATAAGCTGAGCCGTGTCAACTTGATTAATCAATCAAACTTTAAATATGACGTTATCTTATTAACAAATATTCAAAAACGCTAAATAAAAGCGACTCAACAATTACTGCCTTTATTTGCTGCACAATTTTTATTCATTTTATTTAGCAATTAATAATACAAAACAAATTGTCACAAGTGTTAACACACTCATCCTATATAAAAGGGGGGAATCCCCGCCGAAAAAACGCCCTACTTCACAACCTAAATAATCACAAAATTAACCCATACAATACAATGGGTTACAGGAAACAGTTGTCCCCTGAAACACATCGCAAATGCTTAATAAAACCTTAAATATATTTATTACCCATCACTTTTAAGCCCATATTCAATTGTTAATCAACCACATGTAAAAATGTCACTTAAAAATAACTTTACCTTGACAATAAATACCCGTAAAAAGTCTCTGACTGGATATATAAACAAGGAATAGTTAGGTCGGGGTAATGTCATTTTTTATTAATATCCAGCGAAATATCATTTTTATTACATTTTTAACTAAAATAAAACAATGACAGGCCGATAATTGGTTAGTTTATATAAATAGTAAAAACCAACAATGTCGCCCCCAAATTCTAAAAACAATAATTGCAGGTCTTATATGAAGCTTACTAACCTAAAAATTAGCCACAGAATAACTATTCTCACTGTTGTCGCTATTATTTCATTTGTTATTGCCGCGGTTGTCAATAAATCAACCAGTAACGCCAATGAAGCGCGATTAGATTTAATCCAAGAACAGCTCTACCCTGCACTAAACCTGACCACTATTAATGATGGTCTGTTATTGCAACTTGATCAATTGATTCAAACCACCGTAACCACTGGGGACGAAGAGTCATTAGACACAGTGGCACAAATGGTCGAACAAATTGCCGCTAACTTATCAACGTTAAGTCAATTATTTCCATCACAACGCTCAGATAACGATAACTTAAAAAAAGAACTGAATACCTACCATAGCAATGCCAAAACATTAGTAAATGAGTTCCTTAAAGATGATGTCGACTTTAATAAAATCAAACATCAAGCGGCAGAAAATGCAGAACGTTATCAAGTATTAACGAAACACTTTGTCGCCAAGAAACAAAACTTTGCTGATCAGTTTGAACAAAGCATTCAGTCAACAAAATTAGCAGCAACAGAAGCCAATCAATTATTTCTTATCATCAGTATCGTCACTGCGCTACTGATGATCGTTATGGGCGTGACGGTCAGTAAATCAATTATTGGCACGCTTAACAATGTCACTCAATCACTGCAAAATATTTCTGAGGGTGAAGGCGACCTCAGAGCGCGTATCAGTTACACCGGTAATGATGAAATTTCATCTTTAGTGTATTGGTTCAATCAGTTTGTTTCTAAGCTGCAAGCGTCAATTGCTGAAACCAAACAAACGACCGACAGCCTCAGTCGTGTGTCGGCAAATTTACTGGATGGTTCGCAAAAGAGTGAACAAACCGTACAACAACAAAACGCGGCAATTGAGCAGATTTCTCATGCCATGCGCGAAATGTTTGTCAGTGTCAGTCAAATATCTGAATATGCTGCTAATGCAGCAGTAGAAGCTGAAAATGCCAACCAAGAATCACAGCATGGCCAACAAGTAGTTTCTCAAGCTGTTACCACAATTAATCAGCTTGCCCAAGAAGTTCAAACCACGGCGGTTGTTGTTAATCAATTAGAAGCCTTTACCAGCAATGTTAATGACATTCTCGATACCATTCGTGGCATTGCTGATCAGACCAATTTATTGGCCTTAAATGCAGCGATTGAAGCGGCGCGAGCTGGAGAACAAGGAAGAGGTTTTGCCGTTGTTGCTGATGAAGTCAGAACACTCGCTTCACGCACACAGGCTTCTACAACGGAAATTCAACAGGTATTACAAGAGTTACAAACTACATCCAAACAGGCTGTTGAAGCAATGCAGCGTGGAATAGAAACCGCTGACCAAGGAGTGAAAACCACCTCGTTAGCTGGCGATGCATTAACGAGCATTACCATCAAAGTCAGTGCCATTACTGAAGTCAACGAACAAATTGCCGCTGCAACAGAAGAACAGCACACCACATCAAAACTCATCGAACAATACGTTTCAGACATTGAAACAAAAGGTAGCCAAGTTAAGTCAACAACCGATGAAATGGGCGCTATCAGTTACGACATTCAAAATATTAGTAAGAACCTGCAAGTGATCACCGATCAATTTAAAGTCTAATGTCATAAAAAAATTGCCAATCATATGGCAAAAAATTAAAAGCCCCAAAGGGGTAATTAACAGGAGTAAATAATGAACTTTACCTTGAAAGCGCTGCCTTTAGCGATTTCTGTAGCCATGCTACCAATCAGTGCACAAGCTGATGAAGCAACTGATGCTAAAATTGCCAAGCTAGAACAACAAGTGCAGTCATTGCAAAAGCAGCAAACTAACAGCATTGCCGACAAATTTAATTTCAACGGCTTTATTAACGTTGCTTATATTAGCGCCAATAATGATGCTGGCTACAACAATGCCACGACCAGTGCAGACTTTAACCAAGATAGTAAATTGGGTTTCCAAGGCACATTTAACATTTCAAACCAAACTCAAGCGGTAATGCAACTTGTCACACGCGGTGCCAATGATTGGGATGTTGAAGCAGAGTGGGCTTACATTTCACACCGTTTTGACAATGGCATTCAAGCTCGTGCAGGTCGTTTACGTGTGCCGCTGTTCTTATATTCTGACTTTTTAGATGTAGGTTACGCACAACCATTTGCCCGCCCACCTGTTGAAGTATATGAGTCTGTACCATTTTCATCATACACAGGTGGCGATGTTTCTTATGACATCGAATTTGATAATTCAACCCTAACGCTGCAAGGTTTTGGTGGTGAGTCAGATGTAAAAGACGCAGAGCGTGACGTTGTGCTCAATAACATCATGGGTGCCAATATCACCTGGACCGATTTTACCTGGACAGCTCGCGCTGTGTATGGGCAAACAAGCATTGATGGCGAAGTTTACCTAAATGAGAATCCCTCGACTATTCAAGACAGAAAATCAACCTTCACTGGTGTCAGTGGTAGTTATGATAATGGCAATTTTTTTGCCACTGGCGAATGGACCCAAGTCACCATTGAAGGTGCGCTGGCTGACAACGAATCAGCATATTTAACACTAGGTTACCGCATTGGTGAATTTACACCGTATGTGACAGCGGCTTACTATGAAACCATCGATAACGATGAGCGCGCTAACAACCCTACATATGCCTTTGCATTTGACCGTGAACGCACAGCTTATAGCGCTGGCTTACGTTGGGATTTCATCGACAGTGTCGCTTTAAAGTTTGACGTGACTTACCTCACCGACTTTAACGATACACATGGTGGCTTAAACGGCAATATTGAGCGCGCATTAAAGGGCTTGGAAATGCATGACAGCACCGCTATTTATACCGTTAAAATCGACGCTGTATTTTAAGGAGCGATAAAATGAAAAAATTATTAACTGTTTTAGCGCTAAGCTTAACTTGTGTCACGGGTGCAAATGCAGCAGTCGTTGTGATAGGTCACACCAGCGCAGCTGATATAACTTTAGATGAAGCTAAAAGAGCCTTTTTGGGACGTGGCGATGCATCGACAGTGGTATACGAGCTCAGTGAAGGCAATCCAACACGTAGTGAATTTCATGATGCCGTCACAGGGCGCTCTGACTCACAACTCAAAGCATTTTGGTCTAAACAAGTGTTCACAGGTAAAGGCAACCCACCCGCAACCGTTACAGATGCGACCACAATGAAAGCCACTATTGCTGCTAATCCCAATGCCATTGGTTATATTGACGAAGCTGATGTCGACGGCACAGTTAAGGTGATTTTAAAGCCTTAATTGAAGACAATTGAGCCTAATAACAGCCAATCTTAGTGTATTAAGGTTGGCTTTTTTGTTACAAACTATGTGTAATTCAAATCGCTTAACTGACTAAAAAACAATCGTTTTATCTCTTATCTCACCGAATAGAAGCTCTTTGTAAGTCTTAATCAAATTAACAACCCAGTTGAACCACAGTAACCGACCTTAAATATATAACTAAGCACTTGTTAATAAGGCTATTTTCATTTTTACCTTTTAAACGAGTTCACTATTACGCCTTGTTAACACCTGAATAACGAAACAAGATGCAGATCACATTAAAAAGTGTCAACAAATTAAGTGCTTAACCTAAGCGATTGCGTTAACCAAATAGCCACTTAACAATTGCAATAAAGTTGTTAGAATAATTGCGGCTCACACACAACCACAACAATTGAGCCACTTTGCGAATAGATTAATAACAAATCGCATCGTTGTTTTACCCTTGCAAGTCGTAAAGACTATTTTGCATTTTAAACATGTGTATTTCACAAATTAAAGAAGGAAACATAATGAAGGGATTACCCCTAAAACCACTTGTTGCCAGCATCACACTCGCATTAACCTTAACCGCTTGTGGTATGACAACTGAAGTCAAAACGAATACAGCAGCAAATGAATTTGCACAACTAAAACAAGCCAATGCTCAAAATCCATTTTTTGTTGAGTACGGTACATTCCAAGAAATCCCTGACTTTGATCGCATTAAAGACGAACATTACCTACCCGCTTTTAAAGCTGGTATCGCCCAGTTACAAATGCAAATTGCAACCATTGCCAGCAACCCAGACGCGCCAACATTTGCTAACACGATTGAAGCAATGGAGTTTTCAGGTGACTTATTAACTCGTGTAGCCAGCGTGTTCTATAACCTCACCGGTGCCAACACCAACAAGCAATTGCAAGAAATATCAAAAGAAGTGTCACCTTTATTGTCTGCATCTAATGATGATATTTATTTAAATAACGCTCTATTCCAACGCGTTAAAGTGGTTCATTCTCAAGCAGATAAACTTGGTCTGAACACCGCACAACGCAAGTTACTTGAAGACACGTATAAAAAGTTTACTCGTGGTGGGGCTAATTTATCAGAACAAGATAAAACAACCCTACGTGCGCTTAACGAAAAAATTGGCAAGCTAAACCTTGAGTTTGGTGACAACTTATTAGCTGAAACAAACGATTACCAATTAGTTGTTGAAAATAAAGCTGACTTATCTGGTCTGCCACAAGATGTCATTGATACCGCAGCAGCTACAGCAAACAAAAATGGCCAAGACGGCAAGTGGATATTCACCACTCAACGTCCATCTATCACGCCATTTTTAACTTACGCGGATAACCGCGAGCTGCGTCAGCAAATTTATACCGCTTATGTTGAACGTGCTAATAACGATAACGCCCATGACAACAAGCAGGTATTAGCTAAGATAGCAGCGCTTCGTGCAGAACGCGCAACCCTGATGGGTTATCCAACTCACGCCCATTTTGCCCTTGAAGAACGCACAGCTAAAACCCCTGAAAATGTCTATGCATTATTAGATAAAGTCTGGCCTGCTGCGTTAAAACAAGCAAAAAATGAAATGGCAGTAATGCAAGAATTAATCGATGCAGAAAAAGGGGGATTCAAACTAGCTGCATGGGATTGGTGGTATTACTCAGATAAAATTCGCGTTGCAAAATACAGCTTTAACGAGCAACAAACTAAACCGTATTTCTCGCTTGAAAGCACATTAGAAGGTGTGTTCTACACGGCAAACCGTTTATTTGGTATCACCGTAAAAGAGCGTACTGATTTACCTAAATATCATGATGAAGTCCGTACTTGGGAAGTGCATGATAAAGACGGCAGCCTAATTGGTGTCTTTATGGGTGATTACTTTGTACGCGACTCAAAACGCGGTGGCGCTTGGATGAACTCTTATCGCCAGCAGTACAACATGAATGGCGTTAATTCTAAGCCTATCATTGTTAACGTACTTAACTACCCTCGCCCAGCCCCTGGTGAACCTGCGCTATTAACCTTTGATGAAGCTAGCACCTTATTCCATGAATTTGGTCATGCTGTTCACGGCTTATTATCGAATGTTCAGTATCGCTCACAAGCAGGGACTAGCGTGCCACGCGACTATGTTGAGTTCCCGTCACAAGTGATGGAAAACTGGATGACCCAACCAGAAGTATTAGCGCAATTTGCTAAACATTATCAAACTGGTGAAGTTATCCCGCAGTCTTTAGTCAATAAAATCCAAGCTGCAAGCAAATTTAACCAAGGTTTTGCAACGGTTGAATACATGGCAGCAACGTATTTAGACCTTGATTGGCACACGCTAAAAGACAACACCATTCATGACGCTGCAAAATTTGAAGCTGACTCAATTGCTAAAATGGGACTAATGAAAGAAATTGCGCCGCGTTATCGCAGCACCTATTTCTCACATATCTTCTCAGGCGGTTATTCTGCAGGTTATTACAGCTACTTATGGTCTGATATTTTAGGTGCGGATGCATTTGAAGCATTTAAAGAGAACGGCATATTCGATCCTAAAACCGCAGCAGATTTTCGTAAATACATTTTATCAAGTGGCGGCAGTGAAGACCCAATGGTGTTATACAAAAAATTCCGTGGCAAAGAAGCTGGCATTGAGCCACTGCTTCGTAGCCGCGGTTTGCTATAACAACTTAAGTACCTAACTTAGCCAATACTAAATTGTGTCGGCTAAGTTTTGATTGCGTTTTACAGTTAACCTCTTAGGCTTTAGGCTTTAGGCTTTAGGCTTTAGGCTTTAGGCTTTAGCAGAATGTAAAACCCAAAAAGGCGCCATCTTAGATGGGGCCTTTTTTTAGCTCAACAATTCATACCTCGTCAACTAAACTATCATTTGAGTTTTAGGTTTTTTTCAAAAACTTAATAAAAGCAGTTTTCAATGGAGCATGACACAAATTAGTCCGTTTCGAATTGTTGCCCCATACGCTTAATATGGCTAAAAGACACCCGATGCTTATTGCGCTTAGCACATAGCTGTTGATGGGCAGTATTATTCGGCTCACCAATAAGTACTACTTTAACACTGTAGCCTAATGCTTTTGCTGCGCTTTGGTAGGCAATATACTCCCAGTGGCAAACATTGGTGTTATCGCAAATTACAATGGACTCATTGTTAGCAAGCGCTTGAATAAAACCATTAAGATTTAATTGATGATTTTGGGATAATTTTTTCACATCAAATTGATATTCCCCGGCCTGATAAAACAAACTGTCAGTAGAAAAATAGCCATATTGTTTAATGTGAGTGGCTTGTTCAAGGCCTAAAGAATGCAAATATTGTTCAACCCAATAGCTTTTACCACTGCCAGGCAGTCCTCGCATGATGATGGCTAACTTGTTTGTTGAATTCATCTTTATTAGACTCTTTAAATATTATTTAACTATCCCACTCACGTCAGCGACTGAAATACTCCGTTTAATTATCAATAGATTATGTTTATACCAACGCAGCTGACTTAATGGGTTGTTGTGCCAAAATGGTATCGACTAATTCAGGTAAAATCTGCCCAGCTTTACCGGTCAGATGGCATTGAAATTGACTAAAAGCGTTTGCAGCATCAAGATTGACTTCAACCGATTGCGCCCCGCTTTGATTGGCTATATCGACAAAACCTGCTGCAGGATACACCGTGCCTGAAGTGCCAATGGCGATAAACAAATCACAAGATGCAAGTGCTTGGTGAATTTTGTCCATTGCCAATGGCATTTCCCCGAACCAAACAATGTGCGGCCTTAGCCGTTGAGCTGGAATACAACAGGTGCATGTCACATGCTCACCAAAGTCATCTTGGCGAACAAAAACTTGATTTGACTGCGGGCAACGGGCTTTTAATAGTTCACCATGCATATGAATCAACCGTCTATTACCGGCGCGTTCATGTAAGTTGTCGACATTTTGGGTAACAACAAGCACCTGCCCTTCAAACTCTTGTTCTAGTTTTGCTAATGCTAAATGGGCGGCATTGGGCTCAATGTGCGGTAATTGCAGGTCGTTAGCGCGGCGATTATAAAACTGTTCAACGAGATGAATATCACGGGCGTAACCTTCTGGGGTAGCGACGTCTTCAATGTAATGCTGTTCCCATAATCCATCTTGGGCACGAAAAGTATTAATACCTGATTCAGCTGAAATCCCTGCCCCTGTCAAAATGACTATTTTTTGATACATCGAGACTCCCTTTGACGTAAATATTGCTAAAACACCAGTTAATAGAAACCCACTGTTGTTTAAACTGAATCCCCCTATATAGTGCGGGGAAACTTATGCGTTTATAACAACAATAAACCCGTAAATAAAGTATGTGTACTACTGTGCATTAATCATCGCTATTTTTGAAGCCGTTTAGGGTATTTTCCGTTAACTATTGTGCATGCTTGATTTTGAGCTCTGAGTTTTAAGTTTTAAGTTTTAAGTTTTGAGTTTTAAGTTTTGAGTTTTGAGTTTTGAGTTTTGAGTTTTGAGTTTTGAGTTTTGAGTTTTGAGTTTTGACAATCATTATTGATGTACTTTTCATAAAATAACCATTTACCTAAAAATTCATCCCAAAATCTCCACTTTAACGATAACATTTTTACCATCTTGGGATTCAATTGCATCAATATGTAAAATTTTATTGCTCTAATGAGCCAATAACTCACTCAAGAGGTTTAAGTTTCTAATTTCTACACATATAATGTTCCACTATCCATGGATGAACCTTTAGGTTCGGTAATCAAGAGATCAGTAATGACAGATGGTAATCAAGCGCTTAAAAAAGCCGGCTTAAAAGTCACTCTACCAAGAGTTAAAATCTTAGAATTGATGCAAGAGCCTGACAATCAACATATCAGTGCTGAAGACTTATATAAAAAATTACTCGACTTAGGTGAAGAAATTGGATTAGCAACCGTTTACCGTGTGCTTAACCAATTTGATGATGCAGGAATTCTTCATCGCCACCATTTTGAAAGTGGCAAAGCTGTTTTCGAAATGTCTACCCAAAAACATCACGACCATTTAGTGTGCTTAACTTGTGATAAAGTTATTGAATTTTCAGATGAAATCATTGAAAAGCGCCAAGATGAAATTGCCATGCGCCATAATATTAAACTGACTCATCACAGTTTATATTTATACGGTCGTTGCACTAATGATGAGTGTGATCACGCAGACGAATAATGTCGTTACTGCCAAATAAAAACCAGCTGCAAGGCTGGTTTTTTTGTTTCTATGTCAACAGTAGTATATCGGCTAAACGGCGCTATTGCCGATAAGAGATGCTATTGTATGCAAATGGCTAAAGGCTTAGTTTTTACAACGCTGTGTGATAAACATGTATGTCTTCACCCCCAAACTTGCAATCGTTTATTCTCGTCATCCCCACTTTTAACGCTACTGCTTCTGATGCTTTATTGCCCTGCAAAATCAGCGCTATTGCCTCATGCAACTGATGCAGAGGTTTTAATGTGTCTAACACAGCTTGAGCGGCTTCACTGCCAATACCTTGTCCCCAATATTGTGGGAAATAGCGATAACCTAACTCCACTTTATTAAATTCAGGGATAAACTTAGGCCCGCAAAAACCAATAACGCGATTGTCTTGTTTATGCTGCACCGCCCAACGGCCAAAACCAAACTCGTGATAATTAGCCAACACTACATCATCAAATAATGCCTGTGCTTGAGACAATTCGGTAAAAGGCTTGGTGGGAATATAAGTTAGCATTTCAGGAATACTGTTCATCAAAAATAAGCTTTCGATATCTGTTTGGTTAAACGGACGAATAATTAGCCTTGGGGTTTGGGTAATGATATCAGGGATCACGGTATCACCTTGCGGCATAAGAACACTCCTTATTATGCTTATGAAAACCACAACTCAACAACATAAACGATAGAAAATTAAGCTGTCGAAAAATTAACGAATCAATTACCATAACCTTGTTTGCTTGTTAAATACATCTTTTGTTAAAAAAAGCACCGGTTTAGATGCTTTTTTAAGTAAAACGTATGACTGATTAAAGTGGTTTTAATCGCCCTTTAGCATCAGCTAAACAGTCATAGCCTTTATTGGCCATAAACAGTGCCAGTTCGGCTTCAATTCGTTGAAAACAATTTGGCCCTTGTTTTTCAAAACAGGTGGCAACTTGCACAGCATCAGCACCCGCTAACAAGTATTCAAACGCATCCACGCCATTGCTAATCCCGCCAACACCAATGATTTGAATGTCATCATCTAATAGTTGTCGAAATGCACGCACATTGGCTAAACCAATAGGTTTAATATATTCGCCACATAACCCGCCAAAGCCACCTTTAGGTTTAATAATCGGTTGCTCAGTTATAGGGTCAATAACCAAGGTGTTACCAATAGAGTTAATACAGGTGATGAACTTAACTGGATATCTTTTCAATATATTCGCCATAGCAATAAAGTGTGACATGTCAAAATATGGGGCTAATTTTATTCCAATGGGTTTGTCACCCAGTGCGGTAATGGCCGCGAGTGACTTTTCGGTTTGTTCAAAGTCATAAGCTACTTGCGCTTTACCAACAATATTAGGGCAAGAGAAATTCACTTCAATTAAGTCAACATCACTTTGCTGAAATGCACTCACCATTTCAATATTATCTTCAACACTAAACCCTGAAATACTGACCACGACAGGCTTGCCATGCTGTTTTAATGCTGGGATCATTTCTAGGTAGGCTTTATAACCTAAATTTGGCAACCCCATCGATTGAATCGACCCTAATGGTAAGTCTTGATATCGTGGAAGCGGGTTACCTTCACGAGGGGCAATGGTGCAAGATTTAGTCATTATTGCTGCGGAATTTGACTCACCAATGACCGTTAATTCTTCAAGGTTAGTACATTTAGGACCAGAGGCATTCATGATATAACTGTCAAGCGCCACACCCGCTATTTGGGTACTAAGATCAACGTTGTTCATTTGTATTCCTTCTTTTTCTGACTCAAACCAAAAGTGTATTAGGGTTATTTTATGCCAATGTCATTACGACACTTTGATTAAGAGCAATTATTTGTATGACAAATAATTTCAATTGTTAAAGTCGTGAGTTAGCTCTCTATTTTATGAACAAGGGTTGTGACAAAAACGCAGTTTTATTTTTTAATTAATGACTTAAACCAAAACACTTTCAAAATTTACCCGTTAAATCGCTACCTCTTGGTTAATTGGTTAATTGGTTGATAGGCTGATGAGTGGATGAGTGGATGAGTGGATGAGTGGATGAGGCAAGCAGATAACCTCAACCAATCGCTTTTAACCACAAGCGATTTATAGCAATAAACACATGCTTTCATCACCAATAATCTTTATACTATAAAGATCACATTAAAATTAAATAATTGATACATCTCAATAATTTAGCTGTACTTAATGGTGTTATTTATTCAACTCACTTATCCCTTTGAGCAAAAAAATGACCAAGCAATATCATCATGGCGACTTAAAAGCCTCACTATTACACGCAGCTCAGGCCTTACTATTACGTGATGGTGCCGAGCGTTTATCACTGAGAGCCATTGCAGCCTATGCCGGTGTATCGCATATGGCACCTTATGCTCACTTTAAAAATAAACAAGCATTAATGGAATGTATCGTTGAGGCCGGTTTTGTTGATATGGCAAACGCGATGATCGATTCAGTGAGTCATTTAGACATTAATAATCCAGCTAATACCAAAGAGTTAGTATTAGCTTATGGTGTCAGCTATTTAGAGTTTGCCAATCAGCACCCTGAGCTATACCGCGTGATGTTAGGACAAGCACAAATGCCAGCTGCAGAGAATAACAATGTCAATACTGCGGCGCTTAATCAATACAAACACAATACCCACTTACCATTTAATTTATTAAGAGATGCATTCGCCCTACAAAGCGATGACAAATTTGAGGTGAAAGCCCAAGCATTAGGCGCTTGGTCTATGGTACACGGCATGGCGGCGTTGTTATCTCAAGGTCGAATACAATTACCACAAGGAGTGAGCTTGAAACAGTTCCTTGCCAGTGCAAGTTCAATGACATTCACCTTGTAACCGACTTTGCATGTAACGTACTCATGTCTAGGCATTTAGCCATTTTAAACATCTTTGTCAGCCAACGTTGCCAAAAGCGTAGTTGTGAAAATCAATTCAATTTTATCTAAAATAACCTTGTGTACGCTTGTTGGTAGCATAAAAACGCCGCGCTGAATCTCTTCATCGCGGCGTATTGTTAGCCTACTTAGCCCATGCATTAACTTCGTTGCAATACAGGTTTACTCAACAATAAATAGCGTTAGTGATACGTTAAGTCCATCGCCATTTAAAGCTGTGCCGTTGTAACTCAACGTTTATTGCAGCCAATGCCAGTCACATTATCGATAAATAAAACCACAGCTAAATAATAATCTTAATGTCACTGGTTGGAAATGCCACACAAGAATGACACCATCTGTACGCCTCATCGGTTGAGCGCAATTTTGCTTCAGCAGGATTAAACACACTGCCCGACACCACTTTCACTCGACATAAACTGCATTCACCTGAGCGACAAGCATTTTCAGCACGATAACCATGACGCTCCATACTATTTAATAACGGCTCATCGACTCTGGCATCAAAACTGCCTTGGCCTTGTATTGTCACCTTGATAATATCTGTCGGTTTAACATTTTTAGGCCAACCAGCATGTGTATGCGGCGCTTTTGGCGGGCCATTACACTCAATTCGCACCCGTCTAGCTTTAACTTTTAATTGCGTCAATAATGTTTGGCAATGGTCGTGAAATGCCGTTGGTCCGCAAACATAAAACATTTTGCCCTGCAACGCTGTTGTATCCGCATCCAATAATTGCATTAAGGTTTCAGCAGTCAAGCGACCTGTTCTGCCTTGATAATCGTCATTAGGACGGGTAATAATCCAACTAACCGTTAAAAAGTCATGTTGCTGTTCTAGCTGACGCACTTCTTGTTCAAAAATCACATCCGACTCATAACTGCTGCTGTAAATTAAATGCATTTTTTGATTTTTGCGGCGATTAACTAAGGTATTTTCGGCCAAATCATTAATCATGGCGCGTGCTGGCGCAATGCCCGAACCACCAGCAATAAACACTAAATCATCTCCATGAAATAACGGATTATGATAAAACGTTCCCATAGGGCCAGTTGATTCAAATTTATCACCCACTTGCACATGATCAATGAGATGATTTGACACAAAACCGTCCGCGACACGTTTAATTGTCAGGTCATAATGGCCGCGAATTTGCGGCTGTGATGAAATCGCATATGGGCGCGCCGTGTGTGTACCTGCAATGCTAACAAATAAATTAATGTATTGCCCTGCCTGAAACGGCGGCAATGTTTGCGTTTGACTAATTAAGCGTAAGGTTACTGTTGACGGGGTTTCATGGATAACTTCGCTGACGATTAGTTGAATCCGTTTAGGATGCAATTTAGCAACAGTATTGGCCACCCAACCTTTTTGTTCAGTAAAATCGGTGCCGTTTTTATACAAAGCTTGCTGCTCAGTTAAGGCTTTGTCATAACCATCGACCGCGTGCAGCACATTCGTCACATGAGGTTGTTTTACAATATTAGGCATGTGATAACTCCTGTTTAGCAGTTGTATGAGGTGACTGCTGTGCACTTAGCGCTTTTAGCACGCCTTTTGCCGTGGCTTGACCAGCCATATAAGTGGGTTGAAACCCGCCCATGCCATTCCAACAACCGGCAATATGTAGCCCAGCAATTTCATCAATTCGACGTCTAAACAGGTTGGCATCTTGGGTGTTTTGTTGGAAGCCATAAATGGCGTCACCAGGAGTATTTAAATAACGCATCATCGTTAAAGGCGTAGCGACTTCTATTTCTTCAATATGCTGTCGTATATGAGGAAACACTCGCTCAGCATGATTAATTAAATGATCCGCTAATTCATATTTAGTGCGCGCATAATCTTCTGGGGCTAATGCTTCCCACGGTGCACCATATTGTAAACACAATAATGAAATGGCCGATTTCCCTGGCGGCGCAAAGCTTGGATCGTCATAGTTATAACAGGTGAGCATGGTATGTTTAGGCGGATTGATGGTGTGCATTAATTGGTGCGCCACATCTTCATCTCGATCATCAACAATAAAGCTTGAAGCCGCTGTAACGCCAATGTCTTTTGGCGAACAATCTAAACCAATATAAAGAACAAACGCTGAAGTACCAAGACGTCGAGACTTCATATCTTGCGCCGCTTGTTTGGGAGTAGGAATATCTAATAGCTCGTTGAATGTGTGTAACGGACTAGTATTTGAAATCACTTGTTTACAGCTAAATATGTCGCCGTGCTCGGTCACGACTGCGCTCACTTTTTGGTTTTCGGTAATAATTTTATTGGCGCCGCAATTAAAACGAATTTCACCACCAGCATCCATAAATGACGCTAACAGCGCGCTTGAAATGGCTTGTGAACCGCCTTTTACATGGCACGGTTTAAAGGCAGCATAGGCATAAAACATAATGGCCAGATCGCGAAAGGCAAAGTCTTTTGGCGGCATACCTAAGTAACACCAATAAGCCGCCACAACGGCTTTTAAGTCTTTATCATCAAAAAACTCATCGAGTACTTCTTTTGCATTTCTAAGCCCAAACTGAGTAAATAACGGACATGTTTTTGTAAACTCGTGTTCGTCGGTTATCCGTTTTGCTTTAGGTAAAACCGTAAAGCACTCCATTGATAAGCCTTCACAAAGCTGCATAAACTTGCCAATGCTGGTTTGCTCTTTAGGAAAATGGCTAACTAAGGTTTTCGCTAACGCTTTCCAGTGCGCGGGTAATGTGATGTCAATTTCATGTTGGCCGCCATTTTTTGAAGGCATCACAAATCGATATAAATCGCGCTCAACCACGACCTCTAACTTATCCATAATGCCAAGTTCAGCAAAGATTTGACGCATAATAAAGGGGGCTTGCTCTGTGCCCATGCCACTGAGCTGATGCAGTGCCACTTCAAATTCAAAATCACCGCGCACAAAAGAAGTCGCACAACCGCCGGGAATATTATGGCGTTCAAGTAACAAGGTTTTCGCCCCGCCACGTTGCAAGGTCGTTGCTGCGGTTAAACCCGCATTCCCTGCTCCTATGACTATTGCGTCAAAATCAGTCGTTGTCATGTTATCTCCCTTATTTAATGACAGCCTATCCTTACAATTAAATTTACAGTGTAAAGTTTACGTCGTAAAGATAAACATTAACCGATATTATTGTCAACCGCTGACAACGGTTTGCTAAATTTGCAAGTGGCTATATCGCGACAAACGATAAACGATAAAACAGAACAAGGATTACCAATCGTATAAGCAACATTAACAACTGAACAAAATAGAATGAAAATGGCATAAACATCCGTATAAACATTCTTATAAGTAATGACACAAACAAACGTTATTCACGGTTTATTGGTTAAGAAAAATCTCAAATACCTATCACAGCGCACTAACAATAATGCCAACTAAGTGATGCAAATCACACTATTGCAGCTTGATTGATCTGGATCATTTTTTCTACTTTGTCAGTGCGTTATTTTTATAAGCACATTAAATTGCAAAGGAGGAATATCATGGAATTAAAACAATGCCCTAAGTGTTACACCGATATATGTGTAAACGGAAAATGGTTCCACCATGATCACCTCACGACCAATGCGTACATGCTTAATGGTTCTGAGCCTATTAATGTCGAGCTGGCTAAAGTGCCAACCACTGAAAACGAACTTATCAACATGCTCAACTCGCAATTTTAATCCTTCATCCTTTTAGCTCCACCCGCCCCCCCATGGCAACCCATAAACCCGATAGATACTTAACCATGTTTATCGGGTTTATTTTATTCACCACAGCAACCAGACAACAATCAAGATTTTTGAAGCTGACATTGCCAATGTAACCAACAGATTAATTATTTGACCATTTATTGTTAAAACCAACCAAAAATAATCACTCTTTCAGTTAGCCCTCATCAAACTAATCATATAAGCGCATGTTTTTAAACCACAAATTAAATTGGCATAGTTCCTGCTAAATGTACCCCACTCAACGCAATTGTTAATGGATTGCTATTTAATTATAAATTTGGCGGGTACTCCTATGGAAAGGTCTAATACAACTATTTTGTTCATCATCATAAGTCTTTTGTTTATTGCTGGTTGCCAGCCAAGCACTGACGATGTCGCGGTAGAAGAGGAAGAGAAAAAATATGCGATTCCAGTAGAAACAGCGCAAGTAACACAAGCTGACGTATCATCGTTTTACAGCACCACCGCCACATTAGAAGCACCTGAAGAAGCGCATGTTATGACGCGAATTGCCGGTATTATTAACAGCATAAAGGTAGAAGAAGGCGACAAAGTAACCCAAGGTCAACTTCTGGCGGTTATTGATGCTAAACGTCAAGAATTTGATTTTAATCGCTCTCAAGCGGAAGTAAAAATTATTGAACAAGAGCTAAACCGTTTAAAAAAGATGAACAACAAAGAGTTTATTAGCCAAGATGCCATGGCAAAGTTGGAATTTAAACTGCAGGCCGCCAAAGCACAACGTGACCTTGCCCAACTTCAAGTTAAGGAAAGCTTTATCACCTCACCAATAGACGGCGTGATTGCCAAGCGTCATGTCAAAGTGGGCAATATGGCAAAAGAATTCGAACAATTATTTTATGTGGTTAAGCAAGATCAACTCTACGGCATAGTGCATTTACCTGAGCAGCAATTAGCCAGTTTAGCCTTAGGTCAACAAGCCACGATTATCAGCCAGCATACTCAAAATGCAGCATTACCTAATGTGCTTGCCACGGTGCTGCGTATTAGTCCTGTTATTGATGCTCAAAGCGGAACGTTTAAAGTCACTCTAGCAATAGATAATCAAGACTCTCGCTTAAAAGCCGGAATGTTTACCCGTGTTGAGCTTAAATATGACACTCATAAAAATGTTCTCACTGTGCCATTTAATGCGTTAATTAACCAAGATAATGTCCATGCTTTATATGTGATAAACGACACGGTAGCAGAGCGTCGTGAAGTGACATTAGGCTACCGTGAGCACAACATTGTTGAAATTGTCAGCGGCGTTGATGCGGGTGAAAGTGTGGTTATTCGTGGTCAACAAAATCTAAAAGATCAATCGTTAATCGAAATTGTCACTCCCCTTGGCCAGCTTGCAAACAGCCAAAATGCTGACCAGCAAGTAAGTAAAGCAAGTAGCCAGTCAAATACCATCGCGGCTAACTAAAAACGGAGTCTGACATGTCACTTATTAAAACCTCAGTCAAACGCCCAGTTAGCGTGTGGATGCTAATGCTAGCCATCATGCTTTTTGGTGCAGTGGGCTTTACTCGCCTTGCCGTTAAATTATTACCCGATTTAAGTTATCCCACTGTCACCGTGCGCACCGCCTATGCCGGGGCTGCGCCTGTTGAAGTTGAGCAGTTAATTTCTAAACCAGTTGAAGAAGCCGTTGGCGTAGTAAAAGGACTACGTAAAATCAGTTCAATTTCACGCTCTGGGACATCCGATGTGGTATTAGAGTTTGAATGGGGCACCAATATGGACATGGCCAGCTTGGAAGTACGTGAAAAGCTCGACACCATTGATCTGCCTCTGGATATAAATAAGCCGTTATTGTTGCGGTTTAATCCCAATTTAGACCCCATTATGCGCTTGGCCTACCCACTGCCAAATGCAGATTTTACCACACTTAAACAGCAACGAACCTTTGCCGAAGAAGAACTGAAACGCCGCCTTGAGGCCCTTAGTGGTGTGGCGGCTGTGCGTTTGTCAGGTGGGTTGGAGCAAGAGGTTCACATTTTACTCGACCAACAAAAGCTGACTCAATTAAACCTTAATGCTGACGATATAAAACAAAGGATCAATCAAGAAAATATTAACGTTTCGGCTGGCAAAGTGGTGCAGTCTGACAAAGAGTATTTAGTTAGAACCCTTAATCAATTCAATTCTTTAACTGAGTTAGGCCAAGTGATTGTGTTTCGTGATGGCCAAAAACTGGTACGCTTAAACGAAATCGCGACCATTGAAGATGCTTATAAAGAACGCAGTGACATCACCCGCATTGGCGAACATGAATCCATTGAACTGGCTATTTATAAAGAAGGCGATGCCAATACTGTTGCTGTGGCCAATAAATTAAAAGCCGAGCTAGCACGCATTCATCAGCAAGAAAGTGATAATCAGCTTGAGGTAATTTACGATCAATCTGAATTTATTCAAAGCGCAGTCAATGAAGTTACCTTCGCGGCATTACTGGGTAGTTTGTTAGCCATGTTAGTTATCTACTTATTTTTAAAAGACATTATTGCTACGTTAATTATCTCAATTTCTATTCCATTTTCGGTCATTGCCACCTTTAACATGATGTACTTTGCCAACATTAGTCTCAATATTATGTCATTGGGCGGCATTGCTTTGGCCATTGGTTTATTGGTCGATAATGCCATTGTGGTATTGGAAAATATTGCTCGCTATCGCGCTCAAGGGCTGGAGAAAATTGATGCTGCGGTAAAAGGTTGTAGTGAAGTTTCTGGGGCGATTTTTGCCTCGACCTTAACCACATTAGCGGTATTTGTACCGTTAGTTTTTGTCGATGGCATTGCTGGGGCGTTATTTTCAGACCAAGCAATGACCGTCACATTCGCACTGCTGGCATCATTATTCGTTGCGTTAACCGCCATTCCAATGTTGGCATCACGCCGTGGGTTTTCAACCTTACCTAGTGAACCAGTAAACCCCGCCGTTGCACCTGTCACTGGTTGGAAAAAAGTTGCCCATTATGCGTTGTTAGTCATTAGCTTACCGATAAAATTAATTGTCAGTTATATTCCGGCGGTCTTGCTTAGTGTCACCCTCATTGTGGTGCGCTTTACTCGTTGGTTTCTCGGCCTTATTACCAAACCATTATTATGGCTGTTTGATATTTTTTATCATGCCATTGAGCGTGGCTATCATTGGTTATTAAGCGGTGCGTTAAAGCATCAAATGATAACGCTTGTGGTTGCATTAATGGCAACGTTAACATCGGCAAGTTTGACACCACGTCTAGGCATGGAGCTTATCCCGCCGATGAACCAAGGTGAGTTTTACGTTGAAATTTTACTGCCACCGGGTACGTCTGTCACCAAAACTGACCAAGCTTTACAGCAACTTGCTTTATCAGTTAACGATATGGAACAAGTAAAACACACCTATAGCCAAGCTGGCAGTGGCGGCTTAATGACGTCAGACACCGCGCGCGGAGGCGAAAACTGGGGACGTTTGCAAGTGGTATTAAACGACCCCGCGAGTTATTTAGTCGTAAAAAAAGTCCTACGTAATACAGCATCAAAGATGCCTGAACTTGAAGCTAATATTGACCACCCCGCTCTATTTAGTTTTAAAACCCCGTTAGAAATTGAGCTATCAGGTTATGACTTAGTACAACTCAAACAAGCTGGCGACACCTTAGCCAGCGCCCTAAGTGCTTCATCGCGCTTTAGTGACATCAATACCAGTTTACGTGACGGACAACCTGAAATAAGCATCCGTTTTGACCACGACCGCCTTGGCGCTTTAGGAATGAATGCGCCCACGGTGGCAAATAGAATCGCCCAGCGCGTAGGCGGCACCATTGCCAGTCAATACACGGTGCGTGATCGTAAAATTGATATTTTAGTGCGCAGTGAATTAGACGAACGCAATGACATTAACGACATTGCCTCTTTAATCATTAATCCCAATAGCGATCAAGCCATTGCATTAAGTGCCGTCGCGCAAGTCGAGATTCAAACTGGCCCATCTGCGATTAACCGTATTAGCCAACAACGGGTTGCTATTGTGTCGGCTAACCTCGCCTATGGCGACTTAACCCAAGCAGTGAGTGAAGCCCAAGCTATTGTTAATCAACAGCAATTACCCAGCGCCGTGCAAGTTAGGTTTGGCGGCCAAAACGAAGAAATGGCTCATTCATTTCAATCGTTAAAAATAGCCTTAGTGTTGGCCATTTGTTTAGTTTATTTGGTCATGGCCAGTCAGTTTGAGTCATTGTTGCACCCACTGTTTATTCTTATTGCCGTGCCAATGGCTATGAGCGGCAGCGTTATCGGGTTATTTATTACCAACACTCACATTAGTGTAGTGGTATTTATCGGCCTGATTTTACTCGCTGGGATTGTGGTCAATAATGCTATTGTGCTGGTGGATAGGATTAACCAATTACGCACCCAGGGCCATGATAAATTAACCGCAATCACCCAGGCTGCGCATTCACGTTTACGCCCAATTTTAATGACAACAATGACCACCACACTCGGATTATTACCTATGGCGGTGGGTGTTGGAGAGGGCAGCGAACTGCGTGCACCAATGGCTATTACGGTCATATTTGGCTTAAGCATTGCTACCTTACTCACCTTAGTCGTCATTCCGGTTATCTACGGTTTATTTGACCGAAAACAGTTTGCCACCCACCACGCGGACAACCTTGCAGCACAAACATCTCCCACCTTTATTGGCGAACAATCAGAGCAAGCGGTAACGGCTATAGCACCTAGCTTTGGAGGAGATAAATAATGAAACTCACCCAATTAGCACTGATGCGCCCTGTCACCACCAGCATGTTTTTTGTGGCCATTATGTTGTTTGGCATGGCTGCGAGTCGGTTATTACCATTAGAGTTATTTCCCGGCATTGATATTCCGCAAATTCAGGTACAAGTGCCCTATCAAGGCTCAAGCCCTGCAGAAGTGGAGCGGGAAATTACCAAGGTGCTTGAAGAAGCATTGGCCACCATGAGCGGCGTAGAAGAAATGCGCAGCGATTCAACTCAAGACGGCGCATCTATTCGCTTAAACATGAAATGGGGCGAAGCCGTTGCCACTAAAAGTTTAGAAGTGCGTGAGAAAATTGATTCGGTTCGTCATCTATTACCAAACGATGTCGAGCGGGTGCTCATTCAACAGTTTTCGACCTCTGACATGCCAATTTTAACCATTCGAATTTCCAGTGAACGCGAGTTATCTAACGCTTACGATTTACTTGAAAAGCAACTTCGTAAACCGCTTGAACGTGTAGATGGCGTGTCAAAAGTTACCCTTTATGGGGTTGAGCAAAAACAAATTGAAATTCGTATCAATGGCGACAGACTTGCCGCATCGGGGATCAGTAGCGCTGAGCTGCAACAACGATTAATCGCCGAAAATTTTGTCTTAAGTGCCGGTACGCTGCGAACCGCGTCTCGCGTATTTCAAGTGTCACCGAAAGGCGAATTCACCAGCTTAGATGACATAAAACAATTACCGCTTAAAACTGGCGTACGCTTAGAAGATGTCGCCAATATCAGCTTTGCTTTACCCGAAAAACGTGAAGGACGCCGTTTAGGACAAAAATATGCCGTCGGGTTGGATGTCTTTAAAGAGTCAGGAGCCAATTTAGTCAGTGTCTCTGACCGAGTATTAGCGGTAATAGAACAAACGAAACAAGATAAACAATTCAATGGCATTACTTTATTTGTCATGGAAGATCAGGCATTTGGGGTTAAGTCATCACTGCAAGATTTATTGTTGTCAGGTTTACTCGGCGCATTGTTGTCATTTGGGGTGTTGTACCTGTTTTTAGGTAATTTAAAAATGACCTTAGTGGTCGTATCATCCGTGCCTATTTCATTATGTATGACCTTAGCGGGCATGTACTTTTTGGGTTATTCACTCAATATTTTATCAATGATGGGATTATTGTTAGCCGTTGGTATGTTGATAGACAACGCAGTAGTGGTAACTGAAAGCGTGCTCCAAGAAAAGCAGCGTTTAACTGACGCGCAAACCGCTAAATCAATACTTGTTGAAGGCCAGCATCAACAACCGTTAGCGCATCACAGCGCCAACCAACAATCACTCAATAACAGTCGCCAACCAATCAGCCAAAGTGCGAACCAACGAGCACTGCTGTTGGGCGTCGATAAAGTGTCACTTGCGGTGTTAGCAGGCACCTTAACCACTGCGATTGTGTTTCTACCTAATATTTTTGGAGTGAAGGTGGAGCTGACAATCTTTTTAGAGCATGTGGCTATTTCAATTTGTATTTCACTGGCGGCATCATTATTGGTGGCAAAAACCTTAATCCCACTGATGTTAAACAAGTTTGATTTTGCTATTGGCGCGGCCAAACCCGCTGGCAAATTAGCTCGCTTTTATCAACGTTCATTACGATGGATATTAACCCGCCCTAAACGCGCTGGATTCATCGCATTGTTATTACTTGCATCCACAGCTATCCCGTTATCACTGGTTCAGCAAGACCAAAGTGATGGCGAAGGTAACGACCGTTTATACATTAACTACCAACTTGAAGGTCGCCACAGTTTAGCTGTGACCAAAGCCGTTATTGTGCGAATGGAAGATTACCTTTATGCCAATCAAGCGGCATTTTTTATCGATTCGGTCTATAGCTATTACGCGCCTGATAGCACTCAAACCACACTATTACTAAAAAAAGATGTCGATTTTGACATGGCAGACTTAAAAGAACGAATCCGCGAAGGGTTTCCCAAATACGCTATTGCCACACCTCAATTTGGCTGGGGCGGAGACAACAATGGCGTACGTATTACCTTAACCGGACGTTCCACCTCAGAACTGATATCAATCAGTGAGCAAGTATTGCCCTTACTGAGCAATATAAAAGGTTTAGTGGATGTTCGCTCAGAGGTAAATAGCGCCCAACAAGAAGTGATTGTTGTTATAAATCGTGAAATGGCAGCAAGACTTGATATGCCGCTGCCCACGATTGCCGCTAATATTGCCACTGCGTTACGTGGTACGCCACTGCGTTCGTTTAGACACGACCCAAACGGTGAGTTACGTATTGAGCTGAGTTTTGAACAGCATTGGCAACATTCGCTTGAACAGCTCAAGCAGCTGCCAATTTTACGTCAAGCAGATCGCGTTTACACCCTTGATAGTTTGGCCTCGTTAACTATTCAGCCACGCTTTGACACTATTCGCCACTATAATCGCCAAACCTCACTCTCGATTGGTGCAAACTTAGACGAGCTCTCCACCGAACAAGCGCAACAGCAAATTACCCAGGTTATGGACTCAGTTAACTTCCCTTATGGTTATGACTATTCGTTAACGGGTGGCTTTGAGCGCCAAGATGAAGACCAAGCCATTATGGCGGTGAATATGTTGTTGGCATTGGCGATGATTTATATCGTGATGGCCGCCTTATTTGAGTCATTGGTGTTACCCACCGCCATTATTACCTCAATTTTATTTTCAATCACTGGCGTTTTTTGGGCACTGTGGATTTCAATGACCCCAATGTCGGTTATGGCCATGATTGGGATTCTTATTTTAATGGGGATTGTGGTCAATAACGGCATTGTGTTAGTGGACCAAATTAATCAACAAACGCCTGACCTAGACACCTTAACTGAAGCGATTATAGCAGTATGTCAAACTCGGCTGCGCCCAGTATTAATGACCGTTGCGACTACGGTATTAGGCTTAGTCCCTTTAGCATTGGGTGACACACAAATTGGTGGCGGCGGCCCGCCTTACTCACCAATGGCCATTGCTATTATTGGTGGGCTCACCTTCTCAACCGTAACCAGCTTGTACCTTGTGCCCTTGTGTTATCAAGCGTTAATCGTGATGCGTTATAAAAGTGCGATACGCTTAGGCAAAGCTGACAACTTAGCTAAAAAACTGTTACCTTGGACAACGTAGCCTAGTTTAGGCCGTCAAAGGTAACCACTGTGTTACCGGTTGTATTGACATGGAGTCGGTTGCAAGCGCCATAGCGCTTGTGATCGTTTAATCATTTAAGTCCGTAATAGTGAGCACTTAACTGCTTGCTGGCATCGTTTTTAAACGCGATTAACTCATACTTTCACAAATAAGTATGAACAATATTCGCTGTGCTACAGGCTTAAATTACATAACGGTTTACAGGAGTAACAATGTCTTTTCTTACACAGTTACAAGCTTTGACTAACAAAAGTACGGCCGTGGTCAACACTTTGCCTACCCAACATCATCCTTTTCAATTAAGCTCATTTTTAAAGCAGTCACTCATCCTATCTTCTATAGCTGTGAGTGTGATGGCAACGAATGCTATCGCTGATGATGACCGCTTTAAAGGGGTAAAAATCACCTCGCAAAAGCTCACTGATAATGTGTATTTATTTACCGGTTCTGGCGGCAATATAGGCGTGTCATCAGGTGAAGATGGGGTGTTAATTATTGACGACCAATTTGCGCCATTAGCCGATAAAATTTCAGCTCAACTGGATGCGGTTCATCAGCAATCACCCAATGCGGGTACCACAAGCAGCAAACCTAAATATGTTGTTAACACTCATTATCATGGCGATCACACGGGTGGTAATAGCCATTTCGGTCATGCTGGTACCATTTTGGCTCACCATAATGTATTGAAAAGGCTCAGTGCCAACAGTGATATACCCAAACAGGCATTACCCGTTATTACCTATGGCGACAGTATTAATATCCGCTTTAATAATGACACCCTACACGTTATTCATTTAGGTCCAGGTCACACAGACGGCGACAGTGTGGTTCATTGGCAAGACAGTAATGTGATTCATATGGGCGATTTATACTTTAAAGATCGTTTCCCGTATGTGGATCTAAAAGGTGGCGGCTCCGTTATTGGCTATCGTGATAACATAGACACAATTTTACACACGTTAGCTGACGATATAAAAATCATTCCCGGACATGGCGATTTAGCAACAAAGTCAGAGCTCAGAGCCTTCAAGCATATGTTGGATGACAACATAAATTGGATGCAGCAACAATTAGCGCAAAACAAATCTTTAGAAGAAATACACGCAGCAGGCGTACCACAGCAATACAAAGATTGGGGATGGCGTTTTATTACTGAAAAGAAATGGATTGATACCCTGTACCAAGACCTAAGCAAATAGACTAATAAGCAAAAATAGTTAAACATCATATTGATAATGCAACCAACACTCTCTTGCTTAATATCGATAAATTGATTTGAACAAACTGATATTAACCAACTTTGATAACGGTTTGCTCGCTAACATGAAGCCTAGTGTAATGGATAAAACCACTGCGCTGGGCTTTTTAATATTAGTGATGAATGCAATACACCGTTATCTAAAATTGTTACGTGGGTAGGTCATTTGATTGTGATATTAACAGCTTAGTTAATGCTTAGTTGATAGTCAGTCACGGGCAAAATCGCTAACGTCCCCCACTAACCCGCGCCTTTAGCCTAAATATGGATAAAGGCATTGTTAAAGCAAATGCACAAGATGCTTAGCACTGCAGCGGATGATATTTAAAATACAGCCGATAAATTAGCGCCACTATTAAACAAATACTCGCCGGTAACAATAAAGCCGTAAATTGAAATAAGCTATAACAAAACGCCCCTACGGTGCCGCCAAAGATAAAGCCAACAATAATCAACATAAACAATTTAGCTTTGCGTTTATCTAATCTTTCCCCTCTTAATACAGAACCTATCATAATGCCAAGATCGGTAAAGATACCGGTCAAATGGGTAGTTCGCACCACAGCACCACTGTAGGTACTGGCTAGTGAATTTTGCAATCCACAAGCTGCAGAGGCAAAAAATTGCCCATAAAAAGACCCGTCAGATAAAAAAACAAATGAGATCACCAGCAGCAGTGCTTCAATAAATAAAGCGGTATCGTAATGACGGCCTAATTTTAAGCGGGTGCCATGCAATAAAAATCCCGCAAATGATGCGCCAGCTAAAAACGCTAACACCACCCCAAGTAGATGCAGTGTATGAGCAAAGGAATGACTGAAGAGGCTCGCACCTAGCAATGATGCCGTGCCAGATAAATGTGACACTGATTGATGCTCAAAACCAAGTAAACCAATCGCGTTGATAAACCCTGCCACTAATGCCAATACAAATGCGCCGACTTCGACCCAATTAGGTAATTTTGATATCAACCTACCCCCTCTTTCTCATTCCATCTCATTCACTGTCTAACCACCCCTTTCAAACATACAGCAATATGAGTTTAATTGAGAGTCGTGGTTAATGGGCGATACGGTAATATAAATATCAACCAAAAAACGTGAACTAAACACAACAGTGTTGAATCTTTAGCACGAATGTCATCTAACAATTACCAAAGTCAATGATAAAGGCTGAAAACAAAAAACGTCACTCAAAGTGACGTTTTTAATCGGCGAGCTAACTGACGAGCATTTATTGCTCGCAGCACTGCTGCGCGTCTAATTATGACTCAAGCGGCAAAGCTCGATTTTCTAGTAACACCGGAATACCTTCGGTTATAGGGTAAGCAAGTTTGTCGGCTTTACAAATCAGTTGGTCGTTTTCTTTATCATATTCCAACTTTCCTTTGCACACAGGACAAGCCACAATTTCAAGTAATTTTTTATCAAAAGCCATTTAAGATTCCTTAGTTAGTCCTTGTTTTGAACTCGCCACTTTTTGTACGCGGTTCAATAATGCATGATCAAACTCTGTAGTCAGTTTTGCATTTACCGGTAAATACCACCAGTGTTGCTTAGCAAAAGCGCGACATTTAACCGCATCTTTTTCGGTCATTAATAGTGGTGTGTTTGCCGCTAAGTTATTTAGGGTTGCTTCGTCAAAAGCTTGATGATCATCAAACGCTTGAATCTGGTTTAAGGTAAATCCCAAAGCAGGCAAACTGTCAAAAAAGCGCTGCGGGTTACCAATGCCTGCGATAGCTGTCACAGGTTGTTGTTTATCAAAAGGTGACTGAACATCAGCACACAGAGCAACGGGCGGCATTGGCGTTAAGCTCATCAAAATCTCATTTGATTGGGCCGGTCCGCCATTATTAATTATCCAGTCAATGGTTTTCAATCGAGAAACACTTTCACGTAATGGCCCAGCAGGGATTAACCACTGATTACCATAACGGCGCTGGCCATCTACTAAGGCGATTTCAATGTCACGCCCTAGCGCATAATGTTGTAGGCCATCGTCGCTAATAATCACATTAACATTAAACTGCGCTAATAATTGTTTTGCCGCATCAGCACGTTTTGCGCCAACAACCATCGGCACTTGAGTGCGGCTAACAATTAATGCAGGTTCATCACCAACATCTGCAGCTAAGCTCTTAGGTGTCACCGTGGTGATACCTTGCGCGCTGCCACCATAACCGCGGCTAATAACGCCGGGTTGATAACCGTGTTGACGCAGTAATTCAATTAAATAAATTACCGTTGGGGTTTTACCACTGCCACCAGCGGTTATATTCCCCACGACAATCACTGGTACAGGCAATTGAGTTGGCTTTTTTACTCCAATGGCATATAAGGCTTTGCGCAATCCGCTAACTAGCACAAACAATGCTGAAAACGGCAACAAAAACCATTTAGCCCCATGACCTTGATACCAAATTTTATTCACCCAATGCTGCATTATTCACCAAACTGCATTTGATAAAGGTTGGCATACATGCCTTTTTGCTCAAGCAATTGCGCATGGTTGCCACGCTCTTTGATTTCGCCTTGATCAACCACCAAAATTTCATCGGCGCTTTCAATCGTCGATAAACGATGAGCAATAACAATGGAGGTTCTATTTTGTCTTAGGTTATCTAAGCCTTGTTGAATGGCTTTTTCTGACTCAGTATCTAAAGCTGAAGTTGCTTCATCTAAAATCAAAATCGGAGCATCGCGCAGCATGGCACGCGCAATAGCAATACGTTGGCGCTGACCGCCTGAAAGTAACACGCCATTTTCGCCCACTTCGGTATCAAGTCCTAATGGCAAGGTATCAATGAATTCCATGGCATGGGCTAAGGTCGCAGCTTCCATAATTTGTTCGCGAGTCACTTCACCTGGGTAAGCATAAGCAATGTTATTGGCAATGGTGTCATTAAATAAAGTCACCTGTTGAGACACTAGCGCCACTTGGTTACGTAATGACTTGAGTTTGTAATCATAAATACTGGTGCTATCAATACTAATGTCACCGCCTTCAAGATCGCCATAAAAACGGGTCACTAAACTGGCAATCGTTGATTTTCCCGAACCCGAACGCCCAACCAACGCGGTGGTTTTTCCGGGCTTAACTTCAAAATTAATGCCGTTAAGCGCACACGACTCTTGCTCAGGATAACGAAACGACACATTGTCAAAACGTAATAAACCATCAACACGTTTTACTTCAATGTCGCCTTCATCTTTTTCAGGTTTTGTATCTAATAATTCAAATACGGTGGTACAGGCAGCAATACCGCGCTGAAATTCTGCGTTAATTCGGGTGAGGTTTTTAATCGGCTGCAACATCGCAAGCATTGCACCTAAGATGGCAGCAAAAGTACCCGCGGTTAAATCAGCAGCCATGCTATCCCAGCTTGCAGCATAAAGCACAAACGCCAGTGCAAAAGAGCCAATAACCATAATGACGGGTTGGCTGACCGATTGCGCCACAGCCAGCTTCATATTTTGATAACGGTTATGATCGTTAACTTTATAAAAACGTTTGATTTCGGTTTCTTGACCACCAAATGCCAACACATTTTTATGGCCTTTGATCATTTGCTCTGTCGTGGCAGTTACGCCGCCCATAGCCGATTGAATTTGCTTTGAGACTTTACGGAATCGTTTACTGACCACACTAATCACCACGCCCATTAACGGACCGATGACCAATATACATAACGATAATTTCCAAGAATAAAAAAACATAATCGCTAACATGCCAATGACCGTCATGCTATCGCGGACAATGGAGATCAAAGCACTGCCTGATGCCCGAGCAATTTGCTCTGTATCAAATGTCACTCGGGAAATTAAGTTACCGCTATTTTCACGGTCAATATAACTTACTGGCAGACGAAGGTAGTGCTCAAACACTTGTTGACGCATGTCCATGATCAAGCGCGCACTGATATAAGACACACAATATGTCGACACGAAGTTGGCTAATCCGCGTAATGAAAACA
The DNA here is from genome assembly GCF_018221465.1 of Shewanella intestini. Taxonomy (GTDB): domain Bacteria; phylum Pseudomonadota; class Gammaproteobacteria; order Enterobacterales; family Shewanellaceae; genus Shewanella; species Shewanella intestini. Next base: position 50,174 of record NZ_JAAIKR010000002.1, on the reverse strand, counting down.
TAAAGATAACCACGAAAGGTGCCATCATTAAAATGTCATTATCGGCACTAAAACCTTTGCTGGTAGGCATATCGATATCAATACCGGCAACGGTAGGTGCACTTTGGGCAAACCCTTCATCAATAAACGGCTTTATAAACGCGATAAAGCTGGCATCGACCGCACCGTAGGTTAATAACCCAAGTACCGCAAAGATAAACATCGACTTCATGGGAAGTACGTATGTCATTAAACGCTTAAAGACGACCCACATTTCATTTTTCGGTTCTGACGACATGAATTACTTACTTTTATGACAAACATACTCGACATTCTACTCTGCTTTAACTTTCTCACCAAACTTAAACAAACGGTTATACCAAAAAGGCGATAATTGGCCACGATAAGTGCTGATATTGTAACCAAAGCGATTAAAATCAACACTAATTTGACCGACGGTACCGGTCACATAGGTTTGAATATGACGTTGATGATAGCGATTTAGCACTGATTGTTTGGGAAAACCATACTGATTAGCAAAGCCAGCATTAAATAGTGCAACCGTCGGTGTGAGCTCGGTTAACAACGACTCGCTAGATGAGGTTTCACTGCCATGATGCGGCGCAAACACAATATCAACATGGCCGATTTTATTCTCACTGATTAATTGTTGTTCACGCGCATGCTCTATATCGCCAGTTAATAGCACATTAGATACGTTATCGCTTAATAGCATCACACAAGATTGATTATTGTCTGAAGTAAAATTGCCACCATAACCGACGGCCTCAACCTTTAGGGTATTATCTGACCGCTCAAACCCTTTACAAGGTCGGCTTCGTAACGGGTATGCGGCTAACACACTGTTAATATCGGTGACTATTATTGCCTGCTGAAAATGATCCGCCAACACCTTTAAGCCGCCAGCATGATCGTTGTCGTTGTGGCTTATCACAATATGGCTTAAGTGCTTGATGCCTCTGGCTTGTAAAAACGGTAAAATGACCCGCTGGGCATAGCTAAAATCGTCACCGTATTTGGCCCCGGTATCATACAAAATGGCCAGTTCATTTTGCTTGATGACGATCGCGCTTCCTTGGCCGACATCTAACACATGCATTTGCCAACTCTCACTCAGTTGTTTACTGGTCAATGCGTCATAAACCTTATTACTCCCCCCAATAACGCTGATTGCAATGCCAATGAAAACCGGGATGGCCAGCAAAGAAAAAATCCGTTTTTGAGTGCTGCGGCTGTCGTAATGATGATGCCGCTGACTTGCTTCACCCTTTTGCTTAATATGCGCAGCTGTAGTCACAAATACATGTTTAAGTCCTGTTAGTCTTCGTGGCCAAGTGGCAAACCAATTATGCCCTGAGCGGCGAGTAAACCACACTGCCCCAGCTAGCAAGATGATCAGCAAAATAAACAATAAAACGGCGGCAATTAACGGCTCAGGTAACGTTAGTAATGCAAATGGTAAAGAGGATGATGCCGTTAATAGCGCATTAAAAGGATGCAAACTGATATTGGCTGGCGTAAACAACCACAGCGTTAACCACGGTTCATGACCTAAAAATAGCGCACTTATGTATTGCGTTGCCACTGAAACACCAAGCGATTGAGCAAAATAAAAACTTGCCCAAATAAATGACCACAAACATAAACTTAAAATGGCGACAGGGATCACCACTATGCTAAACCACGGCACAAATAATAGATTTAACCAAATGCTATGTGGCGAAATGTAGCCAAATAACAATGCTTGCAATAATGACAACCCCAGCCCTAAACGCCACTGAATTGACCACAACAAACACAATTGCTGACGACATTTTTCAACAACTGACACTGGCGCACTAGCTGCTTGCAAGGCTAGATAATCTACTTTTTCAGCTTGCTTTTGCATGGTTTTCTGACGTGAATCAATCGTTAATAATATAAGCATTAACGCGATAAATGACAGATAAAAGCCACTACTTAACATCGCAAAAGGGTCAATAACTAATACCGCAAATAAGGCATATAACAAACGGTCCCAGGGGGTTGAATACTGCTTTAGTAAACTAAAACTGACCACCAAAGCGAGCATGACCATTGCCCGCGTCGTCGCAACCGAAAATCCCGCTAAATAAGCATAAGCAAAGGCACAAGCTAAACTCCCCAGTAGCACCCAAGCACGATAAATAAAATAATACTTAATATTGTTTCTATGACGACAATGTCTGCGACTTAACCACCACTGACATAAAAATTGCAGTAAAAAATAAAATACACCAAAGACAACTGACAAATGCAACCCCGATATGGCGATTAAATGGCCACTGCCTGTTTGACGTAGTTGCTGCCAACGGGTTTGACTAATCTGTTGTTTTTGCCCTAATAACAGGGCTTGTAAAATATCACCATTATCTAAGGCTGTTAAACCTTGGGATAATTGGTTTTTAAAGCGGTTTAATGTTGAGGTATTGGGCTTAATGAGCAATGCTTGTTTAACATTGCCTCGGTAAATGATATGACGATTGATGAAATACTTCTGTTGATTAAAGCCGCCTTGATTGGCAATGTTACTGATGCTCTTGACTTTAATAGACAGTTGCCATTGTTGCCCGACTTCAACATGTGGCGGTTTTGGCCAACTGAGTCGGTAATAACCTTGCAATAACCCTGCATCAACTTGCGCTAGGTTTTTTACATCCACACTAATCCAGTCGCGGTTTTGATTCACTAGTGATACTATCTCAGCCTTAATTATTTGCTGGGTGTCATTGTTAGGCAATGAATGTGAGTAAAGACCATGAAATGCCACGGTTATCCACATCAGTGACATCATTATCCCACTGATAAATGGCGCTTTATATAAGGTCAAAACACCAATGACCAACCACAGCGCCCACCAGTGATATGGTAAGATTATCGGCCATAACAGTGCCGAAAGACTACATGTGCAGTACCCTATTAGAAATCGATTCATAACGATTGAGTAAAGACAGTAATCGCCAAAGATGCCAAAAAAATTTATTGAAAAGTATATGCCTAAGCCTGAAGTACTTAAGCAACACAAGTATCTTAAAGTGTTCGGCCAACTATTAAACAAACCCAACTTATGGGCATTAAATAGAAAGTCTGCTCCAGGGGCTTTTGCTATTGGCCTTTTTGCTGCGTGGATGCCAATGCCATTTCAAATGGTGCTCGCTGCCGCGTTAGCCATTTTCTTTAATGTCAACATTCCCGTGTCAGTCGCATTAGTGTGGTTAACCAACCCCCTAACCATGCCGTTTATGTTTTATGGCGCCTACTTATTGGGTGCTAAAATCCTTGGCACGCCCGCACAAGAATTTCAATTCCAAATTAGTTGGGCTTGGATAGAGGCATCACTTTCCACCATTGGCCCCCCATTTATACTCGGTTGCGCAGTCTTAGGCGTTATCTGTGCTATTGCAGGCTACTTTATCATTGCCAATTTATGGAAATACTCGATCTTATTTAAATGGCAAAAACGAAATAAATAACCCGCTGTCAGCACACAGGAACGCCCTCTTTCGCCTCTTGCGTTAGCTAGTTTACATCCCAATCTAATCCCGTTTTCTCACAAGACAGCGCCCATAATGCGCGCGCTTGCGTGTGATTTAACGCCACATCATCGAGTGGACATTGATCGATGGCTCCGACAGTTTGTGCGCGTTTTGTTGGCCCATAAAGCGTGTTTGCCGTTAAGCCTTGCTCTACAGCGCACATCACCTCTGGCCACGCACCTTTTGTCGCTGACTGCGCAATTAAGGGCGCAGCAATTGACCAAATAATTTTATTTAACCTACTGGCAGTATCTTTAAGCAAGTTAGTTCTTGATGCACCTGGGTGGCAAACTTGTACCTGCACCTGCTTACCTGCTAGCCCCACCTTGCGCTGTAATTCATACGCAAACATCATTTGGGCCAACTTACTTTGCGCATAACTATCCCACGCGGTGTATTTTTTATCAAAATTAATGTCGTCAAACTGAATCGTCTTTTTACCCATTTTATAGGCATTACTGCCCACCACAACAATACGACCAATAGATGCCTCTATGCGTTCAAACAACAAACCACACAATAAGAAATGCGCATAATGATTCACACCCATTTGGCTTTCAAAGCCATCAACCGTTATCTGTTGCTTTGCCACTTGCGCAATAGCGGCATTACAGATAAGCGCATCAATGTGATCAACACTCTCAAGTACTTTAGCTGCCGCTTCACGCACACTTGATAACTGGGCAAGATCTAATTGAATAAATGCCACATCGGCCTTATCACCTAGCTCAGCTTTTAACGTTTTAATCGCTTGTAATGACTTTTGCTCATTACGATTGAGCATCACCACTTTGGCCTTTTTTGATAGCAGCAACTTTGTTGCTTCATATCCTGCACCGGTATTTGCCCCCGTAATCACATACGTTTTACCTGCCAATGAACCGATATGCTGCGGCGTCCACCCGTGTGCGCCAAATTGTGTATTAATTGACATATTTATTTTCCTCTTTTTTGCTAAATGGACTAGCTGGGCTAAACCAATTCATTATCTTCGTCGAGTGAATGACTAAAGCGGCTTATCACGCTGATACCATCACCAATAAATCTGCGTTAAATTGCGCAATTCACTCAGTTATCAATATGTGTTGTACGACATAAATAGACGCCTTACTGTTATCTTTCAAGTAAAGTCCCGCCTTGTAAGAAATACACTATAACGCTCACAATCAATTCAAAATAGCTCCGATAGTCTTTTATACTTGCCTATTTGTATCACTCAAGTGACAACTGATTATTGACGTGATAATGTCAAATAATGCAAAAATCTAAAATAAAACACCTTATAGAGCAGCGTGTCAGCTGCGATGGTTTAATTGAAACAGGTATTAAAGGCGTACAGCTTTTTCGCCTCACACAGCCACATCAATGTACGCCGGTTATTTATGAGCCAATGGTCATCGCTATTGTCAGCGGTGCTAAACAGGCTATTTTGGACGGTAAGCAATACTTGTATGATGCTCAGCAGTACATGTGTTGCAGCTTGTCGATTCCGGTTGAAGCAGGCACAGCAACCGCTTCCCCACAAGAGCCACTGTTAGGGGTGTGCATCTCGCTAGACACGAAGGTATTAACGGAGTTAACCATTGAAATGGAGACGGTAGCTGGGCGAGCAAACTACACACCAACCCAACAACATCCACCAGGTTTGGCCCTAGCCAATTGGGATGAGCCTTTTACCGATGCGTTATTACGCTTATTGCAATTAGGTGATAACAAAACAGATTGCGCAATTTTGGGTAACAACAGACTCAGAGAAGTTTATTACGCGCTGTTAAATGGCGATGCGGGCGCTACAGTAAAGCAGGCTTTTGGCGTAGGCAATGACATTGCTCGCACCATTGAGGTGTTGTCATCTCAATTAGATAAACCCATCACTATTGAAGATATTGCCACCCAAGTTGGCATGAGCCGCGCAGTACTGCACCGTAAATTTAAACAAGCGACGACGATGTCACCAATGCAATTTATCAAATCTATGCGACTCAATAGCGCAGCGGTGAGTATTGCTAAAGGCATGAATGTCAGTGAGGCTGCAATGCAAAACGGTTATGTCAGTGCATCGCAATTTAGCCGTGAGTTTAAGCGTTTATTTGGGCAAACACCTAAACAGTGGCGCGGTGATAACAAGCAATTATACTTGTCATAAGTTGTTAGTTTTTTTAACTATTAAGGGTTGCCAGCTTTAGTTTAGCCAAGAACGAAAAACTAATGACATAAGCCATAATCATGAAACCGAAAGCAAGAAGCAAGAAGCAAGAAGCAGCTAAAAGTCTAATGCCAAACAACATGGCATAACGAAAACCGCGCGCTGAAACACAATACATTAATCCGTATCAGTTTTTTGATACATTTTAGTGTCGCCTAACACTATTCGGCGATAACTCAGTACCACTAAGTGCAGCGCCAATAAGCCGCTAAAAGCACAACAGAAAAATAATAACGCGATTGACTCAATACGAGTTGGCGTTTGCGCAAAACCAAACCACCATAATGGCCAACTGATTAACGATAAAACAGTCAGTTGGATCATACAGCTTTTGCATCGACCTATTTTTTGCTTAAAAATAGACTCTTCACAACCACGACAACTCATGTAACTCCTTAAAAACCCAATTAACGATCCAGTAAGGCTAATTGTAGTTGAGCTCAGGGCTAAATTAACCGCTTTGATAAGCTATACTCACCGCCCTAACGTTACCCGCGACATGAGCTTGGTAAGTCAATTACCCGTTATCGAGGTTAATTTCACTTGCTAAAAGCGCAAATTGAAACTCATCGCCCCAAGCACCTTTAAAAAAGATATTTTGTACAAAATGCGCTTCTTTTCTAAAACCGGCTTTGGTTAACAGCGCTGCGCAGGCACTATTTTGGCTATCGGTTATTGCCGTTATTCTATGCTTGCCCAGCTGCTGGAATACATAGTTAACCACGCCCGTTACGGCTTCAAGGCCAAAACCTTGTTGTTGGTATTCTGGAGCTAAAGTAATGCCTAATTCAAGCTGTTGCTCATCAACAAAGTGCAGCGCTAAATCACCAATTAATGTGCCGCAGCTATTAAGCGTTAATGCAATTTGAAACCATTTATCTACCTGACCAAACTGTTGGTAATTCATATTCGCAAACATGGCTTTAGCATCATCAAGACTGTAATCGGTATCCCAACTTTGATATTGTGCAACGCACGGTTGCTGCCGATAAGCGGTAAATATAACTAAATCAGTGTCAACAAACGCACTGGCGGTTAACTGCTCTGTGGTAAAAAATATCTGTCTGTCTTGCTGCATATCAATATGACCTTTAAATATGTTTATACAGTTAAAAACACATGAAATTGGCTAGCGTTTAATAGCTAACAATGCCAAATGTTTAACGTCCAGCAAGCGCCGCAGCAGGCGCAATTTTAGTGGCTTTCCAAGCGGGATAAACCGTTGCCACAAGACTCATGACCAATCCCATGGCGACAGCTAATACCACATCACGAGGATTGAGCTCTGATGGCAAAAAGTCGATAAAATAAATATCGCTGGCCAAAAGTTTAACCCCAAAAACGTGCTCAAAGCCTTTGGCAATACTGCTAAGATTTTGGGCAATAAGCCCCCCTATCACCCCACCCAAAGTACAACCGGTAATGCCATTAAGCGCGCCTTGTAAAATAAATATTCCCATCACCGCAGCGCGTGTTAACCCCATGGTCATTAATATGGCAACTTCCGATGCTTTATCACGCACCGCCATCACCAAGGTTGACACAATATTGAAGCAGGCAACAGCAATCACCAGCGCTAACACCAAATACATGATCATTCTTACCATCTGAATGTCTTGATATAAATGTCCTTGGCTGCGTGTCCAATCATTCATATACACATATTCATTTTGGGCATAGCCAAGTTGGCGAATCACCTGCGGCGCATCAAATACATTATCGACTTTGATCCGTATCCCAGATGCTTTACCGTCAAATTTCATCAAATGACTTAAATACTGCATCGACACATAAGCTTGAGTCGACTCAACTTCACCGCCGAGTTTAAATACCCCAGACACCACAAACCGATGACTTTTTGCCTGCGATAACCGCTGGCTATTACTCGTGCCTGCAGTTTGTGGAGTATACATGGCTAAGGTATCACCCACTTTTAGTCCCAAGCTATCTAGCAATGATTGCCCCAACACGATGTGATTGGTGTTACCGGCTAATGACTGCCAAGTCGCCTTAGGCATGTAGTTATTGATTGCCGACACTTTTGCTTCTTGCTTAATATCAATACCATTGACCACCAAGCCTTGAAATCCGCCCGGTTTTTGCACCAAACCTTGTAAGCGTACAAAAGGCGCAACTCCAGTAATTTGCGGCACGGCTTTGGCTGAATCGGCAACGCTTTGCCAATCAGCTAAGGGGCTATTCACCCCAACGAGTTCGCCATGTGGGATCACCCCTAATAACCGTTGCTCAAGCTCTCGCTCAAAGCCATTCATCGCCGACAAGACAATAATCAATACCGCCACGCCAAGCGCAATACCTGCGGTTGATGCAAAAGAAATAAAGTTAATAAAACGATTAGATTGACGAGCGCGATAAAACCGCCAACCTATCACTAATGGCAATTTGATATTCATGCCATATCACCTGATGTGCCATTGTTTGAGTCTTCTAAATGCAAATAACCATCTTTCATGGTGAGTTGGCGATCCATTTTGTTGGCAAGCACAGGGTCATGGGTCACCACCACAAAGGCGGTGCCAAGTTGCAATGATAATTCGCGGATCAGAGCATACACTTCATCGCCGCGGCTTGAATCTAAATTGCCCGTAGGCTCATCGGCCAATACTAACTTAGGTTGATTAATCAATGCTCTTGCTATGGCAACCCGTTGACGCTCACCTCCCGATAACTGCGATGGCGTATGTTGTAATCTGTGCCCTAATTCCACTCTATTTAATAATACTTGTGCTTTTTCAAGTGCAGTTGCGCGATTTTGGCCTTGAATGAGTGCTGGCATTGCCACGTTTTCAAGCGCGCTAAAGTCAGGCAATAAATGATGAAATTGGTAAATAAACCCTAAATCTTGATTGCGTATTTGTGACTGGCGCGTAGCCGACAATTGATGAATATTCTCGCCTTCAAGTAACACCTTGCCGGTTGTTGGGGTGTCTAGTGTTCCCATTAAATGCAGCAACGTACTTTTACCAGAACCCGAACCGCCAACAATGGCCAGTTGTTCGCCCTTATAAATCGTTAAATTGACATTGTTTAATACTTGAGTGGCAATATCACCTTCAAGATAGGCTTTGCTAACGTCATTGACTTGTAAAAGAGGTTGTTTAGTATCGGTCATTATTCGTATCTCAATGCGCTAGCAGGCTGAACTCGTGCAGCCGTAAAAGCAGGATAAAGGGTAGCGAGCAAGGTCATCATTAATGTGCCGCAAACAATTAAGCCAATTTGGCCAGAGGAAATCGCCACCGGTAAAATTTGTCCAGGGCCTAAAATTGATATGCCCAAAGCCGATGTAATACTATTGATATTAAGGGTCACGAACACCCCGGCTACACTGCCAAGTAATAGCCCAAGTAAAGCATTGAGTGAACCTTGGATAATAAAAATCAACATCACAGCCGGTGTTGTCAAACCTTGGGTTTTTAACACGGCCACATCACTGGTTTTATCAACAACCATCATCACTAATGCAGAAACAATATTAAATGCTGCCACTGCAATAATCAGGCTTAACATTAATGACATCATATTTTTTTCCATCTTCACAGCTGAAAACAAATGCCCAAAATCATCTCGCCAATCTTTAGCGGTAACGGTTTCGCCTAATTGCGCAAATTGTTTCACTACCGATGGTGCAATGGCTGACGCGTCAAACGGGTCAGTTAAATAAGCCCGTAAATGGGTAACGGTTTGTGCGTTTTGGCGCATCAGTTTTTGTAAGTCTTCAAAATGCACATAAGCCACGCTGGCATCAACTTGTGAACCCATTTCAAATAATCCAGCCACGGTAAATTTGCGCTGACTTGGCACAGGTCCAAGCGGCGTATACACCACGCCATTACCGCTAAACAAACGGACTTTATCACCCATACTCACGCCTAAGGTTTGTGCGAGCTGTCGCCCAAGGACCACCCGATATTGACCGGCTACAAGTTGGCTAAAAGCGTTGTTATCACCAGAATTAATCACCTTTGAAATTGGGCGCTCTAAATCTGGGTAAATCCCCAAGACTTGGGCGGCGTGAATATTGCCAGTAGATTGCAGCATGGCTTGTGTCGACGCGCTTGGCACAATGCCTTTAATGCGCCGAGAGTGTTGTAAAACCACCTTATCGCTGGCGGCCTGCCAATCTTTAAAACCAGATTCACTCACCAACGTTAATTGCGGAACCGCGCCTAAAATACGGTCTTTTAGCTGCCCTTCTAACCCGTTCATAACTGAGCTGACAATAATAAGTGCGCTAACGCCTAAGAAAATGCCTGAAACGGCAAATAAAGTGATAAATGAAGCAAATGCATTGGCTTTTTTTGTACGCCAATAGCGAAATCCTACAAAGAATGAAAAGCCTAAATTCATATTTTGTTGTTAATCCCAAACCTTTATGGCCACGTATTAGGTTAAAATAGTAAAAAACTATCAAGCACGCTAAGTCTATGACTTGCTAAATCATTATGTTGGGCACGATAATAGGGGTATTAGAGTGATAAATAAAGAGGCAAACCTTTGTTAGCAGACAGCAATTCTTATTTTAGTGTGCCTCATCAATTTAGTGCCTATCTAAATTTGTGGGATAACCATACGCCAATACCTTCACAAGACCAATTGCGTGACATGCAATCGGTTGGCTTACAGCTATTAACCGATGTGAAAGCAATGGAAGCCAATTGCTTATTGCAACTTCGTCAATTAGATAACGAAGCAAAAGCCGTTGTCGACTTCCTAAAGTTACAGTCACGCAAAATCGATTTAGTGCTGCAACATATTCTTGAAAGCGAACAACAACAAGGTGATCCCGTTGTCGGTGTGCAATTTGGTGGCAGTGGCATTAGCGTCCTAAGTCCCGCCGCGCTCATTGAAGGACAACACTACCAAGTGCAGTTATTTATGCGTACTGAGCTAGTCGCCTTATTGTGCATTGCTAAAGTGGTGCAATGTAAAGCTGTTGAACAGCAATGGCTTTGTGAGTTTGAGTTTAGCCAGATTTTAGATGACGACGTTGAACAACTGGTTAAAGCCAGCTTAAATGTGCAACAAAAAATGCTTAAACGCCGTAAACAACAAAATCAAACCGACTAATGAGTGACTGCGTGCACTCAGTGCGCACCTTACTTACAGCACAATCAACAAGATCTTCAAACGACAATGAAACCATTTAGTGTACTGACGCCGCCAACAGTCAAAAAAGGCCAACAACTACAAACGTTAATTAGCGGTGGTGGCGTTGCTCAAGCGCTCACATTAACTCAATTAATCAAACCGCACAGTGGCACAACCTTACTCGTCACTCACGACACCCCTAGCGCGATGGCATTAGAGGCAGAGCTGAGCTATTTATTGGCCAACAGCCAAGTACAGGTTTGTTTGTTCCCAGATCGTGAAACACTTCCTTATGACAGTTTTTCACCCCATCAAGACCTAATTTCACAACGCCTAGAAACCTTAGCGCAAATTAGCCAAGGCCAACAAATGGTGGTGATAGTGCCGGTTACTACCTTAATGGTACGCTTACCGCCGCGAACATTCTTAACCTCTAATGTAATGTTACTTAAAAAAGGTGACATATACAGTTTGCAAACCGTGCGTCAGCATTTAGTTGACACGGGTTATCATCTGGTTGATCAAGTGTACGAGCACGGTGAGTTTGCGATTCGCGGTTCTATTGTCGATATTTTCTTAACCGGTTCAAAACAACCGCTGCGCATTGAATTATTTGACGATGAAATCGAATCTATCCGATTTTTTGACGTTGAAACCCAGCGTTCAGGAATGTCACTCGATAATATCCGCATGTTACCCGCCAAAGAATTTGCCACCGACAATGAAGCTATTGAGGGGTTTAGACAGCGTTATCGTCGCCGTTTTGAAGTGATTTCAAAAGAAGCTGAGTCAGTTTATCAACAAGTTAGCCGCAATATCATGCCTGCCGGTATTGAAAATTACTTACCGCTATTTTTCGAACAAACCGCAACATTGTTTGACTATTTGCCAGGCAACACCCAACTCATTACCTCAGGCGATATTGAGCAGGCTTGTCAGCAGCACTTGCAAGAAATTAATTTACGCTATGAAGACCGCCGGGTTGACCCTTTGCGACCGTTACTCGCACCGCAAGAGCTATATTTATTAGTTGATGAACTCTTTGGGGCGTTTAAACAGTTCCAGCGCACCCAAATACTGGAGCAAGTCTCAACGGATAACAGCCCCAAACATGCCATAAACGCCAATATTCAAGCCCTGCCCGATATCAATGCTAACCATAAATTAAAGCAGCCTTTAATCGCTTTAAAAGAATACATTGCAACCCAAAAGCAAGTAGTGTTTAGCGCAGAATCTGAGGGGCGCCGTGAAGCCTTGTTTGAGTTATTTGCCAAAATAGATCTAAAACCTAGTTTATTTAATCACTTAGATGACTACCTTGCGGCTAACAATCCAATTGGCCTCGTGGTATCGCCACTTGCCAGAGGCTGTGTCATCAATGACACTCCAAAAGGCCATATCAATGTTATTTGTGAAACCGAACTCTTTGGGCAGCGCATTTCTCAGCAGCGTCGGCGCGAAAAACAAAAACAAGTAAGTGCTGATGCTCTTGTTAAAAACCTTGCTGAACTCAAAGTTGGCCAGCCTATCGTTCACCTTGAACATGGTGTGGCATGCTATCAAGGTTTAGTGACACTGGACACTGGCGGTTTAGTCGCTGAATATCTGCAACTTGAATATGCTGGTGGCGATAAACTTTACGTTCCGGTGTCATCACTGCACCTAATTAGCCGCTACAGCGTCGGCAATGAAGAACAAGCCCAGCTAAATAAACTTGGCAATGAAACGTGGGCGAAAGCCAAGAAAAAAGCCATTGAAAAAATCCGCGACGTTGCCGCTGAATTACTCGATGTTTACGCCAGACGCCAAGCACGCCCTGGTGATGCGCACAAAATTGATGTCGAAGAATATGCTTTATTTAGCCAAGCATTCCCATTTGAAGAAACCGTTGACCAAGAAACGGCTATTCACGCCGTTGTTGAAGACATGAAAACGCCAATGGCAATGGACAGATTGATTTGTGGTGATGTTGGTTTTGGTAAAACAGAAGTGGCAATGCGCGCGGCTTTTATTGCTGTTAACGCCGGTAAACAAGTGGTTGTACTTGTGCCAACCACCCTATTGGCACAACAACATTTTGAAAACTTTAAAGACCGCTTTGCCGATTGGCCAGTGGTGATTGAGGTGATGTCACGTTTTCGCACTGCTAAAGAACAAACCCAAGTCATGGAACAATTAACGGCAGGTAAAGTGGATATTGTGATTGGCACGCACAAGTTATTACAATCGACCGCTAATTTTGAAAACCTCGGCTTGTTGGTGATTGACGAAGAGCACCGCTTTGGTGTGCGCCAAAAAGAGAAAATTAAAGCGCTGCGTGCCAATGTCGATATTTTAACTTTAACCGCTACACCAATCCCAAGAACCTTAAATATGGCCATGTCGGGTATGCGTGACTTATCGATTATCGCCACTCCACCTGCTAAGCGTCTTGCGGTGAAGACTTTTGTACGTGAATTTGACTCTGCCACCGTACGTGAAGCCATTTTACGAGAAATTCTACGTGGTGGTCAGGTATACTTTTTACATAATAATGTTGAAAGTATTGAACGCATGGCCAATGAAATCCGTGAGTTATTACCCGAAGCTCGGGTGGTAACGGCTCACGGGCAAATGCGTGAGCGCGATCTAGAAAAAGTCATGTCAGATTTTTATCATCAACGTTTCAATGTACTGGTGTGTACCACCATTATTGAAACCGGTATTGATGTGCCTACTGCTAATACTATTTTAATCGACCGTGCTGATAAATTTGGTTTAGCACAATTACACCAATTACGTGGCCGTGTAGGGCGCTCACATCATCAAGCTTATGCTTATTTAATGACTCCGCACCCAAAACGCATGACCCCTGATGCACGTAAACGCCTCGAAGCCATTGGTGCTCTGGAAGATTTAGGCGCAGGTTTTATGCTTGCCACACAAGATTTGGAAATCCGCGGTGCAGGAGAATTGCTTGGCGATGAACAAAGCGGTCACATTTCTAAAATTGGTTTTAGTTTATATATGGAAATGCTTGAATCTGCGGTCAAGGCATTAAAAGAAGGTAAAGAACCGTCATTAGCACGCATGCTCAACGCCAAAGCCGAAATCGACCTACGCGTGCCAGCACTGTTACCTGAAGACTATGTGGCCGATGTCAACATGCGCTTGTCACTGTATAAACGCATTGCCAATTGTGAAACCGAAACCATGATTGATGAACTGAAAGTTGAGTTTATTGACCGCTTTGGGATGTTACCCGACTCAACACGTAACCTGATGGATATTACCCTGTATAAACATCAAGCCACATTGTTAGGGATTAAAAAAATAGATTTACATAGCAAAGGTGGCAACATTGAGTTTGGTGATGATAATCAAGTTGACCCTATGTTTATCATCGGCTTATTGCAAAACCAACCACAAATTTATCGTATGGATGGGCCAAATAAGTTAAAATTCACCTTACCAGCAGAAACCAATAAACAGCGGTTAGAGTTAGTAAAAATGTTGCTAGAAGAATTTGCTAAACACCCTAATGGAGACAAATAGTGCACTTACAAACAATGCAGCGTCGCTTTACTTTGTCATGTGTTGCAATCGCTTGCTTGTGCCAGCCTATGGCAGCCCAAGCTAAAACGTGGTTTGAAGTAGAAGTATTTGTGTTTGAGCGACCTGCTCAGTCGACAAGCGAACAATGGAATGAGCAACCCGCTAAAGCGCTTAATTCCCAAGCTGTCGATTTAATTTCACCGATGATCACAACCGATATTACCGGAGTGTCATTGGGTTTATCAGGGTGTAATTCTAATGATTGGCTAAATGACAATCATGACTGTAATGACCCATTAACCAACAAAACCCAAAAGTCACACCCAAGTGTTGTGCCGGTATCAATTGCCGCGCCAACCGAACAAGTAGCCTACCTTGGTGAGCCGCCAGTACTACTGGCAGAGTCTCAAGCTCAATTTAGTGACATGATTGCCAGCATTAAAAAAGAGCGCGGCATCACGCCACTCATTCATATGACATGGCAGCAAGACATGAAAACCCGCCGCCTTGCAACGCCAGTGCGAATTTTTGGTGGCAAAGACTTCTCAGATGAATACACTTTTCATGGAGAGCCTGTGATAAACCATGAGCAAGACAACATCAGTGCAGGCTTAACTGACTTTAGCTCCTATGGGGATTTATTTACCACGCGCAGTCAATCACAACCCGTATGGGAGCTTGATGGCACCATTAATATCTATTTAGATCACTACTTGTATATTGAGCAGCGCCTTAATTTACGTCGCGAATCTGAAAAACAAGTCGATTTAGCAACAAACACTAATTATGGTTCACCGGTGGATACGGTTAATAGTCAGCCTCAAGCACATAAAATGGTGCCATTTTTACAATCAATCGCCTTAAATCAAAACCGCAGAGTACGGAGTAGCGAAGTACACTATTTTGATCACCCACAACTGGGTGTAGTGATGCAAATCCGTAAAATGGCGCAGCCTACCACCGCTAAACCGATTGACTTAGGTTTACAAACCCAGCCACAAGCACAGGGACAACCAGTAACTTCAACGCCACTATAATCGGGTGTAATGCGACTGAACACGGGTAATGTAAGTGCAATGGTAACAGCGTGCAGTACAGCAGATAACGGGTAAGTCAGTGGGTGATAACGCGCTAATTTACCCGCTTAATCAAAAAATAGCTTAGCAATGCTGTTGAGATAGTTAACCTGTAAAGGACTCTTGAAACCGTGATTGAAAGCGGCCTGTGACAAGCAATAATGAAAGCTAATGATGAAAGTCCATGCCAAACTTTTCACATAAGTAGCCAAGCTAAATAGCGTCATCGCCAAGCAATACAACAAAGGTGACGCTAAGCGTCGTCTTTTTCATCAAGTTACAATATGGGGAATTGGCGTTTAGCGACCTCACTGCAAAAAACGTTATTCACCCGCAGCTTAACAACTTAATCATTTAACTACTTGGCTTACTCGCGACTTAGCTGCCCCAGTTTGTTAGCCAAAGCTTGTCCATGCTGCCAACGCTCCGCTTGTTCTAACGCCCAGGCGACTTGAGTTTGATCCGCACGCAGTAAACGTGCATTTTGCCTCGGTGCTTGCTCAGGCCAACTAAATTCAGTTAACAAGGTTTCCACGCCATCAGGGTCATTACACACTAATATCATGTCGCAACCCGCTTTTAATGCCGCTTGTGCACGAGCGATATAATCACCTGCGAAACTTGCGCCTTTCATTCCTAAATCGTCAGAGAAAATCACCCCATCAAAACCCAATTGTTGCCTTAATACGTCTTGCAGCCAAAATGACGAAAAGCCTGCCGGATTGGGGTCAACTTGGTCATAAACCACATGAGCAGGCATCACTCCCGCTAACTTGCGTTGCCCTATTAGCACCTCAAATGGCAGTAAATCATTAGCAAATATAGTCTGCTTTGAACGACTATCAACCGCCATTGCTACGTGAGAATCCGCTTTTACACTGCCATGGCCAGGGAAGTGTTTCCCTACGGCTGACATGCCAGCATCATTCATGCCTTTAATCCAAGCGTCAGCTAATAAACTAATGTGTTTGGGATTATCGCTAAAGCTTCTTAGGCCAATAACATCACTTACGCCGTTGATATCTAACACTGGAGCAAAGCTTAAATCGATATCACATGCTAACAGCTCAATAGCCATCACAAACCCAAGCTCACTCGCCCATTCACACGCTTGGTTTATATCATTATTAGCATTAGGCAAAATATGGCCCATTGCGGGAATTTTGGTAAATTCAGTCACAAAGCGCTGTACCCTTCCACCTTCATGATCAACGGCAATAATTAAATCACTGCGAATTTTCCTTACTGCAGCAGTCAGCGCTATAAGTTGAGATTTAGATTGATAGTTTCGACTAAATAAGATAATTCCACCAACTTGTGGGTGCTGTAATTGCTGTGCTTCTTTATCAGAGACCGTTAGTCCGGCCAAATCCATCATTAAATAACTCAAAGGAAACCTCTGTAGGTGTTTTAAACAAAATCCACTAGTAAAACGCAACGTCATTACAACTTGATATCAATCTCACTAATGTGAAACCCATTCATAAAAAAAACTAATGAATAATTCACTTAAAAGTATGTGATACTTCATTTATCTAGGCGATAAACATCAAAAGTTTGAATGATTATACGCGCTAATAATACAAACAAAAAACCACACCTTGAAGGTTATTTATATGATTAGTGTTTTTGACATGTTTAAGATCGGAATTGGGCCATCAAGCTCACATACCGTCGGACCAATGAAAGCCGGAAAGATCTTTATGCAACATGTTGCAGATAACGGTTTACTTGAGCAAATTGATGAATTACAAGCAGAACTCTTTGGCTCACTTGGGCAAACTGGTAAAGGCCACGGTACGGGTAAAGCGGTTATCTTAGGATTAATGGGCAAAGACCCTGAAACCGTTGATACCAGCTCTGTCGATGGCATTTTACAAACCGTGTCATCAGCACAAACACTCACATTGGCCAATGATAAAACCGTTAAGTTCACCCTAGATAACGGCATTATTTATCATCGCCGTAAAACATTACCCGCCCATGCTAATGCCATGACCTTACATGCATTATGTGCCGGGAAATGCATTTATAAGCGCACTTATTACTCTGTCGGTGGCGGTTTTATTTTAGATGAAGATGAAATAACGAAACAAAATGCCTCCCCCGCCACACCGGTCCATGTGCCATACGACTTTGAAACTGCCAGCACATTAATTGATTTATGCTGCGAAAATGGCTTGAGTATTTCATCATTAATGCTGGCAAACGAGCTAAGTATTTCCAATGAATCTGAAGTAAAACAAGGGCTGTGGCACATTTGGCAAACCATGAAGCAATGTGTTGAACGCGGTTATCAAAAAGAAGGTATTTTACCCGGTGGATTAAAACTACGTCGACGCGCGCCAGCGCTTTATCGCCGCCTTAAAGCAGAGGGACGAAATAATGTCGACCCGCTAACCGCGATGGACTGGGTAGACTTATTTGCATTATCGGTGAACGAGCAAAATGCTGCTGGCGATAGAGTCGTTACCGCGCCAACCAATGGCGCAGCAGGGATTATTCCTGCAGTATTGTGTTATTACGACACATTTGTGCAAGAAGTGGATATCGACGTATGTATGCGCTACCTACTGACTGCAGCCGCAATTGGTATTTTATACAAAAAAAATGCTTCTATTTCAGGAGCAGAAGTCGGTTGTCAGGGGGAAGTCGGCGTCGCTTGCTCAATGGCTGCAGCCGGTTTAACCGAAATTATGGGCGGCACGGTTGAACATGTTGAGAATGCTGCAGAAATTGGAATGGAACATAACTTAGGCTTGACCTGTGATCCTGTTGGCGGTTTGGTGCAAGTGC
This sequence comes from Shewanella intestini, assembly GCF_018221465.1. Lineage (GTDB taxonomy): Bacteria > Pseudomonadota > Gammaproteobacteria > Enterobacterales > Shewanellaceae > Shewanella > Shewanella intestini. The sequence continues at coordinate 31,896 of NZ_JAAIKR010000002.1, read as the reverse complement.
CTTGCATTGAACGTAATGCCATGGGGGCAGTTAAAGCTATTAATGCTTCAAGAATGGCATTACGTGGCGATGGCAACCACAAAGTCTCTCTGGATAAAGTCATTAAAACCATGATGGATACCGGTAAAGACATGCGCAGTAAATACAAAGAAACGGCCAAAGGCGGATTAGCGGTAAATATTGTTGAATGTTAAGCATAAAGCGGACTAATTTATAACAGGTAACACTTAAGGTGCCTGTTTAATTGTTGATGTCTTATACTGGCAAACAACATTAATTTGAATACACTTTATCGTATTTTTATGGCTAAACACTTGTAAAAGTTAGCTAACTCTTTTTATATGTCATTAAGCACTCATTCAACGGAATCCGATACATGAAGAACATAATTTGCGATATCGATGGTGTTTTACTGCATGACAATAAGCTGATCCCAGGAAGTGATAAGTTTATTCATCGCATTGTAGAGCAAGGTAACCCGTTAGTTATTTTAACCAACTATCCCGTGCAAACAGGCAAAGATTTACAAAATCGTCTTGGTTCTGCCGGCATCAATGTACCTGAAAACTGCTTCTATACCTCAGCAATGGCAACCGCTGATTTTTTAAAAAATCAACAAGGTACGAAAGCCTTTGTTATTGGTGAAGGCGCGTTGACCCATGAACTTTATAATGCCGGTTTTACCATTACTGACATCAACCCTGACTTCGTTATTGTGGGTGAAACACGCTCTTATAATTGGGAGATGATACATAAAGCCGCCCAATTTATTGCCCAAGGCGCAAGGTTTATTGCCACTAATCCAGATACCCACGGTCCTAATTATAGCCCTGCATGCGGTGCGCTTTGTGCGCCAATTGAGCGCATTACAGGCAAAAGCCCTTTTTACGTGGGTAAACCATCTTCGTGGATTATTCGCTCAGCGCTTAACCACATCAAAGGCCATTCTGAGAATACCGTCATTATTGGCGACAATATGCGTACGGATATACTTGCCGGATTCCAAGCAGGTCTAGAAACCATATTAGTCACCAGCGGCGTTAGTCAGCTCGCAGATATTGATAAAGAACCATTTAGACCCAATCATGTGTTTAAGTGTGCCGGCGATATCGATATCGTTTAGCACGCCATTAAAATCTCAATAAAATAACCGTATTTCAAGCAGTAAGTTAAATTAACACAACTTACTGCTTAATTTGTTGTGCATCCCCTTTCTTCGTTCACTTCACTATCCGCTATTCCTTTATTTATCAGATACCCGTTGAAAATAACTATCTCGCCTTTACCATTTAATGACATTCGTCAATAATTTAATTTATACTGCAATAGCGATTATTACTGCATTAGCTAATCACTATATTAGACAAGTGCAGAATACGTCTTTTAATATCACTTGATAATAATATCCACTGACAACTAACCCAGTTTAATTTATTAAATGATTTAGTTAACATCTATGAAAAACGTATTAATTAAAATGTGGAATATCTATTTAACAGGTGTATATTAAACCGTAGTTGAACCAAGGAAATAAAGCATGAACACAGAAGAAAAACTCCTCCACGCGGCTAAATGGTTAGTCAAAGAACACGGTATCATTAACTTTTCAATGTCTGATATCCCAAGAATTTGCGGGTTATCTCGTGCTTCTTGTTATCAACATTTTCGCGATAAAAACGAAATACTTGCCACCCTTTGTACGCAAGAACTAATGGATAACTTCCGCGCAGTAAAAGATCAGCGCTGGCAAGACATTTCAGCAGTGTTTACACTCGTTTCGCGTCCACTTATTTTTAATCACTTAAAAGAGCGCGACCGATTAGCTATTGATAACGCATTTAACCAGTTTTTTAATTGCATAGAGCTATTACCTGATAATATTGAATTGAGTTTTTTGAAACAGCGATTACAAACACTAAAAAATGAGCGAACGCATAGTAAGCTGCGTTTAACGGCTCAATGTCAAAATTTCAAACCATAAAAACAAAGGGACAATAAAACCAATAATCTAAAAGGTAAAATAAAAATAAACTAACATGACTGATACAAGTTGATATGCTATCAATATCATCATTAACAGGCATCCAATATAAAAAACGTAGTTTACTTCACAAAATTTAATTATATTCTTGCCTGCTTCTATATCAAATAGACTAATTTAACAAGCTGTTTAGCGGTATTTATAATCGTATCAACACGGTAAAATTAATTAGCACTATGTTTTTATCGTTTTAAATTCCCCATCTCTTAAAAACACTTCCCTCTTGTCTAGTAAATTTTATATTTGCCATAGCCCAATTTATTATTAGCGATGTCAGACATTATTTTGAGTAACATCTTTTCCAAACCCCACTATTTCAGCGCCAGCATTTCAGTAAGTATAAGCACAAATAACAAGAAAGGATGACGATGACATCTTGGGTTGCGCCATAGTCTTACGGTCTGCTTGTAGTCATGAAAAAGTCATTCACAATACCTCTACCGTTCAACAAGATACTACGCCGTTATTTAACAAAGCGTAGCAGTTTCATCATGACATACACGTCCATTACACCAATCACTATAATGTTGCCCGTACGCTTTCAGGAACCGTACGGGCAAATACCCATTTACTCTTAACTGTGCATTGGGATAACCTTGGTAAAGAGCGCACAAAACAAGGCGTTCAGATTGACAGTGGCGCTTAACAACCTCACAGATACGGCACAATGACTTGAAATAGCAAGTAGTCTGCTCAACAAGCTAACCATGGCAAACCCTTAACGCACTCTGTGACCTTTATCGCAACCACAGCAAAAGCGCGAGGGGCTATTGGAATCACGTTTTACGCTGACACCCCGTCTTACCTAATTGAGGACACCCTTGCAGTATTTAATGTCGATACGGCCAAGATCTATGTAAAACTCAAGATGACCCCATTATCGGCAAAGATCAGTCATTGCACCAACAATACTTAATTAATGCTTCTGCTTTAGTTCAAGGACATGTGGCAACAAAAGAATCTCGTCCTAAATCAGCTGGTTTTTCCGCTCAGATCATTTCAATTTTGCTAAAGAAGGGCGACCTGCGGTGTTCGCCGGCAGTGGGCGGATTCCACTTAATGCGAAAACGGCGCAGTATAAACGAGAAAATGCGTTCAGTAATGCAAGATTGTAATTATAACGTCTGTGATGAATATCGTGATGATTGGGATTTATCTGGCACAATTGAAGATTTAATCAACGACTTTAAAGCGGCTACAGTGCTAAGCAATAGTGAGTATCGGCCCGGATATTATCTAGGCAGCGAGTTTCACTCATTGCGCCCTATTACAGAAGGATTATTGGACTATTAACTCCACAAGCCTTGACCTATTTTCAAGGCTTTTTTATAGTCAATATGCTAAAAAATTAACGCGTTATCAATTTAACTATTTAATGGATTACGGATTAAGGATTACGGATTACGGATTACGGATTACGGATTACGGATTACGGATTATCGACGATGAAGATAGAAACTGCACGCTTGCAACTTATCCCACCCTCTTTGGAATATCAACCAAGGATCCTTGCTGCGATTCAAGAAAGTGAGCAAGAATTAACTACCTACTTATCTTGGGTACCTTATGCATTAACCCAAGCGGAATCAATTGCAGATACTCAGTTAGCTATCAGTAATTTTACTAATGCCACAGATGAATTACGTTTTTCAATTATCAACAAGCAAACTGCTGAGCTAATTGGCGCAATTGGATTAATTATTCGCGACAATAGCGTGCCCTTTTATGAACTGGGTTATTGGATACGCACCTCAAGCGCTGGTCACGGCTTTATGACAGAAGCGGTAACGGCAATTGAACACTACGCCTTTTCAAAACTCAATGCTGTACGCCTTGAAATTAGAGCCGCACAAACTAATCACAAAAGCTGGGCTATAGCTAAACGATGTGGCTACGAATTTGAGGGTACATTAATTAATGAACGTCGATTACCCTCTGGTGAGCTTGATAATACCCTTGTGTATAGTAAAACCCAACAACCACAACGCTAAGCCTTTATGCATTTTAACGCCCTCTTATTAAGGTTAAGCCAAGAAGTTTAGTTACCAGAAATCAAAATCAGTACGCTTGCTGTAGCCATATATTTATTGGCCTTTTTGCTGCAAACATCAACAACGATAATTCGCAATAATACTCTTCTAAAGCCTAATGAAGCTTACTAAGTGATAACACGATAAATAGCAAAAATAGATATGAGTTGTTGGTCTTGTAGCCTTGTAGTCTTGTAGCCTTGTAGTCTCGTAGTCTCGTAGTCTCGTAGTCTCGTAGTCTCGTAGTCTCGTAGTCTCGTAGTCTCGTAGTCTCGTAGTCTCGTAGTCTCGTAGTCTCGTAGTCTCGTAGACGAGAACATCCAATTATCAATAAATAATCAAAAAAATAGCCAAGGTAAGTATTTACCTTGGCTATTTAGTTATTTTATTTAGTCTCTAATCCAGCAGACCCAAAAGTGATTATTATTCAGTTAACCCACGACGTTTAAGCAGTGCATCAATAGTTGGCTCACTGCCTTTATAATCTAAGTAGTTACCCATTAAATCTTCAGAGTTACCTTTCGATAGCACCTCTTTACGGAACTTAGCACCATTTTCTAGTGTTAAACCGCCGTGTTGGCCCATATAGGCAAAGGTATCTGCCGCAAGTAGTTCGGTCCACAAATACGCGTAATAACTTGCTGAGTAGCCGCCTGAGAAGCTGTGGCTAAAGTAGTTACTCTTATAACGTGGTGGCACTGGCGCATAAGCAATACCGTGTTTAGCTAATGCTGCATGTTCAAATTTTTCAACACTTGAAATAGGAGTGTCTGCAGAAATTGAGTGCCATTCCATATCCAGAATAGCCGCGGCTAAGTATTCAGTCGTGTCATGACCTTGGTTAAAGGTGTGTGACTTCATGATTTTATTCAGCAGCTCAGTTGGAATCGCTTTACCCGTTTTGTAATGTTTAGCGTAATTAGCCAACACTTGTGGGTTAATCGCCCAATCTTCGTTAAATTGAGATGGATATTCAACAAAATCACGTGCGGTGGCTGTACCTGCAATGCTTGGGTATTTAACATCAGAGAACATACCATGTAGTGCATGACCAAACTCATGGAACATGGTTGTCACTTCATCAAAGGTCAATAATGTTGGTTGGCCTGCTGCTGGTTTAGGAATATTCAATGCATTGTAAATAACAGGATGCGCGTTTAATAAGCCAGATTGCGTGATCGCTTCGTTCATCCATGCGCCGCCATTTTTTCCTGGACGAGCATATGGGTCAAGATAGAACAGACCAAGTGAGGTACCGTCTTTGTCAAAGACTTCATAAGCGGTAACATCTTGTTCCCAAACAGGTAAGTCATTACGCGGTTTAATAGTAATACCATAGAGTTTGTTCATCGCATAGAACAAGCCATCATTTAGCACACGATTAAACTCAAAGTAAGGTTTTACTTGGCTTTCATCTATTTGGAATTTAGCATTACGTACTTTTGCACTGTAATAAGCCCAATCCCATGGTTGAAGCGTAAAATTAGCGCCTTCTTTTGCCATTTCAGCTTGAATATCTTTGGCTTCATTTTTAGCTTTGTTCACCGCTTTTGGCGCTAGGTTATCTAAAATGGTATAAACCGCATCAGGTGTTTTAGCCATTTGGTTAGCAACTGAATAACTTGCCCAGTTTTTATAACCTAATAACGCTGCTTTTTCGGCACGTAATTTAGCTAATTTAATAACCAATGGACCATTGGTTTTCGTTGCTCTTTCAGTTGATACTTTCCAGATTCTTTCACGTAATGCGCGGTTATTTAGCTGAGCTAAAATAGGCTGACCTGTGGTATTAACCAATGTGATCATATAGCCGCTTTTACCCGCGTTAGTTGCTTCCGCTTTTAAGCTGGCAATTTCATCTGCTGATAAACCATCAAGCTCTTTTACATCGGTGACTAACACAACGTCATTTTTAAATGAACTTAAGATATTTTGACCGTAAGCAGAAGTGCTTTTAGCTAATTCACCATTAATTTGGCGAACTTTGGCTTGTTCAGCGGCAGTCAATTTTGCCCCCGCACGAACGAAATTATTATAATAAAATTCCGTTAAGCGTTTTTCTTCACCTTTAAGTTGATCTTTTTGTTGATATAACTCACTCACTCTTGCGAACAATTTCTTGTTCATAAACACATTATCTTCGTGTGCAGTTAAATCAGGTAGAATTTCATTTTGAATCGCAACCATGTTGTCGTTAGACATCAAAGAAGACATATTAAAGAACATGCTCGACACGCGAGTCAGTAATTGGCCTGAGCGCTCAAAAGCACCTAAAGTATTGTCAAAATTCACTGGTGCAGGGTTATTTACAATCTGTTCAATTTCAGCATTGCTTTGTTTAATCGCAATTCGAAAAGCAGGAAGATAATCAGCTTCAACCACTTTATCGTATTGTGGTGCGTGATATTGTAACGGACTGGTTTGTAACAGTACGTTGCTTGCTTGGCTTTGAGTTGTGGTTACCGAACTTGCTGTATTGTTATTTGCTGGTGCAGAACAGCCACCTAAAACAAACAGTGTGCCGATTGCAATCGTTATCAGATTTTTGCGCATGTAAACTCTCTTTTCGATAATTAAACGAGGAAGCGAGCTAAACCAGCAACTCACTTCCAGAAATTAGATAGCATTACTTTAACAAGCTTAAAATAGACTGCCTATCCCAGAATTGACGGAACATATTCAACGTTATCAATAATAGACGCTAAATTAGACAACAGGTATTCAAGACGAATGTAACAACTTTGTTTGTTTTCATCTGTGGAGATCTTTTTGATCGACAGCCAGCTTCTATATCAACCTCGCTATTGCTTAACTTGATGACATAATGCATCTTTATTTATCAAAAAAATGTTCACCTACTAATTTAACAAAAATGTAAAAAGGTGACATTCCATTGAAGCCATTGCACTGACATTAATTTTTGTTAACCGTACCATAAACAGTAAACTGCATAACACTTTTAAGACTAAGGTCGACAAGTTGCTGACAAAACAAACCAATTAACGGATGGTCAACGCATCCGGACAATTTGCGGCAATAAAAAACCCAGTTTGCACTGGGTTTTTAGATGTACTCATTGTTTGAATACTAATGCGATTACTTTTTTGCTTTGGCTTTAGGTTTCGCTTTTTTCTTGGTGCTTTCAGCGACCCATTTTCCACCAATATACTTAGCTGACCAACCAGAAGCTTTACCGTCTTTCTCACTGGCAACATATTGTTCTTTGGTTTTACGGCTAAATTTGACCATGGCTGGATTACCATCTTCATCTTCAACAGGCGCGTCTGCTAAGAACTGATACTTAGGCCAAAGTTGTTCACGATAAGTCACCAGCTCTGACACCAACGGTGCACGAGTTTCTCGTGATTTAGGGAACGTACTGGCGGCAAGGAAAATCCCTGCTGCACCATCACGAAGCACAAAGTGTGCATCAGACTTAGTACATTTTAACTCTGGCAAGAAGATGGGGTCTTCTTTTGGTGGCGCCGCTTCCCCACTTTTCAGCAGTTTACGGGTATTTTTACAATCAGCGTTGGTACAACCGAAGTATTTACCAAAGCGGCCATTTTTAAGCTCCATGTCATTGCCGCATTTATCACACTCAATAATTGGACCTTCATAGCCCTTAATTTTGAATGTACCTGTTTCAACTTCATAGCCTTCACATGTTGGGTTATTACCACACACATGTAACTTACGAGTTTCATCGATTAAATAACTATCCATTGCCGTTCCACAGATATGACAACGGTGCTTAGCACGTAATGCCTCAGTTTCTGCATCTTCGTTATCACTGACGGCTTCTTCACCTGGTGTGAGGTTCATGGTCGTCTTGCAGCGCTCTTTAGGCGGTAATGCATAACCAGAACAGCCTAAGAATACCCCTGTTGAACCAGTACGAATACCCATTGGGCGACCACAGGTTGGACACTTAATGTCAGTCAATACCATTTCATTCGGGCGCATACCGCCTTCTGAAGGGTCAAGTTCTGCGGTAGCTAACTGCTTGGTGAAGTCGCCATAGAAACCATCAAGGACTTTTTTCCACTCTAATTTGCCATGAGCAACATCATCTAAGGTTTGCTCCATGCTGGCGGTAAAGTCATAGCTCATTAACTCTTTAAAGCTATCAACTAAACGTTCACTGACAATTTCACCCATTTTTTCAGCAAAGAAACGGCGGTTTTCAACCTTGACATAACCACGGTCTTGAATCGTTGAAATAATGGTTGCGTAAGTTGATGGACGCCCGATACCTCGTTTTTCCAACTCTTTAACTAACGATGCTTCACTGTAACGAGCAGCTGGTTTGGTAAAGTGTTGTTTTGGCATAAGTTCGTCAAGTGACAAACTATCGCCTTTATTGACAACCGGTAAGGTTTTGTCTTCTTCGTTCTTTTTGCTCATTGGCGGCTGAACACGCGTCCAACCATCAAAGCGTAAGGTTCTTCCACTGGCTTTTAGCTCATACTCACCTGCTGTCACAGTCAGACGAGTGGCATCATATTTAGCAGGTGTCATTTGACACGCTACAAATTGACGCCAAATAAGCTCATACAAGCGCTGTGCGTCGCGCTCCATGTCTGACATAGAAGCTGATTGCACTTTTACATTTGACGGACGAATCGCCTCATGTGCTTCTTGTGCACCTTCTTTGCTGCCATAACGAATAGGATCGCCAGGTAAGTATTTGTCGCCAAACTCACTGCCAATCATTTCACGGACATTATCTAGCGCTTCTTGGCTCAAGTTGGTCGAGTCGGTACGCATATAAGTAATATGCCCAGCTTCGTATAAACGCTGCGCCATCATCATGGTTTTTTTAACACCAAAGCCTAATCGCGTACTCGCAGCCTGTTGCAGCGTTGAGGTAATGTAAGGCGCTGATGGCTTGCTTGAGGTAGCTTTGTCGTCACGCCCCGTCACGGTATATGTTGCATCTTTTAATGCATCAACTGCCACTTGGGCTTGGGCTTCATTAACCGGCGTAAATGCAGCAGACTGGAATTTACTGACTTGAAGCTTCAAGTTTTCCGCTTTGCTCGTACTAAGCTGAGCATGAATATCCCAAAATTCTTCGGGAACAAAGGCTTTAATTTCGCCCTCACGTTCAACGACTAAGCGAACAGCAACTGACTGAACACGCCCAGCAGATAACCCGCGAGCCACTTTTTTCCACAATAATGGTGACGCCATAAAGCCAACAACACGGTCAAGGAAACGACGCGCTTGCTGGGCGTTTACCATATTGGTGTCTAACGTTGAAGGTTGGCTAAATGCATCTTGGATGGCACTTTTGGTGATCTCATTAAATACCACTCGTTGATACCGCGAATCATCACCACCAATGATTTCTTGTAGATGCCATGCAATGGCTTCTCCTTCGCGGTCCAAATCCGTTGCGAGATAGATTTGGTCAGCAGACTCTGCTAACGCTTTAAGTTCTTTAACAACCTTTTCTTTGCCAGGTAATATTTGATAGTTAGCTTCCCACGATTTATGAGGATTAACCCCCATACGTGCCACTAAGGCTTTTTGATCGCGTGCCTTCTTATATTTGGCTTTTTCTTCTGGCGACATTTTGCGGACTTCCGCAGCTGTTTTTCCTGATTTAGTGCCGTCAGAAGTTGACGAAGTCGGCAGATCACGGATGTGACCGACGCTCGACTTAACGATGAATTCTTTACCAAGATACTTATTAATAGTCTTGGCTTTGGCCGGTGATTCGACAATAACTAGCGATTTACCCATAGATTTAATAGCGCCAAATAGTCTCAAAAGGATATAAAATTGGTTACATATATAGAGTGTTGCGACGAGAGTTTCAAGTTAATCCCTCTTTTATGTGTTCATAGTGCGATTTTTTAATCAATTTAAAAAAATATAAAAAATATTTTTGCGTTATTAAAAACTAATCTGTCATTTTTAGGGAGCTTAGATACATAAATGTGCATTTTTAATCACTTTTGTGATTTTGTATAAAAATAATACACCTTGTTAAGCATCCATCCATCAGTATACTGGCGGTCAATTATCGTCAACAGCAATTAGCACCAAATACAATTAGCACCAAATACAATTAGCACCAAATACAATTAGCATCAACAGCGATGGATGCTAACAACAAAAATAATAAAAATCGGATTTCAAGGAAAAGAAATGAAGCATTTCGAAGCAAATTTTGATGGCCTTGTTGGCCCTACCCACAATTATGCAGGTTTATCGTTTGGTAATGTTGCTTCTTATAACAATGCTGCTCAGCACTCAAACCCGAAAGCGGCAGCAAAACAAGGTTTACAAAAAGCCAAAGCGCTGGCTGATTTAGGCATGGTACAAGGCGTACTTGCGCCGCAGGAGCGTCCAGACTTATCGACACTGCGCCGAATCGGCTTTAGCGGCACAGATGTACAAGTTTTATCGGATGCGGCAAAACAAGCCCCTGCGCTGCTAAATTCATGTTGCAGTGCATCAAGCATGTGGACAGCAAACGCCGCAACAGTATCGCCTTCTGCAGATACTCGTAATGGCAAAGTCCACTTTACGCCAGCTAATTTAGTTGACAAGCTACATCGCAGTATTGAGCCACTTACTACAGGTAATATCTTACAAGCCACATTCAATGATGAACGCCATTTTCAGCATCACCATCATTTGCCCGAGCATGCCCACTTTGGCGATGAAGGCGCTGCGAATCACACCCGTTTATGTTCTGATTATGGTCACGCTGGTGTTGAGCTGTTTGTATTTGGTCAATCAGCTACTCAAGCCAATATGCCTAAACCCGCTAAATTTCCAGCAAGACAAACCTTAGAAGCGTCACAAGCTGTATCTCGGTTACATCAGCTTGATGAAGAGTCATGTGTGTTTATGCAGCAAAACCCAGAGGTTATTGACCTAGGGGTATTTCATAATGATGTCATTTCCGTCGGTAACCAGAATGTGTTGTTTTATCATGAGCAAGCCTTTCTTGACACTCAATCAAAGTTTGATGAAATACGCCGTAAAATGAATACCAATGTGCATTTTATTAACGTCGCCACCGAGCAAGTCGCGATTGCCGATGCCGTTAAAAGCTACTTATTTAACACTCAGATTATCACTTTGCCTAACGGCAACATGGCCATTATTGCGCCATCAGACTGCCAAGAAAACCCCGCTGTACACGCTTATTTAAATGAGTTACTCACGCTTAATACACCGATAAAACAAGTATTGTATTTTGATGTAAAACAAAGCATGCAAAATGGCGGCGGCCCAGCTTGCTTACGGTTACGCGTAGCGATGAACGAACAAGAAGTTGCCGCGGTTAATCAGCACACCTTGCTTAATGATGATGTATTTAATCGATTAAACCTTTGGGTTGATAAACACTACCGTGACCAACTTGCTGTAAGTGATTTAGCCGATCCACAATTGTTGATTGAATCTCGAACTGCATTAGATGAGCTCACCCAAATTTTAAAATTAGGTAGTGTTTATCAGTTTCAGCGTTGATTGACTTAATTGCTCTGTTAGTTTCCCAATTATCCAGCACCAACTGAATATAAAAAAACCGCATTATATGCGGTTTTTTTATGGCTCTATTACGGCGTTAATTTAGTGCAGCGATATCAAGGTAACTTGCTGCATTTTCGGCGCTAGGGCACGATAAGTGCGGTACATAACCTAAAAACGGGGCATGCATCATTTGTTGTAAACTGGCTAAATTGGCTTCTATTTCACTCATGTTGCCATCAACTTGGTTAGCAACCCAACCGGCAATATGTAAGCCATCATTCTCAATGGCCAATTGTGTTAACAGCGCATGGTTCAAGCACCCCAGCTTCATGCCGACAACAATAATAACCCCAACCCCAACATCAAGTTGCTGAGTTTGCTGCACGTGACGATTAAGGGCGATGACGCTGTGGGATAAATACTGCTGCTCCCCAAGTGGGAGCAACCACCCACCCGCACCTTCAATTAAGGCAAAGTCAGCTTGTAATAACGGCTGACTGATTAAATGCGATGTCACTTGTTGCGCACTCAGTGTTTGCCCTATTTGCATAGCTGCTATATGCGGTGCAATCGCAGGCGCAAAACTAATAGGATTCACTTGTTGATAATCAAGCACCATATTAGCTTGTGCCATTAACGCCAAAGCATCGCTGTTTCTTAATCCTTCTGGCGTTGCTTCACAACCCGATGCAATGGGTTTAAAGCCACAGGTTTTACCTTTTGCGCTAGAAAGTAAAGCCGATGAAATTAAGGTTTTACCACTGTCGGTGTCGGTTCCGGTAACAAAAAATATCATTTATCGACTCACTTATTTATTGATGATTTTGGGCGTGAATTAACGCAATATGATAAGTAAGTGGAATGCCTTTCGCGGTTCTTAAACCCTGAGCTAACTCAATCCGCTTTAACCATTGGCTTTTACTTAAGGGTTTTATTTTGCTTGTCGCGTTAACGTCATCGACCACTGAAGCTCCTACGCCTTTAATTGAATACAACAAGCTTTTTAAATCTTCAAAATAAACCGTTAATTTAACGACTTTGGCATCAAGTAGCTGCCAAGTCGCATGTGGTTTCGCATTAGCCGGCGGGGTTAACTCACCGGTCATGTTATCCACACGATCAGCTTCATTGTGCAAATTGCTTTGATATCCATAGTTAATACCCTGCGTTTTTTGTGCTGGCGCTAGCTTAACTTCATTACAATGTTCAGCTTCGATATGCTCATTCACACCAAAGGCATTTAACATGCTAGGCATGTGCATAAACTGATTAACTCTAAAACCCAGTGCTTTTAATTCAGGCAGGCTGCCATCGGCAACCACGGCTAAATGACAAGTCCCTAACGGCCGAAGTAAGCGCTGAATTTGAGTGATGGCGGCATGGAAGTCATCACACCACTGCAATGCTAAATTTGAATAAATACTATTAGCACTGTTAAGCATCAGCGTGTTATTTGTAGGTGTATTACTTATAGACGTGTTGTTTGTAGGCGTGTTGTCAAGCGCATGAGAAGTAAGCGTGTCATTGGCAACAAAAAGGTGTTCAACATTGGCGCACACGCACTGATATTGCGGAAAGTGTGATTTCACTTGCGCTAACATTTGCGGAGCAATATCTACCGCAGTAATCTGATTTACCTCACTGAACAGACTAAAATCGGTGCCAGGACCACAGCCAATATCAACTAAATGCCCACTGGCATATTGCGGCGTTGATAACATAAACTGTTGCAATAAGTCAGCGCTTAAACGCTGTACAACATCATGCTTTTTATACTGTGATGCCGCATGAGAAAAAGCATCAGCCACTGGGTTATCTACCATCATGATTATTTGTTACCACTTAAAAATACATTCATTATCAATGTGTCAAACTACGCATGACCCGCTGAATTAATTTCAACTGAAATTGCCTCTAACAGCTGTTCAATTTGTTTCTCAGTGTGTTGACTATTAAGTGTCACCCTTAATCTTGCAGCCCCTTTCGGCACTGTTGGTGAGCGAATTGCGCCAACAGCAAAACCTTGCTCAGCCAATTGCTTAGCAATGAGCATGGTCGTTTGGTTATCACCAATGATAACGGGTTGAATTGCACTATTTGAGTGGATTAATGTTATCCCATGTTTTGCCGCTGCCGCTTTAAAAAAGCGAATATTAGTGGCTAAGCGCCTGCGCCGCTGCGGCTCATTGTTTAACAATTTAAGTGCACTTAACGCAAGATGGGCACTGGCTGGTGATAAAGCGGTGGAATAAATATAGTCTCGTGCATTAGCCACTAAAAACTCAATCACCTCGTTTGACGCTAACACTGCAGCACCTTGACAACCTAACGCTTTACCAAATGTCACCACTTGAATATCGGCAATGGCTGCATTTGTTGCACTTAACTGTGTACTGATATCGCCAGTCACTCCAAAGCCGTGAGCATCATCAACCACCAGCCATGCTTGATATTGCTGGCACAATTTCGCCATAGCCATTAATGGCGCGCCATCGCCGTCCATACTAAAAATGCTTTCGGTGACCACAATGCTATTAGGGTATTGTTGTAGCCGAGTTTGTAAACTGGTGAGATCGTTATGCAAAAAACGGCTCAATTTAGCGCCGCTGTGCTGTATACCATCGATAATAGAGGCATGAATAAGCTTGTCGGTTAACGCCACATCATTAGGCGTCAACAAGGTATTCATAAGTGCGCAATTTGCGCTAAAGCCAGAACTAAACAACATACAAGCTTGATGTCCAGTAACTTGGCAAAGTTGTTGTTCCAATGCTTGATGAGCGCTTGAATAGCCTGAAACCAAAGGTGATGCTTTACTGCCAACCCCGTACTGTCGTGCACCTTGATAAAGTGCATCGGCAAGTAAAGGCTCACTGGCTAACCCAAGATAATCATTATGACTAAAATCAACCATCGATTGCGGCGACAGTTTACGTTGTCGTAATTGATGTTGTTTTTTTTGCGCCACTAACTGCGTCTGCATTTTTTCGCTTATCGGATGCAATTTGGCGCATATTGAAGAAGTCATATTGCGATTTACAGCGCTGCAGCATCGTAAAATTGTTTTGACTGACGGTCTTTATTGGCATTAGCTTTGGCTAACATTTTAGATTCATTGTCTAAATCAGCTTCATTAACGGCACTTGGGCCTTGTTCAGGATGCAAACCTAAACGAGCAAACATGGCCAAATCGTCGTTTTCTTCAGGATTTGCTGTGGTCAATAATTTACATCCATAGAAAATAGAGTTCGCACCAGCAAAGAAGCACATTGATTGCAATTCATCGCTCATGTTTTCACGGCCAGCAGACAACCGCACCCGTGACAGCGGCATAATAATACGCGCCACCGCGATGGTGCGCACAAACTCCAGCGGGTCTATATCATCAATGTTTTCAAAAGGCGTACCAGCTACTTTAACCAACATGTTAATCGGCACAGAATCAGGATGTTGAGCTAAATTGGCGAGTTGTTGTAACAAACCCGCACGGTCTGTGGCTTTTTCGCCCATACCGACTATCCCACCAGAACACACTTTCATACCTGAAGCACGCACATTTGATAATGTATCAATACGGTTTTGATAGGTACGAGTGGTGATAACGTCACCATAATATTCAGGTGAAGTGTCAAGGTTATGGTTGTAATAATCTAAGCCAGCTTGCGCTAATTCATCAGACTGTGTTTTAGATAACATGCCTAATGTCATGCAAGTTTCCATGCCTAATGCTTTTACATCTTTCACCATTTGGGTCAAGTACGGCATATCACGCTCTTTGGGGTTACGCCAAGCTGCGCCCATACAAAAACGCGATGCACCAGCTGCTTTTGCACTCTTAGCTTCGGTTAGTACCTTATCAATTTCTAGTAAGCGTTCTTTTTCTAGGCCAGTGTCATAACGCGCACTTTGCGGACAATATTTACAATCTTCAGGACAAGCCCCGGTTTTAATCGACAATAACCGACTGATTTGGACTTCGTTAGGATCAAAATTCTCACGATGAATACTGTGCGCTTTAAATAATAAGTCATTCATAGGCAGCGCAAACAGGGCTTCAATTTCTGATTTAGTCCAATCGTGACGAACGATAGCTAACGACATAACATCTTATCCTTTTTATAATTTATGTTGGCTAGGATACTGTCAGGCCGTAAACTGTCAATCTGACCAGTGGCAGCAACTATACTAACGGTTAAATAATGAACAGTGATAATTTACCTCAATTAACAACTGAGATCGATTTTGAATTCGACCAACAACATATTTGGCATCCTTATACTTCAATGACACTACCGGTAAGCGTCACAGGCGTAACATCTGCCAAGGGGTGCGAATTAACCTTAAGTAATGGCGACACCGTAATTGACGGAACGAGCTCGTGGTGGGCGTGTGTACATGGTTATCATCACCCAGACATTATTGAAGCAATGCAAACCCAATTATCAACATTAAGCCATGTGATGTTCGGCGGATTAACCCACGCCCCCGCCATTAATGTTTGTAAACGTTTAGTGGATGTAACCAGCGCGAATTTAACCAAAGTGTTTTTAGCTGATTCAGGCTCTATCTCTGTTGAAGTGGCCATTAAAATGGCCATTCAATACTGGCAAGGCAAGCAGCACGTTCAAGTTGGCGGCCAACAGGTTCGCACCCAAAATAAACAGCGCATATTGACCGTCAAAGGCGGTTATCATGGTGATACATTTGCAACGATGAGCATCTGTGACCCTGACAACGGCATGCACACCATGTTTGGTGACACACTGATCAAACAACTGTTTGCTCCAACCCCAACTTCGGCCTTTGGTGACACTGTTTCGGCGCAAGACACCCAAGCACTAGAAGCCATCTTACAAAACCATCATCAAGATATTGCCGCATTTATTATTGAACCAATAATGCAGGGTGCTGGTGGAATGCACTTTTATTCAGCCGAATACTTAAAGGCTGTTAGAGCCTTATGTGATAAATATCAGGTGCTGTTGATACTTGATGAAATAGCAACGGGGTTTGGCCGGACGGGTAAATTATTTGCCTATGAGCATGCCGGCATAGAAGCAGATATTTTATGTTTAGGCAAAGCATTAACCGGCGGTTACATTAGCCTAGCAGCCACCATGTGCACCGATGAAGTCGCATTAGGTATTAGTCAGTCACCTGCTGGCGTATTTATGCACGGACCAACTTTTATGGCCAACCCACTTGCCTGCGCTGCTGCCGAGGCAAGTATTGCTTTACTTCAAAAGGGTAACTGGCAGCAACAAGTCAATGCAATCGCTCAGCAAATGCAGCAAGAGCTTGAACCAGCACGGCAATTCGCTCGGGTTAAAGACGTGCGGGTACTCGGCGCTGTTGGCGTGATTGAAATGGAGTGCGCGATTAATATTAGCGCTCTACAACAAGCCTTTATTGAACTTGGTGTGTGGATCCGCCCTTTTGGCCATGTTATTTATATCACCCCGCCTTATATCATTACATCCAAGCAGTTAACAGCCCTGACTCAAGCAATGAAAACCATTATTAAAAACATGACAATTGAGCAAGCCGCTGGTAATACTCACAGTAATGGGTAAGTTTGTAAGCTGCTTATATAAAGTAGAAAATGGTGAGTAACGAGTAAGTTATTCACCATTTATCACGCGGCTCAATGCTGATTTAAATGAGAGAAACTAATCATTGTTATTGACTGTTACCGTAAACGACGAAAAGCACCAACCACTGTTCAAAATATTGCTTAACTGACAAAGCTTTCAGCCTCTAACTTTCCCCCTTCATGTTATATGCTCAACTATAACATCTTCAATTGTGAGGCGATTAGCGACTAAGGTCATCGACAACTATCTTTTCTTCATGGTTTTCAAGCTTGAGTTCGACAACATACTACAAACACCTTTCAAGCCGCTTTGTGCACTTACCAAGTGCACACAACAACATATTGATTGCAAACCGGCGTGTAAGTACCACTGCACGATTACGCTTGGTTATTTGTGCAATTCAAACAACCCATTTAGCCCAATGACACTTTATCCCCTTACAAAGCCGCTACTAATAAACAAAACCCATTAATACCCTGTCACCGCTCACTTGCCACAACACAGCGACTTACCAACAGGTATAACCAATAACCTGATAAGACAGAAAAAAACAACCAATAAACACCAAGGTTATGACCAATTGTTAATACCAATAAAATCCCTTCGTTAATCTCGCCAATTTGTTTGCTGCAGACCTCAAAACCGCCTTCCTAAAAACCACTTTGATAACAACAGCATTCCTTTAAACCATGGCAATTAACCCGAATCCAGTTTAACTAGAAATACTGTATCAGTACTTACAATTGTTAACCAGATGGTAATAACAAGTTGCACGACCCGGTAATGTGTTATATAAATGTTGCAGCTATTAAATGTGCAATTATTGGTCATACAACAAAATGACCTTACCAACAATAAATCCTTTGGGGAGGAATTATGAAGTTGAATAAAATAAGTAAGTTGTTTAGTGGGGCAAAAAATAAAGCCAATAATGTCACCTTGTTTGGTGCCACGTTAACAGCAGCTTTATCAATGCCAGTCATGGCAGCAGAGCCTGAATCAACGTCAGCGTCACAAGAACAGGAAATGGAAGTCATTGCTGTACGCGGGATTTTTGGCAGTCTAAAAAAGGCCAATTTACTTAAGCGTACTGACGAACGTATTGTTGATGCCATTGTTGCTGAAGACATTGGTAAACTACCAGACAACAACATTGCTGAAGCACTACAACGTATTACTGGTGTATCGATTGAGTCTGATTTCGGTGTTGGCCAAGAAGTGACTATTCGTGGTATATCAGAAAACTTAATATTACTCAACGGTCGCTCTACTGCTGGCTCTGGTCGTGGTGGTATTGGTTTAGATGATTTCCCATCAAGCTTCTTAAAAACGGTAGAGGTGATTAAGTCGCCAACACCTGAGATGATTGAAGGCGCATTAGGCGGCACGGTTAATATGCAAACCATTCGTCCATTAGAGCTATCTGAACCTTTAGTGGCCATTACATTAGATGGTGAATATGCTGATAAAACTGAAAATGTAGCACCTAACTTTTCAGCGGGTATTGGTAACAACTGGGATTTAGGCGATGCAGGTAGTTTTGGTGCATCGGTAAATTTGTCGTATTTAGACCGTGAAATTCGCCGTGATGAGTATTTCAATAAAATTGATTTACAAGACAATATTGATATCAATGGCGACGGCACAATTGATGATTCAAACGGTCCAAACGGTAAATACCAACGTTACACTCAAACCACCGTTGAGCAAAAAACTGAAGAACGTGAACGTACCGCGTATGGTATATCACTGCAATGGGCGCCTGTAAGCGAAGAAGCAAGTATCTATTTAGACATTAACGCCACTAAGCTTGATGGTGGACAAGCCGCCTACTCTATTTTAGATGTTGGCGGAAACGTGGTCGCTAGAGACGACTCATATTATGATGCCAATGGGGTCTTACATAACTATGACTTAGATGGTGTGTTGGTTATTCCAAAAACATGGAGTGACTTCACCACTGATGATTCTACTTCACATGCATTAGGTGGCGAGTGGAACATTACTGATAATATTGAATTAGCCGCTGAATACTCAATCTCAAAATCAGAGCAACGCCAAACAGCATCTGAGTTTAACCTTCGTCCAATTGAACGTACACCACCCACATTAGACCTTATCACTCATACCAGCACAGGTAGTTTCACCTCTGGCAGTGGTATTCCTGGGTACACATATGCTGACTCAGGCATGCTTTCAAACCCTGACAACTTGGTTTTCCGAGAGTTTTTCCATAAAACCATTGATTCAGATAATGAAGAACAAGCACTACGATTTGACTTTAAAATTAACGATATCGGTTTAGATTTTGTCTCAGCAGTTAAAGCTGGTGTCCGCTTTACTGACCGAGATTATTCATCGACTCGTTATGACTTAAAGCCAAATGGTAACACCTTAAAAGATTCATATAAACGTGCTACCGATGCTAACGGTAACTACAGCCCAACTTGGATTGATGACCCAATCTTAAGTGGAACATTCACCTCAGTAGATTTAAATAACTCATTCGATCAAACCGGTATTGCTGGTCAAAATGACTTATTAAATTACTATGTTTACGATGCAGAGCGCCTAAAAGATGCTGATGCGACTTATTTGTTAGTGCAACAAATGCTTCAAGACACATCCTATGCAATGTCAGGTTCTTTAGCTGACAATATGGTTGAAGATAACGGCGCTTACAAAGAAATCAATGAAAAAACCAGCGCAATTTATGCCCAATTCCATTTAGATTTTGACGATTTAACCGCTGTATTTGGTGGTCGTTATATTAAAACTGAGCTGGAATCGAGTGTTGTCGACTCCATTGATGCTAACGGTAATAAAGTTCTTACAACAGGTAAGAATGACTACAACGACTTTTTACCCAGCTTAAACGTCACCTATACCTTAACTCAAGATACATTAATGCGATTTGGTGCGGCAAAAGTGATGCGCCGCGCAGACTTTGGGGAGTTAAGCCCAGCGTTAGAAATTGATAATTCATTAGTCACGGGGACTCAGGGTTCTTATCAACTTGAGCCATACCGCGTCACTCAATATGACCTCTCTTTAGAGCATTACTTTGAAGACGGGCTAATGTCAGCAGCGATTTTCTATAAAGAAGTCAACTCATTCACCCAAACAGACCGAAGCTGTTTAGCCGATTCAAGTACCGTCAGTGGCCAAAACACGACTCAGTGGGATAACATTTGTTTGTTAGATACTGCAGGCCAAAGCCAAGGCGACATTAACTTTGCGACCACAGATCAAGGTTTAGCCTATGTTGATGCAGAAAAAGCAGCAGGCCGCACAGGTATTGTGATTGATACTGATGTCAATGGTGGCAGCGGTGAAGTTAAAGGTTTAGAGCTGGCTTACATGCAGCAATTTACCTCATTACCTGGCATATGGTCTGGTTTAGGTATAAATGCCAACTACACCTATGCCGATAGTGAACAGCCTGATGGTAATCCGTTACTTAAAATCTCTAAAAACACCGCTAATGCTCAATTTTATTGGGAAAGTGAAGATGTTCAACTTCGCTTAGCTTATAACTGGCGTGACCGCTATCTTGATGACCAAGTGGTTAAACGTGTTCAAACTGTTGGTGAGCTTGGCTTAAATAACTCAGACACCAGTCTCGATCCAACGGTTGGTAATAGTTACAGAGAAGCCAGAGGTCAATTTGATTTCTCTGCTAGCTGGGACATCAACGACACATTCACTGTTGTCGGTAATGTCGTTAACTTAACCGGTGAACCAATTGAATACACGACAGAATTAGACTCTACATGGCTATATAGTGAAGCAGACCGTCGCTATACGTTAGGTGTTCGAGCAAAATTCTAAACGATTGACACAATCACTGTTGAACTCACGCTTCCGTTCAGCAGTGATTTTTTTATTCCTTCAGCTGTACAGAAATCACTCTGATTACATTTTAAATACAACATTAATTGTTTTATGAGCTTTTATATGTCCAAAAACATGAAATTGGTCAACAAATATCATTGGCAAAGCTTATCCTATTTGTAATACAATTAGGTCAACACAATGATAAATCTATTTCAGATTTGTAGATACCCAATATTTAGGAGTTAGTTATGACAAAGCCAGTCATCGGTTTTATCGGCCTTGGTCTTATGGGCGGCAACATGGTTAAAAACCTGCAGAAACGCGGTTATGAACTTAATGTAATGGATCTAAACAAAGACGCAGTTGCAGCATGCGTTGCACGTGGCGCTAACACTGTTGCTACTGCAAAAGAACTTGCTGAAAAAAGTGACATCGTCATGTTATGTTTAACAACATCTGCTGTTGTTGAAAAAATTGTTTACGCAGATGATGGTATCTTAGCGGGTATTAAAGAAGGCGCTGTTTTAGTTGACTTTGGTACTTCTATCCCTGCTTCAACTCGTAAAATTGGTGCTGACCTTGCAGCTAAAGGCGCAGGTATGATTGATGCACCTCTAGGTCGTACGCCAGCACACGCGAAAGATGGTTTATTAAACATCATGGCCGCAGGTGATTTAGACACCTTCAATAAAGTTAAACCAGTTCTTGACGACCAAGGTGAAAACGTATTCCATTTAGGTGCGCTAGGTTCAGGCCATGTGACTAAACTTGTGAACAACTTCATGGGCATGACCACTGTTGCAACGATGTCTCAAGCATTTGCTGTTGCACAAAAAGCGGGGGTTGACGGTCAACAGTTATTCGACATTATGTCAGCAGGTCCTTCAAACTCGCCATTTATGCAGTTCTGTAAATTCTACGCTGTAGATGGCGAAGAAAAACTTGGCTTCTCAATTGCTAACGCAAACAAAGACCTTGGTTACTTCTTAGAAATGGTTAAAGATTTAGGTACTGAATCATTAATCGCTGAAGGCACATCTAAGAGCTTACAAGCTGCAGTTGATGCAGGTCTTGCTCAAAATGATGTACCTGTATTGTTTGATTACTATGCAAAACTAACTAAATAAGTGACCCTCTTTCACTTATTTGGCCACTAACATACCTGTGAGTAAGTTAGCAAAATAAACCTTGCTTGAGATAAATTGCCATTGGCATATTTATATCGGCAAGGTTTTTTATTGCGCCTAAAGCAAGGTTTAATAAATAACACAAAAGCCATAAAAATATGCGGCTTTATGCTAGCCCCACAAACTAGATGCCGCAAAAAATGTTGATAGCATTTAACACCCCAAACAATACATTTATTAAACCTTTTGGATAAAAACAAGCTACAAATCAATATAAAAGCCAGATGTACTGTTATTGTTTATTTCACCAGACTCGACATTAATGCCCTTAACGCAGCGGGTTTAATCATTTTAGCCATATAGTGATAACCGCGTTTTTCTACATCTTCCACTAGCGTTTTACTGGTGTTAGCCGTAATTAATATGCCTTGTATATGCTCGCCATAACGAGTGCGAATACCATCAAGCGCATCAACACCATTTTGATCATCATCTAAATGGTAATCAGCCAACACAATATCGGGGGCAATGCCTTTTAGCCCTAATTTTATCCGCGCATCGGCCAAGTCACTGGCACACACCACCTCACATTGCCAACGCTGTAGCAGTGATTCTAAACCAGCAAGAATGGCGGGTTCGTTATCAATACAAAGCACTTTTACACCCGCAAGTGGATGCATAATCTGTGGCATGGGCTTAATCGTTTGAGTACCAAAACTGTGCCCAAGTGGGACTAATATGGAAAACACCGAACCTCGCCCGACCTCTGAGCTAAGTTTAATTTTATGTCCAAGGACTTTGCTAATTCTATCAGCTATAGCTAACCCTAACCCTAACCCACTAACATTGCGGCTACTTGGGTGATTAAGGCGTTTAAATTCTTGAAAGATTTCTTCCGTTTTATCTGCTGCAATACCACAACCTGTATCAATCACTTGGATTTCAAGCATGTCTTGGCGTTTCCGACAACCTAACAACACCCGCCCGCCTCTGGCATATCGGTATGCATTAGTTAAAAAATTCTGCAAAATACGTCTTAATAAAGCCGGGTCAGAGTGCACCGTCATTGGGCGAATATGGTGACTAAAGCGGATATTTCCATCTTGGGCCATTGCCTTAAATTCAACGGCTAAACCATTGAGAATGTCTGACACCGCAATATCGCGGCGATTGACCTCAACCCCACCAGCATCAAGTTTTGAAATATCTAACAAATCCGTTAATAATTCACCCGCGGTTTTCAATGAGTTATTAACGTGAGAAATGGTCGTTTTTGCTTCTAAATCTAAATTGGGATACTGCGATAATGAAGCAGTAAATAACCTTGCGGCATTCAACGGTTGCATTAAATCATGGCCAACAGCGGCTAAAAATCGTGTTTTAGACGCATGAGCTTGCTCTTCTTGCGCTTTTGCTTCAAGCAGCTCACTATTTAACATGGCTAATTCATAGGTGCGTGCTTTTACGCGCTCTTCAAGTGTTTCATTGGCTTCTTTTAACGCCTTTTCTTGTAAGCGGTACTGGGTGATATCGGTAAATGTCATCACAAAGCCACCACCAGGCATTGGGTTGCCTTGGATTTTAATCACTTTGCCATCTTTACGTTCTCGCTCTGAAATATGTGCACTGCCATTGCGCATATGTTGTACCCTAACAGCCACTTGTTCTTCTATATCGCCTTTACCACAAAAGCCTCGAGCGGCGTTAAAACGGATCACTTCCGCAATTGCCATTCCTTGCTGTAAAAAACCTTCAGGGTATTGATATAGTTCAGCATATTTGTAATTCCAAGCCATTAGGTTTAAGTCTTTATCTACCACACTCATGCCTTCATAAGCATGCTCAATTGCGCCGCGCAGCATATCTTGGCTGAGGATAATTTTTGATGATGCCTCGTCTACTAAACTAAAAACTTCATCCAGCGCTAAGTCTCGCCCTTGCAAGACAGACTCCATCACTAATGATGCACTTGATGCGCCAAGCACCCCTGCCAGTAGATGCTCCGTGTGAGCGATTAAATTTTCAGATGCGGCTTTATTGGAGGTTTCAGGTTTAACGACATCAGGAGAGTAACGACTGAAACTGTCAAAAGCGCGAGTTGGACTAACAAAGCGACTGGCAAGAATAAGTAAGTCTTGTTGTGAAATTGGCCCTTGATATTTACCGTTATTGGTTTTTAAATGTTGCGACTTAACAAAATTACTGGTTTGCATCCGTTCAGCAACCCCAGCTCTAAACCACACAGAGCCCCAAATATAGCAAATAATATTGGCACCCAGCGCGATTAACGTATCACTAATATGTGGATTAATTGATGCTAAGAAACCAACATCCTGACCAATAAGCCTTGCTTCACCCGCCCCTTGAAGCAAGATAAAACACCACAAACTAAAGCCAATAGCTAAACCTAAAAACACCCCAGAACGATTACCGTATTTCCAATACAAACCGCCAATCAAAGCGGGGGATAATTGCGCAAATGCACCAAATGACAACATGCCAAGGTTAGCTAATGAATCACTTTGTGCTAGCAACATAAAGCTCAAGTAACCACAACCGAGGATAAGTACAATCGCAAGACGACGAACGTTGAGCAGAAAATAAGAAAACTGACTAAAGCTTTTATTACGAATGAGCCCTGTTTTAAGCATTATGGGGACAATCCATTCATTACTTATCATCACACTTATAGTCACAACAGCCACGATCACCATACCTGTTGCCGCAGATAACGTACCCAGCAACGCAATAATGGCTAAAAAAGGTTCATCTAAGGCTAAAGGAAGATTTATGACATAAGAGTCGCTGGGCACGCTATCACCTAGAAGCAATTTTCCGGCTAACGCTAACGGCGCAATAAAAATTGCAAATAAGCCAATATAAATAGGGAAAATCCAACGGGCTTTTTTTAAAACACGCTCACCAGCACATTCAACCACCATCACATGAAACTGTCTTGGCATACACAGAAATGCCGCCATGGCGATGATTAACTCAGGTAAAAAAGCGCTAATGCGCAGCTCGCCAGCTTCAATGACACCTTGTGCAGACGCTTGCTGCCAAATATCCCCAAAGCCATCAAAATAACCAAAAGTAATAATGGCGCCTACCAATAAAAAAGCACTCAACTTCACCAATGACTCAAAAGCAATGGCCACCATCATGCCGGGATTATGTTCAGTTGCATCTAACTTTCGAGTACCAAATAAAATGGCAAAGACAGCCAAAATAACCGTAATAAGTAACGCCATAGCAGCAGAACTGCCGGAGCCAGGGGCACTATGAAATAGATTTAAACTCAACATCATAGCCTTAAGCTGCAATGCAATATATGGCATGATGCCAAACACGGAAATGAGCGTTACTAACGCTGCTAACGTTTGGGATTTTCCATAACGCGCGGCGATAAAGTCCGCAACAGAGGTAATATTTTGTGCCTTTGACACCACCACCATTTTACGCAGTAAACCAAAACCAAACGTGAAAATAATAATAGGCCCAAGGAATATCGGTAAAAATGACCACAAGTCACTCGCGGCTTGACCAACAGCGCCCAAGAATGTCCAAGAAGAGCAGTAAACCGCTAAACTTAACCCATAAATCCAAACTTGAACTTTATTTGTAAGCTTGCTAAACCAACGCTCAGCTCCCCATGCAATGACAAATAGCAGTGTCACATAACAAATGGCAATTACACCAACAATGAGGGTCAAGTTCATAACAGTCCAGTTTGCTTATGTTTTAAGGCAGAATTTCACAACTAGCATGATCATTCGTTAACAAATAATCAAGGTGATTTTTGCATCACTTTTTTTCATCACCATTATAAAGCCGAACAGTTTTATCCACTGGCTTAATCACTTGTAACAAACTAAATAAAAGGGAGTTTTAAAAACTAGACCAAGGTCTAATAGTGTTAGTAACCCTTTGCGGACGATACTTTTAGCACGCCATTTTAGAAAGGGAAAAACCATGAGTTCGCAGTCTCTGTATCAAGTTCCTAGCAATATTGCTGACAATGCACGGGTTAACAACGACCAATATAAAACCATGTACCAGCAGTCAATCGTGAATCCTGAAGGTTTTTGGCGTGAACATGGCCAACGAATTAATTGGATTAAGCCCTACACCAAAATTAAACAAACCTCATTTGATGACCATAATTTATCAATAAATTGGTTCTATGACGGGACGCTTAACGCATCCGCAAATTGTTTAGACCGTCATTTAGAGGCCAATGGAGATAAGGTTGCCATTATTTGGGAAGGCGATGACGCTAACGAACAACGAAAAATCACCTATAAGCAATTGCATTGCGATGTGTGTAAATTTGCCAACGCGTTACGCAGTCAAGGTGTCGTTAAAGGTGATGTTGTCACCATTTATATGCCGATGGTGCCTGAAGCCGCTGTTGCAATGTTAGCTTGTGCCCGCATTGGCGCAATTCACTCAGTAATTTTTGGCGGATTCTCTCCTGACTCTATTGCATCACGTGTTATTGATGGAAAATCAAAAGTGCTTATTACTGCTGACGAAGGCATTCGAGCCGGCAGAACCATTGCCTTAAAAAACAGCATCGACGACGCCCTAACGAACCCTGACGTTAATTGCGTTGAGAAAGTCATTGTTTTAAAACGCACCGGCGGCGATATCAGTTGGCAGCAAGGCCGTGATATTTGGTGGCATGATTTAGTTGATGTGGCATCTGAGCATTGTGCCTATGAAGAAATGGGAGCTGAAGATCCGTTATTTTTATTATATACCTCAGGCTCAACCGGTAACCCTAAAGGTGTGTTACACACTACTGGCGGTTATATGGTTTACGCCTCAATGACTCATGAGTATGTTTTTGATTACAAACAAGATGAAGTTTATTGGTGTACAGCTGATGTGGGTTGGATTACTGGTCACTCTTATATGGTTTACGGTCCACTGGCTAACGGTGCAACCATTTTAATCCATGAAGGTGTCCCTAATCATCCAAGCCCTGCCCGATTAGGTGACATGGTCGACCGTCATCAAGTGAATATTTTATATACTGCGCCTACTCTCATCCGCGCATTAATGGCTGAAGGTAAAGAACAATTTACCAACTACAGTGGCAAATCATTACGCATAATGGGTTCAGTTGGTGAACCCATTAACCCAGAAGCATGGCGTTGGTACCATGAAGTCATCGGGCATGAACAATGCCCTATTGTTGATACTTGGTGGCAAACAGAAACAGGCGGCGTGCTCATTAGTCCACTGCCAGGCGCTACTGACACAAAACCAGGTTCTGCAACACGCCCTTTCTTTGGTGTGCAACCTGCACTAGTTGATAATATCGGAAATATTATTGACGGTGCGGCAGAAGGTAATTTAGTGATATTAGACTCATGGCCCGGGCAAATGCGTACCGTATTTGGCGACCACGACCGCTTTGCCCTAACCTACTTTAAAACCTTTAGAGGCATGTATTTTACCGGTGACGGCGCCAAACGAGATGAAGATGGCTATTACTGGATAACCGGCCGAGTTGATGACGTTATTAACGTATCAGGACACCGCCTAGGCACTGCAGAAGTTGAAAGTGCATTAGTGGCACATGAACTCGTTGCAGAAGCTGCCGTGGTGGGTTATCCACATGACATTAAAGGCCAAGGTATTTACGCTTATGTCACCTTGTCACGCGGCATTGAAGCAACTGAAGAGCTCAGACTTGAATTAAGACAATGGGTAAGAAAAGAAATCGGGGCATTAGCGACACCAGATCTAATCCAATTTGCAGGTGGCTTACCTAAAACCCGCTCTGGGAAAATTATGCGGCGCTTCTTACGTAAAATAGCTGCCAACGAGATAACTAACTTAGGTGATTCATCCACGTTAGCCGACCCCGCGGTTATTGATACCCTTATTGAAACAAGACTCAATAAAGTCGATTAGTCATATTCAATTAACCATTGGATTATTAACAAACCTGATTGAAAAATATCTCCCCATTAGCCCTTCACTTGAAGGGCTTTTTTTATGTTAATATCCGCACATATAACACTAACAGAGCAATAAATTGCCCACGTCAACCAAGCTTACATTACGTGACTATCAGCAGCAGTCAGTTGATGCCGCAATACAGCACTTTAAAGGTAGTCAAGATTCTGCGGTCATTGTATTGCCAACAGGGGCAGGAAAGAGCATCGTGATTGCGGAATTAGCCCGCATTGCCAAAGGTAATATTCTTATCCTTACTCACGTTAAGGAGTTGGTGGAGCAAAACGCCCAAAAAGTAGAATTACTGACAGATAAAGCCAGTATTTATTCGGCAGGGTTAAAGCAAAAGCAAGCAACAGGCAAAACAGTTGTCGCCAGTATTCAGTCATCGGCAAAAGCAGTTGAAAAATTTAACCAACCATTTTCATTGGTTATTATCGACGAATGTCACCGTGTATCAAATGATAAAGATAGCCAATATCAAAGCTTACTTACCCATTTACGCCATGCAAACCCTGCGATAAGACTATTAGGCTTAACAGCTACGCCATACAGACTGGGCATTGGCTGGATTTATCGTTTTCATTATCACGGTAAAATCGGCAATACCGAAAAGCCCACCTTTGAAAAGTGTATTTTTGAATTACCCATGCGGCCATTGATCAAAAAAGGCTTTCTAACTCAGCCTAAAATATTCGATGGCTTGAGCGCCCAATATGATTTTAGCGCCCTATCACCATCAAATTCAGGTGAATATCCTGAGCAACAACTTAATTCGTTACTCAATCAACAAGGCCGTGCAACAACGGCTATTACGCAACAAATCATTTCATTAGCACAGGCTAGAAAAGGGGTCATCATTTTTGCGGCAACCGTGCGCCATGCCCAAGAAATAATGACCTTGCTTGATGATACAGCAGCATTAATTACCGCTAAGACGCCGCATGATGAACGTGACGACATTATTATTCGATTTAAAGATCAGACATTAAAATATATTGTCAATGTGGCTGTGTTAACAACAGGCTTCGATGCGCCACACGTTGATTTTATTGCGATATTACGCCCAACGGCTTCTATTAGTTTATTTCAGCAAATGGTGGGGCGAGGTTTACGCTTATTTAAAGATAAATCACATTGTTTGGTCATTGATTACGCCGCTAATGGTTATGACTTGTATTTCCCTGAAGTTGGCCACGCCAAACCTAATAGTCGCTCCGTGCCAGTACAAGTTCATTGTCCTGTCTGCCAATTCGCCAATACTTTTTGGGGCATTGTCGATAATGACGGTGATATTGTTGAGCATTTTGGCCGCCGCTGCCAAGGTACAATCCAAGCTGAGCAATCACCACCTAATAAAAGTGCCGATCTAACGGTTAAGCAATGTGATTTTCGTTTTCGCTCAAAACAATGCCCTGACTGCGGCGCAGAAAATGACATTGCAGCAAGAGTATGTCAAAGCTGCCAATCTACCCTTATTGACCCTGACAAAAGGCTTAAAGAGGTTTTACAGTCTAAGCACCATCATTTATTTAAATGCCAGCAAATGGTGTTAAGCCAGCTAGAAGAGCAACTACAAGTACAGTATCTTGATATTGAGGGTAATGATTACACCCATAAGTATCGATTCGAAACCCAAGCCCAACAACGGGCATTTTTTGCCACTTTCGTGATACCTCATACGAAAACGCCCGGGCTTCTTCACCCGCAATATCGAAGTGTAAAAGATGTGCTTCAGGATACAAGCCGCTTTCGTAAACCGGACTTATTACTATTAAAGAAAAATAATCATCGTTGGGATGTTGTTGAGTCTTATTTTGACTACCAAGGGCAATATAAAACGAGCTTTAGTTAACCTGTTTTAAAACATATCGGAATAACTCATTACCGTTGATTTTGTTGGTTGGATTAATGTATCGCCAAATCGGTTATGTATTACCAAAAAGGTATGGTATAAATTGCTCATATTATTAAGTAGGAGTCGTTATGTTTGTTGTTATTTTTGGTCGCCCTGGGTGTCCATATTGTGTTCGTGCGGTTGAGTTGTCAGAAAAACTAACAGAGCAACGTGAAGATTTTAAATTTAAATATGTCGATATTCACGCAGAAGGGATCTCAAAAGCTGATCTGTCTAAAAGTGTCGGTAAACCTGTAGAAACAGTACCGCAAATCTTTATCGATGAGCAGCCTATTGGTGGCTGCACTGAATTTGAACAATATGTACGTGAAAATGGTTTACTAAAATAACCAGTGCACGTAAAAGCCCGTATCCACGGGCTTTTTTTATTTAAAAGTACATGTTAAAGCACATATTTAGCAGAGAAAATCACTCGGTTTAAATCTCCATCGCTACCATCTTCTCGTTTATTTAAGGCATACATATACTCAACCCCGAACGTTAACGGTTTAGACGGTGAATATAATAAGTTTACATAACCTGAGTAAGCGGTTTCATTGACACTATTACCGGTTAATGCCGTATCGTTATCTGCCTTAAAACCAGATAATGTCAAACTTGATCGCCATTGACTATCCCACCAATGACGATAGGCTACATAGCCACCCATCGAGTCAATCGCTTCAATTTCGCCATTAGCATTAACAACCCCAGCATTAGCATAATTTAACCCAAGGTAACGGCCTAGCCCCTGTCCATAAGTGGCGGAAAATTTAAGGTCATCATCTCCAACAGGAAGCATCCCTGCCACACTCGCACCAAAACCAAGTTCGGTTGAATCAATGGTGCCTTGCTCTACATTAAGTTGACGCGCAATTGCCGAAAATGACATTTTAGCACCGCTATCAGTATGATAATTATAACGAGCAACAACATCAGGCATCATTCCGTTACCACTAACAACGCGATCGCCGCCGCCATAAGGTGTAACAGTTGTCTCAGGATTTTCTAAAGCAAATTGCCAATGTCCATTGGTGTAACGCACCATACTTTGCCTAACAAACACAGCACCATCAGTAGCACCAATAAAGTCTAAATTTTCAGGTAACGCACCTGGATTTTGAAAGGTGGTCCAAGTTTGACCAACCGTCCAGTTATCATAGCTAACAATGGCATGACGAATACGAGGTGAATAACTATTTGATACCCGTTCATTACCATCAGAATGCGTCATAAAATCAAGTTCGATTAAACCAGTGAGTTTATGGCCATTTACATCTGTTGCGGTTTTAAAATTAAACCGAGTTTCTCTTGCTTGAAAGTCTACCACTTGTTTGCCATTACCATCGGTACCATAAATAGTACCAGGCACATAAAACTGCCTAGATAATTGCCCTGATGCTGGCGCGCCATTACCATAACTACTGAACATGACATCCGCTTTTATGTAACCACCAAAAGTCATCTGTGTATCGGCATAACTTGGTGCGGTGGCCATAAATAGCGCAGAACTGATTAGCACACTTACTTTTGAAATATTCATCCTTGTCTCCCCAATGATTTTAATTATAAATCACATATTAATATGGGTTGTTTAGAGAAAATGAATATTAGCAATAAGTCTATAAGACTAAAGTTTTTGGCACGATTTGAAGGATTCGATGTAACATTGCGATATGGGGAATACAAACAAAAAATAGGATAAATTAGGGACAAAGAAGAAAGAGTGGTGGGTCGTGAAGGATTCGAACCTTCGACCAATTGGTTAAAAGCCAACTGCTCTACCGACTGAGCTAACGACCCATCTTAGTTTTATCAATACTAATTGTATTGAATGGAATAAAAGCCAACTGTCTGATTGAACATCCAACTGAGCCAACACCCACATCTGGTTTTACGTAAT
>NZ_JAAIKR010000019.1 GCF_018221465.1 Shewanella intestini | reverse complement strand
GCAGAAGCTGTTATGCCGTGTCAGTGGATGCGCATTATAGGCAGATTTGAGAACGGCGCAAGGGCTTTTTTAAGGTTTATTTAAAAAAACTCTCCACTTGATTAGCATTACAGCAATTACCTTATTTTTTAACCAATATGATTAAAAAAAGTACACCCTTTAGGCTTTTTAACAAGGTTTCAACTGACAATCATCTCATCTCTAATATAGGTTTAATTTGAAAAGTAGGCTTTTGGGGGATAATTAGCGCTTATTAATTGTGTTTTATTTCTATCATTGCCACAAACTGAGGGTAAGTTTCGCATGTTGCAACATTAGGGAGTTGTCTTATTGTGTAACTGAGCGATGTCTGCGTGAAGATGTTTATCTTTTTACTCACTATAGCTTTATTTATCGGCCTATTTATTTCCTCGCTGTGAGTTATTTTCCTAATAATGATTGGATTTCTATGACAGATAGCCTATTTTGGTTTTATTAAAGAAGGAAATGACATAGATAGGAATGACATGACATATTGCCGCACAATTACTTTAACGTTGCTGTTAGCAATGAGTCCACTGGCAACAGCTGGCGTTATTTACACTTGGGTCGATGAACAAGGCGTTTCCCACTATAGTGAGCAAGCCCCCAAAGGCGTTGTAGCAACCAAACTTTATAGTGAAAATATTGAGCCAGGTAAAACAGGGTATCTGGCGCCAAAGAAGAAAGCAGAAACAAAGCATGATATGACAGAGTTAGAAAAGTCTGCCGCGATTATTAATGCTACTGATAAAGAACAAGCTAAAAAACTATGTGATAGTGCCAAACACAGTTTATCTGTACTGACTACCTATCAACGCTTAACTCGAAAAAATGAAAAAACAGGTGAGACAGAACAACTCACTGATAAACAGAAAAAACAAGCTATAGCTGAAAATACAGAGCGACAAAAGTTATTCTGTAAATAACCTTAATAACATATAAAGAAGGGAGCTTATGCTCCCTTCTTTATATTCAACTATTTCATCTTCACTTTTAGCGCTAACTCAATATCTATTTATGTTGTTATCTATTGGGAAAAGGCGAGTTGTTCATTAACTAATTCTACACGAATCGTTTTACCCGGTATTAACGTCCCTTTTAATATCAGCTGCGCTAATGGATTTTCTATTTCTTGCTGCAATGCCCTTTTTAATGGCCTTGCACCATATGCAGGATTAAAGCCTACCTCCGCCACCCACGCTAAAGCTTGCGGCGTAACACTAAGACCATACTCTTTTTCTGCTAACCTTGCTTTGAGGTTTTGTAGCTGAATTTTAGCAATATACGTAATATGATCTGCCGCCAACGGGTGAAATACGACGCTTTCATCTACACGGTTTAAAAACTCCGGTCTAAATGATTGCGTTACTTCGTTCATCACCTGCGCTTTCATGTTTGAATAATCAAGCTGCTCAAATTGTTCTTGAATAACTTCAGAACCCAAGTTTGATGTCATGATCACAACGGTATTTCTAAAATCGACGGTTCTACCTTGGCCGTCAGTCAAACGTCCATCATCAAGCACTTGCAATAAAATATTAAATACGTCTGGATGCGCTTTTTCTACTTCATCAAGTAAAATAACCGAATAGGGTTTACGGCGCACGGCTTCAGTTAAGTAGCCACCTTCTTCATAACCCACATATCCTGGAGGCGCACCTACTAGTCTTGATACAGCATGCTTTTCCATAAACTCAGACATGTCGATACGAACCATTGCGGCTTCGGTATCAAATAAAAATTTTGCCAGTGATTTACACAGCTCAGTTTTACCAACACCTGTTGGGCCGAGAAATAAGAACGAACCAATTGGACGGTTAGGGTCAGCTAATCCTGCGCGGCTTCGACGAATCGCATTAGATACGGCATTAACGGCTTCATCTTGACCAATGACTCTTTCATGCAGTGCTTGTTCCATATTAAGGAGCTTTTCTCGCTCCCCTTCCAGCATTTTTGCGACTGGAATACCTGTCGCACGCGACAAGACTTCAGCAATTTCAACATCAGTGACTTTATTACGCAGTAATGTCATGTCTTGCATTTCAGCTTGCGATGCTAAATCTAATTGTTTTTCAAGCTCTGGAATACGGCCATATTGCAGCTCTGACATACGCGTTAAGTCGCCAGCCCGGCGCGCAACCTCTAAGTCCATTCGTGCCTGTTCTAAATCGGCTTTAATATGTTGGGTACCAGCAAGGGCTGCTTTTTCGGTATGCCAAATTTCGTTTAGTTCGTTGGCGTTAACTTCAACATCTTTTAACTCAAGCTGTAAATGCGTTAAGCGTTTGCGGCTAGCTTCGTCTTCTTCTTTAGCTAAAGCTTGTTCTTCTAGCTTTAGCTGAATCGCACGGCGCTCAAGCCTATCAAGGGTTTCTGGTTTTGAGTCAATTTGCAAACGAATGCTCGATGCTGCTTCATCAATTAAGTCGATGGCTTTATCGGGAAGTTTACGATCAGAAATATAGCGGTGAGACATACTGGCCGCCGCCACGATGGCAGGATCGGTTATTTCAACATGATGATGTAGCTCGTAACGCTCTTTTAACCCGCGCAAAATGGCAATGGTGTCTTCAACATTAGGCTCATCGACCACCACTTTTTGAAAACGACGTTCTAGTGCGGCATCTTTTTCAACATATTGTCGATATTCATCTAAGGTTGTCGCGCCAACACAATGCAGCTCACCTCGGGCAAGTGCTGGTTTAAGCATATTCCCAGCATCCATTGACCCCTCGCCTTTGCCTGCACCAACCATGGTGTGCAGTTCATCGATAAATAAAATGACTTGGCCCTCTTCTTGGGCAAGCTCATTAAGTACTGCCTTTAAGCGTTCTTCAAATTCACCACGATATTTAGCCCCTGCAATCAGTGAGCCCATATCTAGCGACAATACGCGTTTGTTTTTAATGCCTTCAGGGACTTCGCCATTAACAATACGTTGTGCAAGCCCTTCAACAATGGCTGTTTTACCGACACCTGGCTCACCAATTAACACTGGGTTGTTTTTACTGCGACGTTGCAAGACTTGAATCGTGCGGCGGATTTCATCGTCACGGCCAATCACAGGGTCTAACTTACCTTGCTCGGCACGCTCAGTTAAATCAACGGTGAATTTTTTCAACGCTTGACGTTGATCTTCGGCGTTAGGGTCATCCACATTTTGGCCGCCGCGCATTTGCTCAATGCTCTGTTCCATTAATGGTTTGGTTGCACCCGACTCTTTCAACGCTTTGGCTAAAGCATCATTCCCCTCTAAGGCAGCCAAAATAAACAGTTCAGATGAAATGTATTTATCTTTGCGCTTTTGCGACAACTTATCACACAAATTTAATAACCGAATGAGCCCTTGAGACAACTGCACGTCTGCGCCAATGCCATCAACCTGCGCAAGACGTTCAAGGTCTTGGCTTAATTTAGAGCGTAATACGCTCACTTTAATTCCCGCTTGGGTTAACAATGGATGAATCGAGCCGGAGTCTTGATTTAACAACGCCATCATTAAATGCGTAGGCTCAATAAATTGATGATCACGCCCTAGCGCCAACGACTGGGCATCAGAAATAGCTATTTGAAATTTGTTAGTCATACGATCAAGTCTCATATCACTTCCTATTATCTGGTACTATTATGAAAATTTAGGCTTTTTAATAAAGCGCAACTACTTCTATTTATGGGGATGATTTGCATATTTTCAAGTGTTAATCACAGCGACTAAAATGGCAAAACATGTACTTGGCGGTGTGTATTTAATTAAGCTTATAAAAAGCACTGCGCAATAACGTCAATGGCATCCCTCTCTAAAAAAATGCACAAACCACACTTCAAAAAGGTACTGTTACATCGCTTATTATGACTTTAGCCACACCAATGTTGCTTGGCGGCCGGTTTGTTGCTCGCGTCGATAAGAGAAAAAATCGAGGTTTGATACCGTACATTCATCGCTACTATATATATCGTTCACACCCATTGCGGTTAATCGCTGCTGTGCTAGTTGATATATATTGGCCAAATATTTTTGCGGTAATAAGGAAGGAGATGATTCAAGCGAATGATTAAAAGAGGTGTGATTGCTGGCAGTTACCGGGCGAAAACATACCTGCGCTTGAGGTTGTTTATCAATAAACGCTTGTCTGACTTCTGCGCCTACTTCAAATTGCTGCGGGCCTATTGCTGGGCCTAAATACGCCATTAATTGTGATGGCGAAGCGTTAAACATTTGCAGTGCTTGTTCAATAATGCCATGACATAAACCGCGCCAACCAGCATGCACAGCTGCGACTTCTGTGCCTGCTTTATTGCATATCACCACCGGTAAACAATCTGCGGTCATCACCGTGCAAACGATATGAGCTTGATTGGTGTAACTGCCATCGGCCGTAAAAGGCAATGTCTTTGGTTGCGGATTATTCAGCACGATGGTGCTATGGACTTGTTCAAGCCAAATTGGCTCTGCAGGAAGAGCCAATTGCTTAACTAATAATTGGCGATTTTGGGCGACGAGGTTAATGTCGTCCCCCACATGAGTACCCACATTTAAACTTGAAAAAGGCGCTCGGCTGACACCGTTAAAACGGTCAGTAAATGCTAAGCCCACATTTTCAGGTACTGGCCACTCATGTTGCCACATTAGATGTACTCGATAGGGTTAAGCTCTAAATCTTTACGCATCGCCTTAGCCAATTGCACCATGTCATCTGGCACTGGCGCATGCCAAGTCATCACTTCACAAGTAAACGGATGGGCTAACTCTAAACGCACCGCATGCAAAGCTTGACGCTTAAAGTCTTTCAATACATTGAAAAATTCTTCACTTGCCGCTTTTGGTGGACGAGGACGACCACCATAAACAGGATCGCCTGCCAATACATGGCCAATATACGCCATGTGCACCCTAATTTGGTGAGTACGACCAGTTTCTAGGCGCAAACGTAATCGAGTATGGGCGCGGAACTTTTCTGCAACACGATAATGCGTGACAGAAGGTCTACCACCGTGAATGACCGCCATTTGCGTCCGTTTGGTTTCGTGACGGTCTATCGGCTCGTCAACCATGCCACCAGCCGTCATCGTGCCTGTGACAATCGCCTCATATTCGCGGATAATTTCACGAGCTTGCAGCGCGGCAACTAAATGCGTTTGCGCTTCAACCGTTTTAGCTACCACCATTAAACCGGTAGTGTCTTTATCTAAACGGTGAACAATCCCAGCTCTTGGGACATGCTCAATCGCTGGATGATGATGCAATAGTGCATTCATTAATGTGCCATCAGCATTACCTGCACCAGGATGAACCACTAAACCCGCTTGTTTATTAACTACAATGATATGGTCGTCTTCATAGACGATATCAAGGTCAATAGCTTGAGCTTGGGCTTTGACTTCTTCCTCAAGGGTGGCAGCGACTTCAATCACTTGTGTTTCAAAAACCTTTTCCCGTGGCTTATCAACTGTGATACCGTCAACGCTAACTGCACCAGATAGGATCCATTCTTTGATGCGTGTACGCGAATAATCAGGGAACAATTCGGCTAAAGCTCTGTCCAATCTTAAACCGGTTTGTATTGCTGTGATTTCGCTTTTTAGATTAATCTCTTGTGTCATATGAACCGTACCCCATAAAAGGGTCCAAAGTGAATGTGCTATCTGTTACAATCGGATGTTTTCTATTTTACCGTGAAATGGAAAAATTCTTAACAACAACTTATAAAAGAATTGAATTCAAGTATGTATAAATATGCAAAAGGTATCGCAATTATCATAGCGTCATTGACACTAACTGCTTGTAGTAGCAACCAATCTGATGAAGATGACATTGTAAATAAAGCCTCTCCAGAAGTCCTTTATAAACAAGCTCGCACTTCGATGGAATTAGGGAATTATTCCAAAGCAGTCCGTTCTTTAGAAGCATTAGACTCTCGTTACCCATTTGGCGCCCACAAAACCCAAGTGCAGCTTGACCTAATTTTTGCTTATTACAAGATGGATGATGTTGCTTCTGGTATTGCCAATATCGACAGGTTTATTCGCTTAAATCCAACCCACCCAAATATTGATTACGTTTATTATTTGCGTGGTTTAACCAATATGCAGGCGGATAATTATTTATTCCATGAAATGATGAATATTGATCGTACCGATCGCGATCCTAAAAATGCCCAAGAAGCATTCCGAGATTTCGAGCGATTAATTAAAACCTACCCAAACAGTTTATATGCAGCTGACGCTGAAAAGCGGATGCATTATTTAAAAAACCGTTTAGCAAAATATTCAATTAAAGTTGCAGAATATTATATCAAAATGGGTGCATGGAGTGCTGCAGCAGGTCGTGGACAAGTTGTACTGGAGAAGTTCCCTGGAACGCCGTCAACGGAACGCGCATTAGAAATTATGGTAAAAGCTTATGACGAGTTAGGCCAAGATAAACTTAAGCAAAATGCATTATCAGTATTAAAAGCGAACTACCCTGACAGTAAAGCATTAGCCTTATAGTCAAGTCATAGTAACGCAACACATATACTGTCTGCTTTACTACGCTAAAATGAATAAAGCCCGATATTGCATCGGGCTTTTTGTTTTTGTTATTTAAAATGATGATTAAATATTGATGCCTTCATGGTGTTGGTAGACAAAACCACCATATAAATATTTCGTCGCCTCCGCACCAAGTATCGCGACTTTCTCACCATGTCGTAGTTTTCCTGAATGAATTAACTTAGCCAGACTGACCCAAATGGCTGCGGAGCCTAAATTTCCACATTGTTTGGCATCATTAACAATCCGCTGTGGGCTTATGCCTAACGCTTGAGCCATTAGCACATCAATATGGCCATTGGCCTGATGCGGTAAAATATAAGCAAAGTCGTCCAGCTGATAGCCGCGACTTTGCAATGCTTGCCAGCCAAGTTCAAATAATTGGCTGCCCTGCTCTCGCACCGCTTGAGTATTATGATGAAAACGCGCCATGTGTTTATCACCGACATCTTTTGAGCCTGAATCAAGATAAAAACCGGGTGTTTTTTGATGGCCTACCTGGCCTAAATAAATATCAGAAATAATGGCTTTATTAGCATGTTTAGGGCCAACAATCGTCGCCGCGGCGCCATCGCCCATTTGCACGTAATTAACCAACTGCTCGGTATCAATAAATGCTTTGTCCATATCAAAATACACCGAGCCAGTTTCAACCCCAACAATGGCAACGGCTTGCTGACTTGCATGACAAAAGGCTGAGGCGATTTGTAATCCATTGGCAAAACCAGTACACGCTTGGCGCAATTCTAAATAAGGCCCATGGTATGCCAATACATCGGCAAGCCATGCCGCATTAGGCGGTACTTGGGTATGTGGCGTGCAAGTATGAGTAATTAAATAGTCGAGATCATTTGCTGACAAGCCTGCTTGCGCTAAGGCTCTAGTCAGCACTTGTTGGCTAAGTTCAATACTTGAAGGAGACGTCGTGCTGGTCGCTTGGGTTAAGTCGCGCGTTAAGTGCCGTCCTTCAATACCCAGGCGTTTAGTAATACTTTTTGCTTTGCGCGCAGCAAGGCGGCCACAACGCTCACTTAAAGCAGCTAATAACACCTCATTGGTGACCTGCGCATGAGGTAATTGATGGGCAACGGCATATAAAGATAAATCATGTGCGGCAAATTTTACTGCCATTTTCGCTCCAGTTTTTTGTGTAAATCATCTAAACACACCCCCATATGTTCAAAGGCTTTGTCTTGAGTGGTTAATAGCCTAAATAAGTCTTTGCTCACTACTTCTTGCTGCTGAGCAAAATTATCACTAGTTGCACCTAATAATATGGCGTGATGGCGACTGACATACACATGTTTAGCTTCATCTTTTTTTATTAAGCCGCACAGCTGACTAAAGCGATGCGTGCGACCTAATTTACCGTGTTCAAAAGCATGCATTATGTGTGTCACGCAAGTATCTAAGGTGGCAATTCTAACAAAGTGCTGTTGGTAGTTATCAACCCTGCCAAGTTGAGTATAAAAACGTTTTGCCATGCGCTGCACCTTAATGGTATCGGTTAATACCGGCAGATTGTCGGTCACTTGTTGCAGGGCAATATCATGACGGCATTCGTCCGACTCCACTTCTCTTAGGGCATTAATTAACAATTGCCGCTGCATCTTAATAAGGTCATCATCACCATTATTGAGCCGAGCAATTTCTTGATTAAAAACCAACTGCGCAGATTGCTCACCGCATAATAATAAAGGTAATAAACAGGTCATCATTTCTGACTGCTTATCGTTAAATTGCAGTGGACGGTCATGTTGTAGGCTTATCCAATCTTGTAAGCGCCACGCGTTATTATGTTGACTCACACTTGGCACGGTCGCCTTACCGAAACATCGCCTCATAATGGCCTCCGGATTAACCAATGGTAAATAACGGGCAGCACCAGTACATCAAATATCCACGCAAATGAAATAACAATGCATGACAATAAACTCAGTTGAGCAATGGGGCCAAAGTCTGACAATAATCCGATGCCAAACCCTAAAACTAACGTCAATGTGGTGAAGGTCACAACCGGGATAATATGACGATAACTTGCCCAAAAAGCATGGGTAACTTCAGTTTCAGTTATTGGTGGGGAGGGCGCATTAAGGGCTGTACTTGATGACGCATGTGATGGTAAATCTTGACTTGTAGAAGGTAGTTTGAGCATTAGGTGTAAAGTGTCATCGACAATAATACCCAGCATAATGCCCAGTACCACAGCGCTACCTAAACTGATAAAACCGCCAAAGGCTTGCCAAACACCAAACATCCACAACAAAGGCAAAAAGTTAAGCAGTAAACCAACAATAGCAAACACCACGCTACGTTTTAGCATCCCCAAAATAACCGACAGCAACAGCAATGCCAGTGCAAACGATGCCAACATGCTTTTGGCATTCTCTAAACATAAATGCGCAAACAACAAATTACTGCTCAGTGCGGGACTTAACGTCAATTGAGGATTATTGTCTATTAACCAAGCGTTTACTTTGGTTTCAAAGTCTACCATTTGCCTTGCGCTTAATGAGTGTAAATACAGTGTCATTAAACTTGATTTAAAGCCTTGAGAGATTTCGGCCTGAACACCTAATTGCGCCACGGTGTTGTGCTCAACAATTCGCTTAAATTGGCTTGCGGTTAAACCAGAACTTTTTACCCAGTCACCAACATGAAGCACTTTTTTAACTTCCGGTTGTTGTTTTAAATAACGGGAAAACTTATAGAGGAAGGACAAATAGGCTTTATCGTAAATGGCATAAGGTTCAGTATGCACCTCATAATGCAACATGTTAATGCCATAAAAATATTGCTGCATTTTTTTATGCGACAAGCTAAATGGATTGTCGTCAGGAAAATAACTCAAAGGATCGTCATTTAAGGTTAACTTAGCACTACTAACTGCGCCTAGGGCTGACAAAGTCAGCACCAAAGCGCACACTTTTTTGCGATGTGCTGTGGCTAACTGCGCTAATTTAGTCACACTTGCAAAGCCATGAAGGTGTGCCATTGAGGCCGATGTAGCCTGTTTATCTTTGGTTGACGTCGTGGTGGCTTTTGATGCCAATAACACCAATAAGCTGTGACATAAAATATAATGACATACCACTGCAACCGCCACCAAAATACCGAATGCTTGAATAGGAGGTGATGGGCTAACAACCAACAATGCAAAGCCAATAGTGGTGGTTAAGGTGGCAAAAAATAACGGGCTACGGTTGTCATTAAAGCTATTGAGTAATGCAGCAGGGACTGCGCCGTGATTGATACTGTTGTTACCAGTATGCATAGGATGGTTACTATGCTGGTTAACGTGATGCTCAGCATCACGTTCACCAACCGAAGTGTTAATGCGCTGACACCAACCTAAATATAAATGAGCTGAATACGCTAAAGACAGCGTGACCACAATAACAGGAATAAATGCACTAATAGCCGCTAAGGTTAAATTAAACCACCCAGCAACGCCCAAGGTGACCCATAAGGTAATCATACAATTTAAGGCAATGGCAGCCAGCCACCAACGCGAACGAATAAAGCTCATTGCCATTAGTACCACAATGATAGCTAAACCAGGGCCAAACCAACTTAAGTCATGGCGCAACACTTTAATGTATTGCCAGTTAAGCGACTCAGTCCCGTTTAAAAACACATTCACATCGTTAGCTTGCCAGTATGTTTGTGCCAAGGCATTAATGCGATCAAT
Organism: Shewanella intestini; assembly: GCF_018221465.1. Lineage (GTDB taxonomy): Bacteria > Pseudomonadota > Gammaproteobacteria > Enterobacterales > Shewanellaceae > Shewanella > Shewanella intestini. The sequence continues at coordinate 69,085 of NZ_JAAIKR010000019.1, read as the reverse complement.
ATGATGCTCTCTCCATAAGGTCGTGTTATGAAATAAATGGCGGTCAGACTGATTAAAGGCGAGGGTTAAAATGATGGCTTTGCTATCTTTTGACAGCACTAAAGGCAAACGTGGATGGTGTTTGTAACTTAAAATAGGCGAATGCTGCTGTGATGGATTGATAAAATCGGCATAGCCAGAAACATTATCAATTAAGCTGTCTTGATTAAGCTCACTGATAAAGTGTTGCAGTTGTTGTTTGCGGTTTAATTGCAGCCAACTTTGAGGTGACTCTAACAACATTAAAAATTGATCGTTACGATCAAAATGCTGCCCAAGCTGTGTCACGCCAATAAAACCTTGATCATCTTTAGCGAAGTAATCGTTAAAATTGACGTCTAAATCTACCCGCATGATCCCCAATGTTGCCCAAATAAGTAAGGTGAGCAAGGCGGTAAATATCAGCAGCGGACGTTTATAACTAAAATGAATGAGTTTCTGTTGCCAATACAATTGTTTGCTCTCAAAAGTCGGGGGAATTAACGGGTTAATAACAAGACCGAGAATAAGCCATTTTTCATTCACTAATTGATTGAAATAATTTCATTCGTTATCTTATTCAATGATGAACTTCACGATTTAATCGTCATTCCAATCAATGATACGTATTCCCCCTACCTTAGCTTACTAAACACTCTGTTTGTGGAAAAGTTAGACAAACAAATGCATAAAATCAGTTTTTTTAAAAAACAGTTTGACTCCGAGGCATAAAAACCGTTTAATAGCGCCCGTTGCCCGAATAGCTCAGTCGGTAGAGCAGAGGATTGAAAATCCTCGTGTCCCTGGTTCGATTCCGGGTTCGGGCACCATATTCTAAGGTGCTGATAATATCGGCAGCTAAAAAAGCCTCGCATTGCGAGGCTTTTTTGTATCTGCTATTTGGATTTGGCCTTGACTCACATTATCAATATTGTTGTGCTTTAACCTTTAACTGTTTGGCTTGAATATTAAATCGGCCATTCATTCCCCATACAATAAACTCAAGCTTAACGCCTTATTTAAGTACCAGTCAGCCATGTTGATATGATTGTAATACTTGCGCGCTAAAGTAGCATTCTGGCGGTAATGGCACATTATAAACAGCTTAACAGATGTGAGTGTTCAATGGATTTAAAGCATATTAGCAGGGCCAATAGCCATTACATAGGCTCGATATACTCAACCATTAACTGCACCGTTTGATTACCGCGATACTCATTTACATCTAACTTAAATGCCACTCTTGCATGGTTAATGGTGGCGTCTGGCCAAATATCAAGGTCAATATTAAAGGCGATGGCATCAAGCATTAAACTGCCGCATTCAGTTTCAACGAGGAGTTTAAGGTGTTTTTCACCCACAATGCGTTGCTGTAAAATTTTAAAATAGCCGTCAAATACCGGTTCTTCAAACGCTTGCCCCCAAGGGCCAGCTTGTCTAAGCATGTGCGCAGTTTCAAGGTTAAGTTGTTCAACGCTTAACTCGCCATCTGACAACACTTCTCCTGCTAACGCCTCGGGGTTTAACGTCTTTTTGACCATATCATCATACGCTTGGCAAAAATCCTGAAAACGCGCAGCATGTAACGACAACCCCGCCGCCATCGCATGACCACCAAATTTAATGATCATTCCAGGGTGTTGAGTGTTAATCGCATCAAGCAAGTCACGCATGTGCAAGCCTTTAATTGAGCGAGCAGAGCCTTTTATTTCACCTTCTCCTGCATCTGCAAAAGCAATCACCGGGCGGTGATAACGGTCTTTAATGCGCGACGCTACAATGCCAATCACCCCTTGATGCCAATCATCTTGAAATAAAGCTATTCCCCACGGCAACTCGTCTTCATTTAGCGACATGGCTTCAATAAACTTCAACGCTTCTTGCTGCATGCCTGCTTCTAACTCGCGGCGCTCTTGGTTGAGGCCATCAAGTTCTGCTGCCATTTGCCTTGCGCGCATGATGTCATTGCATAACAGCGTTTCTACGCCTAATGCCATTTCATCTAACCGCCCTGCCGCATTGAGGCGCGGACCAACTGCAAAGCCAAAGTCAGCTGCCACTAATTTTTGTGGGTCACGCTTACCGACCTCAAGCAATGCGGTGATACCTGGGCGACAACGCCCGGCTTTCACCCGCTGCATACCCGCTTGTACTAAGCGGCGATTATTGGCATCAAGCGCCACGACATCAGCCACTGTACCTAGCGCCACAATGTCTAATAGGTTGGCTAAGTTTGGCTCGGCAATATTGTTATCAACAAACCAACCACGCTTAGCTAAGGTGGCTCGTAATACGGACATAAGATAAAAAGCGACCCCTACACCTGCAATCGACTTACTGGCAAACTCGCACCCAAGCTGGTTAGGGTTAACAATGGCATCAGCATTGGGTATATCCCGCCCCGGTAAGTGATGATCTGTTACCACCACTTGCATACCTGCCGCTTTTGCCGCCGCCACCCCTTCTATCGATGAAATACCATTATCAACGGTCACTAACAGTTGTGCTCCACGCTGGTGAGCAACACTGACAATTTCAGGGCTTAATCCATAACCGTATTCAAATCGATTAGGAATTAAATAACTGACATTGGTGGCCCCCATCATTTGCAACGCCAACAAACACACCGTGGTAGATGTCGCGCCATCGGCATCAAAGTCTCCGACAATCATAATCGCGCGCTGCTCAGCAATGGCGTCAGCAACAATATTGCTGGCAATATCAATGCCTTTCATCTGCTCTGGGCGCAATAAATGCTTTAGGGTTAAATCATATTGCTCTGTCAACACGCCTCGACGTGCATATAACTGCCTTAATAAAGGCGAATCAATGGCATTAAGGTGGGAGTCATCAACTTGTGCGCGACGAACAATAGAATGGGACATGCAGACCTTTTAATAGCAAAAAAACAGAAAAAAAAGGTGAACCTAACGTTCACCTTGGTAGACTTTATTGACTATAGATTTCTTTCAATCGTCTTCAGTAACTGTTGTGGTGGTTGGTAACCTGGCACAATAGTCCCATTGGCTAATACGATGGCGGGTGTGCCACTAATACCAAAGGTTTGACCTAGCTTGTATTGCGCCGCAATATCAATATCACAATCAGCAGGCTTAATCTGCTCCCCTTCTTTGGCGTCAGTCATTGCTTTTAATGGATCTTTAGAACACCAAACCGCTTTCATTTCATCAGCATTAGCAGACGGAATACCGCGGCGTGGGTAGGCTAAGTAACGAATGGTGATACCAAGGTCATTGTATTCTTGCATTTGGCTATGCAATTTACGGCAATAGGCACAATCAACATCGGTAAAGACTGTGACAACGTATTTTTCGTCTTTAGCTTTATATACCAACATTTTATCTTCAAAAGGTTTTAACATCGCCAAACGCGGACCTGCAAGTGACGCTTCAGTAAGGTTTTTCATTTGATTTTCCATGTCATAAATATTGCCATGGAAAAGTTTGCTGCCGTCTTCAGTGATATATAACACACCGCGATCGGTAATGGCTTGGTAAAGTCCGTCAATTGGCGCTTTACTCATTGAAACAACATCAACGCCAATGACTTCGGTTAACTTTTGTTTTAACACTTCTTCTTTGGTATAAGTTGGTGTTGCGGCAAGGGCTATCGGGGTAAAAATAAGGCCAACGACAAGGGCCAATGACTTACTGACTTTCATATGAATTCCTAATTTTACGGGTTCACGAATACAAGACCCGACCTAATGAGCAAAAGTTACCGTTAATAATGGTCTAACGCAAATAAAATCCGCATTTTTGCTACTCGAAATATGTCAATTAACGACGAGGGTGATGGGTTTGATGTATTTGCTGTAATCGCGCCTTCGCGACATGGGTGTAAATTTGGGTGGTCGATAAGTCGGTGTGGCCTAATAGCAATTGAACGACACGTAAATCTGCACCATGATTTAATAAATGCGTCGCAAATGCATGGCGCAAAGTATGTGGGGATAACGGCGATGAAATACCTGCTCTTAATGCATAGAGTTTAATTCGATGCCAAAATGTTTGTCTGGTCATCATTTTTCCACGCTTAGAAGGAAACAACACATCTGAGGTTTTTTCATTAAGCAATATTGGCCGAGCAGACTTAATATAAGCCATCACCTCACTCACCGCTAACTCGCCTAATGGTACTAAGCGTTCTTTACCGCCTTTACCAACAATGCGCACCAAGCCTTGATTCAAACTCATTTGTTCCATGGTTAAACTGACCAACTCGGTCACCCGTAAACCACTTGCATACAAGACTTCTAGCATCGCTTTGTCACGACACTCAATGGGATCATCAATGTTTGGTTCATTAAGTAAACTATCAATTTGCGCCTCGGTTAATGCATCAGGCAAATGCCGAGCTTGTTTAGGAGACTCAATTAATGCGATGGGATCTTCACGGATCATTTTAGTGCGAATTAAATAGCCGTAAAACCGCCGTAAACTGCTGAGCAGTCTGGCGGTACTCGATTTGGCATAACCTTGCTCAACCCGAAAACTCAAATATTCACGCACATTGTCACTGCTAACCTTAATTAATGTGGACTGATGTTTGCTGATATAGCGATGAAAGTGCTGCAGGTCAGTGCGATAAGAAACAAGGGTGTTATCACTCACCCCTTTATGAGACCAAAGGTCATCTAAAAAGGTGTCGATTAATGGTTCTGTAGATGAAGATGATGTCACAACTTTACTTAATAAAAAGGCGCTATGGATGAAAACATACCATAGCGCCCTTCATTGTCTCTAGCTTTTCTTATTTAAGCGGCTGTTTTTGCCTTAGGAATAAACAGGCAAGCGACCATCACTAATAACGTTGGAATAGCCCATGCCATGCCTTCACTTTGCAATGGGATCCAATTAAAGATGTTTACCTCAAAGCCGGCAGCTTTAATGCCATCAAAAATACCAAAGAATAATGCAATGGCCAACACAGCCCGATGCGCAAACTGTGGATTGGGATAAAAACGCGTTAAGAAAGTCACAAGTACTAATGCAATTGCCACAGGGTAAACCGTCATTAATACCGGAATACTGATTTTAATGAGTTCAGACAGTCCGACATTGGCAATGGTCGCACACACTAAACTAAAGAAAACCGCAAATTGTTTATAGCTGATTTTCGGTAGCAATTCGCTAAAGAAGTCCGAACAAGCAGAAACCAACCCAACCGCAGTCGTTAAGCATGCCAAGGTAACAACTGTCGACAACATAACAGTACCTAACGTGCCAAATTCATGGCTGACATAATTAGTCAAAATTTGACCACCATTATCAACCCCAGCCCCTAATTCACCTGCCGTTGCGCCTAAAAAAAACAATGAAATGTAGACAAAGGCTAATCCGCTTGCAGCAATCACTGCAGCACGAATTAAGTATTTAGTTTGTTGTCCCGATTCATTAATGCCCTTTTTGCGTAGTAAGTCGATAATCAACATACCAAACATTAATGACGCTAAGGTGTCCATGGTGTTATAGCCTTCAACAAAGCCTTTAATCAGGGCGTTATGTTGATAATCGCCTGTTGGTGCGCCGACTTCTGACCCCGGAATAATTAACACCGACAATGCCAATGCAATCAATAATAAAATGAGAATAGGAGTTAATACCTTACCGACGTTATCTAATAATTTGCCAGGAAATAGCGACAGCACCATCACAATACCGAAAAAGACAAAAGAATAGATAAGCTGGGCAACATTCAAACTCAACCCGCCAAGCATCAATATCGCGTCAGGGTTTTCAATAAAAGGTCTTGCGCCGATTTCATACGCAACTAATCCGGTTCTTGGGGCGGCAAATGCAGGGCCAATGATGATATAAATCGACACCGCTAATGCAGTGGCAGCAAACGCTGGCAGCATTGACATGATTTTGCCTTTGGCTTTTGCCACAGCAATTAAACCAATGAGCGGTAAACCAACAGCCGTAATTAAGAAACCAATCATCGCCATTGGCATATTTTCACCGGCTAACATGCCAGCAAAAGGGGGGAAAATAAGGTTACCTGCGCCCAAAAAGAAGGCGAAGGTCATAAAACCAAGTCCTAACGTATCTGTTAGGGTCATATTGCTCGAATGCACGCGATTACTTCCTATTATGATTATAAGTATTTTTTTAACTTAAGGGATTACTCACATTTTATCTACCATTGGTGCGAACACTTAACGTCACATGTAAAATATAAGTTATCAGTGAATGTAATAATAGCTGTGAAAATTGTCATTGGGTAGCGAGAATAATGTCACTGTTTTATGGTCAATACGATTAGTCACACTTTCAATACAGCGTTTATATCCCTCATCAGCAACAAGTATCAAAGAAGAAATCATCATACAAGCGCCGCAGGCACAATTATTTAAATTCGCCTAACAGCATCAACATACCCACCAATAACGCAACCTAAACATCACATTCAAACCAGTAATTCAACATTATTGGTAATGCAGTTGTTAATGTCGTAGCCACTAAACAAGCACATTGTTCATCAATTAATACCGCTTACCATTAATTGGCATCACTCCATATTGATACGGCTTTGGAGATAGCGAAATAACTAACACCAAGTTACACTAATCCCCCTGGTTCATCCTCAGCATAAAGTCCATGCCTTTTACCTTTAAACAGTTTCATATCAATGACGATTTATGCGGAATGCGTATTAGTACTGACGCGGTATTATTAGGGGCTTGGGCAACGATACCATCAAAGGTGTTACAAGATTCTGTGGGGGCTGATTTTTCTGCTCCACATCAAACAACAAATATTGTCACTCAAGCATCATCGACACCAAAAGATCTATTTACGATTTTAGACATAGGCAGTGGTAGCGGCATTTTAAGTTTAATGGCCGCGCAGCGTACAAGCGCCAATGTGCATATTACTGCGATTGAAATAGACCCTCAGGCGGTCAAGCAATCTCGAGAAAATATCGCCAATTCACCGTGGCCACAAAAGATTGCAGTAATTGAAGGCGCTCTACAACAAGTCGCAAATACGCTCACCACTCCCTTTGATCACATTGTGTGTAACCCACCTTATTTTGACAATGGTCCACAAGCCAACAACGGTCAACGCGCCAATGCACGTCACAGCAACAGTCTAACGTTTACGACCTTGCTTAACGTCGTTGAAAAATTGCTTGCCCCTGCAGGTCAAGCTAATTTCATATTGCCTATCAACTCATTAAATGCCTTTACTGACGCGTTATCATCAACCTCAATGGCCTTAAGACAACAAGTGAATGTCGCCACCGTTGAACATAAACCCGCCACTCGGGTTTTACTCACCTTAACGCAATCGACTCTGCCAACATTGTTAGACCAGACCATCCGACAAATGGATAAGTTGCAGAAATTACATATACAGGACAAAAATGGCCACTACAGTCAACAAATGAGCAATTTATGTCGAGATTTTTACTTAAAGCTTTAGTCATTCATCGTTGATAAGTTATACTACTTGGCTATTTTCCAGCGAGACCCACGTGCATGTTATTTGAAGATTTTGACCTTGACCACCGCCTACTAGATTCACTAAAGGCGATGGGACATAAAAGCCCAACAACTATCCAGCAAGAAACCATTCCTTTAGCGATGGAGCAGCAGGATATTTTAGCGCGTGCGCCGACTGGAACAGGTAAAACAGCCACTTTCCTTTTACCTGCTTTACAACATTTAATTGATTTCCCACGTCGTTATGACGGCCAAGCTCGGGTACTTATTTTAAGTCCGACTCGTGAGCTTGCTAGCCAAACTCATCGTTATGCTAGCCACCTTGCAACTAACTTAAACTTGTCGATTAGCTTAATTACTGGTGGTGTTCCTTATGCACCACAAGAAGAAGCGCTTGAAACCAACATCGACATATTAATCGCCACACCGGGTCGGTTACTTGAATATCTTGATAAAAAGAAATTCAGCGCCACGTCTATCGAGCTACTGATTATTGATGAAGCCGACCGCATGTTAGACATGGGCTTTTCTACTGCGGTGCAATCTATTGCATTAGAAGCACAAGGTCGTAAACAAAACATGTTGTTTTCTGCCACATTAGAAGGAGGTGGGGTTGACCGTTTTGCACGCGAACTATTAACCACTCCTGCAGTGATTGACGTAGAAGCACCACGTAGTGAAAAAGCCAAAATCCATCAGTGGATGCATTTAGCTGACGATCAAGCGCATAAGTTTGCCTTACTTTGCAACTTACTAAAACAAGAAGATGTAAAGCGTGCCATCGTGTTTGTAAAAACTCGTGATGTAGTAGCAAGCCTTGAAGGATTACTGCTTAAAGCAGACATCCCTTGTTCGTTTATGCGCGGTGATATGGAACAAAAGAAACGGTTCCAAGCACTAGGGCGCTTCACCAAAGGCGAAGTAAACGTTTTATTAGCCACCGACGTAGCAGCCCGTGGGATTGATATTGACGATATTACCCACGTGATTAACTATGATATGCCGCGTTCAGCTGACACCTATGTGCATCGTATTGGCCGTACTGGCCGTGCTGGCGCTAAAGGTACTGCTATTTCATTAGTTGAAGCACACGACATGCGCATTGTGTCTAAAATCGAGCGTTATATTGAGCAACCATTAAAACGCCGCGTGATTGAGTCATTAAGACCCAACAATAAAGAAGCAAAACTGCCGACCAAGAAAAAAGCCAAGGCGGGGAAAGCTGGCGATACGAAGAAGAAATCTAAAAAGTATAAAAAACCAAAGAAAAAACAAGCATAAATAGCCACGTAATAATATCGCTAACAGTCAGCCTATGCTGACTGTTGGTTGTTTATTATCTACAATGTTTGACACCCAGCACAATATTCACAAACAAGTGCAGCTCACTCATCAATACCGGTCGATACCTTACAACCGCCAGTGCATTTCCCCCTTCCACTTATCTGCTCGATATAATTGATAAAACTAAGTAATAAAAAAACATTTATTTACTTACACTTATTGCGCTTTTGTAACACTAATATTTACAAAAAAGCAGTTTTTATCGTTATCATACTCTGGTAGCGTATCAATACAGTACGACTGGCTATTAAATACACTCTTTTTGTAAATGCAGCCAAGGACTATATGTTACAGGTTATCTTCTTTCTACCGCTTTAAACGTATGGATACATTTAAAAAATGCTAAAGAAAATATTTCGTTTTTTACTACCTTTTATCATTCTTATTATTGCCATATTAGGCGCTATATTATTAATCAACACCAAAGAAGAACCTGAGCAAAAAGATGAAGCCATCACCTTGCAAGTCGTAGAAGTGATCACTGCTAAACCGCAAACTGAATCGTTAAATCTCCCCTCTTATGGCGTGGTACAACCTAAATACAAAACCCAACTTGTGACGGAGGTTCAAGGGCGTTTACTTGCGCTTTCTCCGGCATTCGTTGCCGGTGGTATTGTTAAGCAAGGCCAGCAACTTGCCCAAATAGAACCGTCAGATTACCAAGCAGATTTAATGCAGGCAGAGGCTGGACTTGCACAAGCTAAAGCCATCCTTGATGAAGAAATAGCCCGTGGTGAAGTCGCTAAAATTGAATTTAAAGACTTTGACGGTGGCGTTGCTCCCGAACTTGGTTTGCGTATTCCGCAGCTAAAAAAAGAACAAGCCAATGTAAAGTCAGCACAAGCAGCCCTTGCTCGTGCTCAGCGTAACCTCGAACGCACAATTATTCGTGCTCCTTTTGACGGCATCATTAAAGAACGCAGTGTCGATTTAGGCCAATACATTACTTTAGGTACAAAACTGGGCGAGCTTTACGACATCAACGTTGCTGAAGTGCGTTTGCCACTAGCCAATGAAGATTTAGCCTATTTAGAGTCGATAGAAAATCCTGATACCAGCGTAACGTTAACCTCATCATTAGCCGGTAAAAATGTAAGTTGGGTAGGCAAAATCATTCGTAATGAAAACGTCGTTGATGAACAAAATCGCATGGTGTACTTAGTCGCAGAAATTAACGACCCTTACATGCAAAAACAAGCTGACATGAGCAAATTACCGCTTAAATATGGCAGCTTTGTCACTGCGGTAATTAAAGGCCGTTCGGTTAATAACATTGTTAAGCTGCCCCGCTTTGTGGTGCGTAACAATCAAGTAGCGATAATCAAACAAGACAACAGCGTTGAAATGCGCAGCGTCAATATTGTCCGCACGGATGTCGACCATGTTTTTATCAAAGACAGTTTAACAACAGGTGAGCGCATAGCCATCTCCCATGTCAGCGCTTTACGTACGGGGCAAAAAGTCAAAGTGTTAGGAGAGCAAACACCTGACACGATTGAAACACCTGCATCGAAGAGTGACCAAACTTCCCAACAAAATGTGGCAGGGGATGCCTAATGGAAAAACAAACAGGGATTATCGCTTGGTTTGCACGCAACAATGTCGCGGCAAACTTGCTCATGTTTATGTTAATTGTGGGCGGCTTATTCAGTGCTAAGTTAATTAATAAAGAAGTTTTCCCGACTTTTGAACTCAATTTAATCAATATTAATGTCGCCTACCCTGGCGCTGCCCCGCAAGAGATTGAAGAGGGCATTAATATAAAAATTGAAGAAGCGATCCAAGATGTTACTGGCATTAAAAAAGTCACTTCTGTTGCTAGTGACTCCGTTGGTGTTGTCACTATTGAAGTAGAAGATGATTATGATGTGCAAAAGGTACTCGATGAAGCCAAAATCCGCATCGATGCTATTTCTACCTTCCCTGACAACATTGAAAAACCCAACATTTACCAAATTAAGCCTGAAAACAACGTGATTTGGATTTCCGTTTATGGTGACTTAACTCAGCATGAAATGAAAGAAATGGCTAAGCAAATACGTGATGACATTACCGGCTTACCCGCTGTGACAAGGGCACAAGTGGCTGGTGTGCGTGACTATGAAATAGGCATTGAATTATCAGAAAACAAATTACGTGAATACAACCTCACCTTTGATCAAGTAGCACAAGCGGTGCAGCGCTCGTCAATCGACTTACCCGGTGGTGCTATTCGCGCTAAAGATGGTGACATTTTATTACGTACCAAAGGCCAAGCTTATACCGGTGAAGACTTCTCACGCATTGTCGTGAGCAGCCAAGCCGACGGTAGCCGCATCTTATTATCACAAGTGGCGCAAATTAATGATGACTTTGAAGAGCGTATTGGTTACACCCGCTTTAATGGCAAACCTGCTGCCATTATTGAAGTGCTTAGCATTGATGATCAAAACGCATTAGCAATTTCAGAACAAGTTAAACAGTACATTGCACAAAAGAAAACCGACTTACCGCATGGTGTGCAACTCGATACATGGGGTGATTTAACCCACTATCTGGAAGGTCGGTTAAACATGATGCTGTCGAATATGTTTTACGGCGCATTGTTAGTGTTTATTATTTTGGCGTTATTTCTTGATCTCAAATTAGCGTTTTGGGTGATGATGGGGCTGCCAGTGTGTTTCCTAGGTTCATTGTTATTAATGCCAACAGAACCGATTGGTATGTCGATTAACATGCTGACCTTATTCGCGTTTATTTTGGTCCTCGGGATAGTGGTCGATGACGCCATTGTCATGGGAGAAAGTGCCTACACCGAAGTTGAGAAAAATGGTCATTCGCTTGAAAATGTGGTCATTGGCGTGAAGCGTGTTGCTATGCCCGCCACCTTTGGTGTACTAACCACTATTGCCGCCTTTATCCCAATGTTAATGGTGTCTGGGCCAATGGGCATTATTTGGCAATCGATTGGGATGGTCGTGATTTTATGTTTAGCCTTTTCATTGGTAGAGTCAAAACTGATTTTACCTGCGCATTTAGCACATATGAATATCACCAAGCGCACTCAGCCTTCAAATAACCCTTTTTCACGTTTTAAGCTGGCATTAAATAAGCAATTACAGTTCTTTATCCACCATAAATATCGCCACTTTCTAGAGTTTGCAATCAAAAACCGTTACACCACCGTCGCCACCTTTATTGGCGTGCTTATTCTTGCACTGTCATTAGTGGCCAGTGGTAAAGTCCGCTGGGTCTTCTTCCCAGACATTCCATCTGATTTTATCCAAGTTCAACTTGAAATGGATGAAGGTACGTCAGAGCAAAACACCCTTAAAGCACTGCAAAGTATTGAAGACGCACTGTATGCCATGAATGATAAATTGGCTCAAGAATATGGCACAGATGTGGTGAAACACAGTTTTATTTCACTCAATTCTCGCAGCTCTGCATTTGTGTTTACCGAGCTATCAAAAGGTGAAGACCGAGAAGTCGATGGCGTATCCATTGCTGAGCAATGGCGTAAGCAGTTACCCGAAATGGTCGGCGTTAAACAGCTTAATATTAGTGCCAGTACCAACAACGCTGGGGGCGACTTATCTTTTAGATTAACCTCAAGCAATCTTGAACAATTGGCTGCGGCCGCTGCCGATTTAAAAGCCAAACTCGCCACATATGAAGGTGTTTATGACATCTCAGATAATTTCTCATCGGGTAGCCAAGAGATTCGGTTAAACATTCGTCCAGAGGCACAAGCACAAGGTTTAAGTTTGTCAGATCTCGCTCGCCAAGTACGTTATGGTTTTTATGGCTTTGAAGCGCAGCGAATATTGCGTAATAAAGAAGAAGTGAAAGTCATGGTGCGTTACCCTCTTGAGCAGCGCCGCACTATCGGGCATTTAGAAAACATGATGATCCGCACTTCAAATGGTATTTCAGTGCCATTTTCAACCGTGGCAGAAATTGAACTCGGTGACTCTTACTCTTCAATTACGCGCGTTGACGGTCGCCGTGCCATCACGATTAACGCCAACGTGAATAAGAATAATGTTGAACCGTCAAAAATTGTTGAACAAGTGCAAAGTCAATATCTACCGGAACTGACTAAACAATATCCTGACGTAGAAGCATCGCTCGATGGTGGCAGTTTAGATGAGCAAAATGCCATGGTGGGGTTATTACAAGGCTTCTTTTTTGCCATGTTTACTATTTATGCCCTAATGGCCATTCCATTAAAATCATACAGCCAGCCGATGATTATTATGTCGGTGATTCCATTTGGTATGATTGGCGCATTGTTTGGTCACTTTGTTTTAGGCTTGTCGATGAGCGTATTGAGTTTATGTGGCATTGTCGCCCTTGCAGGTGTGGTCGTGAATGACTCGCTGATTCTGGTTGATTTTGTTAACCGAGCAAGACGAGAAGGTCAAGCAATCAAACAAGCTGCCATAGATGCAGGTTGCTTCCGTTTTAGAGCAATTATTTTAACCTCATTAACCACTTTCGTCGGTTTAGCCCCCATTATTATGGAAAAAAGCTTACAAGCTAAAATTGTCATTCCAATGGCAACGTCACTGGCATTTGGGATTTTATTCTCTACCGTCGTGACCTTGATTTTAGTGCCGGTGTTATACCTTATCCTTGATGATATTAAACGTGCACTGCAACGTTTTTATCAATGGTGGTGGCCGTTCAATAAAGAAGACGTGGTGAATGTAAATAACTAGCTTAACTGACTCACCACATTTCCCACTATAGGGTTTTCAAGTTATTCAGCGACTTGAAAACCCTTTTTGTTAGCCTTTTCAACGTTAACAAGCATGAGCAAGCGCTTAAATTAACGTCATTAATTTGCGAGCCAAGCTGCATAATCATGACTCAAAATACGCTAACCTAAGAAACACTATACAATTATCGAAACTTCCTCATGACTGATTTATCAGACCCAACACTTGTGTACGATATACGTCAAAGTCGCTACCTTAATATTACTGGGCGCTGCACGTTACGTTGCCAATTTTGTCCTAAGCAAAATGGGTCAAAACAAGTCCATGAGTTTGATTTAAATCTAAGAAGTACCGTCACTGCGCAAGAAGTTATTCCAATGCTTGGCGATGTAAGTCAATTCGATGAATACGTGTTTTGTGGCTATGGGGAGCCCACCTTAAACTTAGATTGTTTAATTGGGGTTGCCACTGAAATTAAAGCGCGCGGCGGTAAGGTAAGAGTCAATACTGACGGATTAGGTAATTTATTTCATCGGCGTAATATTTTGCCCGAACTGGTTAAGTGTGTTGATAGCTTATCAGTGTCACTTAACGCTAATACTGAAGCCAGTTATCTTGAGCATTGCCAACCTAAATTGGCCAACTCTTACTCAGCGGTACTGGAGTTTATTCAACTTGCACCTAAATTCATTAATCAAGTGCAAGTGAGCGCAATAGATGGATTAGCTGGGGTCGATATTGAGCAATGTCGTTTAATTGTCGAACAAGCCGGTTGCGAATTTAAGCACCGTCATCTTGATGTTGTCGGTTAATCAATCAAAAAATTGTTGCCATTGTTGTCAAATCAACATTATGTTGATTTTTCAGTTACCGGTAGTTCATCAAATAGAAAGATGCATGTTAGTATGTTGACTTCTAAAATGTGCCGATTAAGAAATTATGTTTAAACGAAAAAAAACCAATAAATCGTCGAAAACATTACTCATTTCCACCCAAAGCATTAGCTGGTCAAGGAAGCAGATTTTATCCTTAGCAAGTGAACTGCTATTACTTAACATTGCCATTGCCATTATCACTTACCTTTTTATTTCAATGGGTGAGCGTAGCTTGCAAGATGACTGGGCAGAGCAACGTTATAGTGAACTGCAAACCGTTGGCACACTTGCAGGTGAACGCACCGACTTTTTAAAGTTTAGAACGATCACTTTCGCTCGTGGTGAACTGCTTCGCCAGTATTTAGAAAACCCAACCCCAGATAGAAAAGCCTCATTGATCAGTCGGTGGGACTCTCTTTCACGCAATATTCCTGAACTGATGGGCTTAGCGCTATTTAGTCCAGAAGGTAAACTCAAATTTGCCAGCTCTGATGAAATCATTGATTTGTCACTACCGCCTTCGGTTTTAGATCCCAACCGCGCCCTTGGCGGCAATGATATCTATTCATCACCAATGGCATTTACGCCGATTAATGGCTCGTTAGAACCTTACGTGTATCAATTAGCGTGGATTGAAAACCCAGATCAAAGTGTTAAAGGTTACTTGGTCACCTACAACTCGGTGATTAAAATTCTACAATCAATTAAACCGGCATTTTTTGATCAAACCTCACCATTATTATTGTTAGACACCAAAGGCTATTTATACGCTGGCGCTAGCCAAGCCAAACCACTAAAGGGAATGCCAGATGCACTGGGTTCAAGTTTAAGTCTGTCTTACCCTGAGTTATGGCAGAACATGGCTAAAAATAATTATGGCCAATACCACAGCGACGACGCTACATTTGTGTTCTTGAAAGTAGAAATGTCACATCAGGTCGAATCCACTAGAGAATACTACGTCATGTCGTATATTCGTCATGATGATATCGCGAAGAAATTCTTCAAATGGAAGTTGGTATTAATTTTTGTCGGCTTAACCATTGGCTTATTGGCGTCATTACTGTTCATCATTAGACAGCTTTACCACTTAGAAAAACGCGCCAAAATAAATAGTATGTCCTTAGCTCATGGGTTATTTAGCAGCGAAAACAGCTGCATGATTATTAATAATCGAGGCCGAATTGTTTGTGCGAATGCGGCTGCTTATAAGCACATTAATTTACCGAGCGAAGAAGTAATCGATCGCACCTTACAGCGAATTTTTGACATAAACGACGATGTCTACAAACAAATAGAGCAAGTATTTGAAAACCGCACCTCTTGGGTTGGTGAACATGGCTTAAATAATGAAGACGATCAACGAGTCTTCCATATTTCAATTAGCTTTGAAGCGAAAAACACCAACCATTGGATAGTGGCATTTTACGACATGACCGTTTTCACCCAAAGTCAGCAGCAAGCAAATCAATATCAAATGATGTCAGAGGCGGCAGTGGCGATTGTGTTAACCGATGCTGAAGGTCAAATTGTTAAAACTAATAAGCATTTTAATCAACTTATGCAATACGATGAAACGGCTGCCACTGCTGAAACCCATATTCATCCACTGCTTGGCCAAGAGTTACACCGCCAATGGGAAAACATTTTAACCTCTATCCCACTACAAGGATCTTGGTCAGCGCAGTTAATGCCATTTAGCAAAGCCCATTTTGATCAAAGTTTAAAGCTGACCATTACTGGCCATTTTACTGTCGACAATGAACTTGAGTATCTCATCATCACCTTAGATGAAAGCAGTGCCCACCCTGGGGTGGTAAAAGGCCAACATGTCATTGGTCAGTCAGGCAATTTTGTGATGCGTATGAGCGACTTTGAAGAGCAGTTTAGAGGCATGTCTGAGTCAACTCGTACCCAGTCGAGCTTAATGGTGATTGATATTAGCCCCGATGGTTTATTTAGTCATTTAGGCGATATTGACCAAATTGAAAAGCGCCAAAAAGACATTGAAATCACCTTATTGGTTGATGTGCCTTCAACGTATAAAATTGTTAGCTGGCAACTAGGTAAAATGCTGATTTTTTTACCTGAAACTACTGCCAGTGACACTCACCAATATGCCATGAAGTGCATTGATTTATTGAAAGATAACGAGTTAGGCGAAGGGATTAACATCGGGATTGCAGGTTACCTTGAACCTCAAAACTTTGAACAATACCTTGCAAAAGCAGAAGTGGCATTAAGGCGAGCAAAGCAATCGGGGGATCAAAGTATCTGCCAAGCTTATACTCGTGCTATCACTTTAGAACGATAAGCTGCGCATTCACTAACCCGTTATGTGAGCGCAGCAATATTATCAGGTAACTTACTTTCGGTTATCTCTACAATGCTTGAACGGTTCATGGTGACTTTAAACCGAGCATACTCAGCTTGATGCTTACCGTCTTTTACTTTCAAGACTAAATTGACTTGATAACGTCGCTCCACTGACTCATTACTGACTTTACCGTCAGTTTCTGAATAGATTTTTGCTTTGCCCCGCTCTAAATGACGTGCAAATGGCACTAAACTAAAATTCACTTGCTCTTGAATTTCACTGTAGCCTGCCGAAAAATCTTTTGGCGTGACCCGAGTATTCACCCGGTAATGCAACACTTCAGACTCCACCTTATTTTGCCGATGTCGGTGTTTCATAATTTCAGTAATCGTTTCAGGGATGTCTTGCTTACGCATAAATTCTAGCCAAACAAGCTGACGAGCAACAATAGTTTGTGTGCTGGTGTCTCGCAAAATGCGGCTCCATCGCGGCCGACCACGTTGAATTTTACGCCATAGGGCATTGCGGATATCTTCTTTAAAAATTTCGCGAAACGCATAGATAACCGATAATGAAATAATTAACGAAATGGTTAAACCATTAAATACCCCGTGGGCTTTAATAATTAACGCTGACACAACTATCATCACTAATCCAGTTGCAAAACCAGTGACCATTTTTTTAAGACCCACGCCCAACACTTTTAACTCTTCTTTTAACACCACACCTTGCTGTATTAATCGGCGCAGTAAGAGCATTTTATTAGATATTCGGTTGGCATCATGATGGGTGCGGCTAGAATTATATTTCCGTTCTTCTTCACGATAGTGATGCTCTGCACGGCATAATTGAATAACCTTATCTTTAATGTCACTAAAGCCGGAGCTGCGCGGACGTTGAGATAAGGTTTTTAATAATTGTTGCTCACAAAACCATGACAAATAATTATCAGCATGAGCAAAATAAGAGCGCCATTTTTCCTCTTTAGGTTCGTTACGTCGAAACTTTTTAAGCAGTTGGATCACCACATCACTGAGATCATTTAAGGCAGGGTAAAACTCTTCTGGCGCGGTAAGCTGGCGCAACTCTTTTGCATCCGTCTCAATTGCCACAGCAAACTGATACGCAAACAAATTAAGGTATAAACGAAACTCTTCAAGGGAGCGGTTTTTTAGACTCACAAAGCGCGATTGCACTAAGGGTAAATGCAGGCCGTGTGAATAATATGAGCGACGCCCAACCACACCAAAATGATAGTACTCTTCTTCATTTAGGGTATTAGACGCAATCCCCATTTCTTTAGGCAAGTAAAAAAATAAATCGATTGTGCGTTGTTCGCCTGCCGACATTTGATGGTTGAACTTAATTGACAGGGACTCTTCTTGCTTTAAATTAACCTTGCTCACACAGCGCCTAATGATTTAATAAGAGAGTTTACTATACCTTAATTAACGCTATTGGATAAACACCTTAAATCAAGGTTTCATTAGCCATTAATTTTCTCACATCCCCATAAACTGTTACTCGGCGTAAATTTAATCAACATGAAGTTAAACATACTATCTACTTTTACTACACTAAAGTTTTGCTCAAAGCGATAGCCATAAGACAAGCGGTTATCACCCATTTCTAACTCAGTTTTTAAGTAAGGATATAACAAACTATAAGGTGTTAGCTCAACATCAGTGGCCTCAAACTCAATGTTGTAGGTCATCGAGCCGACTTCAACCTCTTGTAAGTCCCCTTCAAAGGCAACAAATTCATGCACGTCATCATCAAAAATAGAGTAATAGGTCAACACCAAGTGTTGGCGTTTGACTTTAAGTTCAAGCAATAAGTCACCGTTTACTATTTCACCATTTTCAAGCGACTCGTCAATATTATACGCATCGGCTTTGCATTCAAATTGGTAAATATCTCTATTATGGGCCCAATATTGCAAGCCCATATACACCAATAGCAGTAATGCAATTAACGCCACAACAAACAATAACTTTTCACGGATTTTCTTTTTATATTGGCGTAGCGTTTTAATCACAGATATCAACCTCTTTAAACCAACTTAGGGAAGAAAAATTTTCACCATAATCACTACGCAATACTTTGATGTTATGGAAAGACCATTTTCCTTTGTCGATACGTTTCAATACTAAGTTGATCATGTGTCGATCTTTTGAAAGCGATGCTGAAATCGTATCCCATTGAAAAACGGTGCATTGACTAAGTTTGACAATAAAGTTGCCCTTATGTTGTTGTACAAAGGTGTAGTTCACCGGATCGGTATAAATTTCTAATTCGGCTTTATTGCCACTGCGATCATACACATCGACAGAAAAATCAATATGGTCATAAACTGATGAGGAAATGCCAGAATAAATCATCATCAACGCACAAAGCAAAATTGTAATAATGGCGATAAACTGGCTCATTGACATCACGGCATTGGGCTCATCAAGTACTTTGGTTTTGTGGATCTTTTTACGATGGTGAAGAATAATGCCAACCGAAGGGATCAGTTCAATTAAACAGGCATGTCGACCGAGGAAATGGCGTAATAAATGGATAACTTTGGCGATATCATCTTCATTCATCGCGCAGCTTTTTACATTCGGATAAGAGAAATGATTAAATGGCTTTACCTGTCCTCGGCATAACGATAGCTCGTTAAGTACCCAATAGCTTTGTTCATCTAATTGCCAAGTATGATTATTTTCTTGGTCAATTAAAGTGTGAGTATCGATATTGAACCAGCAACTTCCTATTTGCATGTGATTTTACCTAAACGAATACAATATCTAATTGTGCAAAAGTATATCGAAAAGGTAATAATAGGTTTGTGATCAAAGTTGTGTTAACAATTTCAACTCACCGTTAACACAAGGAAACAATTTGACAACAGATAATATGGGTAATTAATTGATTTAAAATCAAAAGCTTACTATAAATTTTGATTATATTGTCGCTTGTGACATTTTGTAATACAGCTGTATAGTCTGTGCTTTTAATTACTTTTTACAGCTTAAAGCACTTAATTAGCCTGTTTTTTAAGCGAAATGTGTGTCTTTATTCTTTAAGATAGGTTGTAAGCCACATACCGTCAGCAATGATAATGCCTTTACATGTCTTTATCCGTCATATAATTCGTTGTTATATATGGCTAATATACATCATCATATTCACTGACTCGCCCCTCGAAATAAGCAAAAAAATCCGGCATTAGCCGGATTTTTTCATATTCAACAGTGTTTAGAATGAATACAATAACGTCATATTAGTTTCAGTGTCAGTTGATTCTTTCCCCTCAACTGGGTCACTGTTATAACGCACAATGACGGCAAACTTCATTGATAATGCACCAACAATATTCGCTGTAATTGAGCTTTCTGAACGACCGTCTAACTTGTCACCCCAATCAGTAATAAACTCTTGCTTAAATGTAGAAGTATCGCTGATTTTATACGAGAAATTAATCACGGCGTGAGCAACCACACTGTCTCTAGATTCGACACCTTCAGTGATCGCTGATTCATCATCTAAACGTTGATAAATATAACCAGGACCGACTTCAGCTTTAAGTAAGGCCTTACCGTCATCAATAAAACGATGACCATAACCTGCAGAAGATTTAGAAGTGAAATCAAAACCGGTGAATGGATCTTTCTCATAGTTGGTATTAATGAAAATATAGCTAACATCATTAATTTGATAATCACCTTGAATACCACCAAAATAGCGTTCAGCGGTTACCGTATTTTCATCTTCTTTATAAAGTGCTTCAGCAATGTATTGGTTTTCCCAATTACCGAGTTCATGCTTTAAACCGATGCGGCCTTTTACTGATGAAGTGTCAGTATTACCCGTTGTTAACGTGGCACCTAACTCAGCTTCACCAGCCCAAGTGCGATCGCCTTCGACAAAATCAGCTGCAGCATGGGCAGCAAACGGTGTAGCTAGAGAAATAGCCGCAGCAAGTAGCAGTTTATTCATGTCATAAATCCTTTAATTACCAATATGTCAAAACGTCCAAAAATTCGTTCCGAATATTAACACTTTGACTCACAAAATGAAAAACAACTGCTGATATTAAACTTATTTTAACGTTTAAATCATCCTGTCATGCTGTAGCTGATTGAACTAAAAGACCAAACAAAAAGCCCAATGCATTGCATTGGGCTTTTCGACAGCCTGCATAAAGCAAACTCACTACCACGCTTACTGATTAGTTAATTTTTGGATCTAACTCACCAGACTGATACGCTTTATACATTGCTTGAAGTGACTTAGGCTTAATTTTAGAGCCCATGCCAGCACAACCAAATGCTTCATAACGCGTAGTACAAATGTCAGCCATCGCTTCCATTGACGCAGTTAAGAATTTACGAGGGTCAAAGTTGCTTGGGTTTTCTGCCAGGAACTTACGAACCGCACCTGTAGATGCTAAACGTAAATCAGTATCAATGTTCACTTTGCGCACACCGTGCTTAATACCTTCAACAATTTCTTCTAACGGCACGCCGTATGTTTCAGGGATCTCACCGCCGTATTGGTTGATAATTTGCAACCACTCTTGCGGTACTGAAGAAGAACCATGCATAACCAAGTGAGTACCCGGAATGCGTGCATGAATTTCTTTAATGCGATCAATACGTAGTACATCACCGGTAGGTTTACGGCTAAATTTGTAAGCTCCGTGGCTCGTGCCAATAGCAATAGCAAGTGCATCAACATGAGTGTCAGCAACAAAACGCGCGGCTTCTTCAGGAGTAGTAAGCATTTGATCCATGCTTAACTTGCCTGCTGCACCAACACCATCTTCTTCGCCAGCTTCACCTGTTTCTAGGCTACCTAAACAACCAATCTCACCTTCGACTGACACGCCACATGCATGAGCAAATGCAACAGTACGACGAGTGACATCGACATTGTATTCGTAAGATGCAGGTGTTTTACCGTCTGCCATTAACGAGCCATCCATCATGACTGATGACATACCTAACTGGATTGAACGCTGACAAATATCAGGGTCAGTTCCGTGGTCTTGATGAATACACACTGGAATATCCGGGTATTGCTCAAGCGCCGCAGCCATTAAATACTTAAGGAACTGAGGGCGAGCATATTTACGTGCACCTGCAGAAGCCTGAACAATAACAGGGCTATCTGTTGCTTCAGCAGCTTGCATAATTGCACGCATTTGCTCAAGGTTATTCACGTTAAAAGCAGGAACGCCGTAACCATGCTCTGCGGCATGATCAAGCATTTGTCGTAGAGAGATAAGAGCCATTTGGTTCTCCAATAATAGGGTGATTACTCACCTAGGTCGCTATCGCTTGGATTAATTTATGTTACGTTGATAATGGTATAGGGACGGTCTTTGTTTATTTTCTCGTCTACGTTGAAAAGAAGACAACCTCAGACCGATGACCGTATACCGTTTATCACATAACGGTTTTTTAATATTTTTTATTTTTATTAACGATCGATTTATTGACCGCGTTGTTCAAGCATTGCTACAGCCGGTAACTCTTTACCTTCAAGGAATTCTAGGAAAGCGCCACCACCAGTAGAAATATAAGAAACTTTATCAGCAATATTGTACTTATCTACCGCGGCTAACGTATCACCACCACCTGCAATAGAGAAAGCATTTGAATCAGCAATAGCTTGGGCAATACGTTTTGTGCCGTCACCAAATTGATCAAATTCAAACACGCCCACAGGGCCATTCCACACAACAGTGCCGGCAGCGGCAATGATGTCAGCAAGGGCTTGGGCGCTGTCTGGGCCGATATCAAAAATCATGTCTGTTTCAGCAACATCTGCAACATCTTTTAAGGTCGCATCTGCAGTTGGACTAAATTCGCTAGCAACAACCACATCTGTTGGCACAGGAATATCGCCACCGCGGCGTTGCGCATTAGCCACTAAACGCTTAGCTTCTTCAACTAAGTCAGCTTCAAATAATGATTTACCAACGTTATGACCGGCTGCCGCCACAAAAGTATTGGCAATACCCCCACCAACAACAAGTTGGTCAACTTTGGTTGATAGGCTTTCAAGTACGGTTAATTTGGTTGAGACTTTAGAACCACCGACAATGGCAACCATTGGACGCGCAGGGTTGTCTAATGCTTTACCTAACGCGGCTAATTCACCCGCAAGTAACGGGCCAGCACAAGCAACTGGTGCATGTAAGCCAACACCGTGAGTAGAAGCTTGAGCACGATGAGCCGTACCAAACGCATCCATCACAAACACATCGCATAACGCAGCGAGTTTTTTAGCGAGTGTTTCATCGTTTTTCTTTTCGCCTACGTTAAAGCGAACATTTTCAAATACGACAACTTCACCTGCTTTTGCTTCAACACCATCAAGGTATTGAGTAGCAAGCTTAACAGGACATGATAATGCGTTAGCAAGATAATCCACTACCGGCTGTAACGAGTATTCTGGATTAAATTCGCCTTCTGTTGGGCGTCCTAAGTGAGACATCACCATGACAGCGGCCCCTTTTTCAAGGGCTAATTTAATTGTGGGTAACGATGCACGCAAACGAGCATCACTAGTGACAACTCCGTCGCTGACTGGCACATTTAAATCTTCACGAATAAGCACACGCTTATTTTGAAGATCAAGGTCGCTCATATTAATAATCGCCATAATTAGCCTTTCCTTTTTAAGTTAAAAAAATAATCTTTTATATAACAAAGCGCTCGACTTGTCGGAGCGGTTTATCACGAAATGCTGTTTATAGGGCGGCCTTTTTAGCTTGGATCATCGCTAAGCTGGTGTCCAACATACGATTGGCAAAACCCCATTCGTTATCGCACCACAAAAGAAGTTTAACTAAATGCCCGGCACTAACACGCGTTTGGGTACCATCAACAATGCTAGAACGCGGGTCATGGTTAAAGTCACACGACACCAACGGTGCATCGGTATAGCCAAGAATGCCATTAAAACGTCCATATGAGGCAAGCTCTAATACACTATTTATTTTGTCGATATCGACCGTTTTTTCTAACGTCACAGATAAATCAATTGCGGTGACATTAATGGTCGGTACTCTAACTGAAATAGCCTCAAACATGTCTTTCATGTGCGGTAAAATACGCTCAATTCCCCGAGCAAGTTTGGTATCGACAGGAATAATAGACTGCCCAGCAGCGCGAGTGCGGCGTAAATCAGTGTGATAAGCGTCGATCACTTGTTGGTCATTCATGGCAGAATGAATGGTGGTGATGGCACCGCTTTTTACCCCAAAGTGTTCATCTAGCACACTGAGCACAGGCACAATACAGTTAGTGGTGCATGACGCGTTAGAGACGACAGTATGGTCAGCTTGTAATAGCTGATGATTAACACCATAGACAATCGTGCCATCGACATCCGGTGATGACGGGTGGCTAATCAACACTTGTTTTGCGCCTGCGCGGATATGCGCAGCGCAGGCATCACGCTCAATTAAGCTGCCGGAGGCTTCATAAACGATATCAATATCGAGCGCTTTCCAAGGTAATTTATTGGCATCAGCTTGGTGCAACAACACAATCGCGTCGTCGCCAATGTGCAACTCATCATCTTTAAGTTTTACTTGAGATTGAAAACGACCATGAGTGGTGTCGTATTGGGTCAGATGACAAATCGCTTGTGGATCGGCCAATTCATTAATGGCGACAATTTGAATTTGATGGCGCAATCCAGATTCGTATAAAGCACGAAGAATTGAGCGGCCTATACGACCATAACCATTAATAGCGACCCGAATCATTCACATTCCATCATTTAGCAGTATCGATCACATGGCATTAATGCGCAGCTGTATCGATATTAATTATTTCGACATTAGAAATTTAGATAAAAGTTAGAGAATAACTTTATGATACAAAACGACCTGCATGTTCAATGCAGGTCGTTATTATACAGATTAACACTAAAAAAGGTCATTCTTTTGCGTTAAGCCGCAATATCAGTTTTCACCAATTAACCCAATTGTTTTACTGTGTTAACTACGTTTTCAACAGTAAAGCCAAAGTGCTGCAACAATGCGCCGCCAGGCGCTGACTCACCAAAGGTTGTCATGCCAACCACTGCGCCATTGAAACCAACATATTTATGCCAGAAATCAACATGAGCAGCTTCAATTGCAACACGCTTAAGCACACCTGCAGGCAATACAGACTCTTTATAAGCTGCATCTTGCTTATCAAATACGTTCGTTGAAGGCATAGAAACCACACGTACTTTTTGACCTTGTTCAGTTAACGTTGCAGCTGAATCTAACGCAAGTTGAACTTCACTACCGGTCGCAATCAAGATCACTTCTGGTGTGCCTTCACAATCAGATAATACATAGCCACCTTTAGCTACGTTTGCTAATTGCTCAGCGCTGCGCACTTGGGCTTTTAGGCCTTGGCGACTAAAAATAAGCGATGTTGGCGATTGACGACTTTCAATTGCAGACTTCCACGACACCGCTGTTTCAGCAGCATCACATGGACGCCATACCGTCATGTTTGGTGTCATACGTAAGTTAGCTAATTGCTCAACAGGTTGGTGAGTTGGGCCATCTTCGCCTTGGCCAATTGAGTCATGGGTATAAACGAAGATATTTTGAATACCCATCAATGCAGACATGCGTACTGCGTTACGGGCATATTCCATAAACATCATGAACGTTGCGCCGTAGTTGATAAAACCACCGTGTAACGAAATACCATTCATGATGCCGCTCATACCGAACTCACGTACACCGTAGAAAATATAATTACCAGCAGAATCGTCTTGAATACCTTTTGAACCAGACCAAAGGGTCAAGTTAGAACCCGCTAAGTCCGCACTGCCACCTAATAGTTCAGGTAGCATTTCACCAAAGAAACCAATGGCATTTTGTGATGCTTTACGACTTGCAATACCTTCTGCTTTATCTTGGCACTGTTGAATAAACGCATTTGCTTTTGCTTCAAATTCAGCAGGCAATTCACCTGTTAATACGCGGCGTTTGTATTCAGCGGCTTCAGCTGGGAATGCAACTTCATAAGCAGCAAATTTTTGCTCCCAAGCCGATTCATTGTTTGCACCAACTTCTTTTGCATCCCAACCTGCATAAACGGTTTCAGGAATTTCAAATGCGCCGTGTTCCCAACCAAGGAATTCACGTGCAGCTGCAATCTCAGCATCACCAAGTGGAGCACCGTGACAATCATGACTACCTGATTTATTTGGCGAACCAAAACCAATGGTGGTTTTACAACAAATCATGGTTGGCTTGTCTGTGACAGACTTAGCTTCTTCAATTGCTGCTTTAATGGCTGCACTATCATGACCATCAACATTAGCAATTACATGCCAACCGTAAGATTCGAAACGCTTAGGCGTGTCGTCAGTAAACCAACCTTCAACATGGCCATCAATTGAAATGCCGTTGTCATCCCAAAATGCCACTAACTTACCCAGACCTAACGTTCCCGCTAAAGAACAAGCTTCGTGAGAAATGCCTTCCATTAAACAACCATCACCTAAGAAACAATAAGTGAAGTGATCAACGATATCGTGACCTGGCTTATTAAATTGTGCTGCCAAGGTTTTTTCAGCAATCGCCATACCAACAGCATTACTGATACCGGCACCAAGTGGGCCCGTGGTAGTTTCAACACCAGGAGTGTAACCATATTCTGGGTGGCCTGGTGTTTTAGAGTGTAATTGACGGAAGTTTTTAAGTTCTTCAATTGGCAAAGCGTAGCCGGTCAAATGAAGTAAAGAGTAAATCAGCATTGAACCATGGCCGTTTGATAAGATGAAACGGTCGCGATCAACCCAATCAGGGTTATTTGGGTTATGCTTTAAAAAATCATTCCACAGCACTTCGGCAATATCAGCCATCCCCATTGGTGCACCAGGGTGACCAGAATTGGCTTTCTGAACGGCATCCATGGTTAATGCGCGGATAGCGTTTGCGAGTTCTTTACGAGATGACATGCTCTCTCCTACTTGAGTTGAGGTGTTGGAACTGAGAACAGTGAAAGGTAACCCGTTATGTCGGCTGCCCTTTCGCTATAGCAAAATTGGTGGGATATTTTCGCCTACTTACAGGGCTGGAAGCAAATTATAATTAAGCCAAATTGCATTTTTTAACTATTCAATCCGCTGTCAGTTAATTGATCAGTAAAAAATGAACCGTTCTTCCTCTTATTCAGGTTAACTATCATTGCAGATAAGCAATTGAATTTTGGTTAATCGCACGATGATATCGCTTGTCATACAGCTGAATCAGCTTTAAATAGATGATTTTAATTTCCTATTGAAAATTATTTACAGCAATGACCACCTTATTATTTTTTTCGTCTTACACTGTAAGTTCACCTTGTAAAAAATGAAAAATTTTATATTGAATTTCATCAATATTGTTATCTGTATTTTTGAGCAATGCGTTTATTGCCAAGCAATTTTTTGCTCCATTGCACAATTCTTCATTTAAATTTGTAATTAGGGGGTGAGATCATGGCTATTTTAAATTAGAATAGCCGTCTAGATGTAGATACTTCTACACATTCAAATTGTATAAAACGAGAATTTCCGACTATGGCAAAGCACTTGTTCACCTCTGAATCAGTTTCAGAAGGTCATCCAGATAAAATCGCCGATCAGATATCTGATGCGGTATTAGACGCAATCCTTGAGCAAGACCCAAAAGCGCGTGTTGCATGTGAAACGTATGTCAAAACTGGCATGGTATTAGTCGGCGGCGAAGTAACAACCAACGCTTGGGTTGATATCGAAGAGATTACCCGTAAAACAGTACGTGAAATTGGTTACACCAATTCAGACATGGGCTTTGACGCTGATTCATGTGCAATTTTAAACGCCATTGGTAAACAATCGCCGGACATCAACCAAGGTGTTGACCGTAGCGACCCAGCCGAACAAGGCGCGGGTGACCAAGGGCTTATGTTTGGTTACGCAAGTAACGAAACTGACGTATTAATGCCTGCACCGATTACTTACGCGCACAAATTGGTTAAACGCCAATCTGAAGTGCGTAAAGATGGCACATTACCTTGGTTACGCCCAGATGCGAAAAGCCAAGTGACCTTTGCTTATGACGAAGGTAAAATTGTGGGCATCGATGCGGTTGTATTATCAACTCAACACCGCGACGATATTTCACAAGAAGATCTTATTGAAGGCGTAATGGAAACCATCATTAAGCCTGTATTACCATCACAGTGGTTAAATAAAGACACCAAGTACTTTATTAACCCAACAGGCCGTTTTGTTATTGGTGGCCCAGTAGGCGATTGTGGTTTAACGGGTCGTAAAATTATTGTTGATACATACGGCGGTATGGCTCGTCACGGTGGTGGTGCATTCTCTGGTAAAGACCCTTCAAAAGTTGACCGAAGTGCCGCTTACGCTGCACGTTATGTGGCTAAAAACATTGTTGCAGCAGGTCTTGCCGATCGCTGTGAAATCCAAGTGTCTTATGCCATTGGTGTTGCAGAGCCGACTTCAATCAGCGTTGAAACATTCGGCACTAGTAAAGTGAGTGACGATTTACTTATTAAACTTGTACGTGAGCATTTTGAGCTACGCCCATACGGCTTAACAGCCATGTTAGATTTGGCACGTCCTATCTATCAACAAACAGCAGCTTACGGCCACTTTGGTCGCAATGAATTCCCGTGGGAAGCAACAGATAAAGCTGAAATCCTTCGCGCTGCAGCCGGTCTATAATAGGCTCAAGCTCACGCGCAAAAAAACCGCCTTGAGGCGGTTTTTTTATGTCTATATTAAGCTAAAGTAAATCTATATGAGCTTATCAATCATCCATCCAACTTTGACATGGCTAACCATGCCAGCGCGGTTTGAACCTGAGCATGTAACAGAGCGCCTGTTATGGTCACGGCTTAAACAGTTTTATCGAACCCATTTACCTTACTCTCGACCACAACTATCTGATTTAGTGGCCGTCGGTTTAGCGACACCTGAAGATAAGTTTGTTACTGCGGTGCGCATTCGGCTATTTAATTCACCTCAACAGAGCGTACAGTTGCTAACAGGGCTGGTCACTCACAGCCAATACCGCAACCAAGGCATAGCAAGCCAACTTATGCAGTTTATTAAACCTGAGCTTAACCAAAGCAGTTATTTATTTTGCCCGTCTCATTTGTGCTGTTTTTACCAAGAACACGGTTATAAAGTCATTAATCACAAGTTTGCCTCCCAAGATAAAAGCAACCGATTAAGCATTAACCATCATGTTGAAATACCTGCCATTATTAAGCAGAAATATAATGATTATCAACGCTCTCAAACTGACCTTATCATCATGCAATTTACGCACCCCCAGTAAACGGCAACTCTTAAAATATTTACGTGCGGCTTACGGTTACTTGAATAAATGCACACATTAGCAGTGGCTAGATGAGGTCATTAACAATGATCGAAATGCGAGTTCTCCATACACATAAAGCTCACTTGTTGCATATTAAGTACAGGAACAGTTAGTTGTTTTTTCGATGTAATATCAATTGCCTCTGCCAGCTTAATACTTACGTTATAGTCATTTATCTTGCCGCAAATTATCCACTGTTGCTGCCAATTGACCATGTAGTAAGGCGATGAACCCTCAGCGCAATTAACTTCAAACACTTGCCATTGCTCATTGGCATCATTTAGCACTGCCGCGACTAACTTGGCATTTTCAAATGCTGATAACTGTAACGATAAAAACGGCGAAAATAACGCCTCAAATGTCAGTGCCATGGGTACTCCTAACATGCTCTGGCTAATAAATAATAATCACGCTGTTCAAATGTTAAATAATCAATCACTTGCATTTGCCCTTTTTGAGTATGGGCAGCAAATGATCGCTCATTACCTTCTGCAATAATCGCTACCATAAATGGTACGTGCGGTTTCACTTCTTTAACCAAAAATACCATTAACCCCTCAAAAATGCCCTGCCCTCTTAGAGAAGAATGCACCCATACAGGTCCATACTGGCAAGTGTTTTTTGATGTAAGCTTACTCATTCCCACACTTGTTTGCGCTAAGTGTCGCTGCATTGTTGAATATAAGCCTTGATTGCCATAATAAGCCCATTTAGCAGCAATCACATATCCGACAATGACGCTGTTTTGCTCAGCAATCACGACCCAATGCTGGCTTATCAATGTTGCCATGTCACTGACACTCAAAGATTGAGCGGCCATCATGCCACTGTCTTGATTAAGCTCATCGTGACAATGACGCTGTTCTAACAAAGCAATGTGGGCTGCATCATCAAAGTTGGCAACTCGGTATAACACGGACATGGTATTTCCTTTTTACGACTGTTGTTTTTTCGCCCACTCAATAAAAAGTGCCACTGGAAAAGGCGACATACTAATCAACCCGCCACCGATTAAAACCGCGACTAAAATCATACCGTTTATCTGTGATGCTTGCTCAGTTAAAAATAATAAACCACAACCGACCATCACCATGACGAGTCCTAAGCCATGTAGTATTTTAAATATTTTCATCCTGACACCTTAAGCATGCGAATAATTATCTAATATTAATATAATTCTATCCTTTTGCGGTTACGCTTTGTTACTGCAAACGGTAAAATAACCAATTAGTGTGTTGTTGTGGATTTTTTTAATGTTTAAACAGCTTTTCTGTATGGCGACTTTGTTAGTTACCATTAGCGGTTGCCAAAGCCAGCTCCCTGCTCCGTCTCATTTAAACCTCGATGGTAATTGGCAAGTGAGCAAAATTGCAAATCAGGCCGTTAAGCCCTATAGCCCTGTTTTATTTGATTTTGATAATGGCAACTTTAGTGGTTCAAATGGCTGTAACAACTTTAAAGGCCAGTACATGCAATACAACAATGAACTAAGTTTATCTGCTAATAGCACCACCATGAAAGCCTGTGTTGACGGTTTGGTAAAACAAGAACAATCTTTTCTGCAACACCTTGTGCAAGTGACCAGCTTTAAAATAAAAGGCAATAAGCTAAAGTTAATGGGCGTCAAAAACAACGTATTATTTGAACTGACTCACTACGAATAACCAGCCCCAAATAACCCAGCCAATGAATCATGTTTCACGTTCAACTGATAACCAATAGTGCCCCTTTAGTGACATCAAACGACGTAATTAACGCAGATGTTTAATAAAAAAGGCTGTAATCAATGATTACAGCCTTTTTTATTAAGTGACACGCCCCTAAATCTAATGGTTTAGCGAAAAACCTAACGGTTATTCGCTAAAAAATGGGCTAATCACATTTAAATAATGCTTATGCATCCTCATTTTTAGTTTTTACATCAGCATGATATTGGTCAACGTTAAGCTCATTTTCACTTCTTGCAATGATGGTTGTCGCGGCTAAATCGCCACAAACATTCACCGTGGTTCGAGCCATATCGAGTATCCGGTCGATACCGGCAATGATGGCAACCCCTTCTAGCGGCAAACCAACCGTTGTGAGCACTAAAGTTAACATCACTAAACCCGCACCAGGAACACCTGCGGTGCCGATAGATGCTAACGTACCCGTTAGGATAATTGTAATGTAATCAACCCATGTTAGATCGACACCAAAAGCTTGGGCAACAAACAACGCCGTCACACCTTGGTATAACGCGGTACCATCCATGTTGATGGTTGTACCTAACGGTAAGACAAAGCTAGAAATCTTTTTATGTACACCGAGGTCGTTAGCGCACTTCATACTTGCCGGTAGTGAACCTGCGGAGCTTGAAGTGGTATACGCCACAACAATGGCATTGCTAATACCTTTAAAAAAGTGAATCGGATTAAGCTTGCCCAGCAAGGCCAACGTCGCACTGTAAAAACCAACAATATGCAGGAAACACCCCACATAAACTGCAACGATCACTTTCATTAATGGCAATAACATATCTAAGCCATACTCGCCGGCAACCCAAGCCATGAGTCCAAATACCCCGTATGGCGCCAATTTCATTACCATGTCGGTCAATTTGAACATGGCTTCAGCAAGGCTTTCAAACACCGCTATTGCAGGTTTTCCGCGCTCGCCAATCAGCACCAATGCCACCCCTAGCGCAACGGCAAACACAATGACCTGTAATATTTGACCGCTCGCCAGCGCCGCCACAGGGTTGGTTGGCACGATATTAATTAACGTTTCCATAATTGAAGGCGCTTCTTTAACTGCACTTTGAGTGCTCACTGATTCTAAATTTAAACCTGCACCGGGTTGCATGACATAACCAATGATTAGGCCGATTGATATCGCGACAGATGTGGTCGCCATATAAAACGCAAATGATTTGAATCCAATCCGGCCCATTTTTGCGGTGTCTTGCATCGATGTCACACCGACAATCAATGAACAAAAAACCAAAGGCACAATTAACATTTTAATGGTATTCACAAAAATGGTGCCAATAGGCTTCAATATCGTTGCTGACTCACCCAAGCCGACACCGACAACGATGCCTAATGCCATACCGACTAAAATTTGCATCCACAATGGAACTGCCATCCAACGAGACCATCCTCGAGAGAATAGTGAAGGGTTGTGCGTTGACATATTTATAAACCTTGAATAAGTGTTATCGAATAAACGGAGCGCAGTCTAGCAAGTAGATATAAATCACAAGATGATCTAAATCATATCTGGAATATATGATAGGCAATAACACGCGGTTTATGCTTTATTAGAAAACATTAGCACAGTATTTACATAAAACATGTAAATAAGAATGAAAGTCGTGAATTATTATTCACAAAATCTGCCGCTATGTTGACTTTGATTCAACTTCTATTCAAAATATAGCGGTTTTTTGAATAACAATCATAAGAAGAAATCAACATTATGCCGGCAACTAAAAACCAAGATGAATTGGTCAGAACATTTAAATCGATCTTGAAAGAAGAGCGCTTTGGAAGCCAAAGTGAGATTGTCACTGCGCTTCAAGGGGAAGGATTTGGCAATATAAATCAATCTAAAGTCTCGCGGATGCTAAGTAAGTTTGGCGCCGTGCGCACCCGAAATGCAAAACAAGAGATGGTGTACTGCTTACCTGCAGAACTGGGTGTACCAACCGCTGGCAGCCCATTAAAAAACTTAGTCTTAGACGTCGATCATAACCAAGCGATGATTGTAGTTCGAACCAGCCCAGGTGCAGCGCAATTAATTGCACGCTTGCTTGACTCAATAGGGAAACCTGAAGGGATTTTAGGTACCATTGCTGGCGATGACACCATTTTCATTTGCCCTGCTAGTATCAAAACCATTGATGACACGTTAGAAACGGTGAAGTCTTTATTTAACTACAGCGAGTAAACCCATTATATTTTGATAAGCCTTAATGACGACCTAATCGGTAAGGGGTTTCGAAATACATCAACAAAAAAGCAATGCCAAGGCATTGCTTTTTTAGTGGTCAATTAATTAACCGGCAAACAAATAAAATGTATTATTGATGATTGCCCACCAAGCACCCCTTAGCGTACAAGCATTTTTAGGTTAACCATCACCACGTTAGCCTTGTTCAAACTGCAACAAAAAATCCAGTGATGGCGCAAAGAATGATGAACCAGTTAACGCCTTGGTGAAATTCATTAAATGGTCGAAGTTACCATGTCCATCACCGTGAACCATGCTACGCAACATTTTTTCAAAATGCGCTGGCGTGCGACATACCGAAATAAAGATAAGACCTTGCTCTTTAACTGAGCCATAAGGCATGCTTTGACGCAAAATTTCTAGTGATTCACCATCATCCGACTTCAAATTAACCCGCTTTAAGTGGCTAGTTAATGGCTTATCTTCTGAGGCGTATTCAATATTATCTTCTTTGGTGCGACCAACAATGTCTTCTTGTTTCTTAACCGGTAGTCGGTTCCATTTACTTAAGTTATGAGCAAACTTTTGCACATGAACATAGCTGCCTTGAGTAAATTGACTGTCTTCATCACCAACTAATGCAACTTGTTGACGGTTACGCCCCTTTGGGTTTTCTGTGCCATCAACAAAACCGGTTAAATCACGACTATCCATAAATCTAAAGCCGCGTTCTTCATCAATCAACTCAACACTATCTTCTAACATTTGATGAATTTCATTGGCAACTAAATGCAAGATATCGATTCTGTCACAACGCAGTTGGATAAATAAATCAAATTCAATCGCCGGTGCGTCACGGTTATCTTGCTGCATTGATGGGAAGGGTTTGAGTAATGCAGGGCGAGCGTCTGGGTAGTAGCTATCCCAAAAATTAGCACCAATAGCCACAAAACCATTGAAAGCGCTATCAGAAAACTGATCCGTCAGTTCATAGATATATTGGGCAACACTAGCCAATGACGCTCGCATATGCGATTCGGCGCCATCATTGACATTAAACA
The DNA here is from genome assembly GCF_018221465.1 of Shewanella intestini. GTDB lineage: Bacteria > Pseudomonadota > Gammaproteobacteria > Enterobacterales > Shewanellaceae > Shewanella > Shewanella intestini. Next base: position 34,969 of record NZ_JAAIKR010000019.1, on the reverse strand, counting down.
TCAAATAAACGCTATGTAAATTACCTTCTGCGCATATTCCTAATTGTTCACGAGGCATAGCTTGATTATCCATTTTAAAATCTACCACCTTAATCTATGTTGGTATATGAAATTATTGCTGTTATCACTTGGCACTAAACCTAACATTTAAATCTAACTTACCTTATTTGATATTGCTTAGGCGTGACTCACATTTCCAACAAGCTCATTTATTAAAATATCACCATTGGGTCAACTTGGGCAGTAATTTGCACGTTTTGGCCAATGTTTAAATGCAATTGCTGACTGCGGACTTCCACACGTTGCTTGCCGACTTCAACCCAATATTGACAAGCCGTGCCAACATAGTGCCGCTCAACAATCGTGCCGTTACCATCATCTTGCAATGTCAACTGTAATTGCTCAGGCCTAAGTAATAATTCACCAACAACTTGGCCAACTTTATTAAAAGTTAATGGCGTCGTTGAGTTAATCTTACCGAGCACGGAATCAACTGTGAATTCATCGGCTTGCGTCACACTAATATAATTACCCGCCCCAAGAAATTGCGCCACATAACGGTTTTTGGGGTGATGGTAAAGCGTTTCAGCTAAGCCATATTGGGCAATTGAACCATGATGAAATAAAGCCAGTTTATCGGCAAACACAAATGCTTCATCTTTACTGTGAGTAACAAATACTGCACTGACATTATGCTGTTTTAGGATTTGTCGAATTTCCAGCATCATTTCATTGCGTACTTGGCTGTCGATATTAGAAAATGGCTCATCAAGCAATAGAATGTCAGGTTCATATGCGAGTGAGCGAGCAATCGAAACTCGTTGCTGTTGGCCGCCAGAAAGCTCATGTGGATAACGCTTGGCCAAGCCCTCTAATTTCACCAATGTCAACATTTCATCCAAACGAGACTCACGTTCAAGTTTTGATAATCCTCTCACCCCGAACAACACATTTTGAGCAACGGTCATATGAGGAAACAACGCGTAATCTTGAAATATCATCCCTACATCACGCTGTTCACTGGGTACAAATACGCCGTCACCATTAAGCAGGTTGCCATTAATACTAATGCGTCCTTCAGTGACAGGTTGCAAGCCTGCAATCGCTCTTAATAAGGTCGTTTTACCGCAACCACTTGGTCCTAACAAGGCCACTATTTCACCTTGATTTAATGCCAAATTAAGCTGCTTAAGAATAACTGTCCCGTCATAAGCGCTTGAGACATTTTCAATAGATAAGGTCGACATTAGTTTTTTTGCTCCAGTGAGCGATTTAAGTAAATCAACGGAATAAGCCCGACTAATACAATCACAATCGCTGATAATGCCCCTAGCTCTAACTGTTCATCAGACACATATTGGTATACATGAGTGGCAAGATTTTCAAAGCCAATGGGACGTAATAACAAGGCCGCTGGTAATTCTTTCATACTCTCAATAAACACCAATAACGCTCCAGCAAATATCCCTTTATTTAACAAGGGTAAATGTACCCGCCAAAGTAAGTTTGTTGGGGTTTGTTTCATGGTGATACTGGCCATATCCAGCGAAGGGGAAATTTGTTTATAGCTGTTCTCAATACTGCCAATGGTAATAGCAATAAAGCGCACACAAAAAGCAAACACTAACGCACAAACACTGCCAGTAAGCACTAATCCTGGGCCTTTTTGATCAAAATAGGCATAAATATCATTAATGCCGAAATCTAAATACGTTAATGGCACTAACACGCCAATGGCTAACACGGTACCGGGAATCGCATACCCTGTACTAGCCAGCCTTGATGGAACGGTATCCATGCGCCTTGGGCTAACACGGCGAACAAACACCAATCCTAATGATATCGTGACACACAATGCACTCACCAATGCAGAAATATATAAACTGTTAAGACTATATTCAAAAAACTTAGCACTCCAACTTTGGGCAAAGTAATCAACGGCGTACTGACAGAGAATGACAAAGGGCAACACAAAGGCAAGCAGTAACAACACACTACAGTAGGCCGTCGCGACTAGCATTTTGCTACCATTAAGCACATGCCTATCAGACTCATCTATTCCAGTCTGCTTTTGAAATAACTTTTGTTTACGTCTAGCAAATCGTTCAAAGCCAACAATGGCAAAAATCACCAATAACATAATCGTAGATAATTTCGCTGCCGCGGCTAAACTGCCGTAGCCCAGCCATGTATCATAAACAGCAGTCGTTAGCGTCGGCACAGCAAAGTAATCCACTGTTGCAAAGTCTGCTGCGGTTTCCATTGCCACTAAAGCAACCCCAACAGCAAGTGCAGGCCTTGCCATTGGCAGTGAGAGTCGCCAAAAACTGCGCCAAGAACCGCACCCCATCACTCTTGATGCATGTAATAAACTAGATGATTGCTCCATAAAAGCAGTTCGAGCTAATAAATAAATATAGGGGAAAAGCACTAAAGACAGCATGATAGCGGCGCCGCCCAAACTACGTACTTGCGGAAAGTAATAGTCATGCGGGCCTTGCCACTCAAACAACATCCTCAGTGTTCGTTGCACAATACCGGCATAATCAAATAAGTCGGTATAAACGTAAGCAACGATATAAGCAGGCATTGCCAAGGGTAATAACAATAACCATTGGAAATACTTGCGACCGGGAAAATCACAACGGGCAATTAGCCAAGCGGCAGGAATGGCAATTAAAAGCGAACCGACACAAACCAACAACATTAGTATCAAACTATTGTAGATATAGGTTGGTAAAACAGTGTCGTAGAGATGAGAGAACACCGCTTCGTCAGGCATAGTAGCCTGTACTAAAAGCGCTAGTAGCGGCAATATTAATATTGCCGCTACTATATAACCAGCCAGCGTCCAGCTTCTGGTTAAGCCTAAAATCATATTGTTATCCAGTTAATCTAGCCAAAGCAATGACGTATAAGGGATAGATTATATAAACGATTTGTTAATACAACTTTAAATAACAATATGATTAAAGGTCAAATTTAACTTCATCGAGTAATTTCATTGCTGCTTGATGATACTCAGCCAACTTATAAATTGGTAACGCATCTGCTTTATACTCCCCCCAAGATGCCACCAATGATGATGGCTTAACTTGCGGATTAACTGGATATTCAAAGTTAACTTCTGCATATGCTTGCTGGGCAATAGGCGACGTTAAGTACTCCATCAACTTAACAGCATTGTCTTTATTTGGTGAATACTTGGTCAGAGCCATGCCGGATACGTTAACGTGTGACCCACGGTTAGCTTGATTTGGGAAGTTAAGATAAACAGAATCGGCCCAACTTTTTTGTTTTGGATCCGCAAGCATTTTACCTAAGTAGTAGCTATTGCCGATAGCGATATCACATAAACCTTCTTTTACCGCTTTAACTTGAGCACGGTCATTGCCCTGAGGTTTACGTGCAAGATTGGCTTTAAATCCACTCAGCCATTGCTTAGCTTCAACTTCACCATGATGTGCAATCATCGACGCAACAAGAGCGACATTGTATGGATGCTTACCACTGCGAGTACAAACTTTACCTTTGTATTGTGCAGAAGCTAAATCTTCATAATTAATATCAAGCTTACCTAAACGTTCTTTTGAAGAATAGATATTACGCACACGCTTCGTGAGTGCATACCATGTGTGATCAGGTGCACGGTATTGCGATGGGATATTGTGGTTAATAACGTCGCTTTCTATCGGAGCGACTAAGTCTTTTTTAACCAATTCAATTAAACGAGAGAAATCTGAAGTCAGTACGATATCAGCTGGAGACAGCTTACCTTCGCGCTGAATACGTTCAGCAATACCATTTTTCGAAAAAACCACATCAACTTTAATACCAGTATCTTGAGTAAATTTTTCTAAAATAGGGTCAATTAAAAAAGCTTGGCGATATGAGTACACGGTTAAGTTATCCGCCGCATTCACCCCCCCCGCAATACTAGCTAGGCCTAAAATTGCAATACTTTTCAATAGTTTCATTCTCGATGACTCCCAAATTCTGGCTATTATGATTTAATCGGCTGACAGTAAAAATTATCATTTCGCGTTAACAAAATGATAATAATTATCAATACGGGCAGAATAAATGATTACAGAAGTGTGGGCAACATCAAAACAACAAAATAAGTACAAAAAACAGCATAAACAACAACAAAATGAAAATTTGGCTTATGGTTAATGAGTAAGTCTGCTTACCAATATTTTTCTACGGTAATTTGACCTGGTGCGCGCCTTAGGTTTTTAGCCAGCCCTCTTTCACGTAACAACCCTTGTACTTCAGTTATCATTGCAGGATTGCCACAAATCATGACTTGTGAATCATCAGCAGTAATAGTGGCGTCACAAAATTGCTCAATCGCGCCATTGATTAACCCTTGTGGGATACGACAATTTAATCCGTCAGGATTAGCTTCTCGAGTGATACAGGTAACAATAGTAAATTGTTGTGGGTACTTTTGAGTTAGCATGTTTAATTGTTCAAGGTAAGCCAAATCATGTCGTTTTCTTGCGCCATACACTAAAAAAACACGCTTAAACCTTTGCCACGGTTCGCTGGTACCTAGCATTGAAATAAAAGGTCCAACGGCAGTCCCGGTGGCTAACAACCACAAGTTTTCACCTTGAATAACGCCCGACGGAATTTCTTCAAGCGTCATAAAACCGGTTGCTTTAGTCGACACGTCAATATCATCACCGATTTGTAATTGTTGCAAATTGGGCGATAAAGCCCCATCTTCAACCGCAACAGCTAAGACTTCGAGATAGGGAGAATCAGGAGAGTTAACAAGGGAATAGGCTCTGGCGATGCGTTTATCATCTTTTACTTGGCTTAATTTAATAAACTGCCCCGCTAAGTAAGGTGCAATATCGGCACGAATACCTAACGAGAACAATTTATCGTTCCATTGTGTTTTGGAAACTACTTTGCCAGTCGTCCACATATTTGCCTCTTTCACAAACTACTACCAAAAACATTAGTATAGTGTATTTCAAATATGCTGTTGCTTAACATAGTAAAAATGACTTTTTGAAATCTATCGCACTCAACAATAGTGTGTGACATCAGTTTGTCATATTACCTTTAAGCATCGCGTTGACTTCATTGTTAATCCGTCAAAAACATTGAGCATCCAAATACCTATTGAGCATCACCGTTTACAGATACGGTTTGACTACTAGTGGATGTATGCGCACTTAAGGTATTCTCTTTAAACTTAGACAAACCTTGTTGTACTAGGTCATAAGTTTGATCAACACCCGTTGCAATATCACCATTAAGCACTTTTAATCCATCTAAAATGCCTTTTGCATCGTTAAAACCTGTATCAATTGCACCCGAAATTTTATCCATAAAGCCATTAAGCTGGTCATTAAAACCTTGGGTATGGTTTTGATTCTGGTGCATTTGAAAAAAGTTAGTCGCAAATGAAACAATTCTATCCGCCGTTGCTTCAGGGCTGTAATCAACCCCTGCATCCATACCTTTTTGAATAGCATCCGTACCCATTGATGGCTCTAATTCAGTATTAATCGAATCAACTGCAGCGCGATAAAGCAACGCCATCGATTGGTCGCCAGAAGCAATGCTGACTTTTTCTTGCGCCGCTAAAATACTGCTATTTTGATAGTCTTTACTTATCCTAAAAGCCGTTTTATGCGTAGCATTAGTTTGTGAGACATTTACCTTGTCGGTCGAGTCTGCACTCGCTTTTGACGTGGCATCGTTAGCCACTGATGAAGCGTGACTTAAATTGCCCGCTGATTTAATTTCCATGCTGTTTTACCTTAGTTCATGTTACATTCATGCGTAACCTTATTATCGGCCAATTAATGAACAACTTGAGGCTAATACTGCTTTTTTTATTTCTCTTTCAAAATCAGAAACTTTCCACCAAATGAAGGGAAGTTATTGTTTGATTCTAATTTGCACAAACCATCAGTGCAAATCCAAAAAAGACTGAATCATCAATAAGCCATTTGTTAATTAGTTGTATAAAATGTAACCACACCATGTATTCCAATGTTGTTTATTGACGATTACCGCAACATGATTGTGAGAATATATTGCTCTAAAGCAGAACTAATGTACTATCAACTTGAACTAGATCACTTTTTTTAGACTAAGGAAATGCATTGAAAGAAAAATCTGAGGGGTTGTACATGAATCAAAAATTGATGGGGCTAACTTGTCAGAGCTGCGTTCGCCTGTCTGAAATTGAAGGTGAGGTGATATGCTTTGAAAAAGGGCGAATTACCCGATTAACACCGGATAATAACCACATAAATAAGCAAAAAATGGTTTGCGCTAGTTGGCAAAAAAAATAGTAGTAAGTTGCGTTACAACTTTACTTTATGAGTAAATCATCGGTATCACCAGCGTCTTTAATGGCATCAATACCATTATCATCATCGCTAATTTTAGATAATGTTAACCCTCTCGTGGTGACAATTAAGCCAGCGCACAGATCGTTATAAACATTCTGCACATCTAATCCAGACATTTCGCGGGTTTCAAGCATCGCTTTAATCGCAAACCAATCTGTTTTGACTTCATGCTGGGTACCTTCCAAGGCAGCTTTTAATGCAATGTTTTGCACCGATTCCTCCAATCAACGTCACTTAATATGACTTAGCTAAGTATGACTTTATTATTTTGCATAATTATACTCATTCTGATAAAAGAAGCGAGATTAGGATGTTAAATATCGCTACATATCTTTGAATAACCTCTTAAACTCCTGTTTAAAAATGCTTAATGCATACACTGAGACACAATTCGCTTTAACTCTCATTTTGAATAGACCATAAACGCGCGTAAAGTCCAGCTTGCGAAAGCAGCGCATCATGTGTGCCTTGTTCAACGACTTTACCTGCACTTAATACAACAATCATGTCAGCATCTACAATCGTTGATAATCGATGTGCGACCACTAAACTCGTATGACCTTGTTCTGCAACTTTAATCGCACTCAAAATAGCTTTTTCAGAGCGGCTATCAAGTGATGAAGTTGCTTCATCAAACACCAAAATAGGTGCTTGTTTAAGTATGGCTCGGGCAATCGAAACGCGTTGCTTTTCTCCACCAGACAACTTAAGCCCGCGCTCTCCAACCATGGTTTGCCATTTATCGGGAAGTGACTCAATAAAACCAGTCAAATGAGCAAGCTCCGCAGCCTCTTTTACCTCTTGCTCACTTGCCCCTGGTTGGCCGTATAAAATGTTGTCATAAATAGAACGATTAAATAACACCGTATCTTGAGGAACAATCGCAATAGCCCGTCTTAATGCATCTAAACTTAACTCATTTATGTTGACACCATCAATAGTAATTGTGCCATTATCTACATCATAAAAACGATACAACAGCTTGATAAGCGTAGACTTACCTGCCCCGCTATCGCCAACTACAGCCACTTTACTACCTGCTGGCACTGATAAAGAGACCTGATTTAAAATAGCACGGCTATCATATTGAAAATCAACATTTTTAAAGCTAATTTCGCCCTTTGAAATGAGTGTAGATAGTGGTTTTTCCTGCTCGACAACTGCAGGTTGTCGGCGTAAAATTTCAAACATTCTTTCAATATTTGCCAATGCCCCACGGATCTCTCTATAAACAAAGCCAAGAAAGTTTAATGGCATAAATAGTTGCATCATAAATGCATTAATTAATACAAAGTCACCAACGGTCATGGTCTTATCAACCACCTCATGCATCGCCAGTCCCATCATCGCTGTCATTGCTGTAGCAATAATCAAGGCTTGGCCACTGTTAAGTATTAATAACGATAAACGGTTTTTGCGTTTTGCAGCCTCCCACTGAGCTAACGCGTCGTCATAGGCATTGGTTTCATATTGTTCATTATTAAAATATTTTACCGTTTCATAGTTAAGCAAGCTGTCAACAACACGCGTATTTGATAACGAATCTGCCTTTGCTGACTCTCTGACAAAACCAGTACGCCACTCAGTGGCCTTTATTGAAAATAAAATATAAGCAACAACAGCACTGAGTGTAATAAGGGCATATATCCAACCATATTGAACGAAGAAAATACCAATGACTAAGGCGATCTCTAATAAGGTCGGGACAATATTGAACACCATAAAGCGCATCAAAAAACTGATACCACTAGTGCCACGTTCAATATCTCTAGATAATCCTCCGGTGCGGCGTTCTAGATGAAAGTCTAAATCTAATCGATGTAAATGCTCAAATACGGCCAATCCTAAACGCCGCATTGCACGCTCAGTCACTCGGCCAAATAAGGTATCTCTAATCTCACCAATAATTACATTTAAAAAACGCAAACCACCATAAGCCATCACTAACGCAATGGGGGCTATAATAAATTGCGAGTCAGCACCGCCTAAGGTATCAACAAGGTCTTTTAAAATAAACGGCAATCCAATACTGGCAAGCTTGGCAATAACCAAACAAAATAACGCCAATGAAATACGCGCTTTAAACTCGGTCAGGTATGGCCATAACATCTGCACAACTTGCCAATTTAACTTACCAATTGGTCCATCAAAATAAGCTGATGGTCTCATTAACTGCCCCTTTTCGCTTTAAAAAGCCTCAAAAATAATTGCTGACACTTGTCTTGCGCTAACCTCATTATTTAATCACATCTATTGGCCAGTTAACTTATCACTCATCGCTTTTTGGAAGAGAATGTCATTAAAGATTAACCCTCAATCATGATTCTCCAAGAGAAAATAACTGCAGCATACAGCTTTAGACTTACATTTAAAAAATTCGTATAATACCAAGGAGCTAATTTAATAAAATATTTTACCTAGAAACCTTTTTTATGATGTTTTACAGTTATCTCGAATAAAAGAATTTGATATTCTGCTCTGAACTTAGTAGTAGCTTTTAGCAACAGAAAGCTAACCAATTGAATTGCTAGGAAATTTTATGTTGGACACAACCAAAGTGCAATACCCACCAAAACAATTAATTCAAACTTGGGTATGGATGATGATTGAATCGGGTAACTCTGAACTAGAAGATAAAGGCAGAAAAAACTTGATTTCAGCCTTTGGAAGTCTCGCTAAAGCCAATGAATATCTAGTACATCTAGCTAAATAACTAAGGCGCATAATGCGCCTTAGTTTTACTATTTATTGACTTTGTCGTTTATCTAACACAGCTTGGTTTAATCTCTCTATTAATTCTTCTGTATCACCCCAACCAATACAGCCATCAGTAACACTTTGGCCATAGGTCAGTTCTTTTCCTGCGGCAATATCTTGTCTACCTTCAACAAGGTTACTTTCGACCATTGCACCAAATATGGCTGTACTACCTTGACTAATTTGCTTAGCCACATCTTTGGCGACTAACATCTGACGACGATAATCTTTTTCACTATTGGCATGACTAAAGTCAATCATAATGTTGGCTTCAAGTTTAGAGCTCACTAATTGTTGAGTAATTTGCTCAACATGCTCAGCGCTATAATTAGGAGCTTTACCACCACGTAAAATAATATGGCAATCAGGGTTTCCTTTTGTTGATACTATCGCAGAATGACCAAGCTTGGTCACGGAAAGAAAATGATGCGGTGCATTTGACGCGCCAATGGCATCAATAGCGACCTTAATGGTGCCATCAGTGCCATTTTTAAATCCTACTGGGCATGATAAACCAGAAGCTAATTCTCGGTGAACTTGCGACTCAGTTGTTCGTGCCCCAATGGCACCCCAGCACATAAGGTCTGCCATATACTGAGGGGTGATCATGTCTAAAAACTCACCAGCTGTTGGCATACCGCTATTATTGAGTTCAACCAACAGTTTACGTGCTGTTCTTAATCCATCGTTTAATTTATAGCTGTTATCCATATAAGGGTCATTAATTAATCCTTTCCAACCCACTGTGGTGCGTGGTTTTTCAAAATAGACTCGCATCACTATTTCAAGTTGGTCTTGATATTGTTCTCTTAACTCAACTAGGCGACGACCATAATCAAGTGCAGCAACCGGGTCATGTATAGAACATGGGCCAATCACAACTAATAAACGATCATCTTTTTTATTCAAAATACGATGAATGCTATCTCGAGCTTTAAATACAGTTTCAGAGGCATTTTCTGAGGCTGGAAATCGTTCAAGAATTGCAATTGGCGGCAATAACTCTTTTACAGCATTAATTCTTACATCATCATTTTGATAAAACATACAACCCTGACTCCAACTAAAATCAAACCTCATCAAATAACACACTAAAACAAACAAAAAGCATTGAATTAAATGACATAACAATTCAATTTAACCAGTAATCAACCGCTTTGCAACAAAAGATTATTCACAACAACAATCAAAAGTTAAGCGACTGTTTTTTATATAACTTTAAACAACAACCTTTAATTTTTTCTGATAAATAATGAATAAAAAAACCATATAAATATAATTTTAAGCGATATATATGACCAATAATAAGTCAGTGACTACTTTTATCATAATTAGCTTAAAAAAGTGAGCGTGAAGTAAATACAGCGCACCATTAATGAGTCACACTAGGGTATTAGAAACTGCACTTTTTGTGGGTTATCGAAGCATTAATTGTCCGACTAATGCGCTTGCATGGCCTTTAACTTCAATTGATAACGTTGCTTGTTATTTGAATCAGTACTTAATGCTAATGCTTTTTGTAAGTGTTTTTTCGCTAACTGCTCATCACCCGTCGCCCAATAGGCTCTAGACAAACCAAAGTAAAACTCATGCCGATAATCCGCTTTTGCTACCGCTCGTTTATACCACATAAGTGCTTCTTGAAATTGCTTCTCAAGATAGGCCTGCTGGGCCATATCATAATAATAAAATGGGTTATTAATACGGGCTAATTCCAATATTTTATGTACCTCATGCCATTCATCTAAACGCCCTTGTTCACCTAAAATAAGTGATAAATTAAATAAAGTGGTTAACTCCTGAGGTTGTCGCTGTAACACGATGCGATAAACTAACTCAGCTTGCTCAGTCAACGCTTTGTGACGATAAATAACGGCAAGAGTATTCATGGCAGGTAAATAATTGACGTCGTATTGAATACCTTTTTTTATCAGAGCATAAGCTAAGTCCAGATCTCCTTTCACTAACGATTCTGCCGCGACATTATTATAAAACATCGCGACGAGCGTTTTACGCGAAACGGTGTTGGCTTTATAGGCTCTAATGGTACGCTCTGGTAAAAAATCTACTGTCACTTTTTTTTCAAACATGGAGTATGTATTTAAGCGTTCACTCGGTAAAAGCTTAAGATTAACGTGCCCGTTTACAAGATAAAAACCACCTCGTTTATCCCATACCGGTTGCACTTCAATATCTTGAAACTCAACATCAATATCAAATTCATCCGCAATTGCTGCAGACAACACCACTAACGACATGCAATTGCCCAAACGATTTAATGCTGTCACTGACGCCGAGCGAGTATAGTGATCTTGATATTGAAACAATCCATCTTGTGCGCCGACATAATTTGCCAACCAAATATTAGGATAAAATCGACTTCCTTTAGTACGAGATGCCGCTAAATAGTCATGCCTGACTTGGTTTTTAAACTCATCCGGTAATGCAAAGATATCTTTAACGGCCAAAACATCTTGTTGGATAAAGTGTTCATCGAGAAATAAAGATTGCGTATCAACATCTAAACGTGAGTGATAATTTGACTGGCAAGCGCTTAGCAGCACCATTAATAATGAGCTAAACAGCCATGATGTCATTGGTATCGAACGGCGACTAAACTTATGAACACATGCGATTAATGGCATTGTTGTGATTGGTTTTAAAAGACTAAACATACTCCCTCCTGAGTGAGAAAGTCTGCATACAGTCTAGTCAACAACGGCTCTTTTTGCCAAAACTGGTCTGTTGTAATACCGCAGTCAAAGCCAGTTTAACGCATAATGTTATCGTTTCTTTGGCGGGTCAATTTGAATAAATAATTGCTGGTTATTATGCGCATAAGGTCGATAAAACTGATGACCACATCGGTAGTGTCGATACGGGCTAGGGGTGACAATACATCCTGAGGGCAATGATTGAATAATCGTCAGACTTCTTTGTAATCGCAAAGCTTCTTTCCAATCATGCTCAGCTAATACCTGATCTCTTACAGCAAAGGCATCAAAAGGTTCCGAAGAATTCCTAACGACTACTTTTCCCGCATAAGTCATCAAAGGATAACTGAGCGTCATTGCTGTCATTAATAAAATAACAAACGAGTTTAACCGCATATCGACCACCTAAATGTCATTACATTAGAAACGTTAGATAAACCCGCAACAACCTGCATTTATCAAACTACACGCCTAAATCAATACCAACTTAGCTTCAACATAGCATATTTTTTAGCCGCTAAATAACACCACTTGCTTAATCGCACTCACTCAAGCAAGCCCTATAGACAATGCAACATACAAAAACAGAGCCTGTTGGCTCTGTTATTCGTTTCAATACGGTTATATGCCGTTATGCACTTTTCACGCTAACAAACTCAGGATAAGCATCAATTCCACAGTCCGAGGCATCCATACCGGTATATTCTTCCTCTTCGCTTACTCGAATACCCACGGTGTATTTAAGCACCGCCCAAACGGCAAGTGAAGCAGCAAATACCCAACCAAAGATAACTGCAGCGCCAAACAACTGGCTAGCAAAACTTGCATCAGCATTTGATAAAGGCACTAACATCAACCCTAAAAAGCCTGCTACGCCATGCACCGAAATAGCACCTACGGGATCATCAATTTTAATTCGGTCAAAAGCGATAATCGATACAATCACCACAACACCTGCAATCACACCAATCATGCCAGCCATCAAAAATGAAGGAGACAGAGGGTCGGCAGTAATTGCAACAAGCCCTGCCAATGCACCATTTAAAATCATGGTTAGATCAGCTTTGCCCCAAACAAATCGACATACTAACAAAGCCGACACTGCACCAAACGCAGCGGCAGAGTTTGTATTGACAAAGATCTTGGCTACTGCACTGGCATTTTCTGCATCTGACACTAATAATTGAGAACCACCATTAAATCCGAACCAGCCCATCCATAAGATAAACATACCCAGTGTCGCCATAGGTAAGTTAGACCCAGGGATTGGATTCACCTGACCGTTTGCACCATACTTACCTTTACGCGCACCCAGTAATAATACTCCTGAGATTGCTGCTGCAGCACCCGCCATGTGCACAATTCCGCTACCTGCAAAGTCAACAAAACCTGCTTGAGCAACAAAACCGCCACCCCAAGTCCAATAGCCTTCAATAGGATAAATGACGCCTGTCATCACAACCGAGAAAGCAAGGAAAGCCCATAGTTTCATCCGCTCAGCAACGGCACCAGACACAATCGACATTGCTGTTGCAACAAACACAACTTGGAAGAAAAAGTCAGATTCTAGTGCATGATCAGCACCTTCACTTTGGCTGCCAATTAACGCGCCAAAAGAAGGTAAAATGCCACCGTCAACATTATCTACATACATAATGTTGTACCCTAAAATGAGGTACATCACACAAGCAATAGAATATAAACACACGTTTTTTGTTAAAATTTCAGTGGTATTTTTCGAACGCACAAGTCCAGCTTCTAACATGGCAAAACCTGCTGCCATCCACATCACTAACGCACCGGAAATTAAAAAGTAAAAAGTATCCAGTGCAAATCGTAACTCTGTGACGGTTAAACCTAATTTGGTTAACTCTTCCATGACTTCCCCCTAAAGCGCTTCGTTATCAAGCTCGCCCGTACGGATACGGATTGCTTGTTCTAATTCAGTGACAAAAATTTTACCGTCGCCAATCTTGCCGGTATGTGCCGCTGAACTAATGGCTTCAACTAGCATGTCTAAATTTTCAGATTTTGTCGCAATTTCGAGTTTAACCTTTGGTAGAAAATCCACTTGATACTCAGCGCCTCGATAAAGCTCAGTATGTCCTTTTTGACGACCAAAACCTTTTACTTCGGTAACGGTCATGCCTTCAATACCCATGCCTGCAATTGCTTCACGGACATCATCTAACTTAAATGGTTTGATGATTGCGCTGACGAGTTTCATCTCGACCTCCAATTAATTCAATTTGTTGTTATTTGCTGAATACAACAATTCAATCATTAGGCCAATTATTTAACTAATTGAAAATATTGAATAATAAAATAAAAATACACATATGCACATCTTTTTAGGCACCATAAAAGTGCAACATAAAAAATACATTGCCTATTTTTGGTGCGTTTTCATTGATAATTAATAAACAATATTTACATTCATTGCGCATGCACAATTGTTGGGCAACGACGGTAATCAACGTTGATTAATGGGGAGGTTTCAGGAGGATAAATTTAACTGCGCAAGCTATTTGTGGATCGGTTTTAGTCAGGCTAAGTAACACTCAAAAACGAACATGAGTTAGGTATTTCAACGTGATAGATTTTCACATCAAATTCGATGCAGTAAAAAGCCCTCATAAAGAGGGCTTTTTAATGTTAGCTGTCGCTATAAAAGTTATTTATAGGTCGCTTCACGTTTTTTAGCTTCTGCTTCCCACTTCGGTACAACTGTTTTCTTGAAGTGTTCTTTTTCAGCATTTAATTTCTTCATATCCATACCTAAAGCAGCTTGCGCTTTCGCTTTAGTTGAAATATCTGGATAAGAGATAGGTTGTTTAACACCTTTAGCGGTAAGTAAACGAGCAAGTTTAATACGTGCTTGGCCAACTTTATCTACTGCAGTGCCTAATACACGTAATGCTTCTTCAGGAGCATGAGCGGCAACACCATGAGAGGCAGTTGCATAATCCCAGCGCCATTGAGAATGACGGATATCAGTTAAGATAGCTTTCATTTCTTCTTTAGATGCACCAGCATCCCATGCAGCTTTAGCTTCAAAGTGAGCTTTAACCAATTGGTTTTCAACACGATCATTTAGATCAGCTACTTTTTGCTTACGTTCATTAGTTAAATTAACCATGAACTCTTTGCTTTGAGTATGACAAGTACCACAGGTTTCTTTAAAGCGATCAAATGGGTTACCCACTTTGTGATCGGTAAATTTACCTTTGCCGTTTGCTTTCGCTACGCGAGGCATATGACAATCTGTACATGAGACGTTATTTTTACCGTGAACGCCTAGTTTCCAAGTTTCATAACCAGGATGCTGAGCTTTTAGCATTGGCGCTTTAGATAACGCATTAGTCCAATCAGAAAACTCTAGGTTGTCATAGTAAACTTCCATTTGGTCGGCTGTAGTGCCCATATCCCAAGGGAAGCGAACAAAACCTTTTTTGTCTTTTGTTTTCTCAAAGTAGTATTCAACGTGACATTGACCACAAACCATTGACTGCTTGTCTTTACGAGAAGCTTTATCAAACGGTGTGCCTAATGTTTCCATTGCACGCAAAGCAAAAGGACGAGAAACGCGCAAGCGTGGCGAGCCTTTAACGTGACAATCAGAACAACCAATTACGTTGACAATTTCAGCGCCAGATTTCGCCCACTTACCTGAGAAATAGCCATCCTCACCTTGTTCCTCAATAACACGCGGTACGTCAGGGCTTTTACAACTCCAACATGCCATTGGCATAGGGCCATCAGTATCGCTTTTTGGCGCACCGGTACGTAGTGTATTTCGTATGTCAGTTATCGCATACATATGCCCACGAGGCGCATTGTAATCTTTCGCAAAACCGTAACCGGCCCACAAAATAACTAAACGAGGATCTTCTTTAAGTAGATCCGTATTTTCAGTACTTTCGTCAGTAGCATGCCACGACTCAAACTGAGCAGAATATCTATCTTTATACACTTCATTTCTAGGTTCTGTTTTATCGCTTGCAAAAGCGCCAGAAACAATAAATGAACTTGCAAGGATAGCGCTTATTGCCGCTTTTTTTGCATTCATCTTCATCACCATTCTCCGTGTTACGTTTTATTATTTATACATAGTACTTCCATTCATTTTCAAACTTATCGCTTTTAATAAGCTTTAAAAATACCTCTTAATAAGTATTGCCATAGAACTTTGCGCAAGATCAAAAATGTCACCGTGTTATAACTCACATTTTTTCCATGTCGCCATCATAAAGTAGTAATAACTAATGTATTCAACACAATAAACAACTGCTATTCCTATGCTAAATTTAGTATTATTAGTAACAGTTTGTAATGGTCAATTTTAATGTTAAAGGCACTCATGATTAAGCGTGGCAGTCTTACTTCAACAATTTTAGGTTTAATGTTAGCCTTCATTTTGCTTTCTTCAAGTTTGGCTCTGTATGCAATTTTCAATTTATCCATCAGTATCGGCGATGCAAAAGCAATCAACGCCTCTGGGTCACTGCGGATGCAAAGCTATCGCTTATTGCTTTATGCCCAAAATGAACCAGAACAAACCAACGAAAAAATCATTCAGTTTGAAAAAACCCTCGATTCTCCGGCATTGCAACGGTCATTAAATTGGTATTCCCCAACTCAATTGTCAGATCAATATTTACAGGTCATCAATCGCTGGCAATTAATGCGTACCTATATAGAGCAAGGCAAATTAACGCAGTATAAAAATGGCTTAAAAAACTTTGTCGACACCATTGACACTTTAGTGTTCAAAATGGAGCAGTTTGCTGCGCTGAAATTAAGATGGCTGGTAATTAGTCAAATTAGCGGGTTAATATTAATGCTGTTTATTGCCGTGATCGCGGTGTCGTATACGCGAAAACGCGTCGTAAAACCGTTACATCAATTGATGGATAGTGCAGAAACGATTTCCCGAGGGGTGTTTGATGTAGAAATGCCTAAAACGGAATACATTGAATTAACCGCGTTAAGTAATGCACTAAAGAAAATTACCACCGAACTATCGACCTTATATCGTGATCTCGAAGGTCAAGTTAATGAAAAAACCGTGGCGCTCACCCGTGCCAATAACGAACTTAACTTTCTTTACGATAACTTAATAAAACTGCAAGCTGATAAACTTGAATACAAAACTCTGCAAGGCGCCTTAAATCAACTAAAACACTTTGAACGCATATCCTATTTGCGGTTAGTCATTGAACATCAGGATGAAACTCAAGATGTTATTGAAGCATTAGATGGTTGGCCTGATGCAGACTCCGAGCTCAAATCAGTGTCATTTCCACTGATACATAACAATAAGCACTTAGGGCATTTAGACGTTATTTCACAAAAAGCGGTTAATACTCAATTACTGGCAAACTTCGCCATGATGTTAACTCGCTCAATCACCATTCATAATGCAACGGAGCAACGTCAACAGCTCGCATTAATGGAAGAACGAGCGGTCATCGCTCGTGAACTTCACGACTCTTTAGGCCAACTATTATCTTTCTTAAAAATTCAAGTTAACCTGCTTACCAAAAGCCTTAAACGCGACCAAGGCAAAGAAGAGGCAGAAAAACAGTTACATCAAATTAATGCTGGTGTCACCACAGCCTATAGTCAATTGCGAGAATTATTATCTACTTTCAGATTGACACTAAAAGAGCCAGACTTACATCAAGGCATTGAAATGATGCTCGATCAATTACGCGGACAATCTGACGCCCAGTTACTTCTTGAGTATCATTTGCCTGCACATTTAATGGAAGCCAAACAGCATATCCACATATTACAAATCACCCGTGAAGCTACGTTAAACTCTATAAAACACGCTAATGCGACTAAAATTTGTATTAAATGCAACGTTAATGATAAAGGCCACCCGAGCATTTCAATTTGCGATAACGGCTTAGGAATTGAACACATTAAAGAACGAGATCAGCACTTTGGCATTGGCATCATGCATGAAAGAGCAAACAAACTTAACGGTACTATTAACTTTCGTAGTAACATAGATGGTGGTTCAACCGTTATCCTTAGCTTTCCACCTCAGCAGGAGCCTTTAAATGGGTAAACCTTATTCAGTACTTGTCGTCGATGATCATCCATTGCTTCGTCGGGGAATTTGTGAACTTGTTTCATCTGATGAAGACTTCACCTTATTTGGTGAGGCCGGCAATGGGCTTGATGCTTTAACCACGCTTCAAAAAGATGAACCAGATATCGTATTGCTTGATCTTAATATGAAAGGCATGTCTGGGCTTGATACCCTTAATGCGTTACGTCAAGAAGGGATCACCGCTCGTATTGTTATCTTAACGGTATCGGATGCCAAACAAGATGTCATCCGCTTACTTAGAGCTGGCGCTGATGGTTATTTACTCAAAGACACAGAGCCAGACTTATTACTTGAACAACTTAAAAATGCCATGTTAGGCCACCGCGTTGTTAGCGATGAAGTAGAAGCCTATATGTATGAGCTAAAAAATGCATCCGCTGATGACGAATGGATTACGAGTTTAACACCAAGAGAGTTGCAAATTTTACAAGAACTAGCTGAAGGTAAAAGTAATCGAGTCATTTCTGAAGACCTGCACATTAGTGAAGGAACAGTGAAAGTACACGTGAAAAATTTATTGCGTAAAGCTAACGCTAAATCACGTACTGAAATGGCCGTACGTTATTTGAATCACTGATGCGCAATGGTAATAACAATACTTAAAATAAAAAACCGCCAGTTGGCGGTTTTTTGATTGTGAAGCGCTGGGCAAACGTCATCAATAATGATTTAGCTAGAATAAAAAACGGCAAATTAAATTTAAACAAATCAATTCCTTAAGTGTGAATATTAACCTTTTCTATTTGTCCCATTAACCGCTTCATCATTTGCTCATCTAATCTAAAGCGTTAAATTCAAACCTTTGAATCTCACTGAACCAGCCTAAGCAAGGTTATTTTTGCTTGATAAAGACTAACCAGCTCTTCAATACACTTTCAAAGTCTTCTAAGCCACAAAATGACTCTGACTCCGCATCATAAAGTGACATAGACTCTTGAAGCTCATGCTCTTCTTCTGACGCTATGACACTGGCAAATACTCGTACTTGCTCGGTATCCATGTCAATGGTGAGCTCATCACCAATGTGACGCCAATGCATGTTAGTGCCCGCTTGTAATGACACTATTTGAGTCAATATATGGTTTATCTGAGTTTCATCACTGCCTAACTCTTCAGTAAACCAACGCCCTAAAACGGCGTGTTCCATGCTAAATTGTGCAAAGACAGTCCCTTCAAACCGATTTCGACGAAAATCATATTCCATAATACTTCCAAGCCAATTAACCTTGGCTAATTTTAACGTAAATTGTTTTATCTTGTTAGTGCGCTTATGCCCAAAGCTCAGCCATTTACACTTTATGATATTTACCATAGAGACAAAAAAGGACGCCTAAGCGTCCTTTTTGATTAACTCAAAAACGGTTATTTTTTTGCCGCTTCTGAATGATCAGCAGAATGTGCTTTTTCAATAGAAAGTAGTTCTACTTCAAACACAAGTGTTGAGTTGGCAGGAATAGTACCAGTATCACGTTCGCCATAAGCAAGGTTTGCAGGGATAACAAATTTATACTTAGCACCAACAGACATTAATTGAACACCTTCAGTCCAACCAGGAATAACACGGTTTAGTGGGAATTTAGCTGGCTCACCACGTTTGTAAGAACTATCGAACTCAGTACCGTCAATTAATGTACCGCGATATTGTACTTCAACAGTATCTTCAGCAGCAGGTTTCTCACCTTCACCCGCTTTAAGTACTTCATATTGAAGACCAGAATCCGTTGTTGTTACACCCGCTTTGGCTTTGTTATCTTCTAAGAACTTCTTACCGTCAGCAATAGCTTTAGATGCAGCTTCTTTCGCTTTTGCAGCGCGTTTGTCATTTAGCTTTTTATCTAAGTCTTTTAGTACGGTTTGCATTTCTTCTTCGCTTAGCTTCATAGACTCTGCTAAACCATCACTAAACCCTTGAATAATTAGACTGCGATCAACAGTAAAGCCAAGCTCTTCTTGCTCTTTAATGTGACCAGCCATGTAAGCACCAATAGAGCCACCAACGCTATACGCTTCTTTTTGAGCCGCTGTTGATAAGTCAACTTTAGTTTCAACAGGCTTTTGCTCTTGATTACAAGCAGATAAACCAAAAACGGTTAATGCTACTAGCGATAGTTTATAAAAAGGTTTCATTAAAGCTTCCTCAGGAGTATTTATAATTACAATTTGTGCATACTTCAAACAAATGAAGTGCTTAAGTCAAATGTTAACTTGTCACTTTATACTAACTGTAATGGTTATACCAATACGCAATTATCATTTAAATGAGGTAACATACTCAAATAGTGACAACCACTAACGGTAATATCGATTAATGTGTGTCTGAGACAACTTAAATAGGAACAAGTTCATGATCCGATTTCTTTTGCTTGTTTGTTACACTGTTTTACTTAGTGGTTGCCAACCTGCCCCCAGCGAATTTCAAACGATAACGACTGATGCCGTCTATAACGCCGAATTATCTCGCGACGGAAAATACCTTATAATCAGCACCGCCAACAATGGGGTTCAATTGTGGGACACCAACAAAAAAGTCAAAAAATATCAGTGGGTTCATGGTAAATCAGGCCAAGCTAATGATGTTATCGATGCGGCAATCTCCCCCAACGCTCAATATGCTGCAACACTCAATAAAGACTCTCTTGTTGTATGGGATATTCAAACGGGTAAATCGGTTGGTTGGTGGAGCTTACCGGCCACGGCACGCAGTGTTGCCATTTCAAATAATGGTCATGTTTTAGTCGGATTAGTCGATGCCTCAGTCATGTCATTATCAATAGTACAAAACAAACTCATTCAATTTCTTGGTCATCAAGAAAAAATTAACAGCGTCTCAATTTCTGCTAACGGTACGCTTGCATTAAGTGGGGGCAATGGCGGCAAAGTTATTTTGTGGGAAACCCAAACAGGTCAGCCTTTACATCAATGGCAACTCAGTTCTCGCATCACAAAAGTATTATTAAGCGACGATGGAAAACTCAGCTTTGCCGCAGACATAACAGGTGATGCCAACATTTGGCACTCTGGCAATGCTGGCGTAGTTGGTAAATTAAACATCAAGCGTCGACAAATAAGTTTTAGCGCGGCTAAATTTGTGAATAATGACACCCAAATTCTCACCGGCACACCGGCTAGAGAAGTCATGTTATGGCAAATAGATTCAGGTAAACTTGATAAAAAGTGGCATGTACAGCTGACTAAAAACACGAAAAACAAAGGCGCTGTAGTATACTCTGTTGCAATGAGACAACCTGACAAAGTCATGAGTATCAGCAGTAAGGGCTTATTGGAGATATTTTCCACTCAATAAATGCCTTACACCAAGTTGAAAATGAAACTTGATCGCAGCCATGATTTTATACACGACCCATTTGAATATTTAGAGGTACACATGCAACAAGTGTGGGATAAATTAGATGATCTTGAAACCAAGCTCAGCTTCCAAGAATTAACCATTGAAGAACTCAACCAAGAAGTTATTAAACTCAATGATTTAGTAGCTACGCAACAACGACAAATGATGCTAATGATAAGCAAATTACAAGCCATTGAACCAAGCAACATGGCAACGGCATCAGAAGAAACGCCGCCGCCACATTATTAAACCAATAATAATTAAAACGGCTTAACAACCTATAGCAGGCTAAACCACTTAATTATCATGCAATGTTATCTACCCGATAAATGCAATAAAGCAATATCATCACTGCCAATAATCATATATTTATATGACAACTGCATTATATTGAATACATAACCACGATAAATAGACTCAATCCAGCAGTCATTGAGCCTCAATAACCAATTCATATCACAATAAACGGTGAAACAATGGCGCTAGCACTCACATTACCGATAGCCACCACGGGCGAACCGATATTGACTCGTGTAGCAAAGCCTGTGACCGAATTTAATCAGCAACTTGTTCAATTAACCCAACAAATGCTATCCACCCTGTTAGCAGCTAAAGGCGTCGGCATTGCTGCGCCGCAAGTACACAGCAATATGGCCGTATTTATTATGGCATCGCACCCCAATGAGCGTTACCCAGATGCCCCCAAAATGGACCCCATAGTGGTGATTAACCCCAGTATTATTGAGCAGTCATCACAACAAGTCATTGGTGAAGAAGGTTGTTTATCCATCCCAAATACACGCATTAATATTGCCCGTGCAGACCAAATAACGGTAAAGTATCAAACACGTTACGGCCAATGGCAGCAACAAACATTACGTGGATTTGTTGCGCGTATTTTTCTTCATGAATATGATCACCTACAAGGGATAACCTTGTTAGAACGAGAGCAAATTAATGCTCTAACTCAAGCGACTATAAAGGACCGAAAATGAAGCGCCTGCTGCAAGTTTACATCGTTTGCATGACACTCACAGGGTGTGCTTTCAATAGTATTTTCATTAATTATCCATCACAAATTGCGCCCTATAAAAGCCAACTTGCCACCAGCACTAGCAATGCCTCATTAACTAAACTGGCAGATAATATCAGCGGTAATGATGGCCTATTATATGCTCAAGAAGCTGGACGTATCGCCCAAATAGAGGGTGACTTTGCCAACAGTAAAGCTTATTACCAACAAGCCATTGCAGCCTATAAAGATTTTGATGACCGCGCCATCGTCAGTGTCAGTGACATTGGTGCCACCTCAAGCAGCTTTTTACTTAATGACAACGCCATTCCTTATCGAGGCCCAGGGTATGAACGCATTATGTTGCATCAATACCAAGCCTTAAATTATCTCCTGATGGGCGATGTCCAAGGTGCGTTAGTTGAAGTGCGTCGCAGCAATCAATTACAAAGTAGTGAACAAGCCCACTATGAAAAATCACAAGACAGCATCAAAGAGATGGCAAACGGCACCATTAACAGCGAAATCAATAAATTAAATAAAGCCTCAGGCACAGTAACAAGCTCATTTTTAAATGCTTATAGCTATTACACTACCGGTTTATTGCATGAACTGCTCGGTGAACCAAACGATGCCTATATTGATTATCGAAAAGCAGCCCAAATTACTCCAGACAACCATTTTTTACAGCAAGATTTAGTGCGCTTAGCCAAGCAATTATCTATGCCGCAATATGATGAATTTAAAAAACGCTGGGGAGATGCACCTCTTCCGAAAAAAGGCCAAGGTCAAGTCGTATTTATGGTTGAGCGCGGTTTCGCACCCGAAAAGCAAAGTTTTACCGTGCCTTTTACCATTGACGGTAACTTTCAAACGGCCGCACTTGCAACCTACTATCCGCGTACAACTCCCCTTAATACAACCCCAATTACAGGGCTAAATAACGTGTTAAAAGCGCAGAGTATCGCTAATATCGACGCACTTGCTTATAACGCGTTAAAAGAAGCGTTGCCAGGCGCCTTATTTCGCCAAGCGGCAAGAGTGGTCACAAAATCAGAGCTCAACAAAAGCGTTAAAGGTGACAACAAACATGACAACGATGTCGGTTCAGTTGCGATGCAAATCTTCAATGTTGTTACTGAGCAACCTGACCGACGCAGTTGGTTAACCTTGCCTCAGCAGGCACAAATTGCCAGGGAGTTTATTAAACCTGGGCAATACAATATTAGCATTGCAGGCTCAAGCGCGACTAAAATAGAAGTAAAACCGAATAGAGCAACATTAATTTGGGTGATTGAGACTGGTAATCGCACCCGATTTTATTCAATAATTATATAACGTTTATCAATTTCATCAGAATCATCAATGGGAACTACTATGAAACATATTAAAGTCATCTTTGTCTTGGCCGCAGTTTTAGGACTGAGCGCTTGTCAATCTAAAGTGCAATACGGTGATGCCACTGAAGTTGAAACCGTCAATGAAAACTTCGGCTCTACTGATCTACAAGCCATTTCAGCCAAAATGGTCGACAGCATGCTTACTTTCCCACCAATTGTGGTCATGACGCAAAAAGAACGTCCAATTATGTTTGTCGACAAAATTAAAAACAAAACCTCAGAACACATTGATACTGAATCAATCACTGACACCATCAGCACCAAATTACTGCGTTCAGGTAAATTCCGTTTTATCGACATGACTAAAGTTGACGCAGTGCGCAAGCAACTTGATTATCAAAACAATGCTGGCATGGTTGACCCATCAACCGCTATTCGTTTTGGTCGCCAAATTGGTGCCCAATACATGCTTTACGGCAACCTTTCTAGCATTGTAAAAGAAGCAGGTAGCGACAAAGACGTATACTACAAAATGACCATGCGCTTAATGGATCTTGAAACAGGCTTAATTGAATGGTCTGACGAAAAAGAAATTCGTAAAGCAAAATCTAAGTCTTTTCTAGGCTTATAACACTCGCTTTCTCGACAACAAAAAGCCGGCTTGCGCCGGCTTTTTAATGCTTAATCCATTGGTTATCAGGATGATAATTGTGAACCGCTCAAATAAAAATAATTATAATCGCTTCTTCACATCACCCTCTTTTGGCGCTGGCTTATTACTGCTTAGCACGTTAACAATATCAGGTTGTCAGTCGTCCAATTCATCGCTACATATCCCACGTGATGGCAGTAACAATATCACTCAAGCACAAGCTATGGCGCGCTCGGCGGTAGTATCAAATGTTGAATACCAACTCAGCTTTGATCTAACTGACGGCAATAATAATGTAACCAATAATATCTCCAGTAAAAATACGCCGTTAAACGCGGATGCTAACTCAAGCACAAACACCGATAAACGCAATAAGACTCAGCTAACCAACACCACCTTAAATGGTAAAGCTAATTTAGCGCTCAACAACCAATTTAAAGCCACAACAAAGTTGACCTTTAATCTTGCTAGCACAAAATCACCGCTAACATTAGACCTCAACAAAGCCCAAGTTGAACGGTTTATCATTAATGGCAAATCAATTTACCCTAACTACAATGGTGCGTATTTTACACTCAGCCCAACATTATTAGTGAGTGGCAAAAACACCATTGAAGTGAGTTTCAAACGCCAATACAGCAGCAATGGCGAAGGGCTACATCGTTTTATCGACCCTGTCGATCAACGTATTTATTTATATTCACACTTTGAGCCCGCTGGGGCGCAGAAAATGTTTGCGCTATTTGATCAACCCGATTTAAAAGCCAACTTTACCCTTACGGTTACGGCCCCAAAAGACTGGAGCGTGATATCGACCACAAACGAGACACGCATTGCACCACATGGCACGGCCAATACTTGGTATTTCCCTACTACACCTAAAATCAGTCCGTATAATTTTTCAATGCACGCTGGGCCATATCATGTTTGGCAAGACAATTCCGGCCCTTATCCTATGCGTCTATTTGCCCGTCAGTCTGTCGCCAAACATGTCAGCGCCGCAGACTGGTTCACCTATACCAAACAAGGCTTACGCTTTTTTGATAACTACTTTGGCATTGCGTACCCGTTTAAAAAATATGACCAATTATTAGTGCCAAACGTCATCTACGGAGCTATGGCAAATGCCGCTGCAATCACCTTTTCTGAAGACTATTTTTTACATCAAACCAGCATGACTCAAGCGCAAAAACAAAGTCTTGCAAGTGTTATCATGCATGAAATGGCGCAGCAATGGATTGGTAATTTAGTCACCATGAGATGGTGGAATGGCTTATGGTTAAATGAGTCCTTTGCTTCTTTTATGGGTGCCTTAGCCACTAGTGAAGTAACTGAGTTTAACCACGCTTGGCAAGATTTTGACGCCAAAAGCAAACAACAGGCTTATCAAAAAGACCGTTTAATCACCGCCCATCCTATTGACGTCCCCGTTACCAGTAGCCATAACGCCTTTGATAACATTGACGCCATCACTTATCAAAAAGGCGCGTCAGTCCTAAAGCAATTACGCCACCTTATTGGTCACGACACCTTCCGCCAAGGTGTACGTAAATATCTGCAGCAATACCGTTTCGAAAATGCCACCTTAATCCATTTTATTCACAGCTTAGAAACCGCATCAGGCCGAGATTTAAGTCAATGGACACAGCAATGGTTAAATCAAGCAGGTGTGAATACCATTAAAGCGCAATATGTTTGTGGCAACGGTAAAATTAGCGAGTTTAACCTTATTCAAAGTGCCAATAGTGACTTCCCTGCACTGCGTGAACAGCGAGTACAAATTGCTTTATTTAATCAGCATCGCCACGGTATTGATAAAGACAAGCAACTTGCCGTGACATATCAAGGCCGAAAAACGGCAGTACCAGCTTTAATTGGCAGTCAATGTCCTGATTTGGTTTATCCCAATATTGACAATTGGGGCTATGTAAAAGTCGAGCTTGATCAACGTTCATTAAATACTGCAACGCGGCGCTTAAATCACATTAATGATCCATTGTTACGCTCAATGCTATGGCAAAGTTTGTGGAACAGTGCAGTAGACGGCCATGTGGGGGTAGAGCAATTTATCAATGCGGCTTTGGTGAATATCCCCAAAGAGCACGATGACACAATTTTATCGCAAGTCATAAGCCATCTGCATCAGGCTCAAGCCACACTCATGTTAATGTCACCCAACCATAAAACCTACGCGAACACGGTTACCCGTGCATTAGCACAAATGAGTTTGCGCTTAGCCATGCAAAACACCCATAACAGCGACTTACAGCGACGCTGGTTTGAGGCTTATGTGACTTTTTCCCAAACACCAACATCATTATCACATTTACACGAACTGTTACTCGGCACGGCCACGATGACAGGGATGACCTTAGATCAAAACCTACGCTGGGCGATCATTAAGCAACTCAGCCGTTTTGACTATAAAAATACTCAACAGCTAATTGCTAATGAGTTAACGACCGACAACAGCAATAATGGCCAAAAACAAGCCTTGGCAGCGCGAGTACTGCGCCCAAACGCGGCCAATAAACGTCAATGGTTAACAGCGCTTACTGCCGACAATACATTAACGGTTGCGAAAAAACGCATTGTGATGCAATCACTGTATCCAACTGAGCAAAAATATTTTAGCCAAGCCACGGCGCAGCAACGCTTAGATGAGATGGCGCGCTATGATCAACAAGGCGTCGTATTTATGCGCGCATTCAATCAATATTTAATACCCACACTATGCAGTGCCGACAATATTGATGCGCTCACTAAGGTGATTAGCACATCATCACACTTATCAGCCATGACCCAAGGTGCTTTACTCGAAGCGCGCCAAGCTGATTATCAATGTGTACAGATGAAAAATACCCTCAAGCCCTAAACGGGTAGTGCCTGAGTTTAACAACGCTTGTCAGTGAGCTTAAGCTCAAGAGAGGCTATATAAAGTAACTGGAGCAATGTGCCTATGCACATCTCAATCGAGACTTGATTGCTTTGTAGGACAACGCTAACAACACGCTGCATAGCCGTCATAGCCTCATCAGTTATACGGTCATGCAACTAAGCAGCTAAGCAGCTAAGCAGCTAAGCAGCTAAGCAGCTAAGCAGCTAAGCAGCTAAGCAAGCCTAAAATAAGTCAGTTACCCCATCACAATCATTTTATGGGTTGCTGTTGATTTTTTTGAATAACCTAAGTGTTATAGCATATGGCTAGTGAATAACTTCTGGTGCGTTGTAACCTACCCTAAGGCAACGGGTTAAATCATTCGTTGTCTAAGTTGATAAAAAATATCTTCAAGCTCGCCCATTTTATCTTGTTCAATCCGAGCTAATTCACGCGTTACCGTGTCGAACACTAACTGGTTTTTCATACTGTCTAAACTGGCGTAATAATGTAACCGCCGCCCGAGAATAAAGTTATTCTGTTCCTGCTCACTCAGGGCAAAAAACCGTTGGAATATCGCGCTAAAATGAGCCTTATTTTCAGGTAACTTACCATTAATTTCAGTAAGTAAGTTAATCCCATGATAATGACCGTAACGGCCGTCTACCTTATCTAACAATGACAATAATTGCTGTTGTTCTCGCACCATTTCAATTTCAGTTAATGGCTCAAACTCACCTTGTAGCCTTAATTTATCTAATTCACTGCCCGCTTTTACCGCTAATGACAGCACCCGAATTTCATCAGGGTTAATTTGATTTAAAATTGCCGCAGTTTGTCTAACATGTACCGCAGACAATGCTTTTCCACCTAAGCCTGCAATCACAAATGCCATCATTTTCATCCCGGCTTGTTTTGCCTGTGCCGCTGACTTTACAATCGATTTTGGAGTAATGCCTTTTTGACTTTGTTTAAGTACCTCAATTGAGCCCGACTCTAAGCCGCAATACAGCATATTCAAACCGGCATCACAAATGGCTTTCATCTCAGTCGATGATTTCTTCGTCATGGTTTGCGCGCGTCCGTAAGAACTAATTTGAGTGAGCTCAGGAAATGCTTGTTTTAACGTGGTTAACACCTCAATAAGATCCTCGGTGTCCATCGAAAAAGAGTCGCCATCTTGTAAAAAACACTGCTTAAATTTACGGTTTTTATAAAACTGTTTCGCAGCCCAAATGTCTTTTTTAATGGCTTCTACTGACCTAACTGATGCCTGCATGCCTTTAAACAAGGTGCAAAAATTGCACTTATTCCAAGGGCAACCCACTGTGGTTCTAATGAGTAAGCTATCCGCTTCTGATGGCGGGCGAATGGGACCTTGTTGAAATTCAAATGATGACATTGGCTAACCTAAATTGTGCCTAAAAATAGGATGAACATGTTATGCTCAATTTTCATTGCCAAGAACCGCCTAATATTTGAATTATTATCAAATAGGATTAGACAATATGCTATTAGAAGATTTAATCGTTATCCTTAAAGTGGCTGAATTTAGAAGTATTACCAAGGCAGCCACTCACCTTGATATGCGCACAGCAACAGCAAGCGCAGCAGTTAAACGCGTCGAAGCCTCATTAGGTTCTGAGCTATTTGTGCGCACCACACGCCAGCTTAGATTATCCATTGCTGGCGAACGTTATTTACCTCAATGCGAACAAGCGCTCTTAATGCTCGAACAAGCCAAACAAAATATGCGTGAAGACGAAGGAATTATTGACGGTGAAATCCGCATTGCTTTATCGTCCGATCTCGGCCGTAACTTAGTCACACCATGGATAGATGACTTTATGGAGCAACACCCTAAAGTGACACTGCGCTCTCACATGAGTGACAGCAATGTAGACTTTTATCGAGACGGTGTTGATATGGCGCTGCGATACGGTTCACCCACTGACTCTAACGCCTACGGTTTTAAAATCTGTAATGTCCCGCGGCTGCTATTTGCTAGTCCACAATATTTACAAACTCATCCTGAGCCACAAACACCGCAACAACTACTCGACCATAACTGCTTATTTTATCAACTCAATGATATTCGCCAAGATGAGTGGCACTTCCAGCACCCAGGCGGTGAACAAAAAATTAAATTAAAAGGAAATCGCTCTGCCAATGATGGTGAACTCGTAAAACGATGGTGTATTGCCGGTAAAGGCATTGCGATAAAGTCGTGTTTAGATATGGCAGAAGAAATTTTAGCAGGCCGAGCGGTGCGGGTAATGCCACAATATACGCCTGTGATGTCAGAGCTATGGCTTATTTGCCCAAGCCGCCAATCAATTACACCTATTGTCAGGCAGCTTAGGGACATCTTTCGTAAACAAACTCACCAAGTGTTAAGTCGGTTGGTTGAACGCGGCGTACTCGAAAAACACGTTTTAAAATAAAGCACTTATACTTGCCCACGCAGTTCAAACGTCATCATTACCGGTGCATGGTCAGTGCTGTTTTTATCACGCTCGTAGTCTGGGCGCACTAAATGACGGTCAAAGGTTTGGTAGTGAGTGATATGCGCTAAGTTTTGCATCGCCGCGTGATTAAACTCGCTCGACACTAAAATATAATCCAATACTGACCCGGTATTACCAAAATAATGGCTGGCTGGTCGCATTAATTGCGACGCTTGCGAGTGAGTTTCATATTCATCATGAGCTAAGGTCCTATTGGCCTTTTGATGGGCAACAAATAACTCATAACTGTCAAACAAACCAAATTGTTGCAATTGCGCTTGTAGCTCAGTGTCGCTAACTTGGCTAAGCGCAACATCATTAATATCGCTACGAAAAATTCGGCTTGATTGCCTAAATGCTGAAAATAAATCGCTTTGAATACTGTCGTTAAAATCCCCCATTAATACAAACGGATGACCACAGCTAAAGCGCCGTGTGAGCATGGCATGATAGAGCAAGGTTGCTTCGCTGCCACGCTGTAAACTCGCCCCCCAACGCCCTAACACTTGTTGGGCAACAAACTCAGCTGCACCCGACAATGTTTGGTCTGTGGCAACGGTGGTGTCTAATTGATTACGCTTTGATTTAAAATGAATCACATAGCAATCACACTCACCAAAATGAGGTAAGTTAACCGTTGCACGCAATGGCGCACGGCTAAAGGAAAACGTACTAGGCAATCCCAGTTGCTGGCAACTGTGCGCCTGCGGCACAACCGCACTCACTTGCGTTATCGGGTATTTCGAAGCCAAAGCAACGACAGGACTTTTATAGACATAGTCACTCACCAACTCTGGCTCACCTACCACCGCAAAATAGGGATAACCCTGTTTATTCGCCCACTCTTTTAACGCATCAGGACTAAACACCTCTTGAAAGCCAATAATGTCTGGCTTGGCCTTAGCGACAAAGTCACTAAACCAAGTTAATTTACCTAACCATTGTTCGGTTGAGTAAATATTTTCAAATTCATAATAGGCATCTGGCGGCGCAATAAAATTGAACAGATTAATGCTGGCAATACGAAATGACGTCGCTGCTAATGCTGAGTTTGATACAGCGCCATCATCGCAATTATCTGTCATAAGCGGTCTCTCTATTTCAGTGAAAGTAAAATAAGTCGAATGGATTATCTCGCTAAATGTAGAGGTAAGCGATTAATTTAAAAACATTTAATCTAACTAAAAATGAATATCATCAATAAAGTGCAGATAATTTGTTGTTTTTTCGAACCAATATTGAACCAATAAAAAATACCTGCCGTATACACCCCTCGCAGATTAACAACACTTAAAGACGACGAGGAACCAACCATGAAAAGGATTTACCCTTTAGCATTTTGCGCATCACTAGTCACGCTTGGAGCCTGTTCAGATGACGACGATGACACCGTTGTTGTTGAAGACCCCGCTCCCGTTGAGCTGTCTTACATTCGCGTAATCCATGCAAGCAGTGATGCACCTTTGGTGAACGTTAACGCCAACGGCGCGCAGCTTTTAGCTGATGTTGATTACGCCATGTCCAGCGGGCTCATTGAAGTCAACGCTGCCAGCTACGACATTAGTGTGGATGCTATTTTAGCAGATGGTAGCACCACAATGGTGTTAGATGCAGCCCTGACAACCGAAGACCAAATGGAATACACCGCTGTGGCATTAGGTAATGTCGGTGACCAAACATTGTCGCTGAAATTAATAACCAATCCGATGGACGACATTGCCGCCGGTTATGCTCGGGTGCAAGTATTACATGCCACACCAAGTGTGGGGTTAGTAGATGTGTATGTAACCGCCCCCAATGATGACATTAGCAGCATGAGCCCGACATTATCGGCCAACTATATGGACAACAGCGACCAATTATCTGTTGCTGCAGGTGACTACCAAATTCGCATTACTGCCGCCGGCATGAAAGATGTCGTATATGACTCTGGCACCGTAGCACTTGCTGACATGGGTGACTATTTAATTAGCGCGATCCCAAATACGGGAGCAGGCATGGCACCTGTGATGTTACATGTTGCATTACCCGATGACCAAGTGATGTTATATGACGTGAATTCAGGCGCGGATATTCGCGTAGTGCATGCCGTTGCCGACGCACCAGAAGTTGATGTATTTCTTGATGGTGGCGCAGTACCAGCCGTTAACATGTTAGCGTTTAGTGGATTCACCGGTTACGTTAATATTCCCGCAGGAGCTCATACCGTCACAGTCGCTGCCGATGCCGATAACAGTGTTGTGGTAATCGATAACGCGGCTTTTGAATTGGAAACTAGCATGAGCTACAGCGCCTTTGCTGTCGGGTCGTTAACCGACACGATGATTGAGCCATTAATCTTAATGGAGCAAACCAGACGCGTTGCCACCGAAGCCAAATTAACGGTACTGCACAGTGCGTATTCTGCGCCAGAAGTGGATATTTACCTGACTGAAAGCTCAGATATATCAGCTGCGACACCCGCTTTAACCGCGGTGCCATTTAAAGCCTCATCTGGCAGCTTATCGATTGCACCGGGTAATTACACCATTTCAGTAACTGTGGCAGGGACTAAAACCGTGGCAATTGGCCCGCTTGATGTCACCTTAGAAGCAAATGGCTTATACAGCGTTGCTGCCGTTGATAACATGGGCGGTGGGGCTCCATTTGGCGTGATATTAATGGATGACTTTGTTGCCATGTAACTCATTGCTCTAACAAGGTGGTGATGTAAAGCAAGCGCAGCCGCTAACCCTGCGCTTGTTTTTATTGTTTAATCACGCTTACTTATTTAACGACTCTGAGCAATTAACGCATTATGTCACCAAAACCACACAGTTTGAGACTGTTAAACTAACTCGGGGTTTCTAACGTTCTAGCAACTATAAGCCAATGCTAAAGCGTATAACATCACTGTATTGAGTTCGAATCAGACGTTATTGATTACCCAAATGTCTGACCTTTGCGGCTTATTACCTCCCCGGTGTAAGTCGCTTTTTTATGCCCAAGATGTAAAGTAAAAACTCAACGCACTTGTACGATCATAATAAAGATTGATAAAAAATTAGCATTTTCTTGAAAGGTGATTAGGCAATAGTTTGATAATTTATCTGAGCATGAAAGTTATTTTTTAATAATAAAGTTTGATCACTTCTGGACAAAAACGTTTTAAAGCTAAATTCTAAAAGTGACTTTTGGTATTAGGGTAGATATGGCAATTGGATATACGGTAAGGCTTTGCTTAGCGGCTAAAAATGGCAGGCTATAATAACGAGGCACGAGCATAGCCAACTGTTTGACGCCATAATCTCTTGTTAGCAGTAGGCTACTCTATTTTGTAGATTTCAACACTACCTACTTTTTTACCCTCCGTGCTCCCTCCATGGTGGTGATATGGACGCCGAAAGAAAAACTCTACTTCTGTATTTTTTGTAACGTAAGCACAGTCAATTTTTGCTCGTTTAAAAGTAGTTATTGCATTTTTTATTGCCGCTTCATGAGAATTAAAAACTTGATCATCTTTTTGAAGATTACCACTTTGCCTTAAAACTCGTAAAAGGTATTTACCATTAGGTTGCAGACAAGATTTTTCTATTAGCTGATCTAAATAGATAACGCTATCATCGTCGGGATCATCAAGTTGCTGTTCTCTTTTAGAAATAGTTGCCCAAGTAACTATTCCCATAATTACAGCAAGGATTAACCCTAAAATAGTGTTGGTTTGTTCATCCATACTCGACCTACTGCCTAACGCCTTAATAATGGGCAAAAAATTGTTGGCTAAAATGTTGAGGAACGAAAACAGCCAACTGTTTTTTGTCCTTATTAATTAGCTTGTTATATAGCAATATTACTGTTGACACTCTAAGTTATTTATAGAAATCTCAGTTGTTTGTCCAGATGGAAGACGGATAAGAATTTGGTTACTTTTTGCTGATACTACTGTTATTCCACGTGGCTCTATATATTTGTATAGTTCTTCGCAACTCTTTATAAACATGATATCAATATATTTTGTAAATTCTGCCTTAGGAGCAACTCTCAACATCATTTTCTTCTGCTGCTTTTCTAGTTGAGTTAACTTAGGTTTATATGTTGACTGGCATCCAGCTATTAAAAGAATAATGATTATGAAAATAGATACTTGAGTTTTCACTTGTGCTCCATGCTATATAACGTCATGTTAACGGGCTAAAACGATTTGCATTAAAATTAGCTTCAAGCTAATAATGCCAAACGTTTTAGTCCCTGTTTAACATTTTGTTATATTTTTGAACATACATTTCTAACTGTTCTTTTTGAAACGAGTAGATTTGTTCATGGGACATATTAATCATAATGTCATTGTAACCGCTTGCCTCCAATTCATTTAAAAATTTAGATGGCATATCTTTATATTCAGCTTTCTTTGTAAGTAACAGTGCTTTTTCAGGTGACAATGGATAGTAGAACTCCAATTCATCGTGATCTTTGACTTGCTTTCCAAAAGCTGCGTAAGTGTTAATAATCGGTTGATCACTAGTAAGAAAAGGGAAAGATGTATGGTTTTCTAAAATAACCGAACTCCACTGCGATCGCTCAGCATATATACTCCAAGCCAAAGCGGTAGAAAATGTATGACTTAGGATATTCCATGCTTTATCCACATCCAACAAGTCTAACTCAGATACTGAAGATGCCGCACTTTCTTTTATATTCTTAGTTCGGAAATACTGAACACAAAGATAATAAATAAACTCGATAGCATTATCTTCATCAGCAAGAAAGTTAGTCCCATTGTCTAGCAAACCATCCAAAAACTTTATTGCGCCTTCTTCTATTTTACAATGAAAATCTTCACCTAAGTTAATTATTTGTTTCTCAATCTCAGCTTCGAACGCACCATCGCTTAACTCATGCTTATTGACTTGTTCACGAATTTGAAATACTGCGGTAAATAGTTCCATCCACCCATGATTCAATTTTTGTATTGCCTCAGAGGAATGCTGATTGAGCAATAATGTTAAAAACGAGACTTCTTTTTTTGTTAACTCATTTAGGCGATAGAAGTCTCGCTCTTGCCCTATATTCATTAAGTTAGTGGGAAAAACCTTCTTGTTTCTTACACACCATATTTGCTCATTATCCGACCAAGAACGCAGATAATTACGCCAAACATAATGATGTCTTCTTTTTTTCATACTTCAAAACTCAAATAAAAATATAACGCCCTGTTAATGGCAAAATATAGTTGGCTAGAATAAGCGACGAAGGAGCAAAGCCAACTGTATTTTG
>NZ_JAAIKR010000018.1 GCF_018221465.1 Shewanella intestini | reverse complement strand
CAATTAGCGTCTTAAACCAAGCTGGCTCGGTGCTGGCAAGTACTTCG
Source organism: Shewanella intestini (assembly GCF_018221465.1). Lineage (GTDB taxonomy): Bacteria > Pseudomonadota > Gammaproteobacteria > Enterobacterales > Shewanellaceae > Shewanella > Shewanella intestini. Next base: position 79,812 of record NZ_JAAIKR010000018.1, on the reverse strand, counting down.
TTTACACGTTGTATTTGCTGCTGTGCCGTGTCAGTGGATGCGCATTATAGGGAGATTTTAAAATGGTGCAAGGGGTGTTTTCGATCTTTTTTACTGACCGATTATCTTTTGTTCAGATCGGTGTTTTTTTATCTTTTCGATATATATTTGGCCATTTTATGCGGCCTATATAAAAGAAATACTAAATTTACGTCTTTTTTAGGTTCATTTTGAGTTAGGCCTATGGTTAAACCCTTAATTATTCATTAATATGTAAGGGTTTTTAACAGTATTTTATCAATTCATATTCATTCGAGACAATTTTATGCAGAAATCATTGATTATGGTTTTAGTTGCAGCACTTGCCGGCGCGTTTGTGTTTTCTCAATTTGCAACTGACCTCGTACCTTTCGTCGCCTATCTAATTGGCGTTATTGTAACTACCGTTATTTTTACACTCGTTCCAACAACAACATCTAATAAAGCAAACGAGCCTTATGTTGGCCCAACTATGACATTATATGTAGGAAACTTGCCTTACCGTGTTCATGAAGGTGAAGTAAAGTCATTATTTGGCGAATACGGACCTGTTAACTCAGTACGATTAGTTCGCGATCGCAAAACAGGTCGTCGTAAAGGGTTTGGATTTGTTGAAATGTCAGAAGCTGGTGCCAAGAAAGCCATGGCGAAGTTAAATGATTACAACTTCCAAGAGCGTACTCTAAAAGTTCGTGAAGCTAAGTCACAAGAAAACGACCCTGCTGAACCAAAAAATGTCGACGTAGATTAGTTATATCGACTTAGCTAGTTTATAGAAGTTAGCTTATATAGTAGTAACAAATTAGTCGGCTACGGACGGAGCGCAAACCGTGAAAACCCGTAGTCAACTAATGTTAGCTTTAATTGTTCACTAATCTGCTTAGTAAATCCCGCTTGTAACTGCCCTCTTTTTTTCGTCTTTGATTCCCCAACTAAAGATTCAACTCTTTTAGCAATAGCAACGCCAGAGTCTAGCAAGGTCACATGTTGTGTCAGCGCCATTTTTATTTCACTGATTAACAATGGGAAGTGAGTGCAGCCTAATACAATCGTATCGATACTTGACTGATTTAGCGGCTGTAGAATCTCTGTAATAATCGCTTGGTCAATTGCTTCATTAGCTAATTTGGCTTCCGCTAACATGACCATTTCAGATGTTCCTAATAACGCAACTTTACAGTCGTGAGCATAGTTACTAATAAGCTGTTTAGTATATTGCCGATTTACTGTGCCAGGTGTCGCTAGTAATGCAATGTGTTTAGTTTGCGATAATTTAGCCGCGGGTTTAATCGCCGGCACGACACCAACAACAGGGATCGTTAATGCTTGCCTTAGCGCTGGTAGTACTAATGTACTTGCCGTATTACATGCAACCACAACAACTTGAGCATTTAGCTTAGTCACCTGTTCGGTAATCAGTTCCACACAACCAGTAATTAACACCTGCTCTTCTAAATCACCATAAGGTAAACGGGCATTATCGAATAAATAGAACACATCATGATTGGGTAACTGTTTCTGTATATGCTGCAGTACCGATAACCCTCCGATACCTGAGTCGAACACTATAATGGGACCTGACAAGCTGAACTCCAAAAAGGGTGAAGATTGGACCGTTATTGACGAAATTTATCGTTAATCATCGAAGATAGCGTGATGTCTCTGGACATCAGCGATGTGTAGTATAATATTTGCGCCCTGATTTTACAGCCTATGGTGGAACAAAATGAATTTAGCAGCAATGGATCCGATTAATTATGATAAACAGCTGGAGCAAAAAAGCGCCCTGCTGAGTGAGTCTTTTGTCGAATTCAATCCACCAGCATTAGAAGTTTTCCCATCTGATCCTGCCCATTATCGTATGCGTGCTGAATTTCGCATTTGGCATGACGGTGATGACATGTACTACTACATGTTTGATAAAACATTGAATCAAAAAGTACGTACTGAACAATATCTACCTGCTGGTAAGCTTATCAATGAAATGATGGCTGCATTAATGCAAGAGTTACGACCAAACCATCAACTGCGGTTTAAGCTGTTCCAAGTGGACTTTTTATCGACCCTAAGCGGTGAAATTTTAGTGTCCTTACTTTATCACCGTCAGTTAAATGATGAGTGGACAGAACAAGCCAAAGAAATGAAACAGCGCCTTAGCGATAAGTTTAATGTCAATATTATCGGCCGCGCTCGCAAGCTCAAAATCGATCTTGATAAAGATTTTGTTGTTGAAAGTCTTAATGTTGATGGCAAAGAGCTAAAGTACAAGCAAATTGAAAATAGCTTTACCCAGCCTAATGCCAACGTTTCCGTCAGTATGTTGGAATGGGCAATTGACGTCACCAAAAACAGTCACGGCGATTTATTGGAGTTGTATTGTGGTAACGGTAACTTCTCTATTGCTTTGGCTAAAAACTTCGATCGTGTATTAGCAACAGAACTTGCCAAACCCTCAGTCGACGCAGCGCAGTACAACATTGCAATCAATGAAGTTGAAAATGTACAAATTATTCGTATGTCAGCAGAAGATTTTAGCGACGCCATGGCGAAAAAACGCAGCTTTAGACGCTTAGAAGGTATCGATTTAGACAGCTACAACTGTAATACCATTTTCGTTGATCCACCACGAGCGGGAATTGACGACGATACATTAGCGTTAATGCAAAACTATGAGCGCATTTTATACATCTCATGTAACCCTGAAACACTCAAACAAAATTTAGCGTTTTTGAAGACCACACATAAGATCACACGCTTTGCGCTATTTGATCAGTTCCCATATACCCACCATATGGAAGCGGGCGTATTCTTAGAGCTTAAATCGTAAGGTTTTAATGTCTTTAAGATCATAGAGTAAAACACAAAAGATACGGCTCAGGGTACGGAGAATAAAATTATTCAATAACTTCTACTTCTCTGTCTTTGAGTACAAGCTAGGTTAAACTGACAATGGATCAACGGGGATTAACTAGCCTTCTTTGCGATGTTCAATCTTGTTTTGCAACGCGTCAGCACCGGTAGCGACCATTCTCAATTGCAACACCAACTGATCGGCCAAACGTTTACGGTCACTGCGCTTTAAATCTAATGCCGTTGCGCCAGCATTAAACACCAAAATCACTAATGCTTCAGCTTGAGCACGAGCTAGCTCTTCACTACGATTAGCGTTATCAATCGTGTAATGGGCTAACTCTGAAATGAAATGTTCAATTTCACGTTCAACCGCAGCGCGAAATGCTGCTGACGTACCTGAGCGTTCATGCAGCAAAATACGAAACACGTTAGGGTTTGACTCTAGCACTTCCATAAAAGTGTCAACTGAAATACGAATGACACTCCCACCGGCCTCGGCGCGCTGACGACCTTTACGCATCATTTGGCGCAAGGTTAATCCACCTTCATCAACCATGGTGAGTCCAAGCTCATTCATATCTTTAAAATGTCGATAAAAAGAAGTCGGTGCAATACCAGCTTCTCTGGCAACTTCACGCAAACTTAAACTGGAAAAACTTCTTTCAGCACTGAGTTGATTAAACGCAGCATCGACTAATGCACGGCGGGTTTTTTCTTTTTGTTGAGCTCTAACACCCATTAGATGATCCATTTAGTCAAGATTAGTTCACAGATAATAACGTTTTTAAATCAAAAACACAGCCCTCGCTAACTTGACCCTGCCATAGGGCTAAGTTAAATTAGCTTACAACTGTACGCTTAATTATTCTTTGTCGTTTTGGAAACTTAACATGAAAAAACCTCCGATCATTTGGCTGAATGTGTTTTTGTTTGCCAGTACTCTTATTGCCACTATCACCTTAATCCCTTGGCGTGCTGTAACCCATGGTTTTGACGGTTTTGAATGGTTAGCGTTAGTTGTTTTTGCTTACGCCAGTGGCTTATCTATTACCGCAGGCTACCATCGTCTGTGGTCTCACAAAGCCTATAAAGCTCACCCCATTGTCAGATTCGCCTATGCATTAGGCGGAGCATTAGCACTACAAAATAGCGCCTTACACTGGTGCAGCGATCACAGAATTCACCATAAACATGTTGATAATAATGATAAAGATCCCTATTCGGCTAAAAAAGGGTTTTGGTATAGCCACATAGGTTGGATGTTACGTGAGTATCAAGCAAGCCGTTATCACGACTATAAAAATGTTCGCGATCTCCAAAATGACAAGATTGTTATGTGGCAGCATAAACATTACTTATTACTGGCGGTGATCATGAATATTGGCTTGCCGATATTTCTTGGTTGGTTAAATGGCGACATTTTGTCGATGTTATTAATGGCCGGATTATTACGCTTAGTGCTTGTACATCATTGCACCTTTTTTATTAACTCGTTGGCGCACATTTGGGGCTCACAGCCGTACACTGATAGGAATACCGCCCGCGACAATGCTTTTTTAGCACTTTTGACTTATGGTGAGGGCTATCATAATTTTCACCATATTTTTGAGAACGACTACCGCAATGGTATTCACTGGTGGGATTATGATCCGACAAAATGGCTGATTAAATTCTTCAGTTGGTTTAACTTAGCGACCGACTTACGTAAAGTGCCACAAGAGCGTATTGAAAGTGCTCGCTTACAAATGCAGTTGCAACGCGCACAACATAAAGTGGCACATCTACCCAATTGCGACGAAATTATTGCTAATTTCCAAGCCGAATATGAGCTAATGAAGCAACACCTAAAAGACTATTACCAAGCGAAGAAAAGCTTACTCGATGCCAAACGTGAACAACTTGGTAATCAACAACTGACACGACAAGTTGAGGAATTAAAAGCTCGCTTACTGGCACAAAAGAAGAACTGGTTATCTCTTACCACGGCTTACTAAGCAGTGATGGATTAATGTAAGTCACAGATAACACACTATCCACTCAGTAAATTGACTCAAAAACGGCCACCTGCAAAGGTAGCCGTTTTTGTTATTTCAATATTAATCGTTAACCGGATTGTCATGCAGTTGTTTTACACATTGCTGCAGGCCATGTCGCCCTAACTCAACACCATTAACCTCAGCGCCAATAACAACGTCCACTTTCGACCAAAAACGTGTTGGTCTTGTTGTTAGAGCGTGTCCGCCTTGGTGGCTAAAGTAAGACCCCCACAAACCACGTAACGCCATCGGAATAACGGTCACAGGGTCACGTTCAAGAATACGCTGGATACCCGCTCTAAACTCAGCTATTTCACCGTCTACAGACAAACGTCCTTCAGGGAAAATACACACTAATTCATCATTATTCAGTGCTTGGTGAATCGTTTCAAAGGCTTGTAAATATGTATCTCTTGACTGTTTAGGTGAACAAATGGGAATCACACCAGCATGACGAAACAAATATTTAAGTAATGGGATTTCACTAATCGATTTATCCATCACAAAACGTACAGGGCGAGTTGATGCCCCCATTAAAATTAACGCATCGACATAACTGACATGGTTACACACAATCACGCCGGCACCTTGTTCGGGAATATTTTGCCGACCTGTGACTGACACACGATATAGAAAATGACTAAATAGATAGCTGACAAACCGTTGCGCAAACTCCGGCACTTGGGCATAAACGTATATCGCCACCAGCGCATTTAAAGCGGCTAACAATAGTAATAATTGCGAGATGGACCAATTTAGCACACCAAGTAATACAATCGACAATACTGCCGCAACCACCATAAACAACGCATTCATAATGTTGTTAGCGGCAATGGCTTGGGCGCACTCATCTGCTGCTGCGCGAGACTGAATAAACGCGTATAAAGGTACAATAAACAAACCACCACTTAAGCCCACCATAAAGAGGTCGGCCATCAGTCTGAAATGCTGGCTGTCACTAATAAATTGACTAAAGTTATAAACAAAACTCGCATCCACTGGTGCAGGTGGAATAGCCAGAATGAAATCAACCGTAAACACGGTTAAACCTAAAACACCAAATGGAATCACCCCTAATTCAACATGACCATAAGAAACACGCTCACATATCCATGACCCCATCGCAATACCAATAGAAAATAGTGCCAATAACAATGACACCACTGTGGCATCGCCATGCAAATACAATTTAGCAAAGTTAGGGAACTGAGTTAAATACGTCGCCCCTAAAAACCAAAACCAGCTAATGGCTAAAATGGCCATCCAAATACTTGGCGTTTGCCTGACTTTAGCAATACAGCGCCAGGTGCCAGCTAAAGGAGTAAACCGAATTTTCTCTATTTTACCTTGTACAGGCATCGCTGGAATCGCACAGCTCGCCAAATAACCACCCAAGGCTAAACACACCACAATCACCGCTGCACCACCTAAACGATATTCACTGGCAACAATCACCCCAGCAAATAATGTTCCCATTAATATGGCAACAAAGGTGCCCATTTCGACCCAAGCATTGCCGTTAATCAATTCATTTGGTTTTAGTGTTTGTGGCAATAACGAATACTTCACCGGCCCAAAATAAGCCGACTGACTACCCATAATAAACAGCAGCAACAGCATCATTAGGTAACTTTGCGACAAAATGGCCACCGCCGCGCATGCCATAATAACCAGTTCGATAAATTTAAGTCGGCGAATTAATTTGGCTTTGTCCATGTTGTCAGCGACTACCCCCGCGTGCGCTGAAAACAAAAAGAATGGCAAAATAAACACGCCTGCGGCTAAATTAACAAATAAATTCACGCTTACTGGTAACGCATCGACTTGACTGTAAGTCACTAATAGCAAGAGCACATTTTTATAGATATTGTCATTGAGCGTGCCTAAGCACTGGGTAATAAAATAAGGTAAAAAACGTTTACTTAACAACATGTCTGACCCTTTTGTTGTGCCATTCCCAATAAGTAACCGTTAACGTGGCTACTCAACATTGTCGGCAGCACCGCTTGCTCGGTAAATAATTTTCCGTCAATTGCCAAACACGTTAATCCGTGGATCCCGCCCCATAATACTCGGCTCATTAACCCAATATCGGCGTTACTTGCATCATCAAAAAGCTGGGTTAATTGATTGGCGATTAAATTAAATAACCGATCAATCGCTTGTTGATGACTCAATGACAACGCTTGCCCTTGTGGAGCTGACAGCTCAAACACCAATTTAAAACACGCACGATTTTCATTGGCAAATTGATAATAATCATGCGCCATTTTCTCGATAATCCCTTGTGCGTTAAGCGGCTGCATAGCGGCCCCCTCACCGTAATCGGCCACTAACTGTTGATATAAGTCGGTAAGCACTTGTTCTGATACGGCCAATAACAATTGTTGATAGCCACCAAAAATATTAATCAAGGTGCTCGGCGCATAGCCAATCTCGGTAGCTACTTTACGTAAGCTCAAATTCTCAAGATTGACGGTTTGTAATAAGTGGATAACAGCAATAATGGCCATACCGTGGATTTCTGCATGGGTATGTTCTTTTCTTCTTGCCATTGTTTCGCCTTAATGCGGTGATGTTGTGGGATTAAATTACCAACGATCAAAATAAAAAACAATGTTCATAATAAGTTTATTTTTAGCCGTTTGTATTTTTTGTGAGCCAATAGACACAAAAAAGCCCTCCAATGGAGGGCGATGTTAATAACTCAGTTTTGTCTTTATGACTGCGTTAATATTTCATCCCAGGCTAAATTGGGGCTACCGACAACAATAAAATTCGGATTCTCCAATGTCTCACGTTCGTTATAGCTCATAGGTTGCAAGTTAATGTCCATCAACGCACCACCGGCTTCTTCAACAATAATTTGCGCAGCACCAGTATCCCACTCACCTGTAGGGCCTAAACGCACATAACAGTCAGCGCGTCCCTCAGCGACCAGACAGCTTTTTAATGCCGCTCCGCCTAATACCACTAACTCACAATGTTTGGCATGATTAAACAGTTTAAGCACTGATTTAGGGTCTTGACGACGGCTCACAGCAACCCGTAGTTGGTCTGTTTGTTGTTGGGTTAGGCTATTACTTTTAATTCTTAGCTCTTGGCCGTTATCTCGCTTATAAGCCCCTAGTCCAGCGATCGCGTAATAGCATACTTGTGTCATTGGCACGTAAACCACGCCGACAATCGGTCTATTATGCTCAACAAGGGCAATGATCACTGAAAAATCGCCACTGCCTGCAATAAACTCACCCGTGCCATCAAGCGGATCAACCAACCAATAGCGTTGCCAGTGTTGGCGGTCACTTAACGGAATATTGACCGCTTCTTCACTTAAAATAGGAATGTCAGGCGTTAGCTCAGCCAGTTTGCGGCAAATAATTTCATTTGCGGCTAAATCAGCTGAGGTGACAGGCGTATTGTCAGATTTAATTTCTCGTTCAAAATTACCATTCTGATAAATGCTACGGATCTCTTGGCCGGCTTGGGTTGCAATATCAATAATTTGTTCAATAATGTCTTCAGGCTTCATTACTTCTCCATCAACTGGAAATTCAGCAAAAATGATAAAAATCACATTGAGTTTATAAATGATTCATTCACTCACTTGGCCGCATTTGGCCAAACTCAGTTTCATCCCTAAGGATTAATTTCATCTAATGTTGTTTCGGTCTGTTGGTTATCGCTATGGTGTTTTATCGCTGTGAAAGCAATTGTTGAGCTAAAAACAGTGCACCAACACTGCGTGATTCACTAAAATTAGTATCAGCAATTAACGCTAGCCAGTCTGCGACAGGCCATTCAATCACTTCAATCGGTTCAGGCTCATCACCTTCTAATTGGCTTGGGTATAATTGTTCAGCTAAAAATATCTGCATTTTGCTGGCGAAATAGCTTGGAGCAAGTGACAATTCTTTTAGGTGGGTTAACTTATGACTGCCAAAACCGATTTCTTCTTGTAACTCTCGATTAGCGGCTTCAATGGCTTGTTCACCCGGATCGATTAACCCTTTGGGAAAGCCGATTTCATAAGCCTCTGTACCGGCAGCATATTCTTTTGCTAGTAGCAATTTTCCATTATGGATAGGCACTATCATCACCGCGCCGCGACTATTGCCTTTCATTCGCTCATATTGACGCAGTTCGCCATTAGAGAATTTCAAGTTTAATTGCTCAACTTGAAATAAACGACTCTGTGCCACCAGCTCAGTACTGAGGATTTCTGGCTTAATCTGCCGCGTTGTCATTCCTACCTCTTATGTGACGAATATCAAATTTATAGATACAATCTTACTATTCTAGGCATAATCTACAACTGGTATTTGTATGTTTCCTTGGCAAAAAATTGATACGGTGTTGCTCGACATGGACGGCACCTTACTTGACCTTCATTTCGACAATCATTTCTGGCTGCATTTAGTGCCAGAGCAGTTAAGTCAGCAGCGCAATATTAGCCTTAATCAAGCATCATTATTAGTGAAACAGGCTTATGAAGAAGTGGTAGGCACACTGGATTGGTACTGCTTAGATTATTGGCAACAGCAGTTAGGCTTAGACATCTTACAATTACATCATTCATTGGCTGCGCGGATTCAAATGCGCCAAGACAGCATGCCGTTTTTGACAGCATTAAAGCAAGCCAATAAGCAGCGTATTTTATTAACCAATGCACATCCTAATAGTTTAGCGTTAAAGCTTGAGCACACAGAACTAGCCAGTGGCTTAGATGCCATGTTGTCGAGCCATGAAACAAGTTTCCCAAAAGAACACCCGGAGTTTTGGCGTTATACTATCGACAAATTTGCGCTTAACCCTAATCGATGCTTATTTATTGATGACAGTGAAACCATTTTAAAAGCGGCTCAGCGAGCGGGAATTGGTTATCAGTTAGGGATAACTAACCCAGACAGTAAAAAACCACACAACACCATGATCGATTTCCCAGCTATTGATGATTATCATCATTTACTGGCAGATCTAAAAACCCCTATAACGTTACCGATATAGGGGTTTTATCATATCTAGTGACATTAAGCGGCTTATATGCCCGGAATGCGGCCTTGGTAATTAAGTGGGTAATAACCTTGGCTGTCTTGCTGCCCTAAAAATTGCAGCGCTTGAGTAAGATCTGCAGGTTGTGTGTCAGTCGGTTTAATTTTAGCTGCGACTTTCACGCTACTGTTCTGTGTTAATAGCACTGTTCCCATCAAGCCTAAGCGGTTATCTTGCTCATTAGCAGTCAATTTTACTTGGCCATCAACACAACTCATGTTTAATGCCATGTTACCTAGTGGATAGGCTCCAAACTGATTAGTGACATCGACATCATTGACAAATAACTTACCTGAAAGCTGCTCACACCAAGGTAAACCTTGGTCAAACTGCTCAATAATAACCGAAAGTTCACCTTGTATTTCTGTTTTAAAAGGTAAACGATTACCTGCTAATAAAAACTGGCTTGGGGCTTCAAAACGCAAGTTTTGGACTTTAATACCTGACATTGTCGCGGTAAGTGAGCCCTTACCATTAACCGGCGTTGCACGGCTACCAATCGTGACATCAACTTGTGCTTGCCCGACAAAAATCCCCCAAGGATTGAGTGTCCAATTGACTTGATCAAGTTGACGACGGTCAATACTCACTAATGCCGCCTGACCTTGCCATAAAGTGCCACTCACACCAGACAATTTTATATTATTCGGTATTGGCGCAATGCTCACTAACCAATTAGCGGGGACATAAGCCACTAAAAAGAAGATATAAATAAGCAGTGCTAATAAAATTTTAAAAAATAACTTCACTGGTAACCCTTGAGATTTCGATTAACACCAACGGCTAATCGCCAAACAATATATTGATAAGACAACAACAGTTTTCAGACGCAGATTAACGCGATAACTGAATACGACGAACTTTGACAAAACCGGCATCATCTGACTCAGCTAAATCAACTGTCTCGAGTGTCAAACCATCGGTATCAACCAAATGGTAAAGGTAATCAAGTAGTGCTTCAAAAGGCACATCGTCCATCCACAACTGAATTTTGTCACCTTGTGGTTGCATACGAGTAATCACCAACTTGTATTGTCCAGCCGCTGTATTAACAATTGAACTTAAGCTGCCAGCAGCTCTTTGCTTGCCACCACTTTGCTTAATACCCGCAATTTTACTGGCAGCCTGTTTAACATGGTTTAGTGTGGCATTCGCTGATGCATAATTACGTTCTGCTGTTTGCTGTGCATTTGAAATCGGTGTCCAAATGCCCCAATAAACAATACCAATCAATAACATGACACCACAAAAGCCGACTAACTGTTGCTCTCGTAGTGCTAAGCTTCGCCACCAAGCCTGTAAATTTTCCATTTACTTGCTCCTCAAGGTAATGTTACTGGTAACCTTGTCATCGTTATTGTTCATTGCCCCGCCTTCCATCTTAAAGTCTTGGCTAATTATTTCTTTAAACTTATCGATTTGTGCATAAGTCTTAGCGGTAACTTGCATACGTAACTCACTGCGTTTTGCGTCAAAACGGACTGAATCAGGTTTTAGTGCAGGTACTTGAGAAAATGCAGGGCGTAGTGCGTTGAGCATAGTGAAAAACTCTGCCCCGCCACCTTGGCCTTTTAAGGTACGTAATTGCGCATCAATTTGCGAGCGCACATTAACAATACGGTTCACGCCCGGTACAGCTTGTTTAAAGACTCGTTCTGTTTGCGTATGTAATGCTGCCGTTTGTGCATTCAACTCGTTAATCGCTAAGCCTTTATTAACCAAAGCAAGGACTAACACCACCGTAAATATAATCGCGCTATTGCGCCATAGCGTGAGGTGTTTACTGTATTCTCGTTTCGGTTTGTATACCCCATCTAATAAGTTAATTGGTGCATCTAATAGCCCTTTGGCTAATACCAGCATGGGAATATCTAAAGGCTGTTGCTCAACGGTAGCACCAGTAACAGTCATGTCGCTGCTGTAACTGGCAATGGTTAATGGCTGCTCTTGTTCACTATACTTGGCAGTCAACTGCGGCAGTGCGATGTCAGCCCAATCAGTTGGTAAACTCACGCCAGCGCCAACACCGGTACGCACTAAATATTCGCGCCCCATATTCAATATTGCCCATTGGCATTGTGCTAACGGTAATGCCAAACAGTCAGGCACAATGTTTTTAACCTTTAAACCGGCATCTTGTAGCCATGACAACCACATTTGCATTTGCTCATGCGCCACTGCAACCACGTTAAGCGCTTCGCCCTCTCGCGGCCCCACTACCACATGCATTTCATCTACATTAGTTGCTAATGAGTCTTCTAGCATAAATGGAATGGCTTTCATGGCTTGACGCTGGCCTTTCTCAGGCAATGAAACTTGTGTCAACATCATGCTTGCTGCAGGCACTAAAACATCCACAGGACGATTGCCAGCACGCTCGGTTAGGCTGGCTAAGCTTTGTGCATCAGCAAGTTCGCCGGATGCGATGATCTCTTGCTCTTGTTCAGACCACACCAACCAAGAGCACGCTTGCTCGGCAGTGTTTCCTAAGCGGATAAATAACCTTTCTGACACGCTTTATTCTCCACCAATCTCTGGTAATTTTTGTTGCGCTAACATTACTGCTGACCACCGTATTGCCGGGTGATCACCTCAAATTTTTCGCCATTGCGTTTTAATACGCTATCCATTTTAAAAATAGCCGTGTCGACTTTAGCACCTGCCGTTAAATTAAAATAATTACTATCAACCACAAAGCTCGATTTTAGATCCGCATCACTTGATTGCACATTACTGAGTGCTGAATTAGCCCAAAAATCATCAATGGCCTCGTAACCGCTAGCTGGACGCTGATTAATAATACTTTTCGCATCGCTCAAAGACACCTTGTTATCTAACATGCCAACCATCAATGCCGCTTGCTCGACTTTTAATGTATTCACATTAAGCAATTGCCGCCTATCACCAGGAATGGCGCACACATAAGGTTGCAAGGCTAAATAAATATCTTGGGTATAGCCCAGCACTGCACGTAGTTCACTGCGATGTTGCATCAAGGTGTTTGCGGCGCGATACGGAACAGGTCGTGATTCATACTCAGCATCTTCAGCGCCGTATGGTTCGTTCTCACTGTCAGCGTCTAAATAGTCTTTTAATGTTTGGGTTAGCCGCTCTGCAGCAAAGTCATCAACACCAAGCGCGACCAATAAAGCTTTATATTGTTTTGCCGCCACGCTTAGCCCCATTTGGCCACTGCTGTCTTTTACCCGAGGCTGCGAGACAGCATTGAGATTAAAGCAAGATCGCATGTCGGTTATCTCACCGGCAATTTCACCGTATTCAGCAGGGAAAACCACATTTGCCACCGCCCAATATTGTTGCAAATTGACGGTGCCGTCTGCGTCTTTCATGTCTTGTTTTAACACCTTCATCGCCAGCTCTTCGGCTGAAATGGCGTACCAATAAGCCTGATCGAACTGGGCAAGATTTAAGGTGCGTTGCATTGACAGTTGGTTGCGGCTAGAAATATTGGTGGCAATAATTGACACCATTGCCACAATCAAAATGACAAAAATTAATGCTACGCCGCGTTGTTTACGTAAAGAAGTAACCTTATTCATGGCACTTCCTTGCAGAACTTAGCGTACTGATTGGCACGGCCGTTAGCTGACTCATTCTGCCGGCCCGCCTTTAGGCAATAAAAACCGCCGTTGGATTTCACCCAACCCCTCTATCTCTACTTTCATGGCAATGGCTTGTGGCATTTGGGTACCGTCAGCTTTTTTTACCCATGCATCATTAATATAAAAAGAGTATTCAACATCTGTCACATTTTCGATAATCACGGTTTTTAATGGTTCAGCACCCGTTTCTGCTTCTGGATATGGATAGTACCAACGTTCTAAGCGACCATCTTGAACCACATAGGCGACAGACTGAATGCTACCTCGAGGCAATATGCCATCCGGGTTTAACCAGCCAATACGATAAAACATTAATGCTTCTGTTTCTGAGTCCAGCATGTCGTCGCTAGCTTGAAAAAAGCTGCTGGCTCGTTCTCCGTTGGCAATACGTGGTGTGCGGGCAACCATTTGCCCTAAGTCGCGCTCTAACACCCCAAAGCCTTGCTGTAAGGCTTTTAATCTTTTAGAAAATGCCGCTGTTGACTCGTCGTTACTCATTACCGTTTGTAAAACAGAATTAGCCGCAAGCCCCAACATGGCGAAGATGGATATTGCCACCAGCATTTCAAGTAAGGTAAAGCCGCGCGCTTTACTCTGGGTTGTGAACATAACTGCTTACCTGTGCTGCTACGCGTTTAAACCGATCGTCTTCGCTAACGGTAATGCGGATCATTCTAAAATTGTTGTCTGTGGTTTTAACCACTTCACGACGCCAATGCCATTCTTTATCGGCAAGTTTTTCTGTGCCGTCTTTTTGACCAAGATCTGGAAATTCTTTCCCTAAACGTGCATCAACCATTTGATTGCTTGCTACCCATTGGGCTAAGGTGCGCTGCTCTAAAATAGGCATATTCACCATTTGATCGCCCAAGCTTTTAACGATTGAAACTGCTGCAATTGAAAATACAGCTAAGGCGACAATGACTTCAAGTAGGGTCATTCCGCTAGCGTTGTTATTTATGCGATGTTCACTGCGTTGGCGGTTAATCAAAGTCATCAAAACGCCCTAATGTGAGTCGGCCCATGGCATCGCCACTGACTTCAACGATTACCTCTTTATTTTGTTCTTTGATAATAAAGCTCAATTCAAATGGAGTAAGCTCACCACTTGGAAATAATAAAATCTGTGGCTGTGGATTTTTCTTTTTATCTTCTTCGCTTTTGGCCTCAATAAAAGGCTCATCAAACCAAGAGTCTTCTTGTTCGTCATCTTGCACTAATGGCATGCCATCGAGCACTAGACTCATTTTAATGCCATCATCAAGCTTTTTTTCAGTAGCAATACGATCCAGTTTTATTGGCTGCCACTTTTTATCTTCGTAGTACACAAACTGATATTTATTGTCATCGACCACAATGCCAATAAAGCTGCCACTTAATACTGCTTGGTCAATCACCATCTCAGTGGTGGCTAGAAATTGTTTAGCTAGTTTATCAACGACCTGTTTGGGCCCAGAATTATTCAGCGTAAGCGTCACCGCCATGGCAGAAAGTCCCATTAGTAATGCAACTAATAGGACTTCAAGTAGGGTAAAACCTAACTGGCGAGTTCGGGTCATTAACTTCAATTCTTATCACTAAGCTTCAACGTTAGCACGCAGGGTGTTATTGGAAGCTTTGCAAGTTCCAGTTACCAATATCATCTTCGGTGCCAGCTTGTAAGTCAGGACCTGCTGAGAAAATATCAATGCGACCATTTTCGCCAGGGCTTAACAACATGTAGTCATTACGCCAAGGGTCTTGTGGTAAACGTTTTACATAACCGCCATCACGGTAATTGCGTGGTTCTGGTGACGAAGATGGCTTTTGAGTTAATGCATCTAAGCCTTGCTCAGTGGTTGGGTACACGCCGTTATCTAAACGGTACATGTCTAAAGCATTTTCTAAGGCGACAATGTCTGAAACGGCTTTTTGTTGATCGGCTTTGTCTTTGTTACCCATTAAGTTAGGCACGACCATCGATGCTAAAATACCTAAAATCACGATCACGACCATCACTTCAAGTAAGGTGAAACCACGTTGTTTGTTATTTGCTTGCATTAACTCTTTCCTCTTTACCACTTACTTGGTTGATATGCTGGAGCGGGTTGGCGCTCACTAACGCTTAGCCACTCACTAAATTATTAAGCTCTAGAATAGGTTGTAAAATTGCCATCACGATAAATAGCACCACTGACGCCATACTTACTACCAACATGGGTTCAAATACACCTAAAGCTATATTCACGTTTGATTCAAACTCTTGGTCTTGGTTATCCGCGGCGCGCTCAAGCATACTCTCTAACTGGCCACTTTTTTCACCCGATGCAATCATATAGAGCATCATGGCGGGAAAAAGTTTCGTTTGCGTTAACGCTGCGCCTAAACTACTCCCTTCACGCACTCGTGATGTGGCTTCATCGACCGAAGCACGTACTTTTACGTTTTGTAATACTTCACTGGCAATGCGCATACCGTCAAGCAGCGGCACTGAGCTGGCAGACAAAATACTGAGTGTGCGTGCAAAACGCGCCGTATTTAACCCTTTACTGACTTTCCCCACGACAGGCAATGTCAGTAATAACGTATCGTATTTCATTCGCAGTTCGGGCTTTTTCAATAGTCGTTTAAAGATAGCGACTAGGACGAAAACCACCCCAAGTACCACAATGCCATAATCTTGTACAAAATCTGACGCAAGGATCAAAAACTGAGTCGTGCCGGGTAACTCTTGCCCCATATGTTCAAACTGGCCAACAACTTTAGGCACAACAGCAGCAAGTAATACCGCAATAACCCCAATGGCTACCACGGTCAGTACAATAGGGTAAATCATGGCTTGGGTTAATTTAGACTTTAACTGTTGGCGACGTTCGGTGTAATCAGCTAGGCGGTTTAACACCACTTCTAAATGCCCCGACTTTTCGCCTGATGCCACCATTGCACGATATAAATCGTCAAACACATGTGGAAATTCCGCCATCGAATCTGCAAGGCTATAACCTTCAACAACCCGTGAACGAACAGCCATGATCATACTGCCTAAACGGGCTTTTTCTGACTGTTGCCCGACCGCTTTTAAGGCTTCTTCAATAGGAAGACCAGCGGCAACTAGCGTGGCAATTTGGCGGGTAATGAGTGCGAGCTCAGCCACTGAGATCCGTTGTTTAAACATAGAACCAAAGCTAAAGCCTGATTTAGCAGCTTGTGCTTCTTTATCGTTAACTTGATGGATTTCAATCGGCATTAAGCCTTGGTCACGTAACTGACTACGCGCGTGTCTTGCGGTGTCGGCTTCTACTGCACCTTTGGTCTGCTTACCTTTTTTATCAAGTGCTTTGTATTCAAACGCTGCCATTGATTATTCCTCGCGAGTCACACGTAAGACTTCTTCCAGCGTGGTTACACCGGTAAGGACTTTACTCATGCCATCATGGCGAATACTTGGCACGGCTGTGCGAATATATTTCTCAATCGCTAGCTCACCTTTACCGCCATGAATGAGCTCGCGCACATTATCATCTACCGTTAATAGTTCGTGAATACCTGTACGGCCGCGGTAGCCATTATTGCCACAAGACTTACATCCTTTGGCACGATAAATTTTACGGGTGTCATTAGCGGTAATGCCTAGTAGGTCTCGTTCACGTTCGTCGGGTTCTCGCGCTTCTTTACAGTCAGGGCATAAGGTACGGATCAGCCGCTGGGCTAACACGCCTAACAAACTTGATGATACCAAAAATGGCTCGACCCCCATGTCTTGTAAACGGGTGATAGCGCCTGAAGCGGTATTGGTATGCAGGGTTGATATGACCATGTGGCCAGTTAAAGATGCCTGCACGGCAATGTGTGCGGTTTCTAAGTCACGGATCTCACCAATCATCACCACATCTGGATCTTGACGCAAAATAGCGCGAAGTCCGCGGGCAAAGGTCATATCAACCTTGGTATTCACTTGCGTTTGGCCGATGCCTTCAAGTTCATACTCAATTGGGTCTTCAACAGTTAAGATGTTGGTGTCTCTAGAGTTAATCTCGGTTAAGCCCGCATATAAAGTGGTACTTTTACCCGAACCTGTTGGCCCTGTCACCAAAATAATGCCATGTGGCTTTCGAATTAATTGGTCAAATTGGTCGCGGATATCCGCAGTCATCCCCAACTGTTTTAAATCTAAATTACCGGTATTTTTATCAAGTAAACGCATTACCACACGTTCGCCGTGACTTGATGGCATCGTCGACACACGCACATCGACAGCGCGGCCAGCAATACGCAGTGAAATGCGCCCATCTTGCGGTACACGTTTTTCAGCAATGTCCAAACGCGCCATCACCTTAATCCGTGAAACTAACAGTGACGACAGCTTACGGTTTGGCTTTAAGACCTCTTTAAGCACCCCGTCAACACGAAAACGTACGATTAATTGTTTCTCGTAGGTTTCAACGTGAATATCGGATGCTTCTTCTTTAATGGCTTCAGACAATAAGGCGTTAATCAATTTAATGATTGGCGCGTCGTCATCACCTTCAAGCAGGTCTTCTGTTTGCGGCAGTTCTTCCGCCAAAGTAAACAGATCCATTTCATTACCAATATCTTCCATAAGCTGCTGTGCTTGTGAAGAATTGGCTTGGAATGTTTCAGTAAGCTTGGCTTCGAACAAGTGATTATCCAGCTTAGTCACGGTTAAATCTGTGCCAGTATAGCGACGCACTTCCAACATGGCGTTGATAGGCGTGTCGTCGGTGTAATACAAAACGGCTTGGTCATCTTCTTTGGTTAATACCAAATTAAAACGATGCGAAAACGCAAAAGGAAGCTGATCTTTACTGTGGGAGTGGAAGACTTCATCGCCTTCCGCTTCCATAGCAAGTTCTGTGGAAACTTGTGCTAACGCTTCAGTTTCTTTGGGTTCACTCATCTTGGCTACCATCTTTACTGTCGTCTTGCGTTTCTGGGTGTTTATTTTCTTCAATGGCGCGCAGGGTTGCGTTGCTCTTACGTTTACTGGTTTCTAAGCCTTTGCCTTCTTTGTAACGGTCTAAGACGTCGTTAACGGCATCAGGTAGGTGTTCTGATTGGTTCCATTCGTCTAATACAGGGACTTGAGTATCAGGCATTAAGTTCACGCCACGTTCACGCTGCTCAAGTTGTAATGCGCGGAAGTAGTTATATTTACGACCCGCTACGCCTTCCATGGTAATACCATCACGAATAATGGTTGGACGGATGAAAATCATTAAGTTTTTCTTTTTCTTACCGCTTGAAGATGATTTAAATAAGTGACCGATAATCGGTAAGTCGCCTAAAAATGGGACTTTTTGTTCACTTTCTTGCACTTCTTCGTTAATTAAGCCACCTAGCACCACAATTTGACCAGAATCAGCCATTACAGTTGTCGTTAAACGACGTGTCGCGAAAGTCACGTCGACCCCCGTTTTACCGTTAATACCAGAGACTTCTTGCTCAATGGCCAATTTAACTGAATTACCTTCGTTAATTTGCGGTACAACTTTTAGTTTGACACCCACTTCTTTACGTTCAACGGTTTGGAATGGGTTACTGTTACCGTTACTGGAGTTTTGTGCGCCGGTTAAAATCGGCACTTCGTCACCCACAATAAATGAGGCTTCTTGGTTATCTAGCGTTGTAATTGAAGGGGTTGCCAGTACGTTTGATGTGGTATCACTCGACACAGCTTGAATCAGCGCGCCAAAGTCACCCATTGCTACGCCCCAAGCCATACCGTTCACCTTACCTAATGCTTGCGCCAATAAAGTTACGTCACCTTTGGTATCGGGGTTTTCGGTACAAGTACCATTATCAGAACACACTTTAGTGCCTTCTTGATCTTGCGCTTGCCAAATACCCGCGCCAATTTCACCAATCGTTGGGCCTAAGTTATTAAACTGAGTACCCCCACCGGCTTTTGATGCCCATTGAATACCAAACCCAACGTCATCGCCTTCGGCTACTTCAACAATAATGGCTTCGACTAATACTTGCGCACGGCGAATATCTAATTGGTTAATCACATTTTCAATGGTGCGAAGTTGATCCGGCTCTGCGCTAATCACCAATGCATTGGTGTCTTTGTGCGCCATGATGGTAATTTCACTGCGACGTTTACCGCCACTGCCTTGTTGGCTTGAGCTTGAGTCAGTATTTTCTAGTTTTTTAGCAAACCCAGTTAGGACTTCAACTAAATCTTCTGCTTTGGCATAACGTAAGTAACGTACTTTGGTGTTACCCGTGCTAGCTTGTTCAGCATCTAAGCGTTTAATCAGTTTAACCACGCGTTGACGACTTTTTTCATCACCGCTAACAATCACCGAGTTAATACGTTCGTCGGCAACCACTTTAGGAGCTTGGCCCGGTAATTGTGCTTGCTTAGCATTCGCACGATAAAGGGTATCAATAATACGCACAATTTCGCCAGCAGAGGCGTATTGTAACGACACGACTTGAGTCTCTGTATCACCTTGTTTGTCTACACGACGAACAATTTCTACCAACTTATTCACTACCACTGCGCGGCCAGTGATCATCAATACATTCGATGGGTCGTAGTTCACTACGTTACCGCCACCAGCATTATCGTTAAGTTGACGTAATAACGGTGCAAGCTGTTTTGCTTCGGTGTTATATAACGCCACAATGCGCGTCACCATTTCATCGCCAAGACCGGGTTTGTGATCGTCAGCAACGCGGATAGATGCGGTTTTGGCGTCTTTATCTTTAATGACTTTGATGATGTTGTTGTCCATTTCGACAACGGCATAACCATAAACTTGCAGCACGTTTTGGAAAAACTGGTAATACTGCGCATCATCAAGCAGGTCGTAACTGCGGACATTAATTTTGCCACGCACAGTAGGGTCCACAATGATGGTTTTATTAAGATTTTTACCAACAATATTAATAAACTCTTGTATGTCAGTCCCTTTAAAGTTGGCTGCATACTGTTCCGACCAAGTAGGTTGTGATGCAAACATTGCTACGCCTGCAATCAACCCTGCAAGTAACTTGCGTCGAATACCTGTGTTTTTCATTTTACTCAATCCCCTACTACCAGTTATTGTTCTGGCAAACTAAACATGATTTCGACTAATTGCCCATCACGTTCGACCATGACTGACATTTCGGTTAATTCTGGTAATTGCGACATTATCTCTAACCCTTGACCCATATCAGTCAAGTCGTATCCATTAATACTTTTCGCTAAATCGTTGGCTTTAAATCCTGCCGCTCTAAACATAGCGATGTCTTTACCTGGATTTAAACGATAACCGTCTATCTCTTGGCCTTTTCTCACCGGAGAGATAGCAATAAAATCGGTAATTTTGCTTGGGTCAGCCATAATAGCAGCGCGTGATTCAGATAATGTCTTTGAAAAAGCAGCATTATCGCGTTTATCAAGTTTCTTAACTTGTTGCTTGCTTTTGGCTTCTTGAAGCGACTGATTTGCCGTGCTGTTGGTGTTGTATTTTAATCCGTCGAGCATCAGTGTTTCATAACGCCCGCCGTTAGTAATAATAATGCGGTCTGCATAAACTTCTTTTAATGACGCTGAGGTACCCTTAATTTTATCGCCTAAGCCATAAGTGTCCTGAGTGCCACGTAAATCGATAATTGCTAAACCTTTGGTTTCTGCCGTCGAGGCAACCACACCCGTTAATTGAATCGACAAGTTAGTTTTCGGCGCGTCTGTAATTTGCACCACTTCTTGTACTTTCGGCTTGGTTGGCTGTTTGTTTGCATCACCAAACAATGCCAGTTGATGCACTTTGTTTAAATCAATGCCGTCGTTATTGTGATGACTGGACACAGCGCTAGGCCGCCACACAGATTGATCTGTCGGCACGGGAATTAACTTCCAAGTGATTTGAGCGGCAAGTAATAATGCAATGATGACCCCAAGCCCAAAAAGCATATTACTAAGCGGTTTTTGCGGAACACCAGCCGCTTTAACGGTCAGTTTATCGAGTAAATCCATAAATTATTTACTTTCAATTACAAACATGAAGGATAAGATCTCTTATATTATTGTCACATTTTTTAGCAGTAACTTCTCATGCTAACCTACACAACGTTATGCAACAAGCCACATCTATTGATTGATTGGCGAGTTTGAACAAAATATGTTAACTTTGCGCGCCTAAAAACGCTATGCGCCACGGCTGTTTTTGCGATTATGCCCCAAAAGTATGACCATCAAATGACTCAGCTTGTGAACTCCCCCTTATTTTAGGAGAAATTATGAGTGAAAATACCTCAAATGAGCTCAAAGTGAGATTAGATAAATGGTTGTGGGCGGCAAGATTTTATAAAACACGCGCCTTAGCTAAAGACATGATCAATGGTGGCAAAGTTCACTACAATGGTCAAAGAGTTAAAACCAGCAAACAAGCTGAAGTTGGCGCAGTAATACGAGTACGTCAAGGATTTGATGACAAAGAAGTCATCATCGATAAGCTTTCGGAGCATCGCCAAAAAGCGGCGATTGCCCAAACACTCTACACTGAGACGACTGAGAGCGAGAATAAGCGCGTGTTTAATGCCGAAGCACGTCGCCTCAATATTCTCAATAATCCGGCGCCAGAAAACAAGCCGGATAAAAAACAACGACGCCAAATTTTGCGCTTTAAATCACTTTAAAGACATCCCAAATACGAGATATATAATGAACAAAGACACACTACACCGTTATCTATTTGACAATGCTGACGTTCGCGGTGAAATCGTTCAGTTACAAGACAGCTATCAAGCAATATTATCAGCACATGATTACCCTGTCGCACTGCAAGTGATCCTAGGTGAATTATTTGCTGCGACTTCGCTGTTGTCTGCCACAATTAAGTTTTCTGGTGACATTAGTGTGCAATTACAAGGCGATGGCCCTGTTAGCGTTGCAGTGATCAATGGTAATAATCAACAAGCGTTACGGGGCGTAGCCCGTTGGACAGGTGAACTTGCTGATACTGCCAGCCTAAACGAGTTATTCGGTAAAGGTTACATGGTGATCACGCTAACACCTGATGAAGGTGAGCGTTACCAAGGTATTGTGTCACTTGAGCATGCTAATTTAGCAGCCTGTCTTGAAGAGTATTTCAATCAATCAGAGCAGTTACCTACGCAAATTCAATTATTTGCTGACGGTAAACACGCTGCCGGTATGTTATTGCAAGTGCTACCAACTGACAAAGACAACAACGATGACTTTGATCATTTGTCTGCTCTAACGGCAACCATCAAACAAGAAGAGTTATTTACACTACCTGCGGCGGATATTTTGCACCGTTTGTATCACCAAGAAGAAGTGCGTTTATTTGATCCTGTTGATGTGATGTTCAAGTGTACTTGTTCAAGAACGCGCACCGCAGCAGCCATCCGCACCATTGGACAAGCAGAAGCGGAAACCATTGTCGCTGAAGACGGTAAAATTGAAATGGGTTGTGAATACTGTTCATCAACTTACACCTTTGACGCCATTGATGTTGCCGCCATTTTTGCTGATAGCCCAGCGGGGCAAGATACCCCAACACAATAAGTCACAGAGCCGTAGTCATGTGCTGGCTTTGGCATCATTTTGATCTCAGCTACAGATAAAATGACATAAAACGCACACAAGTTCGATTAAAAGCATCTTTTAGATGCTTTTTTTATGTCTAACTATTCCGTGAACACAAATTACTTTCAAATAAATTACCAAACTGTATGTCATCACACTTGCAACATAAGTTACAATTGCGCTACCTAGACTGAGGCAATAAAAAATAATAACTCTCGGCTAGACAATTGCAGTTGTGGGCAGATTTTCTATGTTCACAAACGACCTAATGACATGGAGATCACACGATGGCCGCAGCTCAAAATCGAGTTCACCTTAACCTTACCTCTGCTCAATTAATCGAAATGGCATTATTACGCCAAGAAGGCCAACTAACGGCTAACGGTGCGCTGGTCGCCAAAACAGGGCAACGCACGGGTCGCTCGCCATTGGATCGTTTTATTGTTAAAGAGCCCAACACTGAAAACGACATTGACTGGGGCAAAGTCAACCGCCCATTCGATGCAGGTAAATTTGATGCACTATGGAATCGCGTTGACTCTTACCTTGCTGAAAAAGAAACGCTATTTTGCTCAGAACTCGAAGTCGGTGCAGATGACGAACATTACCTGCCAGTCAAGGTCACAACTGAATATGCATGGCATCAAGTGTTTGCTCGTAACCTGTTTATTACGCCATCGTCTTTTAATCGTGGTAACAAGCCAACGTGGCAAATTATTAATGCACCGGGGTTTGTTTGCTCACCTGAGCGTGACGGCACTCATTCTGAAGCCGTAGTAGTCATTAACTTTGCGGAACGTAAAGTATTGCTGGCCGGGCTAAAATATGCAGGTGAAATGAAGAAATCGATGTTTTCGGTGCAAAACTTTTTATTGCCAGCAAAGGGTGTACTGCCGATGCATTGCTCGGCTAACGTGGGCCATAATGGCGACACCACACTATTCTTTGGCTTATCTGGTACCGGTAAAACCACCTTGTCAGCGGATCCCAAACGCTTATTGATTGGCGATGACGAACACGGTTGGGCACCGGGTGGCGTATTTAACATTGAGGGCGGCTGTTACGCGAAATGTATCGACCTTAGCCAAAAAAATGAACCGGTTATCTGGGATGCTATTCGCTTTGGAACCGTACTTGAAAATGTCATGCTTGATGCGCAGCGCCAGCCTGATTATCACGACACAACCCTAACTGAAAATAGCCGCGCTGCTTATCCGCTAGAGCACATCAATCAACGAGTGGAGGCTAATCGTGGGGCTGAGCCCAATGCCGTGGTGTTTTTAACTTGTGATGTTTCTGGTGTATTGCCTCCCGTCTCTATACTTACCAAAGAACAAGCGGCTTATCACTTTTTGTCAGGTTATACCGCTAAAGTCGGCTCAACAGAAATGGGCTCTAGTGCAGCAATTGAATCAACGTTCTCTACTTGCTTTGGCGCACCTTTCTTCCCGCGCCCCGCAGGCGTATATGCCGAGTTGTTAATGAAGCGAATTAAAACCTTTGGCAGTAAAGTTTACTTGGTGAATACAGGATGGACTGGCGGACCTTATGGCGTTGGTAAACGCTTTGATATTCCAACCACTCGCGCAATTGTCGATGCTATTGTGTCTGGTGAGTTAAATGACACCGCAACCGAGTATTTACCACAACTAAATTTATCGGTACCTGTCAGTGTAAGTAATGTGGACCAGCAACTGCTCAATCCGCAAAACACTTGGCAAGACAAAGCCCTGTACCAAACTTATGCCACACAACTTGCGCAAGAGTTTGCCAGCAACTTTGCCAAATACAATGTATCTGATGCCATAAAAGCGGCAGGCCCTAAAGGGTAATCATACTTTATCATCCCCGTTAGCTCGGTTAATAATTGAACCCGCATGGCGATAAAAACGCTACCGAATAAACCCTGAGTAAAATCAGGGTTTTTTCTTACATTTTATTCTGTTCTGTTTGTCTTGCATGAGTTTAACCTTCGCTAATTGCAGGCTATTATATTGCCTCATTATCCAACACGTAAGGGATGACCATGGCACGTTCGCCGCTTGTTTTATCATTACTCAGCGCTATTTTTGCAGCTCAAGCATTACCCGCATTTGCCCAAACTGATACGCCAATAACCACACATGCGGATAACGCAGTTGAAAATATTGATGTGACACTACACGAGCCCTCTTCTGCCGCGGTTATCGCTAACACCTATATTAATGATGTCATTCTACCCCCAGCCATTCCTTGGCATGGAGCAAGCGAGCAACTACTCCATAAGCCAAACACGCCTTGGGTCACCCCGTTTGAGCAACACGGTTTCGTTAGTAGCCCCAACTATGATGATACAGTCACTTGGTTAACTAAATTAGTCGATAGCAGCCCTATGTTGCATATGACTAGTATTGGAAAAAGTCCTCAAGGACGCGATATTTGGATGATTGTCGCCAGTAAAGAAGGCGCAACATTGCCCACGCAACTATCGACAAACCGCAAACCCAACGTGTTAGTACAAGCCGGCATTCACTCTGGGGAAATTGACGGTAAAGATGCGGGGATGATGTTGCTTCGCGATATAACTCATGGCACCAAAGCGAGTTTGCTCGATAAAGTAAACTTACTGTTTATCCCTATCTTGAGTGTCGATGGTCACGAGCGCAGTGACAAGTTTAACCGAGTTAATCAACGTGGCCCGGTTGATATGGGCTGGCGCACCACCGCGGTTAATTTAAACTTGAACCGCGATTACGCTAAAGCCGATGCCATCGAGATGCAGCACCTGATCCGTACCATCAATATTTGGCAGCCTGATCTTTATCTTGATGTCCACGTAACGGACGGCATTGACTATCAATATGATGTCACCTTCGGTTATAACGTGAAACAAGGCTACAGCCCAAGCAGCTTTGACTGGTTAGAAAATATTTATCGTCCAGAAGTGGAAGCGGCACTCACTAGGCAAGGCCATATTCCGGGGCCATTAGTGTTCGCCATTGATAAGTCTGACATGTCAAAAGGCCTGTCATGGTGGAACCCAAGCGCCCGTTATTCAAACGGTTATGGTGATGCTCGCCATTTACCCACTATTTTGATTGAAAATCACAGTCTCAAGCCGTTTAAACAACGAGTATTGGGTACGTACGTGATGTTAGAGCAAACCTTAAAAACCGTGGCTAAGCACAGCACCCAATTAAAGTCGGCAATTAATTCAGACAAATATCAGCACCCAGATAAGTTAACTTTAACTTGGAAGCGCGAACTACAACCAAAAGGCTGGGACTTTAAAGGCATTGGTTACACCACTGAACACAGCAATATTAGTGGTAAAGACGTTGTACGCTGGAATGGTGAACCTAAGTTGTATCCACAGCTACCAGTACTTGGTAATACTAAAGCTGACATTCAAGTTACTCGTCCTGAGGCCTATTATATTCCACCGCAATGGACTCATGCAATTAACACCCTAGAATTGCACGGTATCCGCTTAGAAACCTTAACAAATCCTAAAACCTTGATGCTACAACACTACCAATTAACGGATGTAAAATTTGGTGCTAAAGATTATGAAAGCCGCCAAACCGCAACCGCAACGGTTAACCGCACCACTGAAAAAACACGCTTACCCAAAGGCACAGTAAAAATCAGTACGGCACAACCATTAGGGCAATTAGCAATGCTGTTGCTTGAGCCACAAGCACCTGATTCGTTATTTTACTGGGGCGAATTTAATACCATTTTCACTCGTACTGAATACATTGAAGATTATGCAGTAGAAGTCATGGCGGCCAAAATGTTAGCGCAAGATCCACAATTAAAAGCGGATTTTGAACAAGCCTTACTAGATAAAGACTTTGCTAACGACAGCCGCGCTCGCTTAAGTTGGTTCTACAAACGCAGCCCATATTATGATAATCAATATCAGCAATATCCGGTAATGCGCAGCATAGACTAGGTTTTATTGCCCTGAGAGTCTTGGCTATCAAGCATAATTTGGTAGCCGAGCTCTCAACAGCTCAACATTAAACGACAATTTATTAGATTGTAAATGAGGTTAATTAAGTTTAATTCTTGCCTTGTATTACCCATTTACTCTGCTTTTTCAGCTTTAAAAATGATGTTAATGATGAAAGTTGACACTTGTTCAATGCAAAATCAACCTGCAAAAATAGCCTATAAGTTACAGCACTGATGACAAAAAACACTCATAACGATAGGGGCAATCATGCTTATAATCGATTAATTTTTAGGGACATTTAGTGCTGGAATATATAGATTTTTGCTTGAGTCAATCATCCCAAGCTTTTGTTCTCTAGTCATTTTTTTGATCGCTAACTCACGTTTTGTCGCCACACTTCTATCATGTTGCCGCTCTTTATAAACCAATGTCAGTGGCCCTTTGCCTTTAAGGTATTTCGCGCCTTTTTTACCTCCCAATTGGTGCTCATTAAAGCGCCTTGCTACATCGGTAGTAATCCCCGTATAAAGGTGACCATTAGCGCATTTGATCATATAAACAAACCAAGCATCAGCATGAGAATTTTGCGTCATATCTTGAATAACCTACATGGTAATCCCATATTTATAGACTTCATGGCATACTATTGCGATGTCATCATTGAACACAGTTTTAAGTACTTTAAAGGAAGCCACAATGTTAACAACTCAAGCCCCTGGTACTCAACCTGCTTTGCTGCACCCAGCTAAAGCCATTGAGCTATTGTTAGCCCAAGTTGAAGCAACACAAGACACTGAATTAGTCAGCTTAACCCAAGCTACCGGCAGAGTACTTGCTGAAGATTTAGCTTCTGGTATCGACTTACCTCCTTTTAATAATTCGTCGATGGACGGTTATGCTTTTAATTTTGCCGATATCGACCCCAATGCCGATTCGCAGCAGCTTACTTTAGTTGGCAGCTCATTTGCCGGTCACCCTTATCAAGGTGAGACCGCTAGAGGTACCTGTATTCGAATTATGACTGGTGCGCCGCTACCTGCAGGTTACGACACCGTGCAAATGCAAGAAAAAACCCAGGCAAATGACGATATCATTACCATTGAAGACGTGCGTAAAGCAGGACAAAACGTGCGCTTTAAAGGGGAAGAACTTTTAGCGGGCAGCAAAGTTTTACACCAAGGCTGTATTATTCGTGCCGGTGAAATGGGCGTGTTAGCCACAATTGGTATTAGTCAGGTGCGAGTGAAACGCCGCATAAAAGTGGCTTTCTTTTCAACCGGTGATGAACTTCGCCCCGTCGGCAGTGAGTTAGCGCCGGGACAAATTTACGATTCAAATCGTTATTCTATTCAAGGCCTATTAACCAAGGCCAACATTGAATGGTTAGATTTAGGCGTTATCCGCGACGACAAAGAAGCGATTAGAGCCGCATTTAAAGAGGCAGCAGCCAAAGCTGATATGGTATTAACCTCTGGCGGAGTCTCAGTTGGCGATGCAGACTATACCAAGCAAATATTGTCTGAAGAAGGTGAAATTACTTTCTGGCGTTTAGCCATCAAACCGGGTAAACCTTTTGCTTTTGGCAAGCTTGGCGAAGCTATTTTCTGTGGTTTACCGGGCAACCCAGTATCATCTATGGTGACCTTTTATAAGTTGGTGTGGCCGATTATTAATAAAATGCAAGGCTTAGCACCAGTGACCCCATTAACATGTCAAGCAACGCTAACTACCGACATCAAAAAGTCTCCAGGGCGTTTTGAATATCAGCGCGGCATTTTAACCACCAACGCCAACGGACAACTCGAAGTCGCCACCACAGGTGGGCAAAGTTCGGGCATGCTGACATCAATGAGCATGGCAAACTGTTTTGTGCTGTTAGAGCAACAACAAGGTAATACTGCGGCGGGCACCACTGTCATTGTTGAACCGTTTAACACCGTATTAAGCTAGCGAGAACTACATGAATATTGAAGATGATATTTTGTCTGACGCAGAGATTTTACGTTACAGCCGCCATATTTCTATTAAAGCGATGGATTTTGAAGGCCAAGAAAAGCTCAAACAAGCTAAAGTATTAGTGATTGGTGCTGGCGGTTTAGGTTGTGCAACGTCTCAATATTTAGCGGTTTCAGGTGTTGGTGAAATCACCTTGGTCGACTTTGATCATGTTGAAACCTCTAACTTGCAACGCCAAGTTTTACACCATGATAGTGATGTGGGTAGTGCAAAAGTAGACTCAGCAAAAGCCTCGCTGCTTGAGCTAAACCCGTACATTACAGTAAATGCAATTAATCGCTTATTAGATGAAGCTGAGCTAGAGCGCCTAGTTGAATTAAATAATTTGGTTCTCGATTGTACCGATAATGTACTTGTAAGAGAACAACTTAACCGAAGCTGCTTCAAGCATAAGATCACCTTTATCTCAGCGGCAGCTATTCGTATGGAAGGGACGGTCACGGTATTTGATTACCAGCAACACAGCCCTTGCTATCAATGTTACAGCAGCCTATTTGGTGAGCAGCATTTAACCTGTGTAGAGTCCGGTATTTTAGCGCCAGTTGTGGGGTTAGTTGGTTGTATACAAGCAACAGAAGCGATTAAAACCCTTGCGGAGTTTGGTGAAACCCTTGCGGGTAAAATCTTAATGATTGACGCGATGACCATGGAGTTTCGAGCGATGAAACTGCCTAAGCAGCAACAATGCCCAGTGTGTGGGAATAATAGCTAACTCATTGTTCTAATGGAGCGGCAGTGTTTGCTTGTTCCTTAATCACACTTTCGACTGCTGTAGTACTTTGCTCACCAACGTCTGTCGCAACACGGTCTGCTTTGGCAATGTATTTAGCTTTGCCGTTACTATGAAACTTGCTATTGGCCTTTTTAGCCTTTGCCTTCAAGGTTTGATTAATTTTCTTTTTACGGTTCATGGCGATCATTTACTTGAGTATTTTGGCGTCATTATAAATAAAAAAAACACAGCTTGGGCTGTGTTTTTTTATGCTTCATCATCAAGATTAATCTTGAAACAGCACCCAAATTGCATGGATGATGCCGGGCACAAACATCAAAATAGTCAGTAATACATTGATCAATAAATCTTTACCGACACCTTTACTTAGCAGTACTGACACTGGCGGTAATAAAATTGCGATGATGATCAAAAGTAATTTTTTTATATCCATAATTTACCTTATACGAGATTTGTCTTTTAAGTCCATTGTGGTCATAAAAGTAACACACGCTACAAGTTGTAAACCAGCACAAATATTGCTATCAACCATCTTTAATAATCCGTATTCTGAGGTAAACATTCAGCTTAATTCATTATGACAACGCGAATTATCAACAATAAAAAACACGCAGCCTTATGATTTATGCTCAATTTTTATGTTTAATCGCCGGAAGTTGTGCCTTTGCATGGGGGCTTTTAGTCCACCCGTTAAAAATTGCCCCTAAAGCCAGTTTGCGTTTTGCATTAGCCAACATAGCTATTGTTTCTGGGTTTCTTTTATATACCTTGCGTAATAACGACATCAGCTACACCAGCTGGTTTATTGCCGATATGGTGATGTTATTGGGTTTTATGCTAATACGCTGGGGAAGCCAGTATCTATTTAAACAACAAGTTAACACTCTGTCCGATAGTATCGTATTGATTAGCGCAGCGTTGTTAATGTTGCTTGTGCCTCCACAACTCACTTATGCCGCTTACTTTGTGTTTATCATGAGCTTAGTCTCTGCTTATATTTTTGCGATGATCACTAAGGACAACTTCATGACCTTTCGAAAGGTCATGTCGCTCCCCTACGCTGCTTTACTGAGTATTCCGCTATCGATTGTCAGCTTGGTTTTTCTTGCCCGTGCAGCGCTTTATGTCATCAACCCTGATTACATGATGTATTTAACCGCGACTAATAGCATTGAAAATCCACTACCAATGTGGACATACATTATCTTACTACTCATCGTTAATATTGTCCTTTTTGGCAATGCGATTACTCGTTTAGTTCAGAAAATTAAAGGATTAGCAATTAGAGATCCACTCACAGGATTATGGAATCGGCATGCATTAAGAACCAAAATGGAACAGGTTGATGAACAGTGGCGTCTTAATGGTGATATGTACAGTATTTTAATGATTGATATAGACCACTTTAGACGTATCAATAATTACTATGGCCATATTGCAGGTGACACCGCATTGCAGCACATGGCACAACTGTTAACCAGCTCATTACGTAAAATGGATTTTATTTGTCGTTATGGCGATGAAGAATTCTTGATTATTTTGCCGTCCACACCTGAAAATAAAGCCACTATTGTGGCTGAGAAAATTCAACGAACTGTCAATAAATCCAGTTTACTTTGGCAAGCAAAAAAATTGACTTTTTCAGTCAGTATTGGCGGCACAACATGTCAAAAGTCTAGTGACTATCAACAGGCATTAAAGCAAGCTGATGAAGCGATGTTTGAAGCAAAAAAGCAAGGACGCAACAACATTTGTTTTTGGCACAAAGCGTTATTCGAACGTGATGGCGTTAACGACAACCATGTTAGAGTCAATAGCACGACTTAGCGCCCTGATTATTTTACAACATATAATTAGATAGATTAATGGAACACAATTCAGCTGAAACTCTGGTTCAAGTGATCTGCTTATTGTCGGCGTTAGCCACGATTTGTTGGACATTAATGGTGGTTCCAATGCGTATTGTGCCACAAACATGTATACGCTTTGCATTGGCAAATGGCTGCGTGTTGGTAGGAATGTACCTATACACCTACAGGACAGACGCCGCCAGCTACCTACATTGGCTATTCGCCGATATCATCATCTTATGTGGATTTGCCGCGCTGCGTAGCGGCACTCAAATGCTAGATAAGTTGCCATCGACCTGGCGACAAAATACGATGATCATTTTATCTGCAGCGACACTGATGTTATTAGTACCTCCACAAGCACAATTTGCTGCTTACCTTGTTAGTATTTTATCACTGGCTGCTGCAGGCTTCTTTTGTGGCTTAACCTTGGATTGTTATCGTGCCTATAAAGCCAGTCCCACCTCATTTGCGATTTATTCTCTCGTTATTCCAACCACTGTTTTTGGGATGTTGTTTTTACTTAAAGGGATTGCCTTACTGATCCAACCTGATTTAGCCCGAACGCTGGCAATGCTCAATACTTATGAATCAAAACCTGTTTTATGGCTCTATATCTTATTTATTTTAGGGATGAACATGTTAATCATGGCAAACGTGGTGAATAATCTGATGACCAAAATCAGTAATCTTGCGCATATTGATGAATTAACAGGAATATGGAATCGCCACAGTTTAGCGGAAAAATTACGCAGCACCCATCAACACTGGCTGCACAGCAACAGCGTCTATAGCATTTTGTTGTTCGACCTAGACCACTTTAAAAACATAAATGATACGTATGGCCATACAGTAGGTGACGAGGTTCTGCGCCAAACAGCACAACATATCAGGGCTTCGATACATCATAACGATGATGTATTTCGTTATGGCGGTGAAGAATTTTTATTGATCTTGCCTGACACCAATCAAATTCAAGCACTGGTGGTAGCAAAGCGGTGCTGCGCTTTATTCAATGAAATGGTTGTCATCACTCACCAAGGAAAAGTGCATGTTACCGCCAGTTTTGGAGTAGCGACAATTAGTAAACATGTGGATGCAGAAAATTTATTGAGCATGGCAGACAAAGCAATGTATCAAGCTAAAAGCAGTGGTCGTAATTGTGTGCGAGCGGCGCCATAACGCCTTTTACAGCCCAAATGATGCTAATTCACACGGTTATTTACGCTCAGGCCAAGCCAAAGATGCAGGAGCCGCCCACTGTGCAGATAACAACGAAACACTGTCGTCATGGGTAAACAAATCGCCTTGGCTAGGTCGTGATTGAAAATTAAAAACCCGGCCTTGATAAGTAAAACTCAGTGAATAAGCATGTAAGTAACAACGCGACGGTTGTTGCTCATTATGTAATGGCTTAATGGTATGACCATAGAGTGGATCACCAAAGATCGGCACGCCAATACTTGCCATAGCAACCCGTAACTGATGGGTTTTACCACTATGTGGCTTTAATAAATACAACCGAAACCCATCAAATAGCGGTAAACAAAAAAACTGTGTTACCGCTGGATTATCTTGGCTACGTAGCAACTTAAACATGCTCCGACGTGACTTTGCCATATCACCAATAATCCAACCTTGCTTTTTCTTTGGCTTGCCTTTAGCAATGGCGAGATAATATTTTTGCACTTGATGTGCTGTAAACATCTGGGTGAATATTGCCGCTGCAGCGGCTGATTTAGCCAAAATTAACAGCCCTGATGTGGGCGTATCTAAACGGTGTACCGCAAAAAGTTTTATTGCTAAATCTTGTTCAACCTTGGCCACGACCCCCGCCTGACTATCTTGACTATGAAAGTGCACTTGAGGGGATTTATCAATGATAATAAAGTCATCTTGTTGACTAATAATCTGATACATGGCGTTGTTTTGGGTCATCAAGTTGGTCGATATATATGGGCAGTTGTGGATGCGGCTATATTACCCGATTTAGCACCAAAGCGGTTGCTCAACGCAAATTTAATGCCGCCGTTGGTAAGCGTAATGATTCACTTGGAAACTGATAAATATTGCCGTTGTTATTGAAATTGAATACTGGCGATAAGACCGGGATTATTGTCTGATAAGGTAATCACCGCTTGGTGGCGCGATAAAATCGCTTTAACCATCGATAGCCCAAGACCTGTTCCTTTGTAATGACGGCTTGGGTCTAAACGAACTAGGCGTTCAAATACCCGCTCTTTATCTGCGCCATCAATACCTGGACCGTTGTCGGCAATCACAATAAGTTTATCTTTTTGGGTGATGCTAATTTTAGCACCATCAGGTGAGTACTTAATTGCATTATCAATAAGGTTAAATAGAGCCTGAAATAACAAGTGCTTATCACCTTGTATTTCCACTTCTTGTGCCACTGATAACGTCAGCTGTTGATCTTTTGATTCAGCCATGACTTCGGCCATTTCAAACAAGTCTTGGCAAAGATGATTTAAGCCCACCCGTTGTAGATCAAGCATTTGTTGACCTTCTTCAATACGTGTCAGCGATAGCATGGCATCAAAGGTGGCTAAACAACCATCAAGCTCTTCAAGTAAGTCGGCGGTAGCATCAGCGACATCATGCTGTGGTTTACGAGCAAGTTGTTCAATACCAATACGTAAATGTGATAATGGAGTACGTAAATCATGAGCAATATTATCGGTCACACCGCGTACTGCGAGGAGATTTTGCTCCAAGGTATCTAATACCGAATTAAACTGTTTGGCCATAATATCAAATTCATCATGGTGCTTGCTCAAAGGCAAACGGGTTTTGTAATGACCTGCCTCAACCTCTTCGCTTAGACGATTATACTGAACAATACGTCGTAAAATAGCTTTAGAGAACGCATAGCCCACAGCCAATGTGAGCACCAACATAAATACCACAGCCCAAAATGTGGCATTAAAGAAGTTTTCAATCAATGTTGCAAATTGGTCAGTACGAGTGGCAATTAACACTGGACCATAACGGGTCGTCGCGATACCACCGGTTAAAATATGCAGTTTTTCTGGGCCACCAGTAAAAATAGGGAATTCTTTCGTTGCAGGTAATAACGGCATATCGTCAGGTAAGAAGGTTAGCGCTCCAACCATATCAACGTTATTTTGCCATACAACTAAAGCGGTTTTAGGGTCAGCAGCCCTAACTTGCGCCGCAAAGCTAACGCGGTCGACTGATAGTGCAAGCTGCTGATAGCGCAGCATTTCAGCGTCAAGGTGGGTATCGACTTGAGCTTGTTGTTCAGTGACCAGCTGTCGATACAACCCTGACACCAACAAGATGATTAACAGGGTGACGACAGTGGAGAAAATAAAGGTAATGCGCCACGCACTACTTTGATAAGGCTTAATAACCTTTGCAAAGGCGATAGCCGGCCCCTCTGACGGTTTCAATAAGTTCACCGTAACCCAACTCTTCAAACTTACGACGCAATTTAGCAATATGTACATCAATAACATTGGTACGAGGGTCAAAGTGGTAATCCCAAACGGCTTCAAACAATAATGTTCGACTAATCACTTTATTTGGGTTTTCCATTAAGTACTTAAGCAGTTGAAATTCTTTCGGTTGCAGCAATAAATCATGGCCATCGAGAGTCACTTTACGCGTTAACAACTCCATACTTAAGCTGCCAACATCAAGGTCTGTTAATGCCGGTTGCACTTGATTACGTTGAGCCAGTTTTTCCGCTCTCACCAATAGCTCGTCAAATGCAAACGGTTTAGTCATGTAATCATCGCCACCAGCACGCAACCCTTTTACGCGTTCATCAACATGGCTCAAGGCCGATAGAATAAGAACGGGAGTCACATTGCCACAATTTCGTAAGGCACTTAATAACGTTAAGCCATCTAACTTAGGGAGCATGCGGTCTAAAATGATTAAATCATAGTCATTATGCTTGGCAAGGGTTAGCCCCTCTTGGCCGTCAGAAGCGCTATCGACATGATATTGTTGGGCAGTAAACCCTTCAGTGACATACTTTAGCGTGGTGGCATCATCTTCAACAATTAATATACGCATAGGTGTGATCAATTCCATTTTAGTAACGGTAAAGGACGGAGATTTTCAATATCAAACGCGGCAGTACTTTTTTTGCTATCTTGATTCAATAATTTTAATTCAACATAGCTAATTGACAGGTCGTGGTCTAGGTCAGCTTGAACTAAAAAACCAGCATGGTTTTTACGAGCCATTTTCACTACCTTGCTAAAAGTCATGCGTTTTTTCTGTAATACTTTAACAGCATGAACCTGTTCTTCTTTGTCGGCAACAATTGTTTCGAGGTTTTGGCCCAGAATTTTTCCGTCTGCTGCTCGAATATGAAAGTAAGTACGAGTGTCGGTTGCAAGGTCAACCATTGATAATGTGTAAACCAAACTTTGATTATCAACTTCAACATTGAAACCACAAATAGTACGTTGACGATACTGTGATTCGAAGCTTTTCATCACTTTAATTGGGGCAATATAATTACCATCATTAAGTAATGATTGAATCGTCGGCGTTGCAAAAGCTAACGCGCTAAAGGGAAGTAAACAAAGTGCAAAAAGCAACCGAAACATTGCGAGCCTCAACTAATAATATTCTACATTGCTACTTTACATAAGAGCGGATCAAGACCCAAGGTTTGCAAGATTAATAATTGATCATAAATATCATTTTACTAATATAAGCAAACACTATTTCTATTCAGGAGCCAAGATATGCACTTGTTCTGATTTTAGCGCTAATGTGGTTTCAAGCCCGACCTTCAAACACAGCTTAGCTGCCAGGTGCGCTGGAATATCCGTATTAATTTTAGCAGAGATACCTGCAATAGCTGCAATAACCCTTACCGACTCCCCCATCACCAGTAGTGATTCTACGATAACATCAAATTTATTAATACTGCGGCATAAACGCCCGCGGCTAATCGAATTATAACGAATCCCTTGATTAGGGATAACCCAGCGCACGGTTTGACCCACCTTCACATTAGGTACATTGTCACTGACAATGATATGTTCGCCCATTTTGATACGGGTAATTTTCCGCTCAAAATCAATTTCAATAATTTCACCGTCGAAAATATTACGTAGGCCCATTTGCCTTGCCACAGACTCATTATGAGGATGCGACAATACATCAAATGGCCGACCTTGCTGGAGCATTTGTCCTTGACTGATTAAAATCATGTTATCAGCCAACAACAACGCCTCATTAATGTCGTGAGTCACCATAATTACCGGTATAGATAACTGCGACTTTAACCGTGCAAGCTCAATATAAAGCCGCTCACGGGTTTCTCTATCGACTGCTGAGAAAGGTTCATCTAGCAGCAAGACCTTTGGTTGACGCGCTAATGCACGTGCTAAAGCAACACGTTGACGCTGCCCACCAGAAAGGTTTGCCGGCAGTCTATCGGGTAAACCATGTAAATTAACCCTTTCAAGCCAATCAAGCGCGCGCGATGGGCGCTCAGCTTTGGGGATATGATCTAACCCAGCAATAACGTTCTGTTCAGCGGTTAAATTTGGAAACAAGCCAAAGTGTTGCGGCATATAACCAATATGACGCTGCTGCGGTGACAATAATGTGTTGGTTTTACCGTCATACCACACGCTTT
The DNA here is from genome assembly GCF_018221465.1 of Shewanella intestini. Lineage (GTDB taxonomy): Bacteria > Pseudomonadota > Gammaproteobacteria > Enterobacterales > Shewanellaceae > Shewanella > Shewanella intestini. The sequence continues at coordinate 42,494 of NZ_JAAIKR010000018.1, read as the reverse complement.
CACCACATGAGATTTGTCCTAATTGAGGCTGTGACAAACCGGCAATCATTCTCAACAACGTTGTTTTACCGCCCCCAGAAGGCCCAACAACGGCAAGCACTTCTCCAGCGCGGCAATGAAAGCTCGCGCTAAGTGGAATCGGTGATGTTTGTTGAATATTGCAATTTAATTCAGCGGGTTCGACGACCATTTTGCCCTCCAATTCGGCGAGATAAGCTTGTGGTTATCGCTAATGCGCTGATAGCAAAAAGTAATAATATAAGTGACATCGTACCTGCAGCTTTAAAGTCAAATGCTTGCACACTGTCATAAATAGCAATAGAAATAGTTTTGGTCTCGCCGGCAATATTACCACCGAGCATCAATACCACCCCAAACTCACCTAACACATGTGAGAAACACAAGACGAATGCGGTCAAAATGCCCGGCCACACCATAGGCACTTCAACTTTAATAAAAGTAGCCCACGCGCTCATTCCACAACAAGAGGCTGCATCTCGGATATCTTCAGGAATCGTTTCAAACGCTCGTTGAATAGGTTGCACAGCGAAGGGAATATTGACCAACATAGAGGCAATAACAAGACCAGAAAAATGGAACACCAGTTGTTGACCAAATATTTGCTCAACCCAGCGCCCAATAAAGCTTTGGCTGCCTAACCCTACCAACAAGTAATAACCAATAACAGTAGGAGGAAGGACAAGAGGCACCATAATCAGCGCCTCCACCCATGACTTACCTTTGAATTGACGAAAAGCTAACAGTCTGCCAGCGAATACCGACAAGGGAATTAAAAAAAGTACGGTATAACAGCTTAACTTAAACGAAAGACTTAATGCTTCCCAATTCATTGTTACTTACCTACACCAAAACCATATTTTTTGAAAATAGCGTGTGCCGTAGGTGTTTGCAAATATTGATAAAAAGCGTGTGCGGTTGCACCAGATTTTTTCAATAAAAGCATTTTTTGATTAAGTGGAGTATAAAGTTTTTGTGGTATTTCAATATATTGAGCAACCTTCTTGAAACGATCTGCACTGGCTAATGACATTGCCACTAGTCCACCATCGGTTGAACCGCTCAAGGCAAATTGTGCCGCCTGCGATACGTTTTCACCAAAGACCAAATTAGGCTGAATTTGTTGCCATAAACCCAGATTTTCTAGCACTTCTTGTGCACGTTCACCGTATGGCGCATGCTGCGGGTTAGCAATAGTGAAGCGCGATAACTTACCGCTTTTAAGTAATTGAGTTAACCCTTTAAGGTTGCCATCAATTGTTAATTGGCTATTTTTAGGTGCGGCAACAACTAATTTGCCGACCGCATAGATAACACTGTCACCCTCACCTAAATCAGCATTTTTCACTTGTTCGGTATAACGCGCATCTGCCGACAGAAATAACTCAAACGGCGCACCATGTTTTATTTGAGCAACGAAATTACCTGATGAGCCGTATGAAATACGCACATGCTTACCAGTGTCTTTAGTAAATTGCTTTGAGATATCATCTAACGCAAATTGAATGCTCGACGCCGCCGCAATGGCTGGCACATCGTTATCACTTGCTGTTGCACTGAAAGTAAATACACAGCCCAACACAACCATCAAGGCGGCAAGAGACTTGCCCATAAAACCTTGTTTGTTCATTTCAAACTCCTAATTAATAACTATTTTTGCCACATTTTCGCTGCTTGCTCGTCACTATCACGGGCTTCGACCCACTTATCGCCATCGTCACCTGCTTCTAATTTCCAAAATGGGGCTTTGGTCTTTAAAAAATCGATCAAGAACTCGCAAGCAGCAAAAGCGGCTTTACGGTGTGCACTAGTTACACCAATAAATACAATTTGTTCACCTAAGGCCATCGTACCGACGCGGTGAATGATGGTGACCTTGTTTAGCGGCCAGCGTTCATAAGCCTGTTGGGCTAACTGATTAAGTACTGACTCAGTCATTCCTGGGTAGTGTTCTAAGGTTAAATCAGTCACGACACTGCCGTCATTAAAGTCGCGCACTTTGCCAACAAAATTAACCACTGCACCGTCACTATTATCATTAGCGAGCAACGAGTATTCATTCGCAACGTCAAAGTCAGCGGTTTGAACAATAACCTTAGCTTGATTGGTGTTTGCCATGTCGTTCATATTAACCACCTGTTACTGGAGGGAAAAATGCGACTTCATCGCCTGCTTTAATCGCAGTATCCCATTGGCTCATCGTTTGATTAACAGCCACTAATAACTTGTCAGAGGTTAACACTTTGGCCCATTTGTCATCCGTTGCAGCTAGCGCTGCACGTAACTGCTCAGTAGTAGCAATGCCTTCGGCGTTGACTTCTGTTTTGGCTGTACCGAGTAACTCACGGACTTGGGCAAAAAATAATACTTGGATCATATCGTTTCTCTTTTAGGCGAACATATAACCGCTCACCTTGGTTGTGATTAAATCAATTAGCGACTAACTCAATTACTGTGCTGAAGGCGCAGTGAAATGGCCAGATTTACCGCCACGTTTTTCTAATAAACGCACTTGCGAAATAACCATGTCTTTCTGAACCGCTTTACACATGTCGTAAATGGTTAACGCAGCAGTTGAGGCTGCGGTTAAGGCTTCCATTTCCACACCGGTTTTACCGGATAATTTACATAAACTCGTAATTCGCACACGGTTATGTTCAGGTTGAGCTTCAAGTTCAACCTCTACTTTAGTCAGCATTAAAGGGTGACAAAGTGGAATCAAATCAGACGTCTTTTTAGCTGACTGAATGCCAGCAATACGAGCCGTAGCAAACACATCACCTTTATGGTGGCTGCCGCTGACGATCATCTCTAATGTACTAGGAGCCATATTGATAAATGCTTCTGCACGCGCTTCGCGTTCGGTAACATTTTTATCGGTTACATCAACCATGTGGGCATTGCCATCGGCATTAATATGGGTAAAACGCTCGCTCATGAGTTTGGCCTTTTAATCATTAAATAAGGTAGGAATGGGTAACTGGATTAACCGCCAATTGAGGCTAAATGCTGAGTAACGCCAGTGACACCTTGGTGTAAGAAGTGAGTTTCTTTCTTTTGGGCTAGCTGACCATGCAAACGCTCGATTAACTCTGCTTTTTGCGAGCTATCTTGTAGTAAGTCACGCAAATCTAGACCATTTTCAGTAAATAAACATAAATGTAATTTACCCTTGGCAGACACACGTAAACGGTTACAAGAAGCACAAAAGTCTTTGGCGTAAGGCATAATCAAACCGATACGACCTTTATGATCGCTGTGGCTGAAGTTTTGCGCGGGGCCATCATCAACATTAGGTAAGTCATATAACCAGCCATCACGTTCCAGCTGGCGCTTAATGTCTAATCCCGATAAATGGTGGGCAGTAAAGTAGTCATGACCTAAACCGGTTTCCATCAGTTCGATAAAACGTAAATCAATTGGGGTATCTTTAATCCAATTAATAAACTGAGGTAGGTCTTTATCGTTCATGCCTTTGAGCAATACCGCATTAACTTTAATACGCTCAAATCCAGCTTCTAAAGCCGCATCAATACCACGCATTACTTCGTCAAATTTATTTTCACCGGTTATTTGGTGAAACATCTTTGGGTCGAGGCTATCAACAGAAACGTTGATACGGCGTAATCCCGCGTCATACCATTGTTGGGCATTTTTTTCGAGGCGGTAACCGTTAGTGGTGGTTGCAATGGTCTTAATATTGCGGTTATCAGCAACAATTCGGATGATGTCGCTGAAATCTTTGCGCAGTGAAGGCTCACCGCCCGTGATACGAATTTTTTGGGTACCAACTTCACCAAATGCAGTGACTAAGTTTTCTATCTCATTTAAGGACAAAAATTTAGGTTTACCATCAGGGCGGTAGCCGTCGGGCAAACAATAAGTGCATTTGAAGTTACATACATCAGTGACTGACATGCGTAAATAATGAAATCTACGACCAAAATTATCCTGTAATTGGGACATGTTAACCTTTCCAAGTGTGGGAGGTGAGTTCATTTCTTTACTCACCCCGGTGGCAAAATTACCACGGCGAACTTCCCGTATCTTATGACGTAGGAAAGAAAGCTCGGAGAACCGTCAGATTTAATTATAGGCTTATTTCGAGGGCGACGAATAGCTTTAATGATCATTTTTTAACACATTAGCGCAATGGTTTTGCCTATTTGTGAGCCATCTCACTTCGTATCAAGTACTTTTTCTTCTGTGACATAGCTCAAATTTGCGGTAAAGTTAGCCTAGAAATGAACGTTTACGTTAGCAGCTAGCTTGCTGTTAATTCAATACGTTTCATGACAACAAAACACCTCGCAACGTACGGGGAAAGTTCATAATTAAAGGTGAGAAAATGGAACGCGAATCAATGGAGTTCGACGTACTTATCGTCGGCGCAGGCCCTGCCGGTTTAGCAACTGCCTGTCGTTTAATGCAAATCTCAAAAGATGCCAATAAGGAAATCACAGTCTGTGTTGTTGAAAAAGGCTCTGAAGTCGGTGCACATATTTTATCAGGTGCCGTTTTTCAGCCCGATGTGCTCGATGAATTATTTGACGACTGGCGTAGCAGCGATACACCTTTAACCACCCCAGTGACAAATGATGATATTTATTTGTTGAATTCAGACACCAAATCTCGATTAATGCCAAACAGTCTTGTACCTAAAACGATGCACAATGATGGTAACTATATTATCAGCGTCGGTAACCTTGCCCGCTGGTTAGCCGATAAAGCCGAAAACCTTGGCGTTGAAATTTTCCCCGGATTTGCCGCCAGTGAAGTGCTATTTAATGAAGATAACTCTGTCAAAGGCATTTTAATTGGCGACATGGGGGTTGGGGAAAATGGTAAACCCAAAGATAGCTATATGCCCGGAATGGAACTGCATGCCAAATACACCGTATTTTCTGAAGGTTGTCGTGGGCATTTAGGTAAGCAGTTAATCACCAAATATCACCTTGATAATGGCAAAACACCTCAACATTATGGTTTAGGCTTTAAAGAAGTATGGAAAATCCCCGCAGAACAACATCAACAAGGTAAAGTGGTTCATACTGGTGGCTGGCCATTAGTTGACGGCGCTTCTGGTGGTGGTTTTTTATATCACATGGAAGATAATCAAGTTGCGGTTGGATTAATTGTCGACCTTAATTACAAAAACCCGCATTTAAGCCCTTTTGATGAGTTTCAGCGTTATAAAACCCACCCAGTGATTGCACAATACCTTAGCGGTGGGGAACGAGTAACTTATGGTGCCAGAGCTATTGCCAAAGGAGGTTTGAATTCGCTACCAAAAATGTCTTTCCCAGGTGGCCTTTTAGTGGGATGTGATGCCGGCACACTTAATTTTGCCAAAATAAAAGGCACTCACACTGCAATGAAAAGTGGCATTTTAGCCGCCGAAACCCTCGGTCAAGGCTTCATAGCTGGGCTTGAAGGTGGCAAAGATCTTGATTGTTACCAAACTCGTTTTGAGAACAGCTGGCTACAAGAAGAACTACACAGCTCGCGCAACTTTGGCCCAGCCCTGCATAAATTTGGCACTTTACTGGGCGGCGCATTTAACTTTGTTGACCAAAATTGGTTTGGCGGTCAGTTCCCTGTCACCTTTAGAGACACCACGCCTGATCATGCCGCATTAGGTAAAGCCGCTGATTTTGCGAAGATAAATTACCCAAAACCAGACGGTAAATTGAGTTTTGATAAACTATCATCGGTATATTTATCAAACACTTACCATGAAGAAGATCAACCTTGTCATCTGCAGTTAACCGATAAAAGTATTCCAATTTCAGTTAACTTAGCTCAATTTGACGAACCCGCTCAACGTTATTGTCCTGCTGGTGTGTATGAAGTGATTGAAGAGGCAGGTAAACAATCATTGGTCATCAATGGCCAAAATTGTATCCACTGTAAAACGTGTGACATTAAGGACCCAAGCCAAAATATCACTTGGGTAACACCAGAAGGCGGCGGCGGGCCAAACTACCCAAATATGTAATTTCAGCTCGTTAGCACAAATAACATATGGGCGATAGGCGTGTTGATTTGCTTATCCTGTCGCCCTTTTATTTACAGTAGCGCTACGTTGATATAAGGAAATAGGCGTTAGCCACGCTACAAATGCGCTAATCGCCATGAGTGGCATCATCATTAATAACCAAAATCATTAAGATTATTGGATGAAATTTACCGTCAATGGATATCGATAAGCAATACCGTCTGTTGCCTTTACCATTGCCACAATAGTGCAAATAATATCAACCACGACCAAAACAAACCCACTGACTAATGCTATGCCAGCAAACGAAAAGCGACTTTCGATTTGCAGTGGTGAATAAGCACTATAAAGTGGAAATAACACCATAGCGGCAATCAAAAAATAATACATCAACACACTCACTTTAAAGTTGATGCAATTTTTGCCGCATTCATCGACAAACTCAAACTGATCCTTCTTGAGCAGCCATACCACTAGCGGTCCGACAACATTACCCAATGGCAAAAAAAAGCCACTTAGGCTGCTTGCATGAACCAACATCCCAATTGTTCTTTCACCTTTATCAATTTTTGCTTTGTCTTCAAGCATACTAATCCCTTAATGATAAATGTCGCGACGGTTGGTTATTTCGGGGGGACATTCTCCCCATAAAGCCGCATTTCCCACGGCTCAATTATGCCTGTATCAAGTCGATGCGCTAGACTTGTTTGCCAACTACTCGCTAGTCCTTCACACCCAAGTAGTTGTTGATACGCTTGCTGATCAAACTCGACCGAAAAGTAAATTTCCATCGCGTGAGCAAGGCTGATATCACTGCACCGCGCTATTAGCACCATATTGTCATGTTGATGAATCACGCCTGATGACAATACTTTATAAAACCAACCACACAGGGCAGTATTTTGCATGGTCAACGCAAACTGAGGATGGCCAAATTGACGATTCAATTTAAAGCAAGGTGCACGCGGCTGAGTAACCTGCACAATAACCTCACCAAATTGAATAATGTCACCAATATTCACCTCATGCTCACTCACCCCTACCGTGGAAATATTTTCTCCCATACTTGGCGCATCTCGACCATCGCTGATCATATCCCAACGTCGATATTGACCATAATGTTCACGCGGAAAATGATGAATCACGCGGTCACCCCCACCATGATGCTTTGAGTCCGCCTCGCGATTGCCTTGGATTTGAGTAAATTGAACAACCAGTTGCTCAACAGCATGTTTGTGCGCAATGGTACTTTCAACGCCAGCATAAAGGCCGACTTGATCCCCTGCGTATAAACCAGATAACCGACTAACTAACTGTTGAGTCACCGTTATTCCTTAATCTTGAAATTGTTATAGCAACAATATACGCAAATTCGTCATAAAAAAAGCCCTACCGACATGGCAGGGCAATTAAATAACCAACATAAATCAAGGGAATGAATGAGGCAAAATACCTGTGGGAGCAAGCATGGACACGCCTCAAATTCACCCACATAGCATAAGAACGATTGATGACAATCAAGTGACACTTATTTGAAAAAACCATTAAAAAAGGCCTTGTGGGGAGACAAGACCTCATGAGGCTAAACGCAATAACACCTCTAACGAATAACAAACTAACAAGCGATAATGACAGTTTAATGACACTTAAGCTTCGCTTTGGGATGCTTGCTCAATATATGCCAGTAATGCTTTACCAGGAACAGAACTTTTAGTCGCTACGGCAAAACTAGACCAAATGGCAGCTTGTTGCATCGCTTTCACCATCGTTTGTCCATGGACTAAGCTATCAATCATACCAGCAGCGTAAGCATCGCCTGCTCCTGTAGTATCAACCACCTCGGTGGTAACGGCCGCAACATTAATCGGTGAACGTTCACTGTAAGCTATCGCCCCATTTTCACCATCGGTTACGACAAAGTAACGTAAGTTCTCACCTGCTATTTTGCGGCCAAATTGCCAAAAGTCACAATTGCAACGTGCTTGCATGTCAGACAATGATGCAATAAGCACATGACAAGGCAGTGGTTGCTCCGCATCGCCAAGCTGTGCAACCACTAGACAGTCTGGGTTTTGTGCCATTGCAGCCGTTGACCATATCGCAGGGTTTTGGGCTTCAGAATTAATATAAAACCCTTGCCAATTTTGCCATTTAGGTTGAGTAGGTAGGATAAAAGGAGGCCGTTTCGAGCGAATAATGGTGCGCTCACCATCAGGGGTCATCACCAATAACATTTCACAGGTGTTACCTGGATAACGTTGCACCATACGGCAATCTAGCCCTAACGTGCCTGCTTTAGCTAATACCCAGTCACCGGTGTCATCTTCACCAACTTGGCTCACCACGGCCACTTTATGTTGCGCCCAAACTAACCCAAGACCAGTATTTGCGCCACCGCCACCAAGGCGTAATCCACCATCGTCATAATGGAAGCGACCACCCGTTTGCAGGGGCTTATCTAAGGTTAAAATACGGTCACAGTTAATATTTGCCAGCAATAAGATATTTGCCATATTCACTCTCACTTGTTAACAGCAGACTGTCATCTAATCGTCATGAGATTACGCGAATAAAAAAAAACGGCAACTACCTAGTTGCCGTTGTTTATATATTTACTTAAATAAAATCACGCGTTGAGTTACATATCTTGTTTTGCTAACGGCTTACGTAACTGGGCGCGAACATTGTCCATACCAGAGTAAAACTCTTTCATCATCACTAATCCCATCATCTTACCGTTGTCAGTCACGATAATGTCATCTGGGTTATTTGGATCATTTTTAATTGCGCCAATGGCTTTCATTGACGACATTTCTTTAAATAATGCAGTATCTAAATTCACATTAAAATTGTCGCGAAAATACTGACGGGACAAACGACCAGAAAACATGCCTAACAAGAAACGGTACTGCATGATTTCTTTCTTTTGGTAACGTTTTTGCTGTTCAACAGCCATGCGGCCTTGTGAAATCCGTTCTTGATACTTACGTAATGAAAAGGTGTTCACATACAACGTGTCATTTAAAAAACTAAATGAACCTGACCCAATACCAAGGTATTCGTCATAATCAATAACGTACTCGTCAAAACCTTCATCATTGGTTTTACCAAACGCCCAACCAGATAGTTGTGTATATTGACCCACAAGGCTATTTAGAATTTGACGATATTGATCCATCATTTCACCATGAGGCGCGGCAAGTTTACCTTTAACACTTTTACGTGTTTGATGAGTGATCATCAATGGGTATGTTGTGATTTGGCGCGGATCTAACTTAGACGCCATGTCCAAATCAGATTGAATAATTTCTTGAGTTTGGCCTTTAAAACCAAAGATCAAATCAACATTGATAATAGGGAATAACTCTTTGGCCGCCATGATACGGTCGAAGGTTTCTTCACCGGTACCAAACTTGTCTAGACGATCCGTCATCTTAAGGATGCCGTTATCGAAACTTTGTACCCCAACCGACATTCTGTCGACTAGGCCTTGTAGTTGCCTAAATTCAGGATTAGCTAAATGCTGAGGATCTGACTCGCAAGACACTTCTTTCATTTCAGGGAACAAGGTCTTGGCCAGCTCAATGGTGCGCGCTAATTCGTCTTCTAATACGGTTGTCGTACCGCCACCGATATACATAGACTCAAAGGTATAACCTAAGTCTTTTGCCATCTGCATTTCTTTACGCAGAGAAATGAAGTAAGCACGAGCTTTTTCTTCATTAAATAAGAAGCGGTGGAATGTACAAAATGAGCACAAGGTGTGACAAAAAGGAATATGCACATACAACATATACTTTTTGCCCTCAACAGGTTTAGGCATACGGTCGGCAGAAATAGTATCTAGCCTTAAATTCTTGTCGACAAAGTACTGCATAACCCGTTCAAGTGAACTCACCATCCAATTAGGAACAGTAATATCTGCCTGATAAGGGGTAATAATTTTGTTATCAGGTAATATAATCGAAGAAGACATCAATACTCCAAGAGAAATAACAACTTAAATAGCTATTTCATTATTTAGTTACAATTAACGACCGTGACGGATGATCATCTTACATAAATGTTAAAATATAAACTGTGAACCACATATCACTAATATACACTCGCTCTAGCAAAGTTCACCAACTGAGGTATTGATCAAACACAATAAAAAAAGCACTTCAACGTTACCGCTAAAGTGCTTTTTAAAATAAAGCCTAAACAACTCTGTTTATTCTTTAAATTTTAATTGGCCATTGGCTTTAATTTCATCATACCAAAGGTTGTGATGTTGTTTCGCCCACTGTTCATCACAGTAGCCTGACACCATACATTCCATACCACCTTCTGACATTGCAGTTGCCATAAAGATATGCACGATAGAAAATGCAGTGATAATAATTGCACTTGTTGAGTGCAATACCAACGAAATTAAGCTTAAAGTGCGGCTAGGCTCAAATAAGTTAGGGAACAATAACAACATGCCGGTTGCCGAAATAAACAAACCAAACAGTGCAAATGCCCAAAACCATAATTTTTCACCCGCATTGGCAAAACCGGCATCGGGATGTTTACCTTTAAAAGGACCGAAGTTGATATAACCACCAACAAACATCATCCATTTAAGATCATACATTTTTGGTAGCTGGTTTTTAGCCCAAAGCACTGTCATTAATGCCCAACCAAACATAAACGGAATCGCCATGTAGTCGTGGACTAATTTTGCGCCATGGACGAATGCAGCCCATACATCTTCATTGATATAAGGTTTGAAGAAGTAACGCCCTGCTAATAATGTCAAACCCGTAAGGATTAACAAAATACAAGGAATAGCACCTAACCAGTGAATCGATACATCAAACTTCGACCAACGGTAAACCAGTTTCCCAGTAAAGCCGCCATGCAGTTTTGAAATGCCATTTACTTTAATGAACAACACAAAAATGATGATCATACCAAATAACGCAACGAGCAATGCCGGAGCAAGGATATCGCTCCGCAATTTTAGTACACGTAAATCATACGCATTAATCAATTGATTGTGTGCTTGACCCATTGACGTTGTGACACCGGTTTCACCCGCTTTAATCTGTGACCAGATTTGTCCTTCCGTTTCGGTCGCTGTTTTACCGTTGTCGGCAAAGCTCACGCCGCTAAACATCAGCGTAAGAGCAACACCCAACATTAAAAATATTTTTTTCATGTTACATCCTTTAGGTTCATTAAACGCTTGTTGCCAAGCGTTTAATTTACACAATGGGAACGACAGTTAGCCCCAGATCGCTTTATTAGAACCACGAGAAGCAACACGTTCGCGGAAGATGTTAGAAACAACTTCAGCATCACCTGCAAGTAGCGCTTTCGTTGCACAAAGCTCAGCACACATAGGTAACTTGCCTTCTGCAATACGGTTAGCACCGTATAATTTACGCTCTTTTTCAGAATGGTCTTCTTCAGGCCCGCCAGAACAGAAAGTACATTTGTCCATTTTTCCACGGCCGCCAAATGCTGACTTTTGTGGGAACTGTGGCGCGCCAAATGGGCAAGCATAAAAACAGTAGCCACAACCGATACAAGTGTCTTTGTCATGCAACACAATACCGGTTTCTGTTTTATATATGCAGTTTGCTGGACATACAGCCATACAAGGTGCATCACTACAGTGCATACATGCTACTGAGATAGATGCTTCACCTGGTTGACCATCTTTAATCGTCACAACACGACGACGTTGAATACCCCACTCTAAAGCAGAGTCGTTTTCATTTTTACACGCAGTGACACAGCCGTTACATTCGATGCAGCGCTTGGTATCACATAAAAATTTCATTGTAGCCATTTTGGCATTTCTCCTAGCTTATTCTGCAACTACGCTTTCGTGATTTGACAAAGCGACGCCTTGGTTTCCTGTATCTGTGCGATAGGGTCATAACCATAAGTCAATGCGGTATTGACAGATTCACCAAGTACATGTGGCACAGTACCTTCTGGATAGTTAGGCTCTAAGCTTTCACCGTGCATAACACCCGCAAAGTGATATGGCATCCAAGTTAACCCTTTCGGAATACGTGGTGTCACAACAGCTTTAATCTTAATACGACCACCTTCAGCCCCTTCTAACCACACGGTATCGCCATTGCCAATTGCACGATCAGCAGCATCTGCAGGGTTAATTTCAACAAACATTTCTTGTTGAAGTTCTGCTAGCCAAGGGTTAGAACGAGATTCTTCACCACCACCTTCATATTCAACCAAACGACCACTTGTCATACCTAATGGGTATTTAACGGTGTTGTCTTTTTCTTGAAGTGTTTTATAAAGTGTTGGTAAACGATGAACTCGCATATCGTCATAAGTTGGATACTTAGACACAAGATCACGACGTGGGGTATATAAAGGCTCACGGTGAACAGGCGCTATATCAGGGAAAGTCCATACGATACAACGTGCTTTACCATTACCATTAGGAACACAACCATGTTTCATTGCGATGCGTTGAATACCACCTGAAAGGTCAGTTTTCCAGTTTTTGCCTTCAGCTTCTGCTTTTTCTTCAGCTGTTAGCTCATCCCACCAACCTAGCTGTTTAAGCATGTCAGCAGAGAACTCTGGGTAACCATCTTCAATTTCAGCACCTTTAGAGAAGCTGCCGTCAGCAAGTAAACTTTCGCCTTGATATTCAATACCAAAACGAGCACGGAAGTTACCACCACCGTCTAATACATTTTTAGATGTATCGTACAGAATTTCAGTACCTGGATGCTTCTGCTCTGGCGTACCCCAACAAGGCCAAGGTAAACCGTAAGTATCACCTTTAGCTGGTCCACCTTCTGCTTTAAGGGTTTTATTGCTAAATGTACCCCAGTTTTGCGTATGCATTTTCAAGCGCTCAGGGCTTTGACCTGACATACCAATAGTCCACATACCGCGGTTAAGCTCACGGGTAATATCTTCAATGACGAGCATGTCATTAGAATCTTTAGCGATACGCTTAGTGAATTCATCAGCAAAACCAAGTTTTTGCGATAAACGGTACATGATTTCAATGTCTGTTTTAGACTCAAACAATGGTTCGATAACTTTTTCGCGCCATTGTTGGCTACGACCTGAGTTAGAAACTGAACCTTCAGTTTCAAACTGAGTAGAAGCCGGCAGTAAATAAACACCATTCTTACGATTGTGCATAACACCAGCCATTGTTGGATATGGATCGACAACAACAACGGTTTCAAGTTTATCTAATGCTTCGCGAACATGATTTTGACGGGTTGAAGTGTTAACTGATTGACCCCAGAAAAAAGCCATACGAACAGGATTTTTCTGAGCAAGCTCATCAGAAGCTTCTAATACACCGTCATGCCAGCGTGAACATGGAATACCAGGAGTATTCATTGGTACGCGACCAAGATATTCATTTGGGTCAAAACGCGATTTAACCCAATCAAAGTCTAGATCCCATACGTGACTCCAATGTTTCCACGCACCCGTTTTAAGGCCGTAGTAACCAGGAAGTGTATCGAATAAAAGACCAATATCAGTTGCGCCTTGAACGTTATCATGGCCACGGAAAATATTCGTTCCGCCACCAGATACACCCATGTTACCGAGCGCTAATTGAAGGATACAGTAAGCACGAGTGTTAGAGCTACCGATAGTATGTTGAGTACCACCCATTGCCCAAATAACGGTACCTGGACGGTTTTCAGCCATTATCTTCGCAGCTTGGTAAACTTCTTCTTCTTTACAGCCAGTAACAAGCTCAACTTCTTTTGGTGGGAATTTTTTCACTTCTTCGCGAATAGTATCCATTTCGAACACACGTTCTTTAATGAATGTTTTATCTTCCCAACCATTTTCAAAGATATGCCAAAGCATACCGTAAATAAATGGAATATCAGTACCTGGACGTAATGCACAGTGCAGGTCAGCATGCGCTGTTGTGCGAGTGAAGCGAGGGTCAACGGTAATTAATTTAGCGTTGTTTTTCTCTTTCGCAATCAGAAGATGCCTCATTGCAACAGGATGCGCTTCAGCAGGGTTAGCCCCGATAATGAAGATGGCATTGGCATTTTGAATGTCGTTGAAAGAGTTAGTTTGCGCACCGTAACCCCAAGTGTTAGCAACACCGGCTACCGTGGAAGAGTGACAAATACGTGCAGAGTGATCGACGTTGTTCGTGCCCCACATTGCAGCCATTTTGCGGTACATGTAGCAGCCTTCGTTCGAGAACTTAGCACTACCCATAAAGTACATAGAATCAGGACCAGACTCTTTACGAACATCAAGCATTTTGTCGCCGACTTCGTTAATCGCTTGTTTCCAAGACAATTTCTTCCATTTACCGTCCACCAATTTCATTGGATATTTCAGACGTTTTTCACCATGGCCATGTTCACGAAGTGCTGCACCTTTCGCACAATGTCCACCAGAGTTAAATGGGTGATCAAATGCAGGCTCTTGACCAGTCCACACGCCATTTTGTACTTCAGCATATAAACCACAACCAACCGCACACGAACTACAAACAGTACGTTTAATTTCAATCGGTGCATCATGTGGGATATCTTTTGCTTCAGCGCGGCGCATCATGCCCGTACCTAACATTGAAGCGGCAGCAATACCACCAGAGGTAATCCCTACTTGCTTCATAAATTGACGACGGTTAATACCTAAACCGGCAGCCTTGGCAGGTTGTGCCGTTACTGACTTGCGAGTTAATTTCATCGCTTAATTCTCCTAATCTAACCGCGTAAGCTATCGTAGTAACTGCGAATATGAGCAGTTTCACGATAACCTTCTGATTTTGTGTCTGTTGCGCTAGCCACTTTGGCTTGGGCAGCATTGACGCCAGTGACAGCTAGTGCAGCAGTTGCTGTACCGCCTACCGTTAACGCTTTCAGCATCGATCTGCGGCTCAGATCAGGTTGTTGCTTACTCATCTTTACTCCTAAATGAAAGTTGTACTTCCATCAAATCTAAAAAATAAAAAATCACTTCAACTAGAGTGAATTGTTAAAAAAATGGCTAACAAAATACTTAGCAGCAAAGACTCATCTACTTTGCTATTTTTCAACCCGCGCAATATAAAGATAAAGACAAGATCAGTTATTGATGTCACATCAGCATTTGTTAATTTATGTCCAGCAAAAGAGTAAAAATGACGACTAAGTCACACTTAGTTTGCACGCAAAAATTGCCTAAAAAATAAACGTAAAGAAGGTGGGAATGACGTGTTTGAATTGCGTTAAATTTAGGAAAGATAATATTAATTTTTTTGTTACAGTCTTTAAGAAATAATCATAATGTTGCTTTTTTTAACAATTGCTTTTTTAGCTGATTTTAAACAAAAAAATGACCTGTAAGTATTCACTCACAGGCCATTATTTGTGCCTTATTTAGCAATATAAAATCAAGCTAAATTTAGTCGTCTTGATACTTCAATGTGCCGTTGGCTTTGATTTCGTCATACCAAAGGTTATGGTGCTGCTTGGCCCAGTTTTCATCACAATAACCAGAAACCATACATTCCATACCACCTTCACTCAGTACCGTTGCCATCCAAATATGCACAATCGTAAATGCAATTAAGATAACGGCGCTGCCAGCATGAATTAATAATGCTGCCATTGACGCCACGCGCGGTAAGTCAAGGTTAGGAAAAACTAACATCAAGCCTGAAACACTAACGAACAAACCAAATATCGCTAACGCCCAGAACCACATTTTTTCACCCGCATTAGCAAAGCCGCTATCCGGGTGCTTGCCTTTAAATGGACCGAAGTTAATGTAACCCCCAACCACTAAGAACCATTTTAAATCGTATAATTTAAAGGTCTGTAGTGGCATCCACTTAATGACACTCAAAAGCCAAGACACGATAAACACCGGTCCGACCCAATCATGGATAAATTTACAAGTAATAATAATGGCTCCCCACGTCCCTTCACCAATATATGGTGCGAGAAAGTGACGACCCAATAAGAGAAATATTCCGGTTACCATTAGGATCAGGCACGCAACGGCCATCACCCAATGTAACCAGATATCCGACTTATCCCATCTTTCGAGCATACGACCAGAAAAGCCTTTTTCGAGTTTAGATGGGCCATTAA
Source organism: Shewanella intestini (assembly GCF_018221465.1). Classification (GTDB taxonomy): domain Bacteria; phylum Pseudomonadota; class Gammaproteobacteria; order Enterobacterales; family Shewanellaceae; genus Shewanella; species Shewanella intestini. Next base: position 26,384 of record NZ_JAAIKR010000018.1, on the reverse strand, counting down.
CCAAGTAAAATAATAAAAACGCGCCGAACACACCAACAACCGATAACGCAATAGCTGGTTTAACGTAAGTATCGCGTACCAGTCGACCGTCGTTACCCACAACATTGATTAACACGTCTGACTCCAGACTGTTATAGGTTGTGAATCCGGGCTCGCCAGCTTTCACTGCGCGCCAAAGATCGGCTGGGTTTTCAGTAACTGCCTGTTGCTTACTTGATTGTTCATCTGCTGCTAAAGCGGTAGTCGAAAATCCTACCCCCATCAACAACACTAACAGTGCAAACAAGCTACGCAGTGATTTGTTTAACTTTTTGTTTAACATAGTCACTCCTTGTTAAGTTATGCGCATGACACATAACTCTTGCTCTGTTAATTTGATGAACCAACTGTTGGAATGTAACCCCAAATGGTATCAGGATTATTACGCAGAACCATACGTTCACGGTAAATATCAGATACCACACCGGCGTCACCAGCTAATAGTGCTTTGGTTGCACAAAGTTCAGCACACATAGGTAACTTGCCTTCAGCAATACGGTTTGCACCATATTTTAGGCGTTCTGCTTCAGAGAAGTCCTCTTCAGGGCCGCCGGCACAGAAGGTACATTTATCCATTTTCCCACGACTACCAAAGGCCGTCTTTTTAGGGAATTGGGGTGCACCAAATGGACATGCATAGAAACAGTAACCACAACCGATACACGTATCTTTGTTATGCAAAATTAAACCGTCGTCTGTTTGATAGAAACAATCTGCAGGACAAACGGCCATACATGGAGCATCAGTACAGTGCATACATGCAACTGAAATAGATGCTTCGCCTGGCTCACCATCATTAATGGTGACGACTCGGCGACGCTGGATCCCCCACTCTAAAGCAGAGGCGTTCTCGTTTTTACACGCAGTGACACAACCGTTACACTCGATGCAGCGTTTGGTGTCACATAAAAATTTCATGACTGCCATAATGGCTTATCTCCTCATCAAGTTCGGTTAGGCTTTGCTGATTTGGCATAGGCTGGACTTAGTTTCTTGCATCTGAGTCACAACATCATAACCATAAGTAAGAACGGTATTTGCAGATTCACCAAGCACATAAGGAGCAGTTCCTTGTGGATAGTTCTTCTCTAAGCTCTCACTCTCGAATACACCAGCAAAGTGGTATGGCATAAAGCTTTCACCTTCGGTAATACGTGGCGTTACCATGGCTTTAACTCTAATTTTTGCCCCTTCCGGACTATGAACAAACACAGCGTCACCATCACGAATACCACGATCAGCTGCATCAGCAGGACTCATCTCGATAAACATTTCTTGTTGCAACTCTGCAAGCCAAGGGTTAGAACGCGTTTCTTCACCACCACCTTCATGTTCAACCAAGCGACCAGACGTTAATGCGAGAGGGAAATCCTTAGCAAAGTCTTTTTCTTGAATTGATTTATACAGTGTTGGAAGACGTGCAACCATACGGTCATCATAGGTTGGATATTTTGCAACCAAGTCACGACGAGGAGTGTAAAGCGGTTCACGGTGTAATGGGATATCATCAGGGAAATTCCACACAACAACACGCGCTTTGGCATTACCGTAAGGGATACAACCATGCTCAATTGCCACACGTTGGATACCACCAGAAATATCAGTTTTCCAGTTTTTACCTTCTGCGTGTACTTTTTCTTCAGCAGTTAAGTCATCCCACCAGCCAAGCTGTTTAAGCATGTCTGCAGTAAACTCTGGATAACCATCTTTGATTTCGCTGCCTTTAGAGAAAGAACCTTCGGCAAGAATGTTAGTACCGTTGTGTTCAACACCATAACGCGCACGGAAGTTACCACCACCGTACTTCACTTCACGTCCAGTGCGGTACAAAATTTGAGTACCTGGATGTTTGTTCTCAGGCGTCCCCCAACAAGGCCAAGGTAAACCATAAGTTTCACCACGAGCTGGACCACCAGGTGCTTCTAATGACTCAACGTCAAATGTGCCCCAGTTTTGTTGGTGCATTTTCAAACGCTCTGGGCTTTGGCCTGTATAACCAATTGTCCACATTCCTCGATTGAATTCGCGGGTCAAATCTTCAATGAGAGGTTCATTGCCTTTGATCTCGATATTCTTAAAGGTTTGTTGTTCAATACCCCATTTTTTCGCCAATCTATACATGATTTCATGATCAGGTTTTGACTCAAATAATGGTGTAATAACTTGGTCACGCCACTGCAAAGAGCGGTTTGATGCAGATACTGAACCGTATGTTTCAAACTGCGTTGCAGCAGGAAGTAAATACACACCGTCGGTACGGTTGTGCATGACACCCGCCATGGTTGGGAATGGATCAACAACAACAATAGTGTCCATTTTATCAAGTGCTTCACGCACCTCACGGCCACGAGTTTCAGTGTTGACTGATTGTCCCCAGAAGAATGCTAAACGAATATTATCTTTTTGCGCAATCTTTGACTTGTCTTCAAGTACACCATCATGCCAACGAGAACATGGGATACCAGTTGAAGTCATTGGATCTTGGCCTAGATAATCACCTTGGTCAAAACGAGACTTCACCCATTCATAATCTAGATCCCAGACATTCGCCCAATGTTTCCACGAACCGGTTTTTAGACCGTAGTAACCAGGAAGGGTGTCAAATAGTAAACCAAAGTCAGTTGCGCCCTGTACGTTATCGTGACCACGGAAAATATTAGTTCCGCCGCCTTCAACACCCATGTTGCCAAGTGCTAATTGTAAAATACAGTATGCACGCGTGTTAGCGTTACCAATATGATGCTGAGTACCACCCATACACCAAACTACGGTACCTGGTTTGGTTTCAGCAAGCATTTTAGCTACGCGATGCATTTGTGGTTTCGTGACACCAACAACATGCTCAACTTCTTCAGGCGGATACTTCTTCACTTCTTCGCGAATACGTTCCATACCGTAAACACGTTGTGAGATGAAGCTTTCGTCTTCCCAACCGTTTTCAAAAATATGCCAAAGTAGGCCGTAGATGAACGGGATATCAGTACCGGGACGAATATGAACATACTCGTCAGACTTCGCAGCGGTACGAGTAAAGCGAGGGTCAACAACAATGATTTTTGCGCCGCGCTCTTTACCAGTCAAAATGTGTTGCATCGCCACAGGGTGAGCTTCACAAGGGTTTGAACCAATAAACAGCATGCATTTTGATTTACGAATATCGTTAAACGAGTTAGTTTGCGCACCGTAGCCCCAAGTGTTTGCAACACCGGCTACCGTGGTAGAGTGACAAATACGTGCAGAATGGTCGACATTGTTGGTGCCCCACATTGCTGCTAATTTGCGGTATAAATAAGCTTGCTCGTTTGAAAATTTCGCACTACCCATGAAGTAAACTGAATCAGGGCCAGACTCACTGCGAATATCCAGTGCTTTTTGACCAACTTCTTCAATGGCTTGATCCCAAGAAAGTTTTTTCCACTTTCCACCAACTAACTTCATTGGGTATTTTAGGCGTCGTTCACCATGTCCGTGCTCACGCAATGCGGCACCTTTTGCACAGTGTCCACCAGAGTTAAATGGATGATCAAAAGCAGGTTCTTGACCTGTCCAAACACCATTTTGCACTTCGGCATAAATACCACAACCAACAGAACAGTGAGAACAAATTGTTCTAATGACATCAGTTGGTGCATCATAAGGTACATCTTTTGCTTCTGCTTTACGCATCATGCCCGAACCGAGCATTGAAGCGGCTGCAATTCCACCAGTCGCTAAACTCGCTGACTTTAAGAATTGGCGACGATTAAGACCTAAGCCGGGTTTTTCAACCTTTTCGACCGTGTCTGTTTTGCGGGTTAATCGCATCACACACTCTCCTATATTATTTGCTTAACGATGCATAGTAATTACGAATATGATCGGTTTCGCGGTAGCCACTAGATTTGTTTTCTGCGGCGACTTTAGGTTCAGCAGCCGAAGCTGATGTACTTAACGTTGCTGCAGCACCGACGGTTGCGCCTGCTGCTAAGGTTTTTAGCATCTGGCGGCGGTCCATATCGGAAGCTTGCTTCTTCATAGTATCTCCTAAGTTAATGGTTGCCCTAACCGAAGCTAGGGCGGTGTTTTGATTGCTTAAATTGCGTTATTAGGCAATCAGTTTACTTGGACAGCATCATCATTACTGTCCGCCGATTCTAAGTCAGCACTACCTGGACAATTTACCGGAATATCTAAACTCAACTGTTCAAACTCAGATGCTTCAGCAATAAAGAATGCGTTAGCAAGTTGAGCAACTGCAAGATAGAAAGAGGCACTTGGGGTGGTTGCTAATGCATCACAAAAACGTGCAATCCACTCACCAACATGGCGCTGATAAAACGCCAACTGACGATAGCCAGGGGCTTCTAAAATAAGTGTGCCCATGACTTCACATAGCGCAGCCACATGATCTTCAGGCTCTTTTACGTCTTCTTCACGCTCAAAGCCTAGTTGCATTAGGTCGTTACGCAATAATGCTAATGGTTTATCCATCAGTGAACCGGTCATAAACCAACTGCCATAAGGCATAATCTCACCCCGGCCAACACCAAAGAAAATGGCAAAGTACTCATCTTCAAGGGCATTTGTATCTGTTTTTTGAGCCGCTTGTTTCAACGCAACCCACGCCTCACTCATGGCATTACCGTCTTCAGCTTCAATGTCCAATTCTGCTAAAAATTGCAATAATTCAGCATTAGGATGACGACGAAGTAATGCGGCCAGTAGTTGATAAATGTCTGCTCTTAACTGATCGTTTTCGCTGATTTCTCTTACATTTTCGGTCATAGCGGATCTCTTATCGCAATTGCTTTTCTGGATCTTGAAGAATATCTTCAAACATATCTTTCACGCGGCAGTCGCCACACATCTTTAAACGCTCAATATTGGCACTGAACGCACTGTGTTCACCTACCATTTCAAGCATTTTGTGCACCATTGACTGTGTCGCAAATGGGCTACCACAAGTAATACACTCAAATGGTGGCTCATCTTTCAGCAGTTGAACTTGTTGACGCTCTGCCTGATTCAAGTTGACTTGTGCCACTAAACTAATGGCATTTTCAGGGCAAGAGCTTTCACATAAACCACATTGCACGCAATCTTGTTCAACAAATTTCAATGCTGGAGTGTCACCGCCATCGGTCAACGCTTGCGTTGGACAGGTAGAAACACATGACATACACAAGGTGCAGCTGCTTTGATTAACGACGACTTTGCCATAAGGCACGTTAGCAACCGTTAATTGAGTGTCTACCGCCGCTGCTTGTTGATTTAAATGGTCTATGGCTTGATAAAGCATGTTACGTTTAACATTCACGTCTTCTGATGCTGCTAATACCATCGGCACAACAACAGGCCATGAATTACTGACCACCAGCTTAGCGTCTATGGCATCTAACTCTTCAACATCAATCACACGTAAACGCTGTGGTTGGCCCATTTCTTCTAGGATTTGGTTTGCCAGCCCCATTTCGCCATTTAACATTTGCGTTAATGTTGGCGCGGTTGCCGGTGTATTTAACACAAGCACTTCACGGGCACCAAATGCAAGAGCGGCCATCCAGTGATCAATGCTCGCAACGGTGATTTCTTCAAGTGCAATAGGCAATACATCACCGCTAATGGCATCTGTGATAGCGTCACGACCCACACCGTCGTCATGGAATAAAATTACCGGGGCGACTTGTGCTTGTTGGCGGAATTGGCTAATTAGCTTTTCAAGGTAACTATGAAGGGCTTTAGGGGTTGGCAGGTCGTAACTGATCGCGCCAGTAGGACAAAGGTTAGTACAACTTCCTGCGCCGTGACAAAGGTAAGGATCAATTTCGATTTTTTGTTCAATGCTACTAATGGCATCTGCTGGACAGAAATTTAAACAACGATTACAGCCATTAACACCGTTGCGATTATGCGCACAAACATCTTCGTTAACTTTAACGTAGCGAGGTTTATCGAACTCACCGACTAAATCTGGAATTTGTGTTAAAGCATCAGTAAGTTTGGCTGCGTCCTGACCTACGTAAAAGTAGCCTGCTGGCAACATTTCTAGGTTAATACACGGTTCATCACTAAGATCTAACACAATATCAAAGTGAGGTTGACGAATAGCGACGGCACTTAATTCAGCCAAGCCATTATCACCTTCGACACTCACTTGAAATTGACCTAAGAACCCTTTAATCCCTTTAAGTTTGTTATAAAAGCTTTCAACATCAGTCGCGGCATTCATAACTAATTCTAAATGCGCTTCGTCTTGGCTGGTGATACTGCCATTGGCCAAAATGACGCGACTGGCCATATTTGACAATTTATCGGCGGCAAGCCGAGCTAAATCTTCAGGGCCAATCACTAGTACATGGCCTTGGGTGGTATAACTCACCGTCGGTGGGATCAGGTTTTGAAGGATCTGATTGCTACCGAGGGCTTGTTGCCGAGCTTTTTTAAGCTCTAGCTGATTTTGTATCATACTCATTGCGTTCCTAACATTTATGTTAGTAAGTCTAGCTTACCAACATGGTTAAGTTGTTTGCAGCAGTCCTTGCTCACCCCACAGTATTAAACCTGCTATATAATTAGCAGTGTTTAAACCTCATCACTGGCCTGTGTTTGCTTTACCAGTTCATCAGACTGGCTAAGCACATCTTGCGGGCTTGTTGCTGCTACAACTTGGTTATGTGTTTGCTGTTCAGTTGGTGCTAATTCCTTTTGTGCTAACGTGGTTTCCTCAATCTCGTTCTCGTCCTGTTCAGCCGTGAGCTCCTGTTCTTGTTCTTCATCAGTTTCAGTCTTAGTCATATGACGAAAGACCTTTTTAGCTAATTCAGATGAGACTTCGGCGGATAATTTCGGTTGATTTGAATAATCTAAAGCATATTCAAGTAAACCATCAATTTCATTATATTGCGGTTGCTTCCACAGTGCTCTAAGCGCGGCTTGTTTAGCTGCCGGATCAACATTGTCAGCCATAAAACTGGCAAAACTGCCGCCTATTTCAATAGCGTCAGGATCGGGCAAGTCTTCTGCCGTTAATATTTTATCTGGTTGTTCTGCTGGTACTTCTTGAGTGGTTGCTGAGGAGACTGGCCCTACTTCGACATCAATATCCGTCGAGGTAACATCTTGAGGCTCTTGCACCTTGACTTGCTCAGCTTCTTTAGCAACTTTATCTCTTCGTTGTTGCCAGCGACTTAATAGCCCACTCATTGCATTTTCCCAACCATATTAGCGCTTGGACCTTGGTTTTTACGACGATCAACATGACGACGTCGTTTTGCGCTAATTTCAACTTCACCATGACGGGTAATGAACGCTTCAATCCAACAAGCAATGGCTGTAGGCATAAGAATATTTAATACGGGGGTATCTGACTCTAAGCAGCCTGCACCCACATTTTGATCTGCTGAAATAGTCGCAGGAATCCAAGTGCCGTCTTCTAACTCATCACACACGATATATAACATAGAGTTAATCATATCGAGGTTAATACGGTAGCTACCGCGTTGATCTTTATAAAGCTCAAGCAAGATTAATTTAGCACCTTCAGGAGCCTCATGTGTTGCAGGTATAAACTGGTCAATTTCCCAACGGACTGATTTCCAACGCCCGACTTGAGTTTCGACCGTTTTCAAGGACACATACATTGGCCAAACGTTATCAGTATGTTGCATAGTTATGGTTGCCTTACATTGATTTTTAAGACGTGATTTTAAAATTTGTCTTAGTCCCATATTTTAGAGCAAAAAAAGTGCCAACTATAATCCTATAATAACTTTGACCTAGGTCTCGAAATCGATCCCCCTCACGGGACAATTTGTCCCTTTCCAAATAAAAAATGGGACATTAGTTCACATTTATATGGCTAAACATTTCAATACTTGCGTTAGATCACGCATTGAAAACATCTCTGGTCTGAGCTCATAAGAAGTTGTTATGCTGAATGCCTAGGATTTAATAGCGTTTTTCACGCTTCATTATCATTGCTATTGGCGAAATTTATATTCGTTTTTAGCTCTCGAATTACAAGGTTTATTTCATGTCTCAAACAACGCCTTTGGCCAACAATGTTAAATTTGTGAAAACTGAAACAGAGGTTCCATTAACGCTTCCCGTTAAAGCGATTGATGAAAAAGGGCAGGTAGTAGATAAACATGTTGCTTGTGAAAGGCCGTTAACTGTTTATTTAAATTGGCGCCCAATAGTGACATTAATGACGCTTGGCGCAAAACCAGAGTCTCTCACCCTTGGTTATTTAAAAAACCAAGGGTTTATTAGTGATTTAACCTTGTTAGAGTCAGTCATTGTTGATTGGGACGTAAGCTCAGCAGTCGTAATAACCAAAGAAACCTCTGACGATATTGAAGCGAAGCTTGCAGAGAAAACCGTGACGTCTGGTTGCGGGCAAGGCACCGTATATGGCGGATTAATGCAAGGTGTTGATGATATTCAGCTACCGACGCCTTCAATTAAACAGTCCATTATTTACCAATTATTGAAAAATATCAGTGCATATAATGACACCTATAAAAATGCGGGTGCAGTGCATGGTTGCGGCATTTGTCAGCAAGATGAAATTTTAGCATTTGTTGAAGATGTTGGCCGTCATAATGCGGTCGATACATTAGCTGGAGATATGTGGCTAAATCAGCAAGCCGGTGCTGACAAAATATTCTATACCACAGGTCGCTTAACCTCTGAAATGGTAATAAAAGTGGCTAAGATGGGGATTCCGCTATTACTCTCTCGTAGTGGTGTCACTCAAATGGGATTAGAGTTAGCACAACAGTTAGGGATTACCTTAATTGCTCGAGCAAAAGGAAAGCACTTTTTGGTGTATCACGGCGCTGAAACCATTGAATTTGATGTACTTTAAAGCTAATCAAAACAGGTATGTGGCTAAGGAAATTCACTTAGCTACTGCAATGTTAAAGCGACACTTAACCACGTTTCAGCTTTCGCCATTGCTGCTGCATTTTTAAATCTAAAAAGCTCCAAGCCAAAATACGGGTAATTTTATTGCCCTGTTTCATTTCAATTTCTTTCACCTGCACCGCCTTACACTTAGCCAACAATACTTTACAAGGTTTGAGATGTTCAGACTTTGAAATCAATGAAGTAAACCAACGGACCTGCCCTGCAAACCTCACGCTTTCATTAATCATGTTCGTCATAAATTGCAGCTCACCGCCTTCACACCATAATTCAGCTTTCTGGCCACCAAAATTCAAGACATTGGTTTTGGATGTTGTTGCCTTTCTCGGCTGCTTTGATTGTCGATTTGCCGCTAAATTCGCTAATTTTTTCTGGCTACCCGCTGTAGCTTCGGCTAACGAGCGATGAAACGGAGGGTTACACATCGTAAAATCATAATGCTCTGTTGGTGCGATGATGCCATTGAAAACCGCACTCGCATCGCCTTGATGCCGTAAAGATAACTGCGCTGAAGTTAATTGATTGGCTTTGGCAATCTTGGCGACATTATCAAGTGACACGGTATCAATATCAGAAGCAACAAATTGCCAATGAAATTGTTTAATCCCCAAGAAAGGATAAATGCCATTGGCCCCCGTGCCGATATCAAGCCCAATGATAGAAACCTTTTTAGATTGATTGTTACTTTGACCTAATAAGTCAGCTAAATAATATAAATAATCCACTCGTCCAGGTATAGGGGGGCATAAAAAGCCATTGGGGATGTCCCATTGTTGCACGCCATACTCTGCCAATAACGCCGCGTTAAGTGCTTTAACCGCCTGCGGGTCGCTAAAGTCGATTGATAAATTACCGTATTGATTCAACTGCACATATTGATTTAACTTGGGCGATATCAACGCTAAAGCTGTAAAGTCATAGCCGTGACGATGCTTGTTAAGCGGATGCAGGCCCTTACTGGTTAATACCGGTGCAGCCGCCTTAGCCTTCTTCACTGAGTGTGTTTTTGACAATGCTGTTGTTGGTTTAGCGGTTATAGTTTTAGATGATTTTTTAGATTGCGCCGTCGCACGTTTGACTTGAAGTTTACGCGTCAGAGTCGGCTCTGACGCGGGTGTTTTTTTCGTGCCCATTAGTCGTATAAATATTTAGTAAATAGCAAGTTGACGACGGTTTCTTTTCCGGTTTCTTGTTGCATTAAACGGTTAACCATTTCAAAACATTCACGACGAATTTCCTCACGGCCTGAAAGCGATTTCACTTTATCTTCTTCTTGATTCCCAAGAATTTCAACGATGGCAGAGCGCAATAATGGATCATGGTGTTCAAGTGCGACTAAATCGGTAGGGTCATTCACCATCAATTCAACGCTAATTTTAACAAACCCAAGCTTTTTGCGGTTAGAAATATAATTTGTGACAATGTCAGGTTCAAAACCGTAATAGGCATAGTCTTTTTTGTCTTCTGCTGCGACATGGAAACAAGAAAACAGACTTAACAATAACAGCAGTGAGGCAATTCTTTTCATCAAGGGGCGGTTCCTAAAATACTTGCGCAATTAATAATCTATATTGTAAACGTTCATTATAGTTTTTGCCTAGTCATGCTCGTGCTAAACTGCGGCAGTTGAAGTATTGTAACGAGTTTTTAATGAACGTGACTAGTATTAGCTTCCCATATGGTGAAGCCATTCAATGGTTTTCTCCACAAAACAGCCATAATTTACCAAATATGCCCTTAAGGGACTGGTTGCTCGATGAAAATAGCCTAACAACTAAGCTAAGGAATCATTGCCAGAAATTTGATGTCACCGTACTGGGTGAACACTTACATGCACCACTAGAAGGTGAATGTGAGCAAAGCTCAACGTCGATGTGGATTCGCGAAGTGTTATTGTCACTAGATGGAACACCTTGGGTATTTGCCCGCACACTCATCCCCCAAGCCATATTAGATAACCCGCTTTATACCTTTGCCACCCTCGGCACACGTCCTTTAGGTGAGCTGCTATTTAATAGCAATGAAATTAGGCCGGGAAATATTGAAGTTGCTCAATTTGAAACCTGCGGCAAACTGGCCAGTTTAGCGCTAAGTCTTGAACAACCTGTCACTGACACATTATGGGGAAGAAGACGTTACTTTGAACTAGCTGATGAACAGATTATTGTGAGTGAAATTTTTCTACCAGCGGCGATGCAAGATATTATCAAGCACGCTTAAGAGTACCTAAAACACAAACGTACACTCCAAAATTAACATTTACCAGCTGACAACAAACATGACACTCACTTTGGCGTTAATTTTTAATGCACAATGACCAGACCTGGTTTAGATTAGGCGACATGCATACTTCAAACGTTAGGCGCTCCTTTTAATATTATTGCTGAAATAAACACTGAACTCACCTTTACACCTGTCCTCTTCCCCTTACAGTCGATGGTAACTCATCAATAACAGGCGATAAGTATTACAAGCACGTTGACGCGTAATAAGGAGTAATTTGAGTATTAAATTGTTTTTCTCATTCTCGCTAACATCAGTAAAACTAACATTGACAACCAACCAACACTGCCACCAGAGTCACCGCTATTAGTTAACTCTATTGCAGCAGGGTCTTGTGCTGCTTGCGCAACATTAATAGTTTGGCTTTCTTGGGCACTATTTCCAAGCTCATCAGTCACTGTAACCTTAACGGTATAAGTCCCCGCTTGAGCATAAGTATGTTGCAATGAAGCTGCGCTACTGGTGTTGCCATCGCCTAAATCCCACTGGTAGCTTAACTCACCAAAGCCGTCTTCCCCTGCAGCCGTTAACGTTGCGACAAGTTCAGTATGGAGCACCTGCATAGCAACCTTAGGCAGTATCACCACTTGTATCTCAAATGCTGTCTTGCTACTTGCTCCGCTGGCATCGGTCACTGTTAGTGTCACGTTATATATGCCCGATTGACTGTAGGTATAGCTAGGCGATACATCAGAGCTGGTATTTCCAGCATCGCCAAAATCCCATTGATAACTGTAACTGCCATCACCACCGCTCACTTGCGCAGTAAATGTCACGAACCCTTGATCCATATTTGACGTGGCAGAGGCATTTAATGGGGCAACAATCGCTGTCACTCCAGAGCGCTTGAAACGAACCGTTGCTGTAGTGCTATCAACAGCCTGTTCAATAACCTCCATCGTTAAACCTAACTCTGGTAACACAATACCTGATTGCGGTTTTAACGGCGCACTGTAGTCTAAGGAATCATCAAATAAGCTATTTCCATCTAAGTGATTATCAGAGAAGTAATTACCTTGTGGAAACAAACTAAATGCTGCATCACGAATTTGAACCGTTGTTGAATGCTGGCCAATGAGATTTTGGTCGGCATCAATCACCCCGATTAAGCCAGAACCGGCATGTTGTGATGAGTTATTGTCGTTTTGTTCAAGATCTTCTAGCCACATCAGCACTCCCGGCTCATAACCTTGGTGTTGTAATCCACTATCAAGCGCTAAATGTGAGCGCAACTGCACTAGGTACCTTCTTGGCTCTGCGGGACGTGTATCGCTAATGCGGCTAAACCCCGCTAGACTCATCGTCGCAACGGTTTCAGCGTTGTCTTGATAAATCACATTACCATTGTCAGTGACCACCAGCTCATCAATTGCAATACCGTAATCCCCTTCAGCTTGATCAGTCACATAAACCATTTCCACTGTAACATTTTGTCCACTATAGGCCGATAAGTCATAGTTCAGTTCAACCCAGGCATCAGCTCCTTCAGCGCCAGCAATGGTATTTGAGCGACCAGAAATAAAATTATTTACCTCGCCGTGATAAGCATTAACGCTTTTTGTATGGTTACCAATCAACGCAACGTTGTTAATCAGCACCTGCATATAATCGTAATCTTGCTCGATATTCCAATGTGCTTTGAATACTAGCGATAACGTTGCAGAAGTGGGTAAGTTCAGTTCAAATGACATGCGATTGTTAAGCATATGGCCTTGACCAGAGTAATATTGATACTCACCGGCATAAGGCGCTTTAAACGCGATCAGATTGGAAGGAAGATTAATCGATAGTTGATTCACTTGATCCGACTCAACTGCATGATGCAACTTAACTTCTACACCTGCATCACCAATACTGCTAAGTGGAATCACTTGTTCATTCACCCACTTCCCTTTGAGCTGTTGTTGTAAGTATGAGCGGGCATAAGGGCTAAACCCACTTGGCTGCGCGCCAGGAATACTGCCAGTCCAACTCCCGCCCGACATTAAAGACCAAGCTCCCACAGGAGAACCGTCTTCGGATGAGGTATTAATATCATATTCATCGGGTAAACCAAGATCATGGCCAAACTCATGCGTACACACTCCAACTGCGGCATCGATGGGTTGCACGGTGTAGCCAAAAATTTTCATATCGCGACCAGGAATAGTGTAACCGGTGGTATGACTGTCGACAAAAAATCGGTGTGACCAGATAGCATCTTCACCTAACATGCCACCACCCGCTTCCTCACCAATGCTGGAGTGAAACAGCATAATGTGATCAATCATGCCATCGGGCTCATCAAAATTACCATCACCGTCCAGATCATAAGGATCTTCAATGTCATAACTGGCTAACTCAGCATCCGTTAACCCTGCCACGGTTTTTACCACCGCTTCTTTAACTAATTCAGGGACGGCTCGATCTGTATTGTTTTCATTACCGCCATAATAGGCCGCGTTGTTATCGGCGCGAACCCAGTCGTAAGCTTGACCGGTAAAGAAAAAACTTTGCCCAGAAGCGGCTTGAAAATATTGATACGCTGACTGTAACGTCTGACTTTGTGGACCATTAAACCCGGTTTGGGAAAACAATAGATCTTGATAATGTGAACTTGGGTAGCTGTTATAAAACATGCCAGTATCTGCTGCGCTTAAGCCATTATTGTCATATGGGAGATCAGGAAAATCCACCAACACAGCCATAACCTTGACAGTTTTAGTGATATCTTTATCAGCGATAATGCTCATATTTCTTACGGTTTTTGACTTTTTTTGATTCTGTCGAAGAGCCTGAGCTTTTTTCTCTAACGCGATAGGTTGATAACCACCGTTTTGACTTCGTTGAATAAAGCTCGCCACTGCCGCATCTTTTTGTTGATCAGTTGCGTCAGTGGCAACTTCACCGCGCTTAATTAACCAGTAAAGCACTTGCTCTTTGTTAATCACGCCGGGATCGGCCGGTGTCCCACCTAATGGCACAGCAACAGCCCCCATGCAAGTTAATGCTAAAAATGTGCTACATAAGCTCAGACTCATTTTTTTGTACATGGTGACTTCCTTTATCAATCCCACCTAAAGTAAATTTGATGAACCTACTCTATGACGTTTAAATCTTGTTACACACCACTTTTACAATCTAATAAACCATATGTCTGCTTAGTGAGATTGGTTTAACTGACAACACACTGTTACGTCAGTAATAATCCTGTATAACTTTGTTTATAATTAGGTTTATGGCTTTACTTATAACCGTGTTTATTGCGCGATTATCCATTAGCAGCATTGTGACACCACCAATAAAACTATACAAACACCTCACAAAATAGCAACAGAAGCCACACATTAAATACATGATATTTGTACGTTTAAGTGACGCGAAACAAACTCGCAATATGAATGGGGTTAACATCATTAAAAAATATCAGTAAAAATCACTGGTTTTGCGGCGACTTTAAGTGAATAACAACAACTTAATAATGCTTAAGTCACTGCAAAATATGCTACCATTTGTGACTTACTGCTACTTAAGAAATATCGTTCTAGGAAATCTAATGGAAACCCTTTCTGCCGCCATAATGCTTTTTTTAATTATGGACCCTCTTGGCAATTTGCCCGTCTTTACCGCCGTATTAAAGCACGTCGAAAAAAAGCGCCGCCGTAAGATTATTATTCGAGAGTTGTTGGTCTCATTAGCCATTATGATGTTATTTTTATTTACCGGCGAACAAATCCTTAACTTCTTAAGTTTAAAGAAAGAAGCTGTATCGATTGCAGGCGGGATCATTCTGTTTTTAATTGGTATTAAAATGATTTTCCCAACGGAAGGTGGATTAAGTGGCGTAGCTGCAGGTGAAGAACCTTTTATCGTACCACTAGCAATTCCATTAGTCGCAGGACCTTCAATTTTAGCCGCGTTGTTACTATTAGCACATGCCGATCCAAACCGGATGGGCGATTGGAGCCTTGCTCTATTCGGAGCTTGGTTTTTAAGTGCGGTTATTTTAATGATGTCAGACTTGTTCCACCGTTTATTAGGTGAAAAAGGCTTAACTGCGGTAGAAAGGTTGATGGGTATGTTACTGGTAATGATTGCAGTACAGATGTTGCTAGATGGTATTATTGATTACTTGGCTTTTGCTAAATCAATCTAAGTTAAATTAGGCGTAGCGCTTCGCACATCGCCTAATTTATTACATCTAATACAGGCAACTACAATCAAATATAAAGGTGATATACTTTCGTGCTTACATTTTATGGAATAAATCATGTTCTATTTAGTCGCTAGTTGCATTGCATTACTATTAGGGCCCCTTTTTTACCGTTATTTTTCATCGGGTAGTGGTCTGCAAAAAGGGTTAGACGGATTTATTTTTGTCGCCTTAGGTGGCTTGGTACTGATCCATATATTACCTGAGCTACTAGAACATGGCGGACCATTGTCGTTATTGTTCGTGGTCTTAGGGCTTTGGGGTCCGACAGCCAGTGAACGAGTATTTCATCAATATTCCAATATTACCCACAACATCACCCTAACCTTAGGTATTGCTGGCTTGTTCTTGCACACCGTAACTGATGGTGGTGCAATGGTTTTAGCACAACGTGATGATTATTCAATTTTACTGGCATTAGGCATTATCTTACACCGTTTACCCGTAGGTTTAGCCATTTGGTGGTTGTTAAAACCGCAAGTGGGCAGTCGTTGGGCAAGCGCAGTTATTGCCAGCATGATTGTGCTAACTTGCGTAGGTTACTTTGGTAGTGAACAACTTTTACACCATATTAGTTTAGAAAATACCGCATATTTACAAGCATTTGTAACTGGCTCTATTTTGCATGTGGTATTGCATCAACCTCATGGGCATCACACCGAAGATAAGCAAGGAAAATACGAGTACCAAGCAGGCATAGGTAGTTTGCTTGGGCTTGCTTTATTGGCATCGTTATTGTCATTAGAAACGGGCGGTGAGCATCATCACCATAGCCACGGATTCGCCCAACTATTGGAATGGTCATTGTTAGTGTCGCCTTACTTAATTCTCTGTTATTTAGCCGCGACATTGCGCTATCACTTAAACTGTAGGCCAAACAACCCACAGCTCAATAAACGCTGGCTACAACGTTTGATTGGCCCTGAGTCAATGATCCTTACCTTGGCTTTACTGGGGCCAACTTATGGTTTACTGCATTTTCTCGCAGCGCTGTTACTCACGCTTTACCTCACTCATCAAAAAGTTGAGTTAACGGACCCACATAGCCAATTACCCACATCAGCTTGGCAGTTTGGCTTCGCCCACACGGTGGACCGCAGTGCCCCATGGATAATCTTTAGTTTGGTCGTAGCCAATGTGATTGGCCACCCTTCGGTACCGTTGTCTGCACCTTGGTTACAAGTAGCCATTTTATTGTGTGTCTTTATCCCACTGCGTTTTTGTAACTTAGGCGCAGCAATATTAGCGGTTTCTCTTGCGTTAAGCGGTTGGACGCCTATTGCGATTATATTTGCTGTTATTGCCGCTCCACTAATTAATTTGGCACAATGTAAATTAATGAAACCACGACAAGTAATAACATCATTATTCATATTAATGGCGCTAGTCAGCGTTAGTTATTGGGTCGAATTACCTAAGCAACAGGCGTTAGCCTTACCAGAGTGGATAAATATTGTCAGTTTAACGCTGGTCAGTTTATTGTTTAGTGCCAGCTTATTGCGGGTTGGGCCTCGCCAATTTTTAGCCAAATTAATGTTAATAAAACAACATAAGCATCACCATTAGGTATTAAACCCAAGCCGGAGGCGGTTATGTGTATTTTGTTTATTGCTGTGAATGTTCATCCTCAATACCCGTTAGTGGTGTGCGCCAATAGAGATGAGTTTCACCACAGACCGACTCAACCCGCACAATATTGGCTACCTAACAATGCTAACGATCAGATACTTGCAGGACGAGACTTACAAGCTGGGGGAACGTGGTTAGGCGTTTCACTATCGCTGCAATTTGCAGCATTAACCAATCTACGTCAGCCTTCAATACCAACTAAAGCCCGCAGTCGCGGTGAATTAGTTATCATGGCATTACAAGGGAAAATAACCCAAGCTTGGTTAATGCAGCACGCCTCTAATTACGCACCTTTTAATTTAATATTCCAAACAGGCACAAAGCTCTTTTGTTTTAATAGCCTAACGATGGCGACCACGTCCTTAACAACGGGATTTCATACAATTAGTAATGGGGATTTACAAGATAAATGGCCTAAAATGACAAAAGGCGAACAAGCCTTAGAGTCTCTAATCAATCAACATGAAACCTTAGATAAAGAACAATTGATAAACTTGATGCTTGATCAATCAACTCCCGATGACAAGCAACTGCCCAGTACAGGTATCGCGATAGAATGGGAACGACTATTATCACCTATTTTCATTCAACACCCTGAATACGGCACTCGTTCAACAACCATCATTTTACAAAACCAACAAAGTGACATTGAATTTACTGAGAGGCGCTACGATGGCAAAGCGCGTAATTTAGGCCAACAAACTTTCTGGTTATCCCCTCAATAAGTCTTTTACGATATAGCTTATTAATCAATAGTTAACACTATAAACCACCCTATAAGTGGTAATTATTTCAGCGTCAAATCATTACTCTTCTTAGCAGTGCTCTATGCTTTCATCGTTTATTTTGATGTGAAGTCACCAGCAAAACTTAACATTGATAATAAAGCGTCCTTAGCTAGGAGGCGAAAAGTTAACAACAAATATCAATTTTACAACCTAGATCATAGTTATTTATTGGCATACCTTGCATACTTCGGTTGTTGCTAATTTACCCTCCGGAGGACACGCCTTGAAGCAGCCCACACAGATTAGTTGGGATCAGTCGATGATCGAGAAGTACAATTACAGCGGTCCCCGTTATACCTCTTATCCGACCGCACTTGAATTCGACGACACATTTACCGAACAGAATTTGCAGACGTCGATTGAAAACAGTCAATCGGATAAGTTGTCTCTATATGTGCACATTCCTTTTTGTGCCAAGCTTTGCTATTACTGCGGTTGTAATAAAATTATTACCCGTCACGCACACAAAGCTGATCAATACATTGAGTATCTAGCGGCTGAAATTATTAAACGCGCACCGTTATTTAAAAACTACACGGTAACGCAAATGCATTGGGGTGGAGGCACACCAACTTTCCTTAACCCTGAACAAATTTTAAAACTCACCACCCTAATTAAATCGCACTTCAATTTTGCAGAAATCGGTGAGTATTCTATTGAAGTAGACCCTCGTGAAATCGAGCTCACAATGCTTGATACACTCAAAGAAGCAGGGTTTAACCGTATTTCTATTGGGGTACAAGACTTCAATAAAGATGTACAGGTTGCTGTAAACCGTGAGCAAGATGAACAATTCATCTTTGACCTTATGGCAAAAGCCAAAGCACTTGGTTTTGTTTCAACCAACGTTGACTTAATTTACGGCTTACCACTTCAGACACCTGAAACATTTGCTCAAACAATTGAACGTATAATTGAGTTATCACCTGATCGTCTATCAGTGTTTAACTATGCACATTTACCATCTCGTTTTGCTGCACAGCGCAAAATTAAAGAGGTTGATATGCCTTCGCCACAACAAAAACTTGATATGTTGCACCAAACGATTGAGTCATTGACGAACGCAGGTTATCAGTTTATTGGTATGGACCACTTTGCCAAACCTGACGATGAGCTTGCTAAGTTACAAAATGCAGGCAAATTGCACCGTAACTTCCAAGGTTACACCACTCAAGAAGAGTGTGACTTACTTGGGCTTGGCGTGTCTTCAATCAGTCAAATTGGCGACTGTTACGCGCAAAACCAAAAAGATTTACGTCCATACTATGAAGCCATTGACGAACAAGGTCATGCATTATGGAAAGGCTGTAGCTTAAACCATGACGATGAGATTCGTCGTGTGGTAATTAAACAAATCATTTGTCATTTTGACCTTGATATGGCAACAATTGAAGAACGCTTTAACATTGTGTTTGAAGACTACTTCGCTGAAGATTTAAAACTGTTGCAAACCTTTGTTAATGACAAACTGGTGCTAATTAACGATCGTAAACTGACTGTTAGTCCAACAGGCCATTTGCTTATTCGTAATATTTGTATGTGTTTTGATGTTTACTACCGTCAAAAAGCACGTCAACAGCAGTTCTCTCGCGTTATCTAACACATGGCGTGAAAGCCATTAAAAAAGCCAGCATAAATGCTGGCTTTTTTGTGTCTCTGAGTAAATATGCGCGTACTATTTAAGTGATTTAGCACGAACCTTGTTATATAGGGCTTGTCGGCTACTGGCAGATAAAAATGCCATGTCAACGCCATTACGCTGAACTTGGCTAATTTGGGCATCGGTTAATCCAAGTTGCGACTTAGCTATTTGATATTCATGTTGGATATCGATTGCACTCACCCCAGGGTCATCAGTATTCAAGCCAATTAATACACCCGCATTGAGAAACGTCGTAAAAGGGTGCGCGTCATAACTGGTCACTGTTGAAGTGTGCAAGTTACTGGTTGGGCACGATTCAATCCCAATTTTATGTTCAACCAAATAATTCATTAACTTAGGGTCGTCAATGGCATTAACGCCATGCCCAATACGTGTTGCACCTAATTTCTCTATTGCTTGCCACATACTTGATGCGCCAGCAGCTTCCCCTGCATGTACAGTAATGGCTAAACCAGCATCTCGAGCCTGTTTAAAATGGTGATTAAACAACTCACCCGGGAATCCAAGTTCATCCCCCGCAAGGTCAATTGCAATCAGCTTATCTTTAAATGCCAATAACCCATTAAGTTCTTGCTGACAGGTTTTTTGCCCAAACGTGCGAGATAAAATACCAATTAAATTAACGTCGATATCAAAGTCGTTTAAGCCTGCTTGCACACCATCGATAACGGCTTCGACTACGCCTTCAATAGGCAACTTATGATTCATTGCCATGTAATATGGGCTAAAGCGTAACTCAGTGTAATCCAAACCCGACACCACAGCATCTTCAATATTCTCATAAGCCACACGTTTAACGGCATCAAGGTCAGCCAACACGCCTACCATCCAATCTAACTTAGTTAAAAAAGCCACCAAGTTACTTTCAACACCTTGTACTTGTACAAAAGGAGCTAGCTCAGATAAAGAATTTGCGGGTAATTGAATTCCGTGTTGATGACCCAATTCCCACACCGTGTTAACTCTAACATTACCATCTAAATGTCGATGTAAATCGACTAATGGAAGTGTTTTATCGATCATGAAATTACCTCTTTACAAAACAGCCATATGAATATTTTTGTTACTAACGTTGGCTATCATTAAGCTTAACATAATCAGGCCAAACACAGTGTTCTTTAATTAATATAACCAATTACTTTTAAAAGCATTTTGTGTTTTGGCGCATGTATTTGTTAGTTTTTTATTGCATACTCTGCAATTGCGTAAAAATTAATAAGGAATAATAATGCGTAATTCTGTTTTATCTTTAGTCATTATGACAACATTGTTGGGCTGCAGTGCCCATACCACTTCATTTGAAGCTAATCACACTCAACAACCACAAAAAACAGCCCAAGCACATGAGGTGGCAACCTTAATAGACCAAAGTTGGGCACATACTTTAAAATTTAATCCCGCAATGGCGGCACGCCTTGGTAACACACAAGCGCTAGGAAAATTAACCGATATGTCGGTTGAAACATTAGCTAAGAGCAACGCCGAAGCGATGCAACTTTTAGCGACCGCAAAAGGGATCGATCGTGAATCGCTTAATAAAGATGACTTAATTAACCTAACGATTTTACAAGATCAGCTGCAAAATGAAGTCGATATGTATCGCTTTAAAGATCATTACTTACCGATTACGGCTGAAAGCGGCTTCCATGCTTACATTGCATCTATTGCCAATTCGAATTTTGATTCAGAAGCAGATTATCAACATTATTTAGAGAAGCTGAGTGCTTTACCGCGCTATTTTTCCCAACAAACATATTGGTTATCGCAAGGCTTACAAGCCGGCATAACACCAGCTAAAGTCACCCTTAAAGGGTTTGAAGATAGCATTAGTCCTTATATTGTCGCAGCGGAAAAAAGTGGTTATTACCAACCATTTTTGAATTTTCCAACACACTTTACTGAAGCGCAAAAACAACATTTTACGCAACAAGGTTTACTCAGCGTTAGCCAAAATGTCATACCAAGCTATCAAGCCTTTTATGACTTTATGACCCAAGAGTACATTCCTAATGCAAGAACTGACATTGCCGCATCATCGTTACCGGATGGCGAAGCGTTTTATGATAATCGGGTAAAATATTACACCACGTTAAATATGACTGCTGATGAAGTTCATCAATTAGGCCTTAAAGAAGTTGCCCGAATTCGTGCAGAGATGCAGCAAATTATTGAGGACTTAAAATTTAAAGGTAACTTTGCTGAGTTCTTACATGTTTTAAGAACCGACCCACAGTTTTACCCCAAAAGTGCTGAAGAGTTATTAAAAGAAGCTGCATATATTGCTAAGAAAGCCGATGCTATGTTGCCAAAATATTTTGGCAAACTTCCCAGAACGCCTTACGGAATTAAGCCTGTTCCCGCGGAAATTGCCCCCAAATATACGACCGGTCGCTATTCAGGCTCAAACAGTGATGATCAACCTGGATATTACTGGGTCAACACCTATGCGCTAGAGCAGCGCCCATTATATGAAATGGAAGCATTAACGCTGCATGAAGCGGTGCCAGGGCATCATTTACAAATATCTTTAACTAAAGAATTAACCCATTTACCTAACTTTCGTCGTTACAGTTATATCTCTGCGTTTGGTGAAGGCTGGGCACTGTATTGTGAATATTTAGGATTAGAAGCAGGCTTCTATAAAGACCCATACAGTAACTTTGGTAGGCTTACCTATGAAATGTGGCGCGCTGCACGCTTAGTGGTTGATACAGGGATGCACGCTAAAGGTTGGAGCCGTCAACAAGCGATGGACTTTATGGCTAGTAATACCGCGCTTTCAATGCACAACGTCACAACAGAAATTGACCGCTATATTTCATGGCCGGGACAAGCCTTGTCATATAAAATTGGTGAACTAACCATTAAACGATTACGAGCCAAAGCGGAACAAGAACTGGGCGAAGACTTCGATATACGCGCTTTTCACGACGCGGTGCTAGAGAATGGCTCAGTACCTATGTCGATTTTAGAGCAAATAGTTGAGCAGTTTATTGCTGATAATAAAAAGTAGCCTTAATAAAGTGGCAGTTTGATACCATAATAAACTGCCACCCAATGGTATTCGCGTTATCACGAGCCAATTAAGCCAATCAATCATCTGTAAATTATTAACGTTAAGGCATCATGCAAAACTATACCTTTTCCTCAGAAGCACAATTTAACACCCCTGAACAAAACACATTTTGGCAGCAGGTCACGCAAGCTACCTTACTTACTCAAGACAATATCTCTTTGGCTTATGCTTACATTCGTCACCCTAACAATAATAAAGCCGTTGTCATTAGTAATGGACGCGTAGAGTCGTACTTAAAATATCAAGAGTTAATGTATGACCTTTACCAACAAGGTTATAGTGTTTACACCCTTGACCACAGAGGCCAAGGCTTGTCTCAAAGACAAACTCACAATCCCCATCAAGGTTTTGTTAAGCGTTTTGAAGATTATGTTGTCGATTTATCTGACTTTATTAAGCAGATAGTGCTAGGCCAACAGCATCAACAGTTGAATTTATTAGCACATTCTATGGGCAGTACAGTCGCAACATTACTGCTTGCACAGCAGCCGCATTGGTTTAATTGCGCGGTGTTTTCATCACCCATGTTTGGCATTAAATTACCGCTAAATGCTAACTTCATTTTATGGCTAGCTAAACTGCTAGACAGTTGCCAGCTAAAAGAAGGGCTATATCAATGCAATTATGTGTTGGGTGGAAAGGATTACTCTCCCATAAAATTTGAAAGTAACCACCTTAGCCACAGCCGCAAAAGATACTATCGGTTTCGTGAATTATTTACTGAATACCCAAAAATCCAATTAGGTGCACCGACAAATCACTGGCTGCTAGAAGCAATAGAAGCGGCGGAGCAATGTGTCAACTTAAGCAGGAGTATCACAACGCCAAGGCTAATCTTGCAGGCAGAACAAGAAAAAATTGTCTGTAATCAAGCTCAAAATCGCAGCCTGAATCAATACTGCCAAAAGGTGGTCATTAAAAACGCTTACCATGAAATGTTTATTGAATCAGATAGCGCCCGTAATCAGGCTTTAACAGCCATGTTTGATTTCTTTACTTCACACTCAACGACAACTGAGATTTAATCAATTGGGTTATGTCGACTTCATTTAATGGACGGCTAACAATATAGCCTTGGAAAAAGCTGCATTTAGCCTGTGTTAATTTATTAAGTTGTAGCTTGTTTTCAATATGTTTACCGACAACAGGTAATGAAAGTTGCCGCGCTACATCAACCACACCATTGAGCACGTTTATCGACTCTGCAGAGCTGTCAATATTGCGTAAATAGTGTTTAGACAACTTAACTTGAGCAAAACCTATCCCTTGAATTAAATACAATGCACACGAACCCGCCCCAAAGTCATCTAGTGCGACCTTAAATCCATAACGTTGTAATTCAAGTAGTTTTAATCTTGCCTGCCCTGCGTTGACCGAAAAAATATCGCCATCAAATTCAAATTGAATATTGTCTAATTTAATTTTTTTCGACTGGATTTTACTGACAACCATCGATACAAAGTGGTCTTGATGAAAGTGTCTAGCAGAGATATTGATCGAAATAATAGGCACTTGTAAATCTTCTTGTTGTAATGACTTTATCAAATGACAAGCTTCATCAATAACCAATAATTCCAGCTCAAAAATAGTGTCAGATAACTCAGCAACAGGAATAAACTTCTTTGGTGAAATAAATCCATGTAAAGGATGGTACCAACGTAATAATACTTCAATAGATTGAACTCTTCCTGCTTGGTCGACAACGGGTTGATACATCATGGAAATATGTTGCGCTACTAATGCTTTTTTCAATTCAAAACCCAAGTCGAACGGCTTAGATTCTTCATCGTAATTAGGGTAGTAAATGGCACAACCGTTAGAGCGGCTGTCTTTTGCTTGAACCAATGCCCCATCGGCTCTGGCTAATAATGTTTGTGGCTCAAGTGATTCAATACCATCAAAAACCACTAAACCAATTCGAGCAGAAATAGATAACGTTTGGTCAGCAACGGTAAAGCTACGACCGATCAATTGTCTTACCTCGCTAGCCAATGCAAGTGCGCGTTTGTTTGCTTGCTGAATGTCCCCGCCAAAATTTTTCGCCAAAATAACAAACTCATCTGCACCAAGACGCGCGACAATCCCTACGGATGAAAAAGCCCCGGTTAACCTTGCAGCAATTTGAATTAGTAATCGGTCACCTACCTGACGACCAAGCGCATCATTGATAAGCTTAAAATTATTGAGATTAATCATTAATACTGCAGAGAACTGACCCACTCTTCTACTGTAAACTTGTAAATCATACAGCTCATTTGCCAACGATTCACGATCCACTAAATCTGTCAGGCTAGTTTTTAAATCTTGCTGTACGGCAAGACGCTGGCTTTTTACATCACCTGTGACATCGGTAATCGTGCCAATGATACGCGTCGGTTGACCATTTTCATCCCACTCAACGCTTTTGCCGCGATCTAATACCCAAATATAATGACCTGTTTTATTTCGCAGTCGATGCACACTCTCATAATCGTCTACTGTATTATTAATGTAACTGTGCAACGTCGTTAGCACTTGCTGTTTATCTTCAACGTGTAACCGTGACTCCCAAACCGAATAATCATTATCAAGTTCATATGGCTGGTAGCCCAAAATATCTTTCCAACGATCAGATATAAACACATCATTGGTGATTAAATTCCAATCCCAAATGCCATTTCTCGCACCTTCAACGGCAAATAACCATCGTTGCTCAGCATTATTTAACCTTTTATTACTGCGCTTTAATTTGGCATTGGCCAATATTAAATAATCGCGTAAATCACACAACTCTGTTGCTGGGTTGCTAAAACCAATATCGAACGCTTTAGAGTCAATTTTGCTCACATTGCGGGTGAGTTTTCTCAAAGGAATCACCAATAACCAATTGAGCAATAGACAGAAAAATGTGATTGCAGCAAAGCCAAATGTCCACACTTTAATAAAACGGTCCATCAACTGATCATCCGCCCGTGACGTTAGCACGGCAATATCATACTCAAGGTAAATTAAATTAATGGTATTGGAATAACTGAAGCGATTATTGGTATTGATTGGGTAGTAAATTTGAATAAGCTGCTTATCAAGACTGATATTGACAGCAGGTTTTTCATTATCGACAACCGTTTGATGCGTCAATTGATCGTAATCCTGTAATACATTTCGAGCATTACTTTCACGCCAAATGGCATGGTTTGAATAATGAATTTCACCCGACATATCAAGTAGAGAGTAGATAGTCATATTGACATCAGTTGAAGCTAAGGAAACTTCTTGATCAATACGTTCAAGATCTTGCGTAGCTAATGACGATTCAACCACATAACGCATCCTAAACAATGAGCTAATAATCTGTTCGGACTTATTTTGGGCAATTTGAGTCTGCAACTGACTACGTTCATAAAGATATTGACTGCAAACAATAAGGACAAACAACATTATTATAAATGCTGGAATTAAGAAACTAAGTGATATTTTAGGCAGTCGAAGCAAAATACATCCATTGTAAGGCAGTAGATAAATCTAACATATAAAGGCTCCTGCCTTTATTACGAGCACATAGCATAAGCTGTGCTTATATCATTAGTCCATAGGTATAAGGAGGACTTTGACTAATTATGGCTGCAGATATAACAAAGTCGCGATATAAATCAAAAATAATTGTTTATACCGATAGCAGCCCGCTATAAATCATCATGACATGCACGCCGTTAACGAACAGACTCTGGTGCTAAATGACTATCAATTCATCGTTGGTTATAAACCTCAGACACGAAAAAGCCCTAACATTGCTGTTAGGGCTTATCGTAATATTGGCGGAGCGGACGG
>NZ_JAAIKR010000017.1 GCF_018221465.1 Shewanella intestini | reverse complement strand
CTACATCTACATCTACATCTACATCTACATCTACATCTACATCTACATCTACATCTACATCTACATCTACAGATAAATGCATTATCCAAGACTTTACTCGTTCATTAATAGTCAATCAGTTGTGTTAACTTCAAATGGCGTAACTTTGAAAGTGACTTGAATTGGATTTGTAAATATTTCTAACAATTTAAGTTGTTTAACTGTTTCGATAGTTTAGCGTGACAGATACAATCATTGTCAATCTTGTTTTAAATTTATAAACAAAAAAGTGAGTAATCTCTATTAGGTTTAATTTATTGCATTAATTCTAGTTGATTACTGCATAAAGTGAATTTGACTCATTTGGACCATGTCATTGCCCGTATTAATTTAAGCGTGCATAAAAGGAATAAAAATAATGAAAAAGTCAGCTATCGCGATAGTCATTAGCAGTTTGGTTGCTCTTCAAGGATGTTCTAATGATGCCGTTACTGCTACGCAAAATGTCTCACAGTCGCAAACGCCGTTAGCCCCTCAGGTTGTTAGTGCTTCTGAACAATATTTATCTATGGTTGATCAGTATTTCAACGATACTCTTGAGCTTGAACCTATTTATGCTACGTATGTTGGTGTTAATACTTACAATGATAAATTTGGTAACAGCTTGTCAGAAACCTATTTAAAACATCGACATGAACTTAATACGCGATACCTTAAACAAGCAAAAACAATTGATGCCTCAGAATTAACTGAAGAGCTAAAACTGAGCCACAGTATGTTTATTTACGACAGAGATATGGATTTGAAAAGTGAAGCTTATCCTGCTTATTTTTTACCTATCAATCAATTTTATAGTACAGTTTTTACCATGGTCCAGTTGGGGTCTGGTGAAAGTGCGCAACCATTCAATACAGTAGAAGATTACCAAAATTGGCTATCACGTTTATCGGGATTTATTAATTGGATAGCCAGTGCAGAACAAAGGATGCAGCAGGGGATCGATAACAAAGTTGTATTGCCGCGAACATTAGTAGAACGAATTATTCCACAATTGGATGCTCAGCTCGTTGAAAGTGCTCCTGAAAGTTTATTTTATGCACCTATTAACATGATGCCTGAATCTTTCTCTGAGACTGATAAAGCATTGCTGAAGAAAAGTTATACTCAGTTAATTGAGTCAAAATTATTACCTAGTTTGCAACACTTGCGCGACTTTGTGAAAGGGACTTATTTACCTAATGCACGCGGTTCTGATGGTTGGTCTGGTTTGCCTAATGGTAGGGCTTGGTATCAACAACTGGCTAACAAGCATACAACCACACAAATGCCAGTAGACGAAATCCATAACGTTGGGTTGTCTGAAGTTAGCAGAATATTATCTGAAATGGACCAAGTACGAATTCAAGTGGGTTTTAAAGGTGATTTAACGGCTTTTTTTGATTCTTTATCATCAGAGCCACAATACTTTTTTACAGACAAGCAAGATTTAGTAGATGGTTATATGGCCCTGAAAGAGAAGATAAATCTTGTCCTTCCTCAATACTTTAATGTAATGCCAAAAGCAGACTATGTTGTAAAACCTGTTGAACGTTTTCGAGAAAAATCCGCTGCTGGTGCTTCTTATCAATCACCTGCGGTTGATGGTTCAAGACCTGGCGTTTTTTACATCAATACCTACAACTTAAAAGCGCAACCTAAATGGGGAATGACCACTCTTTCATTACACGAAGCCGCTCCCGGTCACCACTTCCAAATTGCCATAAAACAAGAATTAAAAGATATACCACAATTTCAAAAATTTAAAGGTTATACCGCTTTTGAAGAAGGTTGGGCGCTATATGCAGAGTATTTAGGGATTGAAATGGGGTTGTTTGAAGATCCTTACCAATACTTTGGGAAGCTATCAGATGAAATGTTAAGAGCAATGCGCTTAGTGGTCGATACGGGGTTGCATGCAAAAGGATGGAGCCGTGAGCAAGCTATTCAATATATGAAAGACAACTCACCAATGGCTGAGTCTGATATTCGTGCTGAAGTCGAACGTTATATGGCAATACCAGGCCAAGCCTTATCTTATAAAATAGGTCAGTTAACCATATTGAAATTACGTGCCAAGGCTGAAACTAAACTTGGTGATAAGTTTGATTTAAAACATTTTCATGATCAAATAATCACTTCTGGTTCATTGCCGATGGCTGTGATGGAACAAAAAGTGAATGATTGGATTGAAGTTGAACTTAAAAAGCACTGATAACAATGAAAGCACTGGAATATGACATCATTTTGTCATAGTGTCAGTGTTTATTGATAGAACGTATCCAAACAGGAGATAAACATGGTTCAAGCAACAGCAAGACATTTACTTGTCGATACCGAAGAAAAATGCGAAGCATTAAAAGTTGAAATAGCAAATGGTGCAGACTTTGCTGATATTGCCAAAGCAAATTCTTCTTGTCCATCTGGCGCTCAAGGTGGTGACCTAGGTTCATTTGGCCCAGGTATGATGGTTAAAGAATTTGATGAAGTTGTTTTTAGTGCACCAATCAATGTTGTTCAAGGACCAGTTAAAACTCAATTCGGCTACCACTTACTTGAAGTGACCAGCCGTGGTTAATCTACATTGAATCATTGTTGATGAATACTCAGAGGTGGCTTTGGTCACCTCTTTTCTTGCTCATGTATACAAGGGTTCACTAATTTAGCTTAATGCTTAGCGTTTATTTATTAATTGCTAATTGATACAAAGTAACAATTTAATGCATGAATTCTGTTGCTTAGAGGTGTCATATCAATCTCTTTTTGGTCATAATAGTCAATACAATTGAAAACTATTCTCGTTACCAATCCAAAGTATGATCTAAGTATAGTTTTTGCCAGCCAGCCTCAGTTAGAATCCACTAATCTAAATAATTTAAGGTGAACGTTCGATGAAACTCAGTGAACTCAATCCCGGTGATCGTGCCATTATTGCCGAGATAGGGCAGTTATCTCTTCCGCAAACCGTAAAGCGCAAGCTTTTATCAATGGGTATCACTCCGAATACTCATTTTACGTTTATACGCCGAGCACCAATGGGCTCAGGGGTTGAACTTGACTTACGTGGTAGTAAATTATGCATGCGCCGAGACCTTGCTGACATCATTGAGGTGACAACGAATAATGACTAAGAAATTTCATTGTGTAACAGTTGGGAACCCTAACGCGGGTAAATCAACACTATTTAATGCACTTACTGGTTCTAATCAGAAAGTAGGCAATTGGTCTGGTGTTACGGTAGAAAAGAAAACCGGTCAATTTACTTTAAATGAGACAGAAATTGATTTAACCGATTTGCCGGGAATATATGATTTACTGCCAGCTGGTAGTACTTGTGACTGTTCTTTAGATGAACAAATTGCACAGCAATTTCTTGCTGAACAACCCGTTGATGGCATTATCAATTTAATTGACGCGACTAATATTGAACGCCATCTATACCTAACAGCACAATTGCGGGAACTGGGTATCCCTTTAATAGTTGTTGTTAACAAAATTGATGCAGCTAAAAAGCTTAATATTGAAGTTGATGTGCCCAAAATGGCACAAATGCTTGGCTGCCCAGTAATTGCGATTAGTTCACGTAATCCTGATGATATTAAACGGGTGCAAGAACAAGTTGCGCAGTTGCTAAATGGTAATGTCAGTGAAGCACCACTTATGCTTGATTACCATCAATTAATTGAAGCCAGTGTTAATCGACTTGTTCACCGTGCTCAGCAACTTAACTTACCCAGTTTAAGTCGTGGTCGGGCATTAGCGATGCTGGGTAATGGCAATGGTTGTGGTAGCTGTAATAATAGCGCATTAAAAGATGTTGTTAGCCAATGTACCCAAGAGTGCGAGCAAACGGGTGAAAACATTGAAGTTATGGTTGCAACAACACGTTTCAATTTCGTGCAGCAGGTGTTTGAAAATGCCGTTATTGCAAATGAACATGTGTCTATTACTGATAAAATTGACAGAGTGATCTTGCATCCCATATTAGGTGTTCCTATATTCTTATTTGTCATGTATTTAATGTTCATGTTCAGTATTAATTTAGGCAGTGCATTTATTGATTTTTTTGACATCACTATAGGCGCTATTTTTGTTGATCATTTGGGTGTTTTCTTAGCGTCAATGGGCTCACCAGATTGGTTCGTTACCATTGTTGCAGGGGGGGTAGGTCAAGGCATTCAAACGGTTGCGACCTTTATTCCTGTCATTGCCTCTTTGTTTCTTGCTCTTTCTGTACTTGAAGCATCAGGCTATATGTCTAGAGCTGCTTTTGTCGTCGATGGGTTAATGCGTCGTATTGGCTTACCAGGAAAAGCATTCGTGCCCATGATTGTTGGTTTTGGTTGTTCTGTGCCTGCTATTATGGCTACGCGTACTTTAGGCAGTGAACGAGAGCGGATTGTCACAGGCATGATGGCGCCGTTTATGTCATGCGGCGCTCGTTTATCTGTTTATGCTTTATTTGCGGCGGCATTTTTTCCTGAGTCAGGGCAAAACCTTGTGTTCTTGTTATACATCATCGGTATTTTAGCTGCAGTTGGCACGGGACTCATGTTAAGAAGTACATTGTTACCTGGAAGTAGTAGTGCTGTTGTAATGGAACTGCCAAGCTATGAGAAACCAAAGCTCAAAACCGTGCTGAATAACACCGCTAAAAAAACCAAAAGTTTTATTTTTGGGGCGGGCAAAACCATTGTTATTGTGGTGACATTGCTTAACTTCGTAAACGCGATTGGAACAGACGGTAGTTTTGGTCATGAAGACAGTGATGCTTCAGTATTAAGTGTTGCTAGTCAACAAATTACACCTTTGTTTAGCCCTATGGGCGTTGAACAAGATAATTGGCCTGCGACAGTGGGAATTATTACTGGTATTTTTGCAAAAGAAGCCGTAGTTGGCACGCTTAATAGTCTTTATAGCAGTTCAGAAGCTGATGATGAGCTTGCTTCTATCTCAGAGTCATTTTCTGAGGCATTAGCGACAATACCTGAGAATTTGTTTGGTATTTCTGTTACCGATCCATTGGCCATTTCTGTAGACGGAATGGATACCATTGATGAAGCTGCAAATGAACTGGATGTTGATAAATCGACATTTAGTGCTTTGCAAGCCGGTTTCCCAACTCAAATTGCAGTGTTTTCATACTTAATTTTTATCTTGTTATATACTCCATGTGTGGCTGCTGTAGGTGCATTAGTGGGTGAGTTTGGCATGAAATGGGCCCGCTTTGCTGCATTGTGGACGTTTGGTTTAGCTTATGGCAGCGCAACTGTTGTGTATCAAGTGGGGACTTTCAGTGAGCATCCATTATTATCATCGGCTTGGATAGCTGGATTTGTCATTGCATTATTCCTGTTCTATACATGGCTGAAGAAAAAAGGCTTAAAAACACAACAAATTATTCCAGGCGTACGTATTGTGACCGACTAAGATTTGTTTGTTGTTCTATAAATGGTATAAACCTAGCTTCGGCTAGGTTTATTGCTTTTTATTGATAAAATTTCGTTCCAGTAGTTGTAAGTGCTTATGATCTGTAGGATCATCACTTCCTTGTAAATATTGTTATAGAGTGCCAAGAGGAATTCCATGAGTGATGTGGACACTGAAGTTCGACCAAGTAACTTCATACGTAATATCATCGATGAAGATTTAAAAAGCGGCAAACATACAAGTGTTCATACCCGCTTTCCGCCTGAACCAAATGGTTTTTTACATATTGGTCACGCTAAGTCTATTTGTTTAAATTTTGGCATTGCTAAAGATTACCAAGGTCAGTGTAATTTACGCTTTGACGACACTAACCCTGAAAAAGAAGATATTGATTACGTTCATTCTATTCAGGAAGACGTTAAGTGGCTCGGTTTTCAGTGGGCAGATGAAATTCGCTATTCATCGAACTATTTTGATAACTTGCATCAGTATGCACTTGAGCTAATCAATAAAGGCTTAGCTTATGTGTGTTTCTTAAATGCAGAAGAAACCCGTGAATATCGTGGAACGCTTACTGCTCCAGGAAAAAATAGTCCATACCGTGATACCAGCGTAGAAGAAAACTTATCTTTATTTGAAAAAATGCGCTTAGGCGAATTCAAAGAAGGTGAGTGTGCGCTACGTGCAAAAATCGACATGGCTTCACCTTTTATGTGCATGCGAGATCCGGTTATCTATCGTATTCGTTTTGCACATCATCACCAAACCGGTGATAAATGGTGCATTTATCCAATGTACGACTTTACTCATTGTATTTCAGATGCGATCGAAAATATTTCGCACTCTTTATGTACTTTAGAGTTCCAGGATAACCGTCGTTTGTACGACTGGGTGTTAGATCATTTAGACGACTTCCAAGCACCTAATCGTACTCGTCAATATGAATTTTCACGTTTGAACCTAGAATACACATTAATGTCTAAGCGTAAGCTTAATGACCTTGTGGTACGTAATTTAGTTAGTGGTTGGGATGACCCCCGTATGCCAACGATAGCGGGTCTTCGCCGTCGTGGTTATACATCGGCTTCTATTCGTGAGTTTTGTCAGCGCATTGGTGTGACTAAACAAGAAAATATGATTGAAGTGGCCATGCTTGACGCATGTATTCGTGAAGAGTTAAATGCTACAGCCCCACGTGCAATGGCGGTATTAAATCCAATTAAATTGGTGATAGAAAATTACCCTAATGCAGAACCAGAAACAATAAATGCGCCTGTTCATCCAAACTTGGAAGAGATGGGCACGCGTGAACTTGCCTTTGGTAAAGAGATTTATATTGATGCTGAGGATTTTAAAGAGTCAGCAAATAAAAAATATAAACGCTTAGTCTTAGGTAAAGAAGTTCGTTTACGTAATGCATATGTCGTTAAAGCTGAACGCTTTGATACGGATGCCGAAGGTAACGTCACCACGGTTTATTGTAGTTACGATAATGAAACGCTAGGGAAAAACCCTGCAGATGGTCGCAAAGTTAAAGGTGTTATTCACTGGGTTGAGGCTACAACTGCTAAGGCTGCTGAGTTCCGTGTTTATAGCCGCTTATTTAATGAAGCTAACCCTGCTGAGTTTGACACTATTGATGAAGTGTTAAACCCTGAATCGCTAGTGATAAAACAAGGCGTTGTTGAGGCTGGGCTTGTCAGTGCGCCGGTTGAAAAAGCTTATCAGTTTGAGAGAGAAGGCTATTTCTGCGCTGATAATAAAGACTCTTCAGCTGAAAATCTTGTGTTTAATCTAACGGTTCCATTACGCGAATCGTTTTAAACGCGATTAAAAAGTAAAAGCCAGAAGCATTGCTTCTGGCTTTTTTATATCTGAATACCGGGTAAACGTCGAATATTGAGAACACGAACCTTATTTTTGTTGCAGAGGCTGATTTTATATGATGCATTCTTGCTTTTGTCGCTTTGTATTAAATCAGTTTATTTAAATTACTGCATCATGGGTCCAAAGCCTAGGCTCCATAAAATCACACTCGTTGCCATTAAACCTACTAGTAATACCAGCCCTGCAGTGACAACTGAGCTTGCATAAATAAAACCTTTTTCTTCAGGTATATTCATGATGATAGGAACGCCTGTGTAGAGAAGGTATACAGAATAAGCCAGTCCAGCTAAACCAACCATCATAATAAACCAGAGTTGAGGGTATAAAGCAGACAGTCCTACCATGAACAATGGTGTTGCTGTGTATGATGCCAACTCTAAGGCTTGTGTAAAACTTGGATTAGCATCAAACGTTTTCCCCATCCAATAGGCAAGGTAAGCGAGTGCCATTACTCCACCAATTAAGCCAAAGTACATGCCTACTGACATAAACATGGCACTTTGTTGAGTTAAAAATAACGGTTCACCAACACCTGGGTTCCATCCAATATGCGCAGTAGCGGCATATGAGCACACCGCTGGGATAAGAGAAATCAGCAGTACATGACTCAAACTGCTTTTTAGTGCTTCGTGATTACGTTCAATGGTGTGCCACTCTTGTTTGGGATGAGTGTATAGCCCCATTAAGTGATTCAATATCATTATAATTATCCTTGTTTAGCTAAATATGACTAGCTCGCCAAACAACGACGAACTGACTACAGCATGTCAATCGCCTTAATCAGTCCCACAAATACTCAACCTAAGAGTATTGGCTTCATTCAAACTGAAGCTCATCAAATAAAGGTGATTGAATACGCTTGTAACAAATATGTTACTTTGCGTTTAGTCTATTTATTGAACATAACAGTGCATTCGTCAAGCTATATCACTTATCTAACTAGGTTAGCATTGTCATTGCAGGTACAATTGGCTGATAATTTTGGAAAGTGAGCCTGTTATGGAAAAGCTTTTAGCGCCTATAAATCAATTTCTTAGCTGTCCAACACCTCAACAATGGGTGACTTATGCTGCCAAACCTGAGCAGTTAAATGATTTACTGATCGATCATTGCAACTGTGAATTAAAAGCGGCGCAAACAGCGATATTTTTAGTTCGAAAATATGCAGTAGATAAAGCGAGTGCAGAAAAGTTACTGGCTTGGTCAAAACCTTACGCTGATTATGTCTATAACAAGCAACGCGATACAGATGCATTTTTACAACGGCAAGCGAAAAAGAATGAGCTTATTGGAGAGCTAACTTGTCAAACTTCGCAGAGTATTAGCCAAGAGTTAGTCGATAAAATGGTGCGATTAGTCAAAGAAGAATTTCATCATTTCGAACAAGTACTTCACATTATGCATCAACGTGGTATTACATATAGTAATCGACGTGCAGGACGCTATGCGAAAGCATTAATGTCACAAGTGCGAACATATGAGCCTGCTGCATTAATCGATAAGCTTATCATCGGTGCAATAATTGAAGCACGTTCGTGTGAGCGATTTGCCATGTTAGCGCCGCATTTAGATACCGAGCTTGAACGCTTTTATGTGTCATTATTGCGCTCAGAAGCTCGTCATTATCAAGATTACTTGAGCCTTGCACAAATGCTATCTAATGAAACCATTCAACCAAGAGTGGCATTGCTAACCGATTTTGAAGGGCAGTTAATTAGCCAACCAGATGAGCAGTTTAATTTTCATAGCGGCATTCCAAAAGAATCAATTGCATTCTAATGTTGAAGTAAGAAGTAAGAAGTAAGAAGTAAGAAGTAAGTTTGTGGTGGATTGAGAATTTAACAAGGCGAGCAACATAAAGGGATAGTTAAGCCGATTCATTTTGGTGATTAAACCCAAATGAGGTTAATTTATATCCATTCTCATCAATATACAGTGCACTACCTTGTTCATACCAGTCACCAACGACAATGCGGGTTTTATTGTCATTTAAATGATGGATGTCTGGGCGGTGGGTGTGACCATGGATCATTTGTGTCGTTGCGGTTTGATTGAGTAGGTTAATCACAGCATTCGGTTCAACATCCATCACTTGATAACTTTTATTTTGGTTACCTTGTTTACTCTTTTGACGAATATTAGTGGCGATGTTAAGACGTTTCTTTTGGGGTAAATGACAATACAACCATTTAACTAAACCGATATTTCTAAATGTCCTAAAGCGTTGGTAGGATTTGTCTAAGGTGCATAAGCTATCGCCGTGTAAAATAACACTAGGAACACCATATAGATTGATAGTGTGCACTTCTGCCAGCATGGTCATTCCTGATAATTGGCAAAAATGTTCACCAATTAAAAAGTCACGGTTACCATGGATAAAATAGACCGGTATTTGCTTAGCTATCGCAGCAATACTTTGGGCAATATCAACAGCAAAATCTGGGGCAATGTCATCACCAACCCAAACCTCAAATAAATCACCGATGATATATAACGCTTCAACTCCCGTTAACTTGTCAGCTAAAAAGGTTTTGAAGGCGAGGGTAATATCAGGGCGATCTTCACTTAAATGAAGATCCCCTATAAAAACTGTCGACACAATTTATGCAACAGTGATATTTTTAATAACAACAGCTTCTAATGGCACATCTTGGTGCATACCACGATTGCCAGTGCTGACGCCTTTAATTTTTTCAACAACGTCCATGCCTTCAGTCACTTCACCAAATACACAGTAGCCAAAGCCTTGTGTTGTTTCAGATTTAAAATCAAGGAAAGTATTGTCGTTAATATTAATAAAGAATTGTGCTGTTGCTGAATGTGGATCAGAGGTTCTTGCCATTGCAAGTGTGCCTACTTTATTCGATAAACCGTTGTTAGCTTCATTTTTAATGGTTTCTTTGGTTGTCTTTTGTGACATGTCTTCAGTAAAACCACCACCTTGGATCATGAAACCATCAATCACACGGTGAAAAATGGTGCCATCGAAAAAACCCTCATTAACGTAGTTCATGAAGTTTTCAACAGTAACAGGGGCTTTCTCTGAATTCAGTTCAACAGAAATATCGCCGTGATTTGTATGTAATATGATCATTTATGATTACCTTGAATTAAACCTGAAATAAATCGTGGCGCGATTCTAACTTATCTACGTTGCTTCATAAAGTGCTGTATTCAAAACAGGGCGCAACATGCTAGACTCTCGGCATATTCAATCCTCAAATTTATTTGTTTGAAAGAGAAGTAACAATGTTGAAAATTTACAATAGTATGAGCCGTGAAAAGCAAGAATTTAAACCGATTAATCCTAATAAAATTGACATGTATGTATGTGGTATCACCATTTACGACTTATGTCATATCGGTCATGGGCGTACCTTTGTTTCTTTTGACATGATAGTACGTTATTTGCGTTATGCAGGTTATGAGGTCAATTACTTGCGTAACATTACTGATGTTGATGACAAAATCATTAAACGTGCGGCTCAAAATAATGAATCATGTGAGTCATTAACAGAGCGTCTTATTGGCGAGATGCACAGTGATTTTGATGCTTTAAATATGTTACGCCCTGACTTTGAACCTCGCGCAACATTGCACATTGAAGAAATTATCGAAATGGTGCAAACCCTTATCGCTAAAGAACATGCTTATGTGTCTGAAAGCGGTGATGTGTTATTTAGTGTTGCTTCATTTAGTGAATATGGCCGTTTATCAGGACAGAACTTAGAACAACTACAAGCCGGTGCTCGAGTTGAAGTTGAAGATACTAAACGCGATCCAATGGACTTTGTGTTATGGAAAATGTCCAAACCAGGTGAACCTACATGGGAATCACCTTGGGGGGCAGGTCGCCCAGGTTGGCATATTGAGTGTTCGGCAATGAATGGCAAACACTTAGGTGACCATTTTGATATTCATGGTGGTGGCAGTGATTTGCAATTTCCGCATCATGAGAATGAAATTGCCCAATCATGCTGCGCACACGGTACCAATTACGTTAATTATTGGATGCACACAGGCATGGTGATGATAGACCGTGAAAAAATGTCTAAGTCATTAGGAAACTTCTTCACTATACGTGATGTATTAGCCCATTATGATCCAGAAACAGTGCGTTATTTCTTGTTATCTGGCCATTATCGTAGCCAATTGAACTATTCAGAAGATAATTTAAAACAAGCAAAATCAGCTTTAGAGCGGTTATATACTGCGATTAAAGACTTAGATTTGACCGTGTCTGCCGCGCCTGCTGAGACGTTTGTGAGTAAATTTAAACAAGCAATGGATGACGATTTTAATACACCAGAAGCTTATTCTGTGCTGTTTGATATGGTACGTGAAATCAACCGCTTGAAACTAACTGATATGGCAGCGGCTTCTGCTCTTGGTGTTGCGATGAAACAGCTTGCTGATGTACTAGGGATTGTCAGTCAAGATCCTGAAGTGTTTTTCAAAGGCCAAGGTAATGACGATGAAGTGGCCGAAATTGAAGCGCTGATTGTCGAGCGTAATCGCGCCCGCACTGAAAAAGACTGGGCGGCGGCTGATGTTGCCCGTGATCGCTTAAATGAACTTGGTGTCATTCTTGAAGACGGCCCAAGCGGTACTACATGGCGTAAAAAATAACCTTCATTGCTAATCTAGCATGTTTTTCGGCTTAGCTGTTTAACAAGTCAATGTCATGCTAATAAATAAAAGCCTGTAATTTGAATTGCAGGCTTTTATTTTAATTAAAATCAAATTCTAACTTAAGAAAGTAGCTTATGACTTGTCGTGATACTCTTGCGCTGCATATAAGGTATTTTCCAATAAGCTTGCAATCGTCATTGGCCCCACACCGCCAGGTACAGGAGTAATAAAGGCGGCATTTTTTGCAGCGACGTCAAATTCTACATCACCAACTAAACGACCATCTTCTAAACGGTTTATACCGACATCAATTACAATTGCGCCGGGCTTTATCCAATCGCCAGGAATGAATCCGGGTTTACCGACAGCAACCACCACTAAATCAGCTTGCCTGACTTTTGTCTCTAGGTTTTGAGTAAAACGGTGGCAAGTTGTGGTGGTACACCCTGCGAGCAATAATTCCAGCATCATTGGGCGGCCAACAATATTAGATGCACCAACAACAATGGCATCCAAACCATAGGTACTAATACCAGTGGACTTAATTAGCGTCATGATACCTTTTGGCGTACAAGAGCGAAGCACTGGATTACGTTGTGCTAAGCGGCCAATGTTGTATGGATGAAAACCATCAACGTCTTTATCTGGACGAATACATTCGATGACCTTTGAGTCTTCAATATGCTCAGGCAATGGCAGTTGAACTAAAATACCATCAATGGTTGGGTCATCGTTACACTGGTTAATTAACGTCAATAACGCTTGCTCAGTTGTGTCCATTGGTAAGTCGAATGACTTTGATTCAAAGCCAACTTCTTCACAAGCGCGGCGTTTACTGCCAACATAAACTTGAGAAGCTGCGTCACTGCCAACTAAAATGACGGCAAGTCCTGGAACGCGTTGTCCAGATTGCTTTCTGGAAGCCACTTTATCTTTGAGTGTTGTGCGAATTGATTGGGCGATTGCTTTGCCATCAATAATTTGGGCTGTCATAGCGGGGGGGATTCCTTAAAAGGTCATTGTAATCTCAAGTCATTTCGGGCGACATTCTAACAGGGACGTTGAGGGCTGTCATGATTAAGCACAGATACATCACGAAACATAAAATTTACAAAAGCACGGCAATCAGACACAAGCGCTGTTAAAATCATCATCTGGACTTTATCCGTAAAATAATCGTTGACGGGATCACAGTGACTCGTTAATATGCGCCCCGTTCCGAAGCAAATGATGATTCAGAACCTATTAGTAAAAAACGCCACTAGATAGCGTGTCACGCTTCAATTTTTGGAGTAAGTTATAAACGTAAATATCTGGATTATCGGTGATTAGCGCAGCCCGGTAGCGCATCTGCTTTGGGAGCAGAGGGTCAGAGGTTCGAATCCTCTATCACCGACCAAATTTAATTATTCGCAAGCGAAGTTAATTTGCGAATAATGTGAGGTAAACTCACAGTGTCAGACAGGAACAGCTTTTGCTGTACTAAGCGCCCGTAGCTCAGTTGGATAGAGCATCCGCCTTCTAAGCGGATGGTCGCAGGTTCAAATCCTGCCGGGCGTACCATATTATGGTGACTGTAGCTCAGTTGGTAGAGTCCCGGATTGTGATTCCGGTTGTCGCGGGTTCAATCCCCGTCAGTCACCCCATTATTTGTTGCACATATTTTATAGTGCAAAGACATTATCATTGCTCCTTAAATGAGCAAATGATTCAAAAGCGACCTTAGGTCGCTTTTTTTATGCCTTAAATCCCTATTTTGACTCTCGACTCTACACAAAACGCTGGCTATAATGTCGCGTCTTGATAGATATCCATTTAAATTGCTAGTTCCATCAGCGTCATTATTCTTTCTCGCTATGTTGGACATCCTAGTCAAAACCAATGATCAAGAAACGAATAATTAAATAGTTGAGTATTCGGCTATTAAAAGGACGTTAGACATATTTCGAGGTAAAACAATGCAAGTTTCTGTTGAAACAACTCAAGGCCTAGAGCGTCGCCTTACTATTTCTGTTCCTGCGGAACAAATTGAGAAATTAGTAAAAGACAGTTTATCACGTGAAGCTAAGCGTGCTCGTATTCCGGGCTTCCGTCCTGGTAAAGTACCAGTTTCTGTTATTAACAAGCGTTACGGTGCTGCGATTCGTCAAGATGTGACTGGCGAAATCATGCAACGTAACTTTGTTGAAGCTATTATGGCTGAAAAACTAAACCCAGCAGGCGCACCTGTATTTGCTCCTGGTAGCACTGAAGGTGAAAACTTTGAGTTTGTTGCTACTTTTGAAATCTACCCAGAAGTAGAGCTAAGCGGTTTAGATGCAATTGAAGTTGAGCAACCACAAGCGCAAGTGAATGACGCTGACGTTGACACTATGATTGAAACACTACGTAAGCAACATGCTACTTACGAAGTTGTTGAACGTGAAGCTGCTGATGGCGATAAAGTTAAAGTTAACTTTATCGGTAGTGTTGATGGCGAAGAGTTTGAAGGCGGTAAAGCGGATGACTTCGAACTGCAACTTGGTAGCAACCGTATGATCCCTGGTTTTGAAGCGGGTGTTGTTGGTCACAAAACAGGTGAAGAATTCGATATCGAAGTTTCTTTCCCAGAAGATTACCATGCTGAAAACCTAAAAGGTAAAGCAGCTAAGTTTGTTATTACTTTGAACGAAGTTCAAGCTGCTAACTTACCAGAAGTTAATGATGAATTTGCTTCATTATTTGGTATTGCAGAAGGTGGCTTAGAAGCACTTAAAGCTGAAATCCGTAAAAACATGACTCGTGAACTTGAACAAGCGCTCAAAGCAAATGTTAAAGAACAAGTTATTACCGGCCTTCTTGCGGCAAACGAAATCGACATTCCAAAAGCATTAATTGATGGTGAAGTGAACGTACTTCGTCAACAAGCGATGCAACGTTTTGGTGGTCAAACTGAAAACATGCCTGAACTACCTGCTGATTTATTCACAGAGCAAGCTGAGCGCCGTGTGAAAGTTGGACTGTTACTTGGTGAAGTTATCAAAACAAACAAGTTAGAAGCGGAAGACGAACGTGTTCAAGGCTTAATTACTTCAATGGCTTCAGCTTATGAAGATCCAAGTGAAGTCGTTGAATACTACAACGGCAATAAAGAGCTAATGCAAAACATGCGTAATGTGGCATTAGAAGAACAAGCTGTTGAAGAACTACTAAAATCTGCAAAAGTTACGGCTAAAGACGTAGAATTTGAAGATTTTATGAACAAAGCACAAGCTCAAGCATAAGCTTAGCTTGACTTAAATGGCGGTTCGCCATTTATAATGGCTCGTATGAGGTTCCTCATGCGAGCCATTTTTATTTTAGGGAATTGAACAATGCATAAAGCGCCAGAATCAGTTTTAAATGCTCTTGTACCAATGGTGGTTGAACAAACGGCTAAAGGTGAACGTTCTTACGATATTTATTCTCGCCTTCTTAAAGAGCGCGTTATATTTTTGGTCGGACAAGTTGAAGATCAAATGGCCAATTTAATTGTGGCGCAGTTGCTATTTCTTGAGTCCGAAAGTCCAGATAAAGATATTTACCTATATATCAACTCGCCAGGTGGCTCTGTTACTGCTGGTATGGCCATTTATGACACGATGAAATTTATTAAACCTAATGTCAGTACGGTATGTATGGGCCAAGCTGCTAGCATGGGGGCATTCTTGTTAGCGGGTGGAGAAAAAGGCAAGCGTCATTGTTTACCTAATTCTCGAGTGATGATTCATCAACCACTAGGTGGTTTCCAAGGTCAAGTATCAGATATTCAAATTCATGCTCAAGAAATTCTAGGCATTAAGAATAGACTCAACCAAATGCTTGCCGACCATACAGGGCAGCCGTTTGATATTGTTGAGCGTGACACAGATCGTGATAATTTCATGAGCGCAGACCAAGCCGTTGAATATGGTATTGTTGACTCAATTTTAAGTACACGCAGTTAATTGATGCTGATCTTTAGGCTACATTAGGTTATTGTGTAGCAATTGTATTTGTAGCCTATGCTTTGACAGTGAGTAAACTCCTTTAGCATGTTAATTCGCACTGGCTGCCAACAGAGGTAAAATAATGGGCGATAACAAAAATAACGGTGACAGCGGCAAACTGCTGTACTGCTCTTTTTGCGGAAAAAGTCAGCATGAAGTCAAAAAGCTCATTGCTGGCCCA
The DNA here is from genome assembly GCF_018221465.1 of Shewanella intestini. GTDB lineage: Bacteria > Pseudomonadota > Gammaproteobacteria > Enterobacterales > Shewanellaceae > Shewanella > Shewanella intestini. Next base: position 89,186 of record NZ_JAAIKR010000017.1, on the reverse strand, counting down.
TCAGTATATGTATGTGATGAATGTGTAGAATTGTGTAACGACATCATCAGAGAAGAGATAAAAGAGATTTCGCCAAAACAAGATGACAACAAGTTGCCGACACCGCATGAATTGCGTGAGCACCTTGATGATTATGTCATTGGTCAAGACCAAGCTAAAAAAGTGCTAGCTGTAGCTGTTTATAACCATTATAAACGCCTACGAAATGGCACGCCTAAAGATGGTATTGAACTGGGGAAAAGTAACATTCTACTTATCGGTCCAACCGGCAGTGGTAAAACGCTGTTGGCTGAAACATTGGCTCGTTCACTTAACGTTCCTTTCACGATGGCAGATGCAACCACATTAACTGAAGCTGGCTATGTGGGTGAAGATGTTGAAAATATCATTCAAAAGCTTTTGCAAAAATGTGACTATGATGTCGAAAAAGCGGAACGCGGCATTGTTTACATAGATGAAATTGACAAAATCAGCCGTAAATCTGATAACCCGTCAATTACACGTGATGTCTCTGGGGAAGGGGTACAACAAGCATTACTGAAGCTAATTGAAGGCACCGTTGCCTCAGTTCCACCACAAGGTGGACGTAAGCACCCTCAGCAAGAGTTTTTGCAAGTTGACACATCAAAGATATTATTTATTTGTGGTGGCGCGTTCGCTGGACTTGAAAAGGTAATTGAACAACGTGCACATGTTGGAACGGGTATTGGTTTTGGCGCACAAGTGAAAGGCGAAAGTGACAAAGAAACTATTTCACAAACCTTAGGTAAAGTAGAGCCTAGCGATTTAGTTAAATTTGGTCTTATTCCAGAATTTATTGGTCGTTTACCGGTGGTCGCTACGCTTACTGAACTTGATGAATCAGCATTAGTTCAAATTCTTTCTCAACCGAAAAATGCATTAACTAAACAATATAATGCGTTATTTGAAATGGAAGAAGTTGAATTAGAGTTCCGTGAAGATGCACTTAAAGCGATAGCACACAAAGCAATGGTTCGTAAAACCGGTGCTCGTGGTCTTCGCTCAATTGTTGAAAGCATTCTATTAGACACGATGTATGATTTACCAAGTGTTGAGGGTGTTGTTAAGGCCGTGGTGGATGAATCAGTTGTTAAAGGCGAATCTGCCCCTATTTTAATTTACGAAAATAGTGAGCCTCAAGCCGCATCAGGTGAGCAATAATTGCCCATCTAAGTGACTGTTTTAAAAATAAGGAGCCCAATGGGCTCCTTTTTTCGTATAGAACCATTGAAACTGATGTCATCACCCCAATATACTCATTATACGTCTATTTCATTAAACGGAATCGAGCCATGACACAAGAGCGTGAAGCGAATATCGAACTCCCCGTATTACCACTTCGAGATGTAGTGGTTTATCCCCATATGGTTATCCCGCTATTTGTCGGAAGGGAAAAATCTATCCGTTGTTTAGAGTCGGCAATGGAACAAGATAAGCAAATCTTACTCGTTGCTCAGCGTGATGCTGAACTCGACGAGCCGACCAAAGATGATATCTTTGACATCGGAACAGTTGCTTCTATTTTACAACTATTAAAATTGCCAGATGGCACCGTGAAAGTTTTAGTTGAAGGTGGACAACGCGCTAAAATCCAGCAATATACCCAAGATGAAGAATATTTTGTTTCCTCAGCACAATACTTAGAGTCTAAGCCACTGACTGACAAAGAAGAAGAAGTACTTGTTCGCAGTGCGATAGGGCAATTTGAAGGCTACATTAAGCTAAATAAAAAAATTCCACCAGAAGTCTTAACATCGCTTACCGGCATTGAAGAAGCTGCTCGTCTGGCGGATACAATGGCTGCCCATATGCCGCTGAAGATAGAAGATAAGCAATCGGTACTTGAAATGGTCAATGTAGGTGAAAGACTAGAGTATTTGATGGCAATGATGGAAGCGGAAATCGACCTACTACAAGTTGAGAAACGCATTCGCACACGCGTGAAAAAGCAAATGGAAAAGAGTCAGCGCGAATACTATTTGAATGAGCAAATGAAAGCCATTCAAAAAGAGTTAGGCGATATTGACGAAAGCCATGATGAATTTGAAGTACTTGCTAAGAAAATTGAAGAATCAGGTATGCCTGCTGATGCGATGGACAAAGCCAATGCTGAACTCAACAAGCTTAAAATGATGTCACCAATGTCAGCAGAAGCCACAGTCGTGCGTAGTTATGTCGACTGGATGACATCAGTGCCTTGGAAGCAACGCTCTAAAATTAAACGAGATTTATCTAAGGCACAAGACGTGCTTGATACCGACCATCACGGTTTAGATAAAGTGAAAGAGCGGATTCTGGAGTACCTAGCAGTTCAAAGCCGGGTAAAACAGCTTAAAGGACCAATCCTATGCTTAGTTGGGCCACCAGGTGTTGGTAAAACATCACTTGGGCAATCTATTGCCAAAGCAACGGGTCGTAAGTATGTCCGTGTTGCGTTGGGTGGTGTACGTGATGAGGCTGAAATTCGTGGTCATCGTCGAACCTACATTGGTTCTATGCCGGGCAAAGTTATACAAAAAATGTCTAAAGTGGGTGTGAAAAACCCATTGTTCTTGCTCGATGAAATCGACAAAATGAGTTCAGATATGCGTGGTGATCCATCATCGGCATTACTTGAAGTTTTAGATCCTGAACAAAATGCAACATTTAATGATCATTACCTAGAGGTCGATTATGACTTATCTGATGTGATGTTTGTTGCAACATCAAATTCAATGGATATTCCTGGTCCACTATTAGACCGCATGGAAGTGATTCGTTTATCGGGTTATACCGAAGATGAAAAGCTCAACATTGCTAAAGAACATTTGTTGACTAAACAAATTGAACGAAATGGACTCAAAGCCAAAGAAATACACGTTGATGACAGTGCTATTTTAGGCATTATTCGTTACTACACCCGCGAAGCTGGTGTGCGTGCGCTTGAACGAGAGCTATCTAAAATTTGTCGTAAAGTGGTTAAGCAAATCTTGTTAGACAAAACCGTTAAGTCGGTTGAAGTGACGCAAGATAACTTAAAGTCATTCCTTGGTGTTCAACGTCATGACTTTGGTAAAGCGGAGTCAAATAACCAAATCGGGCAAGTGACTGGTTTAGCATGGACCCAAGTGGGTGGCGATTTACTTACTATTGAAGCAACATCCGTTTCCGGTAAAGGTAAACTGGCTTATACCGGTTCACTTGGTGATGTGATGCAAGAGTCTATTCAAGCAGCGTTAACCGTTGTTCGTGCTCGTGCTGAACAATTAGGTATTAATGCAGACTTCTATGAAAAACGTGATATTCACGTACATGTTCCAGAAGGCGCTACGCCAAAAGACGGCCCTTCAGCTGGCGCAGCAATGTGCACCGCATTAGTGTCTAGTTTAACGGGGAATCCTGTACGTAGCGATGTTGCTATGACGGGTGAGATTACCTTACGTGGTGAAGTTTTACCGATTGGTGGCTTAAAAGAAAAACTGCTAGCAGCCCATCGTGGCGGTATTAAGCAAGTATTGATACCGAAAGAAAATGAGCGTGATTTGGAAGAAATTCCAGCAAATGTCATCGCTGATTTGCAAATTCACCCAGTACGTTGGGTCGACGAAGTCCTTAAATTAGCGCTAGAAAGACCTGTTGAAGGTTTTGAAGTGGTTAAAAAATAGCTAAATAGCGAAAAAAGTGCTTCAGAGACTAAAAAAACTGAAAAAAAGGGCTTAACAAAAGGCCGACCTGTGTTAGCCTAGGTTTGTGGAGAGTCAGACACACCAAGCCCTTGGGGTATCTGGCTTCTAGCTGTATCCAATTACATTTTGGTTTTCATATTTGACTTGGATACTTGTCCAAGTTTTAAAAAAGCCTCCGCCGACCGCTCTAAACACGGAAAAGGTTACGGCGCTACAATAACATTCAAGGGGAAGACATGAACAAATCTGAACTAATCGAGAAAATCGCATCTGGTGCTGACATTTCTAAAGCTGCAGCTGGCCGCGCATTAGATTCTTTTATCGCTGCTGTGACTGAAGGCCTTAAAGAAGGCGAGAAAATTTCTCTAGTTGGTTTTGGTACTTTTGAAGTTCGTCAACGCGCTGAGCGTACTGGACGTAATCCACAAACTGGTAAAGAAATTAAAATTGCTGCTGCGAACATTCCTGCGTTCAAAGCTGGCAAAGCGTTAAAAGACGCAGTTAACTAAGAATAGTTAATGTTGCCTTTGTAAGGCATTCGTAATAACTAGCACTGCAAATGCAGTGCTTTTTACGAGATGAAATACTTTCGAGTATTTAGGAGTGTTAGGTCATTGAGTATTGCATCTGATCACTCCATTGAAATTACAAAAAAGGCGCATCCTATTAGTGATGCGTCTTTTTATTTTATTAATCGCAACGAGCGAGAATTCAGATGTTAGAAAAAATTCGTGAAGGCTCACAAGGTGTTATCGCTAAGACCATTTTAGTACTTGTGATCCTTTCATTTGCTTTTGCTGGTGTGAGTAGCTATTTAGGTACAAACACTGGTACTCCAGCAGCTATCGTCAATGGCGACAACATTACCAACGAACAATTAGAGCAAGCTTTTCAAAATGAAAAAGGACGCTTAAAACAACAGTTTGGTGAAATGTTTGACACCCTTAGTGCTGATGAAAATTACATGAATGGCATTAAAAAAAGCGTTCTTGAACGTATGGTTTCCGATAAACTTATCGATCAAGCTGCAGTTGATTTAGGTCTACGCGTTTCAGATGACCAAATTAAAAAGGCCATATTTGCTGAGCAAGCGTTTCAAACTGATGGTAAGTTTGATAACGAGCGTTACTTAGCTGTACTGCGTCAACTTGGATACCAAACTGCAAACTTCAGAACCATGATGCGTACTGACATGACTCGTCGTCAATTAGTGATGGCCGTTGTGGGCAGTGAGTTTGTACTCGATGGCGAAGCAACAGACATTGCTAAATTACAAAATCAAACGCGTGATATTCGCTATTTAACTGTAGATTCAACGCCATTTGTTGCCGATGCGAAAGTGTCTGATGAAGAAGCTAAAACGTATTTTGACAATAATAAAGCCAGATTTAACAGTCCTGAAATGGTTAGCTTAGAGTATGTGGAATTAAATGCTGCTGATATGGCAACAGAAGATGCTACAGAAGAAGAAGCTAAAGCTTATTATGATGAACACAAAGCGCTATACCAAACTGCTGAGAAGCGTTTAGCTGCGCACATCCTAATAGCTGCTGCGGGTGATGACAGTGCTGAAAAAGCGAAAGCTGATGCGATTGAAACTAAACTTGCCAATGGTGAAGACTTTGCCAAACTTGCTGAAACAGAATCTGATGATAAATTCAGTGGTAAAAACGGCGGTCAACTTGATTGGTTTGAAAAAGGTGTAATGGACCCAGAGTTTGATGACGCATTATTCTCACTTGAAAAAGGCCAAACATCTAAGGTTGTTAAAACCAAGTTTGGTTACCATGTGATCAAACTACTCGATGTACAAGCTAGTGTTGCTCAAAGCTTTGCTGATGCCAAAGCGGATATCTTAAAAGACTTAAAAGAGAAGAAAGCGGTTGATGCCTTCTTTAGCTTGCAGTCCAAGCTTGCAGATACCAGCTATGAAATTCCTGACACATTAACTGAAACGTCAGAAGCGGTTAACGTGCCAGTGAAAACCACTGCAATGTTTTCTCGCAATAATGTACCACAACAATTTAATACGCCAGACTTCGTTCGTGCGGCATTCTCAGAGCAAGTTATTGAAGAAGGCATGAACAGTGACGTGATTGAACTTGGTGGTAATCACGTGGTTGTTGTTAGATTAAAATCACATAAACCAGCGGGTACAATGGACTTTGCGGATGTAAAAGACGCAATTGTTAATCGCCTTAAACAAGATAAAGCTAACGATGTTGCTCGTGTTAAAGCCACGGAATATATGGCCAAATTAAAAGCCGATGACACAATAGATGCAGAATTAACAACGGTTAAAGCACTTGCTCGTTTAACGCAAGATACCGACCCTGCGATTGTTGAAAAAGCCTTTAAGATGCCTGTACCATCTGATAGCAAAGTCTCTATTGATACGGCAAAACTTGCTCAAGGCTACGCGATTGTTGTACTTGATGGTGTCAATAAAGCAACTAACATTGAAGCTGATACGTTAGCGTCGCTTAAGCAGCGTTTAAGCTCACAATACAGTGAAGCAAATTACCGTGCAGTGATTAATGTATTGAAAGTACAGGGTAAAATTGAGTATCCAGTAGCTGAATAGTTAACACACTTATTAAGCCCTCAAATCTAACAAGGTTTGGGGGCTTTTTTATTTTTAGTCGCACGATATGTTTTCACTCATGCAGTTAGTGCATTAGGTATTTAATAAGAGACTGGACGTTTGCCTCGTGGGATTGAATTAAACCCTTGCCGGCTTTCATTTATACTGTAAAGGGTAAACCTTTATTTTAGTTGCGTATTTCTTGCCAATGGAATTGAAATGACATTATTAAAAAATTTTGAAATTGCACTCGATTATCTTGAGCAAAACTTAGAAAAACCACTTGATATTGATTTGTTATCGCAACTAACTTCTATTCCATTGCAGCAGTTTGAAGTGGCTTTTAGTGCCTTGTTTCATACAAACATAGACAGTTATTTTACGATATTGAAAATGCTTGATTGTGCGCAAAAATTGGCTTTTGAAACCCGAGTATCAATCGAAGATATTTCACATCAGGCAGGTTTTGGTCAATCAATGGAGTTTGAACAAGCTTTTTTCAATGCAATCGGTCAAACAGTTTATGATTTTAGAGTAAAGCCTGACTGGGGGAATTTCTTTAGTCGTCAGCAACCACTGAATACGCTTGCTAAAGGATTAAACAACGTACAAGACTTTAGTAATGATATCCAGATTATAGAGTTCAGAAGTCAACGCTTAATTGCAATTCGTCATCAAGGTGAGAAACAGTACTTATCGCAAACAATTAATGCATTGACTGCATGGCAAGAACATCATCATATCAATCACCAAATGAGCCGCTCTTTTCATTTAATGAAAAGTTTAGATACCGAGCCTAATAGTAACGTTGATGTTGAAATAACAGCGGTGTTGAATGATGCTCAATATGATGCTTTAACCGCAAGCATTGCTGCTTCTGAGCACTTTTATGTGACAACCTTACCAAAGTGTAAAATGCTACAACTACCCCATAGAGGCTGTGATATCGGGCTTGAGGATAAAATTAAATTTCTCTATGGTGTTTACCTTGAGCGTGAAGGTTACCAATTAGCTGATATTCCATTAGTGATAGAACGATGCGGTATTAATCAAGATAAAAAAATGGTGAGCACTATTTTATTGGCAGTAAACTAGGCGCTAATATTCTAACTTAGTGAGTAAATCTTAAGATGATAGGCTGCATTTTGATTGCGATCATTAATAAATACGTTATATAAAACTATAAACGCTCAATTTTAAAATTAAGGTGTAACGCCTTGCATTAATGCTGCACATAGCCACGCCATATAAGTTGCCCAAGCATAGCCAAAGACAGATAACAAAATAGCAATCGGTGTAAGTGATCGATGAAACGCCATGGCGACAACAGGCGCAGAAGCTGCACCACCAATACAACATTGACTGCTTAATGCCATGTAGGCCACAGGTGCACGGATGAATAAGCCCGTAATTAATACAAACAAACCATGTATCGATAACCAAATAAATCCAATAAAAAAGTAAATGGGAAAATGATTAATGGTGGTCAAATCCATTTGTAACCCCATATTCGCGATTATAAAATACAGTAACCCGCTTGCAACTTTTGTTGTCCCCGCTTTCTCTAACTGGCGCACACGCGTATTGGCTAATAATAAAGAGAGGGTAGTTACGCTTATAACTAACCAGAAAAATTTAGACGATAAACTAAATTTGTCCCATTGTGGGTAATGTGTACCAATAAAAGGTGCAATGTGATTTGAAATATAATGAGCTAATGTCGTTACTACAACGGCAATCAAAAACATCAGTGCGTAAGCTCGCCATTGAACTACTGAGATAGGAAGGTGTGTGTGTTGTTCACTTTTAATCAAGTTGGTGACATTAATAGTGTTAGCATTTATTTTTTTATCAATGGCATTGGCATGCTTGGCTAAAAAAAGTAAAAATGTCATCCAAATCGCTGAAAAAACAACGTTTACTGAAATCATAATCGTAAAAATATTGTTTTCTACATTGAAAATATCTTTCATCGATAACTGATTGGCGGTACCTCCAATCCAATTGCCGGCTAGCGTAGCCATGCCTCGCCATGCCGAATTCGTTCCACTCCATGCAACTGAGTCTGGGCTGATACATGAGATTATCCACAGAGTAATAGGGCCACCAAGCAATACCCCAAAGCTGCCCATAATGAACAATATTATGATCTTAGGGCTTAGTTGTAATATGGACTTTAAATCAACCCCAATAATTAACAACGTTAAGCATGCTGGCATTAAATAATTAGAAGAAAAAACTGAAAGTGCACTATTTTGACTGTCAATAATTCCCAAGGAGTTTAATAATGAAGGAATGATGTAACAAAGAACCATTGTAGGGAATATACTAAATACCTTTTTAACCCATGGCGTGGGTAATTTGCTGGCGTATAATATAAAAAGAATGACTAAACATAATACACTAAAAATAATGGGGTCTTGATTGATCATTGGGTATTTACGGTTTCATCTATATTACAGAATGTAATAAATTTATCGATAATGTCAGACGCTTGTTCGTCTTTGCGGGAAATAGACCAGTATCTGCGTTGAAAATTCCACTCAGGTAATTGTAATTCTACAATTTCACCTCGGCTGATTTCTTCTTTTACCGCTAAGTAAGGCATAACACTGACGCCAATCCCAGTACCAATTGCACGTTTAATTGCACCCATAGTGTTCATCGAAAGTTCGTGATGAATCTTAATTTTTGCACTTCTTAACAGTTGGGTATTACGCAATCTAGATGCTGACATGGTGCTATCTAGTACCCATAATTGTTTAGATAATAATTCCGCTGTAATATCTTCACTCACAAGTGGATTATTACAGCCAGTAACAAGACAAATTTTATCTTTTATCCATTCATTATACATTAAATTATTTAGTCCAGGTTTTGCATCAACGAAGCCTAAATCTAATTCTTTTTCAGAGACCATTTTTTCAATAGTTAAACTGTTATTAATAACCAATTTAATATCGACTAGTGGGTTTAGTTTTTTAAATTGCGGAATTTTTCGAGACAAAACATAGTTGCCTGCGGTTTTGCTACTGCCCACTTTAATTGTGCCACCAACAGCATTACGCTCAGCAAACATTTGCTCTAACTGTGTTCCTTTTGAAATCATTTCATTGGCATAAGGTAATATCACTTCGCCATTGTCATTGATTTTTAATCCATTACTACTGCGTTCAAATAACCGTGTACCAAGGGAACTTTCGAGTTCTTTGAGTGCCATGCTTACAGCTGGAACCGACATGTGCAACATTTGCGCTGCTTTTGATATTTGTCCTTTGCTGTGGATAGCTTTAAAAATGGTTAACTGTTTAAGCGTAATTTTCATTTACACAATGTCGATAAAATAGATTTTGTTAATTATAACTGAGTCATAAAAAAACATCACAAAATCAAACATTCGCATGTTTTTTTTTGTAACCTTGTTCAAATTTTAACAATTAAATATGACAAAAAAGCGTTAGCATAAAAGTTTACACTAACGCTGTGAAAACTGTTGTTATTACGTCTTAAAAGTCGTATCTAACACCAACAGTAACAATATTATCTTCGTCTAAATCAATGACAGGGCCTGCATTTTTAACGCGAAATTCACCTTCATATCTAGCATAGTGAGTGTATAGAAGAGTTGATTTTGCTAAACGGTAATCAGCACCGACTACCAATGAGGTTATGTCAACATCAGTGGCATTCTTGTAATCGCTTGTACTATTTTTGAGGTATTTACCAAAGCCTGCTTTATCTTTACCAATTTCAGCCTTTAGGTTGACACCGTTTAAGTTATATACCGCGCTGAAAAAGTAAGAATTACCTTCTTTTTCATTGTAGGTTTGACTTTCGGTATTTTGAAATAAACCACCTAATTTTAGGTTGCCGATTTTGTATTGTGCAACTCCTCTGTAGGCATCTACGCCACCAATAGTGTTATAGGCAGCGGCAAGATAAAATGATTGTTTTTTCATTTTTTTGTCGCCAGCGACGATGCTAACTGCGTATTGCTGTTCGTCTGAATCTTCGTAATTATCATCCATTAAATAGGTCGCGTTAACTGAAACTAAGTCAGCTATTTTAGGTGAGTAATACGTTACGCCATCTGCTTTACGATCTTGACCGGCAATCATACGATTATAAGCTGCGTTAGTTAGTGCAAAAGCTTCTGCTGTTCCTTTAGAGCTTTTCATTACGGTGTCATTTCGACCAACTATTAGAGTACCTAAATCACTTTTCACCCCTAAATAGGTGCTTCTTGCTTTGAATACTTCGCTGCTACCTTCATTGGTCGCTGAATCAACTTCAAATTCAGCGCGATAGAGCAGCTCAATATTGTCAGTTATTGCCTCGCTGCCATGGATACCCAATCTTGAAAAGTTATTTTCAAGAATGGTACCAGACTTTTGATTTTGGGTAGTAACGCCATTTTCTGAATGGGTTAGTGCCATATCAAAGCGGCCGTATATTTGTGGTGAATCAGCTAATGCATTATATGAAGTTGCTGATAGAAGACCAAAAATAGTCATTGATAATAATGTTTTTTTCATGATTCAATCTCTTGTTTAATCAATAAAAATATATTTAAATAGGTTTTGATTTAAAAGGTTTATTTGTATTTAACTAATTGTTCCTAATGTTTTTTGCTTAATTTTCTCATCCTTTTAATAAAGGAGGCGAATAAAAAAATTAATTAAGATGTCTAACCATTTGATGATTTAGATCGTAGTCATTATTTATTATTTTTAAATGAATATGAGTCACAATTGTTTTGCTTTTGCTATGGTTTAAAAAAAATTGAATGCGTTTTCATAAAAATTTAACTATAGATTAGATTTGATAAAGGTCTAAGTTTTACTACTCTTTAATAGGTATTGTGTGCGCCAACGAGTGGTGAAGTAAAAACATTTATAAAGGAATGAAACATGAAAGTTAAAAATCTAGCTTCGGTTATGGCTGCAGCAGTGATGATGCTAGCGTCTGCCAATGCCGTTGCCAAAAATGACTTAGCGTCATTTCATCTTAAAATGGGTGACTGTCAGACATGTCACGCCGATGGCAAGATGAAAGATATTAAAAAATCAATTACTGATAGTGAGACTCATATCAATGCTCAATGTAAAGAGTGTCATGGTGGTTTTGCTGATTTAGCGGATAAAAAATTAAAATTAGATCCCCATGGTTCACACTTAGGTGAAATTAACTGTACAACATGTCATTCAGGCCATGCTAAACCTAAGTTAACCTGTAATAACTGTCATAATTTCAAAATGGAAATGCCTTTTGCTGACGCAAAAGCTAAGAAAAAATGGGATGGTGACTGGGATCAAGACAAGATCAAAAAAGCCATTGCTAGAGGCCCTGTAGAAACTGTCGATGTCGTTGTTGTCGGTGGTGGTAACGCTGGTTTCAATGCGGCTCTTTCTGCTCAAGTTGAAGGCGCAAAAGTATTACTACTTGAAAAAGCTCCTTACGTGGGCGGTAATTCAATGCTTGCTGCTGGTGGTATAAACGCTGTTGGTACACCACAACAAAAAGCTAAAGGTATTAAGGACTCTGTTAACTGGTTTATTGAAGACACTATGAAAGGTGGCCGTTATAAAAACGATCCGAAATTAGTGAAAATTTTAGGCGAACAATCTGCTGACGCGGTTAAATGGCTTGAATCTTTAGGTGTAAACCTTGATGACCTAACACGTTCTGGTGGTGCGAGAGTTCAACGTACTCATCGTCCACATGGCGGTGCTTCTGCAGGTCCACAAATTATGGCTACTTTAAATAAAGTCGCAAAAGAACGTGGTATTCCTGTGCGCTTAAATTCTCGTGTAGAGAAAATTGTATTAAATGATGATAAATCAGTTGCTGGTGTCGTGGTGCATGGTCGTCATTCTGGCTATAACATGATTGCTGCTGGTTCAGTTGTATTAGCAACTGGTGGTTACGGCATGAACAAGCAAATGATTGCTTACTATCGTCCAACATTTAAAGATATGACTAGTTCAAACAACGTAACAGCTACTGGCGACGGCATTTTACTTGCAAAAGAAATTGGCGCGTCGATGACTGATATTGATTGGGTTCAAGCTCATCCAACTGTTGGTAAAGATAGCCGTATTCTTATTTCTGAAACTGTACGTGGTGTTGGTGCCATTATGGTAAATACCGACGGTCAACGCTTTGTTAATGAGTTAACCACACGTGACCGTGCATCAGATGCAATACTTAAGCAAAAAGGTAAATATGCTTGGTTGGTGTTTGATAAGCAGTTAGTTGAAAAGAAAAAAATGATACGTGGTTATGACCGCTTAGGAATGCTAAGTAAAGGTAGTACGATTGAAGAACTTGCTAAAGCTACTGGCATGAAAGATCTTGCTAAAACAGTTGCTGATTACAATAAGTATCAAGCTGCTGGTAAAGATGCTGCATTTGGTCGTGAAGATATGCCAATTAAATTTAACCAACCACCTTTCTATGCAGTGAAAGTTGCACCTGGTATTCACCATACTATGGGTGGTGTTGCAATTGATACTGATGCAAACGTACTAAACTTACAAAGCTGGAAAATGGATGGTTTATTTGCAGCTGGTGAGGTTACAGGTGGCGTACATGGCTTTAACCGTTTAGGTGGTAATGCCATTGCTGACACGGTTATATTTGGTCGCATTGCTGGTAAAAATGCTGCTAAACATGCACTAAAGAAAAAGTAATCATTAAAGAAACTCATTTTCTTTAAATATCCCCCTCTGGCCAAGTCTCATCAACTTGGCCTTTTTTATTGGATGTTTTATGAAAAATGGATTGTTTATTAAATATGAATCTAGTTCTTTGTTAATCTAGATATGACTTATCATAGAAATAGCTAATTATTGATAATGTTTGGTTTTTGGGAGGAATTGTTTATAAATTATTTTAATTATTTTAATTATTTTGGAACATAATAACTTGAAAGTAAGTTTGATTTAGCCTAAATATACTGATTTGAAATTAGGATTACTTTCTAAAGTTAGATTTTTTTAAATAGTTTAGATTAAGTTTTCTTCTTTGTTTATTTTTTGAATGTCTTAAGGAAGAATTGATGTCAACTGAAATGTATGTAGTTGAAGTTGAAGTTAAAAAATCAAAGCGTAGAGTATAACTGTTAACGATAAAAAGGTTAAAAGTAAACTAGTTGATAACAAGATGTTTGTAATCATGGTTGATAATAATAAAATAATTGCGTGCAAGCATAAAAAAACCAAGCCAGTAGACTTGGTTTTTATTATTAATTTATCTGTTATAAGCTAATAACATCAAAGTTAACGTTTGGATTTACATCTACATCGTAATCAATGTCTTTAATTCCGAAGCCGAATAGCTTTAAGAATTCTTCCTTGTACTCATTATAATCAGTAAGTTCTGTGAGATTTTCTGTTGTCACATCAGCCCATAGTTCTTGGCAATGCTTTTGAATATCTTCTCGTAACTCCCAATCATCTAAACGTAGGCGATTATTATCATCTGTTTGTGGTGGTAAACCATCTTGGCGGAATAGACGCTCACTAAATAAGCGATATATTTGATCCATACAACCTTCATGGACACCTTCTTCGCGCATTTTTTTAAATACCATCGCAATATATAGTGGCATCACAGGTATGGCAGAACTGGCTTGAGTCACAACACTTTTTAACACTGAAACATTCGCTGAGCCACCAGTGGCTGACAATTTAGTGTTTAATGCATGTGCGGCGCGGTCTAAGTCCATCTTCGCTTTACCCAGTGCGCCGTGCCAGTAGATTGGCCATGTAATTTCGGTGCCAATATAGCTATATGCGACTGTTTTGCAGTCATCAGATAATACACCAGCATCACTAAGTGCATTGACCCATAACTCCCAATCTTGGCCGCCCATAACCGTAACTGTATCAGCAATTTCTTGCTCAGTAGCAGGTTCGACTGAGGTTTCAATAATGGTGTTTTTATTCGTGTCTACTGCGGTCGCTGTATAGGTCTCGCCAATTGGTTTAAGTGATGAACGAATAAGCTCACCAGTGTCAGGCAGTTTTCTTACCGGTGATGCTAATGAGTACACCACCATGTCAATTTGACCTAGGTCTTGTTTAATTAGCTCAATTACTTTTTGTTTAGCATCGTGACTAAAGGCGTCACCATTAATACTTTTAGAATATAAACCTTCAGCTTTGGCAAATTGGTCAAAATAAGCAGAGTTATACCAGCCTGCGGTGCCAGTTTTGGTATCAGAGCTTGGTTTTTCGAAGAACACACCAATCGTAGCAGCGTCACTACCAAAAGCGGCTGCGATGCGTGAAGAAAGGCCATAACCGCTCGATGAGCCAACAACTAATACCTTTTTAGGACCATTGGCAATTTTGCCTTTGGCTTTGGTTAAGTTAATTTGTTCTTTGACGTTTGCTTCACAGCCAACAGGGTGAGTTGTGGTACAAATAAAACCACGTATTTTGGGTTTAATAATCATATTTTCGTTTTTTCCATTAACAATGGTATTAGCATAAATAGTTAGACGCCGAAATGGCACTTATTTTTGACTTTTTAGTCGGAAAATAGCAGTGGTTGGAGCAGTTTAGCGACTTTGAAGGCGTTGACTTTGCTCAACAATTAACTTTTTAGTGTATTCATGTTGTGGGTTAGTAAATAATTGTTCGGTAGTCGCTTTTTCGACTAAATTACCATCTTTTAACACCATCACTTTATCACTCATATGTTTGATTATACTAAGATTGTGGGAAACGAAGATATACGATAATCCAAGTTCTTTTTGTAATTTAAGCAACAAGTTGATGATTTGCGATCGCACTGATAAATCAAGTGCGGTTAATGCTTCATCGGCAATAATAATTTTGGGGTTGAGCATTAAGGCGCGGGCGACAGCAACGCGTTGCTTTTGACCTTCTGAAATCATATGCGGATAAAACTCTGCATGTTCAGGTAGTAAGCCAACCTTCCTCAATGTGTCGTAAACTTGTTTACGCCGCTCTGTTTTATTGAGACTGCTATTAAATCTCAGAGGTTCATCTAATAAGTCGCCAATAGATAACTTGGGGTTTAATGAGGTATTTGGATCTTGGAAAATCATTCTTATTAAGCGACAGCGCTGTTTTAAGTTTTTTGTTTCAAGCGATTCATCTTCAAAAATAATCTCGCCGTTACTGCGTCGCTCTGCACCTACCAGAATACGGGCGAGAGTACTTTTACCTGAACCAACCTCACCAACAATGGCTAATGTCTCTCCTTTATCTAACTCAAAGGAAATTGGGTTAAGCGCTTGGTAATATTGGCGTTTAAACCATTTAAAGCCGGTACAGTACTGTTTGCTTAAATTTGAAACTTTAAGTAATGGTGCCATCGTCTTCATCGCGTTCATTGTTTAGTGGGAAGTGGCAAGCAAAATAGCGGTCTTTCTCATGGACTAAGCTAGGTTGTTGGACACACTTGCGTTCAGCTTCTGGGCAGCGAGGTCCCAGACGGCAACCTGCAGGTAAATGATGCACCGAAGCTGATGAACCGGGCAAACTAGGTAATAGCGACTTATGACGCATTTTACTTGTATGTTCTGGTAAATTTTTTAGTAGCGCATAAGTGTAAGGGTGGTAAGGCTTGGCAATAATGGCAGATGTTGGCCCTGACTCCATTATTTGGCCACTGTATAATACCGTTAATTTATTACACCATTTAGTGAGCGTTTCTAACTCATGACTGATCACCAATATTGATACGTTTTGTAGTTGATTCAGTTGGGATAATAATCTAAATATTTGCGCTTGTGTACTGACTTCCATAGAGTTTGTTGGTTCATCAGCAATAATTAATTTTGGATAATTCGATACCGCCATCGCAATCATGACTTTTTGGCATTCACCATCTGACAATTCCCAAGGGAAGCAACTCATTAATTTTTTGGGATGCTTAATACCGACTTTATGAAGCCACTTTTGCGCATTTAATTCAGTGTCTTTATCACGTCGCCAAAAAGGCACTTTTTTATTGGGCACCATCGCTTCAGTTAGCTGGCTACCGATGGTTCTAACTGGGTCTAAACTGCCAACTGGATCCTGAAAAATCATGGCAATTTCACTGCCCATAATACTTCGGCGTTGTTTCGGCTTCATATCTAATAAGCTTTGGCCATCCCACATCATTCGATCGGCGCGAACCCGCCAGTGAGAACCTAGCACCCCAAGTACCGCTTTAGCTAATAAGGTTCGTCCTGAGCCTGACTCACCCACTAAACCGTGTATTTCACCACTGTTGAGGGTCAAGCTCACTTTTTCTAACACCTTGACGATTCCGCTGTCGGTATTGAGTTCAATGGTTAAGTTGCGAATATCAAGTAATGGCATGGTTAATTTCTTTTAGGAACAAGCGCTGAGCGTAGGCCATCACCAACTAAGTTGATAGATAACACTGTAATTAATATGGCAACACCAGGAATAGTGATGGTCCAAGGCGCAAGTAATAAATTATCTAATCCTTGTGCCATCATCGCACCCCATTCGGGGCTTGGCGCTTGCGCCCCGAGTTTTAAAAAGCCTAATGCGGCAATGTCTAATATGGCTGCTGAAATCGCCATAGTAACTTGAATAATTAAGATATCCCAAACGTTGGGCATAATGACATACCAAAATATTTGTAACGAATTCGCCCCATCTAATTTAGCGGCAGTGACATAATCTTTTTGTAACTCTTCATGCACTGCTTGATGTATGGCACGTATAAATTGCGGCACCATAGCAATGCCAACTGCCCAAAATACATTGGTCAGTCCTGGGCCGATAACCGCAACAACCAAAATGGCCATTAATAGGGACGGAATGGAAAGTAAGGCATCAAATAAGTGGCCTAAAATACTCGATTTAAGTCCTGTCATCATTCCAGAAATTGCACCAATGATAAAACCGATAAATAGCGCTGCAAAAACGATCACCAATGACATACCAAAGGTAAGTTGAACCCCATGCAAAATGCGGCTAAAAATATCTCGGCCTAAATCATCTGTGCCAAAAAAGTATTCAACTGAACCGTGCTCATGCCATGATGGAGGCATTAAAATTGCCTGTGAATTTTGTGCTTCAGGAGAAAACGGAGCAATAAAAGGGGTTAGTAGTGTCAGCAATATCAGACACGCAATCGCCCATAACCCAACCAAAGCTAAAGGGTTATCAATAAAGGTTTGCCAAATTCGCCGAAGGTGAGTGGCTTTTTTTTCTTCATAGTGGATGTTATTTAGATGCATATAACTCCTTTCGACTGACAGGGTTAATTGCCGTATGTAACATTTCAATGAAAATACTAAGAGAAATAATCAATAATGATACCGATAAAATACCGGCTTGAATGACGGTGTAATCTCGCTGGTATATACCTGAAATAAGCCAGTTACCGACCCCAGGCCAAGAAAAAATAACTTCTACGACAATGCCATAACTGGCAAAAGTGCCCAACATCAAACCAATGCTCTTTAAGACAGGTACTAGTGCGTTAGGTAGGCCATGGCGAAATAGAATTTTACTGGTACCCAATCCGCGAGCTTCGGCTGCGCGAATATATGATTGTTCCATTACATTGGTTAATGCTTGACGGGTAATACGGGTAACAATGGTAAATGGCAACACTGCGAGTGTGACCGCCGGCAAGATTAAATGCAGTACCGCATCTTGAAATGCCGCGAAACTGTAGGGTTTAGCTGATAATAAGGTATCAATTAACATCACCCCGGTGACAGAATCAATGTCATAAAGAAGATTAATTTGGCCTGAAGTGGGTAACCAATTTAAGTTAACTCCAAACCACAGCAACAAGCTTAATCCTAACCAGAATACTGGCACAGAATAACCTGTGAGTGTTATTGCCAATATTAGGCGCTGTAAAAATACATTTTGTGTTAATGCCGCAAAAACACCTAGCGGAACGCCAAAAGCAATGGCAATAAGGCCTGCGACGAAGGCGAGTTCAAGTGAGGCGGGCAAGACCCGAGTTAATTCACCCGCCACTGCTTGTTGAGAATTAATTGATACACCAAAATCACCAGACAAGCGTTGCTGTATATAAGCGATAAACTGTTTAAATGCGCTTTGTTGTAATTGATAGGTTTGGTTGATTTGAAGTTGTTGCTCAGTACTGGGCGTTGCAATTCCGCTAAGGGCAAAACTTTTATCAACAGGAAACAACCCGGTTGCAATATAGAGAACTAACAACAATAAGATTGACGTCGCCAAAAAGAGATTGATACGCCTAAAAAAGTATTGCCACATTATTGCTTATCCTTAGTGCTGGTCTGGGTCGTTTGGGCAAATGAAATTCCACCATAAGGTCTAACATGTAAGTTAGTGATAGATTTGTCTTTTAGAACCACTTTTTGTGCATGAGCAATTGGCACAATAGGCACTTGATTACTGATCATTGCTTCTGCAGCTTGAAAATAAGGTTGACGTTTAAATTGCTCAGTTTGTTCCCTTGCTTTAGCAAGGATGTGGTCAAAACCGATATTGCACCATCGTGAATAATTATTTTTAGATGCTAATGCTGAACAACTTAAAATGGGGGTGAAAAAATTGTCAGGGTCATTGTTATCAGCATTCCAGCCAATTAATACTGAGTCATAATCGGTTTTTGCAAGCTTTTGGGTAAACACACTCCAATCGTAACTAATGATATTGGCTTTTACGCCAATGTTAGCAAGATCTTCTTGAATCAGTTCAGCCATTTTTATGGCATTGGGATTATAAGTGCGGGCGACGGGCATTGCCCAAATATCAATACTAAGGTCAGTTACATGTGCTTTTTTTAACAATGCCTTGGCTTTTTGCGGATCGTATTCATTATTGTCAAAATGTTTCGAATATGCCCACGAAGCAGGCGGTAAAACGCCAGAGGCTTCAACCGCACTATTATTGTAAACCACACTTAAAATTTTCTTTTTATTAATCGCATGAGCTAGGGCTTGTCTGACTCGCAGGTCATTAAACGGGGGCTTTTGCGTGTTAAAAGCCCAAAACGCGACATTTAATCCAGGATTTTTGACAACACGAATGTTCGGCTGAGTTGTAATAACCGATAACTCAGCAGGGCGAGGCAGTGCTGATACATTGCAATCACCAGTGATTAATTTAGTAAAACGCGAGGTACTATTGGGAGTAATATCAAAAACCAATTGCTGGGTATCCACTTTGGGCCCCCAATAACTGGTGTGTCGATGGTAACGAATATGATCGTTTTTAACGTATTGGTGGAGTTTAAATGGACCTGTACCAATCGCAAAGTAGTCTATGTCTTCAGGCGTACCGGCGAGGAGTAAATTATCAGCATACTCCTTTGACAATATCACTGCAAAATCGGTGGCGAGATTAAACATGAAGCTGGCATCTTTATGATTTAAATGAAAAATAACTTCAAACTCGTTTACCTTTTCTATTGACGATATCAATTGACTAAAATTAATGCTTTGAAAATAAGGGTAACCATTACGGCCAACATGATGATAGGCATTGTTAGGGTCAATAATCCGATTAAATGAAAATAATACGTCGTCGGCATTAAAAAAGCGCGTCGGCGTAAAAAGGTGAGAGTTGTGGAACGTGACATGTTGCCTTAACTCAAACTTATAGCTCAAGCCATCTTCTGAAATTGACCACTGAGTTGCCAGTTGTGGAGCAAACTGTTTTGTTTCAGGATCATAATCAATTAAGCGGTTATAAAGTTGATGTGAAGTTGCATCTATTGTAGTACCTGATGTGACCTGTTGAGGATTAAAGCTTTCAGGGTTGCCTTCACTGCAATAAACCAAGCCAGAGGGCAATTGCGGCTCACTACACCCTGATGACAGCATCAAGATGAACAAAGAAATTATGAATAACCAGCGTTTATAAAGCACAAGCATGTTGGGATCAGTTTATAATCGTTAAGACTAACATTCTAACAGTGTTGGGAACTTAGGAGCAATTATCTGAACATGCCATTTTATTAGGTTTTGTCTAAAAGGTTGTATTTTTTTAAGATCCCACGTAATTGGTGATAGCTTAATCCTAATAATTCCGCTGTTTTCTTCTGGTTATACTGACCTGCAGCTAATGCTTTTTGTAAAAGCTCTACCTCTTGGCTTTCTGTATATTCTTTAAAATTGATTGGGAAGGTGATTTGTGACGAGGCTGCTAACTCTTGATGCTGCGTACTTTCAACTGAAATTGGTGCTAAAATTTCAGGTTGCGTTTCGGCTTGTCTTTCGCGCGTTTTTACCCGCTTTGTTGGGCGATATGGTGAAGCAAATGGATCTAAAATGATATTAGCTATCTCTTGTCCATCACTGCCTTCGCGATAAACGCTACGCTCGACAACATTCTTTAGTTCACGAATATTTCCGGGCCATGAGTGCATCATTAACTGTTCCATGGCAATAGGGCTAAAACCTGTAAAGTACTCAAGGTTTAATTGTCTTGCCATATTAACGGCAAAGTATTCAGCAAGGGCTTTTATGTCTTCAGTGCGGCACCTAAGTGGAGGAAGTGTAATAACATCAAAGGCTAATCTATCGAGTAAATCAGCACGAAATTCCCCATTTTCTGCAAGTGAAGGTAGATCTTCATTCGCGGCGCAAATTAACCTGACATTTGTTTGGACGGTTTTACTGCCACCCACTCGTTCAAATTCGCCGTATTCTATTACTCGTAACAGCTTTTCTTGGATTAACCCAGAGGTATTTGCTAACTCATCAAGGAATAAGGTGCCACCATCGGCACGTTCAAATCGTCCTTCATGTTTGCCTTTTGCACCTGTAAATGCGCCCGATTCATGCCCAAAAAGTTCACTTTCTAATAAGTTTTCACTTAAAGACGAGCAGTTTAGTTTTACAAATGATTGATCCCATCTCTCTGATAAATAATGTAACCTTTCAGCGATTAACTCTTTCCCGGTGCCACGCTCACCAATAATTAATACCGGTTTTGAAAGTGGTGCGACTTTAGAGACATGTTCTAATACTTCTAATAAAGCATTAGATTGGCCAATGAGATTATCTTGTTGAAATCGTTTACTCACAGAATGTTAGTCTTTTACACTAATAAATGGTGAAAATCATAATAGTTGTCTAATCGACTAAATGAAAGAAAAACTTCAAATATCACCTAAGATGCTGATATTAAAGTGATACTAAAAAGTGGCACGATAACTGTATTATCTTTATCGACACTAACAACACCTGAGGTACATATTATGGGAATTTTTTCACGCTTTGCAGATATCGTAAATTCAAATATCAGTGCTTTACTCGATAAAGCGGAAGATCCGGAAAAAATGGTTCGCCTTATCATCCAAGAAATGGAAGACACACTCGTAGAGGTACGTTCTACATCCGCTAAAGTATTAGCTGAAAAAAAAGAATTGCTTCGTCGTATTTCTCGAGTACAAGAGCAAGTTATCGATTGGCAAGCTAAAGCAGAACTGGCTTTATCAAAAGATCGTGAAGACTTAGCTAAAGCTGCGTTGCTTGAGAAACAAAAAACAACTGGTTTACTTGAAACCCTAGAAATGGAATTGCAAGTCATTGAAGAGCATATTGTGCGCTTAAAAGATGAAGTTGCTCAATTACAAGATAAGTTAAATGATGCTCGTGCACGTCAAAAAACCATTATCATGCGTAATCAAACTGCAACTTCTCGCCTTGAAGTGAAAAAACAGTTAGATTCAAGCAAAATGGATGATGCAATGTTAAAGTTTGAACAATACGAACGTCGTGTTGAAGGACTTGAAGCCCAAGTTGAATCTTATGATTTAGGCAACAAAAATACACTTGCAGATGAATTTGCCGCCCTAGAAGCTGAAGACTCAATTAATGATGAACTTGAAGCTTTAAAAGCGAAAGTGAAATCAACATCTAAAGCAAAAAATAAATCACAATCTTAATTTTTCGAGGTGAGTTATGGATATGGATCTACTTATTGCCCCTATTATCATTTTTCTAATAATTGTGGCGCCAATTTGGTTGATTCTTCATTATCGCAGCAAGCGGCAAGTGAGCCAGGGACTTACTGAGGAAGAATTTTCACAGTTGAACCAATTAATTGCTCAGGCTGAAAAAATGGGTAATCGGATCGAAACCTTAGAAAATATTTTAGATACAGAATCACCTGAATGGAGGGCAAAACATGAGCACAGCTAATGGACGAACCCTTTATCGCATTCCTAGTAAGGGCAAGATTGCTGGGGTTTGTGCCGGGATTGCTGATTACTTTAATTTTGAAACTTGGTTAGTACGAGTATTAGCGGTTTCTATATTTTTACTGGGTGGATCAGGTTTTGTGTTTATCATTTATATTGCGCTATGGATGATTTTGGATGCAAAACCTGCTATCAACCATAAAGATAACGCGAAAGATATCGAATTGAAGAAGAAAGTATGGCAAGCAGGAGAACCGGCTAAAAAAGCCCTGTTTGATGTGAATCGAAACTTTCGTCAGCTAGAGATCCGTTTACAAAGGTTAGAGCGACATGTTACTTCCGATAATTTTGACCTTAAAAGGCAAATTGATAATCTTTAATTATTCTACAGGGCGGTTTTTCCGCCCTTTGTTCGTATAAGGTCTGTTCATTATGCGCCTGCTTGAAAGCTCCTTCGCTAAGTTATCCAAAAGTACCCAATCTTTGATTAATCGCAGTACGGACAGGCATGTACGTCTTGCTGTTACCGGATTATCTGGTGCGGGAAAAACAGCATTTATAACCGGACTTGTGAATCAATTGCTTAATAGTGGTTTGAATCAAGGTAAGTTGCCGTTGTGGCAAGTTGCAAGGGAAGGGCGTTTACTGGGCGTGAAACGTACCTTACAACCTGATCTAGACATTGCCAGCTTTGATTACCAAAGCGCTACCCAATCCTTACAAAGCCAGCCTTCAAAATGGCCAGCATCTACGTGCAATATTACAGAATTGCGCTTAGCGATAAAATATCGGCCTGAACAGGGAGTGTTGGCAAAGTTAACTGATACCGCCACGCTGTATGTTGACATTGTTGATTACCCAGGTGAGTGGTTGCTCGATTTACCCATGATGAAACAATCGTTTAGTCAATGGTGTAACGCTCAGTTGCAACGACAGTCCTCACTTACAACAAGCCCATTATATGGTGCTTATTCTGATGCTTTACTTCAACTTAACTTAACCGCGGCAACAGATGAACAGCAACTTAAACACATTGCGACTCTGTATCAGGAGTTATTAATCGACTCTGTCAAGCAACAAGGGTTTTACAATGCACAACCCGGGCGAATGCTATTACCGGGTGAATATCAAGACACGCCATTATTAACATTTTTTCCGCTATTTAATTTAACTGAAGCCCAACATGTGCAACTGCATGACAGTCACACAGACAGTGCTTATAAGGTTTTAGAACAGCGCTATGATCAATACGTGAATCAAGTAGTTAAGCCTTTTTATCGGCATTATTTTGCTAAGTTTGACCGTCAAGTCGTGCTGGTGAATTGTTTAAGTGCATTAAATAAGGGCCATGATCAATTTAATGATATGGGCGTTGCACTTAATCATATTTTAGAAAGTTTTAAATTTGGCCAATCTAGCCTGTTAAGCCGACTGTTTTCGCCCAAAATTGATAAAGTGCTGTTTTGTGCGAGCCAAGTTGACCGAGTAACTCGAGATCAACAGGGCAATATGCTGAAATTGCTCAACGCCATGTTAAAACAAAGTCATCACTTAGCCAGTTTTGAAGGTTGCGATGTTGAAGCGATGGCGATTAGCGCCATTAAAGCAACTAAGCATGGGATGGTCGATACACCTCATGGGCAGCAAGAAGTGGTTAAAGGGTTAGCAACTGATGAAAACGGTAACCAACAGGCGTTAACGCTTTACCCAGGAGAGGTGCCCAATCAATTACCAAAGAATGCATTTTGGCAACAACAAGGGTTCCAATTTATTGATTTTTGTCCACCTAAGCCTGAAGACTATGGCGATAACGCTCATTTTGATCATGTGCGCTTAGATCATCTGCTGGAATATTTATTGGGTGACAAACTGACATAAATACGTGCTTAACCTTATTTTAAATGTTAACTATTGGTTTATACCGAAATACCGTCTTTAAAATGGCATTTATTTGTCACTGTTAATTTAATCATTACTAAGGTCTTAGGAGAAAAGATGATCCAAAAACAGCAAGTCTTTGCTCAAGAAGACACCAAAATACATTCAGACAAAACTGAGACTGAAAGAATCGATTCAAGCGTAAAACCACAGCAATATTTCAGCGATGATCAATTTATTAATGAGCAGCAGTTAACCTCTATAGTCGATCAGCACATTGCAGCCCAGCCTCTTAATGCCACTAAACCTATGTCAAAATTTACCAAGCTGATGTTATTGAGCTTATTAGCATTAGTGAGTGTCGAAACCGCCCTTGGGTTGATAGAGGCTTTTAATACCAGTCAATGGCTGTTTGGTTTCTATACCGTGGTGATGGCTATCGTTATAACGTGGGCGATAAAAGCGGCGCTTGTTGAATGGCGAAAATTGTCGTTATTAAAAAAAGTGGCAACACAGCAACAAATCAGTGAGCGGTTATCGCAAAGTGTTCAAACAGGCGAAGCTGATAAATTTATCCATAATATGGTGAAAGCTTACCCCAACTCACAAGGCAAAGAACAATATTTAGCGAGTGCAAGCAAAGATCATAATGATGCCGAAAAACTCGCGCTATTTGATTCATTAGTATTAACTGAACGTGATGAACTGGCTAAAAAAATTGTGGGACGCTTTGCGGCTGAATCTGCTGTTTTATTGGCGGCGAGTCCGCTTGCTGCATTAGATATGGCGATAATTCTATGGCGCAATCAAAAGATGATAACCGATATTGCCAATGTGTATGGCATCGAACTGGGTTATTGGAGCCGAATAAAGTTAATTAGAACAATTATTGTCAATATTATTTATGCAGGTAGTTCAGAAGTACTCACCGATTTAGGGACTCAAATGATGTCGATGGAAATGACCGGTAAATTATCAGTGCGAATAGGTCAAGGATTAGGTGGTGGGTTATTGACTGCACGACTTGGTTATCAGGCAATGAGACTATGTCGGCCAATTAAATTTACGGTGAATAATCGACCTAAGTTGCGTCAAGTCTATCAATCACTATTAAGTGAGTTAAAGGCATTCTCTCAACGTAATGTGAATACTCTGGATAAAGAAAGTATCTATAAAGACTAAATCATTTCAGACTGTTTTTTGAACAAATTAATTTCTTCGACTACGTTTATGATGGCTTTAGTTGACAGTAAATATGTGATCACCTGCAACTAAGTTACTCATTGCTGGCCATGGACAGGGATAAAGGCCGGTTACAGCTGAGGATTTAAGGAGAATAAAATGAAACGATTTAAATTAGTTACTTTACTTGTTGGTATGTTGGGCGCTGCGTCACCGTTAATGGCTGCTGATGGTATGTCTCAACAAAATGTGACACCGAAAAGCCAACAACAGGTTGCTTCGATGGTTAATATTAATAAAGCAAATATTGATCAATTACAGCAACTTAAAGGTGTAGGTAAGAAAAAAGCGCAAGCAATTATGAAGTATCGACAAACAAATGGAGAATTTAAGACGGTAGAACAGATCACCGAGGTGTCTGGTATTGGTGAGAACTTCATTAAACTCAATGGGAAAAATATTGCACTTTAATTATTAATATTATTTTTCGTTAACCAATTAAAACGGAAGCATTTGCTTCCGTTTTTGTTTGAGTGCACCGGATTGTTACGTGGCACAGACTTTAGTTTACAAACCGTTATTGTGCGCTAAAGGTTTGCCCATTTTCCTTAACCGAATCATCTGCCACTAAATATAAATATGTCGGTATGATTTCTTCGGCTGTTTTTAATGTTAATGGGTCTTCTGCGGGGTAGGCTTTAGCGCGCATTTCAGTTCTTGTTGCCCCCGGGTTGATACTGTTGACACGCACAGAAGTGCCATCGCATTCATCAGCTAACACTTGCATCATTCCTTCTGTGGCAAATTTAGAAATGGCATAAGGCCCCCAGTAAGCTCGGCCTTTTCTGCCAACACCGCTTGAAGTAAAGATGATAGAGGCATTAGGGGCTTTACGTAACACAGGCAATAGGGCTTTGGTCATCACTGCTGGCGCGCTAACGTTGATTTTTAACACATCCTCTAACGATTGAGCATCCATATGTTCAAACGGGCCTAATGCGCCTAATAAAGAAGCGTTATGAAGTACACCGTCTAAATGACCAAATTGCTCTTCAATGGTTTGCGCCATGTCAATGTAATGTTGTTCAGTTGCCCCTTTTAAATCTAATGGAATAATCGCTGGTTGTGGGCTGCCTTGTGCAACAATTAAATCGTAGACATTTTCGAGTTTTTTAACTGTTTTGCCTAATAAAATAACAGTGGCACCAAATTGTGAAAAACTCAGTGCTGCAGCTTTTCCAATCCCATCACCTGCACCAGTAATAAGAATTGTTTTGTTGTTTAAGAAATCTTTTGTCGCTTGAAATTCCAACATGATCTAATCATTCCTAAAGGCGTAAATGCCCATTAAATCTAAATTTACTTAGCTGGCAAACGCTTGTTTTAAACAAATGACTGACAAAATAAAATTGAAGTGGCATTCATATGTAACAAACTTGTAGCTAACTCGCTAATTTTACGTTAACTTGAGATAAATTAAGGACAAAAATATGTCCTTTTGGTCATCATTTAACACTATTGTGACCAATTTTTTGGGGAAACAAAACAATTACAACAAGATTTGGGGAAAAAAGATGAAAAGACTCATTCTGGGTATTGCAATAACATCTGCGTTAGGACTAACTGCTTGTTCTGAGGATAGTTTTAATAAAGCAAAAAATAATGCTGAAACCCTTGTTCCAGTGTCTCAGTTAGTATTTGATCCTGCAGCCGGTGAAGTGCCACTTCCAAATGATTTACTTTTTAATGGTACCACTGACGGTACGCTGAGTATTCCTGGTGAAGATGGGACAGATTATATTAATCCGCAATATGCACTTGGTGCCCTTGATGGATGGTCAACGACATCTCCTATCTCTATCACAATTGAACTTGCACAAAATAACGGTGTTCCATTAACGCTAGATGCCACTTCAGTTGCTCAGCCTGGTGCGATTCGTATGTTTGAAGCAACCACCGGTGGTGCACTATCAAGCGACCCTGAATGCGCTGCTGAGTTAAGTGTTTCGGCATGTAAAGTGGGTGCTGAGTTACAATATGGTGTTGATTTTGTCACCCAAGGCGCAGGGGAAACCTTGGCCATTATCCCTCTCAAACCACTCAAACCCAATCAATCATATATTTATGCTACAACCCGTTTAATTGAAGATTCGTTAGGCCGTGCTATTGAGCCATCTTCAACTTACGGGCTGCTTAAATTAGACATCGAAACCAAACCATTAGAAACACCTGATCAATTATTTTTACAAGGGTTAGTAAATAGTTATGAAAAAGGATTAGCGGCGGCACATGGTGTTGACGCGGAGACATTAACTTATACCGGCTTATTTACCACACAATCTGTTGCTGACGTTTATGAAACAAGTAAGTTGCTTATGGCCGCAGACCCACGCTACACACCTTCATTTACACAAGTACCGACCCCCATGTCTAATGGTGCCGGTGGCATTGTCACGGTTGCGCAAATGGCTCAACTGACCAGTGCTGATGGCCTTGCTTATGTGGTTTCGGACCTTGCTGATGTATATACCGCAAAAATTAATTTGCCTATTTATGGTGATTGTTCTTCTGCGCAATGTGTTATTCCGATTATCGATGGGGTTCCTAGCGCGCCAAATGGTCGCTGGATGGCTCGTGGTGATAGTCCTATCTCGGTGCTTTCAGCGCTGCAAGCTGGCACATTAAGCAATGCAAGTTTTGCCGCCCAAGCAATTGCACAAGGGATTGACCCACAAGCTGCTATGACAAACCCTGCGCTACTAGCTGGTTATGAGTGGATGCTGGAGGATGGCACAGCTGCAGATAAGACGAAACATTTAACAAAATTCAATCCCATTGCAAAAGTATCACACTGGGAAGAAGTTAATGTGTTGATTACCTTGCCAAACCTTGCAAAAGTTCAGGCATTTACCAGTGCAAATAATTTACCTTTTAGCTTACCAACAGCAGGCTGGCCAACGACCATTGCTATGCATGGTTTAGGTGGCGGTAAAGAAATGTCATTAGCTTATGCGGGTATGTATGCTGCGGCAGGTGTGGCAACAGTCTCTATTGATATGCCGCTTCATGGTGAACGGTCATTTGATGCAAATGGTGATGGTATATACGACATGTCAGCAACTTCACCTGAGTTTGCTGCTTCTATTGGCAAAGCTGCAGAGTTTGCTACTGGTAATCCTTTAGTATTTGTCAACGTATCTAGCACACTTACCGTTCGTGATAATTTTCGCCAAGCTACGCTTGATCATCTTGGTCTAAGGTTGTTACTGACGGGGTTAGCTAGCAATCTAGCTGCGGCGGGAGAAACACCTGTATTTGATGCCAATAACGTCAGCATTCAAGGTTTAAGTTTAGGTGGTATTGTGGGGTCAATGGCCACCAATTATGCTAATACAGGGTTAATTAACCCTCAAACGGGTGAAGCACTACCAAATGCCTATGCCGTTAATGCTGCATCACTTGTTGCACCATCGGGTGGATTAGCCGGTTCATTTGTTGGCTCCGAAACCTTTGGTCCCGTGTTATATAGCACTGTACTGGCGTCGTCTTCGTTCCAAGCGTTAGTTGATGAAGCGAATACTCAAAATTATCAACAAGGCTCTGCAGAATATACTGCATTAGTGAATGCTGTGTACGAAAGCTTTATCCCCACCTTTGCATTTGCGGTTCAAACGGCAATTGACTCTGCTGACCCTATTAACCATGCTGCGTCGCTTGCGCAGTCGCAAACGCCTATTCATTTAATTGAAGTAGTGGGTGATGAAACTAACTTAGGCGATCAAGTATTACCTAATCGTGTAGATAGTTTCCCACTATCAGGCACAGAACCCTTTATTACTGCTTTAGGGCTAGATTGTGTGGCAACAACGACGGCAGGTTCTGGTGCTGTGCGCTTTGCCAAAGGGCATCACAGTTCATTGGTGAGCCCAAGTGAAATACCAAATGTCACTGATGGTATGGCGGCTTATGCAACCGCTGAAATGCAACAACAGGTAACGGGTTTTGCGCAATCTGCAGCGTCAGGTATGGCGTCAATTGTGGTGACTAACCCTGGTGTGTTAGCAAGCTGTGATTAGTATTTAAGCGATTGATTAAAGCCCAGCATTTGCTGGGCTTTTTTGTGTCTATAGCAACGAAAGATAGCTGGATTGTGTGGCATGAATTATTTATGTCATATGCGAATGCTGTTACTATTGGGCCAGTATTTTTATGATTTTTCGATTGGAGTAGGTTTTGGAATTTTTAACACAGTACGGCATGTTTCTCGCTAAAGCCGTGACCGTTGTCGTGGCTATTCTAGCCGTGGTGATTTTTACTTTAGCATCAAGTATGAAAAATAAAGCTGAAAAAGGTGAGCTTAAAATCACTGATATTTCAGAGAGATTAGCTGATTTAGCGCATGATTTAAAAGAAGAATTATTATCTAAAAAGCAATTTAAAGCTTATGAGAAAGAAGTAAAAGAAAAACAAAAACAAGCAGATAAAGCGGATGAAAAACGTAATAAAGTCTTTGTTTTAGATTTTAAAGGCAGTATTGATGCCAATGAAGTGACTTCATTAAGAGAAGAAGTCACTGCTGTTTTAACGATTGCAGAACAGGGTGATGAAGTCTTAGTGAATGTTGAAAGTGGCGGTGGAATGGTACACGGCTACGGTTTAGCTTCTAGTCAATTAGACCGTATTCGCCAAGCGAATATTCCATTAAATGTTTGTGTCGATAAAGTCGCCGCCTCAGGTGGTTACATGATGGCATGTGTTGCCGATAAAGTCTTTGCAGCTCCATTTGCTATTGTCGGCTCTATTGGTGTTGTTGCTCAGTTGCCTAACTTTAATCGCTTATTGAAAAAACATGAAATTGACTATGAGCAACATACCGCGGGTAACTTTAAACGAACCTTGACTGTATTTGGTGAAAATACCGATGAAGGTAGAGGTAAGTTCCAGGAAGAACTGGAAGAAACACATGTTTTGTTTAAGTCATTTGTGAGTAAATACCGTCCTGATATGGATATTTCTAAAGTGGCAACCGGTGAACATTGGTATGGACAACAAGCAATTGAGCTTGGTTTAGTCGATGAAATTTCAACTAGCGATGATGTCGTACTTAATTTTGCTAAAAGCCATCAAGTGATTCAAATTAAGTACCAGACCCGTAAAAAGTTAGCAGACAAAATAGCCCATGGTGCTTCTTTATCAGTTAACTCAGTTATTAATCGTGTTATTGAGCGCTCGAATCAAGTGTAATGACTTAGATTACTCAATAAAAAACGGCAGATTTTTAATCTGCCGTTTTTTATTGCCAAAAGCGATGTTTACGCTTTGTAACTTAAGTGCTGGTGGAAACGAATCGTTAAGTCCACATGTTCTTTGTCAAAGGTATATTGTTTAATAAATTTACGCATGGCTTCTTCAACTTGGTTCATAAAGCGGCCATACCCCTCGTCAATGACATCTTCTTTGCCTGCAACAACCACAAAGCGGATGACTTCAGCCACTTCGTCATGGTTCCAATGACACACGGGTTTGTGCTCGCTTATATTTGGGTCAAAACCAATCACTTGGAATTCATCGGTGCTATTTAATTCATCAAATTTACTGTTACGTACTAATGGCACTTTACCGTTAGCAATAACAGCCAATTTGGTTAATTGTTTCGATTTTGCAGCCTCTATGAAGTTGTCACAAAGTGCTTGATAGCTGCTGTTATAATCTGTTGCAGTGTCATCAAGTAACTGATTTTTTAATTTTCTACCGACTGGCAAGGTGATAAGGACGTAGTTTAAGCTGCTGACATCTTCTGGTAGTTCACATTCACGGCGTTGGTAACGATTATTTAGCACCCGCAATTTATAGGCATAGCTTTCTTTGTTACCTTTGTTTTTGGCAAAAAAGTCATATGAGATATGTTGATGATCTCGGACTTTAATGGCCAATGACTGCGTTGGCAACATTGGTTTTAATGCATTGTTAAATGCTTGAATTTTTGCATGGAAACTTGCTGCGTTATTTCTAAGCTCAGTTCCCGTAGATAAAAAGACGATTTTTAGTTTTTTAGCACGGTAACCGCTAGTCATGTGTAAACGGTTAGCTTCATGATGTGCAGGATTATAAAAAAAACGTAATTGTTCTTGTGTTGGGAAGCAATAAGATTCAGCGTGATAGCGAACAACAGGGAGCTTATCGGTTGCTACAACATGTACGTTGTACAGCTCAAACTCTTCAGCGAGCTTAAAAACAAGATGACTAAACTCACGGTAACAATCATCAATATTGTCATAGTGATTAACGAATTCATCTGTTAGAGGGAAACCTACGGTAATAAATTGGTTTTTTCGAGCGGAAGTAGGTAAGTATACTTTTTTCTGACGACTGGCTGACATGATAGTTCCTTTTTGCCATAGGGTTTAGTCGAATTTAGTGAAGATATTGCTTTTATTAGCATTATCATAACGGGCTAACCTTAAAATAATATGACTTTAAAAGCACTATTTAGAAACATAAAGTGAACTTTGAGTCACAATTTAGCTGTAATTATTTAACTTTTAGTGCTTTTTCTATCCAAGGTTGCATCCATTGAGTTATTTGAGGTTGTGCTTGTGCGTTTGGATGAATGCTGTCGCGTTGCATTAAGGCTTTATTCGGGGCGATTTCTTGCATAAAGAATGGGGCTAAAGGGATATCGTAGTCACTGGCTAACTGATGATAGACCTTGGTGAACATACTGCTGTATCTCGGGCCGTAATTCGGTGGCACCATGATTTCAGTTAGTAAGACTTTTGCACCATGATCAATCGATAATTCAATGATATTTGTAAGATTTGATTTCAGTTGTTTAGGATTAAATCCACGCAAACCATCATTGCCACCGAGCTCAATTACCACTAAATCAATTTGTTGTAAATCCAGTAAACTCGGGAGTCTGCGTAATCCTCCTGCTGTAGTTTCTCCGCTCACTGAGCCATTAATTATGTTATGTTCTGGTAAACGTTGTTGTAACAAATTGACCCAACCTTGGTCTTCATCAATGCCATAACCTGCACTTAGACTATCACCTAAGATTAAAATCGTGGCAGCATAGGTTGGTGCCATCAAGCTAACTAACAACCCTAAAACCAGTGCCGTGCGTTTAATAGATAAAACAAAGAAGGATCGTATGTCGACAAACAGTGAGTTAATTGCAAGTGCCATTTGTGTTAGTAACCTCAATAAAACGGTAGTGACCCAAGAGGGAGAGCTTACTATCCTCAATGGCATTAATATGGATGTCAAGCAGGGAGAAAGTGTTGCTATTCTCGGTCCCTCTGGTTCTGGAAAGTCTACTTTACTAGGATTGCTTGCCGCGCTTGATACGCCGACATCAGGTGAGATAATGCTTGATGGTGTGGAATTGTCTGTGCTCAATGAAGAACAAAAAGCTGCGCTTAGAAAGAAAAAAGTCAGCTTTATCTTTCAATCTTTCATGCTTGTTGACACCTTAACGGCATTAGAAAATGTCATGCTGCCTGCTGAATTAGCAGGCGTTATTGATGCAAAATCAAAAGCTGAGAACATGCTTGAACGCGTGGGATTAGGGCATCGTTTAACTCATTTACCTAAGCAATTATCGGGTGGAGAGCAACAACGTGTCGCTATTGCTCGGGCTTTTATTTGTGAGCCCAAAGTGTTGTTTGCCGACGAACCCACCGGAAACCTTGACAGTGTTAATGGTGAAAAAATTGCTGATATGTTGTTCGCGTTAAACCAAGAAAGTGACACAACATTAGTGTTAGTCACCCACGACCTGCAATTAGCGCAGCGCTGCGCCAGACAATTAACCATGGAAGTTGGCCATTTAACAGAAACAACCAAGAGCTTACCAGCAAATGATGTTCACTCAGCGGTTGAGCAAACGCCTCATAAAGCGGAGGTTGTTTAATGTCTTGGCAACTTGCGTGGCGATTATTTAAACGAGAATTGAGCCAAGGTCAGTTAATTCTGATTGTCTTGGCAATCACCCTAGCAGTGCTTTCTGTTAGCGGCCTTGCTCGGGTTAGTGAGCGATTACAAGTGGCAATTAATGGTGAAGCAGCAAACTTTATTGCCGCCGATCGTATTATTAACTCTCCTGTGGCAATTGCACCTGAAATACTGACAATTGCTGAAGATATTGGCTTAAAACATGTGACCAATATGCAGTTTAACTCGATGGTTTATGCTGATGATAATTTCCAGTTAGTGACCATAAAAGCTGTCGGGGAGGCTTACCCGTTAAAAGGCGTGATCGAACTCAATAGTGGCGAAACATCATCACTGCCATCAAAGCATCAAGCTTGGTATGAAAATCGTCTTGGCGGCTTATTGAATTACCCTAAACACGTTGAGCTGGGTGATGTGAAGTTTGATATGGCAGCTGAAATTAGCCGCTTACCCGATGGCGGCTTTAATCCGTTCGCATCGTCCCCAGTGTTATTAATTCGGTTAGCGGATGTGGCTGATACAGGCATTATTCAGCCGGGAAGCCGGGTGACTTATTTATATCAATTTACGGGTAATCCGCAGCAATTAACTCAGTTTGAAACGCAAGTAAAACCCATGTTGAATAATTCACAACGTTGGGTTGATGTGCAGTCAGGCGATTCTCCTATTGCGTCAGCGGTAAAAAGGGCTGAACGCTTTTTATTGTTGGCCAGTTTACTGGGGATTGCATTAGCATGTGCCGCCATTGGCATTGCTGCGCAGCGTTATTGTCAACGACATTATGACGTGGTGGCAATGCTGAAAACATTTGGTGCATCTGGTAAACAAATCCGTCAAATTTTTACATTGCATTTATTGCTAGTGACGGGGCTTGGTATTTTGCTCGGGCTCATTGGTGGGATGTTACTAGACTACGCCATTAATGGGTTCTTACCTGCTGAAATAGCGGCATACTCGCCGCCGTATTTACGACCGATTATGCTTGGCGTGGCAACAGGACTGATAAGCGCGTTTATGTTTTCTGCTTATCCATTATTGCGGTTGTTATCTATTCCACCACTGCGAGTGTTACAAAATCAATTAGAAGGCTTGCAAGTCGGAATGTGGCTGCATTTATTGCTAAGTCTTAGTGCGATGGCATTACTCGGTTACTTATATTCTCAAAGCATTGAACTGACGATGACCGTGGTTTCTGCGGTGTTACTGCTTGGTTTATTATTAAGTGTACTTGGATTTGTCATGGTGCGTATTGGCCACGGCGTTGGTATGAAAACCACCAATCCCTTGCAGCTAGCCTTGGCAGGTTTACGCCGCAGAGCCAAACAAAATGCAGTGCAATTAGTCGGCTTTAGTAGTGCTTTAGTATTGTTATTGACTATTTTGGCCTTAAGGCAAGATCTACTTAATGAATGGCAAAAGCAATTGCCAGAAAATGCTCCTAATTACTTTTTGGTTAATATCGCCCCTGAAGACACCAAACCGTTAGATGATTTTCTTGATAGCAATAACATCATTGCTACTGATATTTATCCGGTGATCCGCGGCCGCTTAACCCACATTAACGATGAAAAGTTGATTTCACGAGATCAACATAAAAACGGCACCCAAGGGCGGGTAGGGATTTCACGTGAGCTAAATTTAACATTTCGTGACACGTTACCACCTAATAATGAAATAACTCAAGGGACATTTAATCAAACAGATGATGAAGTATCAGTGGAGTCAGGGGTGGCTGAACGCCTTGGTTTGAGCTTAGGTGATACCTTAACTTTTTCAATTGATAATCAACGAGTCAATGTCACGGTTGCCAGTATTAGAACCGTGCAGTGGGAAACGTTGCAACCTAACTTCTTTATGATTTTTCGCCCTAAAGCATTGCAAGGCTTTGCATATACCTCGATGGCGAGTTTTCATTTAGATGACGAAACATTAGCAATTAATGGCAGCAAACTTACAGCGAATGCATTGGTATTACAGCTAATTCAACAATTCCCGACTATCTCTGTGATTGATGTTGGAGCCATGGTTGGTCAATTACGACAAATTATCGACCAAGTATCGTTATCGTTATCTCTGGTTTTGGCATTAGTGTTGTTGGCCAGTGCATTAGTGTTAATTGCCCAAACCGAAGCGGGAATGGCCACACGGCAACGAGAATTAGCAGTACTAAGAACTTTCGGCGCATCCGGTTGGTTATTACGCAGTGCGACTGGGTTTGAATTTGCTTTACTGGGGGCGATAGCTGGATTTTTAGCGGTCATTGTCGCCGAGTTTGCTTTGTATATGCTTAAAACACAGGTGTTTGAGTTAGTGGTTTATATGCATTGGCCTTGGTGGGCCATTTCGCCATTAGCGGGGGCATTTGTTGTGGCAGTATTAGGCATGTGGCGCTGTAGACAGTTATTGAATCAATCTTGTGGTGCATTACTTAAAGCGGGTTAATGGTCTGATTGGCTAACAATAAGTCATGTGGCCACTCTGATAACTGCGACGCTCATACATAGGATAATAAGAAGTCAACGGGGGAAATAGTCCGCTCTTCTGGCTAAAGATAAACAACAAAGTGGCAAACGTTATCGTCATTTACCTCAAAAGCACAAATGCTATAGCAAAGGCAATAAAGATAAGGAGCCGGCAATATAAAATGCAATACCAATTGATAAGCGGCCAGACAGAGTAGAAAGTGGAGAAAGCGATGGTGATTGGGAAATTGATACTGTGCTAGGTAAGCCTAATGGCGGCACCATGGTGTCGATGATAGAGGCCCAAGGCGCGATTTTATTTAGCTAAAACGTTAATTCAACATCTGCGTTTGTCGTGACTTAGGTCGCTATCGGCTGGCTGGAAACTTATCAGGATGATGTACTCATGATGACGACTGATAATTTGCAGGACATGAAACCAGATTACAAGCTTTAGGTGCAAAGGTATATTTGGCTCATCAGAGCGAAGTGCGAATGAGAACGCTATTTAAAACATTCTGATTTTAAGGGAGGGTTACAGTTACCCATAGCAAAATAACAGTTAAACAGGAAGTAAATGGAGTTTAAAACGTGATTTTCTTTAACTAAACACCCCCCTAATATTGAGGTCAAAATGTCGATATAAATAAGTGAAAATAATCTAAAACGCGGTAAATGAACTTCACTGCACCAAAATAAAGGCTCATGTTGAACATCAGCGACGAAATATTCAAATAACCTTACTGAATTGATAAATAGTCGACATTACAAATTGTTACGCTAAGGTGACTATATTCGATTGTTTAGTTATCAGATGCTACTTACAATACCGGAAAATTGACTGGTTAGGTTGCATGTTTGATGTATGAATAATACTTCAAGGACTCTGACCCTAATAAATTAGAATAAGTAAGGGAAGTTCATGAAAGTTGTTGTTTGTTTGTTACTTGTAGCAATTCTGTCTGCCTGTGGAAGTGAGAGTGACTCACCAGCAGACCCAGTCGCACCTCCTGTTCCAGAGAATAAGCCTCCTATAATTGAAGTCGTTAGTGAGCTAAATATTGATGAGCGGTCTATTGCCGTAATTAGTGCTACAGCTACTGATGAAGACGGAACTGTTGCAAGCTACACATGGAAACAGGAATCAGGGATACCTGTTTCTATAGAAAATGCCAATACTGCTACTGTTTCTTTTATGGCTCCGGAAGTAAATGAAGATGAAAAACTAACTTTTTCGTTAACCGTTACTGACAATGATGGCGGCATATCTGAGGCGTTGGTCACGGTATTAATAAGCAATGTTAATGAACTACCTATAATTGACGTCGTTAGTGAACTAAATATTGATGAGCGGTCTATTGCCGTAATTAGTGCTACAGCCACTGATAAAGACGGAACTATTGCAAGCTATATATGGAAACAGGAATCAGGGATACCTGTTTCTATAGAAAATGCCAATACTGCTACTGTTTCTTTTATGGCACCGGAAGTAAATGAAGATGAAAAACTAACTTTTTCGTTAACCGTTACTGACAATGATGGCGGCATATCTGAAGCGTTGGTCATGGTATTAGTCAATAAAGTTGAACCAAATTCAATTAACCTTAATGTATCTATATCTAATGAAAGTCTTGAGGGCTTATCTGAAATACAGTGGATAGTTTCAGATGAAAAGGAAACTATTTTCAAAACATTTGCTCAAGTTACAACTGACACATTATCTATACAAGCTGAATTAATACAACAAACAAACGGTGAATGGCTTGGGGTTATTAAAGGTGTTCCAGAAAATACCGAACTTACTTTTGAATCTTATAGTGTCGATTTTGCAGGTAATCAGCTTTACCATTATTCGGAAGAAAAATCATTTTTAGGATCAGAAGAACTGCTTGAAGTTACGCAAATAGCAATTGAAGAAAAAATTATCACAGAAGAACCTATTGATCTTTGTAAGATTTATACAGATAAAGATGGCAACCTTTTTGAACTTGAATTTAAAGAAAATACAAAAGAAGATGGAACTATTTTTAAGCATACAGGTTACAGGAAAGAGGGAGAGTTCATCTGGCACAACCATTGCGGACCTGCATATTCGGAATATTATGCCTCGGGTTTAAAGTATAGGGACTCATACTACTTTGAGGATGTAGAGTATAATAACGGTGATATTTCATACATTAGCTACTATAACAATTTTGGCTTTGATGGTGAGCAGGCTAAAAAAGAAATTAATAGAAAAGATGAGAATGGTGAATATTTTCTTTTTAAAGATGAACCGTCAAGAATTACCTATTATCAATCAGGTCGTGTAACATATAAAACTTGGCATGAAGGTGACTCTTTTGGTAGAGCATTTGGACCAGACCAAATTCGCTATGCTGATGTTGAAGGTAACCATTACACTAATATGTGGTGGTATAATCTAGCTCAAATGAAAACAAAACGTAAAGATTTCAATGTCGATGGAACAGCTAAAGATTGTATTTATTTTAATAGTGAGGGTGATTACGAAGTAGTAGATTATCAATGTGTAAATGAAGCTAGATTAGATGCTGAGTATAACGTTAATGGTAATATTGAACCGATTGATATTTGCAATAACTACATTGACTCAGACGGCTCTGTTTATCCGATTACAACTCAAGAAAGCAATGGTTATGTAACAACTGGCTATACCAAGAACAATCAGTATATTTATCACAATGAATGCTCTGCAGCTATGACTCGTTTTTATGAAAGTGGTAACGCTGAAAACAGTTGGGTATTTATAAGTGGTATAAATACTAATCCAGAAGGTTTCACATCTACTGGCTATTACGATGCAGTTGATAGCAATGGTAATGCAATAAAGCGAATGGATTCTAAGATTGAAAATGGTTTTTATGTGATTTACGATGATAAACCTTCGGTAATCAAGTATTTCACAAATGGCGATGTACAATATAGATCTTGGATGAAAACGACTCCTGATGGTAAATGGGTTTATGGTAGAGATATTGGCCCAGATATTATCAACTACTCATACGGCAATAATGGTTATCAGCAGAAAGATTTATATTGGTACGATGAAGAAAGTAATATGCTTAAACGTAAGTATTATGATGATGAAGGTAATAAAGATTTTTGTGCTTATTACCTAGATGGCGATAGTTATGTTGATAACATGTGTGAAAATGAGCAACTTTTGGATGAGGAATATAAAATAAATTAGTTACTATAAGCCTGTATAAATTTATAACCACTGAGTCAAATCAGTGGTTTTTTAGTTTTGGCTAATGCTGTATGTTTGGATAGTTACAACTCGACACATTCTAATTGCGCTTCGGTTGTAAACTTCTTTATTATTACCTTATTGGTTCGAGTGATGATAACTCCAATAAAGCGTAGAAGTTTTTTTGTTTAATTTACCGCGGCTGTCAGTGAGTCGTTAAGGTAATTGTGCAAATCATGCAGCGCTATAGTAAAGTCGTGACAGTTATTTTATTTCGGTCATTCTTATGTTAACTCCTAATTATTTAGTGACATTTATTAAGCTCGTTGAAGTGGGGCATTTTGGTCAGACAGCAGAGCAACTGTATATGACGCAACCTGGCGTGACGCAACATATTAAAAAATTAGAGCAACAAGTGGGAATGGCGTTAATTAATCGAATAGGTAAACGGTTTGAACTGACTCATGAAGGAGACAAGTTATATCGTTACGCCAAAGAACTTGTTAAGCAGCAAGCCGATTTTCTTGAGCAACTCAGTCAAGACAACCCAATGAAAGGGCTGTGTAAAGTTGCTTGTTCGGGATCATTAGCAATGCTGCTTTATCCGCAGCTGGTGGCACACCAACAACAATTTCCGCAATTAACCATTTCACTTGAAGCCGCCCCTAATCAACGCATTATTGAGAGTGTACTTAGTAATGAGATTGATATTGGAGTGATCACTCAGCAAGTGAGTCATCCCGCACTAAATATTTCAGTATTAGGTAAACAAAAATTATGTTTGGTGTTGCCACAATATTGTGCGCAAATGCCAATATCTATCGACTCATTACATCATATTGGGATGATTAATCATCCTGATGGTAAGCATTATTGGCATCAACTTAGTGGACATTATTTTTCTACGCAGTTAGCGCAAGCGAATCAGGTGCCAATTACTGGTTATGTAAACCAGTTGAATCATATTTTATTACCGGTTTCTAAAGGGTTGGGTTTTACGGTGCTACCAGAATTTGCCGTACTGCATTCGCCATTTTTACAAAAGGTACATATTGCCAGTGGATTAGGGACCGATGACAATCTAGAGTACGTGGCAGAACCACTATTATTAATCCACAAAAATGCCCGAGAGTTGCCCGCGCGATATCAAGCGATTATCGACATCATCAATGCTTGTGTATGATGCAAATGGCAAGAATGTGCGGTATTGGTATGTGAAGAGTGAAGAGTGCTTAACAAGCTAAACACTCAAAGAGTCGTTAGATATACCTGCTGTAATTTCAATGTCAGTATCAATTCTCTCAATTAACGGTTAAAACTTATCAATCAATGGCTAACAAGGCGATAGTGTGGTGAGTTTTTAATACTTAAGGCAATGTGAAGAAGCGTTAATTACGTGCAAAAGAAACTGACTATAAAACGCAGTCTAAGCATAACGTAACATTATATACATGGTTCATTTGGCATTGTTAACTCACAACGTCTTTTAACGCATCAAGCAGATCGGGTTGTTTAAATTTGTAGCCAGCTGATAATGCGTGCGTTGGAATGACAAATTGGCCATGAGTCAGTAAATCTGACATTTCTCCCATTGCAGCACGTAGAGCAAATGTAGGGGTAGGGATAAATGTCGGTCGATGCAAACTATGGCCTAATTTTTTTGCAAATTCTGCTTGACTGACGGGAGTCGGTGCGGTGGCGTTGAATATACCGCTAGCTGTTTTATGTTGCAGTAGAAACAATAACAATCCAACCATATCACTCATGTGTATCCAGCTAAAACCTTGTTTGCCGGAACCTATTGGTCCTCCGAGCCCAAGTTTGAATGGCAATAACATTTTAGCCAGTGCGCCACCATTTTTGCCTAAAATTATACCTATTCGCGTCACACACACCCGAGTTTTATCAGATGCGGCTTGCAAGGCTAGTTGTTCCCATTCATGACAAACTCGATGACTAAATTCGTCATGTGGTGGGCTGTCTTCGGTTAATTGATTATCGTCTTGGCGGCCGTAATATCCAATAGCAGAAGCACTAATAAATGTATGGGGTGGTTGTTCACTTCGTTTGATTAGTTGACTAATGGCTGAGGTAATATTCCAACGACTATCACAAATTAATTGTTTTTGTTCGTGTGTCCAACGTTTACCAACAATTGGTTCTCCGGCTAAATTAATGACAGCGTCAATGTCGTTAAGGTTTTCTAGTGCAAAAATTGAGTCAATATATTGATGTTGAGCCCCTAACTTTGCCTGTGCTTGTTTAGGGTTACGGCTTAAAATTAATAACTGATGCTCAGTGAGGGCGTTGACAAGTTGATGTCCAACAAAACCTGTTGCGCCAGTAATTAGGATTTTCATATGTCACCTTTAATCTTTGTTAAAGTGAGAACCATCTACTTGTCTTTGCTGCCAATACATTCGCAAGATACTTTGAGCGTGTTAATTAAGTACGTATCTTTACGGCGCTTTGATCAGCATTTATGCGTTTTTGTGGTAACACAGCTCCATGGAAACCGAATCGGCAAATCGCAATGCGTGGGGTTTATCTATTTCGACACTGGCATATTCAACCCAATCATGGTCGCTGGCAATACTTAATACTTGGCTGGTTAAGTTTTCTAATAATGAAAAACGGTTGTCCTCAATTAATGAGATAATCTTTTTGGTGATAGTCCGATAGTTTAATGCCGCTTGAATATCTTCACTATTGCGAGCGTTTTCGGCACAATAGTGAATTATCACATTCACAATGACATCTTGTTGATTATCAATCTCTTCTTGTTTAATCCCAATATAAGTACGAAGACGTAAGTTTTTAATGCGTATGATGGCTGTATTTGGATTTAACATTCAGTTTTTGTCCTCTAGTCATTTATTTTATTTGTAATTTAAAGGTGTTGATAAGTTTGAATAAATGTAAAGCATTGTCGATTAGCTTAGCATACTGAATGCGTAAAGTTAGCAACTATTAAAAGGTTAAATTTCTATGAAAGGACTTCAAGATTCATCGATGGCAGCACGCGGTTTTATTGTGATGGCTTGCCTTATTGTTATCATGGCAGGCATTAAAGCAGCAAGCCCAATTGTGGTTCCTTTTGTGCTTTCGGCCTTTTTGGCGATGATATGCAATCCAGCGATAGTCATGATGACACGTTACAAAATACCAAAAGGTATCTCTGTGATGATTTTGATGTTGTTTATCGTGCTAATGGGCTTGTGGCTAGCCAGCTTAGTTGGCAGTTCAATTAATGAGTTTTCCAAACAGTTGCCTGTTTATCGCAATCAATTAGTCGAGCAATTTTCGTGGATATTACAAAAACTAAACAGTTTTAATATTCATATTTCAAGAGAGAAAGTTCTCAATTATTTTGATCCAAGCATGGCATTAAGTATGACGACCAACATGCTGTCAGGGCTTGGTAATGTTATGGCAAACTTATTTCTTATCATTTTGACCATTGTTTTTATGTTATTTGAAGCGCAGTCGATGCCTAAAAAGCTACATCTTGCACTCGATGATCCAGATATGCGTTTACAACAAATTGATAAGTTCTTGCATTCAGTCAATC
This sequence comes from Shewanella intestini, assembly GCF_018221465.1. Taxonomy (GTDB): domain Bacteria; phylum Pseudomonadota; class Gammaproteobacteria; order Enterobacterales; family Shewanellaceae; genus Shewanella; species Shewanella intestini. The sequence goes on along the minus strand of NZ_JAAIKR010000017.1, from coordinate 46,504 downwards.
AATATATGTTGATTAAAACCATGGTGAGTATAGCGACAGGTATTATCGTCGGCATTGGCTTAACGATTATTGGTGTCGATTATGCGCTGTTATGGGCGGTGATTGCCTTCTTGTTTAATTACATTCCCAATATTGGTTCTATCATTGCAGCGATTCCTGCCGTATTGTTAGCGTTTATTCAAATGGGCCCTGGTGCTGCTGGGATAACTGCTGCGCTATATCTTGGCACAAATACCATTATGGGCAATGTCATTGAACCTAAATACATGGGTAAAGGACTTGGGCTTTCAACGTTAGTGGTTTTCTTGTCATTAATATTTTGGGGCTGGATGTTAGGCTCGGTTGGTATGTTATTGTCTGTGCCCTTAACCATGATTGTTAAGATAGCTTTAGAGTCGAGCCAATCAGGCAATTGGTTATCCATTATGCTTTCTGATGGTTCTGAATTGGAGCAACAAAACAAAATAGAGGAAGAGACAAAAGAGCAACAAGTGAGTTGATCTTCAACTATTTGTATCATTGATGGCACCTAGCTATTAATACTCATTTTTATGTCAAATTTAGATAACAATCTTATTGTTTGACAGATTTAAATACAATTATGACTTTTTAAAAGAGAAACTATGACAGGGTTAATTGACGCACTAAGTCAAGCACAACTAGATAACAATTCAAGACGCATTTTTCATGGTCGAGGTGGGTTGTTTGCCGCACAAGAGCACCTTTGTCTTGATTGGTATGAGCCTGTACTGCTGTTGACCAGCTTTAATGTATTATCGGTGGATGAACAAACGACATTATTTGATTCAATTAAACAGGTTTGGCAGCAAAAGCATCATTGTGCGGAGTTAAACCTCGTGTTTCAGTATCGGGCAGCAGGTCAAACGCATACTGAAGTTATTTGTGGTGAAATCCCTGATCCGCATATTATCAGTGAGAATAATGCCAAATTTGAAATCCACTTATTGCGTGGACAAAACCATGGGCTATTTTTAGATATGGCCAATGGACGCCGATGGGTTAAGCAACATAGCCGTGATAAAAATGTGCTTAATTTGTTTTCATATACTTGCGCTTTTAGTGTGATGGCACTTCAAGGTGGCGCTTGTCAGGTCGTGAATATGGATATGAGCAAAGGCGCGCTGGCTATCGGTAAACGTAACCACTTACTTAATGATTTTACGACTGGAGCTCGATTTTTTGGTCATGATATTTTTAAGTCGTGGGGCAAGCTTACTAAATTAGGAGGCTACGACTTAATCGTGGTTGACCCACCAAGTAATCAAAAAGGGAGTTTTGTGGCGACCAAAGATTACCAAAGGTTGTTAAAGCGAATTCCCCAGCTACTAAACCCTAAAGGGGAAGTGCTACTTTGTTTGAATGCCCCCGAATTAGGTTGTGACTTTCTAAAAAAACAAGTGATCGACACTGCACCTAATTTGAGCTTTATTGAGCGCCTAGCTAATCCTGCCGTTTATCAAGATGTCAATGAACAAAAGTCACTTAAAGTATTGAGATACCAGTTAAATTAAGTGTAAGCTAGAGGCGATTAACAGGGATATTTTTGCGTTAATCGTCGCTACCACATATCATGATTTATCCAGTAATCGTCTTTATATATATCAATTGCAACTTCAGTTACATAGTTTAATTTATTAATTTCACAATTAAATAACATAAAAGCTTTTTCTTATCTTATACTGAACACTAGTGTCGCAAAATAAACGCATTGATTTATAAATTTACCTTTGTTTAATCGGTGCTTACGTGACTTTCAACCAAAACTGTTGAAAAAACACCGCGCTTTGTTGATCTGGATCAACTTAAGTCATTTTTACCAATTTGTGAGTATATAGTTTGCAAATTGAATAGCGATAAAATTTATTTAAATTGTATTAATTGAAAATGAAAACAGCAGTTTAATTATTACTTAAATTAGTCACTCTTGGAGGGCCCATGAGTCAAGATAAGGAAAATGAGAAAAGTTTAGAGTTCAAAATATTTTTATTTTTGGCTGTATTCTTAGCTCCTATTTTAACAGCCGTACTTATTAGTGCCTTAGGCTTTAGTATTTGGTTCAGTCAAATATTAACCGGTCCTCCAGGCGCAGGATAAACCAACAACAATAATAATTTTTTAAATTGGATTTAAATTAATGAGCAATGAACTTCACGTAACCAGTCTTATTGTCCAAGTGCAACCTGACATGATGGCAGAAGTGAGACAGCAAATCATGGCGATAAAGAATGCAGAGTTATCAGCCAATAATGACGTTAAGTTAGTCGTTGTTATTGAGGGGCTCAGCCAGAAATCATTGATGGACGATATTGCTATCATTAATGCATTGCCTGGTGTGTTATCAGCGACCATGGTTTATCACCAAAGTGAAGCACTTGAAGAGGGTGAAATATGAAAATGAATAGACGCGATTTTATGAAAGCCAATGCAGCGATGGCAGCAGCCAGTGTCGCTGGTTTGGCTTTACCTGCAGCAGCAAGTAATTTAATTACTAGCTCTGAGCAAACCAAACTGGAATGGAACAAAGCGCCTTGTCGTTTTTGTGGTACTGGTTGTTCGGTTATTGTCGCAACGCGTGATGGTAAAGTTGTTGCAACTCACGGTGATGCTAAAAGTGAAGTAAACAAAGGCCTTAACTGTATCAAAGGCTACTTCCTTTCTAAAATCATGTACGGTAAAGACCGTATTCAAACTCCAATGATGCGTATGACTAATGGTCAATACGACAAAAATGGTGAGTTTACCCCGATTACTTGGGACACTGCATTTGACACAATGGCTGCCAAATGGAAGAAAACCATGAAAGAAAAAGGACCGACTGCCGTGGGTATGTTTGGTTCTGGCCAATGGACAGTGTTTGAAGGCTATGCGGCAGTTAAGTTAATGAAAGCTGGGTTTGGCTCAAATAACATTGATCCTAATGCGCGCCATTGTATGGCATCTGCTGTTGGTGGATTTATGAGAACCTTTGGTATTGATGAGCCAATGGGTTGTTATGATGATATGGAAGCGGCTGACGCGTTTGTACTTTGGGGTTCAAACATGGCAGAAATGCATCCCATTTTATGGACACGTGTAACAGACCGTCGTTTATCAGCACCACATGTAAAAGTGGCTGTTCTGTCTACCTTCGAGAACCGTTCATTTGATTTAGCTGATCTTCCTGTTGTGTTTGAACCACAAACCGACTTAGCTATTTTGAACTTCATTGCTAATTACATTATTCAAAATAACAAGGTTAATAAAGACTTTGTTAAACAACACGTTAATTTCCGTAAAGGTCAAACGGACATCGGTTATGGTTTACGTGCTAGCAATCCGTTACAACAAAAAGCAAAAAATGTTGCTACAGCAGGTAGTTCTACTGCAATTGATTTTGAAGAGTTCAAGAAATTTGTTGCCGATTATGACGTCACTTCAGTGAGCAAGTTGTCGGGTGTTTCTGAGCATAAATTGATAGAATTAGCTGAACTTTACGCTGATCCAAATCGTAAAGTAACCTCGTTCTGGACCATGGGCTTTAATCAACATACTCGTGGTGTTTGGTGTAACAACCTTATTTACAACATTCACTTACTGGTTGGTAAAATTTCAACACCAGGTAACAGCCCGTTCTCATTAACCGGTCAACCATCTGCATGTGGTACTGCTCGTGAAGTAGGTACATTCTCACATCGTTTGCCTGCTGATATGGTGGTCACAAACCCTAAACATAGAGCGGCAGCACAAAAAATATGGAATATTCCTGAAGGTATTATTCCACCAAAACCAGGTTATCATGCGGTTGAGCAAAATCGTCGTCTTAAAGACGGTGATTTAAACTGTTATTGGGTTCAAGTGAATAACAACATGCAAGCTGCGGCAAACATGAATGAAGAAGGTTTACCGGGCTACCGCAATCCTGAAAACTTTATTGTTGTCTCTGACGCTTACCCAACAGTAACAACACAAGCTGCCGATATGATTTTACCTGCTGCAATGTGGGTTGAAAAAGAAGGCGCGTATGGTAATGCCGAGCGTCGTACTCAGTTCTGGCATCAAATGGTTAAAGCGCCAGGTGAGTCTCGTTCTGACTTGTGGCAGTTAATGGAGTTTTCTAAGCGCTTTACCACTGATGAAGTGTGGCCAAAAGAAGTGCTTGATGCTAATCCACAGTTTAAAGGCAAAACCCTTTATCAAGTATTGTATCAAAATGGTAACGTTGAGAAATTCCCATTATCAGACATGGACAGCAAGTACATGAATGATGAAGCAAATCACTTTGGATTTTATGCTCAAAAAGGTTTGTTTGAAGAGTACGCACAATTTGGTCGTGGTCGCGGACATGATTTAGCCGACTTTGACCGTTACCACGAAGAACATGGTCTACGCTGGCCTGTTGTGAATGGTGTTGAAACTAAATGGCGCTACCGTGAAGGTTCTGATCCCTATGTGAAAGCGGGTACCGGTTTCCAGTTCTATGGTAAACCTGATGGCAAAGCCGTGATTTATGCACTGCCTTATGAGCCTGCTCCTGAATCGCCAGATGAAGAGTTTGACCTATGGTTATCAACCGGTCGCGTTCTAGAACATTGGCATTCCGGTTCAATGACCCAACGTGTGCCAGAGCTTTATAAGGCCTTTCCTGATGCAGTGTGTTTTATGCATCCAGAAGATGCTAAGAAACGTGGTTTACGCCGTGGTGATGCCATTAAAGTGATTTCTCGCCGTGGTGAGATTAAAACACGCGTAGAAACCCGTGGTCGTAATAAGCCGCCTGTAGGTCTAGTGTTTGTTCCTTGGTTCGATGCTAGTCAGCTCATTAATAAAGTAACGCTTGATGCGACAGATCCTTTGTCAAAACAAACGGACTTTAAGAAATGTGCCATCAAAATTGTCAAAGCCTAAGGAGAGATACTATGAAAACGCGTAAAATTTTATCTGTTATCGCCTTAGTTGGTCTTTCAATGAGCGCCATGGCAGCAACGATTCCTGCTGATAAAGTTGCAACTTTGCGTCAAGTACCACTTGATATTGAACCAACTCCGCCAGTTATGCCTAAAGTGGATAACACGGATGTGGAAAAAGCGCGCAGTTATCCAATGCAGCCGCCGGTTATTCCGCACAAAATTGATGGTTATCAAATTGACCTCAAAGCGAACAAATGTATGCAATGTCATTCGCGCCAGAGTAGTACTTATTCAAAAGCGCCAATGGTCAGTGTGACTCATTATATGGATCGCGATAACAACTTTTTAGCGACATTATCGCCTCGCCGTTACTTCTGTACTCAATGCCATGTACCACAAGTTGATGCAAAACCGTTGGTAGGAAATGACTTTGTCGATTTACATGAATTAATGAAGAAAGAGAAATAGGAGCGGTCATGGTAGCTAGTCTATTGGCTAAGCTAAAAGTCATTTGGGGAGTAATACGTCGGCCAAGTGTACATTACAGTTTAGGTTTTCTGACTCTAGGTGGGTTTGTTGCCGGTATTATTTTCTGGGGTGGCTTTAATGTTGCTTTAGAGGCATCAAGTACTGAGGAGTTTTGCAGTGATTGTCACCAAAACGTATACCATGAATTGCAATCAACAATTCATTACTCCAATAGCTCAGGTGTGAGAGCCACCTGTCACGATTGTCATGTTCCACATAAGTGGACTGATAAAATCGCTCGTAAGATGCAAGCATCAAGAGAGATTTATGGGCAAATTATAGGGACGATTGATACTCCTGAAAAATTTGAGGCAAGACGTGGCACATTAGCAAAACATGAGTGGAAACGTTTAAAAGCCAATGATTCACAAGAGTGTCGTGATTGTCATAAATTTGATTCTATGGACTTTACTCGTCAATCAACCCGCGCAGCACAAATGCATTCAACCGCATTAGCAAGCGGCGAGAAAACCTGTATTGATTGTCATAAAGGTATTGCTCATCGTTTACCTGATATGGCTGACGTGAAAGACTTTTAATTGCGCTAACTACTCTAAAAGGCCTGCATTTGCAGGCCTTTTTTTTTGGGGTAAGTTAGGCGGAGAAAGCTTAAGGGATAAATTATTCAGAAAGAGTCTATTAAAGAGGGGCTTAAAGCGTAAAAATACAATATCTAAAATGGAGGCTTGTTGCTCTAGATTGATAATTTGACGGGCAAAGTGCCAGCGCAAGTGAGCACATTCGCCAGCACCAGCTCCGAGCTAAAAAACACCCAGTCTTCACCAGGTGTTTTTATTTGAATCGACTAAATCAATGTGTGGTTATCGGCGAGGTTGACATTGTGATGAAATGGCATCCACTAGAAAATCTGCGTAACTAAGGCCATTGTGCTGCATCATTTTGGGGAACATAGAAATAGGTGTAGAGCCGGGAAAGGTATTAATTTCGTTCAGTAGCACTTCACCTTCATCGGTTAAGAAGAAGTCAATTCGTGAGAGATGACGCAGTTTCATACCTTTAAATACTTTAATTGAATAGGCTTGAATTTGTTCAATTTGATCGTGTGTAAGGTTTCTTGCTTCAACATCAGTTCGTGTTTGGCTGTTATCCGCATACTTTTCATCAAAAGTATAAAAAGCATTATCGGCGCAAATTATTTCACCAGGTTTTGTGGCAATAACGTGTCCTTGATACTCATATACAGCCACTTCAAGTTCGCGGGCAACAATGGTTTTCTCAACCACCACATAAGGAGAATAACTAAATGCCTGCTCTAATGTGCTTGCAATGTCTTCAGAGGTATCGATTTTATAACAGCCAACAGATGAGCCTTGTGAAGCGGCTTTAATAAATACCGAGCCCCACTTATCTAATGCGCCTTGAGTGTTTGCTACGGCTTGTTGGTCAAACTGGTGTAAAAACAAATACGGCGTGTTAGGGATCCCTAGTGCACTAAACCACATTTTTGCGGTGACTTTATTAAAGCAATTACGGGATGCTTCAGCGTCACAACCAAAGTATGGCAGTTTTATTAAATCAAAAAATGATTGAATATCGCCAGTTTCACCAGGGTAGCCATGTATACAAGGCAGGGCAAAGTCGATCTCCCAACTCGGTATCTCGCTATTGTGATAACGAATTTGGCGCTCATGGGTGATTTCACAATGTTCACCTTGTTCGGTGATGTATTGACCTTGCTTGTTTAATTCAACCTTTAATACTTCAAATTGCGGCAGTTGAGCTAATGTCGCGGTAAAAAAACGGGCAGACATAAGGGAAATATCATGCTCAGCACCGCCGCCGCCACATAATAACAATACATTGATTTTAGCCATCAATCGCTCCTAAAAAACCGAGTAGCCCAAAAAGATTCCATTAACGGAAGGGGCAAGATAAAAGTGGGGCTATGATAAAGACCAAAGCCCTAAATGTACAAGTTTGGCTAGCCATTTTATTGAAAATGTTAATCTCAAAAGGGATAACTTAGCCCCATAAGCGTTGGCCTAAGCCGCTACTTCGATGAGTGACTTGTTTACACGCTCGCTCAAATACGCGTTGATTACCCAGACAATAGAAATGATTTTTAGCACGCGTAATCGCGGTATAAACGAGCTCTTTGGTCAGCAATTGCCATTGAGAGGTGCTGGGCTGTTGCGGTAATACAAATCCTACGGTGTCAAACTCACTGCCTTGGGATTTATGTACTGTCATTGCATAGCAGCTGTCGTGTTTTGGTAACCTTGCTGGAAGCACTTTTAACAGGCTGCCATCGGCTTGAATGAAATGCGCCATTAACCGGGAAGGTTGCTGTTCATCTTGCAAAATTAACCCAATATCGCCATTAAACAAACCGAGGTTATAGTCATTACTTTGAATAATGATTGGCCGGCCTAAATAGAACTCTTGATTAGGGTTAATCAACTGCGCTTGTTGTAGCCCTAATGTTAAGCTGGCGTTCATGCCATCAATCCCAAACTCGCCACTGCGCATAGCGCAAAGTAAGCGGTATTGGTTAAAACTGTCGATAATCTGATTAGCTGTATAAATTGCCGTATTTTGCTCAGGCGATTCATTGTCATCAAGGCTCAGTGCTTCAGTGAATACCTTTTGATTATATTGGATCATTTCAAGATAGGGGCGATAAACACTCACTGAAAAATCAACAAGTTGGTCTTTACCTTGTTGCTGCACATGTTGATGCTCATACCAATGTAGCTCATTGTAACCATGATTCCATACGGCTGAAATTGCAGCGATATCACCTTGATTAACGGCATTAGCAAGACGGCCAATTCCCGCATCGCCAGCAAAACGATGACTATGGCGCAACATACATAAGCTGTCACCAAAACTGCTTAGTTGCTGCTCAGTTGTGTCGGTCATATTACTGGCTATATGTGTATTGCTAGCCTGTGAGGGTAGTTGATATTGACTGACATTGTTGCCTGTCAGCGCTTCAATTAATTGTGCTTGCTGCTGGCTGTAACGCATAAACCAGGGGTCAATGCTACTCTCTTGAGCGTTGGCTTTTAGCCCTAAACACATATCTGCCAATACAGAACCTGCCTCAACTGAAGCTAACTGGTCTTGGTCGCCTAACAAAATTAACCGTGCATGGCTCGGTAGCGCATCAAGCAGTTTATGCATCATGGGTAAATCCACCATTGAGGCTTCATCAACCACTAATAAGTCCAAACGTAATGGATTGGTTTTATTGTGCCTAAATTGATGTGATTGCGGAATAACGCCCAATAAACGGTGTAGTGTCGATGCTTCTTCTGGAAGGGTGTTTAGGGCGCTAATTAATACATTATTTGCTTCACTACCATCATTGGCTGAAGTGAGTTGTTGCAATAAGCGTGCTTTTGACGCTTTGATTGACTCACTTAATCTTGCCGCGGCTTTGCCGGTTGGCGCAACTAAACGCAGGGTAAGCGGCGATTGAGTTAGCAGTAACAATAATAATTTGGTTACGGTGGTCGTTTTACCCGTGCCCGGGCCGCCAGTGATCACCGCTAAGGCTTTAGTTAGCGCTGTTGCCGTGGCTATTTTTTGCCAATTTAATACGGGTTGTTGACGTGTTGTCGTTTCTGCTGGAAATAACATCGTTAAATAATCACGAGTGATGTTGATATCTGGGCTAAACGAGTGGCTGGCTAATTGACGTAATTTTGCCGCGACGTTAATTTCAAAATGGTGATACTTATTTAAATACAATCGTCCAAGGTCTAAAATTAATGGCTTGTTGTCACCAGAACTGCCAACGGCATCAAACTGGCACAGTGTGGTAAGTAATTGTCCATGAGTGATGTTGATTTGACAGCAACTTGAAGGCTTATCGGCATGATATCCATGAATGTTTTCACCCATCGGATTAGCTAAATCAATACTGTTTATCACTAAGCATGTATGTTGATTCGATAGTTTTTGACTCAACAAGGCGCATATTAATAAAAATAGGGCGTTTAACTCATCGGTTTGAGCATGTTGTGATTCTAGCTTAGACAGCTCAATGGCAAAGTGGCGATCAAGTGATGTCAACACGCCTTGTTGTTGCCATTGGTTTAGCAATGCCGCTATTGGCATGTTAAGCGTTAACATGTGCTTACTCCTTGTACTGAGCTAGTATTGCCTACAAGGCTATTGATAGTGTCGGGCGTGGTAAATAGCGCATCTAATTGTTCTATGAGTTGCTGTGGTGGTAAATCGTAAAATACCCCGCTGCCCGGATGTGATGGCGTCATTCCCCGTAAAAATAAGTAATAACTACCGCCCATATGCGTGTGGTATTGGTATTGAGGCAAACGTAATTTAAGGAATCGATGCAGTGCTAAGGTGTACAAAATGTACTGTAAGTTATAGCGGTGGCTGTTGATTGCCTTTGATAATGCGCCCAGATGGTAAGCATCAAAAGTGTCGCCTAAATGATTAGATTTGTAATCAGCAATATAATATTTGCCTTGGTATTCAAAGGTTAAATCAATAAAGCCTTTTAGCATTCCTTTTAATGTGTCGAAACTAAAACCTGCTTCATAGCCATATTGAGTCAGTAATTGATTGAGGTCATTGGCTTTTAATTGAGTTAACGGTAAATAAAACTCCATTTCAACTAGCACTTGTTGTGGAGCTAAATTAGCAAGGTAAATATTGTGTTGTTCATTTAGTGGCAACGGCGTGGTTAGAATTTGTTGATACCATTCATGTAATGGGGCTAACCAGATATCGGTGTCGAAACCATATTGTTTCATGGCGTTAATAATGGCATCTTGCAGTTGAGTTTCTGCTTGTGTGAAGTCAAATAACTCCATCACTAAATGCATAAAACTACCTGCATTTGCGCCGCGCTCAAAACTAAAGCGATTAAATTCAACCGCATCAACATTGTCATTTTCCACGTTTAGTAGCGGATTGGTTTCTTGGCTAAAATCTTCATCATCAGCGCCGGGCTGAGTCTTTTCGTGGGGTAAATGTTTTACCAATCCTGAATAACTGCCTACGCGCCATGGTGTACTGTGGCCGCGTGTTAGCGGTTTTGCGCAATAATTGATGTTATTAGTTGCATTGATAGTAAGGGCGGTTGCGGCGCATGCTTCAATTAATGATACATCGATGCAGTCTAATTGCGCCAGTGCTTGAGTGCGATTGACAATATCCTCAATCGTGCAACTTTTGTCGGTAATCCCCAGTAAGTAACCAATACCTGTTTGGTATAACTGACTGCTAATGCCCGCTTTTAGCTGCCGTGATTGGTTGGCAATTCCCATGTAACAACGATAAACCGGGCGAGTAAGCGCGACATAAAGCAGGCGTAAATCTTCAGCAAGCACTTCTTGTTTGTGTTTATCCCAGCCCTCGTCAGTCCCATTTAAGTCCCAAACGAGTTGAGTGTCATCATGATAAAGCAGTGGGTCAGGGCGGCGTGAACTGCTTCTGGCTAAGCTGATAAACGGCACAAAACACACTGGATACTCTAAACCTTTAGATTTATGAATGGTGACAATTTGAACAAGGTTTTGTTCGCTTTCTAAGCGTAATTGTTGTTCATCTTGGCCGCTGGCATCAATGAGTTGCTGCTCAAACCAATTGATTAATGCGCTGCTACCATCAAGCTCAGTGGCTTTTTGTTGCAGCAACTCACTCAGGTGGCGAAAGTCTGTTAGACGGCGTTCACCGCTGTTGTCGGTTAAGTTGTCGTCATCATCATCCGTTAAGCTGTCATTTTGTGCTGGCTCTGCTTGGCTTAATAACCTTGACACTAAGTGAGTGTCACTAGCTAAGCGCAGTAATGCTGGCATCACGCCGCGATGTAACCACAGTTCATGCCATTGCATAAATTGGTCAAGCAACTGCTGACGGACTGCTTCGTGTTGATTAAATTGATGTATTTGCTCGGCGTTATAACCAAACAGTTGCGTTGCTAGCGCCGCGCGTAGTTTTCGCTCGTCTTTGGGGGCAGCTAATGCATGCAGTAATAACGCAACTTCAGCGGCTTCATTGGTGTTAAATACGCTATCGCGACTTAAGAATACCGCGCCAATTTGACGCTCAGTTAATGCTACTTTTATTACTGCGGCTTCATTGCGATCTCTCACTAACACCGCAATATCTTTAGCTCGCAGTGCTGCGCCGTTAATGTTGCAATTACCTTGCGCCGCTAACGTTAGTAAGCGGGCAATTTCATTAGCAGCATCATCGCTGAGCATTTGCCGTGCATCGGTTTTATTTAAGCCGTTTTCTTTGTGCTCTGCTAATAATCGAATTTGCAGCGCCGCGTTATTATTCTCAGTTTGAGTTGCTTGAGCTTGCTGATGGCTTGGCGACTCAATAATCACTTTATTTGCCGCGCTTGGTGGCGTGTTAACTAAATCAAACGGGATGGCTTGGTTGATAAATGGGTCGTGGTGTTGGTTAAATATGGCATTGACTGCATGAACCAGCCCAGCTGATGAGCGATAATTTGTCGCGAGATTAAAGCGCGCTTGAGTTTGATTTCTAGCAGCAATATAGGTGTAAATATCTGCGCCGCGAAACGCATAAATTGCCTGTTTAGGGTCGCCGATCATCAATAACCCTAATGCAGAAGTGTTACTTACTGCAGTGCTTGGTAAGCTGTTAGCATCTATTGGCTGATATACCTGATTAAATATTTTAAATTGTAGCGGGTCGGTGTCTTGAAACTCATCAATTAACGCAATAGGAAAACGCTTAGCAATGGCTTGGCTTAACTGACTACCTTGGGTATCTATTGCATTGGCTAAGGTGACTAATAAGTCATCGGGCGTCATTAAATTGCGTTGTTGTTTTTGTTCATTAAAGCGTTGTTTTATGCCTTGCTGGGCTCGTACTAAAAACGCGGGAATAATTTCGGTAATGGCGCTTGATAAGCGTTCAATTTGATCAAGCAAAGGCGCTTGTTCTTTGGTGGGAATTTCACCGCCTTTATTGAGTTTTAGCCCAGATAACGCAAGTTGTTCAAGTGCTTTGCTCGGTGGTAATCCTTGACCATGTTCAGCCCAAAGGCTCAGTTGTTCGAACTGGAGTTGTAATTTGGGGTAGCCGTCAGCTTTTTTGCCAAAACGCACCCCGTTTAACGGTAATGAAATGAGTAATTCATAGGTTTGTGCTTGCTCATCAATCCAACTCTTTTTAAAGCGATTGATGCTGCTGACAAGGTTTTCACTGAGCTCAATAAATTGGCTTGGCGTGATAGTGAGCTTTGCTTGTGCAGCCCCGAGTAATGGTCGTAATTTGTGCGCCAATAAATCCGGCGTCGCAATGTGGTTACTGACCAAGCCGGCAATGGTGGGCGACAATGAATAGCAAACCTCGCGCCAAAAATCGCGCACAGCATGATGTAAGTATTCGCTATCATCTAAAGTAAATTCTGACTCAAACAACAACGATGACTCAAAAGCCATGTCACTTAAGACCCGCTGACAAAAACCATGAATGGTATAAATGGCTGCTTCATCTAGGGTTTTTAAGGCGAGATCAAAGCGCTTTAATGCGGTGCTGCGCTCTTCTTCAGGTGTTTGTTGGTAAAGTTGTTCAATAAACTCATCGTTTGTTGGTAGTCCAATAAAGCGTTTAAAGGCTTGTTGAATCCGTTTTCGGATCCTATCGCGAAGCTCTTGTGTGGCCGCGTTGGTAAAGGTAACCACCAAAATTTGCTCACAACTGAGCGGCGATTGGCCACCATGGCCGAGTAATAATCGCAGGTATAACCCCGAAATAGTGTACGTTTTGCCTGTGCCAGCACTGGCTTCAATTAAGCTTGAACCGTTAAATGGTAATGAAATTGGCTGCAAAGGCGAGACAGTATGGGTATTCATTATGCAACTCCTTCAGGGCCAGTGGCTTTTTTTACATCATCAATGTGAGTCACATGACTATGTTGATTAGTCTTTATGGGGCTATTTTTGTTAGCGGGTTTATTCGCTTTGTTGCTGGTTTGCTGGTTTATGACATTCGCAAGTTGCTCAATGGCGGTTTCAGTGACAAAGGCATCTAATTGGGCTAACGGTGCGTGCTGATACAAGCTGATCATCGGCGCTAATAAATGCTCAACTAAGCCGCCAAATTGGGTTTGACTAAAGCTATCTGGAAAGGCAAATAAACGTCGATTATGCGGGTCTTGCCCTTCGACATAAACTGACTGACTACTGGACCATTGAGCTTTTGCTTGTTGCAGCTTTTCAGGGTGTTCACCTTCTGTTTGAGCATAAACAAAGCTGGTGCGTGGTGGTAGGCATATTGCCCGAGACTGACCATCAACAAACACGCGAATAAAGCGCGATAGTTGCGCTAATGCTTGCGGGGTAGTTAACGGTGCAAAGCTATGAAAATCATTAATATCAATTAAATAACTGTGCTTATTAACGCCCATGGCATTTAAACATAAATGACGTAAATACATTTGAATTAAGTCGCGGCCGTGGGCACGACCTGGACGGTAGTTAACCAAACCTTTGGGCGACACGTTATCAATTCTGCCAAAGACCGTTAAATTAGTCATATGTTCATCAGTAATGCCGATATCCACTTGGCATTGCAGCTCAACATTTACGGTTTCAAGTGGCTGTTCTTCACGCAGATATTGCACGCGGTTAACTAAAGGGGCGACATCTTTAGTAAATTTTTCGAGCAACAAATCATCAAATGGTGCCATTGGTAGTTCACCACTGGCTTTTAATGATGCCAATAGTTGCGGCTCAATGTGGCCTTTGAGGTCTAATAATGCGCTATCAATTAATTGCGACAAAATTAAGTAACGCCCTAAACCGTCTAATTCAAATGGCTCATCGTTATCATCTGCTTCTACTTGCAGCGCCAAATCAACATGTAAAGTGCGGTTAAAAAAGTATTGCGCAGGGTGGCGATAAAAGCGCATTAAGGCGCTAAGTTCAATCTCTGTTTGCCCGTTTAACGCCAAGGTGTCGGTGTGGTGTTCATCAACCACAATGCGTTGGTTTGCGGCTAAAAAAGCTTGTTCTTGCAAAGTGTTGTTACTCGGAGGACACCACTGAGGATTAAAACTTTGTTTGCTATTGTGGTCGCCAGATGGCGTATAAAGCCTTTTATCAAATGGTTGCAGTGGCTGGGCAATAATCAATTGCTGATAAACGGCGTTATCTAATTGCTCAATATAACCAAGTATATCGGTGTTAGTGCACTGCTCAAGTTTACTGACTTGCGATAGGGGCAAGTAACTCATTTGCACAAACTCAATTAGCTCAGACACTAGCATAGAAGGTAAACGTTCAGTGTTGTCACGTTCACTGTGACCAATAAAGCTGATATATAATTGTTCACGGGCAGATAATAAAGCTTCTAAAAATAAATAGCGGTCGTCGAGACGACGAGAACGGTCACCTTTTATTGGGCCAAAGTGCGCCATTAAATCAAAGCCAACAGGATGCTGAACCCGAGGGTAAACCCCGTCATTCATGCCTAACAAACACACCACTTTAAAAGGGATTGAGCGCATTGGCATCAAGGTACAAAAGTTGATGCTACCAGCTAAGTAACGCTGGCCAACCCGCGACTCAGTTAGACGCTGAGTAAACCATTGTCTTAATATTTCAATATCGAGTTGGCGATGCGCTGTGAGGGCGTTTAGCGTCAGGGATAAATTGGTATTATCTTCATTATCAAGTGGATGGCCGGCTTCAAACAGTTCCGTGTCAAGGCTGCTTAGCGCTTCTCGAATGGTTTGCAGTTGTTGCTGTTCGTCATCAATGGCTTCATAAAAATCTTCAAGCAATAAAGTCAGTAATGATAATAGTTTACGTGTTTTTTGAGGCTGTAAAAAAGCATTGTGATAATGGTCTATCTTTTCTAAAAAGTTAAGTAGTTTACCTAATGCTTGTGCTGATTGCCCCTCAACGCCGGCAACTAATAAGGTGTCATGATAAATGTCGGCATCGTCATTCATGGCATAACCGAGGATTAAACGGCGAATACCAAATGCCCATGAATTTTGACTAAAGCTGTGTAATCCAAGTTCACTTCGGCTGTTGGCATCTCGTCCCCAGCGCACGTTAGCGCTGTCTAACCAACGGCGGATTAACTGTAAATCTTCATCATCTAATCCAAAGCGGCGCAAAATGGCGGGCACTTCTAAAATGCCAATAATTTCAGTTAACCCAAAGCGGCTTTGATTGATGTTTAATAAACTTAAAAAGCTATTAATTAATGGCGACTCTTGCGCTGCGCCTCTATCGGCAATGGCGTAAGGTATGTAGCGGTTGCCTGTGTTTTGAGATGTTGCGTTATTTGGATGTTGCGCGCTAAATGGCTGGCTATTGGCAGTGCTGAAAACAGCATCAATATAGGGAGCATAAGCGGCGACATCAGGCAGCATTATTACAATGTCTTTAGGGCTTAGCGTCTCATCTTGTGCTAAAAGCCCTAAAATATGGTCGTGTAAGGTTTCAACTTCACGCAGTGGGCTGTGACAGCTGCGCAGGGTAATTGAGTTGTCATTAGCTTGCAGTGGGCGTCTTAATTGCACCTGATGATAAATGTCTGCATCAGGGCCGAGTGCTTGGCCTAATGTTTCCATTTGTAAAATATCATATTGCACCCCATGAAGGAGATTATTCGGCTGCGGCTCAATATAACAATCGTCACCAAAGTCGGTGTGATCTTCTGGCAAACTCAACATTAAGTCTAATAATTCGCGCCCCATTTTACCGTTATTGGCCAGCAGCGGGTTACCGACTTCAAGGCAAGCTTCCCAGTCTTGTTGCAGTTGTTTTTTGTTGGCGTATTGCAATGACATTCTGGCGCGCACTTTAGGGTCGACAATATCGCCCCAATAATGCTGGCATGGGCTTAACGCCAATATAATCACATCGATACGCTTTGCAAGGTGATACAACACGTCTAAAGTTTGCGGCGGCATTGACGAAATACCAAATACAAACAATCGTTTTGGCAACTCGCTTATGTCTGAGTCGGGGTTGTTTAGTGCTTGAATTAAGTCAGCATGTAAGTTTGCGCGGTGATATACACTGGCATTGAGTTGATGTTGGTTGTAGTCGATTAATGCACGCCAAAGTTTAGGTTGCCATTGCTGGTTAGCATCTAATGTTAAATTTGGCGCTAATTCAGTGAGCGGCTGCTGTTGCTCCCAACATTGGATCCAGTCGGGGCGAAACACTAAATATTGGTCAAAAATATCGGCAATGCGGCCACATAATTGATACAACTTTACCCCGTCGATATTCGCAAGGGCTTCATCAGTAATTTCAGCGGGCAAGTCAAGGTACTGACTCAGCGGCGCATAATCAGTGTCGTTTAATAAGCTGGGGAGTAAATCAAGTAGCTTCCATGTCATTGCCGCTTTGGTAAAGGCATTTTCTTTGGGCACATCAGGCAGTAATAAGTGGCATAACTGCCAAGTAAAACTTGACGGTAAAGGGAATGTTAATCCTGCAGCAATATGGTTATGTTTTGCAATTTCAAGCCGTAACCACGTCGACATGCCAGGGCTTTGCACCAAAATCGATTCGTTACTGAGTAAAGGCGTATTTGGAAGTGGGGTGGCGATAAAATTAGCTAGATGCGCCGATAAAACTTCCATTTGATTTGATTGAATTAATTTAAGCATTATTCAGTCCAGATAACGAAGATAGGTTATTGTAAAAGCTTGAACAATAAGCGCAAAGCAATAAACGTGAGCTTGTGGTTTATCGCAATCTAAATGGCGCTTTTATGTGCGCAGCGTCTAGCGTTATGCCTGTTTTAAGTATTTAATGTTCAACATTCGAAATTTCAAAGTATCGCTATTTCAAGGTGCTTTGAAAATATTTACAGGCTGCTTAATCGTAATTGCAGATATAAGTAGCGATAGCGCTTAAGTAACCGCTTACGTTGCTGCGCTGATAATGGCTGATATTTCAATTGGTTGTATATCTCACTTAGTTGATTAAAACGCGCGGCAACTTTCGGCTTTCGCGCCGCAAAGGCGGCGCTGACTTGCTGGTTATATTGACTGACCGTTTGAGATTGAGTGCGAACCACACCAGCTTTGGCAAAGCGCTGACATAGGCGTTGGTAACGTTTAATCAGGACATCTTTTTGGGCCGATGCATGAAATAACCCTGCGTAGTAAGCAATCATTAACCCGATAAGCAGCAGGCTTATCAGCATAAATAACGCCAGCTTTTGTGTGTCGAGTTGGCCAAGTAGTTTTGATAACACTTGTTGTTTACGCTGTTCATCAAACCCTAATACCCAGACACTCCAATAGAAGTCAGCACTGGCAAGTGTTTGGCGAATATCATTTAGCCAAGGGTACTGCTTCATATGCAAACTACTAAAAGGACTGTCTTGTAAGTAGCTAGATTGGCTGTCAAATGTGGCATCAAAACCATCTAAAATACGCTCTGGTGCAATCATGGCCGTCGGGTCGTAACGTTGCCAGCCTACGCCTTCAACCCAAATTTCAGCCCAAGCATGGGCCATATATTGATATACGCTGTAATAACCGGCTTTTTGGTTATATTCTCCACCTTGATAACCTGTGACCATTCTGGCAGGAATGCCACTTGCTCGAGCTAAAAACACAAATGCCGAGGCATAATGAGCACAAAACCCGGCACGATGGTCAAATAAAAACTCATCAATTTGTTCTTTACCCAATGTCGGCGGCGTTAAGGTGTAATAAAAAGCCTGCTGGGAAAAGTAATCCATAATTGCCTGTGCACGCACGGTGGCTGAGGGGTACTGTTGCTGTAACTGTTTGCCAAACCGCATAGATTGTGGGTTGCTATTGGCTGGTAGGGCTAAATCAACCCGCTTGGTGTAAGGGGTAATTTGTGGGTTTAATATGCTATTGGGATAAGAGTCGACCCGATAACTTAAACGTTGATCAATCGGGCGCGCGGAATACAAACGTAAATCCGCGAGTTCGACAATATGCGGCTCTTGGCTAAAAGCTTGATCGAGTGCGTACAGCCATTTTTTATGGCTGGGCTCGCTAATGATGGTGTAGGTTAACTTATCAGTGACATCATTTGGTAACTCACGCTGAGGCTTTTGGCTAAAGGCGCGGCGTTGCTGGTTTAAAATTTGCGGGTTTTGGCGCCACGTTTGGCCGTCATAATCTTCTAGCACCAATGTGCGCCAATATAAGGCATCATTCGGTAATTGTTGTTGGCTGGATTCAGGCTCAAAACCCACCCGAAAAGCCAACTCATCTGAACGGGTGAGTTGACTGATATCCCCAAAGCTCAGTTCGTTTGAAAGACCCGTTTTCGCCACTTTTAAGTTGGGCGCTAACCATAACGGTCCAAGGCGCGGGAACACCACAAACAATAATATGGCAAGCGGTAAGCTCTGTAACATAATCTTTAAACCAAAAATGGCATTGGTTTTGCGGCTACTATGGTCTTGATACACGCTAATCAGCACGCAAGCGTTAATCACGCTAATCAACAACATTTGCGCGGTAAACATCATGCTTTGCTGCTCTAATAGTGCAAATGCAATTAAAAAATACCCTACTAACACCACGACTTTGACATCTCTTACGGCACGCATTTCAATGTATTTAAGGGCGTAGCCAAGCAGCAATAAATTAACCAGTGCGTTTAATGCACCAATTTCGGATGCGACTAAGGCGAGGGTAACTGCAGCGCCAATGGCTAAGCCACTGACTAAATATTTTGGCGGTGCAGATACTTTGCCGTAATAAATACCGATGCGCCAAACAAAACAAATTGCGCATATGCCGATACTCCAAATTGTGGCATTAGCATAAAGCGGTAATAAAATGGTTACGTTGGTTATTAGCAGCCAAAACAAAGTAGTACGGCTAATGATACTATCAAAATTATCCTTCATTTTTGCCCCCCAAATTCGCTGAGCATGAATGACTATCAGGGTGGGTATTAGAGGATAAAGCAAAGGTCGCTAATGCAATTTGGCAGGCTTTACGGTGGGCGTCGCCATTATTGGGTTCAATGGCGTAGTGTAATAATGACAAACCAAACATTTGTTGTTTACGTGACAAGCTGTCAACCTGCCATGCAAGGTGGCTCAGTTGTGACTCAACACTTTCTGCACTGTGGCGCTGATAGCTCAACCACACTGGCGCGCCTTCAGGCTCGGCAAACACTTTAGTAAACATGCCTTTGCCTTGTGCCCATTGTTTCCACGCCACTTGCTTTAATGACTCGCCATCAATATACGGGGTCAGGCCTTTAAAGTCATCAACGCCTGGGCGTAGTTTGCCATGTTGTTCATTGGTGGCATCTTGGCTGGCTACACTGGTTAATTGAATTTCACTCGGTTGAGGTTTGGCATAAATGATGTGCTGTAAATCTAAGTCCACATAAGACCATGCGCGGCACAACCCTAAAGGAAAGTAAGACGATACCGTGATTCGCCCCGGTCGAAGCAGCCCGCGAGCCGGATTGTCAAATGGAATGGTGGCATCGGTGAGTTCACCACTGTGGTGCACACGAATATGACGCTGATGTGCAAAGTTAAGGCAAATTTGTTGATGAGTGGTATTGGTATGGTGTTTGTCGGTTTGCCCACTAAGTTTAATTGGCATCGGCATGGTGTCACCTGCCACGCCCTCTGGTGGGGTTAAGGCGCTAAAAGTTAACCCCGCAAGATTTTTATAGCTGTAGATTATGCAGGTATGAAACACACTGGCTAACACTAAACTTAAGCCGATAATTAAATTGTTTTGATAGTTAGTCCCAAATAAATACAACACTACCACCAAGCCTAACCAGGCTAACCCAAAACCACTTGGGAGAATAAATATGCCTTTATGGCTGAGCGTGACTTGTTTTTGAGCGGGGAGACGCCGTGAAATCCATCGCTCCCAGCGTCGACGCCATGATGGCGGCGTTAATCTGGTTAGCCATGACGGTTTAGGTGCATTGTTGTGTTTTACCATGATGACACAACCTTATTAACGAATGGGGTTAACTTGGGTCAATATGGTTTCTGACAATGACCGACCTTGTAGGGCACTTGCGCCGCGGATACGGTGCTCAGCCACAGCGGTAAATACCGCTTGAATATCTTCTGGCACTAAGTAGTTTCTTTCATCCATAAATGCCCATGCTTTGGCAGCTTGTAATAATGCAATGCTGGCTCGGGGTGACAAACCACTGCCTTGTTGTTGCTGACGAGAAGCCTCTACTAATGCTAATAAATATTTCAGCACAGCATCAGAAGCACTGACTTGAGTGACTTGGGTTTGAAGTTCAAGCAGTGCCGTTGGGGTTAATATAGCGGATAACTCAAGGCGATTACTGCCATGTAAATACGTTTTAAGCATGGTCAATTCAGCTTGTTCATTTGGGTAACCAATAGAGACTCGCATCATAAAGCGGTCAAGCTGTGACTCAGGTAATGGAAACGTACCTGATTGATCAACGGGATTTTGGGTGGCAATAACAAAAAAAGGTTCAGGCAACGGGTAAGTATGACCGTCTTGGGTGATCTGACGTTCGGCCATGGCTTCAAGTAACGCACTTTGGGTTTTGGGGCTGGCGCGATTGATCTCATCGGCCAATAGCATTTGGTTAAATAGCGGCCCTTTGTGGAAAGTAAACGTTTGCGAGCTGTTGTCGAAAATCGACACGCCAAGTAAATCTGCTGGCAACATATCGCTGGTAAATTGCACCCGTTGATAACTCATGCCTAAGCTGCTGGCTAAGCCGTAAGATAAGCTGGTTTTCCCCATGCCGGGTAGGTCTTCTATTAACAAATGACCTTTGGCCAAAATACACGCCAAAGCAAGCTTAATTTGTTGTGGTTTACCTATTAAAACTTGTTCTAACTGGCTGAGTAAATTATTAATTTTTGACTGCGACACCTTAACTCCCTGTGTACGGATTTAACTTAATTTCTGCCACTTACACTATCATTGTTTATTGGCCAACAACATTGTT
Organism: Shewanella intestini; assembly: GCF_018221465.1. Classification (GTDB taxonomy): domain Bacteria; phylum Pseudomonadota; class Gammaproteobacteria; order Enterobacterales; family Shewanellaceae; genus Shewanella; species Shewanella intestini. Next base: position 25,146 of record NZ_JAAIKR010000017.1, on the reverse strand, counting down.
GTTTAACAAAAACACCTTAAAAGTTTACCGCATAAAAATGCCACTATTAATACAGCTGATTAAATTCCTGCTGGCTAAACATTGGCTGTAGGGCGTTATGTTGATGCTGGAAAATCAATCGATAGCTGATAACGGCTTGCACGTATTCGCGGGTTTCCCTAAAAGGAATTGTTTCAATAAAGCTCATTAAATCCAGCTTACCGCCTGAGCGTTTTAGCCAACGATTAACATTGCTTGGACCCGCGTTGTAGGCCGCAGTGGCTAATATGCGGTTTTGATTAAATTGTGCTAACAATTTGGCGTAATAAGCGCTGCCCAGCATGATATTGAGCTCGGGTTGATATAGTGACTGAGTGCCTTTATAGGCAAGCTTTTGTTGTTTGGCGGTATGTTTTGCTGTTGCGGGCATTAATTGCATCATGCCACGCGCACCCACACCAGAGGTTGCAAATGGATAAAACGCACTTTCGCGCCGAGATATGGCGGTGATTTCATATTCACTGACTTGATGTCGTTCACTGGCTTGATGAAATAATGCTTGCTGCGCCGGCGGAAAACGCAGTGCCAGTGCGTGCCAGCTTTTAGCTTGAATGCTTGACTCTACACTTAAGTCATACCACTCATGCTCAAGGGCATATAGTCCATATTCTGCTTTAAGCGCATTATCGGTTTGACGACGCATTAATTGCAACCATTCGCTGCGGGCATCAATTAACTTGTCGATGGCTCTAAGCTCAATCACACGGGCAAAGCTGGGGTCTTGATATAATTTTTGTCTTAACGAAGCTGATGAGACAATGGGGTTGTCGTTCATATTTACAGCTTGGTTGCTTAATGTTGCGGCGACAAAACCATAAAAGTTGCGCTGCTGGGCAAGCATGGTTAGTTGTTCAGTGGCCAATGTTTGCGTGGTTGATTTATTGAGATTATCGTCAAGATTCAGCCGTGCCTGCCAATAGCGCCAGCGGGGATCGTTTTGGCCTTGTTTGCTCAGTAATGGTAAATAACGCGCAACGGAATCCATATCTTGATCGCGTAGCGCCCAACGTAAACGCATCTCGTATAAGTCATCTGACCCGATTTTTTCAAGCATGCTGTCGACATGGGCTAATAGCGCGCTGTCTTGTTTAATCAGTGCTCGGCGGACAATATAACGATTGAGTTGTTTGGCCTCATAGTCACTAAAACGTTGTTTTTGTTGATAGATTAAATAAAGCTTGGCAGCTTGTTGTAAGTCTCGTTTAGCCAGTTTACGCAAACCGACATTAACGATGTCACCGACTACGGCTTGTTGACTTGAAAAGTGGCGGGTATGGCGCAAGGTTTGTGGGTCACGATACACCTTAATTAGCAAATCCACTTCCGCTTGGCGTTGTGGCAGTTTTTTACCTAACCATTTGAGTAAACTGCTTTGGTTAGCATTAAAACTTAATAGCATACGTTGCCAAATGAGTGCTTGGGTGCGGTGACCGGCTTTGGTCCATTGCTTAAAGAGTGGGTCGCACGCTTTAGGACGTGAATAGCCATATTGCCATAATTTTTCAGCACCTTGATAACCAACATTTTTATCGCCGCTGTGTATTTGGGCACGATTATAATAACACTGCAAAGTTATATCGTTTGGGGTAGAGGGCGAAACGGCTAAGAAGTCTTGCCATTGTTTTTTAGCGCCAACATGAGATAAGTAGCGATAACGCAGCGTATTAAATAACGCGGTGGTGCGGTAATGCGCTAAGGCTTTATTTGCTTGGACACCGTTCATGTTCATTATTTGGTTATATTGCTGGTGGTAGTCCAAATAAATGGTTAACGGATAATCGGGGATTTTATGGCGCAGTTTTTGATATAGCACCATGTCTTTATTGTCGAGTGCTTCGCGGGCATCTAGGTAAGTTTGTTGAGCGATGGAGTAATGATGTGTGGTCGCGATGGCGGTTTGGCTGCCAGATAACACCAAGGTGGATGCAATAAGCACAAAAAGAATGAAAAAGGTACGTAACCTTAGGCTTTGCATGTTAAGGGCTTCCTAAACGTGAATAAAATGACAACGTTTTGATTGGCATTGAGCACTGATAACCCGATGCCAATCTGCACTGGCTTTACACTTTGTGGCGTTTAAGCAGTATTATGGTTGACGCTTAACGAAAGATTAATTTTTATCGATTGATTCATCTAATGCTTGTTGTAAGACCACTGAATCAAGCTGCTTGCTGGTTTCTACGCCGAGCTGCTGCATGACATGAGCTTGGCGAATAACATTGCCTTTACCGGTAGACAGTTTACCCATTGCAGTTTGGTAGGTTTTGTCGGCTGTTTCTAACGCGCGGCCAAGCTTTTCCATATCATCAAGGTAGCCACATAATTTGTCATAAATTCGTCCCGCTTGCTTAGCAATGGCTTGAGCATTTTGGTTTTGGTATTCATAGCGCCAAATATTATTAATGGTGCGCAGCGCTACGAGCAAGTTCGTTGGACTGACTAACATAATGTTATGTTCTAGAGCAAAGTTTACCAAGCTTGGATCGTGTTCAATGGCCAATAAGAATGCAGGTTCAATTGGAATAAACATCAACACGTAATCAAGGCTTTTTACCCCATGAAGCTGCTGATAATCTTTTTGGCTTAAGCCTTTAATGTGCTGGCGGATTGAAATTGCATGTTCTTTTAGCGCTTGTTGTGACACAAGGTCATCGTCGCTATTAAAGTAGCGCTCGTAAGCAATTAGCGAAATTTTGGCATCGATCACTACGTCTTTGTGTTGGGGTAAATGCACGATGATATCAGGTTTAAAGCGTTTACCAGCATCGTCTTTAAGTTGTTGTTGAGTGGCGTATTCGTGCCCCTCTCTTAAGCCACTTTCTTGTAATACCCGCTCTAAAATGACCTCGCCCCAATTACCTTGTTGCTTGTTGTCACCTTTTAATGCGTTGGTGAGGTTTATGGCGTCTTGGCTCATTTTTAAATTAAGGTCACGCAAATGATCAAGCTGATGTTTCAGTGCACTACGTTCGGATTGTTCATGATTGTATGAGGTCAGTATTTGTTGTCTAAAACCATCGAGTTGTTGTTTCAGCGGCCCTAAAACGCCATCCATTTGGTCAACATTTTGTTTTTTGAAGTTTTCGGTACGTTCTTCAAAAATGCGATTGGCTAAGTTCTCAAACTGTTCTTTTAAGCGTTGTTCGGCGCTTTCTAGGAGGGCGACTTTGTCATGTAATGCTTGTTGTTGAGTTTCAGCTTGGGCTTTGATGCTCAACTGCATAGCATTTGATTTAGATAAATTAAGTTGAGCTTCCATTAATTTGTGTTGGGTTTGCGCTAAATGCTCTTCTGTTTTGTTGAGTCGTTGAGCATCGGCCGTTGCGCGGGCAACATCAGCGACTAACTGTTCTACTTTTTGTTGTAGATGATGAATATTATCTTGCTTGTCATCAAGTTGATGTTGCAGTAAATCAACTTGTGCTAATGCTTGAGTTAACTGTTGTTCGTGCTCAGCTTCTTTAGCGGCTTTTACTTGCTCCCAACGCTGCCTTGTTAAGCGCTGATTGATTAACATACCTAATAAAAATGCGATGAATGCAACAGCGGCAATGGCTGCAAATTGAATGGGAGTAAAGCTGATTTCTACAGGCATGATAAAACCCTAAAGCAAAAGTTGTCTAAGATTGGCATGCGCAATAGTGCCATCGCAAGGGCTATTTACTCAGGAGGTGTATTTTGCAGCAAAAATAAGCCTAAATAAATCAAACAAATTGAAAGAATTGCGCGTATTAACCTGTCTATATCAAATATATCTTTTAAAGCCACTGGGCAGTGGATTACTCATACCTATTTCATTAAGGCGAATTTTATGGCGAACAACAAAGCATTCACCCGCGGTATACGTCAACAATCGCAATGGCAATTACCGGATAATCAAGTCACGCCTGAGGCGGTATTTAAAGACCGCCGCAATATTATTAAAACCTTGGGCTTAGGGGCATTAGGTGCCAGTATTCCGGGGCAGGTTCAAGCGGGCATTTTTGATTTATTTGGTGATAAACCGGCTACACCTTTTTTAACTCACCCGCTTAAATTTGCAAAGCCTGAACAATATCAACCCACGCAGGCGTTAACGCCAGAGTCGAAAGTGACTCGCCATAATAATTTTTATGAATTTGGCACCAGTAAAAGTGATCCTTTTGAGAACGCGCAAGATTTTAGTGTTAATCCGTGGGCGCTGCGTATTGAAGGGTTAGTTGATAATCCATTGACATTAGATGCCGATGACTTAGCCAACATGTTTGCCCTTGAAGAGCGTACTTATCGTTTACGCTGCGTGGAAGCGTGGTCAATGGTGGTGCCTTGGGTGGGATTCTCCTTAGCCAGTTTATTAAAAAAAGTGGGGGTAAAATCCCAAGCAACTCATGTGGCATTTGAAACCTTGTTTGACCCAGAACAAATGCCAGGTCAACGAAACCGTTTAATGGGCGGCGGCATTCATTACCCGTATGTTGAAGGCTTAACCATTGCTGAGGCAATGAATGAATTATCTTTGATGGCAGTTGGGCTTTATGGCAAAACCTTGCCGCCACAAAACGGTGCGCCAGTACGTTTAGTTGTGCCGTGGAAATATGGTTTTAAAAGCATAAAATCGGTGGTGCGCATTCGGGTGATGGATAAACAGCCTCCAACTAGCTGGAACCAATTAGCGCCACATGAATACGGTTTTTATGCCAATGTGAACCCCGGCGTTGATCATCCTCGTTGGTCGCAAGCGACTGAGCGCAGTATTGGTGAGGGAGGTTTGTTTTCGGCTAAACGGATAAAAACCTTACCCTTTAACGGTTATGGTGAACAAGTTGCTGATTTATATGCATCATTAGATTTACGTCGTTTTTATTAAGGTGATATCGACATTGTTGAGCGGTTATTGCTGTTGCGGCATGTTGACTCAATGAAAGACGATTGATACCTGAGTGTGCTTAGCTTCATCTTTTATGGTTTCACGGTCATGCTTTTTGCCGCGAATTGATTTAAAACATACCTTAAATTGTGACTAAATGGGCTAATCGTTAGTTGCTAAAGTAAAAGTACAACCGGAGTTGTTGATGAAGCTCACCCCAAAGCGGTTAGGGTGGTTAAAGTTTACCTTACATGTTTTATGTTTTTCTCCCATTGCTTACTTGGTGTATTTGGTACTCACTGATAGCGCTGGCGGCGATCCTGTGCAGTATTTAATACATTTTACAGGTATGGGCGGATTAAATACCCTAGTGGCAACATTGTTGGTTAGCCCTTTGGCTAAGTGGTTAAAAATGGGCGCGCTATTACAAACACGTAGATTATTAGGCTTATATGTATTTGCTTATGCTTGTTTGCATATTGGTGCGTTTATTAGCTTAGATTTGTTGTTTGAATGGACATTATTGTTTGAAGAAGTGATAAAGCGGCCGTACATTTTGCTGGGTGCAAGTGGCTTTATAATATTATGTTTGCTGGCTGTGACATCTTTTAAACAGGTAAAAACAGCCATGGGTAAACGTTGGTTGTCACTGCATCGCAGTATTTATTTATTGGCGTTATTGGTGCCAATTCATTTTTATTGGTCGGTAAAGTCAGAAATTATAGAGCCCAGTATTTATGTCGCTATTTTTGCAGGGCTTTTGTGGCTGCGTAAAAAGCAAATTAAACAGATATTGCTAAGGCGCTAACTCTAGTTAAGTTTTTTCATAAAATAGTCTATAAATACAAGGTTTAACACTGCATCGAAGTGGCGGAAGCTAGTTGCAATAAGAGCCGTTGATAACATCATCCGGCTCTTTTTTCTTTGTTGTGGTGTTAACTTAGCGGTTAACGACAGGGTGACTGGTTATTATCATCGTCTATTTATCAGTCGCTTTGCTAAGGTTTAATCCTTTACAGCAATAAGCGGCAAATAGCGTAAATAGCACCACCCCAGACATAATAATGACTAATCGAGTCCACGGCGCATCCAGAGCGATGCGTTGACTGACAAAGTCAAATGTCGATATACCCCAAACAAAAATACACCCGACAATTAACCCAACTTGCAGTGCTATTTGAGCCAACTTGTGTCTGATAATCATTGCCAGCGGCATTAAGGCTGCTAATACAGTAAAAGTAAATTGGTCAAAACGTAAAAAATGGGCACTCATTAACCAATAAGCCAATGTCACTATCAATACTCGCCACCACATATGCACTCCAGTTAAATCAGTATTTAAAATATGCGTTAATAATAAAGTGTTTATAACATGTATTATGTATACCTGTTCACGTTTTTTGTTTTTTATTACTGTTTTTTATCCCTTCATTGAGCCTGGGTTCATCCTTGTTGAGCGTTAGCACCGATATAACGCCATGGTTAACATTCCAGTTGACTTCCCTCACTAAGCGGTTCAACAATGCCAATAATCTGGGTTGAAGTGGCGGCTATCTCAGTTTGTGCTTTTAAACTGCAAGCGGGATGGTTATCATCGCAACATCGAATGTTTATCTAAAAGAATGTTATGAAATTTAGCCCATTGGTTGACGAACTTATCCACGCATTAAAAGGCTTACCAGGTGTTGGGCCTAAGTCGGCACAACGTATGGCATTTCAATTATTGGAACGTGAGCGTAAAGGCGGTTTAGCACTGGCTGATGCATTACAGCAAGCCATGTCTGATGTGGGTCATTGTCATACTTGCCGCACTTTTACCGAAGAACATCAGTGCGCTATTTGTGCTAGCCCTAAACGTAATTTAGCCGGGCAAATTTGTGTGGTTGAAACCCCAGCCGATGTGCTTGCCATTGAAAGTGGTGGCCATTTTAATGGGCGTTATTTTGTGTTGTTAGGCCACTTATCGCCCCTTGACGGTGTTGGCCCTGATGAACTGGGGTTAACATTACTTGAGCAGCAATTGGCCAGTGATGATATTAATGAATTGATTTTAGCCACCAACCCAACCGTGGAAGGAGATGCGACCGCCAATTACATTGCTGATATTGCCCGTCAACATGAGGTGAAAATTAGCCGAATAGCCCATGGCGTCCCGGTAGGTGGTGAGCTTGAATATGTCGATAGTACCACATTAGCATTGTCATTTAATGGCCGTTTACCACTTTAATCGTGGCAATAAGCATCAACCTAAGGTCAGCGCAATGTTGCCTCATGCGCTAAACATCGTCGCGTTAATCAAACGTGTGCCAAGCAACCTGAAAAATAACGATAATACGCCATAGCGGGTTAACATTATTGAGTGCTGCGATTGCTTTACTGCGGTTAAAAACATCATTGCTGTTGACAATTTTTGACACAATGATGTTTTTTTATCCAACAAAACCCATTTCCCCTTGAAAACGATTTTTACGTACCCATCTCTGGTGTAACGAAGCAATTGTCGCGCTCATGTATCGAAGCGCGTTAGCCAATTAATTTCATTTAAGATTAACGTAAACCAAGGGATATTTTCATGTCACAACAAGAAACTCATGGCTTTCAAACTGAAGTAAAGCAACTCCTACATTTGATGATCCACTCTTTATATTCAAACAAAGAGATTTTTTTACGTGAGCTTGTTTCCAACGCTGCTGATGCCGCGGATAAATTACGTTATTTAGCATTAAGCGATGACAGCCTTTATGAAGGCGATGGTGAATTACGCGTTCGCATCAGTGCAGACAAAGATAAAGGGACTGTGACCATTTCTGATAATGGTATTGGTATGTCGCGTGAGGGTGTGATTGAGCATTTAGGGACTATCGCTAAATCAGGCACGAAAGAGTTCTTTAACAACTTGTCAGGTGAAGAATCAAAAGATTCACAGTTAATTGGCCAATTTGGTGTAGGTTTCTACTCGGCCTTTATTGTGGCGAAAAAGGTTACTGTACGTACTCGTGCAGCAGGTGCTGATGTGTCTCAAGGTGTGCTTTGGGAATCAGAAGGCGAAGGGTCATTTGAAGTTGATACCATCACTAAAAATGAACGTGGTACTGAAATTACCTTGCATTTACGTGACGAAGAAACAGAATTTGCCGATGACTTCCGTTTACGTTCAATCATCACTAAATACTCAGACCATATTTCAGTTCCTGTAGAAATGTTTGAAGAAGGGACGCCTGAGTCAGAAGGCCCAGACGGCGAAAAAGTACCTGCAACTGAAGGTGCATGGAAAGGCATGAATAAAGCCACTGCGCTTTGGACTCGCAGCAAGTCAGAGATTAGCGATGAAGAATACCAAGAATTCTACAAGCATATTTCTCACGATTATAGTGACGCATTAAAGTGGAGCCATAACCATGTTGAAGGTAAACAAGAATATACCAGCTTATTGTATATTCCCGCTAAAGCGCCTTTTGACATGTGGAACCGCGACAGCAAGCATGGTTTAAAACTGTTTGTACAACGCGTATTTGTGATGGATGACGCCGAGCAGTTTATGCCAACTTACTTGCGTTTTGTTAAAGGCTTAATCGACTCAAACGATTTACCGTTAAACGTGTCTCGTGAAATTTTACAAGACAATCAAGTGACTAAAAACTTGCGTCAAGGTATGACAAAACGTGTTCTGGGTATGCTTGAGAAAATGGCTAAAAACGATCCAGAACAATACCAAGTATTTTGGGCTGAATTCGGTCAAGTGTTAAAAGAAGGCCCTGCAGAAGACTTCGCAAATAAAGAAAAAATTGCTGGTTTACTGCGTTTTGCTTCAACCAATGACAATACGGCTGCGACTACGGTGTCGTTAGAAGATTACATTGAGCGCATGCAAGAAGGCCAAGATAAAATTTACTACATTGTTGCCGACAGCCACGAAGCTGCGGTTAACAGTCCACACTTAGAGTTGCTACGTAAGAAAGGCATTGAAGTCTTATTAATGTCAGAGCGTATAGACGAATGGCTAATCAACCACTTAACAGAATTTAAAGATAAAAAATTGCATTCAGTTACTCGTGGTGATTTAGAGCTAGGTGAACTTGAAGATGCGGCTGATAAAGAAGCGCAAGAGAAAGTCGCCGAAGAAGCTAAACCATTAGTTGAACGTGTAAAAGCGGCATTAGCAGACCAAGTTAGCGACGTTAAAGTGACTTCGCGTTTAACTGACACACCAGCATGTGTGGTTGCCGGTGAAGGTGAAATGTCAACTCAAATGATTAAATTGATGCAAGCAGCAGGTCAACCTGTTCCTGAGTCAAAACCAACATTTGAAATTAACCCATCGCATCCATTGGTTGAGCGTTTAAGTGACGAGCCAGATGAGCAGTTATTTGCCGATTGGGCTAACTTGTTACTTCAACAAGCTCAGCTTTCTGAAAAAGGTAGCTTAGCTGACCCATCAGCTTTCATTAAGTTGATGAACCAAATGTTATTAGCAGGGCTAAAATAAACATTGGTCAATATTATAAGCGGGCGTGAGTCCGCTTTTGTTTATCTGAACAACAATTCTAGGGGTTGAGATGGAACACATACTGCACCTTAATAAAGACAATATTCAACAAGTGGTTGATGCGTCCATGAATACCATGGTCGTAATGACCTTTTGGGCACAACAGCATGCTGAAAGTGTACAGTTACAAGCGCAAATTGAACACATTGCCACTGAACAAGCTGGGCGCTTTATTCTTGCCAATGTAAACTGTGAAACCGAAGCTGAAATTGCCCAATACTTCCAAATTCAGAGTTTACCTACCACCTTACTATTAGACAAAGGTCGCCCTGTTGATGGCTTTGCTGGTATGCAATCATCAGAAGAAATCAAAGCATTGCTGGATAAACATTTACCGCCAATGTGGGAAGCGCCCTTTAATGCGATTAAGACGCAGCTAGCTGATGGCAGTTTACAACCAGAGCAATATACCCAGACCATTGACAGCTTAAAAATGTTGTTTGAACAATCTGAACAGCGTGCAGACGTGGCATTAGTGATGGTGGACGTGTATTTACTTCAAGGTGAACTTGAAGCGGCTAAACAGCTGTTAGCCACCATTGGTTTAGCAGAGCAAGACAGTTATTACCAAAACCTAATGGCGAAATTAACTTTAGCCGAAGACGCTGCGGACACGCCTGAAATTAGGCAGTTACAAGCCAAGTTTGAACAACAAGGCGATCATGGCAGTGCGATTGATTTAGCTAAAGCGCTTAATGCCGCTAGTCGCAATGAAGAAGCGTTAGCATTGCTGTTTGCCATATTGCAAAAAGATTTAAGCGCAAAAGACGGTGAAGTGAAACATGCCTTTATGGAAATACTGACCGCGATAGGTCAAGGCAACCTGTTAGCTAATCAATATCGACGTCAGTTGTATACTTTACTGTATTAAACTTACGATAAAATCAGTACGTTGTTGGCATTAATACTAGAGATTAATGCTTAAATTAAACTTCTACCAAAGGCGAGATAAATGTGCGAAAATCGCCGCCTTAAAAGAAGATAACCTAAAAGAGGACTTTGAGATGCGCATTATTTTGTTAGGCGCCCCAGGTGCAGGTAAAGGTACCCAAGCACAGTTCATTATGGAGCAGTATGGTATTCCACAAATTTCTACTGGCGACATGTTACGTGCCGCAGTTAAAGCAGGAACACCACTGGGTTTAGAAGCCAAAAAAGTGATGGATGCTGGTCAATTAGTCTCAGATGATTTGATTATTGGATTAGTAAAAGAGCGTATCGCTCAAGACGATTGTGAGAAAGGTTTTTTACTCGATGGTTTCCCACGTACCATTCCACAAGCTGACGCAATGGCGGCTAATGGTATCGCTATCGATCACGTCATTGAAATTGACGTACCAGATGAAGAAATCGTTAAGCGCATGGGCGGACGTCGTGTCCACCCAGGTTCAGGCCGTGTGTACCATGTGGTATTTAACCCTTCAAAAGTAGAAGGTAAAGACGATGTGACTGGCGAAGATTTACACATTCGCCCAGATGACGAAGAGTCAACTGTACGTAAACGTCTTGGTATTTACCACGAGCAAACTAAACCTCTAGTCGATTACTACGGAAAAGTGGCTGCTGAAGGTAAGACTAAGTACACCAAATTTGACGGTACCCAAACCGTTGCTGCAGTAAGTGAACAACTTGCACAAGCATTAAAAGCATAAATTTGAATTGATATGTAAGGCTAGTTTAATGCTGGCTAATACGTAATTGGGGAGCTACTTTTTAGCTCCCCAATTTTTTTATAAGATGCAAAGTATCATGAAAAAAATGATTTAATCGCAAAGGGTAGCGCATTATAATCGCGTTGACGGGTTAAATTATCATGTCCGATATAGCACTTTAATCACATGCCAACCAAATTTGGTTTTAACTAAATGTGGAGTGATTAACTCGCCGCTAAAACACACTTTATCAAACTGTGGCACCATTTGGCCTTTTTTGAACTCACCTAAACTGCCGCCTTTTTTACCCGATGGGCAACTGGAATGCTTTTTGGCTAACACATCAAATTTTGCACCTTTATTAAGCTTGTCGATAATGTCTTCGCCTAATTGCTTATGTTTAACCAAGATATGTAGGGCAGCTGCCGTTTTTGCCATGAGAATGTCTCGATAAAAAAATATGGCCGTATTATACGAAAGTCAGCGCTAAGGCGCGACAGTATTTGCATTTGAGAAACAAAAATTCGCTTTATAAAACAGCGTAAAATGCCGTTCATTTGATTGAATTTGACGAATGTAAATTGGTGGTTAATATATAAACGTCAATGTGTTCAGTTTAGTTGTGTCCTTTACCATAGCGATAAGCTTTATCTAGATTGACCTAGCAAACTCAAGTGCTAATGGTATTAATAAAATCACTATTTATGATAAAATCTTCCGCCGTTTCGATTAATGGCGGTATTAAGATTAAATTGCATGGATGCGAATCAACGAGAGTAAAATATGAAGTTTCCTGGTCAACGTAAATCTAAACATTATTTCCCTGTCAATCGCCGTGATCCACTTCTTGCTCAACTTACTCAGCAACCACAAGCTGTGTCGAGCTATGTATGTGGTATTGACCAAACACTGGTTGATATTGAAGCAAAAGTAGAAGATGAATTACTTGCCCGTTATAGCTTACCAAAAGGTAACTCAACGCTAATTGATGACCAAAAAGCCCATGAGCTTTATCACGAGTTAAAAGACAAGACATTAATTAGTGATGAATTTGCTGGTGGCACCATCGGCAATACGGTTCATAACTATTCGATTTTGGCCGATGACCGCTCGGTATTATTTGGTGTAATGAGCCAACATATTATGGTGGGCAGTTATGCTTACCGTTATTTATGCAACACCTCATCTAAAGTCGATTTAAACTACTTACAACCCGTTGATGGCCCAATAGGGCGTTGTTTTACATTAATATCAGCCAATGGCGAACGCACATTTGCCATTAGTAAAGGTTCAATGGATGAACTCACTGCTGAGTATATTGATAAAGACGTGGTACAAAATAGTGCGGCTTTGGTGCTAACGGCTTATCTTATGCGCGCCAGTGACGGTGATGGCATGACCTCTGCCGCCATGCAAGCTATCGCTTATGCAAAAGAAGCGGATGTCCCCGTGGTTTTAACTCTTGGTACGCGGTTTTTAATTCAAGAAGATCCAACGTGGTGGCAAAAATTTATTAAACAACATGTGACTATTTTAGCAATGAACGAAGACGAAGGTGAAGCGCTAACAAGCTTTGCTGACCCACTATTAGCAAGTGAGGCCGCGCTTGAATGGTGTGATATGGTGTTAACAACTGCAGGTCCTATTGGTTTGTATACCGCAGGTTATGTGGATGACAGCGCCAAGCGTGAAACTAGCCACCCATTATTACCGGGTGCGGTGCCAGAATTTAACCGCTATGAATTCTCAAGACCGATGAACAAAGCTGATTGTGATAATCCAATCAAAGTGTACGCCCATATTTCACCGTACATGGGCGGTCCGGAATTAATTCGAAACACTAATGGGGCAGGTGATGGGGCGTTGTCAGCCTTACTACATGACTTATCTGCCAACGTGTTTCACAAAACGAATGTCCCTGGGTCAAGTAAACACAAACGTGATGGTTTATGTTATTCCTCTTTTTCACAAATTTGTAAATACGCCAATCGGGTTGCTTATGAAGTGTTGGCGCAACATAGCCCACGTTTATCTCGGGCGTTACCTGAGCGAGAAGACAGCTTAGAAGAGTCATATTGGGAACGATAACCCATGCTTTAGCAATAAAATGAAAAAAAACGATAATGTTGGCGCATTATCGTTTTTTTTTACGCTGAATTTTATAGAATGGTCAACCGTTGGTGTGTTGAAGCTATTCAGATAAAGGAGCGTGACGTGAGAGGACAGATCTTACGAGAAATGAAGGTGCTAAAAGCTATAGAGCCTGAGTTTGAAGTACAACGCAGAGTTGCTTTTATAAAAGCAAAATTGAAAGAAGCGCGAGCCACAAGCTTGGTATTAGGTATTAGTGGTGGGGTTGACTCATCACTTACCGGCCGTTTATGCCAGCTTGCTGTCAACGAACTAAATGAGCAACAAGCTCAAGTTGAGTATCAATTTGTTGCGGTGCGTTTACCTTATCAAGTTCAAAAAGATGAAGATGAAGCACAATTAGCGTGTCAGTTTATTCAACCAAGCCAGCAAGTGACCGTTAATATTGCTGATGGCGTAGAAGGTGCGCATCAGGCCACTTTACACGGCCTCGCCCAGGCAGGCCTTACGTTACCCAAAGCCAGTCAAGTTGACTTTATTAAAGGAAATGTCAAAGCGCGCATGCGCATGATAGCCCAATATGAAATTGCCGGTTTACTTGGTGGTTTAGTGGTTGGCACGGATCATAGTGCTGAAAATATCACCGGTTTTTATACCAAGTTTGGTGACGGTGCTTGTGATTTAGCGCCAATATTTGGCCTAAATAAACGCCAAGTGCGTCAATTAGCTGCTTTTCTCGGTGCGCCAGAGTTGCTAGTTAAAAAAGCACCAACAGCAGATTTAGAAGAAGACAAACCCCAGCTTGAAGATGAAGTGGCATTAGGGATAACTTACGATCAAATTGATGATTTCTTAGAGGGTAAGTCGGTAACCCAAAGCGTAGAAACGAAATTGATTAATATCTACAAACGCACCGCTCATAAGCGTGAGGCAATCCCCACTATTTATGATTAATGGCCAGTGGGTAACATTATACTGATTATTTGCTAGTGCGATTTAACACGTTGTGGATAAGTGGTTACTGCAACGTACCTGCATAGATGAATAACTATGCTCAATATAAAGCCCAATAACACTTGGTTGTATTGGGCTTTATTGTGTATTGAACATTGTGTGCTATTCAATCGTGGTTGTCGTTAAACAATATCATCCACAATGTCGACAATAACTTGATTACGCCCAGCCTCTTTAGCACGATATAAGTTTTTGTCAGCCACTTTTATCCAGTCGTCAAGATCGCTTGAGAAATTAGCATTTGCGGTAATCGCACCAATACTCACGGTGACATTAAATGCGTTATCGCTGTTGGGTTGTGACATTGTTTGTGACTCAATGGCTTGTCTAAAGTTGTTTAAATGGCTTTCAATTTTTAATGAGTTGGATATAGGCAAAATAAGTAAAAATTCTTCACCGCCATAACGTGCAATAATATCGGTATCACGTTTAAAGTGAACGCTTAATAAGCTTGATACTTGGCGTAAACATTCATCTCCAGCTAAATGACCGTATGTGTCGTTAACGTTTTTAAAAAAGTCTAAGTCTAAAATCGCAACGGTAATGGCTTGCTCACTGCGCATACAGAAGTCGAGACAGTCGTTAAATTTATCTTCCGAATAACGGCGATTATAAAGTCCTGTTAACGCGTCTTTATCAACTAAATCTTTAAGTTTTTTATTGGCTTGTTCAAGCTCAACAGTGCGTTCACTGACAATGCCTTCTAAATCCATCTGGTATGATAATAATTGCTGTTTACTGTAAGAAAGCCGTTGATAAAGTTGGTAAACCTCATTAGGGAAAGAGTCGCCTACAACTTGATTTTTCAGTTCGGTAGCATCTAATTTGCTTAAATGATTTGCCAGTAAATCCAATGGTACATTTAATAATCGGCTGATTTTTTTAGATATCCAAAAAGAGAGAAATACTGACACAAATAGCATTAAAAAACTATTGAGCATTTGTTTTTCAGCCAGTTTTAATAAAGGAGAAAACTCTTCTAACACATACAACTTCCAACCATTGTCTAAGGTTTTTTGGGTATAAAAATACTCAGGAGTCAGCGCCTCTAAATTGTGAATATTAATAAGTGCTAATTGTGTACGATAAAAGTCACTGCCTTTGCTAGATACAAACGGGCTTATAGGTTTAAGGGCAAGTTTTTCAGTTGAATAAACAATTTGATTATGTTCATCGACTAAAATGATTGATTGCTTTAGTTGGTTACTTTCTAAGTTTTCTACTTGCTTTAAATAGCTAAGGTTGAGTGAACCTTCGATTATCCCGCTAACTTTGCCATCATTAAATAGTGGCGCGCTAATGGCAATAATTGCGTCATTTCCGAGACCACGCCCAAGAAAGACTGACGATACAAATAACTGTTGGTTGTAAAACGCTTCAATATAGTAGTCTCGATCTTTGATTGAAATTTGTTTTAAATCGCCTTTAATATCTAAAAAACGGGTGGTTGGAGACGCATTAACCACTTGAGCCTTCTCATTAGCAATGAGCATGGTAATAAAACCGGGATATGACTGATGCAAGTTATTTAAAAATGATTGCCGTTGTTGTGGGGTGAGCTTTTCATAATTTAACTGTAGAGCCGCATTTTTTATGACTCGTTTATAGTTAGAAATGTAATTTTCTGTTGCAGAGGAAATATGGTTAGCACTGTTATTTAATTTTGACTGCAACAGCACTTGCTGACGTTCCAAATAAAAGTAATTAAAGATAATGGCTGAAACCAATAATGAAATAGTGATCATTAATGTCATGTAGTAGGTTAGCTGCGCACTAAATAATCGCCGCTTACTGTCTTTAATTTTGTTATTGAAATTCCATAAACTCGGGCTTAATAGAATTAATAATGAAGCTAAACTACCGTACATTAAGCCATTAATAACTTGCTTTAACGCAGTAAAAAATAAGTCTTTTACAGCAATGTCAAAAAACAACAAGAAGTACAAATAAAATAAAGGTAAACCAATAAAAATCCAATAAATGGCACTGGCATATAAAGCGTATATGTCACGTCGGCGACAATAGCCTAAAAACAGTGCTTCCATACAAAATATGACATACACATGTGGACTGTCCCAGACCAACATTAATCCAGTAGTGACGAGCATTGCGGTGAGAAGGGCATACCACGGGCCAAATAATACCGCTGAAATCACATAAAACGCATTACCAATGACAAACTGCACATTGGCAAAAAAAGGAATGGGATAGCAGTTAATAATTAACCCCAACACGCCAAACAAAATTGAAAATATTAAATGTTGTTGGTTAATTTTTAAATCGTTAAGCAATGTACTCACCTACAACTTTTAATTAGTGGGTTGTTAAAAAATTGTAACTGCAAGTGAGGTTTATCTCAAGTTTGTCATTAATTTGAGGTTTGAATATTGCACTTCTAATCAATATCTTGACGTTATTTGATATTCTGAGTGACGGTTACTTCGCAGTGAAGTCAACTCTTAGCCGTTAAAATGGGTAGGGATGTTCGACCATAGTCTAGTTGAAGTGCCAATGTTGAGTTACCTCCCTAGTGTTTGTTTTTTACTTAAGTCATTGTTTATTAAGAGTAAAGTGTGTTTTGCTTAGTTGTGTCAACACTAAGGTCATAATGGTAGTTAGACTAAGGTCTTGATTGTCGGTTGGTACTGAGTTGCTAGATTAACCCTGACTTTAAAATAATATAGCAGGGGATTGGCTATGGGCTTTGAAAATAATGATAAGGCAGCAGGCTATTGGAAAGAGAACCTAAATCTCGTTCTAAAACTGTTGGCAATATGGGCCGCTGTGTCGTTTGGATGCGGCATTCTATTGGTTGATGTACTTAATGAAATTACCTTTATGGGCTTTAAATTAGGCTTCTGGTTTGCTCAACAAGGTGCGATGTATGTGTTTGTGGCGTTAATTTTTGTCTATGTGGCAAAAGCGAATGCGTTAGACAAAAAATACAATGTTCAAGAAAATTAAGGAGAACTGACCATGGATGTTCAAACGTTAACTTACCTGATTGTTGGAGTCACATTTGCCTTGTACATCGGCATTGCAATTTGGTCTCGCGCTGGTTCAACGAAAGAATTTTATGTCGCCGGTGGTGGTGTTCCACCTGTGATGAATGGGATGGCAACCGCAGCAGATTGGATGTCGGCTGCATCATTTATTTCGTTAGCAGGTATTGTGTCTTTTACTGGCTATGATGGTTCGGTTTACTTAATGGGCTGGACAGGTGGTTATGTTCTGCTAGCGCTGTGTATGGCTCCCTATCTGCGTAAGTTTGGTAAATTTACTGTGCCAGACTTTATTGGTGACCGTTATTATTCACAAGCGGCGCGAACCGTTGCTGTTGTGTGTGCCATTTTCATTTGCTTTACCTATATTGCGGGACAAATGCGTGGAGTTGGGGTGGTATTTTCACGCTTTTTAGAGGTCGATGTTGAAACGGGTGTCTACATTGGTATGGCGGTGGTGTTCTTCTACGCAGTATTAGGCGGAATGAAAGGCATCACTTACACGCAAGTTGCACAATATTGTGTGCTTATTTTTGCTTTTATGGTTCCTGCGATATTTATTTCAGTGATGATGACTGGCCACATTTTACCGCAAATTGGTTTTGGCGCGGAAATGATTGATGCTGCGGGCAACGGTACGGGGGTGTACTTGCTTGATAAGCTTGACGGCTTGTCTGCCGACCTTGGTTTCTCCCAGTATACCGAAGGCTCTAAAAGCATGATTGATGTGTTCTTTATTACTGGGGCATTGATGTTTGGTACTGCAGGTTTACCACATGTTATTGTGCGTTTCTTCACTGTACCAAAAGTAAAAGATGCACGTGTTTCAGCGGGTTGGGCATTAGTTTTTATCGCTATTATGTACACTACTATTCCAGCATTATCAGCATTTTCGCGCGTAAATATGATTGAAACCATTAACGGCCCTGAAACTACAGGTGTGCCGTATGAGTCTGCACCACAGTGGATTAAGAACTGGGAAAAAACCGGCTTAATTACGTGGGATGACAAAAATAATGACGGTAATATTTATTATGCCAATGGTGAAACTAATGAAATGACCATTGACCGAGACATCATGGTATTGGCGACGCCTGAGATTGCAGACTTACCAGCATGGGTCATTGCATTAGTGGCAGCAGGTGGTTTGGCTGCAGCGTTGTCTACCTCGGCAGGTTTGTTATTGGTTATTTCAACCTCGGTGTCACATGATTTACTCAAGAAAAACTTAATGCCAAATATTTCCGATAAAGAAGAGCTTAAATACGCTCGAATTGCTGCGGGATTGGGTGTAGTGATGGCTGGCTACTTTGGTATTAATCCACCTGGATTTGTGGCTGCGGTGGTGGCAATTGCCTTTGGGTTAGCGGCTTCATCATTATTCCCAGCCATTATTATGGGTATTTTCTCTCGTACAATGAACAAAGAAGGGGCAATTACTGGCATGGTCGTTGGTCTTGGCTTCACCGCGGCTTACATTGTGTACTTTAAGTTCATGAACCCTGCAGCTAACAATGCTGATAACTGGTTCTTAGGTATTTCACCTGAAGGTATCGGTATGTTGGGTATGTTTATCAACTTTGGCGTTGCGTTTGCCGTGTCTAAAGTTACTGCAGCAGTGCCTGAGAATGTTGTAGAGATGGTTGAGTCTATCCGTTTCCCTAAAGGAGCGGGCGGCGCGCAAGACCATTAATATGTTTAAGTATTTTTAAAGAGCACTTCGGTGCTCTTTTTTTATAAAAATGCAGTTTCTTTGGCTTAAGTCGAATAGCGAATGTTATTCATTTAACCATATAGTGATTATTAACCATATAGTATTGAAGGTTATTGACGATGATTACCTGAGGCGATTAATGATGGATGAAACTGAAATTTTACCAGTAGTGCAGTTTATTAAAGCATTAGCACCATTTGATCGATTATCTGAAGCTGATTTGCTGCAAACCTGTCAGTCATTAACGGTGGGTTATTACAGTAAGAGCTTGGGCGAGTTGTTGTTAGATCATGATAATTTGCAGTTATACATTGTCAGAACGGGCGCATTTGAAGTGAAAGGGTCGCAAGGTGAGTTAATTGACCGTTTGGGGGAGGGCGATTACTTTGGTTTTCCATCCTTATTGTCTGGCGATGAAATTAGTAATCAAGTCATTATTTTAGAAGACAGTTTGGTTTACCATTTGTCAGCATCTACCTTTGATAGTTTACGACAACGATACAAAGAGTTTGATCAGTTTTTTAATCGTGCATATGCCAAACGAATGCGGCAATTAAGTAGCTTTGGCGCGGTTGCAAATGAAGCACTGGCCTCAACTTCGCATATCCATCATTTAATGTCGCCGCAACCGGTGTCGATTAATATAAATGAGCCGATACAGCGCGCCGCACAAATCATGCAGCAACACAACGTATCGTCGATATTAGTGATAGATAACCAAAAGCTTAGTGGGATTATCACCGATAAAGATTTACGTAATAGAGTTTTGGCACAAGGCATAGATGTTGAATTACCGGTGCACAAAGTCATGACAGGGCAGCCGATGACAATATCTGCAGATACCTTAGTTTTTGACGCGATGCTGGCCATGAGTGAAAAAGACATTCATCATCTTGCCGTTGTTAATGATGGCATTCCAATTGGTGTGTTAACCAGTAGTGATATATTGCGCGCCCAAAGCAGTGAGCCACAACTATTAATTAATCAATTAAATCGGCAAACAACGGTTGCAGGCTTAATTCAGGTTAGTCATCAAATTCCGCAATTATTTCAGCATTTAGTCCATGCCGATCATCGCGCACACGATGTGGGACGAATATTAACCTCAGTTACTGATGTACTTACGCGGCGGTTAATTGAAATCAATCAACAACTACTTGGTGCTGCCCCAATTGCGTTTTGCTGGTTAGCTTTTGGCTCACAGGCAAGACAAGATCAAATGGGCTGCTCTGATCAAGATAATGGATTACTGCTTGCCTGTGAGCCAAATGAGGCAGAAGCCGCCTATTTTGCCAACTTAACCAAAGCAGTTTGTAAAGGGTTAAATGAATGCGGTTATGTGTTTTGCCCTGGCAATATCATGGCGCAAAACCCGAAGTGGCGATTATCGCTTGAAAAATGGCAACAGTGCTTTCACTCGTGGGTAAAGGCACCTGAACCATTGGCATTAATGCATGCGAGTATTTTCTTTGATATGCGCTGTATTTATGGCCCGCAAACGCTGTTTTCACAATTGCAGCAACATGTATTAACAGCGACTAAAAATAACGATATATTTTTAGCCGCCATGACCAATAACGCCTTAACAGAATCAACACCATTAGGTTTTTTTAGAAAATTTGTTGTGGAGCGTGATGGTTCAGAAGTGAAAGGCATTGATTTAAAGCACAAAGGAAGTGCATTAGTTAATGATATTGCCCGAATTTATGCATTAAGTGTGGGGCTTGAAGAGGTGAATACTGCTAAACGAATACAAGCATTAATTGAAACGAAAATACTCAACCCAAAAGATGGTTCAAATTTGGCTGATGCCCATGAGTTTATTGCGCATTTGCGTTTAAGCAATCAAGGCTATCAAGCACAACATGGCGTAAGTATGAGTAATTTTCTTATACCCCAACATTTATCATCGTTGATAAGGCATCAATTACGCGCTGCATTTCACGTTGTACATGACGCTCAATCTGGATTGAAACTGCAATTTACGCGGAGTTTCTAAATGAGTCGGGTTAAACAGTTGTGGCGAAAGCATCGATTGACAAAACAGTTACAAAGGTTGTCACAGCCTGTTTTGCAAAATTATCAAAAGCTTAGCTGTGATTTGATGCAGCCTAATCACTGTGCTATACCGTTTGTGGCCTTAGATTTAGAGATGACAGGATTAAATCCAAAAACCGACCAAATTATCAGTATAGGGATAGTGCCAATTAATTTAGACAAGTTGCAGTTAGCTCAAGCACAACACAAAAAATTGCAAATTAAAGGCAGTGTTGGTGATAGCGCCATTATTCATGGCATTGTTGATCATCAACTCGAACAAGGCGTTGATACCAGAACGGCGCTACTGTGGTTATTAACCCAATTAGCTGGCAAAGTTATAGTGGCGCACCATGGTCATTTAGATATTCAATTTTTAAAAACGCAGCTAAATTATCACTTTGGTGAAAGTGTGATATTTTGTTATATCGATACGTTAACTATCGAGCGCGAACGATGGTTACGACAACATGACATGATTTATGAGGGGTGTTTACGCTTAGGGGCAAGCCGTCATCGTTACCATTTACCTGTTTATGGTGCCCATAGTGCGTTGATAGATGCATTAGCTTGCGGTGAGCTATTTTTGGCACAGCGAAGTGCAATGGGAAACGGCGTAAATATTCAACAGTGGATTGAATTGAAATAGCGTTGTTATATAGCAATACACAGGGAGCAATGTGCGTAATTTACATCATCATGCCAGTATGATTCATTGGGTGATTGCACAAAAAAGCTCATACCTTTGGTATGAGCTTTTTAATCGACACTAATAGAGGCTATTTCGCATTTTTTGCCGCTTTTGCCATAAAGTAATCAACAGCAGGTTTTATTAATTCTAGCGCGGTTTGTTCGCAATCAGGTACTTTCGCATCGCTTATATTCATCGGCGTAGTGCGTTGTCCCCACTTCAATAATAGTGCTGCAGAGGTTAGCCCTGCGCCAAATGCACAAGACAATATTGTTTGCCCAGCGTTAATGCGGCCTTGAGCAAGCGCGTCACATATAGCAATTGGAATTGTTGCCGCTGAAGTATTGCCATAATTGGCAATATTCACGAATGCTTTTTCTTTTGGAATTTTCATTCGGTTAATTAAAGTATCAATGATCCGTTCATTGGCTTGATGCGGAATGACTAAATCGACAGCGTCTTTATCTACACCGCAGTTTTCAAGGACCTTTTTACTTAGCCCACCCATGCCATGAATTGCACGTTTAAATACTTCTTGTCCGTTCAAATGAATGAAGAAGTCTAACGAGTCTTGTTCAAAACGGTTCATTTGCGTACCAAAGCCCGAAGCCAAAATATCACGGCCGGCAGGGTCATTATTTAATTCATAACCTAATACGCCACCGGGTTGTTCATTGGCTTCAAGAATAACAGCACCAGCACCATCACCAAACAATACGGCCGTTTCGCGGCGTGACCAGTCTAAATAAAACGATAAGCGTTCAGCACCAATGATTAATACTTTTTTGTTTTGACCTGACTTGATCAACGAGCTTGCTAAACCAAGTCCGTATAAAAAGCCACTGCATGCAGCGTTGATATCAAATGCGCCACAAGAGGCACCAATTTCAGCTTGAACGGCTGAAGCAATATTTGGAATTAAGGTATCAGGGCTTGCTGATGCTAAAATAATTAAATCTAAGTCTTTGCCTTCAATTCCTGCAGCTGCAAGCGCTTGTTTTGCTGCTACAGTTGCAAGTACTGAGGTATCGACGTGACTAATATGACGCTTGCTTATTCCTGTGCGTGTTTTTATCCATTCATCAGAGGTTTCCATGAATGTTGCTAAATCGTCATTGGTTAGTGACGCAGGGGGAACGGCTTTACCCCAACCAGTAATGTGCGCGTACTGCATAATTTCTCTCACATAAATTTAAATTGAAATAGGAATGGCACAAAACATCAGTGCAGCTTAATCACTTTAACTGTTGAATGACTAATGCTTTAATGGCTGTCAATGCCCCTAATATATGGTTTTGCAATAACTCAGTGGCCGCAGGTATATTCCCTTGCTTACATAAAGACAAGAGAGAGCGATGCTCGCGTTCAGCGATTGGAATGCCACCAGTAAGTAATAATTGCAAACGGATGTATCTATCACAGTTGGTATTAAGCCCGTCGACAACATCTAATGTGTGTGGTCGATTGGCTGCTTTATATAGGCAATTATGGAATTGCGTATTAAGCTCGCTCCAACTGGCGATTGAATGCTGTTGTTTAAAAGCCGACTCGAGCTGTTCTAATACATTCTCAGCTTCTTCAAAGTCAGCTGGTTTTAAATTAGGAATTGCTCTAGCAAGTAAGTCAGCTTCTATTAATGCGCGTAATTGAAATAATTCCGTTACTTGTTCAACCGAAAGAGCGATTGCTGTCGCTCCTTTATGAGGTTCAAAATTAACAAGCCCCTCAGCTTCTAGTTGTACTAAAGCTTCGCGCACTGGAATTCGGCTAACATTTAATTGTTCAGCTATTGCCGATTGACGTAACGGTTCGCCACCTTTAATTTCACCCGAAAGAATCCGTTCACGTAAAGCTTCAACAACAAGTTGAGTTCGGGTTTTATGTATTATGGGGGCTATATTAGTCATTCACTCTTATATTAATTAACGCGGTATATCCGAGCTAGAGTAACCTGTAGCGGGGGCTTTATAAAGTGAAACCTGTCCAAAAAACCTCAAAATATAATGAAAAAGCGTAATATTGTTAATTTTTTAATTCATTAGCATGTTTAACTGGCTCGAATGTAATGACAGTGGGATAATAACAACTCAATAATTGAGAGGATTTTTTTGTGGCTAAAGCAGTGTTTCTTGACCGTGATGGTGTTATTAACTTAGATCATGGCTATGTACATCAAGTTGATGACTTTGAATATGTTGAAGGTGTGTTTGAAGCATGCTTAGCATTTAAGAAGCAAGGCTATAAGATTGTTGTTGTAACAAATCAATCCGGCATTGCACGAGGCAAATACACAGAAGATGACTTTCATGCTCTAACTGAGTGGATGGATTGGAATTTTGCCGATAAAGGGGTGGACTTAGACGGAATTTATTATTGCCCACATCACTCAGAAAAAGGGATTGGCGAATATAAAGTTGAGTGTGATTGCCGTAAACCTAAACCTGGGATGTTGTTAGATGCCGCAAAGTTTTTAAAAATTGATATGTCTCAATCTGTGATGGTCGGTGATAAAGCCGATGATATGCGCGCAGGTAAGGCGGCAGGTATTTTGACTAATATCTTAGTGCGCACAGGTAAAAGTGTTACTGAAGACGCCATTGCAGAAGCTTCGATAGTTGTTGATTCAATTGCTGATGTACCAAGCGTGCTATAGCAGTTAGCTTTACGCTATGAAATACAAATAAACCTTAAGCTTATTTGTATTTCATATTTAAGCCGTGCAACTTATTAGCTAAATTTTAATCAAAAGTTACGTTTCACTTCATACACCGCTTAACTGACACTGATATAAACTGCTCAGCAAAACCCTCATCACCGATAATCAATAAAACGAGCAAATTGCCACTATTACAACCTATATCGCTAACGTGTCGTTGTGGTTAATTGTAAAATCAATGATTGCATCGCCTGTTCCTAATTAAGGAAAAAAGATAACGCCTGAAAAAATGCAAAATGCCGTTTGCGTACACGCTTTAAAGTGAGCATCACAAATAGCTAACCAAAATGCAGGGAACAATTAAAAATAAAAGTTTTTAAACCAAACTAACTCCTTTATAAGAGGTGGCCACCGACATCGGGGCGAGAGGAGTGCGCCACATGAAGCCGAGGTAACGCTATTATTGGCGTTTTTGCATAAAATAAGTACGTTTTGCTACATAAATGACCACTTAACCGTTTTGATGGAAATTATATTCATTTCGCCCTTGCGCAGTTCTAAAATCTCCCTATAATGCGCATCCACTGACACGGTACAGCAGCAAATACAACGTGTAAACGAAGTACTTGCCAGCACCGAGCCAGCTTGGTTTAAGACGCTAATTGCAGCACTTAAATCAACGGCAAAAAGAAGTTTGAAAAAACACTTGACGCCGACATGGGAATGCGTAGAATACGCAGCCCTGACCTACTGAAACGGTCAACGCTCTTTAACAATTTATCAAGTAATCTGTGTGGACATTCACAGGTGTTGAGTTATTCGAAATTGCTTCTTATATTCTTCGGAATTGAAGCAATC
>NZ_JAAIKR010000016.1 GCF_018221465.1 Shewanella intestini | reverse complement strand
GTGCAATCTAGGCAGTAAGGATGGCAACTGTAAAAGAGCAATCTCAATTAAATGTTGTATGGAAAACGAAGTTTAAAGCTGGATTGCCCCCGTTGGAAATCTTTCGTTTTCCAGAAAGTTTCGCCGGGGCTGCTGGGGAGATGCAAGAGGGGGGAGCAGTTTCCCCCTTCTTGCTCTGGTGTGGGCGAAGCGCCACGACGTTAATTCAAACGGGGTTTGGAAATCTTGTGTGAAATCCATATATCGATACTTACCCATAAAAAAACCGCTATTGATATAGCGGTTTTTAATCGTTAGCTAGCTGAGCCGTTAGTGGCTGACTTTTTCTCGTAGATTAGCCAGTACGTCGATACGCCTCAAACGAGCGAATGCCACATAGGCGACAGGGACAACAAATAATGAGAAGAACGTACCTGTTAGTAAGCCGCCAACTAATACTAAGCCGATATTCGCTAACCCTAATGAGCCTGGTCCAGTTGCCATTGCTAATGGAATAGCACTGAGGATCATGGTTAATGTGGTCATTAAAATCGGTCTTAATCTGGCTTTAGTGCTGTTAATCACCGCTTGCATTGGCGCAATGCCTTTTAGCTGCTCTTTGTTAGCAAATTCAACCAACAAAATCCCGTGTTTGGTGACCAAACCTATCAAGGTTAAGAAACCAATTTGCGAGTAAATATTAATGCTTTTGCCAAATAAAAATAGTGTTAGCAGAGCACCCACTAAACATAACGGCACGGTAAGCATAATGATGAAAGGGTCGATAAAACTTTCAAATTGTGCCGCTAAGATTAAGTAAATAAACACCAGCGCTAATAAGAATAACGACAAGGTACGTGCTTGTGAGTCCGTTAACTCTTTAATTACCCCATCGTAATGAATGTCTTGGCTAGCGGTCAATAAACCCGGTATGTGGTTATCTATATAATGTTTAACGTCACTCAAGGCGTAACCTGAACTTAAATTTGCCGCTATTTCAGCAGAATATAAACCCTTGTAAGTTTTAATGCTCGACTCAGCAGTCACTTGTTTAATGCTAACAAATTGCGACAGTGGAATGGCTTGGCCAGAATTTGAATTAACATACAGTTTATTGAGTACGTCAAAATCGCCTAGCTCTTTGCGATTAACTTGAACCCTAATAGGGTAGGTGTAATCATCTTCACCGTGTAAGTTCGCCGCTTTTACTGAGCCTAAGAAGGTTGACAAAGCGTTAGTGACTTCAGCGTAATTGACTCCCGATAACGTAATGGCATTACGATCAATCGATAAGTCATACCGCAGTTGATCGCGCACAACCGAGTTAGTTACCCCTGTCACGCCAGGGTAATTTTCTAAAGCGTGTTGTATTTTGGCGGCAGTGTGACTTAACCCATTACGATCTTTATCTAGGGTGGTTAACGCTAACTTAATATTGGTGGTCATGTTAAGGTTATTTGCCGAGCGGATCGTGAACGACATATTGTACGCTGATACCGTTTGTTTCGCTTTTTGAGTCAGTTCTGCAATGATGTCACCAATATCACGGCTTCTTTCGCCCCATGGGCTCAATAGCACATGATTAGTTGGCCCTCCTTCAATATAAGATAAGTTGGTTTGAATCCCATCTACATCTTTCATAACGCTGTTTAGTTCGTCGTTGTGAGCAAGGTGGTATTCGCGCCCAACACCTGTTGGCCCAGTTAATGACACATCAATAAAGCCTGAATCCTCTGCGGGTAATAAGGTTTTAGGTGACTGCCAATAACTTAACCCCGCCAATAACAGCAACACCACAGCAATTGCAGACATCAGGCGTTTTTTATTAAACCACTGCGACAACTGCTGGGTATATCCCTCAGTTAACTGTTGCTGCTTGCGCTCAAGGGTAACAAACCAAGTCGCTTTATGTTGCTGTGGTTTAATTAAATAGGCGCTCATCATCGGCGACAACGTTAATGCCACCATACCTGAAATAATAACCGCGGCGGCAAGCGTAAAAGAAAACTGTCTAAATAAGTCGGCCGTCAGCCCTGACATTAACCCAATTGGCAAATAGACCGCGGTCAAGGTAAAGGTCATGGCTAAAATAGGAAAAATAATTTCTTTACAGCCATTAATGGCAGCGTTAAATGGACTTTCACCTTGCTCAATATGACGATAGCAGTTTTCTACCACCACAATGGCATCATCCACCACCAAACCAATCGCCAAGATCAGCGCCAAAATGGTAAGCGTATTAATGGTAAAACCGAACAATGACATCACGGCAAATACCCCAATAATACATACTGGGATAGTGACAATGGGTATTGCTGCTGCGCGAGCTGAGCCCAAAAATAACACCATGATTAATGATACTAAAATAATGGCTTGAACTAATGCTGACACGCCTTCATCAATGGACGCTTGAATAAAGTCCGCTTGGTTATACACCATGTCCATTGATAAGCCTTTTGGCAGCTCAGGCTGCATCTGGGCTATTTTCAGTTTGATATCTTTGGCGACGGTGACAGGATTAGCATTGCTTCTAGGTCTAATTTGCAATGACATGGCTTGGTTGCCGTCAATGGTAAGAATGCTGGGTTGTAAGCTGTCATCGCCCATCACCACGTTGGCGACGTCTTTAATACGGATAATATTTTCGTTATCTGCGCGTAGCACCAGGCCTTTTACGTCATCCACAGTCTTAACTTGATAAACCGGATTAATTGAAAACGTGCGGCTTTTACCAATAATCGAGCCTGAAGTAAAGCTGTTGTTATAGGTGCTTATCACCCCGACAACGTCAGCTGCTTTAATGTTAAAGGCATTCATTTTTTCAGGTTTTAACCACACTCTTACGCCCTGAAAAGAACCACCATAGGGGCCCCAAACCGACCCGACTCCCGGGATAAGTTTTATTTGCTGGGCAACATGATGCGACACGTAGTCAAACATTTGCGCCTTGGTCATGCTGCCGTCATTAATAAAGGTAATGATATTAGACGCGGTGGTCGTGTTAGATTGGTCATCCGTCACACTGGGTTTGCCAATCATGCTTGAAGGAAAGTCAGTAATCCCCTCAACGCCACTACGGACTTTATTCATTAAGCTGGCGTAGTCAATGTCAGAAATATCGTCTTTAAAAGTAATACTTAATGAACAACTACCTTGGCTGCAGTTAGTGTTCATGGTGTCGACTTTATCAACATTAGACACCGCTGAAATTAGCTTGTCTGCGACATTGTCTGACATATATTGCGCACTCGCTCCTGCAATGGAGGCATTCACAGTAGCGGTGTGAGTTTGATGTTTAGGAAAGTAGCGAATATCGAGATGTTGAAACCCAATAATGCCAAATAAAATGGCCATAATACTTAACACACAGGCAAAGATAGGATGGCGGATACACACTTCAGGTAAACGCATTATTGTTGCTCTTGTTGAGTTGATGACGTTGCAGCAGGCGTTGCTGTTTTAGGCGGCTGTTGCGGCGCTTTTGATGCTTGTGGTGGCAGTATTTTTATCAAGCTGTTTTCTGATAAATTTTGCATACCGCTGACAATCACTTGTTCATTGTTATACAGCCCAGCAGTCACGACGACATAACCATTGTTAATATTTTTACCTAAAGTGACATCGCGCTTAATGGCTTTGTTGTTAGCAACAACCCATACATAACGTTGGTTATTATTGGCTATCACCGCATTTTGTGGGATCGTAAGATGCAAATTACCGCGACTAAAATAATGCTTAATATTGGCAAACATGCCCGGCGCAAGATGATGCTCTGGGTTATCAATGACGGCTTGTATTTCAATGCGTCCAGACTGGTCGTCAACATTAGGGGCAACGTAACTGACTTGACCTTTAAAGTTTTGTTTGGCAAATGCTTCTACGGTTATCTCTACTTTTTGGCCTTTTTGCGCTTTCGCTAAGTCTTCTTGGCCAATGGCGTATTTGACTTTTACCGGATCCAGTTTATATAAGGTCACCAAAGTGGTGCCTGCATTGATATGGCTGCCGATAGATTGATTAAAACTGGTCAGTCTGCCGTCAAATGGTGCGATAATTTGATAGTCTTTTAGCTGTACTTGTTTTAGAGCAAAGTCTGCTTTGGCAATGTAATAACTCTCGGTTACTTCATCGACATCTTGTTTCGACATGGCATAAGGTTCTTTGGCCAACAGCCCGTTGAGCCTATCTAACTTGGTTTGTTTTAACGCTAAGCTATTTTTGGCTTTAGTAAAATCAAGCTTAGCTTTGGTGTTATTAAGCTCAGCAATAATGTCACCTTTTTTGACTAAGTCACCATCGTGAAAGTTAATCTGTTGAATTTTTTCGCTGGCATTAAAACTTAATGTTGTGGAGTCGATAGCTTTTATTTTGCCGACTTCTTTCACTAATGAGGCAAATCGAGTTTGCTGTACTGGCTCGACTTGTACTGGTAAGACGGTATCTGCCCAGCTTATTGTCGGTAACGTCACTGCGACAATGGTAGCTAAAGGGAGTAGGGCGCGTTGAAGCGTGCGAGCAAATTGCATGTTGGAAGCCTTATTGTTATCGACATTAGCGCATGAAGTGCGTTGATCTTTTCAAGCAATATTTAGGACGATAAATACCTTAATTGAACATTAAATCTTATGATTTACAGCTTGTAAATACTGCTATTTTAAATTTACTTTGTTGCAGAAATCATCAGCATAAATCCCGTAACCACTGCTTATTTTTCATAACATTCGTGTGGCGTTGTTATTGTTTGGTGGCAAGGTGTTGCAGTATGTTTTGTGCCGGTAATTAATTTGAATCAACAGGTAACAAAGCGGCTAAATGGCGCTATTAGCTCCTAAGCAGTGTAGACGTTGGTTTTGATAGTGGTTGAATTTTAGCGGCAATAGTTAGGGGGGATTAGGCATTCACACGCAAAAAAGTGACCAGTTGACCTGTTGCTTTAAAACCTAATGCGCTATTGACGCTGCATATCGTTGAAAATTAAGCTTTACCCTTATGCACTTACTATCGAATGCGCTAACTCTTATCCATAAAAAAGCGTGAGTGGATGGTCATCATTCACACTCACGCAAGTTTTATTGCTTGTCTTGACGGTTTATTTTACGTTCATTAGGTAGTTCACTAATAAACCGACTGGCTTACCGGTAGCGCCTTTGCTGTTACCTTTATTCCACGCGACACCTGCAATGTCGATGTGAGCCCAAGTTTGGTCTTTAACAAACTCAGATAGGAAACACGCGGCGGTAATACTGCCCGCGCCTGGAGTACCAATGTTAGCTAAATCAGCAAAGTTACTCTTTAGTTTTTTACCGTAGCGTTCCCAAATAGGGAATTGCCATAATAAATCACCTGTTTGCTCACCAGACTTAATTAATGTGTCAGCAAAAGCTTGGTCGTTACTGAATAAACCTGCTGCTTGATCGCCTAGCGCCACAATAATTGCACCTGTTAATGTAGCAATATCGATGATAGTTTTAGGTTGATACTGCTGAACAAATGTCAGTGCGTCACATAATACTAAACGGCCTTCAGCGTCAGTGTTTAGTACTTCAATGGTTTTACCTGACATGGTTTTAATCACATCACCTGGGCGAGTTGCGCAGTCGCTTGGCATGT
Organism: Shewanella intestini; assembly: GCF_018221465.1. GTDB lineage: Bacteria > Pseudomonadota > Gammaproteobacteria > Enterobacterales > Shewanellaceae > Shewanella > Shewanella intestini. The sequence goes on along the minus strand of NZ_JAAIKR010000016.1, from coordinate 102,799 downwards.
TTTCGGCCGCGCCCACAACAGCAACAAGGTTAATCGGTAAGTCTAATTCAACCACTGAGGCAACCGTACCAAATACACTGGCCGCGCCGCACATGTCGAATTTCATTTCGTCCATTGCAGCGCCAGGTTTGAGTGAAATTCCGCCTGAGTCAAAGGTGACACCTTTACCCACTAAGGCATAAGGTTTTGCATCCGCTTGGGCTGCCCCTTTATATTCCATCACAATCAGTTTTGATGGTTGCGCTGAACCGTTACCCACAGAAAGTAGTGAATGCATACCTAATTCAGCCATTTCAGCTTCATCAACAATGCGCACTGACAATTTATTGTTTTGCTCAGCAAGCGTTAATGCTGTTTCAGCAAGGTAAGTTGGATGACAGATATTTGGTGGTAAGTTACCTAGGTGACGTGCCACGTTTTTACCGTTAGCAACGCTGACACCGGTTTTAGCTGCTTGAGCAACCGCTTGTTGGTTTTCAGAGTAAAAACTGACAACACTGGCTAGTGGTTCATTGGTGTCGTCATCTGATTTAAAACCCGTGAATTTGTAGGTGTTTTTAACTAGTACATCAGCGAGTTGTTGTACGAGGTAAGCTTCATTTTGACCGTTAACGGTTAGATCGTTTAAGCATACGGTAATGTTAGCTTGCTTTAGTGACGTCAGGATTGTTGAAAGGCTGTCACATAGCTCGTCAAAGTCTTGTGCATCAAGGGTGAATGATTCAGTGTAAACGACAACTACACGTTCAGCTTTTATGGCTGCTGGGTCAAATAGAGTGATTGCGTTACCCGATTTTTCAGCTAAGTCTTTGCAGCTTAAGCGCTTGCTAATAAGGCCTTGGTTAGCGTCTTCAATTGCTTGGGCACTGCTTGAAAGAGCGCCGTCTTTAGCAACAAATACCACAATCGCATCGGCTTTAACCGTTGCTGGTGATTGGTTAGTTACATTAAATGAAAATGTCATAGAGTCCATCCACATAGTTAATTAAAAATAGCGCAGCTCTGATGAGCGAGGCGCCAATATTGTTGTTTGTGGTAGATAATATAGGATAGCGGCGGTTATGTTGATTGTTTTTAGTTAATTAAGCACGGCTTTGTCATTAAATCATGTTATTGCACAGCAAGGGTAGGGTAGCTTGAATTGAGGATGTAAGGTGGTTGATGATACTAATAAAAAAGGTCATTGACCTGCGCCAATGACCTTTATATTCACACTAATAATGATTATTTAGTGAACGCGTTTTCAATAATTGCTTGTTTGTTATCCGCTTGTGCAACATGACATTGGTCGCAGAAATAATATTCGTTATTAAAGCTGCCATCGGCTTTTAGATGCGAAACATCGACAGCGGTGGCTTTCATGCGCTTGGCTTTTTTAGGATCGTGACAAGTTAAACACCCGTTCTTCTTTGTGCTTAATGCATAAGTGGTTCGGTGTGGAACCAAAGGCGGTTGATGCGCAAAAGTCCGCTCGATTGCAGTGCCACGGCTTGGGTAAACAGACACTTCCTCAGCTGGGCGTACGTCGGTAATTGGTGAGTTACCCGCCAGTGATGCCACTTTTACAGGTGTTGCGTTAGGTTCAATGTTTTGACCTGAACAGGCGCTAATTGCAAGCATTGCTGCTGCGATGGTTAAGATTTTTTTCATAAGATATTCTCCACCTTCAGAGGTATTTAGAGTCAATTAAGTTAGCCTTGGCTACGACAGAATTGACTCATAGTTTGCTCTAGTCTTTGGGCGCAAAGTTTGCGTTTAAGCCTTCATCACTTTTACTGGACACTTCTTGAAATCTGTTTCTTTTGACAGGGGATCTGTCGCATCAAGTAACAGTTTGTTGACCAGTTGGCGCGCATCAAAGAACGGCATAAATACCACTCCGACAGGTGGCTTATTACGGCCTTTAGTTTCAACACGAGTTCTTATTTCACCACGAGGTGAGGCTACGACAACTTCATCACCTCGGTTTAAACCGCGTGCTTTGGCATCTTCTGGGTGCATAAAGATTTGTGCATCTGAATAGGCGCGATGAAGCTCTGGTACACGAGCTGTCATTGACGCTGTGTGCCAATGTTCAAGAATGCGACCAGTAGACATCCATAGGTCGAACTCTTCATTTGGCTCTTCTGCTGCTGGCTCAAATGGCAGGGCAAAAATAACGGCTTTGCCATCTGGCTTACCATAGAAGTTATAGCCTTCGCCTGGTTTCACATATGGGTCACTGCCTTCAATGAAACGACGCACGGTTTCTTTGCCATTAACGACTGGCCAGCGTTTACCGCGGTTTTCATGGTAGTTGTCAAATGCGTCAAGGTCGTGCCCATGACCACGGCCAAATTGAGCGTACTCTTCAAAAATACCTTTTTGAATGTAGTAACCAAAGTCATTTGACTCGTCGTTGTAATCGCCTTTACATTCTGATGTAGGGAATTTGTTGATTTCACCATTGGCGAATAAGACATCATATAAGGTTTTATCTGCGACTTCTGGTTGCTTAGCAATAAGCTCAGCGGGCCAAACTTCAGAGACTTTGAAACGTTTTGAGAACTCAACTAGCTGCCATAAGTCAGACTTTGAACCTTCAGGTGATGGCACTTGCTGATGCCACATGTGAGTACGACGCTCAGCATTACCATAAGCCCCTTCTTTTTCTACCCACATTGCTGTTGGTAAAATTAAGTCAGCGGCAGTTGCGGTGACGGTTGGGTATGGATCAGATACCACGATGAAGTTTTCTGGGTTGCGAAAACCTGGGTAAATTTCATCGTTAATGTTTGGACCGGCTTGCATGTTATTGGTACACATTGTCCAGTAACAGTTAAGCTTGCCATCTTTTAACATACGGTTTTGCAGCACCGCGTGATAACCCGGTTTTGGCGGGATAGTGCCTTCTGGCACGTTCCATAACTTTTCAGTTTTAGCACGATGCTTTGGATTAGCAACAACCATGTCAGCGGGTAGGCGGTGGGCAAACGTCCCCACTTCACGTGCAGTACCACAAGCTGATGGTTGACCCGTTAGTGAAAATGGTGAATTACCTGGTGTAGAAATTTTACCGGTTAATAGGTGGATGTTATAAAGCATGTTATTTGCCCACACACCACGGGTGTGTTGGTTAATACCCATGGTCCATAAGCTCATCACTTTTTGGTTTGGATCGGCATAAACTTTAGCAAGTTCAATGAGGTTTTCAACCGGTACGCCACTCATTTTTGATGCGTATTCAACGGTATATTCACTGACAAATTCAGCATATTGTTCAAAACTAATAGGGGTAGATTTACCATTGGCTGGATTTTTGGCTTTTTGTTCAAGCGGATGCTCAGGACGTAAACCGTAACCAATGTCAGTTGTACCTTGGGCGAATTTAGTGTGCTTGGTAACAAACTCTTTATTCACGCCGCCATTTTGAATGATGTAGTTAGCCACAAAGTTTAAGATAACTAAGTCTGTTTGTGGCTTAAAGATCATTGGGTTGTCGGCAAGGTCAAAGCTGCGGTTTTCAAAGGTTGATAACACATGTACTTTGGCCGTTTTGTGGCTTAAACGACGGTCGGTTAAGCGTGCCCAAAGTACTGGGTGCATTTCAGCCATGTTGGCGCCCCAAAGTACAAAGTTTTCACCCGCTTCGAAGTCATCGTAACTCCCCATTGGCTCATCGATACCAAAAGTACGCATGAACCCACCAACTGCTGATGCCATACAGTGACGAGCATTAGGGTCGATGTTGTTAGTACGAAAACCTGCTTTATGTAACTTAGACGCCGCGTAACCTTCCCAAATCGTCCATTGGCCTGAACCAAACATACCGACAGAGGTTGGGCCTTTTTTGGCAATGCTGGCTTTCCATTTCTCAGCCATGGTGTCTAATGCCACATCCCAACTAACTGGAGTGAATTCACCTTCTTTATCGTACTGACCATCTTTCATGCGTAATAACGGTGACGTTAAGCGGTCTTTGCCGTACATAATTTTAGATAAAAAGTAACCCTTAATGCAGTTAAGTCCTTTGTTTACTGGGCTTTCTGGGTCGCCTTTTGTGGCAACCACTTTGCCAGCTTTAGTGCCGACTAATACGCTACAACCTACGCCACAAAAGCGACATGGGGCTTTGTCCCACTTGATGTCAGCTTTTTCTTCTGCAGCTTGTACGATATTGATTGGCAACGCTATGCCTACAGCTGACGCTGCAGCGGTAGCGGCATTGGCTTTTAGAAACTCGCGACGGCTAATGCTCATGGTGTTCCTCACTCTGTGTTTTTGGTAGTGACTTTTATTACTTCAATGTCATATCAAAGATATAACGAGTTAGTAACGAGTTTAAGCCACACAAAATCTAAGGGTATACCTCTGAATGAGTATAGTGGTTGATAGTTGTTCAAGATCACATTTTTGGATGTGATCTAGTTCTCAGTTTAGTTGTTGAGGTTTTGAGGTAAATTCAAACCTTTATTTGTTAATGTTTTTGTTTTGTCAACTCGAATGGCTTCTAACACAAATTTTGTTGAATTTACTGTTTCACTTCACACAATTAATTAAAATGAACTAAAACTTTTTAGTTATCTCTTTTTGTGTAAGTAATTTGGCTTTGCTATTTTTGCAGTCAAAGGGATATTTACCGTTTTCACCGTTGGCGAGTCGCCTTTATTGGTAACCGGTAAGTTCCATATACCCCTCACCTTGATGACTGCCTGAAAACTGAATTGGCCCTTCCCAATAAGATACCGAAAGCGGCATATCGCTGTTAGAGTTGAGCGCGCTGGTCGTGATATCAATATTGGCGCTGGTTACTTGGATGTGCCAAGCAATCGGATGACGCCCCGTTTGCGTTTGTTGCCACTGGGTTGGGGTCATGCGGATGTCATTAGGTTGATCTTTGCTATTAATATTGCTGCCGTGGCCATCAGCATTCATTAATCTGGCGCTATAAAAATGGCCGGCGTCATTGTTGCCTCTTAATCTGAAAATCATTAAGGTTTGTTGCGCGTTTAAACGCAGTGAAAACCAATCCCAGCCTTGTTGGGCCTTAGTTAAAAATTGCGAGCTCCACTCACGGTCTAACCATGCTTTGCCAGTAACAATTTCACTTTTCCCATGACGATTAATGGTGCCAGAGACATTAATGTAGGGTTGGCTGTAATAGTAAGATGCCACTGCTGAATCGGCACTTTTTATGCTGTAGCCATTATCGCCTTGGCGCTGAAAAGGTTGCTGGCTATCTAACTGTAATTGAAAGCCAAATTCGGGTTGCTCAACGCGTAATTGCGCAGGGAACATATCATTGTTATCGCTTTGCCAGCGCCAGTTTTGAGTAAAAATAGTGAATGGATTTGAGGAGACTGCAGCAAGATGTTTATTGCCTCTAGACCACTTTTCAGCATTAAAGTGTTGAGTTTTTGAGGTTAATGCCGCATGTGCCATATACACCTGCCGCGTTTGCCATTGACTGTGTAAGGCTGGAAACTTGTTTTTTGATGATGCTGGGCTTGATTGTGATTGCTCAATCAGCATGGTTGGCTCTGAGTCTGGCGGTGACAGCGCAATACGAAATTGTGTCCACTGTATACCGACGGCCTCGCCACTGGCAGTGGTTAAATTAGCGGTTAAATACCACCACTCTTGTTTAAAATCGTTATGAGCCAGGTGATCTTGCGGGAAAGTGATTGGCTTATTAGGGACAACTTTGGCATAGCCTTGGGCGCTATTGCCCATGATTTGTCCCATATCTTTACTGTCGTTAGGGGCATTATCGCAACCACTTAATAGGCTTAATAATAGCATCGCTAAACTGCAAAAGAGGACTTGGTTATGCCAAGAGCGGCGGGTTCTTTGAGCCGAGAAAGACTTCAATAGACATTGGGATAATTTCAGTGTCATTACTGGCTCTCCTGTTGCAAGCTGCTAATAAGTGGTTTTCTAGTTTGCCAATACAGCGGCAATATCACTGCTAGCATGCAGCTGAGCACTGCGGTTAATACCACTTGGGCATAACTGTACCAATCCCACACCATGGCAATGCTCCAACCAAAGGCTTGTAAGGTGACTTTACTTATCACTAAGTAACCCAATAGTGCTCCCATTGGCATGGCAACCAAACAGGTGAGTAACACCATGATGAGCATTTGTCCTAAGGCCATAAACTGTAATTGCCCTCTAGACACGCCCATAGCAAATAAGCGTGCAAACGGTGCGAGCCTAGATTGAGTTAACATGGTTGATGCACTAAATAATCCAATAGCAGCGACAATTAGGGTCAAGCTATTGAGCACTAAGGTGATGGAAAAGGTACGGGTAAAAATGGTTATCGCTTCTTGTTTAATGCGCTTTTGGCTATACATGGTTGAAGAGTTTAGTCCAGCGTGTTGCTTTAATTGCAGCTGTAATTGACTTAACTCGCCTTGGTAATTGACAGCAAAGCTAATTGGAGTGGCAGGTAAAGTTGATGCTTGCCATAAACGTTGACCAATAAGTACTTCACCGGTGGGATTGCCGTAGTCGTAATACACTGCGCCAATAGTGAGTGGTTTGTTTAAGCGATCAACACTTATCTTATCGCCAATATTAAGTTGCTGCTTAATGGCTAATGGCTCACTTATCATCACTTGGCTGCCTTGGGAAAAGCCTTGCCAAAAATCAATGGAGTGAACTTTTAATGATGACGTTTGTTCAATAGAGCTGGCGTCTCGGCTGACCAGTGCAATCGGAACATGTAATTGAGTTTGGTTAAATGTCGCCTGCGGATGAGCGCTATTGTCACTGTTGATTGAGGTATTCGCCACTAAGCGCTGGGTTAATACCGCGTCACTACGCCACTGTTTATATAGTGCAGTCACATTTTTATCCTGCTGCAAATAAGCTTGCACTTGAGGAATTTGCTGCGGGCTGGGCTTAATATAAAGTTCTGCATGTAAGCGCGATTCAAGCCATTGCTTGAGGGTGATTTCAAAACTGCCGACTAAGGTATTCATGGATACGTTAGCGCAAATTGCCAGTAACATTGCCATCATCGCCAGTGACAGTGGCGCAATAATTTGCCGTGTTTCTGCCAATGCATATTGCAATAACCCTTGTGGGTTAGATTGTTCAATGAGCTGAATAAGCCAAGTAAGTAGTTGCGGCAACATTAATGGGATGGCAATTGTCACCGCGCCAAGCAGCAATAAACTGTATTGGTATTGCTCTGTAAACTGCATCAAGGTGCAGCTGATAACCAAAGTAATAAAACCAGTAAGCAACATTTTTGCATGCAGTTTTCGATAGTATTGGGTGCGTGGGCGCTGATATGCCCCTTGCGCTAAAGGTGTACGTTTTAAGCCTAATAACATGGGTAAACAGGCAAATAATGCCGCACCAAGAGTCAGTGCTAACGCTTGCATAAACCACTGCCATTGCCAATTTCCCGGTATCAGCCTAGCGCCATAAAGTTGCTCTAATGTCATCGACACCATTGGTTGTAGCCATTGCGATAATTGCAATCCCACAATAAAACCAATAATGGTTCCTATGATGACTAACACGATTAACTCAAGCAGTAATGCCGCCATTAAATGGTTAGCGCCCACACCTTGTTGCATTAATTGAATACATAAACTGTGACGTTTCATTAAGCTATAACGCACACCGTTATAAGCGATAAATAGCCCGACCAAAAATGCCAACATGCCCATGGCTTTTAGGTTTAGATGGAAGCTGTCGGTTAATGCGCCTAATGATGCACCGTTGTCATCGGCCTCAAAGTTAAGCGTAGAAACCGCAATGCCTGCGGCGGTTAAAGCGTGTTTAGCCGCTTTGATTAACTGGCTTTTAGTTTGGTCAGCGTATTGCGGAAATAGCGCCACATAACTGAGTTGGCCCTGCTGTTTTAATAATGGTTGCAGTAATGACAAGTCAGCCACGATGTCATTGCCTAACCCTGCGCTGTCATCAACGCGAATCACTTCAAGTTGATAGCCATTTAGCTGCACTTTACCTGATGGAGAAAGTTTATCTGCCAATGAACGGCTCATTAATATCGCCGGATAACCATTAATGAGCTTTTGCAATGGAATATCGCTGGAAAATGGCATCAATTTTGACTGCGGATTTTTTTTATCTGGGGGGGGTGAATGAGTGAGCGCCAGCGACATTGCAGCAAATAGGTCATTGCCGCTGATGGCAATGGAATGGCCGCTTGGGCCTTCAGCTACGCCTTCTAATACCCCTAAGCTGGGAATTCCGGCTTGTGATAAAGCAAAATACACTTGCTGATTAATGGTGTCACTTTGGTTGGAGCTAACATGGGCACTAGCGCGCTGACTGAGTAATTCAGTCGCTTGGCTATAACTGTTAATGGCGTTTTCATTAGTGGCTTTAACCCCAATAAGTAAGGTGACTGCAAGGGCAATGCCCACCAAAATAGCACTGGCTTGTACCGGTGAGTGACGATAATGGCGCAAGAACACTTTGGCTGTGAGGTAAGTGTGTTGCCAGGTCATTATGCTTGCCCGCCGTGGTTGATATCCCCTTTGGTTTGGCTAAGATGATTAATGCTGTAGTCGGCATTAATAGCGCCATTTTCGAGGTGCCAACGTTGCTGCATATATTGGGCGCATTCCTCACTGTGGGTGACCATTAATACGCACGTTTGCTGTGCTTTTGCCAGTGAAGTTAATAAGCTCATCACTTCAAGGCTAGCATTATAGTCAAGGTTACCCGTCGGCTCATCTGCCAGCAGTAATGCGGGTTGATGCGCTAATGCTCTGGCAATCGCCACTCGTTGCTGTTGACCGCCAGATAATGATTCAACTTCACGATTTAATAAGGACGCTAGCCCTAAGGCGTCGACTAGATGATCGCACCAGTCATTCCATTTTTGGCGATTGAGTTGTAATGAAAAGCGAATATTGTCACGTACATTTAGCGGCGTGAGCAGATTAAACTGTTGAAACACCATGCCGAGTTGCTGGTGACGAAATTGACTCCATTGCTTGTCTTGCCAATTTTTAGTGCTTTGACCGATAAGTTGTAATTCACCTTGGCTAGGGTATTCAAAGCCAGCAATGATATTTAATAAGGTACTTTTGCCGCTACCACTTGCACCAGTGAGTGCCACCGTGTCGCCTTGTTTTAACGCTAAGGTTAGCTGGTTGAGCACAGGAAGCTGTTTATCACCATCAACAAACGATTTGCTAATGTCAGTTAGTCGAATAATATGCGGCGTAGTGTTAGCGTGTTCCATGGATTTCCTTGGCAAAATTTACCCGATTAATGGCGCGTAATAAACGACGCAACAATATGTGCTTTAGCGTCGAGCTATTGTTGCTTACACCAAATAACTTATCGTTAATCGCTAAAAATAATTCATTGTTTGAGACGGTTGAGGTTCGATAATATTCAGTTAAGGCGGTGTCTTATTTGCAATCGCTCGCCTTTAGCATACCTGTCTAAGAGCTGCGTTTATACTATACGAAGGCAATGAAATGAAAGTTTAATCAGCACGTTAAAATAAAAAGGCCTCGAATGAGGCCTTGATGATTGTGGTTCTTTTATTCTTGTTCTTGTTCCAGTAATGAATACGGTAATGGGGTGAGAGTTAAGGTTGAGGCTTCATCATCTTTAACGCGCAGCTTAGCATTCTCTAGAGTGTCGTTAGCTAATACGGCGGTGAGTAACACCTGTTCACCTTGTTGCACAAACTCAATAATATTGCCGCCACGTCTAAAGCCGTCTTCGTCGGCAATTTCTAGTTGAGTGTCAGCGTTAATTTCAGTGGTACACGTACCAGTAACAATGTATAACGCCCGTTTATTGCCACCACGGTATTTCATGCGGGCAATGGTTTCTTGTCCCATGTAACAACCTTTATTAAAACTAATGCCGTCAATGGCTTGTAGGTTACACATTTGCGGTACGTATTGATTAGCATGCTGAGCGTGAATATTAGGGTAACCCGCTTTAATCTCTAATGCTTGCCAATGAGTTTTATCGGTAAGGGCAACATTGGCTTTAGCAACCAATTCATCCACTTGCGCGACAGGCAAGATGATAATAAAACGATCGTCGTCAACTAACACGGTGATATCAGCGTGTTGATTGACCGCTGCGCTTACATCGCCAATATGATTGCGAACAAATGCTTGGGCTTGAGCCCCGCTGATGCCAATTAATGCTAGCTCATGGGTCACATTCACTAACTCTGCTTTACTAAACACGGCGTATTTTTGCAGTTGCGGTAAGTCAACGTCAATGGTGTCTGTTGGCATTAGCATCATTAATTTATCGGCAATGGCAAAGGTTCTGAAACTTGCCAGCATTTTACCTTTAGGGTCGCAATGTGCGCCCCATTTCCATTGATTGGCATCTAATGACGTAATGTCAGTGGTAACTTGACCATGTATAAAGCTGCGGGCTTGTTCACCGCTAACGTCAATAAGGCCTAAATGAGATAGATGAGATAAGACTAATGCTGGTGGCGCATCATTAAAGGTCCAGTCAGCTTGCTGCGATGAAATGGTCATATGTATCCCTAAAGAATGTCACGAACAGTAATTTGCGCGCATAAGTATGGCGTTACTACAATAATGTGGGCTTTTTTGAAAAAAACAACAAAAAAGCGATCTATAAAATAGATCGCTTTGCTCCAAAGTGGTTATTTGTGAACTCACGCTTTGGTTTCACCGTTAACCACCTTGTCGTTAGTGCTGTTGCAAGCGTGATTAATCAAATAATGCTCGCGAGCGAATGGTGCCATCAATTGATTTTAATTGATGTAGCGCATCTTCAGCTTGATCAGAATTGACTTCCATTACCACATAACCGATATCGGCGGTTGTTTGTAGGTACTGAGCGGCAATATTGATACCTTTTTCAGAAAACGCTTGGTTAATTTTAATCAAAACACCAGGGCGGTTATGGTGAATATGCAAAATACGTGAAGTATTTTTATGTTGAGGTAATGACACCTCTGGGAAGTTAACCGCTGATAGTGTTGAGCCGTTATCAGAGTATTTAGTGAGTTTACCGGCCACTTCAATGCCGATATTTTCTTGTGCTTCTGCGGTGCTACCACCAATGTGTGGGGTCAGTAATACGTTATCTAAGCCACGCAATGGCGAAATAAATTCGTCATTATTTGATTTTGGCTCAACAGGGAATACATCAACAGCAGCGCCAGCAATATGGTTTGCCGTTAATGACTCCGCTAATGCTTGTATCTCAACCACGGTGCCTCGCGAGGCGTTAATAAAGAAAGCGCCTTGCTTCATTTGAGCAAATTGATCGACACCAAACATGTTTTTAGTTTGCGCGGTTTCAGGCACATGCAAACTCACAACATCAGACTCGGCCAATAATGCTTCTAATGAATGCACTTGAGATGCGTTACCTAGCGGCAGCTTATCTTCGATATCATAAAAACGCACACGCATACCTAAGGTTTCAGCCAAAATGCCCAATTGTGTACCAATATGACCATAACCAATAACCCCTAACGTTTTGCCGCGAACTTCAACACTGCCATTGGCGCTTTTTAACCAGCCACCACGATGACACATGGCATTACGCTGCGGAATGCCGCGCATGAGCATAATGATTTCGCCGATGACTAACTCCGCCACACTGCGGGTGTTAGAAAATGGGGCGTTGAATACTGGAATACCGCGTTTTTCAGCCACTTTAAGATTAACTTGGTTGGTGCCAATACAAAAACAACCAATGGCGACTAATTTTTCAGCATGGTTTATCACAGATTCAGTTAATTGTGTGCGAGATCGAAGACCGACAAAGTGAGCATCTTTAATCGATTCAAGTAAGTCATCTTCTGATAAAGAAGCTTTGTGGTATTCGATATTGGTGTAACCTGCGCGTTTTAGTACATCTACCGCTGTTTGGTGGACGCCCTCTAAAAGCAGGATTTTAATTTTATCCTTGTTAAGCGAATGTTTCGCCATGATATGGGTACCCTCTTAAAAATATGTGCGTAAACTAAGCTGACCTAGTCAGCAGTCAAACGTATCATCTTTTTGTTTGATTGTGGAGTTCTAGATGGCTAAATAAGCTATTCTATTTTTAGAACACGCTCTGATAAGAGAAAACCAAATTGAATAAAAAGGCTTTATGGATAGTTATTTACCTTGTCGTGATAGTGTGGTCAGCCTTTGAGCCTTATGAACGGTTCACTTGGTGGCTTGAGGCTATTCCGGCTTTATTAGCATTGCCTATTTTGGCATTTACTGATAGAAAGTTTCCTTTAACGCCTCTGGCTTATGGGCTTATTTTATTCCACTGTGTGGTGTTACTGGTGGGGGCTAAATACACTTATGCACAAGTGCCTTTATTTGATTGGATTGCCCAAGTTATGGGTAGCGAACGCAATAACTATGACAAGCTAGGTCATTTTGCCCAAGGTTTTGTCCCGGTGATTTTGGCGCGGGAAGTATTGCTAAGGCATCATGTTTTACAATTGGGTTATTGGTGTCACTTTTTGTCGTTGTGCTTCGTTTTAGCTTTTTCAGCATTTTATGAGTTGATTGAATGGTGGGTAGGGGCTGCTTCAGGTGAAGATGCACAAGCATTTTTAGGCACACAAGGTTATGTGTGGGATACACAGTCAGATATGTTTATGGCATTAGTTGGCGGAATTGTAAGTTTATTTTTACTGACAAGCATTCATAACAATCAGCTAAATCATTGTTGATTTGAGCGTTTATTAGAGGATAATAAATAAAGAAGTCGGTTTGAGTTTTATTCATACTAAAGTATTATTTTTTTTACTTTCAGGCTAGTGATTATCTACTACTATTTGATGGGTGAGGATGGCTAGAAGACAAAAGTATGACTTTATTATTGTAAATGATTTTTATCGTTATAACTTCAGGATGACACGTTACTACTGTTTTTTAGCTGTTTATTAGCTTGGTATTTAGTACGTAAGTAGATACTTTTCAGGGAGAAAAGTGATGAGCTCTAATATAGATGAATTAGTTTTTCTACATCAAATCAATGCCCCATGTCATTTGGCCATTTTGGCAGAATCTATTGGATTAAAAACCCGTATTGTAAAATCAGCCAGTGAATTAGAATTGGAAAAATTTTCTAATAGCTTTTATCTTATCGCCCAAGATGGTGCGGCGTTAGATAATAACGGTATTCCACTTATCGTAAATCGAATTGCCACTCATGTTCCTGTTGCTATTTATCAAGTTAATCGAGATTCGTTAGATCAAGAAGCGGCATTATTATTGGGCGTTCGCGGGTTACTTTATAGTGATCAACGCATGGATTTAATGCTTACTGGCCTGCGTAAAATGGTGTCGGGTGAGTTATGGTATGACCGGACATTAATCAGTAAAATTTTCCGCCGTTTAGTGCAAAAAATTGATACCTCTAGCCCCGTCCCAGAAGAAACTGCCGCGATGTTAGAAATGCTGACCACCAGAGAACGTACGATTATTCAGTTAGTGTCTTCTGGAGCGCGTAATAAAGAAATTGCTCATCATTTATGTATCAGTGAACACACAGTAAAAGCACATATTTCGTCAATCTTTCGTAAAACCCAATCACGCAACCGGGTTGAACTATTACGTTGGGCACAAACTTATCAAACCCACTTTGAACTGGTCAGTTAATCACAATTATTTTGCAATAATCTCGCTATTTTTAATGACAATAAAGGCTACCAATAGGTAGCCTTTATTGTTTATGTGTATACTCGGCGAGCAAGCGCGTGCTGCAGTTGCAGTTAATCATTGTGGTAATAATTTTCAATGTGAATGGTTAACATTTTATCTCATTGAGATGGCAAATCTTACGCCATGATGATTTAAGATATATTACAAAAGCATGTCACAGACATGCTCACCATCAGTAACAATAATGAAGGATGACACATGAGTATTTGGTTTAGAGACGTCACATTAGCAGACTGTAAAAAGCTTGATGCAGGGCAAGGGAATAAAGGGACGTTAATGACCACTTTAGGCATTGAAATTGTTGAAATTGGTGATGATTTTATGCGTGCAACCATGCCAGCAGATCCTTCGGTACACAATCCACTTGGCATAGTGCATGGTGGGGCGAATGTGGCTTTAGCTGAAACTGTGGCCAGTTATGCGGCTAATTTTGTGGTCGATTTTGAGCAGTATTATTGTGTTGGCCAAGAGATTAATGCCAATCATCTAAAAGCATCTCGTAAAGGTGTATTAACAGCCACGGCAAAACCAGTACACATGGGGAAACGCAGCTCTGTTTGGGAGATTTTAATTCATAATAGTGCTAACGAATTATGTTGTATTTCTCGAATGACCGCAGCGGTTGTGAAGCGCTAAATCGATTCGTTGGATCAATCATCTGCTCAATATATCTCGCCAACAATGTGCTTTATTTTATCGCTTGTAAAATGAAGCACTGCATCCCCAAGTGTTATCTATAATGAATACACCCTAACGAGCTATTGAAGCGTCGCTTTAATTTCATGGGGGCTTTTTATTGATTAATTAGTGCGGTGTTATAACAGTGGGTTTATTGCCTTGTTGGCTAATATCGCTTGTGAGTATCAGTAAGATATTCCTAATATAAAACAAATCGTTAATCGCTAATCATGATTGGCAACGAACTAACAACCCATTTGAGGTGAACACAATGGACAGTAGTCAAATTTGGGAGTGGGTAGGGTATTTAGCGTCAGTGGTGGTGGCGGTATCATTGATGATGGCTGATATTAAAAAGTTACGTTGGTGGAATTTAATTGGTGCTGCGCTATTTGTGGCATACGGTTTGGCAATTGATGCCATTCCGGTCGCGTTAGTGAATTTCTTTATTGTACTGATTGATATTTATTACCTGATCAAACTCTATAACACTGCCGCTAATCCTAAAGATGACCAGCAATCGTAAAGCTATTTGCTATTTGCTATTTGCTATTTGTTATTTGTTATTTGTTATTTGTTATTTGTTATTTGCCTCCCTCTTTTTCAAATATGTCGCATATTAATTTGCCGTAAGTGGTTTTTAAGGTCATTGCTAGCCTTAAAGTAGGGGCTATTTAAATGATAAAAATAATTTTATAAACAGTAATTTAATCAATTAAATACTGGAAAGATCATTTATCATGCGCTAGGTAATCAAAGTCAATAGTTTCACATCACAATCTTTACATGCATTTACATTCGTTTAATGATCTGGGTCAAATTATTACATTTTCTCGTCATTAATATAGCGATTAGAAAATCTGAGTGTGGATCTATAATCGTAAAATGCAATTAAGTTAATCTGATTTAATCGTTTTATTGATAAGTTGATTGGCATTAAGATGAATTCATTGAAATAACACGAGGTACTTAAAACATGCCGACACTAGTCGATTTGATTGAGCACTGGTTACACAATTACAAGGAATAAATCATGTCACAGGTTAATTATCTTACAGGTCAAAATGGTTCTCCGATCGCAGACGATCAAAACTCTTTATCGGCAGGTGAAAGAGGGCCATTATTATTACAAGATTGGCATTTAATTGAAAAGCTAGCGCACTTTAACCGCGAACGAATTCCTGAGCGTATTGTGCATGCAAAAGGGACAGGTGTTTATGGTAAGTTCACTTTAACCAAAGACTTAAGTGAGTTTACATTAGCTGACCACTTTAACGGTGTTGGCAAAGAAACTGAAACGTTTGTGCGTTTCTCTACTGTAGGTGGAGAAATGGGTTCAGCAGATGCTGAGCGTGATCCACGTGGATTTGGTTTACGTTTTTATACTGCTCGTGGTAATCACGATATTGTAGGTAATAACACGCCAACATTCTTCCTGCGAGATGGCATTAAGTTCCCTGACTTTATTCATACGCAAAAGCGTAACCCACACACTAATTTGAAAGATCCTCAAGCGATGTGGGATTTCTGGGCTGCTAATCCAGAAGCGATGCACCAAGTGACCATTTTAATGTCTGACCGTGGTATTCCAGCTAACTATCGTCAAATGCACGGTTATGGTTCACATACTTATTCTTTGTGGAATGCGAAAGGCGAGCGTTTTTGGGTTAAGTTCCACTTTAAATCACAGCAAGGCGTAGTGAACTTAAGCGCTGAGCAAGCGGATAAGTTAAAAGGTATCGATCCTGATTCGTCACAACGCGATATGGTTGTGGCAATTGAAGATAAGAATTTCCCTAAGTGGACTGTGAATGTGCAAATTATGCCTGAAGTAGAAGCTAATGATTACGTAATTAATCCATTTGATTTAACCAAAGTGTGGCCACATGCTGATTACCCATTGATTGAAATTGGTGAATTAGAGCTAAACCGCATGCCAGTTAACTACTTTGCTGAAGTAGAACAAGCAGCATTAGCACCCAGCAACTTAGTCCCCGGCGTTGGCGCATCACCTGACAAAATGCTCCAAGCACGTTTATTTGCTTATGCTGATGCTCAACGTTACCGCATTGGGGCTAATTACAACCAATTACCTGTAAACTGCCCACATGCCACCCAAGCAAATCATCACCAACGTGGTGGCGCAATGGCAGGCACACAGTGCCCTTATAATGGTAGCCAAACAGGTGGCGATGCAACAGCTAACTATGGACCAAATACACCACAACCACTAGCTGAGTCAGTCGACTTTAAAGAGCCACCACTACGTTTAGACGGTGAGGCTGATCGTTACAGTCGTTATAATCAAAATGATTTTGAGCAAGCGGGTAACCTATACCGTATTTTCTCTGAAGAAGAAAAATCACGTTTAGTAGAAACCATTGTTTCAACGCTTAGCCAAGCGACAAAACCTGTGCAGCAACAAATGGTGCAACATTTTTATCATGCAGATAAAGATTACGGTCAACGTATCGAAACTGCACTCGGTCTATAAGCCCAATAACTGATAAAAAGCAATGATATAAGCAGTCACCTCGGTGGCTGCTTTTTTATTGGCAGTTTAAGTGGAAGTGTTAATGGCTCCTGCTATTGACACCAGATACTCGCTGTAACGCTGTATTGTTACATCAGTGCAAATGTGGCGTGAACAACAATGTTATAAATGTTGTGTAATTGTTTCCAAACAGGCTTCAAGCCCTTTTAACATCTAAGTATCTTGCTCAGCTAAAATGCCTCTGTTACTGTCGATTTAATTAAAATAATAATGACAGGACTCTGTGGTGAATTTAAAAGTACTTGGCTCAATAACCATTGTTGCAGGAACAGCAATTGGTGGAGGCATGCTGGCCTTGCCTTTAGCAACTGCCGCACTTGGAATGGTGCCAGCAATTATCTTGCTGGTGGCGATTTGGGGAGCGTCGGCGTATACCTCATTATTAATGCTTGAGATTAACTTGCGTGCGGGTATTGGTGATAACGTACATAGCATTACCGGTAAAACATTGGGTAAAGCAGGGCAGTTTATTCAAGGTGCGTCTTTACTGAGTTTATTATTCGCTTTAACAATGGTTTATCTTATGGGTGGGTCATCGTTACTTGAGGCGCGTTTAGAGCCTTTGTTGGGTGTTAATCTGGATAACCGCATTGCCGTGTTATTGTTTACTGTCATTTTTGGCGGGATTATTGCTATTGGCGTGAGCTGGATTGATAAAATATCGCGATTGTTATTTTCGGCTATGGTGGTGTTATTAGTCTTAGTTGTGACCTTTTTATTACCCGAGGTCAGTGCCAGCAACATATTAGCCAAAGCCAGTGAGTCTTTTGCTGAAGGTGGTGACATATATAAGTTATGGCTAGCAGCCATTCCTGTGGTATTTACCTCATTTGGCTTCCATGTTTGTATTGCCACTATTGTGCGTTATTTAGATGGTGACAGTCAGTCCCTGCGTAAAGTGTTATTAGTTGGTTCAACCATTCCACTTGTTAGCTATATTTTGTGGCTACTGGTGACATTAGGCACTATTAGTGGCGAGCAAATTCATAGCTTTGAAGGTTCGTTACCTGCATTAGTCGGTGCGCTACAAGCTGTGGCCAATTCCGCCGTTGTTAGTCAGTTTATTGATATTTTTGCCAACCTAGCATTAATTACCTCTTTCCTCGGGGTAACCATGAGTTTATTTGATTATATTGCTGAACTTACGCGTGCTAAAAATACTGCCACTGGACGCGCGCAAACATGGTTAATTACCTTTGTACCACCGTTACTTTGTGCGCTTTTTTACCCAGATGGTTTCTTCCAAGTACTGGGCTTTGCAGCTATTCCATTAGTGGTGATGATTATGTTCTTACCCATTGCGATGGCGTTAAAGCAGCGAGGCCAAAACCTTGGTGGGTATCAAGTTATCGGTGGTAATGTCGGCTTAATCTTAGTGGGATTAATGGGCGTAGGAATTGTGTTTGCACAATTGATTGCCACGCTAGGCTAAACCTGAATATTGGCATGGTTGTTGGTCATCAAAATAGTCTATCGGCAGCAGATGCCAGTCACTAAAGACTGGCTGTAAATCTTATCGAAAGGTAAATGTCACGGGTATAATCGCTGTCGTCCATGTAGCAATATACATAAAAGTACCAGTGAATAACGGGTTTAAAACGTATTAGCTGTAATGGCTCATTTGATAAATAAAAGGCTGAAGAAACATTCTGTTTCTTCAGCCTTTTTTGATGTTAATCACTTTGAAACATTGGTTAACGAAAATCAGATTAGCAGGCGCAGGAATCTGTATTATAATATCTCTTCAATTGGGTATTACGTATAAAAACTAGCATAATCATGTATTTGATGGTTTGTTTGCTTTTTTTGTTAAATGTTAATTACCTTGTGAAATAAAATACTCGCCTCAACAGGTAGAGTGTAATAACAACAATATCGCGATGTAAGCGACTGACTTGGATGGAATAATGAAAAAATGGCTATTAACCGCAGCCCTCGTTGCCAGTTTTGGTGCTAGTGCTGACGAAGGAATGTGGCAACCTTACCAATTACCCGATATGGCGGATGAATTAAAAGCAAAAGGGTTAGAAATTGATGCCACTTCAATTTCTAAACTGACTGAATTCCCAATGAATGCCGTAATTAGCCTCGGTGGTTGTACGGCGTCATTTGTGTCACCTAAAGGACTTGTGGTAACTAACCATCACTGTGCTTACGGCGCAATTCAATACAACTCAACTCCTGAAAATAACTTATTAAAAGATGGCTTTTTAGCTAAGTCATACAAAGATGAGTTACCTGCTACGCCAGGTTCACGTATTTACGTGACACAAGCCGTTACCGATGTGACTGACAAGGTAAAAGCTGGGCAAATGAATAAGAGCGGCAATGACTTCTATAAAGGCATTGAGCAACAAGAAAAATCATTAGTGGCTCAGTGTGAAGCAGAAGATGGCTACCGTTGTAAGGTATACAGCTTTCATGGCGGTTTAGAGTATTACCTTGTTAAGCAAATGGAAATTCGTGATGTTCGCTTAGCATATAACCCAGCAGGTAGCGTGGGTAAATATGGCGGCGATATCGATAACTGGATGTGGCCTCGCCATACAGGTGATTTTTCATTTTATCGCGCCTATGTTGGTAAAAACGGTAAGCCAGCTGATTACAGTGAAGATAATGTGCCATATGAGCCAAAAAGCTTCTTAAAGGTGTCAGCTAAAGGTGTGAGTGATGGCGATTTTGTGATGGTTGCAGGATACCCTGGCCGTACCAATCGTTACCGCACTGCTAACGAAGTACAAAACCAGTTTGAGTGGGCTTATCCAGAAGGAAAAGTGCTACGTGAACGCATTATTGAAATCATTAAAGATACCGCATCAGCAGGTAGCGATGAGCGTATTAAGTACGAAAGCGCCCTTGCGGGTTTAGCTAACTATGCTAAAAACTTCACTTCAATGATTGAATTCTATGGTAAATCGACCATGCTTGACGATCGTAAAGCGCTAGAAACAAAATTGGCCAAATGGATTAACGCAGATAGCCAACGCCAAGCGCAATATGGTCATACTTTAGCGGCACTAGATAAGTTGATTGTTAAAGATCAACAAGGTCAAGAGCGTGACGTATTAATGTCTTACATGGGTTACTCAACCATGAAAAGCACCGCCGAGCGTTTATATCGTTTAGCGCACGAAAAAACTTGCCAGACATGCAACGTGAACCCGGTTATCAAGACCGTGACATGGCGCGCTTTACCTCAAGCATGGAACGAATTGACCGTCGTTACGCGCCAAGCGTAGACAAGGCTATTTTAGCGGAGTTAATTGGTCGATATGCTGCATTGCCTCAGTCAGAACATTTGGCTGCATTTGATAAAGCGTTTGGTATTGGTAAGCAGTTTGATCAAGCTAAGTTAATGAAAAAGCTTGATAAAATGTACAGTAAAACCAAGCTGTCAGACCAAGCAACACGTTTAGCGTGGATGGATAAATCCGTTGAGGATTTTAAAAAATCTAATGACCCATTTATTCAATATGCGGTGAGCACGTTTGATGAAACCATGAAGCGTGAAAAAGCCGCTAAGCAGCTTGCTGGCGACTTAATGAAAGTCCGTCCACAATTTATGGATGCCATCATTGCCTATAACCGTGAGCTAGGAAAGCCTGTGTATGCTGATGCAAACTCAAGTTTACGAGTGACAGTTGGCAACGTGAAAGGCTATTCACCACAAGACGGATTAGTGGCGGTGCCATTTACACGTTTAGAAGGTATTGTGGCTAAAGATACAGGCAAAGCGCCTTTTGATGCACCAGCGAAACAACTTGAGTTGATCAATAAAAAGCAATACGGCGACTTCTATGTTAAATCGATAGATTCTGTGCCAGTCAACTTCTTATCAACCCTTGATACCACCGGTGGTAATTCAGGTTCACCGACCTTAAATGGTCGTGCTGAATTAGTTGGTTTGTTATTTGATGGTGTGTACGAAAGTATCATTGGTGATTGGGGTTACGATCCTAAATCAAACCGTTCAATTCAAGTTGATAGCCGCTATATGCTTTGGGTAATGAAGTATTTAGACCATGCTGACAACTTACTTGAAGAAATGGACATTGTTCACTAATCCAATGCTAACGTCATCAAGTTGCTAAGCCTTTGTCATTTTAAGGCTTAGCTAAGGCTTGTAATGCGCTTAATTCTGCGGCCGATAATGGCCGCATTTTATTTTCGGTCACATCAGCAAATTCTTCCCCCCCAATTGCGACCCTATGTAGGTCAATGACCCGATAGCCGAGTGCTTTTGCCATTCGTCTTATTTGCCGATTCATTCCTTGGGTTAAACATATCTCAAAACGGTCTGTTGTGCTGCCTTGCAAATTAGAGGTTAACGCGCTGACTTTACAAGCTTGAGTGGTGACGTTTTTATAACTGACCCCCGTGGCCATTTGAGTGATGAAATTTGGATTAAAACTACGCTCAAGCTGCACATGGTAGGTTTTAGGGTAATGAAACTTTGGGTGCATTAGCTGCTGATTAAATTGACCGTCATTGGTGAGTAATAACAGCCCTCGCGAGTCTTTATCAAGCCGACCTACCGGAAATAATCGCACCTCAGAGGGTAGCTGGTGAACCAAGCTGTGAGGGTCATCCACTAGTAAATTGCAATTTACCCCAACCGGTTTATGGTAAATCCAATATTGCTTATTGGCAGGCGCGGGGACGCGGTTACCGTTAACAACTAGCTCGACAGGGCAGGTATCATCGACTAGATCAATATGATTGGCTGGGCGGCCTTCTATCATCACTTTGCCTGCAGTTATCAGCCGTGCACATTGTTTACGTGAGGCTATGCCGCATAAAGCGAGGTAGTGAGCAAGTCGGAAATGAGCCATAAAATATGCTTGAGTAGATATAAATTGGCCGCAATTATAAATTAGCCCAGTGCGATTGCATAATCACAGATTGTTGCTGCTTAATGTGGGTGCGCATCCTTAGACTTAAAGTAATGCACCATAAAATATTAATATGGGTAAGTACCCACATCGATAGTGAAACGGTACAAAAGCTGTTGTCCATGTGATCGCATGGCGGAAAATCAAGTAACTTCCAGTCTAATTGCAGCATCAAACTAACGGTGCTGACAATACCAATCGCCGATAACGACACCACCGTTTTTGACATGGTGCTGTTGTGTTTAAAAAAATCCGGCACGCATAACACATGCAGCACAAACGAGCTTAACAAATATAAGGTAGATATTTTTCGGTGCCAATCAATGAAGTTTATCGGGAAGATACCCATTAATAAAATGCTTAAACCCACCGTAGCACCGGCGATAGCAATATAGCGACTAAGCATATCTGGAAAGGTAAAAAAGATGGCAATCATTGCCAGAATTAAACAACACCCTGCAGACAATAACGATAAATTAAACACGATGGCGAAAGAGGAAGTCAGATAATTGCCGAAGGTGTCGGGGCGAGTATTGAGGGTGCTAACACTGAAGCCGTTGCTTTCAATAAATAACGTCGTGCCAAATCCAATACAGCATATTGCAGCTGTCAGCAATGACATAAAAATGATCACTAAGTGGAGATCGTAATTGTGCAGCGTTCTAGACAATGGCAAACAACGTGAATAAGTGTTAACAAAATATTAACCTTATCAGTGTGAAAGTAAAGACTTAAGTGTGCGGCGATGACTGACAGTGGATCAGTGGGTGTTTGCAACCTCTCACGATACTTTTTATCAATAAAAAAGCCCCCAATAAAATTGGAGGCTGATGACTATTAACAGGTTAATTGCAGATTATTGAACTTCACGTTTGCGCAAAATCACAATCGCAATGGCGACGACAGTGAGGATCATGCAGTACCAAACATGTGAAATAGCCGCAATTGGACTAATTGCAAAGGTTGAAGCCACTAATAATGCTTGAGCACCGTGAGGAATTAGTCCTTGTACGATACAAGCAAAGATATCCAAAATACTGGCAGCGCGTTTAGGTTGTACTTGGTTGGTGGTTGCTAGTTCTTTAGCAATGTCACCTGTTACTACAATCGAAACGGTGTTATTCGCCACACAAGCGTTGGTTGCGGCAACAATGGTCGCCATGCCAAGCTCTGCTGCACGCCCTGAGGCTTGTCCATTTTTATTTGAAGAGCGGTTAATTAATGCTTCAATTTTATTGCTAACAAAGGCCAAACCACCTTGTTGTTGCATTAGCGCTGCAAGGCCGCCAACGAGCATTGATAAAATGAAGATTTCTTGCATGTTAGTGAAACCTGCGTAAATGTCTTTACCAAATTGAACCAGATGATAATCAGCACTGAAGATGCCTGTTAACCCAGCAAGTACAATACCGAGTGTTAACACCACGAACACGTTTAGTCCGGCAACGGCCAAGATTAAAATCGTTAAGTAAGGTAATACATTCACTATGTTATAAGCTTGGGGAGCAATGTCGGCTTGGCCTTGACCTGCTAATGCAAAAGCAATGAAGGTTAGAATTGCTGCTGGAATAGCAAAGATAAGGTTTTCACGGAATTTATCTTTCATTTCACAACCTTGGGTACGCGTTGCCGCAATGGTTGTGTCTGAAATAATGGATAAGTTATCGCCAAATAATGCACCTGACATCACCGCACCAGCCATTAAGGCGTAATCGATATGTGCTTGGTCAGCCACGCCAAGGGCAACAGGCGCTACCGCAGCAATCGTACCCATGGATGTTCCCATTGCGGTGGCAATGAAAGCGGCAATAATAAAGAATCCAGGTAATAACAAGTCAGAAGGGATAAACGACAATCCCATCGCCACCGTCGCATCAACACCGCCAGTGGCTTTAGCTACGGCGGCAAATGCGCCAGCTAACAAATAGATTAAACACATGGCAATAATATTGCTGTGTCCGATACCGGCCATAAAAGTGTCTATCGCATTATTAAGCGTTTGTTTTGATAGTAATAATGCCAAAATGATTGCCGGTAAAATAGCAACAACACTCGGTAATTGATAGAAAGCAAAATCAACCCCTTGGGATTGAAAGTAAAGTCCAGCACCAATAAACAGTGCTAAGAATACAAATAAGGGTAATAGCGCAATAAATGACGCTGGGCGAGTCGTTGGTGCGACTGAAGGTTGGGTGTTATTTGTCAAAATGGCTCTCTCTTTCTTGTCATCTACAGCGTGACTGTGTTCGTTTAATTTACAACAGAGTTAATCAAACATTATCTAAGTGATGGTTTATCACTGCATGTGTCATTTAATATTAACGAGAACTAATACTGTTACACATCTTATCAAGTTGAGCCAATATTATGGGTTGATTGTTATTATGTCAATCTAGACGTCTAGACTTCCTTTTTTATGCACTTGGATTTACAGTGTTGTCACAAGGTTGGTTGTTAAAATTAACATTGTAAGGTGGTAATCAATAACAACAGCGTTGTATAAGCAAAACAAGACATGGAAAGTCGATAAACTACCGATGAAATTTTGCAGCGATTAGCGAGTGTCGGTCATGCAAATAAAAATGCTCGCTAAAGCGAGCATTTTTATTTTTTAAAGAGAATGATGTAATCGATTATTCGTCGTCAGCATCACCTAATGACAACAAGGTTGCATTACCGCCAATGGCAGTAATGTTATTCGTGCGGGTTTTTTCGGTCACAAAGCGGGTTAGGTACATTGGACCACCTGCTTTCGCACCTGTTCCTGATAAACCTTGTCCACCAAAGGGCTGCACGCCAACAACGGCGCCAATTTGATTACGGTTAATATAGGCATTCCCCACATTTACACGGTTAACTAAGTTAATAGCATGACCTTCATTGCGACTATGTACACCTAAGGTTAACCCAAAGCCCGTGCTATTAATTTCATCAATGACATGATTTAACTGTGATGCTTTATAGCGAATAACATGCAAAATGGGTCCGAAGTGTTCTTGAGACAACACCTTGATTGAATCGATTGCAACCGCTGTTGGAGCAACAAAGTGGCCGTTTAATGCCGCTTGTGGTAATTCAACCTTGTTGATTAACTTGCCAACCTGGCAAATATGATCAATGTGAGCGTTGAGGTTTGCTTGCGCACTAGCATCAATCACTGGGCCAACATCTGTTTTTACTTGTGATGGGTCACCGATAGATAATTGCTCCATTGCCCCTTTCATTAATTCGATTACCCGATCGGCAATATCTTCTTGAACATACAGCACTCGCAAAGCAGAGCAGCGTTGGCCTGCACTGGTAAATGATGAGTCGACAATATCATTAACGACTTGCTCTGGCTGCGCAGTTGAATCGACTATCATGGCATTTTGACCACCGGTTTCAGCAATTAATGGGATAATTGCACCTTCACGATTAGCTAACGTACGATTAATCAACTTGGCGGTCCCAGTTGAACCTGTAAAACAAACACCTGCAATACGCTCATCTTTAGTAATCGCGGCGCCAACCGTTGCGCCACTGCCGGGCAAAAACTGTAAAACGTCAGTGGGGATCCCAGCTTCATGAGCTAATTGCACCGCGCGGTAACCCACTAAACAGGTTTGTTCAGCAGGCTTAGCAATAACGGTATTACCAGCTGCTAACGCTGCGGTAACTTGGCCTAGGAAAATGGCTAATGGGAAGTTCCATGGGCTGATACAGACAAACATACCTCTGCCTTGTACAAACAACTCATTTAACTCACCTGTTGGCCCCGGAAGCAACTCCGGTTTATCCATCATTTTGGTGGCTTGAACAGCGTAATAGCGACAAAAATCGACTGCCTCGCGTACTTCGTCAATGCCATCTTGAATGCTTTTTCCCGCTTCTCGAGTACATAACGCAATCAATTCTTCACGGTGGCTTTCTAACAAGTCGGCCAGCTTATATAAAGACGCAGCCCGCACTGTGACTGGAGTATTACACCAGCGCGGAAATGCTTGTTGGGCCGATGACATTGCCAGCTCAATGGCTTTGTCGTCAGCAAAAGCAATGTTACCCACGGTTAATCGTGTATCAAATGGACTGTGCACTGTGTGTTGCTCACCCGTTAAGGTGTTGCCATTGACTAATGGTCCTGCTTGCCATTGCGTGGTAGAAAACTGCTTGATAGCGGTTAAAAATGGCGCAGATTGAGAAATAATATTTAAATTCATTCCCTTTGAATTTTTACGTTCACTACCAAAAATATCGTCAGGTTTAACAATACGGCGGTTAGCAAAAGTGTGATATTTGCGTAGCGTGACTAACGGATGGACCACTAAGCCTTCAATTGGGGTTGTAGGGTCAACGAGTTTATGTACAAACGAGGTGTTAGCACCGTTTTCAAGTAAACGACGAACCAAATAAGGAAGTAAGTCTTTGTGCGCACCAATGGGAGCATAAATACGGACATTTTTAGCCCCCGCGCTGGCAAGTATGGTGTCATATAGCTCTTCTCCCATACCGTGAAGGCGCTGAAATTCATAATGACGGTTGTTGTCCATCGCGCAAATACTGGCAACAGTTTGTGCGTTATGAGTGGCAAATTGTGGGTATATTTGGCCGAGGGTGGCATCTGATAACAAATAGCGCGCACAGGCAAGGTAAGATACATCCGTGCCCGCTTTGCGGGTATAAAGCGGATATCCTGCTTCACCAGATTGTTGTGCCCACTTAAGCTCGCTGTCCCAATAAGCTCCTTTGACTAAACGTAGCGGGATTTCATCCC
Source organism: Shewanella intestini (assembly GCF_018221465.1). Taxonomy (GTDB): domain Bacteria; phylum Pseudomonadota; class Gammaproteobacteria; order Enterobacterales; family Shewanellaceae; genus Shewanella; species Shewanella intestini. The sequence goes on along the minus strand of NZ_JAAIKR010000016.1, from coordinate 76,255 downwards.
CTTGGTTTTTAGATAAACGGTTAAGCCAGCAAAGTGTCGGCAGCGCACGTTTTGAATAGGCTTGTACCACAATGCCCAATAACCCCCAGCCTTTTGCCGCTTCAGACTGATACAGTTTTTTAAATAATTGCAGCGACAGCTCTAATCGGTCCATTTCTTCAGCATCGATAGAAATGCCAATATTGAGCTCACGAGCTTGGACGATAAGCTTAATGACCGTGTCGTATAACTCTGTTAACACACGATCTTCATTTGCCACTTCATAACGTGGGTGCAACGCCGACAGTTTGATTGAAATCGTGGGTCTTGGGGCTAAGGTTTCGTCGTAGTTTTGTGCCCCTAAATCAACAATAGCATGGCTGTATTCGTTGTAGTATTTAGTGGCATCTTGTGCCGTTAAGGCAGCTTCGCCAAGCATATCATAACTGTGGGTGTAACCATTTTTACGCTTGTCTAGGCTATTTTTTAAGGCTTCTTTTACACTGCGCCCTAACACAAACTGTTTGCCCATGATTTTCATGGCAGACAACATGGCTTGGCGAATTACAGGTTCGCCGATGCGATTGACTAAACGGTTCAATAAATTGCTTGGAGTACCATCGATTTTTCGATCTAATTTAATGATTTTACCCGTTAACATCAGTCCCCATGTTGAGGCATTAACAAGTACTGAACCACTACGATTTAAGTGTTCATCCCATTTTGCACCCGATAATTTATCTTCTATTAATGAATCTGCGGTTTCTGAATCGGGAATGCGCAATAGCGCTTCCGCCAAACACATTAAGATAATCCCTTCTTGTGTTTCAAGACTGTATTGTTGCAAAAATGCATCGATGCCGACCATTAAGCCTTTTTTCTCATAATTACGTACGTTATGTACTAATTCATGGGCGCGTTCGGTTACTTGATGAATATCGTCATCACTTGAGGGAATAAGTTGCACCAATTCAGATAAATATTGTTCTTCATCGACAATATAATTATCTGTAATGGCTTGAAACAGGGTATCGAGAGAGGTGTTGTCATAATGACCACCTAATACTTTGCTCGCTTTAAACATAATATGCTTCCATCTCGTCAATTAAGGGGAGCGATGACACTGTATTTTTTCAATTTTTTATATTGAGTATTTTATTTTGTATACAATGTACGATCTTGTTGCGCCGAGTATACGTCGAAAATGTGACGTAGGACAACTTTAATTTTTCTTTACTGTGTTAAATAACGCAAAATGCATTGATGCCTTAGCGATAGCTCAATGAGATGCCATTGACGCAATATGAATTAATACTTGTTTTTCAGTGTTATATGATGATTTTTGCTTCAGTTAAGCATAGGTGGCGTGCCAGAGTAACGGCTAATTTACAATGTAAAAAAGTCTGTCACTTTCGCAGTTAGAATGTATTAAGCCGTTGAGTTAAGTGTATTTTAGCCACAAAAAAACCAGCGTTAAGCTGGTTTCTTTATTGGTATTATTTTGCAAGTTGTTGTGCCATTAGGTCATCACGTCATTTAGTGATTATCGAGAGATAACTAAGGCGACTCGCGTTAGCCACTCGCGAGAGGGTTACCAGCGATCTTTACGACGACGTTGTGGACGCGGTAAATACACTAAAATGATACCAATTAATGCACCAAGGCCACCAATCATGCCGCCTTGTTGCCACATGTGATAACGCTGGTTATCAATTGCAGCTTTTACTTGTACTTGTGCAGTATCACGTTCTTGTTCCACTTTGGCTAAGTTAGCTTTTAGCTCTCTTACTGCGGCATTGGCATTACGCAGCTGCTCAGACATGGTGGTATTGCTTGAGCTGTATTCACTTAATTGATTTTTTGCTGCTTTTAGCTCAGCTTCAATTTTAGGTAAACGTTCACGAAAGCTCACTTTATTGGTAATACTAGCGGTTTCAACCCAGCCTTTACGACCTTTGGGGTCAACCACATGAGTATAGTCACCATCAACTTCACCTAGCTTTGTGACGGCTTGCCCTGCTTCAATACTGCCTAGAATACGGTATTGATTGCCTGGGCCACCATGAATGAAGATGTATATATCGTCAGATACATAATTAACTGAACCTTGAGCAAAGCTGCTCGCTGAAAAAATGAGAAAACTTAAAATCGAAAGCACTCTTAACACTGTCTTAGTCCAAACCCTGAAAACCTGCTGCCATGCTATTTATTTCAAGGCATGAATGCAAGAAGGAAGTCATATGACTTCCTTCTTAATTTGGTATTTTTTAAGTTAAACAGTATGAATTAACTAAAAATGCCTTTAATCATATAGAAGAATATGATTGAAAGTGCTGCACCTGCAGGTAATGTAACCACCCAAGAGACCACGATGTTACGTACTACACCGATATTAATTGCGGCAATACCACGGGCCATTCCGACACCTAATACTGCACCGACTAGGGTTTGAGTGGTAGAAATGGGCAAACCTGTGCCTGATGCAATGACCACAGTTGATGCGGCTGCAAGTTCAGCAGCAAAACCACGACTTGGGGTTAAGTGAGTAATGTTTTTACCGATGGTTTGCATTACGCGTTTACCAAAAATGGCTAAACCAAGCACAATACCAATAGCACCAAGTGGTAACACCCACCAAGCTAATACCGCTTTAGAACCGATTTGACCGCCACTTTCAACAACCGATACTACAGCTGCTAGTGGGCCAATGGCGTTAGCAACGTCATTTGAACCATGAGCAAATGCCATACAACATGCTGTGACGACCATTAAGATTGCAAACACTTTCTCAACGTTACCGTACTGAGTTTGACGGTCAACTTCTTCGCTCATTTTAAGGCGAGCAATGGCCACTTTACCCACCATACCAACAATGACAGCAACTAATAACGCTAAGCCATATGCCTCAACGGTAGAGAAGTGTAATCCAACGTGCTTTAGGCCTTTAGTGATAGTCACAAGTGACATGACAAAGCCCGCTAAACCCATATAAAACGGCACATAGCGTTTAGCATTGCTAAGTGGATCGTTAGTATTGAAAATCAGCTTTTGTACACTTTGGAAAATAGTAAAGGCAATAAAACCAGAAATAGCTGGGGTGACGACCCAAGAGCCGACAATACCGCCTACTTTGCCCCATTCTACTGAGTCAGCACTTACGCCAACGGCAGCAAAACCAACAATAGCACCGATAATTGAATGGGTCGTTGATACTGGCCAGCCTAATGCTGAAGCAACAACTAACCAAATACCGGCGGCTAATAGTGAGCCGATCATTCCGTAAACTAACAGTTCAGGTGTCTCGATAAAGAAGTTGGCATCAATAATGCCTTTACGGATGGTACTGGTAACTTCACCCCCGGCTAAAAATGCACCACAGAATTCAAAAATCATAGCAATAATAATTGCTTGCTTGATTGTAATGGCATTTGAGCCAACGGAGGTGCCCATTGCATTTGCAACGTCATTTGCACCAATACCCCAAGCCATTAAAAAACCAAATGCGGCCGCAATTGCAATTAGCATTGTGCCGTTGGTGACTAATACATCAACCATGTCGTTATCCTTGATAACCTATTTAAATTAGTTACGAGCTAACATTAGCTCAAGGCGAGAACCTACACGCTCTGCTAAATCTGCTAAGCCGCCAACCCATTCGATAATTTTGTACATAAACATCACATCGATAGGGTTTAACTCACTTTCAACAGCAAATAATTGACGACGTACTTGAATTTGTAAGTCATCTGAATCTTCTTCGATTGCGTCTAATTTTGTGATCATGTTGGCAATCAACTCTAGTTCACGTCCACGGAAACCCGTTTCGAGTAAATCATCAAGCTCGTTGATTGCTCGTTTTGCAAGAGTGACCGCATCTAAACAACGTTTGAGGTATGCTGCAAACGCGTCTTGAACGGGTTCAGGGAAGACGAGTTGACGGCCGATAATACGACCTGATATGTCTTTTGCTTTATTGGCGATTTTGTCTTGTTGAGTTAATAACTCTAATAAGTCAGTTCGTTCAACTGGCATGAAAAGACCACCTGGTAGCGTTAAGCGAATTTCACGCTTAAGGGTATCAGCTTCATTTTCACGCAAGCTAATTTGCTTACGAATTTTGATAGCTTCATCCCAGTTACCTGCGATAGTTGCTTCGAAAAAAGGGACAAGAAGTGATGCACACTCATCTACTTTATCGATATGCTGTTCTAATGGCTTAAGAGGTGATTTTGCAAACACACCTAAAATAGAGTTTACTGGCATTGCCGTTTACCTATTTAATTAATTCCGGTTTGGAAAAAAGCGGTCGCATGTTAACTCAAGCGACCACATAATGAAACTGCGTTAAGTTTTTTCGACATTCGCAGCTTATATTCAATTTTCGCGCTCAGTATATATGAATCGAGCGAGGCAATCCTAAGGGATTTTTATTACAACAATGTGACAATATGAACTTATTGTGACGAATTAATGAAGGTTTGATTACAAATTGAGCGAGATAATGATGGACACTGAGATAGAATTAAAGTTGTTTGTTCCAGCGCAATTAACTGATTTATTAAAAGAAACACTGAACAACATCCCAGGGGCAACAACCCAAGGTAGCCATCTTTTAGTCAATAAATATTTCGACACAGAGACACTTGTATTACGCCAATTAAAAATGGGATTACGTGTTCGAAAACGTGATGCTTATCGCGAGCAAACCATTAAAACTGCGGGAAAAGTAGTCGGCGGTATTCACTCAAGGCCAGAGTACAATGTTGAAATTAATGTTAACGAACCAGAGCTTAGCTTGTTTCCTGCTCACATTTGGCCAGAAACCGTCAATATAAATTCAATCAATTCGCAGCTTAAGTGTATTTTTGAAACAAATTTCACACGCCATACTTGGCATATTTACATTCAAGACAGCTTAATCGAAATAGCCTTTGATGAAGGCAATGTTATTGCTGGGCAATTAACAGACCCCATTTGTGAATTAGAATTGGAATTATTGGCAGGTGACGCCAATGCGTTACTACAACTTGCTACCGATATCGCTAAAAGTGTGCCGCTACGTTTAGGAAAAGCCAGTAAAGCACAGCGGGGGTATTTTCTCGCAGGTAAGAGCCAAGCGGCGACATTTGCCAAGATTGGCTATATTGCGTTACCTACTGATAAAAGCTTAGATAAAACCCTAACGACCTTGCTTGAAACGGGGCTTGAACGTTGGCAGCTTATCGAAAGCATTTTGATTGATACCAGCGACATTCATCAACAAGGTTTATTGTGGTCTCAGCTGCGTGCATGTGTACGTTTGTTAAGAATGACATTGAGTCAATTTGGCCTTTTAAACCAGCAGGTTGATGAGCTATTTGATTTGCTTGAGTCAGACTTTAGCTTTATTCCAGCCTTGCAAGCGCATTGCCTTATTGTGGCTGATGATGGCAGTTTATTGGCTAAATCAGCTCAAAAATCGGGGGTGCTAACGAGTGTGGAGCAACATATTGAGCAGCAGCAATACCAAGCAAAACTTGCACAAATATGGCAGCAAGCGCATTACGGGCAGTTGCAATTGGCATTGGTTGAATTACTGCTTAACAGCCAGCAAGGGCGACATCAATTAGTTAATTATCCAGAACTTGGATTATTTGCTAATTTGCTACAACAAGACTCATGGAAACGCATTGTCGATTTAATGCCGCAACAAGCGGACATGAGTATTGTTGATTACCGTCAAGTTGAGCAAGCACTCGATGAAAGTATTCTGGTTGGTTTTGCTTATGGTGAGCTGTACTTATCTACTGAGCGCGAAACTTTTCGCGCACCTTGGCAAGATTTAGCATTAGGGATCACCACCTTGCATGCGTATCAATGCTTAAGGCAGTTAAGTCATGAGCAACAATTAGACCTTGAATCATGGCTAAGCAATAAAGAGTCGAGTTTATTATTAGCCATGGAGCACTCACGTAAAAGTGCGCTTAACGTAAAACCATATTGGAAATAAGTTAACGCTTGGACTGTAGATGCATTAGCAATGCTTTGCTTCTATAAGGCATTTTTAACGTTTCATGGTCAGTGATTTGATCGCACTCATGTGCAACTACTCCCGGCTTTTCTAAGCGAGTGAATCGTTATCTTTTAAATCGATAATTTTTAAAATGCACCTTTTTGAGGTGCATTTTTTATTTTACCCTCCAAATTCATTTCAAAATTTATCCTCATCAACGCAAGTTTGATTGACATTTTTTATCCATTTTATTAATGCCTTAAGATGATTTAAATGACTTAACCCTTGCAGTGAAGACTATATTCACCATAGGAATATTAGCGCAAATTAATTTGCGAATGCTATGGATTCTCATTTGCATTCGTGTATTATGCTTACAACAAAAGCGTAACAAGTCTGTTACAGATATCTCAGGTATAGGTACAAGGATCCACACATGCAACTAAAGAAAACTGTTCTCGCATCCACTATCGCACTTTCATTAGGCTTACTTACCGCATGTGGCGGTTCAGATTCATCTGATGCTGCTGATGTCGCTGATCCTGTTACGCCGGTAAACTCAGCGCCAACAGACATCATGCTTTCTAACGCCAGTGTTGATGAAAATATGTATGGTGCCATTGTTGGTGAATTATCAGTAACAGATACAGACAGTGCTGATACGCATACTTATAGCGTTGAAGGCGACGTGTTTGCGGTAGATGGCACGCAATTGATGCTTGCTGAAGATGTCATGCTTGACGCTGACACCACTGAAAACCTGGAACTGACAGCCACCGTTACCGTGACTGACAACAGCGGAGAATCCTTTACCAAAGATTTAACCGTGACATTAATGGATGTTATGGACCGTTACGAGTTTGACAGCATGCTTAACACGGGCGAATCAAGTGTGTCATACACAGGGCAAACTGCGCGTCACATTCTTATTGAAGAATTAAACCAATACATCAAGTCGCAGTTAGTGACTGATATTGACAATAATACTTTAACGACCAAAGACGAAGTATTAGCGAAGCTAAATTACTTCTACCTACCTGATGAAACCACGCAATACGATGACTTACCGATTACCTTTGTCGCCGATTCAAAAGATGGCTTATTAAGTGAAATCACCGGTTATAAAAACTTGCACGACAAAGTGGCTGGTAATGACGCTAGTGGCCAACATGAAGATTGGAACAACGGTGCATTTGCAGGTTGGGGGGCAAAAGGCTCAACCACTCCAACCATGTTAATTGAAACCTTGTTTGATCGTTTGGCTGACAACGCTGTTGAGCGTATTAATGGTCAAGTGCGTCAAGACGTTTTAGGTAATGATATTAGTAAAGTCTATATTGACGAAAACGGTGTTGATCTTGCGCAGCTTATCCAAAAATTCTTATTAATGTCGATCACTTACTCACAAGCGTCAGATGACTACTTTGGTGATGACACTGACGGTAAAGGGTTAACAACTGACAATATTAGTGCCGCAAAAGATGGAGCGGCATACACCAACCTAGAACATCAATTTGATGAAGGTTTTGGTTACTTTGGTGCCGCACGAAATTACTTAGAATATGCCGATATTGAAATAGCAGGCGGCGTGAGCGCTGATGCAGGGCGTGAAGACTGGAACGGTTGGCACGACACTGACGGTGATGGCAAAGTGGATTTACATGCAGAATATAACTTTGGTCAATCAGTTAATGCTGCTAAGCGTGATTTAGGTACGGCAGATAACGCCATGCCAACTGACTACACCATGCAAGCAATGGAAGCCTTTATTGCCGGTCGTAAAGTGATTAACGACAACGTTGGCGCAGCGCTAACCGCTGACCAAAAAACCGATTTGAAAATGTATGCTGAAACCGGCGTTAAAGCGTGGGAATTAGCTATCGTTGCAACCGTAGTACATTATATTAATGACGTAAATGCGGATTTAGCACCGCTGGCAACGGGCGGTAACGCAGCCGATTTCAACTATGAAAATCTAGCGAAGCATTATTCTGAAATGAAAGGTTTTGGTTTAGGTTTGCAGTTCAGTGAGTATGGCGTAATTAGCGATGCTGACTTTGAAATGTTACACCAATACTTTGCTGATGAGCCGGTATTAACTGGTGATGTAGACGCTTACATCGCGGATTTAATTACCGCACGTGACTTACTGCAAACAACTTACGGCTTAAACGCTGAGAATGTTGAAAACTGGTAATCGCAGCACGATAAACACCTCAATATGAGGAAAAGCTTGGCACTGAAAAGTGGCGAGCTTTTGTCGTTTTTATAGAAGGGATTTTTATGCAATATCGTACCGTTTATACAAGTGCATTGCTGGTGATCAGTGCGTTGCTTGGCGCAGGTTGTGGTGAGAGTACCAGTAGCACCAAAGGGCCAAACTATGACAGTAATGGCAGTGACAATAATGGTGAAACCAGCTCAGACTTTGATCAACGTGCACTGATCAGCAATATCGTTGATGACGTGATAACGCCAACGTTTACTCAGTTTGAAGAAAAAAGCGTGCAACTTCATAGCCAACTAACGGCTTACTGCACTGCTGAACAAGGGCTAGCACAAAACAGCGTGACTCAAGATGAACGCGACCAAGCCTTTAGCCAAGCCAAGCAAAGCTGGCGAGATGCGATGGTGCAATGGCAACGTGTTGAAGTGATGCAAATTGGGCCGCTACTTAATAATGACAATGCGCTGCGTAATAAAATTTACTCATGGCCGGTAAAAAGTCGCTGCGGTGTCGACCTTGATGTGGTGTCATTTGAACAAGGTAACATTAACGGCGTTGCCTATGACATTAGTTTACGTACGCCAGCGCGAAAAGGCATGTTGGCATTAGAGTATTTGCTGTTTAGCGAAACCACAGCGCACAGCTGCACCGAGTCAACTGTGCCACAAGGTTGGGATAACCGCACTGAATCATCACGGTTAATTGCCCGTTGTGAATTTGCTGTTGAGGCCGCCAAAGATATCAATGTGAATGCGCAATCGTTAATCAGTCAATGGGATGGCGAGCAAGGCTACGCACAGAAATTAAAACAAGCAGGCGAACAAGGCAGTGAGTTTACCACGGTGCATGATGGCGTTAACAAGCTTAGTGATGCGTTGTTTTATATTGACGTATTCACCAAAGACAGCAAATTAGCCACACCATTAGGGCTATTTGCCAATAGCTGCGGCACTAGCGTATGTCCTGAAAGTGTTGAGTCGCCATTAGCTGCCCATTCTATAGACAATATTTTGAGTAACTTACAGGCATTAAAAGCGTTATACGAAGGCGAACAAGGCTTAGGTTTTGACGACTTTTTGGTCGATGAAAATGACGCCATTACAGCACAAAATATTACTCAAGCCATTGACGCCGCGATTGCTAATGCCAGTGCTTATCAAGTGTCGCTAGCACAAGCGCTACTTGATAACGAACAGCAAGTTATCACTACCCATGCAGAGGTAAAAGCCGTTACCGATCAATTAAAGTCTGACTTTATCAATAGCCTCGCACTTGAACTACCGCAAACATCAGCAGGAGATAACGACTAATGAAGCCCCTTTATCTTGCTAAGAAATTATCATTAGTATTAGCCATTCAGGCCAGTTTAAGCAGTTATGCCATGGCAGCGCAGACCGCAGTGGATGCAGAGCAAAATGCAAATAATAATGCCGCGCCAAACAATGTTAACAACGCCGCCAATACTGCTAATAGTTCGGCTGCTAATGACGAGACTGCGAGCGCGCAGCAAACCACCCAAGATCGCTACATTGAAAAAATGCAGATCATTGGGCGTAGCCAAGCACTCAATAAAGCCTCGGGTTCGGCGACATTAATTAACGAACTAGCGTTAGAACGTTTTAAGTTCGACGATATTAACCGGGTGCTTTATAGCATTCCTGGGGTCAATATTCGCGAAGAAGACGGCTACGGTTTACGTCCTAATATTGGCTTTCGCGGCGCAACTCCTGAGCGCAGTAAAAAAATCAATATCATGGAAGATGGGGTGTTAATTGGCCCAGCGCCTTATTCCGCGGCATCGGCTTATTATTTTCCAATGACCAATAAAATGACCGCCATAGAAGTCTTTAAAGGCCCTGCGGGAATTAAATATGGCCCCAACACCGTGGCGGGTTCATTAAATATGGTTACCAGACAAGTGCCACAAGTAAGCGAAGGCTTTATTGATGTTGCTACCGGCTCTGACGGTTATGCCAAAGCACACGGTTATTATGGCACTACCATTAATAACCTTGGCATCTTGGTAGAAGGCGTGCATTTACGCGCTGAGGGCTTTAAAGACTTAGATGGCGGTGGTGACACCGGGTTTGAAAAGTCTGACATTATGACCAAGTTGCGTTATGACTTAGACGGTGAGTTTGTTGATCAAGTGTTTGAGCTAAAACTGGCTTATGCCAAAGAAACGTCAAACGAAACCTACTTAGGATTAACCGATGAGGACTTTAGTGCTAATCCAAATCGTCGTTACGTGTCGAGTCAGCTCGATAATATGGATTGGACTCACAGCCAATTTCAATTTAATCACTATATAAGTAACGATGATTTTGAAGTCATCACTCGAGTTTATCGAAATAACTTTGATCGTGCTTGGTACAAAATTAATGGCTTTAAAGGCGGCGCCGTTAATCGCAGTTTGCAAGATGTGTTAGCCAACCCAAATGCAGACGAAACCAATCAGCGTTTTTACCATATTTTAACCGGTGAGCAAGACAGCGTTGAAGAATATGAAAAATTGATTTTAGGCAATAACGATCGCAGTTATTACTCTCAAGGGATCCAGTCTGATCTTAACCTTAATCTTGCATTCTTTGGTTTTACTAACCAAGTTGAAGCTGGCGTGCGCTTTCATCAAGACCAAATTGAACGTAATCACACCACCGACAGTTATGTTATGCAAAATGCGGCATTAGTCTCAACGGGCGCAGACACGCTTGCTACGACAACCGATCGCGAGAAAACAGATGCTATTTCGGTGTATTTAAAAGACACCATCAGTATTGATGCATTAGATATTACAGCAGGTGTGCGCGGTGAATTTATTGATGCTAAATATCAAAACCGCGCTGCGGGAGCGCAAGGGGACTACTTAGATAAATCGACCCGTATTTGGTTGCCAAGTTTAAGTTTGTTCTACAGCTTATCTGATCATGGCGGCTTGTTGTTTGGCGTTCATGAAGGTTTTTTACCTACCAGCCCAAAACAAAATCCACTTATCGATACCGAAAGCAGTGTTAATTACGAATTTGGTGGACGCTATAATCAAGATGATTTCAACATTGAGGTGATTGGCTTTTTCAATGACATTAGTAACTTAAAAGAAGGTTGCCAGTTCTCAAGTTGCGGCAGTGATAACGACATTGAGTTCAATGGTGGGGAAGTAGATTTATACGGGGTTGAGCTGACCTCTGATTATCGCTTTGTGTTAAATGACGATATCGACCTACCGATAGCACTGTCGTATACCTATACCCAGTCTGAGTTTAAAACCAGTTTTGAATCAGGCTTTGATATGTGGGGCAATGTCAGCGCGGGAGATCAATTGCCATATTTGCCTAATCACCAAGTGTCATTAACCTTTGGTTTAACCGCGCAAACCTGGGACATCAATATGGCAATACGGTTTGTGGATGAAATGCTAGAAGCATCTGGTGACGGTGTGGTGTTATCAGGAGTGACAACCAAAGCGCTTACCGTGGTGGATATGTCGGCCAGTTACGACTTTGACCAATACGGCTTAGTGTACGTAAAAGCAGATAACATTTTTGATAACCAGCAGATTGTCAGTCGACGTCCATATGGGGCAAGGCCAAGCAAGCCGCAACAATGGCAATTGGGTTATCAATACCGTTTCTAGTGAGGGGATGAACGCGGTATTGATTGACGTGCTTTACTCATTATTGCTGATTGAAAAGCAGTTAAGCGATAACACTTAGCTGCATTGCATTCATTATCTAATGAATGCAATGACTATAGAAGATAACGTTATCCCAAAGCTAAGGTTATCTTTATCAGCTCAATTAGCTCAATTAGCTCAATGACCAAAGAGTCGCAGTATGCAGGAATTATCTTTGTTTTTTAGCACATTGTTTTCAAGCACTCTGGCAGAAGTTGCCAGCATTGCTCAGTATCCGTTTGATGCCAATAAACGCATTTTTGGCTGGTATTTGTTGGGCGCAGTTGTGTTAGCACTGCCTGTATATTGGCAAACTTCGCGATCTAAAAGCGTACAAGGTTTATTCCGTTTTTTGTTTCCCAAACAGGTGTATTTGTCGCGCTCGGCGGGCCACGATTATGCTTTGTTAGTGTGTAATAAATTAATCAAAGCGCTGTTATATGCGCCGTTAATTTTAACCATGGTGCCCGTGGCGTTGATGTTAAGTGACACGTTAGAACAAAGTTTTGGTGTGCTAGAACCGCTTACAAGCAACGCCGTTATGGTGATGGGTATTTTTACGGTGTTGTTGTTTTTACTCGATGATGCCAGCCGCTATTTACTGCATTTAGTGTTACATAAAGTGCCGTTTTTGTGGGCGTTTCATGCGGTACATCATTCCGCTAAAGTATTAACTCCTTTTACTATTTATCGAAGTCACCCAGTAGAAAGTTATCTTTATGCTTGCCGTATGGCTTTAGCGCAAGGCTGCGCAGTTGGGATAGGTTATTACCTGTTTGGCGCTAACCTTAAAATGTATGACGTGTTAGGGGCAAATATATTTGTGTTTATATTCAACGTTTGCGGCGCTAATTTACGTCATAGCCATATTTGGTTGAGTTGGGGTAATAGGGGTGAAGGTTGGTTTATTAGCCCAGCGCAGCATCAAGTTCATCACAGTATTGCCATAGAGCACCGTGATAAAAATCTTGGCAGCGCATTATCAATATGGGATCGCCTCGGTGGGAGCTTAGTTAAGGCCAGTGAAGTCGACCCCGCCACGCTGAAAATTGGCATTCATAATGATGCCGGCCACCAAAGCTTAATGGGTATTTACCTTAGCCCATTTAAGCAAGCATGGCGGGCTATTACGACGGCTAAAGTCGTTAGCCGCGTTGTTAAAACGTCATCTACGCAGCGCTAGTATGTGCATCAATAGCTGAAGCAACGACATTTGGTCGCACTCAACATTCATTAATATCGTGGTAAAACCAAGTCATCGGGTGTGTCATCGTCGATTATTAACGTACACTCTGAGGCCAGTCGTTTTCATCATGCACACAACAACCTAAATAGATTATCAAATTATGTTTTTATCGCCTTACTATTCTAAGCAACAACAAACGGTTGTGATCAGTGCACAACAAGCTAGTGACTTTGCTAAGCAAGTCGCTGGTGACTTTAATCCTATCCATAATGTCGGCGCTAAACGCTTTTGTGTGCCGGGAGATTTATTATTTGCTTTAGTGCTCACGGAGTATGGGTTAAGTCAGCAAATGCAATTTAACTTCCAAGGTATGGTCGGTGACAGTGTTGAGTTAATGATCAACGCTGATGTCGATGACGACTTTGACATTCAAGACAATAAACAAAAAACCTACTTGAATGTGAAGCGCAGGGGCGACCTATGCCAATGTGACACTCAAAAAGCGGCGTTTATAAAAAGTTATGTGGCATTTTCAGGGGTTAACTTTATTCATGTGTTAATTCCATTAATGCGCCAACATAACGTCATGATCAACCCTGCAAGACCATTAGTGATTTATGAAAGCATGGCATTTGAATTAAACCACTTTGATTTTGACGAAATGAATTTGTCGTTAATTGAGCAAAGCTTAACAGTGGATGGCAAACGCGGTGACGTGAAATTAACGTTTGAATTGACCAGCCAAGGTAAGGTGATTGGTACTGGAATTAAAACTCTCGTACTCAGTGGATTACGCGAGCTTGAACACGACAAAATTGAACAAATGTGTCAAACCTATGAAGGCAGCAAAGTCACGTAACGCAGCTTACCGGCCAGCCAATAAAAAAGCCATGTGAATCACATGGCTTTTTGGGAATATGCCAAAGGCTAAGCTTTGACATTAATATTGTGTCCAGAATTACCTGTTGGTGGTGGCACTGCAGCATTAATTAGCTTCATGGCAATATCACCTTCAACTTTCTGTTGTTTATTCGACATAGCGGCCACTTTTAAACTGTTTTCGCTATTAATGTTTGTCGGCATTGATGATGGAGCATTTACAGAAATTGTCATTATTACCTCTGACAGTGAAAACTGTATAACTGTATCGGCACCATTAACGTTAGCTGAAGTTTTGATTGCTATCAAGCACCATTAAATACGCTTAAATAGTGGCTTTCAACGCATCTATTGTTAAGGCGTGTTGTTTTTATTACCGTTTTTATGTGCTGATTCATTCATCATTTATGTGTGATTTTTTGCACAATTTTTAAATTGTGTGCAATTTAATTATGCTACCATTACAGCACTTGCTGCCTAATGATAAATAACAAACATGCAAGTTAACGAGAGTGATATGAACAACGAACCAACTTTACTGCTTGATAATCAAGTGTGTTTTTCGCTGTATAGTTTAACCAATGCCATGGTAAGAGCTTACCGCCCTTTGCTTGATGAGTTATCGCTGACTTATCCGCAATATCTAGTCATGATGGTGCTATGGCAAGAGTCTGGTATTAGCGTGAAAACCTTAGGTGATAAATTGCATTTAGACTCAGGTACGTTAACTCCCCTACTTAAACGGCTTGAGATTAAAGGGTTAGTGTTGCGTGGCCGCAGTGAGCAAGATGAACGTGTGCGGGTGTTACATTTAACTCAAAAAGGTCAAGGCTTACAACAGCAAGCAAAAAAAATCCCCGAGCGAATGCAGTGTAAAATTGCCGCTCAAGGTACTGATTTACAAAAATTAAAACAACTGTGCGATGACACCTTAAGATTAATGAACCCATCATAATGACGACAAAATGATATGAGTGATGATTGGCTGCTAATTAATATGGGATTGATTAATGTGTATATCAGCCGTTTAATTACTATCGTCATCTCACTGTCATGTGTTTGTCATATTATGCTTTTGCACCAATGTTAAGGCGCACGCATTTGCGTTAAAACTCATTGATTTACCCAAAAAGGACAGGTAAATAATATGCTTTATTGGCAAATATTCAGCCGTTTTTTAGCCCTTGGTTTAATTAGTTTTGGTGGCCCTGCGGCACATATCGGGTATTTTCGTAAAGCCTTTGTTGAAGATCTACAATGGCTAGATGACAAACGTTACGCCAGCTTAGTGGCGTTGAGTCAGTTTATGCCCGGGCCAGGTTCGAGCCAGGTTGGCTTTGCCATTGGTTTTCATCGGGGGGGATTACTGGGGGCTTTAGCTGCCTTTATTGGCTTTACTTTGCCGTCATTTATGCTGTTATTTTTGTTCGCCGTCACCAGTGCTAAATGGTTAGATTTACCGGTCGTGATGGGGATTATTCATGGTTTAAAATTATTGGCAGTGGTGATAGTTGCTGATGCGACATTGACTATGTTTAAACAATTTTGCCAGCGCAAACATGCGCAAATAATTGCATTACTTACCGCGACAACCTTAATTCTTTTACCGAGCATGTTGACCCAAATTGGGGTGTTGTTGATTGCGGCGCTATGGGGGGGGCTGCAGTTTGATTCTCATTCAAAACAACTTGATGCTAGTGACACCGCATCTACCCGTGAACCCGCATCCATAGCGCCAAACACAGCGCCCATTTCATTAAACTATTTCTGGTTGGTTTGTTTTATTGCTGTACTTGTGGGCTCAATATTCTTTGTGGGCAAAGACGACAGTTTAGGGCAAATTTTTGCTCAGTTCTTTCAAGTTGGCAGTTTAGTGTTTGGTGGCGGTCATGTGGTGTTGCCATTGCTTGAGTCCAGTGTTGGGGACATGGTTTCGCCAGAGCGCTTTTTAACTGGATATGCGTTGGCACAAGCTATTCCTGGACCGATGTTTGCCTTAGCAGCCTTTTTAGGGGCGGATATTTGGCTGGAATCGCCAATATTAGGGGCATTGGTTGCCACTGCAGCTATTTTCTTACCGGGTTTTTTGTTGATGTTAGTGGGGCTTAAAAGCTGGCAAGCCATTAGCCAACGACCACGAATTGCAGCAGCGATTGCTGGAGTGAATGCCGCGGTTGTTGGTTTGTTGTGCGCCGCATTGTATCAGCCCGTGTTTACCTCTAGCGTGTTGTCGTCTGAGGATATGGCGCTAGTGCTGTTAGGTTTTGGTGTGTTAAAAGTGTTTCGACCTCATATTGTGCTGCTGGTGGCCGCCTTTGCCATTATCGGCGCACTATTAACATTGACTCTTGGCTAAACAGTACTGATAACAACAGCGTTGTTAAGCAATATTAAAACCATAAAAAATGCCAAACTTAATCGTGTAAGTTTGGCATTTTTATTGGCTTAACTTAATGCTTTAGTGCATTAGGTTAGTTTGCGTTATTTTCATCTGGTTAACCCATATTGCTGCATGGTGTTGCCTTTGGCGCAATATGAAATGAACCGTCAGCTTATGCGACGACAGCAACCACTTTTTCAGCCTTAACTGCACATACCTTAAATTCTGGAATTTTAGATACTGGGTCAATGGCATTAATGGTGAGTTTATTCGCCGCCGCTTCCACAAAGTGGAAAGGCAAGAACAGTACCCCAGCTTGGGCCCGTTTAGTCACAAAGGCGGCAATTTCAAGCTCACCACGTCGTGTCGACAGTTTCAGCATGTCGCCATTGTTTACCCCAAGTTGCTCTGCATCAAAGACTGAAATCATCACCCGTGGCGAACCTAACGTATCCAAACCTTGCGTTTTACGGCTTAATGTTCCGGTATGGAATTGTTCCAATAAACGCCCCGTTGATAATACTAATGGGTATTGTTCGTCAGTGGTTTCAGCAGGACTGCGATACGTTACTGGCGTAAACACACCTTTGCCAATAATCGGCTGGTTTTTGTGCAGTACAGGTGTGCCTAAATGGTCTTCACTTGGGCATGGCCATTGGATGCCTTTGCTTGGTTTACCGTGTTCATCACTATTGAGTCTGTCCCATGAGATCCCTTGATATTGCGGGGTCACTTGATTTATTTCATTAGTGATGGCTTTTTCGTTCTCGTAGTGCCAATTTGCGCCCATTCGGTTAGCAATTTCATGGATGATTTTCCAATCTTGTCTCGCTTGACCTGGTGGTGGCAGTATGGGTTCTAAGCGCTGTACGCGGCGTTCGGTATTGGTGAAGTGACCGGTTTTTTCAGCAAAGGCGGCCGCAGGCAATACAATGTCGGCAAACTTAGCGGTTTCAGTTAAGAAGATATCTTGCACAACTAAGAATGGAATTTTCTCCAATGCTTCAAGTACATGCGCTTGATCTGGATCGCTTAATACAGGGTTTTCACCCATGACGTATAACGCGTCGACGTCTTCATGGGTAATAGCGTGCATCACTTCTGTGGCGGTAAGGCCAATGTTAGGTGATAAGCTGGTATTCCAGTGTTGTTCAAATTTGGCTTGAACCGCTGGGTTGTCCACTTTTTGATAACCGGTGTAATACTGCGGCAATGAACCCATATCACAAGCACCTTGCACATTACTTTGACCACGCAGAGGGTTAATTCCCGCGCCTGGTTGACCAATGTTGCCACACAGCAATTGTAAGTTTGAAATCGCGGTCACGTTGTCATGGCCTGAAGTATGCTGAGTAATCCCCATGGCATAATAAATGGCCGTTTTCTTTGCAGTACCAATCATGTGCGCCATTTTGATAATGTTTTGCGCACTCACACCTGTCACTTTAGCTGCAATTTCTGGTGTATATTCAGGTTGTAAGACCGCGTCCATTACCGCGTCAAAACCTTGGGTATGCTTGTTGATGTAGTCAACGTCATGCCAATTATTACGGATAATCTCACCCATAATGGCATTGATTAACGACACATCAGATCCCGGTTTTTGGGCAACGTATAATTGCGCTTCGTCGGCAATTGACACTCGTTTCGGGTCGGCAACTAGTAAGCGTGCACCATGGTGACGCAGTGCTTGCTTGATTTTAGAGGCGATGATGGGGTGCGCATTACAGGTGTCTGAACCTAAGATAAAGATTAAGTCTGACTCTTTAATTCCTGGAATATCCCCAGTCATTGCGCCGCTACCAATACTTTGCTGTAACGCCGATACCGTGCTTGAGTGACATAAGCGCGCACAGTGGTCGATGTTATTTGTGCCCAGTACGGTGCGTACAAAACGTTGAATTAAATAGTTGTCTTCATTGGTGGCTTTTGCTGAAGCTAAAGTGGCAATGGCATCGCCGCCTTTTTTGGCTTTAATCGCCGTTAGTTTTTCAGCAATGGTGTCAAGTGCTTCATCCCAAGAACAAGGAACAAGTTCACCTTCTTTACGTATCAGTGGTGTTGTTAGGCGTTCTTCACTTTGTAAGAAGTCAAACCCAAAGCGACCTTTAACACATAACATCCCTTCGTTAACGTCAGAGTCAATACTGCCTTCAACATGGCAAATTTTACCAGTTGATGGTGACACGCTAACATTAAGTCGACAGCCCACACCACAATAAGTACAAATGGTCGACTTGGTGATCAGTGTTTCTGTTTCGCCCTGACGTTTGTCGCGGGCATCAACCAATGCGCCTGTTGGACACACCTGAACGCAGTTACCACATTGGACACAATCGCTATCTGCCATACTGACTTTAAAGCCTGCACGAGGGGCATTACGCTCTTGAAGCGGTGAATTATCAACAGAAACCGGTAATGCTTGATAACTGTCTTTTTCAAACTTAATGGCATTGTGGCCACTTTGTTGACCGCAAATGTCGACACATTTCCCACAACTGATACAGCGGTTGGCGTCAAATTGAATAAATGGGCTGGTTTTATCAACCTCAAATTGGCGCATTTTAGTTGTGTCTAGGGTCTTAGGATCAATGCGGTACTCGGTAGCATAGTCACGTAATTTACAGTCTGTATTAGCCTGACAAGCACATTCTAAACAGCGTGCCGCTTCTTTCATTGCTTGTGTTTGAGTAAATCCAAGCTCAACTTCATTAAAGTTAAGTTGGCGTTCAATGGCGCTCAGTTCCGCCATTTTATATCGAGATTCAGCTTTAATGCTTGGGTAAAGCTGTGCACTTAATGAGGCGGTTTTAGGCGCTTTAGTGGCATTAAATTCTTGTGGCGTTAAGTCACAGCTTAAGCCTTGAGTTAATAAACCATCAATGGCGATAGCAGCTTTACGACCGTCACCAATAGCGGCAACGGCGGTTGCTGGGCCGCGGCGTGAGTCGCCAATAACAAACAGTTTATCAACCCCTGCAGACATGGTGTGCTCACACCCAATAAAGGTATTCCACCGAGACAAGGCGATCTCACCAGAGGTTAAGCTGCTGCCAGGGTGTTCTAAAAAGCTCATGTCTGGCGTTTGTGATACCGCCGCAATAACCGTGTCAAATGCTTCGGTGAAGGTTTCACCGGTGGCTTTTGGTGAACGTCGACCTGAGCTATCTGGTTCACCTAATGCCATTTTGGCCAGGTTAACGGCAATGACTTGGCCATTATCGTCGCTAATGTTTTCAACCGGGTTGGTTAAAAAGTGGAATTTTACCCCTTCGACTTCAGCTTCATGCACTTCATAAGGTTCTGCGGGCATGTCATCACGAGTACGACGATAAATAAGCGTCACGTCGTGGCCGGCGCGTACCGCTGTACGCGCACAGTCAATAGCGGTGTTACCCCCACCAATAACAGCGACCTTTTTGCCGATAGAGAAGGTTTTGTCTGTGCAATAATCGCGGAGGTAGTCAACCCCTAAGTAGCAACCTGCTAGATCACTACCTGGGTAGTTCATTGGCACGGCTTTTTGTGCGCCAATGGCCAAACAAACGGCGTCATATTGTTCAGTTAATTCATTTAAATGAGTGTCTTCACCAAGGCGAATTCCGGTGTTAATTTTTAAGCCGTTCTGGGTCAGTAGGTCGATTTCTTTATCAAGAATATCTTTTGGTAATCGGTATTCAGGAATACCGTAACGTAACCAGCCGCCAGCTTGTGGCATTGACTCAATGATTGTTACGTCATGGCCTTGATTAGACAAGAAATAACCCGCACTTAACCCCGCTGGGCCACTACCAATAATGGCAACTTTTTTACCGGTATCAGGCTGGCGTTCAATTTGGTAACTGTGTTCGTCCGCCAAATCTAAATCGGCAGCGTGACGTTTTAATTGGCGAATGGCCAATGGCTCATCAATTAACCCACGGCGACATTCTGCTTCACAAAAAGCAGGGCAAACACGGCCAATAGACAAGGGTAACGGTAAGGTTTGCTTAATCACTCGCACCGCTTCGGTGTGGTTACCTTGTGCGATATGAAAGAGGTAACTTTGAATATCAACACCTGCCGGACAGGCTTGCTGGCAGGGCGCTTCACAGTCAGCAAAATGATCAGACAAAATATGAGTTAGGGCTTTACGACGCAGTTCGCTCAGTTCTGCCGTTTGGGTGGTGACTTTCATATTGTCAGTCACCATGGTTTGGCAGGCTTTGGCTTTGCGGCAACTGCCGTCGTTATTTTTAATGTCGACAACACAAAGATTACAGTCTTGCTTGTTTTCTTCGGATTTTGAATTAGGTTGGCTTGGATCGCATAAGCTTGGAATGATAATTCCAACGTCTCGTGCTGTTTGCAGTAAATTTTTATCAGAATTTACACTGATGTCTTTACCGTCGATATTTACTTTTATCATTTTGTCGGCCCTGATGTTTGTTGGCCTTAAAAAGCCCCTATTAGGTGTACAAAATATACTTATTTATTACGGAACAGAACGAAGGGAGAATTTCTGGGATTATTTTTGCTGGTTTGTTCACGTTATTAACAGCTTTTGTGCTCAGCATCACTTGTGTTCTGGTATGGCCTGAGATCAAAATCACATTGAGTGGCTTGGGGATGAAAAAAGCCGTTGGTTATCGCCTGTTATTATGGGTTTAAAAATAATGTTTATATAAAAATATTGTTATTAAATAATAGCTTATATTTTTACTTCTACATTGGTTAACGCGTGGTTTTCGGGGTGTTCATTTAGCTAAAATCAAACAATGATTGCCCTTTTTAGGATGTTAACAGAATAAAATAATTCGTTATTGTGGATAATTTAATCAATATCAGTTTAGGTTTATCAATTTATTTTTGATAAACATCACCATAATAAAAGTAAGGGTAATACTGCCTGTCAATGCGCCTAATGCAGCGATGACTCGTTACAATCCAATCACCCGCAGCGGTGCTTTAACATAACCAAAAACAAATTAATGATTGATGACATTACTCCTTGTCCGACCCGCGGGGCATTTGCATGCGGCGCATAATGAGTTCTTTACGGGTGAATTGGCCCGCCATAACAAAAAAACTTTCATGTTCTGCGGGTTTTCGTCGTGTTCGATACACCTCTTCAGACTGTTCAGCGGCGTCTATCTTGATATCGATTTCGCCCACTTGTAAAGCTTCATGGGTCAGGTTTGCTTGTTTCAGGTGCTGACCCAAATGGATATTTTCCATTTGGGTGGCTGTACATTTTATTCAGAGTCCGTTGTTGTGGGGAAGTGGGAGGTGGGAACTGGGCACTGGCATAGCGTCAATATTGGCCGCTTTATGGAGATGGGCTGTCACTTCGCTTTATTGTCGGGGGGGATTATTCGTTGATCGCGCCAATAACAACGCCCAGATGCTTCAGCGGGTTCTGTACAGGCAAAGCCTTCGTCCTTGAGATAACAGCAAGCTGGTTTTCAATGGTCATGAATATCAATATAGCCAAGGTGTTAGCCTCTGCTTTAGGGGAATGTAATTAATCCAAAATTGATTGAATTTTTTAGACCTAATACGCTAGGTTTAGTGGCGGTCATGGGGTAAAATGCGCGGTTAATTGTATTGTTTATATATTCGCGAAATTAAGTAGAAAATTCATGTTTGAAGTCAATCCAGTAAAATTCAAAATCAAGGAACTTGCAGATCGCACTGAACTTCTTCGGGGGTATCTTTGACTACGCTGCTAAAAGTGAGCGTTTAGAAGAAGTCTCTCGTGAGTTAGAAAGTGCCGAAGTATGGAATAACCCAGATAACGCCCAAGCCTTAGGCAAAGAGCGTTCAGCACTTGAAGTGGTGGTGAAAACCATTGATGACATGGACAGTGGTTTAGAAGATATTGAAGGCCTGCTTGAGTTAGCCGTTGAAGAAGATGACGAAGAAACCTTTAACGATGCCAGCAATGAATTAGCTGATCTTGAAAAGCGTCTAGAAGAACTTGAGTTTCGTCGTATGTTCTCGGGCCCGCATGACGCGTCAGACTGTTATCTTGATATTCAATCAGGTTCAGGCGGAACAGAAGCGCAAGATTGGGCTAACATGGTATTACGCATGTACCTGCGCTGGGGCGAAGCCCATGACTACAAACCTGAATTAATGGAAGTTACCGACGGCGATGTAGCCGGAATTAAAGGTGCTACCATTAAGTTTACGGGCGAATATGCCTTTGGATCGCTGCGTACTGAAACCGGTGTTCACCGTTTAGTGCGTAAGTCGCCTTTTGACTCTTCAGGAAAACGTCATACCTCTTTTTGTTCGGTATTCGTTTACCCTGAAATCGACGATTCAATTGAAATTGATATCAATCCGGCCGATTTACGTGTCGATACTTACCGCGCATCAGGCGCGGGTGGTCAGCACGTCAACAAAACCGAATCTGCTATTCGTATTACTCACTTACCGACCAATACCGTCGTACAGTGTCAAAACGACCGCTCACAACATAAGAACCGTGACGCGGCAATGAAGCAATTAAAAGCAAAATTGTATGAGTTAGAAATGCTTAAACAAAATGCCGACAAACAAGCAGCGGAAGACGCCAAATCAGATATTGGTTGGGGCAGTCAAATCCGTTCATATGTGCTTGATGATGCCCGCATTAAAGATTTACGTACCGGTGTTGAAAACCGAAATACCCAAAGCGTCTTAGATGGCGATTTGGACAAGTTTATTGAAGCTAGCCTGAAATCTGGCCTTTAACGAGAGAAGAAGATGACTGAACAAACCCAAGACGAAAACAAGTTAATTGCAGAACGTCGCGCGAAATTAGATCACATCCGCGAAAACTGCCCAGCAAATGGTCACCCAAATAACTTCGATCGAAAACACAAGGCAGCTGATATTCAAAAAGAATACGGTCATTATTCTAAGCCTGAGCTGGAAGAAATGGCTATTCAGCGTTCAATCGCTGGTCGTGTTATGGCAAAACGTGGGCCTTTCTTGGTTATTCAAGATGTATCGGGTCGTATTCAAGCCTATGCAGGTAAAGATGTTCAAAAAGATCTTAAAGCCACTTACCAAGGTTTAGACATTGGTGACATCATTGGCGTAACAGGTCAATTGCACCTTTCTGGTAAAGGCGACTTATACGTGAATATGGAAGAGTACCAATTGCTAACTAAAGCATTGCGTCCGCTTCCTGAAAAATTCCACGGCCTAACTGACCAAGAAACGCGTTACCGCCAACGCTATGTTGACTTAATCGTAAACGAAGAGTCACGTGAAGCATTTGTTATGCGTTCAAAAGTGGTTACCGCGATTCGTAACTTCATGGTGAAAAAAGAATTCATGGAAGTTGAAACGCCAATGATGCACACCATTCCAGGTGGTGCTTCTGCGCGTCCTTTTGTGACTCACCATAACGCGTTAGACATTGAAATGTACCTGCGTATTGCGCCAGAACTTTACCTAAAACGTCTTGTTGTTGGTGGTTTTGAGCGTGTATTTGAAGTTAACCGTAACTTCCGTAACGAAGGTTTATCACCACGTCATAACCCAGAATTCACCATGATGGAATTCTATATGGCGTACGCTGATTACAAAGACCTAATGGACTTAACTGAAGAAATGCTAAGTTCTATTGCGACTGAACTTTGTGGTTCACCAAAACTGCCTTATGGCGAGCACACCGTTGACTTTGGCGGCCCTTACGCGCGTTTAAGCATGTTAGATGCGATTAAGAAATACAACCCAGACAACGCAACCATTCAATCGATGACTTATGAAGAAGTTAAAGACGTTGAATTTATGCGTGACTTGGCGAAAAGCCTTGGTATGACTATCGAAAAATTCTGGACTTGTGGTCAATTACTTGAAGAAATCTTTGGCGAAACAGCTGAGCCACAGTTAATGCAACCTACGTTCATTACTGGTTACCCAGCTGACATTTCACCACTTGCTCGTCGTAACGATGAAAACCACTTTATCACCGACCGTTTTGAGTTCTTTATTGGCGGCCGTGAAGTGGCGAATGGTTTCTCTGAGCTTAACGATGCACAAGATCAAGACAACCGCTTTAAAGCGCAAGTTGATGCTAAAGATGCCGGTGATGACGAAGCCATGTTTTATGATGCTGACTACATTACAGCACTAGAGCATGGTTTACCGCCAACTGCTGGTCAAGGTATTGGTATCGATCGTTTAGTGATGTTGTTTACTAACACTCATACTATCCGTGACGTGATTTTATTCCCAGCAATGCGCCCACAAGGGTAATTGTTGATTAAGCCGTTGGCTTAATAATCACCATTAAAAAACCAGCCTACTTGGAAAAGAGGCTGGTTTTTTGTGGATAGAGTAGTGAATAAACTAGTTTATTTCACACGCTTGGGTAAAGGGTATTTTAGTTTAACGTTCTCAGTTGTTACTTCCCTCTCACCAGCCCTTGGGTCAAAGAAGTACCAAATATTAAATTTTCTTTCTGTACCCCAAGTATCATGTTTTAAATCTTTCCAACCTAAATACAAAGCAATATTGGTTGCTACAGCTAATTTTGCTGGAGACGATGCTTTACCTTGAAAAGCGCTCATCACAGCACCAAGCAAGAAGTCAGCAATCTGAATGTGTTCCGATTCTTTAGAGTCTTTAGTTACTACGGTTTTGATTAATGCAGAGCCACCGAATTCTTTTTTTAACATGCTGTTCGCAATTTTATGGAAAGCTTCATCTGCTTTTTTATATCTAGATGGTAGTGGATCAACTTCTACTCTAAATTCGCACTCTCGATTAGGGTGCGCTTTTTTAACGGCGATGATTTTAGTAGATATCAGTTTTGTGAAGTGTTTACGCATAGCTAGGTCATAGTCACCATCGTGAAACTCTTTATCAACCATTCCCTTTCTAATAACTATGCAGTGAAATGCTAGCCATGAGTTTTTAAAGAAAGTATCAATTAATTCAGCATAGAATTCAGCATATTGTTTTTTATGAGCCTTTTGCCATTTTATCTCGTTATGGTAACCATGCTTTTCTCTTAATTCCCTAATAATCCTAGTAAAGTCTCCACGTCTTTGATATTTCATCCAGAGAGAGCCAAAGCCATAATATACTTGGCCATCAATTCCAGACTCATCACAGGCGACATGCCAAATAAGTTTACCTTTATTCATATGTAGCCTAGCCTCCTTACCAGAGCGTAGATTTGAGCTAATATTTTTTAAATTTAGCTACTGAACATAGGTTCTTTGATTTCATGACTTATATACAGTATCTATTTAACTTACTGTAATTTATTTTTCTATTTAAAATATACACTTGATTGCTTTAGAGTGTAAAAGTCAAAGTCGTGATGCTTCGCCCACACCCGACGAAAGGGAAACAACAGCATTTCCCTTTTCGATATCCCTTGCCGCCCCAACGAAATTACTCTTTCAAAGCGAGTAAGCCTCATGCTTATTCGAAAATAGCTAACGCTTCCGAGGGGAAGGGACGCCCCATCGGATGCGTTAGTGATTTTTGTAGATTACCGAAGCTGGCTACAAATGAAGGTTAACGCTATAAAATACTCCATTGGAAATAATCGCTTTTCAGATTATTTCGTTGGAGCGGGTGGGTGTTCCAAGAGGGAGTTGCCGCTCACTCCCTTTTGGTCGGGTGTGGGTGGAAAACCCACGATGTTAATCCAAACAAAGTTTGGAAATTTGTAAGTATGGAAATAAGAAATAAAGTCGTGGTGCTTCGCCCACACCCGACGAAAGGGAAACAACAGCATTTCCCTTTTCGCTGATTTTCATAAGAGCCTTGCCGCTCCGGCGAAGTGTTCTTCCTCATGCTACAGAGCGAATTTGCTACCGCCTCAGATTCGCCATCGCTTGTAAATGGATTTACTGATGTCACGATGGCAGGGATGCCAAGAAGTGACCATGGCTCAACTGAGGCTATGTCAGCGTCGATAGGCAGGAAGACTGAATGTCATGTAGTGCATGGATGCACGAGAATGACCTGCCTCCATCACGCAAATTTGCTCAACGCATTCGGACACTTCCAACGGAGACTGTTGAGCCTGCAAGTTCATTTGTTGTTACATAACCCATTTTTTATAGCTTTAAACTGATTTTTATTTTCTATGAAAGCTGCAATTGAATTGAGGTAAGCAAGAAAATTGCGTGAGTCTGGCCATGGCCTTTCTCGCACATCCATGTGCTTCAAGGCATTTAGTACATCCTGTACTTAAGATTCTGGCTAGCTTTCGAGGGGAAGGGACGCCCCATCGTAAGCGTTAGTAATTTTTGAAGATTACCGAAGCAGCCTACAAACGAGGTTTAAAGCTATTGATTCCTCCATTGGAAATAATCGTTTTTCAGATTATTTCGTTGGAGCGGGTGGGTGTTCCAAGAGGGAGTTGCCGTTCACTCCCTTTTGGTCGGGTGTGGGTGGAAAACCCACG
The DNA here is from genome assembly GCF_018221465.1 of Shewanella intestini. GTDB lineage: Bacteria > Pseudomonadota > Gammaproteobacteria > Enterobacterales > Shewanellaceae > Shewanella > Shewanella intestini. The sequence goes on along the minus strand of NZ_JAAIKR010000016.1, from coordinate 49,534 downwards.
GTGTTAATCCAAACGGAGTTTGGAAATAGATGCCTGAAAATTTTGCTGTTTAAATTTCGTTGGGACTGCGGGGCGTAGCTCTTAGTCAAAAGCAAGAGGGAGTCGCAGTTCACTCCCTTTTGGTCGGGTGTGGGTGGAAAACCCACGGTGTTAATCCAAACGAAGTTTGGAAAGATAAATGTTGTTTGGAAATAAAAACGTTATTTCAAAATAACAACGAAGTTTGAAACTCACCCATGGATAAAAAAAATTAACCATTTGTATGTAAACATGATGGACGCTGGCAAGGCGTTACAAGAAAAAATATTGCTCCAAATGTTAAATTGTATGATCAATTGACATTTTAAATGTACATAAATGATACATTCGATCGTTAACTTTAAACATAAATCACTTTAAAAGCGCTTGTTTGGGGCTGGATCACGTTTCAGGTTAACTCGTATTGGCTGAATTAGTGAATCGTATTGTAATACAAATATCGTAGCCATTAGATAGTATTTAATATGAAATCTAACCTTATTACTTTAGTTGCTGTTGGATTGGCTTTGCTAAGTCCGAATGCAATGGCGACTTCAATAGACTTTAGACACGAATACAAACACAGCACTGATCGGCACGCAAGTCGTGTAAAAATCGGTCATACCTTTGATAAAAAATACGCCGTTTCTTTAGAACTTAAATACAAGGGTAAAGATGCGGAGTTTATGAAAGATCTCCATTTTAATGGTGCTGAACTGGCGTTTGGCTATAAGTTAAAGTTAAATGACCAGTGGACTTTATCTCCAGGTTTGCCAATTGAAGTGAGTTCTTCTGGTAATAAGACCTACAAACCTCAACTGCGATTAACCTATTATCCAGGTAATATTCAAGGTTTATCGATAAGTGGTCGTTATCGTTTAGATATGAAACCGAGTGAAGATATAAAGCGTTTACGCCATCGCTTTACGACCAACATTGGTTATAAATATCAAAATTGGAGCTTGGGTTTAGAAGGTAATTATTATTATGCCGACCATTCAGATTACATATTATTCAATAATAAACGCACCAATTATGAAACTAACTTAACCGCGCATTACAAAGCGGGTAAGTGGACACCATGGGTTGAATTTGGTGATGTGTTGGTGGACAGCCACACCAGTCAACGTGAATTAAGAAGCCGTGTAGGTATCCGTTATAGTTTCTAGTATCACTACATAATAGATTGCGCACCATAACAGCGTTTCAAAGGCGTTCATCAGAGCAGCTAGTTTAAATAGCTGCTTTTGTTATTGGCTAAATATGCCTTTAATAAGTTGGCCGAGTGAATGGGATTCGTCATCCAAAATGCATGTTTAATCCGTCGTCGCTTGATAACTAATTCGATAAACCGCATTGGCGGCGTCATCAGACACTAACAATGCACCATCTGGCATGGTTAACACCGCAACTGGGCGTCCCCAGCTTTTCTCTCCCTGTAACCATCCGGTTGCAAAAGGCTGATAATCTACCACTTTACTGCCTTGCAGTTTGACCTGCATGATGCGGTATCCCACTTTACTGCTGCGGTTCCATGAGCCATGTTGGGCGATAAAAATATTGCCATAATATTGAGCCGGAAATTGCTTACCTAAATAAAACTCCATGCCTAATGCCGCCACGTGCGCTCCTAAATTAAGCTCGGGCGCGGTATTAAGCTTAGCCTTGTTTGGATCGTAAAACTCCGGATCAGCTATGTCAGTATTGTGCACATACGGAAAGCCAAAATGCTGCCCAACTTGGGTGACTCGGTTGAGTTCGTCATCGGGTAAATCATCGCCCATCATGTCGCGGCCGTTGTCGGTAAACCATAATTGACCTGTTTGTGGATGAAAATCAAACCCCACGCTATTACGTACTCCGCGGGCAACCGTGGTGACTTTTTTAGTGTCGACATTCAATTTCAAAATAGATGAAAACGGCAATGGTTCGTCACAAACATTGCAAGGTGCGCCAACGGGGATATACAGCTTGCCGTCTGGGCCAAATTTAATGTTTTTCCAGCCGTGGTGTGACTTATTGGGTAACTTGTTATAAACCAATTCTGGGGCAGGAATGGTAGGAAGTGATTGTTCTATGTTGTTATAGCGCCATATTTTATCGACCTCGGCCACATATAAACTGCCTTGATGAAATGCTAAACCTGATGGCATAAATAAATCTTTGGCGATAGTAATTTGTTGGTCGGCGCGGTTGTCATTATTGCTATCAATTAACGCGTAAACATTACCTGCTCGGCGACTGCCAACAAAAACGGTGCCGTTATCTCCTAATGCCATTTGCCGAGCATTAGTGACTTTGTCAGCATATAAATCAATTGAAAAACCTTTAGGTAAGGTGATGTTTTCAAGTGGTAACGCATGGGATGAAACTGATATTGACAGTGGCGTGAGTAACATTGTCAGCAATAAAGCGGGCTTTAGCATGGTGGCATCCTTGTTTTAGCAATTATTGAAATTGCGGTTACATCAATGAACCTTAAAACTGTGGTGATTTTATCTTATAAACGGCTTTATTTTAGTAAGTTACTTTAAATTAGATATAGTTGCTAGCGTCCGTTTTCACGGCGATGATAGGCGAGTGCAAGTTGGATTAAAGCGCTTATTTTAAAGCTTGAAACAAACCATTAGGCTGTAAATGGTGTGACTTTTTGCCAATGATGTTGGCTGAGTAACTGATGTTTGCCATTAAAGATAAAGATAAAGATAAAGGTTAATGGCAAACATGTAGATGTGTTTATACTGCTGACGAATGAATTAGCAACTGAGCTGACGCGAGTGTGAGCGTTACGGTTACATTCTTGAGTCCATTTTCTTTATTTTTAAACTGATTAATTGTTTTGACCATTGGGATTGGTCAATACCGTCAATCCAAATGATGTTGCTGCTTCGAGTTTCGCCTTTACGTAAGTAGGTTTCTGGCATTCTAAAAATAGCTTTCCATACTTTTACCGTTTGCTGTTTTAGCAGGTGGCCATCGTCGGCAAATAAACTGATTTCAAGCGCTATCATCACATAATGTTCAGGGCTGTTACTGCTCAGTTCAAAGGTTAACCCTAAGCGATCATCGTCCCATTGATGTTTGATATAGCTGATTTTAACATCGCCTTTCGCGGTTGATTTCAATAAGGCCGCTTGAGTTATTGCTGCTTGGGTTAAGGTAGGAACTTGGTCAATATTTGGCGTTGAAGCGAGTTCGGTTGCGGGTATGACCGGATTTGAGATTGATCCAGAAGTCGCTTGAGTGAATGTGCTAGCCGTCGTGTTGCTCGTAGTATTAGCTGCAGTTGCTGAGCTTGTTTGTTCTATTGTGGCTTTTTGAGTATCAGGTCGCTGACTGGTTAAAATGACATATTCCCAAGTGAAGTCATCATTAAGCTGCACCACTGCGCCGTTGTCTAAGGTGATACGGGTGAGCTCATTTGCAAAAGTTGGCATAGCCAATAACAGTATAAATAGCGCGGCAGATTTGTGCAGTGCGGGGGACATAATAGATAACCTTCAGCTTAGATGAGTGGACGACAAAAATAACGTTAAGGTTACCATGTTATGCTAAAAGCGTGATAACCGCCTGCGCCCTCCAAGCACAAAAGATAAAAATGCACGAATAAGGCGTTAGTAATGCAAGCCATTACGGCCATGCTGTTTGGCGATATAAAGCAAACGGTCGGCTTCTTTTATCAATTGATCATGGCCATTAGTGCCATTAGGTTGCATGGTAGCGACTCCAATGCTGGCGGTTAAGATAGCGAGGGTGGGCGAATATTTGTTGGATATTTTCAGGGCACGAATTTGTTCCAATAGTTTTTTTGACAAGTTTACCGCCTGTGTTTTGGTCGTGTTACCGAACACTAAGGCAAATTCTTCGCCACCGTAACGTGCACTTAAATCGCCAGTGCGTTGTCCAAAGTTTTTAAGAATGTGGCCAATGGATTTCAAACATTCATCGCCAGCTTGGTGGCCGTAAGTGTCATTTAGCAGTTTAAAGTGGTCAAGGTCGACCATAGCGAGTGAAATTGGCATATTAAGGCGCTTACAGCGACGCCATTCATCACTAATGAATTCATCAAAATAGCGGCGATTAGGAATAGCTGTTAAACCGTCAATGCGCGACAAGTTAAGGACTTTTTCTTCGGCGACTTTTCTTTCGGTAATGTTTTGGTGAGAGATAACAAAATAGGCTTTGTCATTGGTTATAAATGGCGTGGTGCGCATCATAAACCAGCGCTTATCAGTTTGGCTGTGGCATGGGTATTCAAAATAAAAGTTGTCTTGTTGTTTATTTATCACCGCGCGAATACCTTTGGCAGCTTTAATGCCAAATTCATCTCCCATCGCAGCGGCGTTGTCACACACTGCTAAGTAATTAACATCATCCCAAGGGTCGTTAATAGTACATTCGTTTAATTGACTAAATGTCTTCCAGGCATGATTCACAAACACAATATTACCTTGGGTATTTATGACCACGATGTGCTCGGTCATAGTGTCGAGAATGGATTTGAAAAAGTTAAATGATTCAATCATATTGCGTCCATTGCAAACCTGTGTTGCACGCATTACCGACTATTGATAACTGCCACAACGTGCTGATGCCGTCGGCAGCGATGCGATGATATAGGCATGGGCACAACTGAAAAGTGCCTTAAATATAGCACATATTTAACCCATGATAATGTCAGTGATTTAGGGTTTGCTAATGCTTTATTTGTATTGTTAATCAATGTGTTATGGTTTTTTTTTGGGTGGGTGTCATGCTGGAAGTAAAGTAACGGTTGTTAACAATGTGGTTGTTGATGTCAGTTACTTGCGCAATTGACATCAACAACAAACTGACATTGATGGATTATTTAGTCCATGCAAAATCGCTAAACATAGGGTCAACAGGCGTTTTAGCGACATGATTAACGTAGTTACTGATGACTTTTTGTGACAAGCCTAAGATAATTTCCAGCACTTGTTGCTGCGCATAACCTGCTGCAAAAAATTCAGCTATTTGTTCGTCAGTAACATTACCGCGTTGACGTACCATTGCCAAAGTAAATTTATGTAATGCTTGAAGTTTTTCAGTTGGCATTGCAGTTTGATTGCGTAATGCTTCGGTTAATCCCGCGTCCACTTTCATCGAGTGCGCAATAGCGGTATGAGCTGGTACGCAATAATGACATTCATGTTCAACATTAATGGTTTGCCAAACAACGGTTAACTCTTCGGCGTTAAATGAAGTGCTGGTGAAGAGTTGGTTTAATTGCGTGTATGCTTTTAAGATTTCAGGTGACTCAGCCATCACGCCATATAAACCAGGAATAACGCCAACTTGTTTAATTGCGCCTGCTAAAATTGCTTTGCTTTTTTCAGGTGCTGATTCAGTTGTGTGAATAGTAAATGTCGTCATGTTCAATGCTCCGGGTCAGAATAATATAAAGTGTCGTTACGTTGGCAAGCTGCAGTTGTTTGCCCCGTGGATGAAATAAACTATAGATAAAAATGAACGACTGTTCAAGTTGAATCTGAACGATTGTTCATTTAATTTATGAGTTGTTGGTCTATACTATTGATTTTAAAGTGTTAAGTTTTTTAAAAATATTATTCATTGCAATACTTCTGGCGATTGAATGGCTAAAAATAGTTATCTCAACTTGTCAGTACTCATTATTACCGCTCAGTGAACATGTTTATTTGTGTGCGATTTAGGGACAAGTCCTGTCGTTATTGAGTATCAATCAATGATGCGGACAGGGTGGTAAATAACCCTAATATATGGCCGTTAAATACAAGCGCAGCAAATAAAGTACGCCGCAATGATTAAACCTTTGTCCTTAAGGCGTTATTTCTTAAACTCTGTCGTTTAGGTTGGCTGCACAACGTCAATAGATGCCATATAATGTAATGATTCATCCTAGTTACCTTTAATATCGAGCGAAAAATGGAAGTCGAGCTATTAGAAATTCGCAACTTCATCCGCCAATACCCGCCTTTTGATCAATTGCCAGAAACTGCCTTAGTGGAAGTCTCAAAAAGTGTTGAGATATCTTATTATCGCGCTGACTCAATGGTGATTGAATTTGCCGATAAAATACACGATCTGTTTATGATCCGCAGTGGTGTGGTTGAAATGTATCGGCGTAATGGTGAGTTATATAATCGTCTCGATCAGGGGGAAATCTTTGGTCAAATGGGGCTACTCACCAACAACAAAGTACGCTACCCAGCTAAAGCACTAAAAGACACCTTGCTGTATTGTATTCCAGAGCAAATATTTGAAGAATTTTGTGAGCGTTATGATGTGTTTGCCGACTTTGTTGAAGCTGAAGGCAGCACCCGTTTACAACAAGCGGTTGAAGATAATAGCGATGACGCCAATTCGTTAACCACCTCAAAAGTGAAAACCTTGCTGCGCGGCGCACCAGTGATGTTGCCTACTGATACTTGCATTCAAAATGTGGCAAAAATCATGACGCAAGAGAATGTCTCAGCGGCCATTATTCAAGACCCCACTACCAGTAATGAAGGCAGTAATAGCTTTGTGGGTATTATTACCGAGCACGATATTTGCGCCAAAGTGGCCGCACAAGGCCTTGATATGAACACCCATGTTGGTGAGGTGATGTCCACCGAGCTTATTTCGCTTGATCATAACGCCTACATTTTTGAAGCGATGATTTTAATGCTGCGCTATAACGTGCACCATTTACCGATTTTAAAAAACAAACAACCCATTGGCCTCATTGAAGTTAGCGACATTATTCGTTACGAGTCGCAAAACAGTTTGTTGATTGTCAGCAGTATTTTCCAACAAAGTAGCATTGACGACTTAATTACCTTATCGCACCAAACCAAAGATTGTTTTGTGCGAATGATTAATGAAGACGCTAACTCGCATATGGTTGGCCGCGCGATGTCGGAAATTGGTCGTAGTTTTAAGCAGCGTTTGCTTGAGCTAGCTGAAGATAAATTGGGCCCTCCGCCAGTGCCGTATTGTTTCTTAGCTTTAGGCTCAATGGCGCGTGATGAGCAGCTTATTGTTACCGATCAAGACAACGCGATTATTCTCGATAACGATTATGACGAACAGCACCACGGTGAATACTTTAAGGCATTAGCCAAATATGTATGCGACGGGCTAGCCGCGTGCGGTTATGCCTATTGTACAGGCGATATTATGGCGACCAATCCTGAGTATCGTAAAACCCAGTCACAATGGGAAGCCGTGTTCGCCGATTGGATTGAGCACCCAAACCCAAAAGCCTTACTCAACAGCTCGATTTTCTTTGATTTATATGGCGTGTATGGTCGACGCAAATGGGCAGAGCAGCTCAATGCGTTTATTTTACGTAAAGCTAAAAAGAACAATCGCTTTTTAGCTTGTCTGGCTAGAAACGCTTTAAATCGTAAACCGCCACTGGGTTTCTTTAAAGATTTTGTGATGGAAAAAGACGGTCGTCATAATAATTCTATTAACCTTAAACGTCGTGGCACCGCGCCTTTAGCCGATCTTATTCGGGTACATGCGTTAGCAATCGGTTCACAGTCGCAAAACTCGTTTAATCGTCTAGAAGATATTATCGAAGCGGGCATTTTGCCTCCTTCAAAAGGTAAGGACTTGCAACATGCAATGGAGTTTATTTCTTTAGTTCGTATTCGCCATCAAGCACTGGATATTGAGTCAGAGCAAGCACCTGATAACAACATTGAACCTGAGAATATGTCCGATTTTGAGCGCCGCAATTTAAAAGATGCTTTTTTAGTATTAAGCAGTGCGCAAAACTTCCTTAAATTCCGCTACACCGCCAACAGCATGCAACAGGCTAAATAATGCGTGATTTTAATAATCAAGAAGTGCTTAACTGGAAAGCTTTTTTACAAAACAAAGCCAGTAATAGTAAAGATAATCGCTTAACCCGTTTTTATCGTGCTAATACCTATCACAGTGAAACGCAACTCAAAGACATCGATTTTGTGGCGTTAGACTTCGAAACCACCGGATTAGATGCCAATCAAAACAGTATTATTAGTATTGGGTTAGTGCCTTTTACCTTGCAGCGAATTGTGTGTCGTGACGCCAAGCATTGGTTTGTTACGCCAGAAGATAAATTGCAAGAAGATTCCATTATTATCCACGGTATCACCCATTCAGACCTAAAAGGTGCGCCTGATCTTGAGCGTATTTTAGAGCAAGTATTGGATAAGCTCGCGGGGAAAATTGTGGTGGTGCATTATCGCAGAATTGAACGTGACTTTTTTGATGCCGAACTAAGAAGTGTTATCAACGAAGGTATTGTGTTTCCGGTGGTCGATACCATGCAGATTGAGGCTGATATTCAACAATCGAAACGCAGAAGCTTTATGGATTGGTTGAGAAATACTCAGCCAGAATCTATCCGCTTAGCCAGAACTCGCAGTCGTTATCATTTACCGACCTATGCTTCTCACAACGCATTAACCGATGCAATAGCGACGGCAGAATTGCTACAAGCACAAATTCATCATCATTTTAGCCCGAATACGCCGATTAAAAAGCTATGGCTATAGCCATTCCCCCGTTTGAAATAACAGGCCATGATCACGGTGTTTAAATGCTAAATTGCCGCCACGATGTATTATGAAACATCAACCATAAAAAAGCCGACTGACAATCATTGTCAGTCGGCTTTTTATTAGTCAGTGCTTGGTGCTTGGTGCTTTAGCTTAATAAATCACCATTAAAAAGCGCGCCGATAACCGGCGCGCTAATTAATTAGCTTGCTCTTTTTTCTGTTCTAAGGCCCATAATCAAACTGACACACATCACCAGTAAAATAACCGTGAATGGTAATGCCGTTGAAATCGCTCCCGCTTGTAAGGCTTCAATGGCTTGTTTACCACCCACCCAAACCAATGCAGCAGCAATAGCGCCTTCAATTAATGCCCAGAAAATACGTTGCGGTGCTGGCGCATCCACTTTACCACCAGAGGTGATACTGTCGATAACCAAAGAACCTGAGTCAGATGAGGTGACAAAGAACACCAACACTAAGATAACTGCAAGCATTGATAGCATGTTACCAAATGGCAATGCGTCAAAAGCTTGGAACATCGCTAACGGAACTTCCGTTAAGCCTTGAGTACCAAGTGCACCAACTTTATTTATCACTTGGTCGATACCGATACCCCCGAACACAGACATCCAGATAATGGTAACTAATGTAGGTGCAATTAATACAGCGGTCATAAATTCACGGATTGTACGACCACGTGAGATACGTGCGATGAACATACCAACAAATGGCGACCATGAAATCCACCAAGCCCAATAGAATACAGTCCAACCGTGCATCCAAACTTGGTCTTCACGGCCAATTGGGTTACTCAGGGGGATAATATTCTCAATGTAACCCATTACCGTTATTGGAATGGTACCCATTGATACTGCAAAGCAGACTAGAGCAACAAAGACAACCAGCACTAATGCCATTAGCATATTGATATTACTGATGACTTTTACGCCGCCATCAATACCACGCATAACTGATACAACCGCCACAAGCGTTACTGCAAGGATAATAATCATTTGCAGTGTCATGCTGTTATCGATACCAAACACATGGTGGAAACCGCTGGCGGCTTGTTGCGCACCTAACCCAAGCGAGGTTGCCAAGCCAAATAAGGTGGCAATAACCGCTAAAATATCAACAATGTGTCCAGGCCAGCCCCAAGTGCGATCACCTAAAATTGGATAAAAAACAGAACGCATTGAAAGCGGTAAGCCTTTGTTATAAGCAAAAAAGGCGAGTGATAAAGAAACAACGCCGTAAATCGCCCATGGGTGTAATCCCCAGTGAAACATCGTCGCACCGAGCGCAAGCTTGGCCGCTTCAGGTGTGTTTGGCGTAACGTTAAGTGGTGTTTCAAACCAACCTGTGTAGTATGCAACAGGTTCAGCGACTGCCCAGAACATAAGGCCAATGCCCATACCCGCTGCAAACAACATTGCAAGCCAAGACATGCGGCTGTAGTCGGATTTCGCTTCATCGCCTCCTAAGCGGATTTTGCCATAAGGTGACACAATCATGGCTATGCAGAACAGCACAAATATATTGGCTGACCACATGAATAAGCTATCAAATGAATTAATAATTTGTAATTTTATGCCATCTAAGACAGCTTTGGATGTTGCTGGTTCAACCAATAAAATGGCAATAATGAAGAGCCCAATAAGTGAGGCGCTAATGCCAAATACTGGGTTGTGAACGTCAAATCCCCATTTTTGTATATTATCTTGTCCAACGGTGTAGTCGGTATTATCTATGCTGTATTTATCTTTTTTAGTATTCATCGATCCTCGTTTAGAAGAATTTTCATTCGCAAAAATGTAGTTATATTTTAATTTATAAGCGCACATTTTGCAGTAATCTGTATTAAGCGATGACGTTTTATGTCTATTTTTAGAGTAAAATATTGAAAATAAAATAAAAAGACTAACAATACACTGTGTTTATACGTAAATCTGTCGAATTTTTCATGGTTTTGGCAACTTAACCCTGATTGGCTTAATTTGATTTATCCTCCCTTATTTATCCTCGCTTATTTATCCGCGAAACGGTATTTCATTCCCCCATAAACGCGCCGTTTTTGCATTGGGGCAGCATTGTTGTTCACCTTGATATTGCGCCAATCATTGTGTGGCATATTGCCCCTTAATGGCAGTGCTAAAGCCAAAGGGATTTTTTGCTACAGCAAAGTCTGCGTTTAATGAACGCATCTATTAACCCCAACGCATTTGAGGCACAATAGCGCCCAAAATATTGCAACTCACTTATAAGGGATCACTATGACACAACTAACCATCACGACGCCGGACGATTGGCATTTGCATTTTCGCGACGGTGATATGTTAGGTGAAACCGTGCCTGCTACTGCGCGTTTATTCCAACGTGCGATTGTGATGCCAAATTTAGTGCCACCGGTTACAAATGCTGCAATGGTGAATGCTTACCGTGAACGCATTATTGCGGCACGTCCTCAAGGCAGTCACTTCGAACCGTTAATGACTTTGTTTTTAACTAACACCACCAGTGCCCAAGATATCATTGATGCCAAAGCGGCTGGTGTGGTTGCGGCTAAATTGTATCCTGCGGGAGCAACAACTAACTCAGATGCAGCGGTAAAAGCCTTAGATGCATTATTTCCTATCTTTGAGGTTATGGCTGAGCAAGGTATGTTATTGCTGGTTCATGGTGAAGTGACCGAATCGCATATTGATATTTTTGATCGTGAAAAAATCTTTATCGAACGCTACATGTCGCGCATTGTAACGGCAATGCCGCAACTTAAAGTAGTGTTTGAACATATAACGACTAAAGATGCTGCTGAATTTGTTGCTGCTGCGCCAAGCAATATTGCCGCCACCATTACCCCGCAACACTTATTGCTAAATCGTAATGATTTATTGGTGGGAGGCGTGCGCCCACATAATTTCTGCTTACCGGTTCTTAAACGCAATATTCATCAGCAGGCTTTGCAAGCGGCGGTGGCAACGGGTTCAAGTAAGTTCTTTTTAGGTACAGATTCTGCGCCACATGAAAAACACCGTAAAGAGTCTGCTTGTGGCTGCGCAGGTTGTTATAGCGCGTGGAGTGCACTTGAGTTATATGCTCAAGTGTTTGATGAGTTAGGTGCGTTAGATAAATTAGAAGGCTTTGCTAGCTTACATGGTGCAGACTTCTACGGTTTACCACGTAACCAAGGTAGCGTGACATTAGTGAAAGAAGACTGGACAGTGCCAGAGCAAATTATTTTACCTAATGGTAATCCAATTGTGCCGTTTTTTGCTGGTGAAACCGTGAAATGGAAAATAAAAAAGTAATCACCCGAAAGGCGTAAATTGGGTTATTCATCCTCATGGGGATTTAGCGCAAACCATCTTATATTAAGACGGATTCGTCAACGTGCAGGTTATTGCTAAGCCAGTCATTTTTATTAAAACCGTCCATAGTTGGGCGGTTTTTTTATATAAGTCGGTGGCGGCTTATGCTAGCAAAATAGCTGCCCCCCTGCGGCTGTGGCGACTAAATTGTCAATGGCGCTGAAATAGACTTGCCAACATGACGGTCTGTTATTACAACACATCGCCAGGGCACCAAATATTGACATGGGTGTGGTGATGAATGGGCAATAAGCCATAGCAGTGAAATATGATGGAGTACGTTATGAATATGAATATGAATACTTCGATACTTGGCACCACCATCAGCGCTTTAGCGTTAATGACATCAATCAGTTCTCATGCCGCCAGCATCACTACCCATGATGATTTAAATGTTGCCAGCATTAATGGCAAAAATGTGAAATTTGAAAAGCTGGTGGGGCTGCAAGAGGGCGCGACATTGATTGAGTTAACATACCATGATTTATTTCAAGATCATGCCGATGATTCAGGTCATTGGGTGCGCTCTGACCCCCTCTATTTAAAGTTGAATCTTAGCGCAAACCAACAATATCATTTAACGCCGCCTGACATTGATAATGTTGATGAAGCTCGTGCATTTTTAGCTCAGCCACAGGTACATATCCATGTGAATGGTCAATCTAAACAGACTGTTAATTTGATGACGCAATCTCAGTTATTGACACAATTATTAATTGATTAACTCACATTATGGCGCAGAGCGTGTTATCTCGATACTTACTCGCTTAATCAAGCGCTCAAGCGGTCAAGCTTATAAACGATGAACACTTGCGGGGTATTTACCGTTATCGATACCTGTTTACTGACAATAATGTTTATCATGATAGGTTGGTGTATTGGTGTATTGGTGTATTGGTGTATTGGTGTATTGGTGTATTGCTTATTAAGATTGGCCATAATAAAAAGCAGACTTAATCGTGGTTAAGTCTGCTTTTTTCTTTGATGGCTTCAGTGATTATTTGACTTGCCGGTAACCGTTAATCTGCGGTCATTGCAAATAATTGTCCACGGCTATTTATATTGGTTTTCTTATAAATATTTTGAACATGCATTTTTACCGTGTTGATTGAAATATCCAGTTTTGCTGCCATTTCATCATTGTTAAGACCACTCCAAATTAAGCTGAGTATCTGTTGTTCTTTTGGCGTGGTCAGGGCCAATAATTTCGTGTTGTTTTGATAACTCGCTCGGGGTTTATTTTTTAAAACATAACGAGACGTCGCCGTTTGTGAATAATAAATGTGTTGTTCCATTAATTGATTAATGGCTTGTAACTTGTCGACGACCTTGGCGTTTTCTTCAATTGCGCCATTAAAGCCTGCGCTCATTAAACTGAGTTCTATTTCAGTCGTTAATTTAGGACAAATGGCTAAATGGTAGTGCTGGTTTTTTGAGGGTAATTTAAGTGCATTAATGTGTGCTATCGGGGCATTAATATAATGGGCTATCAGCATTGAGTATTCGTTAGAAGTATATGGGGCAATATCTTCTGCGGCATGACTGGCAACGGTGTGAGTGACAGAGAAATGCAATAGCTGGGCAATGCTTGAAAACTGGTTTTGTAATTCATCCGTAAAATCAACCAGTAACATCTGTTTGTTTAACATGTAACTATCCTTGTTGAAAATACGCTACGGTATCGGAAGATCCAAAGCGTGATAACGTTTTATTCAGGATTAATGTTACAGGGTGTTACGGGTAAGTTAAAGAGTAAATTGCGGTGGTGAAATTTCTCTACCACCGCCCTGTGTTTAGCGACCTTTTCGTGGTGAACGTGATGGGCCTGATTTGCCACCTTTATTACGCGGCCCCCCCGTGGCACGTTTTGGCTTACCTTTGCCGTGGGTTTGCATAAAGTGCTCTGGGCCTTCAATTTTATCGCGCAGCGATTGAGCTTTAGGCTTCGGTTTTTGCTTTTTCTTTGGGGTGGCTTTTTTATCTTCAGAGGACGAGCCTTTGATCATCTCAAATAAGGTGTCTCGTTCTTGTTTGGTTAGGTCTCGCCACTCACCAATAGGCAACCCTTTCATGTCGACATTCATGATTTTTTGGCGTTCAAGTTTGGTGACATCATAACCAAAATGCTCTGCCATACGGCGTATTTGGCGGTTTAACCCTTGTACTAAGACAATTTTAAACGCGTTGGCAGACACCTTTTCAACTTTACATTTTTTAGTCATCACGCCAAGAATTGGCACACCGCCAGCCATGCCTTTAATAAAGTCATCAGTGATCGGTTTATTTACCGTTACCACGTATTCTTTGTCGTGGTTATTACCAGCACGCAGAATTTTATTCACCAAGTCGCCATTATTGGTTAAGAAAATAAGCCCTTGAGAGTCTTTATCTAAACGGCCAATAGGGAAGATGCGGCTTGAGTGATTGACAAAATCAACAATGTTATCACGTTCAGTGCCCTCGGTGGTGCTCACAATCCCCACCGGTTTGTTTAAGGCAATAAATACCAGATCTTCAGCGTCACGTGGCTCAATGTCTTGACCATTCACTTTTACCTTATCGCCAATATCCACGTGATCACCAATTTTGGCGCGTTTGCCATTAATAAAAACATTACCTTGTTCAATAAAGCGGTCGGCCTCGCGACGAGAGCAAATGCCACTGTCACTGATGTATTTATTTAAGCGGGTGCCTGAATCGGTCAAAATGCATTCCTTGAGATTGTCATAACGGTAAATACCAAAAAAGAGCGCTGAGTTTACCACAATGCAGCCAAGGCATTAAATTGCTAAATCACCTTGAGGGGGGGGGCCATCATGTGGCGTGCGAGTATGAACACTGAGTGAGCACGAGGTAATAAATGAGCGGTTGCTTAAGTTAAGTGGCAATAGCACTTGGTCGTGAGGTGACATCTGCTACTATAGCCGCGCCGAATGATTAGCGCTGGCCAATGACGGCGCTGACATGATTAACGTCTTTACAATTAGGGAGTGATTTTGCCCGAAACAGAACCACAGACCAACTTTGGTAATTACCGACCTCCACGAGTAAAACCGGTCAAAATGAAGCGCAGCAAAGTGGGACTATTATTGCCGATATTGGTGTTGGCGTTAGGTTATTTCATTACCTTCGAGGTTAATCACTCTTTTTACCAAGCTAAATTGTTGCATTATGGTGCTAGCCAATTACAAACTTCGCTAAAGCCACAGGCCACGTCAATGGTGCGCTACCCTCAATATGGCCCGTTTGACAAAAGAATGGGGTATGTTGATCTGCCCTTGATGTTAGACAAGTTACAAGCGCAAGGTTATCGCATTACTGCCCAAGCTCAATTTAGCCCGCAACTGATGCAATACAGTAAATTAGGCTTGTTTACGCCGTTTAGAGAAAAAGCGCAGGCCGGATTAACCATTGACGACTGCAGTGCAAAATCGCAATTTAACTTTGCTTATCCTCATGATGTTTATCGCGATCCCAATGATATTCCAAGCGTTATTGCCGCCAGTTTATTGTTTATTGAAAACCGTCAATTAATGAAGCCACAGCCGTATCATAATCCTGTTATTGATTGGCCACGTTTTGCCAAAGCCAGTGTTAACCAAATTGCCACTGCATTTGGCATGTCGGCGACCAAAGGCGGCGGGAGCACGCTTGCTACCCAAATAGAGAAATTTCGCCATTCCCCTCACGGACAAACGCGTTCTATTGCGGACAAATTTACCCAATTAAGCTCGGCCATGTTTCGGGTGTATCACCACAGCGAAACCACTTATGTGGCTAGACATTTATTGGTGGAAGATTATTTGAATTCGGTGCCTTTGTCATCGGCACCGGGTTTTGGTGAGGTCAACGGCATTGGTGATGGATTAAATGCCTGGTTTGGTATGTCGTTAACCAAGGTGAATGACCTACTTAATCAACCTCATACATTGGCTAATAGTGGCAAACGTGGCCAAGCATTTAAGCATGTCTTGGCGTTAATTATTGCTCAGCGTAGGCCGTCGTATTATTTACTTAAAGGCCGTAACGATCTTAATTTATTAGTGAATCGACATTTACATCTTTTGGCTAAGCAACACATTGTGCCAGCAGAGCTTGCTAATGCGGCGTTAAAAAGCCAGTTAGTGTTTACTACTGCCAAGTTTAATCCGCGGCGGTTTCTGGTGAATGACACGACAAGCCTGCCAGACAGCAAAGGGGTTAACGCTATACGGGTCAATACCGCCCAAATGTTGGGAGTCGACTTGTTTCATTTAGACCGCTTAGACTTGAGTGTTCAAAGCACTTTAAATCAGCAATTACAGCAACAGGTGAGTGCTTACTTACAAGGTTTGTCTGATCCACAACAGGCAAAACAAGCCGGTATTATTGGCTGGCGTTTATTAAATGAGCAACAGCTTAAGAAAGTGATATACAGCTTTACCTTGTATGAATCTGACGGGCTGCAAAACTATGTGCGGGTACAAACTGACAATAATCCACAACCGTTTGATATTAATGATGGCAGCAAGTTGGAATTAGGCTCAACAGCAAAGCTGAGGGTACTCATGACCTACCTTGATATTGTTGCAGAGTTGCAACAACGGTTTGTAACGTTAACCGTTAACGACTTGAGGAAAGTCGATATTGAGCGCGGTGATCATATTACTCGATGGGTGGTTAATTATTTAATTCGTACCCGTGACAGTAACTTAGCCCAAATGCTCGATGCCGCCCTTAAACGGCGCTATTCCGCTTCACCTAAAGAAACTTTTTTTACCGGTGGTGGTGAACAGAAGTTTAATAACTTTAATCATCAAGAAGACAAACTTACCCCAACGCTATACCAAGCGTTGCAAGGGTCAATTAACCTGCCGTTTGTGCGCTTAATGCGCGATATTGTTAGCTACAGCAGCAGTTATAACTATCAAGGCAGTATGGCGCAATTGCTGCACAACGACGACGACCCAAACCGCGAGAATTATTTAAAAGCCTATGCTAAGCGTGAAGGGGGGCAATTTGTTCGTCGCTTTTATCATCAGTACAAAGGGTTAAGCCCGCAGCAGCGACGAAAGCAATTTTATGCCACCATTGCAGCCGACAAAGACAGCTTAAGTGCGGCTTTTAGGTACTTACAGCCACAAGCTAACGGCCAGCAATTAAAAGATTTTTTACAAACAAGGTTACCAACGCGCTTTAGCGACCGCCAAATTAATCGCTTGTATATGAAGTACGGCGAGGGCAAATTTGACCTTGCCAATCTAGGTTATTTAGTGCGGGTACACCCATTAGAATTATGGGTGATTAAACAACTTAACCTGCCTTATCAGGGCGGTGCTGCAACGACTGAAAACCATATTAAGTTGCAAGAGTTGACCGAGCAGTCGCAAGCGCAATTAATTGGGGTGTATCGGTGGTTATTTAAAACGCGCCATCAAAATGCACGTGATGTACGCATTAAAGTGATGCTAGAAGTCAATGCTTTTTTAAGTATTCATCAGCGCTGGCAAAAATGGGGTTATCCATTTAATTATTTAGTACCATCTTTGGGCTCAGCGCTTGGCAGTTCGGGCGATCGACCGTCAGCATTAGCCGACTTAATGGGCATTATTCAAAACGAAGGAAAAATGTTAGCAAAGTCGAAAGTGTCTAATTTACATTTCGCGGCTAACACGCCTTATGAAGTAGCTTTACAGCATTTGCCGCAAAGGGCAAAACAAGTACTTAATCCTGCCATTGCCAAGGTGTTGAAACGGGCATTAACCAATGTGGTCGAGCATGGCACTGCAAGGCGAATCCATGCCACAGCAATAAAAGAGTTAGGGGATATTGCCATTGGCGGTAAAACAGGTACCGGCGATAACCGGATTGTTACCCAACTTGAGCATGGCCGCAGAATAAAATCAGTGGCAATTAATCGCACCGCAACGTTTGTGTTTTACTTAGGCGATCACTTTTTTGGTACTATAACCGCCTTTGTACCGGGCAAGCAGGCAGATGATTATCATTTTACTTCGTCATTGCCGCTACAAGTTCTTAATGGCTTATTGCCGCTACTTAGCCCTTATATAACTAAACCTGATGCTATGTGCCAAATTACCTCAACGAAATAGGCGCTACTTAATGGCTTTTATTTAAGCCGTTTAATTAATGGTTTTGTATGATTGAGCCAACTGCACCCGCTGTGCTTATCGTTTAGGTAAAAAATGCGGTGGTTGATGCTGCTATCAATGGCCACATTATTGTTAATGGAGAAAATATGTCGTCAGCGCAATTATCTTTTGCCTCACTTGGATTGGATGCGGTATTAACTGAGCAACTTAATAAGCTTAATTATCAACAACCAACAGACATTCAAGGCGCGACAATTCCGTTGTTGTTAGCGGGTCATGACGTGCTGGCTGGCGCGCAAACCGGTACAGGTAAAACCGCCGCGTTTACCTTGCCACTGTTGCAACGTATTTTAGAAGCAAAGCAAGCTAGTGTTAGTGATGTTAGTGATGTTAGTGATGTTAGTGAGCAAGATGGCATTAACCATATAAGCGAGATTACAGCGCCAACGGTTGCTAAAACCAATATCCAAGCTAAAGCGCAATACAGTCAGCAAATTAAAGCATTAATTTTAGTGCCAACCCGGGAGCTCGCACAACAAGTGCATCAAAGCGTGACCCAATATGCTCAGCTTAGTGATATTCGAGCGGTAATGGTGTATGGCGGTGTGAGCATTCAAGCGCAAGTTAATGCCATTAAAGCTGGGACAGATATCATCATTGCCACACCGGGGCGACTGTTAGATCATTTACGTCATCAGGTGTTGTCGTTAGCGTCGATTGAGCATTTAGTATTAGATGAAGCCGATCGCATGCTAGATATGGGCTTTAAAGATGAGATTGTTGCGATATTAAAACGCTTACCTGCCACTCGCCAAACCGCGTTATTTTCGGCGACGCTCGATGACGCGATATTCAAGTTTAGTCAACGCTTATTGCAGCAACCAAAGGTGGTTGAAACCACTAAACGTAATAGCACCGCGGCAAAAATCGTCGAGCGGGTGTATAACCTTGATACCGAAAAAAAGCTGCCGTTACTAAGCCACTTATTAAACCAGCAATTACACGCGCAAACCTTGATATTTAGCCGCACTAAACAAGGCGCAGACAGCATTGCCGCGTACCTGCAAGGCCAGCAAATACCTGCTGCGCCATTTCATGCCGACTTATCGCAATTTGTGCGTAATCAAACGCTTGATGACTTTAAGGCAAAACGGCTTAATGTGCTGGTGGCAACCGATGTTGCCGCACGAGGTTTAGATATCGACCAACTTGATAGGGTGATAAATGTTGAGTTGCCGTTTAAGGCAGAAGATTATGTTCACCGTATTGGGCGCACGGGTAGGGCGGGTAAAGAAGGGCTAGCGATCACGTTGCTTAGCCAAGATGACGACGCACAATTAATTGCCATTGAACGTAAACTTGACCGCCACTTACCGCAACAGTGGTATCAAGGCTTTGAACCTGATTTAACTAAAGCGGCAACGCCGTTACCGCGTAAAGCCAAAAAAGGCTCGCTCAAACAGCAAGCGCGTAAAAAAGCCCTTGCAGAGTCAGCAAGAAAAAAGCGCTAAAAATCGTTATATAGCGCTAATTTATTCCCCTAAAGAGTATTGCGACAGTTGCAGTTTTAACGACTGCGACATGTTAGTTAGCTCTGCAATATCGCTTTCTAGTGCAACAACCCCCTCAGCCGTAATGCGTGATTGGGTATTAATTGATGACACATTTTGGTTAACTTCATTGGCGACACTGGACTGGGTTTGTGCGGTACTGGCAATGTGTAAATTCATGTCGTTTAAGTCAACAATGGAGGCTTCAATTTCTGAAAAGGCGTTCTCGGTTTGCTGAATTTGCTCAACAGAAGCAGACACTTTACTCATGCCCAATTGTACAGCATCAACCGCGTTACTGCTTCCAAGTTCAAGCGCTTCGATCATTGAGTCAATTTCAATGGTCGACTCTTGGGTTCGACTGGCAAGGGTTCTTACTTCATCAGCAACAACGGCGAAGCCTCTACCAGCTTCACCGGCTCGGGCGGCTTCAATGGCGGCGTTAAGGGCCAATAAATTGGTTTGGTCTGAAATACTGCTGATCGAGTCGGTGGTGTCTTTAATTTTTTTGCATTCATCAGCCAGTGAGCTAATGGTCACTGAAATGGCATTGAGGCTTTCTGATAAATCTAAAATAGTGTCTCTTGTGGCCAGCACCATCATTTTACCATTTTGCGCGGCGGCATCTGCTGAGGTTGCAAGTTCAGATGTTTTAGCCGTGGTATGAACAATTTCATCCACGGTTTTATTCATGCTTTGCATGGCACTGGTAGCCTGCTGGGTGTCAACATGTTGTACTTGCATACTGTCTTTGGTTGCCGCGCTGGTTTTTGACAATGTGCTGGTGGCATTAACTAAGCCAACCGATGATTCACCAAATCGACCAATAATCGCTTTTAAACGCCCTTGGAGCATTTTAGCAGTCATGATGGTTTCGCCAATTTCATCACCTTTTGACGATGAGATATTGGCGGTTAAATCACCTGTAGACATACGTTTAAGGATGTCGGTTAAGCGGTTTATACGCGAGATAACCCCTTGGTTGATTACATAAAATAAGCCGCCAAATAAGGCTAGCGTCCACAGGTTATTGATGACATGGAATTGGTCAAAACTAAATAGTTTTCCTTCATGCCACAGGGTCACATATATAGTAATAAACAATAAACCTAATAAGGTTTGCAGCTTAGTGGCAATGCTTAATTGGGACAATTTATTAGGTTTAGGAATTGTTTTATTGGGGTCTTGATTGAGCTGTTTATAAAGCCCTTGTGCCGCAGATATTTGCGCTGTTGTCGGCCGGCTTCTTACCGATTGATAACCCACTTTGATGTTGTTTTCAAACACCGGAGTAATGTAAGCATCAACCCAGTAATAGTCACCATTTTTGCATTTGTTTTTTACGATACCTTGCCAAGGTTTATTGGTTTTTATGGTGGCCCATAAATCAGCAAATGCCGCTTTGGGCATGTCTGGATGACGAACTAAGTTATGGTTTTGATTCATTAACTCGTTCTCAGAATAACCACTAATGGTAATAAAATCTCGGTTTGCGTATTGAATGACACCGTTAAGATCAGTCATTGATATTAATGTTGAGTTTACACCTACTAGCCTTTCACTTGCGGTCATCTGCCCTGTTCCTAAATATTAAAATTAAGAGTGATTAAAAAAATATTAATAATAGCCATGTATTTTTTATGTCTATTATTGTATTCAAATTATTGGACGTATTTTTTTACCGAGTTAACAAATTTTATTTTTATAATTTGATCAATAAAGACAGTTTGATTCGGTAGTAAAAAAATAATGGGCCGTTTTATCTGTTTATTTACGGTGGTTTGTTGATGTTATGTGGCTTAAATGTTGGTGTTGTAACGCTTGATTAGCCTAGTCGCACCTCCCTTTTTATTAGGAAAGCAAACGATTGAAAACGGCACCATTTTGTTATTATTTTAAATAAAGTAAAAATTGGCCGTGTTGATATTTTATGACTCGTTAATGAATTTCAACGGCAAGGATAATGGATAAACAAGGCGGCGTTTGAGTCTACCTGCTATTACAACGGCAATCATACTGCTTTTAAACAAGTGTAAAATAAAACTTGCCAGACGTCGTCTTGGCATGAGCGCAATGACGGCGCCGAAGTTGGAGTATAGAAATAAGTGCGATGGTTAATCACCATGCTTATAACTAGGCTAACAAAAGCTGCCATAAACTGGTGAGCTTGATAACAAACCCTGATAGAGTCATTTATCAGGGTTTGTTTTTTACGTGTAAATACCGAGGCACTATGTTTAATGGCATTCATCATGTAGCAATTATTTGTAATGACTATCTAGTGTCGAAGCACTTTTATACCCAAATATTAGGCTTCAAGGTGATTGCTGAGCATTATCGTGCGCCAAGGCGTTCCTATAAATTAGATTTGGCTTTACCTGATGGTAGCCAAATTGAACTGTTTTCTATTCCTGACTCTCCAGCCAGACCAAGCTATCCAGAAGCACAAGGGTTGCGTCATTTAGCATTTAAAGTGGATGACATTGAAGCGGTGATTGCCCATCTTGAGCAACAGCAAGTAGCCCTAGAGCCGATTCGAATTGATGAATACACCAACAAACGCTTTTGCTTTTTTAGCGACCCAGATGGGTTACCATTAGAGCTTTATGAACGTTAACTTTATCGTAAATTAACTTGTTAATCGTGCAATTTTACCAAATCATATTTTGGTAAAATTGCTATTTATCTAATACCTGTGTGTCCTTGTAACTTCATATTTCTATTCAGTAATAAATAATCCTCTTAAGCAATCTAGCTTGTCATTATCGGCGATAATTTAGCCTGTTTTATTTGCCTTTTTATGTGGTGCACAACTAGCTAATTAGTTCTGTGCGACATCTATAAAACTCAACCATAGGTTATTGATACGAATGCAAACCTAAATGATAACTATTTACATTTAAGTTAAATAATTGTTAGTATTCGGCCGAACGTTAATATATTCACAACAAAGGACAGTTCGGAAAATGAAACGAGCACAATATAAAAACACATCTCTAGGCGCACAAGCCGTCGCCGCCGCGCTGGTATTTGGTGCACCAGTTTTTGCTTCGCAGGCTGAAACGACAGAGAAAACAACAGCCAACGCAGCGGTAAATGAAGCCTGTAATGTTGAAGTTAGTGGAATAGAATGTGAAAAAAATCAATCAGCAGAAGCCATTGAAAGAATAAAAGTACACGGAGTAAAAAGCTCTGTTTACTTTAATCAATCCTCGGGTGATATACGCCGTGTCGCTGACCTTATTGATACCCCCCAGGTGATCACCGTATTAACTCAAGACCAAATTCAAGAGTCAGGTAAAACAGATTTAAAAGATATTTTGTCTGCCCAAGCCGGTGTGACACTTGGTACGGGTGAAAATGGTAATGCCTTTGGTGACCGATACATTATTCGTGGCCATGAAGCGCGCAGTGACGTATTTGTTGATGGTCTTCGTGACCCAGGTATGACAACGCGTGAGAGCTTTGCAACTGAAGCGGTAGAAATTACTAAAGGCCCAAGCTCAACATTTGCAGGACGTGGTTCATCTGGGGGAGCGGTTAACAGTGTCACCAAAAAAGCGTCAACATCGTATAACTTAGGCCGAGTGGATTTAGCGCTAGGGACGGATGATCACAGCCGACTGACCGTGGATTACAACCATGGCGTGTCTGCCACTGTTGGTCTGCGTATTAATGGTTTGTTGGCTAAAGAAGACAAACCTGGGCGTGAGGGCATTACCCGCGAGCGTAAAGGCGTGCAGTTATCGGCCGTTTATGAACCGACCCAAGACTTGTCATTTATTGCTGACGGTTATTATCTTGATGCAAACGACGTGGCCGATCTGGGCAGTTATTTTGATCAAAGCACCCGTGAGCCTATTGCTGATATTCCAGTTTATGCCCAAGACTCAGACTTTTTAGACTCAAAAGTACAAACCTTTACCTTACGCACTGAATATAACATTGCTGACAACCTTACTTTTTATAATGCAACGCGAGTTGGCCATACCGAAAACGGTTATATCACCACCGGTGTACGTGGCACCACGCGCAGTGCGACAGACTTAGATGCACCAGGGGCAAACACTTTAACCTTAAGTACTCACCAAGGTAATCAAGACGTTGATTACTTCAGCACTCAATTCAACCTATTTTGGGATACCCAACTACTTGGTATGCAAAACAAGTTTGTTTTTGGTTTGGAATATACCGATCAACAAGTGGATAACGGCGTGTATGACATTGTGAATGCGAACGACACTAACTGTATTACCGCAGGTCGTCGTGGTGATGCTGGCGCGTACTGTATTTTAGATGGCAATGGCAATGTCGTTGATGATATCGATAAGTTAATGGGGCGCAGCTATACCAAAGGTATCAATGACGCTGAGTATCAAATTAACACGATTTCGGCCTACTTTATGGATACCGTGGCGTTAACTGATGAATTAGAGCTGTTCTTCGGCGTAAGACAAGATAGTTTTGATTATGAAAATGATACGTCAAGCTCGCGCAATGGTGACATCTTATATAAGTATGACGACACCTTGTATAACGGCCATGTCGGTTTGGTATACAGCATTACCGACAACGGCAATATTTATGCTAATTACAGCACGGCCACCAACATTAACGGGGGGGAGTCAGACTTAGGCGCAAGCTGTGGCTACGGTGGTGTATGTGGTACTCAAGAACAAGCTAGTGTGGCAGACCCTGAGCATGTTGAAAACATGGAGCTGGGTACAAAATGGATGATGTTTGAAGATAACCTGATGTTCACCGCATCGGTATTTCAAATAACCAAAAGTGATGTAATGGAAAGTGTGGGCGACAGTTACTCAACCCTAGGCACCTTAAATACCGGTAAAAACCGTGTAAAAGGGATTGAATTTGGCATGGTAGGTAATATTACCCCGGCGCTGAGTTTACAATTTTCAGCCGCCATTATGGACTCAGAAATCTTAGCTTCATTCAATGAAGAAACCATTGGTTTAGCATTAAGTAACTTTGCTGATGAAAGTGCGTATTTGCAGTTACGTTATCAACTTAATGATACATTTGTGGTTGGTGCAGGTTATACCTATCAAGGTGAAATGTATGGTGGACAACCTGATACAGCAGCAGGGTACGACGTTGACAACGGTCGTTACTCCATTGTGGTACCTAACTACCAAGTGGTTGACTTGTTTGCTAATTATAATGCCACCGAGTCACTGACATTTCGCTTAAATGTGGGCAACGTGTTAGATGAAGAGTACTTCACTGCAGCGTACCGTTCTGGCTCATTTATGTATTTAGGTGATGCAAGAAATGCTAGATTATCAGCAACCTACGAGTTTTAAGCTGTCAGTAAACTGATATCAGCATAACAATGAATTAAGTTGAGTATTTTATGATTGTGATTGAGCAAATGTTGTCAAAACAAGACGTGGCTTTGTACCGTAAAACTTTACAAAATGTCACTTGGGAAGATGGCAAGAAAACCGCCATGGGGATGGCCGCTTCAGTTAAACAAAATGGTCAAGCGTTGGCAAGCGATCCTAAAGTGCAGCAGTTGGCTAATCAATTGCTTGCGAAAGTGGGCAGCACGCCAAAGGTAGTGTCAGCAGCCTTACCGCAGCAAATTTTTCCACCTTGTTTTAACCGTTATGCTCAATCACAAGAATATGGCTTTCATGTTGATGCCGCCGTCATGCGTATTCCTGACACTCAAGTGGTGTTGCGTAGCGACGTGTCAATGACGGTGTTTCTCAGTGAACCTGAGGAATATGACGGTGGCGAGTTAATTATTGCCACTGAATTTGGTGAGCAGTCGATAAAACTGCCTGCCGGCTATGCGGTGGTGTATCCATCAAGCAGCTTGCACAAAGTGACTGCGGTGACCCGTGGTGAACGAGTTGCGGCAATTTCATGGATGCAAAGTATGGTGGCAGATTCAGCGTTAAGGCAAAACTTATATCAACTTGATCAATCGATTCAAGCATTGATAGCCGCCGGTCAAACGGATCGATCTGAGCTTGATAATTTGCATCATGTTTATCACAACTTAATTCGTCAATTTGCACAAATTTGACGCTGTCAGGAGGAACTATCATCGACGTTAACAATGGTTACCTAATGGCTTTTTCGTAAGACGTAACAGCATTTTATTTAAGTGAACAAGCGGTTTGGTAACCCCCAATAACAGTAGACACTGCATCGCGTAATACTTTACCGTTATGACCTTCACCTTCACCTTCACCTTCACTTTGACGTTTGACATATAGATACAGCGGGGAGGAAATACAGTATTAAAATAAAGCAGTTATTCGTCTATCAAATTGATTGTGTCATCTTGATTAAGGACAACCTCTCAAGGGGCGCTTAATGTTGGCAAATTTACCTCATGTAAACTCATGTTGTTTTGTTTTATGAATCGTTTTGACGCAACAACCGCATCGTAAAATCATAGAAAAACAATCTTGCTTCTTGTTCCACATTGATGCATTGCTTTTACATCTCCCGCTTCTTTAGGGGAAATTTCTCGTGGTTTACTGCATGCTTGCTACAAGCATGCATTAGCGAACAATGATGAATAATCGTTAACTTTTACTACTCAGCCTTGGCGGTTACAGTAAATGCAGTATTGTTAATTTTTTTAACGGCACATCGTTAAACTGAAAATGAGAACGGTCTTAAGTCATTTAGCATTATTTGAGCTAAATGGGCTCGCTAAAAAACGGAGTGGTAGCCAAAATTGCTACTCTACGTGTTAAAGGCGACTTTTGAACTATAAAGATGATTATCTAAAAGGGCTAAAATGAACAAATTTATCGTTGGTGGCTTATGTGCTTCCGTTATCCTTGGGCTCAGTGCATGTAATAGTGACACCGCCATTCCTAACACAGCCCCGCTTGCAAAAAACAAAGCTGCTGTTGCTGTGCAACAACAACTTAGCTCAGGTATCGATTTTACCAACTTTGACAAAAACGTGCGTCCACAAGACGACTTTTATTCTTATGTGAATGGCGCTTGGATTAATAAAGCGACGATCCCAAATGACCGCACTCGTACCGGGGCTTTTTCCGATTTAAATGAAAAATCTTACCGTGATGTGAAACACATTATTGACACCCTAGCCGCTACGCCTAACTTAACGCCAGGCAGTAACGAGCAAAAAGTCGCAGATCTTTACCGTTCATATATGGACGTTGATACGCTTAATCAATTAGGTGTGACGCCGATTAAAGGTGAACTCAACGCCATTGCCGCAATTAAAAATAAAGCTGACTTAGCAACTTACTTTGGGCATAGCCAAGTACAGGGTGACGGCTCACCTTTAACATTTTATGTTGAAGTCGACTTTAAAGACGCTAATCGTTACAGCGCATTTCTGACTCAAAGTGGTTTAAGCTTGCCTGAAAAAGATTACTACTTTAACAAACAGCCGCGTTTTGAAAGTATTCGCAAGGCATTTGTTACGCATGTAGAAAACATGTATTCGTTAGCCGGTTTTGCTGAACCTAAAGCCAGTGCGCAAAAAATCATGACGTTAGAAACAGCGATGGCGAAACAAAACTGGAGCATTGTTGAAAACCGCAATATTGAAAAAAGCTACAATGCATACACGGTTAAAGACTTAGCTAAGCTGGCACCGAATATTGATTGGAAAAAGTATTTAACCGCTTTAGGTTTAGGTGAAAAGAAAACCATTATTCTTAACCAACCCAGTTACGTTAAAGGTTTGAGCGATCTTATTGCTAATACTGACCTTGATACTTGGAAAACCTACCTACAATGGCAGGTACTAAACCACGCAGCAACCAAACTCACCCCTGCAATTGATCAAGCCAACTTTGAGTTCTACTCTAAGAAAATGCGTGGTCAAGACACCATTACTCCGCGTTGGAAGCGCGGTGTTGCGCTGGTAAACAGCGTATTAGGTGAAGCGGTTGGTCAAGAGTATGTTCAGCAACAATTTAAGCCTGAATCTAAAAAGCGTA
Organism: Shewanella intestini; assembly: GCF_018221465.1. GTDB lineage: Bacteria > Pseudomonadota > Gammaproteobacteria > Enterobacterales > Shewanellaceae > Shewanella > Shewanella intestini. The sequence continues at coordinate 22,006 of NZ_JAAIKR010000016.1, read as the reverse complement.
TGCAGCAATTGGTTGAAAACCTGCGCAATGCTTACGTGGATAGTGTTGACGATTTAGAATGGATGAGCGACGTCACAAAAGCGGCCACCAAGAAAAAGCTGGCTAAATTTACCCCTAAAGTGGGTTATCCAGAGCGCTGGGAAAATTATGACCAGTTGACGATTAAAGGTAACGAATTGTTTGCCAATAGCAAACGTGCAAATGCCTTTCGTCATAAGAAAGAACTTGAACGCTTAGCCGGACCAATCCGTAAATGGGAATGGGACATGACACCTCAAACTGTGAACGCATATTATAACCCTGTGCAAAATGAAATTGTGTTCCCAGCGGCTATTTTACAAGCGCCTTTCTTTAACCCTAACGCTGATGACGCGGTAAATTATGGTGGTATTGGTGCTGTTATTGGCCATGAAATGGGCCATGGTTTTGATGACCAAGGTGCTAAGTTTGACGGTGACGGTAACATGCGTGACTGGTGGACCAAGCAAGATTTTAAAGAATTTTCTGCACGAGCTAAACAATTGGTAGAACAATTTGACGGTTATGCGGTGTTTGATGACTTAAACGTGAACGGCAAGCTGACACTAGGCGAAAACATTGGTGATCTTTCAGGGGTGACCATTGCTTATCGTGCGTACAAAAAATCATTACACGGTAAACCTGCGCCAGTGATTGATGGCTTAACAGGTGATCAACGCTTCTTTATTGGTTTTACCCAAATTTGGCGCTCTAAAATTAAAGAAGCCTCATTGCGTAACCAAGTGGCAACCGATCCACATTCACCTGAGAAGTTCCGTACTTTAGGTCCGTTATCTAACACGCCAGCGTTTTATAAAGCATTTAACGTAAAACCAGGTGATGCAATGTATGTTGCACCTGAAAAACGCGTTAAAATTTGGTAATGGTGATTGCGGTGAGTTAGTGTTTATTCACTCAATAACAAGTCAAATAAAAATGCCTGTCAGTTGTTACTAACAGGCATTTTTTTGTTTTTGGTATGAGTATTGACTCCCTGATGAGCCAATATGTTAGGGCTTAGCGATACAATCTTGTTAAAGCTAACAAAATTCCTGTTCAGTGCGAGCAGTTAACTGACATTAACCGCGTAGTTAGATTAGAATGGCCTATCAGTATTTTTTGAATAAAGAGCATTGTCATGCACGTACACATTTTAGGGATTTGTGGCACTTTTATGGGCGGACTTGCCCTATTAGCTAGAGCTGAAGGACACAAGGTGACGGGCAGCGACGCGAATGTGTACCCGCCAATGAGTACCCAGCTTCAAGAGCAAGGCATTAGCCTTATTCAAGGGTTTGACCCAAGCCAATTAGGAAAAGAAGGCATCGATCAACCCGATATCGTGGTCATTGGCAACGCCATGAGTCGCGGTAATCCGTGTGTTGAAGCGGTATTAAACCGTGGCATTAACTATACCTCTGGCCCCCAATTTTTAGCCGAACATATTTTACCGCAGCGTTGGGTATTAGCGGTGTCGGGCACTCATGGTAAAACCTCAACCTCTAGCATGTTAGCGTGGATTTTAGATTCGTGTGGTTATGAGCCTGGTTTCTTAATTGGCGGCGTGCCGCAAAATTTTGGCGTGTCAGCGCGTTTAGGTCACTCTCCCTTTTTTGTGGTGGAAGCCGATGAATATGACAGTGCATTTTTTGATAAGCGCTCTAAGTTTGTGCATTACCGCCCGCGCACGTTAGTGATTAATAATCTTGAGTTTGACCATGCCGATATCTTTTGTGACTTAGCAGACATTCAGCGCCAGTTTCACCATGTTATTCGCACCGTGCCAGGTGAAGGAAAAGTGATTTGGCCTAAAGATGCTGATGCCGTGAAGTTGGTGATTGAGACGGGCTGTTGGAGTGAGCAAGAAACTTACAGCCGCGAACACGATAACAACCAAGGTTGGCAAAGCCGTACTATTGCTGACGATGGGCATGAGTTTGAAGTGTTATTTAACGGTCAATCTCAAGGTATATTATTGTGGGACTTAATTGGTCAGCACAATATTGAAAATGCCATTATGGCCATTGCAGCAGCCAGACATGTTGGGGTAACACCTGAACTTGCCATTGAAGCATTAACTAAATTTGTCCCGCCAAAACGTCGTATGGAACTGCTTGATACGGTTAATGGTGTGGCGATTTATGATGACTTTGCGCATCATCCCACCGCCATTGAAACCACCTTAAACGGTTTACGCGCTAAAGTGGGGGGCGGTAAAGTGATTGTGGTGTTAGAGCCGCGTTCAAACACCATGAAACGGGGTGTTCACAAAGACACATTAGCCAATTCATTAAAGCTTGCTGACCGAGTTTGGTTGTATCAAGCCGGTAATGTTGATTGGGATATCGCCGCGAGTATGACACGCGCGGTTATGCCAGTCGTGGTGCAAAACAACATTGATACTATTGTTAGCCAAGTGAGTGCGCAGGTTCACCATGGTGACACCATTGTGGTAATGAGCAACGGTGGCTTTAACGGCATTCACCAGAAATTGATTGCGGCTATTGCGGCCAAATAGTGCGGGTATTGGGGAGTATCAACACAGGTTTCCCCAATAACGAAAGGAAAAGCATGACTTACACTAAAAAAGACAAAGCCATTAGCTTAGCGTGGACAGGGGCGTCAGGTGCGCCTTATGGATTAAAACTGTTAACGTGTTTATTAGAAGCAGATTATCAAGTGTTTTTAATGATTTCGAGCGCCGCCAGAGTGGTACTTGCCACTGAACATGGTTTGAAATTAAGCGCCAATAGCGACAAAGCCCATGCGCAGTTGCTTGAATATTTAACCTCACAAACGTCTGTATTAACAGGGCAATTGGTGGTGTTGGGTAAAGATGAATGGTTTTCGCCGCCAGCATCAGGTAGCGCCGCGCCAAAACAAATGGTGGTGTGTCCGTGTTCAACGGGCACATTAGCGGCCATTGCCACAGGGATGAGTAATAATTTATTAGAAAGAGCCGCTGATGTTGTCATTAAAGAACGCGGTCAATTAATCCTTGTACCTCGGGAAACTCCCTTTAGTGCCATACACTTAGAGCATATGTTAAGCCTGACTCGTCAAGGAACAACTATCATGCCTGCTGCACCAGGTTTTTATCATAATCCCAAATCGGTTGAAGATCTGGTAAACTTCATGGTTTCTCGCATTCTCGATCATTTGGGGATCGAACATGCACTTACGAGTCGCTGGGGATACGGACAGTCTCAGGCTCTTGATATTGAACACTGAGAGACATATGAAACACACCATTGAAGAGATGATTTCTACCGAAGAAATCGACAAAACATTAGATGTACTTGCTGAGCGAATTAATGCCCATTATGCCAATAGCGAGCGTCTACTAATGGTGGGCCTATTAAAAGGCTCTGTGGTATTCATGGCTGATTTATGTCGTCGCATTAAAGGCCACGTTGAAATCGATTTTATGTCGGTTTCAAGTTACGGTAATGCGATGACCAGTACCCGTGATGTAAAAGTGTTAAAAGACGTGCAATCAGATATTGCCGATCGTGATGTGTTAATTGTTGAAGACTTAATTGACTCAGGTAACACCTTAAATAAAGTCCGTGAAATGCTATTACTACGTGAACCGAAAAGCTTGGCGTTATGTACTTTGTTAGACAAGCCTGAACGTCGTGAAGTTGACGTGCCTGTCGACTTTATTGGTATGAGCATTCCTGACGAGTTTATTGTGGGCTACGGTATTGATTATGCTGAGCAATATCGTAACTTACCTTACATTGCCAAAGTCGTACCAATAGCATAAATAATCTGTTTAAAAAGGCTCCCGCAATTGCGGGAGTTTTTGTTTTTTGTCGTAAGGAGTAACACATGGGCGATAACGCCAATGCATTAGTAATTGAGGGGCTTAAAAAGACTTATAAAGGTGGGGTACAAGCCATTAAAAGCTTAGACCTTACGGTAAAACAAGGTGACTTTTTTGCATTGCTAGGCCCTAATGGCGCGGGTAAATCGACCACTATTGGTGTGATTAGTTCGCTAGTACAAAAGTCTCAAGGCAGCGTTAATGTGTTTGGCTTTGATATTGATAAGCAGCTTGAGCAAGCCAAGTTATGTATTGGTTTAGTGCCACAAGAATTTAACTTTAACCAGTTTGAAACCGTGCTGCAAATTGTGGTGAACCAAGCAGGCTATTATGGGGTTACCCGCCAAGTTGCGCTTGAACGTGCTGAGCAATATTTGACTCAATTAGACTTGTGGGGCAAGCGTAATGCGCAAGCTAGGCAGTTATCGGGTGGGATGAAACGCCGTTTAATGATTGCGCGTGCGTTAATGCATCGCCCAAAACTGCTGATTTTAGATGAACCTACCGCAGGGGTAGACATTGAGCTGCGCCGTTCTATGTGGGACTTTTTAAAGCAAATCAATGAGCAAGGGGTGACGATTATTTTGACCACTCATTACCTTGAAGAGGCTGAAATGCTGTGTCGTAATATCGGTATTATCGACCAAGGGATGTTAGTTGAGTGCACCACCATGAAGGCATTGTTAAGCAAACTGAACATGGAAACCTTTATTCTTGATTTACGTAACAATGTGACTCAAACACCTGATTTAGGCAACATAACTTGTCGCTTAACTGACTCACATACCTTAGAAGTCGATGTGGCCAAAGATCATAATATCAATGAAGTATTTACCTTGTTATCTGCAGCCAATATAGAAGTCATATCAATGCGTAATAAATCTAACCGCCTTGAAGAGTTGTTTGTTGAATTGGTCGAAAAAGCCAAGGAGGCAAAATAATGAACCCGTTATACCTTATTGCATTTAAAAGTATCTTAACCAAAGAAATTACTCGGTTTTCGCGTATTTGGGTACAAACGATTGTACCGCCTGCGATTACCATGACCTTATATTTTTTAATTTTTGGTAACCTGGTTGGTAGCCGTATTGGGCAAATGGGTGGCGTGAGTTACATGGAATTTATTGCGCCAGGGTTGATTATGATGTCGGTGATCACTAACTCGTTTTCTAATGTTGCGTCCTCTTTTTACAGTGCTAAGTTTCAGCGTAACCTTGAAGAAATTATGGTTGCGCCTGTACCGCATTATGTGATGATTGCCGGTTATGTTGGCGGCGGTGTCACTCGTGGATTAATTGTTGGCTGCATAGTGACAATAGTGGCAATGTGCTTTGTGGATATTTCTATTCATCATCTTGGCTTGGTGTTACTTACTGCGTTATTAACGTCAATGATGTTTGCCCTTGCTGGGTTAATTAACGCGGTGTTTGCCAAAAGTTATGATGACATCAGTATTATCCCCACGTTTGTATTAACGCCATTAACGTACTTAGGCGGGGTGTTTTACTCATTGTCATTACTGCCTGATTTTTGGCAAGGCGTGTCGGCATTAAACCCTGTTGTGTATGTTATTAACGTGTTTCGTTATGGCTTTTTAGGCTATTCAGACATGAGTGTGCCATTGTCTTTGGCCATTATTATTGGCTTTTGTGCTGGATTATGGTTTGTGGCGTATTATTTAATTTCACGCGGGATAGGGTTAAGAAGTTAACCTTAAAGTCACTCTCACTCTCACTCTCACTCTCAATTGAAATAGAGCGCTTAGGCGCTCTTTTTTATGGCTCAAATGTGTGGTTGATAGGCAATTTATTGAATGCTTGAATGCTTGAATGCTTGAATGCTGAAAAAGAAAAGCTATTCCAGCGTTGTGCTTTAGTTTGACAAGTTCCAATAGAAAGATAATCGTAACCCAAGTAATAAAAATGCCTGTCAGTTAAACTGACAGGCATAAAGGTTACTGGCTCAGCCATGAATGGTTAAGTTAGAACGTGACGTTCAATCCACCAAAGATGCGGCGACCAATTAAGTCATATTGTGCATTTACCGTGTAACCTGGTGGTAGTGCATCAAAGATATTACGTACACCGGCGTAAACATTGATGTTATCAGAAACATAATAGTTCATTGATAAGTCATGAGTGGTTAATGACGGAATGTAACCTGGTGATAAATCTTCAGGCGACCCGCCACCTGGTGATACATCATAAGTCACTACGTTATCAATATAACGTACGCCATAACTTACAGTTAAATCGTCAATTGTGTAGCTGGTATTGAATCTAAACTGCCATTCAGGGTCACCAACTTCACCTGTTTCAACGTTAATTTCGTCAGGACGGTCTTGGAATTCAAATCTTTCAAGCTCAATTAGCTTGTTCACAAAGAGGTTGAATTTAAGATCACCTTCTAAAGCGAAATCTTCTAAGCCAAGGTTGTAACTAATGTCAGACTCAACACCTGAAGTGTTTAATGCGGCTGCATTTAAGAAGCCAGAACGGACTAAATCAATATCAAAGGTCGTTGGGTCACGGTCAATTGCGCTACAGTATTGCGCATCTAAGCCCCCAGTTGCATCAACACAGTTGTCGGCAATGTCTTGTGACGCAACAGAGATAATTGCATCTTCAATTTCAATTTTATAATAATCAACAGTAATGGCTAGGTTTTCAACAAACGTTGGTTGCCATACCATACCTACCGTTGTCGAGGTTGAGGTTTCAGGTGTTAATTGATCATTACCACCTGAAAGCGTGTCAATACTGACATTGTCGTTTGCTTCCCAACCCACAGGGATACCCAGTGCTGCACAGTTTGCCGCTCTATCTGGATCGTCATTAATGTTATCAGCATCACACGGGTCAGATACTCGAGCAAAACCAGGCGATAGTGGACTAAAGGCTTCTTCAAGGTTAGGTGCACGAACGGCTGAACCATGCGTTGCACGAATACGTACCGAATCGATTGGGGCGTACATTAAGCCAACTTTCCATGCATCCACTCTATCTTCAACATGTGAATAGTTAGCAATACGATATGCTCCGTCTAATGTCAGCTCTTCAGCAAATGATAAACCGGCTAATAGCGGTAAGCTGACTTCAATGAATACTTCACTTACATCGTAGTCTGCATTTTCATCCGGTGTTGCTGCACCAGCTAATGCACCAGATTTTGTGAGTTCATCAGTAATGGATGATGAGGTCTCTTCACGGTACTCAAAACCAGTAGCAAAGGCGACTGGACCGCCTTGTAAGTTCATAAATTCACCGGTGTCGAATGTGGCTGAAGCGCCAATAACTTGTTGAGTAATTTTATCTTGGCGCGTGACGTCTGCAGAAATCCAATCTTTGGCTTCTTCAGAGGCTTGGTTATAACCAAATGGGTTATAAGGCACACAACCTGAAGGGTCGACAGAGCCCGCAGTATAGTCATTACAAACGATTTCCCCAGTGTTTGGGTCAACAATGGAGTCAATAGCAGCGGCTAAGTTACCTTCAATGATATCGTTTTCAGTTACGCGTACGTTGTTAGTTTCGCCGTAAATGTAGTAAACCTCATAATCAATCTCGGTTTCACTTGCGGTAACAAAACCTTCTACACCACCTACAAAACGGAATAAGTCGCGGTTATTGTGGGCTGAACGGTTGCCTAATTCATCGAAGAATTTAGCCATTGATGTTGTGCCTGTTCCACCTAATGCTGCACGTGCATCGTCTGAAAGGTAAGCATTATTTGCCACATCAATGGCAATTCCACCAAAGCTAAAGCCTGGTTGGAATTGCTGCTTAATCTCAGATTTAGTGTATTTAATATCACCATAAAGACTAACATTTTCAGCTAGTTCATAATTAAACGTACCACCTAAGTTAACTCGGTCTACTTCAGGATAAATATTCTCATAATCTTCAGTAAAGAATGCAGTGTCACACCCGTTTTCAAACTGACCAAATGCAAAGCTATTAGTACCGTCACGTACACACTGTGCTTGCATATTGCCGCTGTCATCAAAGGTAAAGCGTGAATCAGAAAACGGATTGATAACGCCCCATTTATTGATCATTTCTGAGCCGACATTCTTCACACGTAATCTGTCTGGTATACCGTCGTCTTCACCAGTATCAAGTGGGTTAACAATGGTTCCCCAGTTTTCTAACTGAGTTAAGTCTCGTGACATGGTTTGTTTGGTTCTTTCAACGCCGGCATAAACACTCACATTGCCTTTCTCGTTTGAGGTACCCGCTACCACGTTAAAACTATGGTTGCCGTATTCAACATCGTCGACTGAAGTTGCACCTGTTGCGTTAAACAAGAAACCTTCAAAATCTTTTTTCATGATGACGTTAACAACGCCCGATACCGCATCAGAACCGTAAATGGCTGATGCACCACCAGTAATGATTTCAATTCGTTCAATCAATGCGGTAGGAATGGTTGAAAGGTCAACTTGTGAAGAACCTGGAGCACCCGCAACGTGACGTTTACCGTTTACTAATACTAAGGTACGTTTTGAACCTAGACGGCGTAAATCTGCCGAGCTTAAACCCGCATTGGCGTTTGAATTATTGTTACCCACTAAGGTGTCTGTTGAGCCAATTGCTGGTAATTCAGCCAACATCGATGCTAAGTCTGGCGTACCAAATTTTTGCATTTCAGCTTGGTCAATCACCATGATAGGGGTTGGATTTGAATATTCTGTTTTAGGAATGTGAGAACCGGTGGTGACAATTCGTTCTATTTCTTCATCATTTTCATCAACTTCAACAGCCATTACACTTGTTGAAAGTGCAGCTGTTGACAGCGTGCCGTAAACACAGGCTAAGCGAATAGCTTTTGCGATTTGAGATGTATGCATACTGAGTCCCTGTAATATTAGTGATTATTTAAATCTTATAATTGATTTTTTATATCACCCTCAATGTAACCTTGGTGAAACTTGTTGGCAACATATTATTAACAATAGTTGTAGGGATATCTTAGTTTGGTTTTGTTGCGTAGTGCTCTATGAGGTTTGAAAGCGCATTATGAATGCCACCGTATTCAATTGTTTGATTGATGAGGAATACTTTATAGACTCCTCTGCTTTAACAGCGAATGGGAGAAGTCTGAAAAAACACACACCAATTTAGCGTTTATAAAGTCATTAATTAAGCAGCTAACTGGGTGAATTATTGCTACAATATCGGCCATATAGGCCAAGGTTGCAGCTGAACAAATTGTTCGTTTCCCTTGGCCAAATTGTTTCTGGCTTTTGTCATGCTTTGCAGGTGATTAGCTTCGTCAGTTTTAGCGCGTCATTCGTTAATTTTTATATGATTGGCTTGTTTAAGCATTAGCTTAATGTTGTCTGTCATTTGTTTTTTTGCTCAATTCAAGGGGTTTATTTTGAGTCAATCTATCCAACAAGGGGCTTCTACAGCCTTCGCTTCTTTGCCATTAAAGCAAGATTTACTCGATAACCTCAAAACCATGAATTTTGAGGCGATGACGCAAATTCAAGCTCAAAGTTTGCCGACCATTTTGGCCGGCGACGATGTTATCGCCCAAGCCAAAACGGGCTCAGGTAAGACTGCGGCGTTTGGCTTAGGTTTACTCAATAAACTGGATGTGAAACGCTTTCGTATTCAAACCATGGTGTTATGTCCTACTCGTGAATTAGCCGATCAAGTGGCGAAAGAAATTCGTACTTTAGCGCGCGGCACCCATAACGTGAAAGTGCTCACACTTTGTGGTGGTGTACCAATGGGGCCGCAAATTGGCTCGTTAGAACATGGCGCGCACATTATTGTCGGCACCCCTGGACGAATTGTGGATCATTTAGATCGTAACCGTTTAGACCTAAGCAATGTAAACATGTTGGTGCTTGATGAAGCCGACCGTATGTTAGAAATGGGTTTTCAAGATCAGCTCGATCAAATTGTCGCTGAAATGCCTCATGAGCGCCAAACATTGTTATTTAGTGCCACTTTCCCTGAGCAAATAAAAACCGTGGCTGATCAAATAATGTATAAACCGACCATGGTAAAAGTTGAGTCAACTCATGACGATCTCACTATTGAGCAAAAGTTTTATTTAATAGAAGACGGTCAAGGTCGTACTGAAGCATTGGAATTATTACTACTTGATCGCCAGCCTGAAAGCGCAGTAGTGTTTTGTAATACCAAGCGTGAAACCCAAAAAGTGGCTGATACCTTAGCGGGTAAAGGCTTTAGCGTATTAGCACTTCATGGTGATTTAGAACAGCGCGATCGCGATAAAATGTTGCTGCAATTTGCCAATAAAAGCGCCCGTGTGTTAGTGGCAACTGACGTTGCAGCCCGTGGTTTAGATATCGACGCGCTAGATGCGGTATTTAATTATCATATTGCTTATGACACTGAAGTGCATATTCATCGTATTGGCCGAACTGGGCGTGCTGGTAGCACTGGCGTAGCTTATACCTTCTTTAGTAATGAAGATGCCTATAAAGTGTCGTTGATTGAAGATGCCATGGGTAAAGCCATTGTTGAAACGCCATTGCCATCGAGTAGTGTGTTAACTCAGCAGCCAATTGAAGCTGAAATGGTGACCATTCAAATTGACGCCGGTAAAAAGCATAAAATTAGACCTGGCGACATTGTGGGAGGGTTGACTGGTGAAAACGGTATTGCCGGCACCGATATTGGTAAAATTAAAGTGACTGATATTCGTTCATACGTGGCTGTTAATCGTTTTGCGGCTAAAAAAGCGTTAAATAAAATCACCAATGGGCGCTTAAAAGGTAAAACTTATCGCGCGTGGTTTTTATAATCGCTGAGCAAGCCATTTGTTGGGTTGATATTGATAACAGTTGGCGATGTGTTGCACTTCGAAGCTGGATTTGAGGGCAAATAAATAAGCTCACAAGCAAACTAAAACGAGCCTTTAAAGGCTCGTTTTTTTATTTTGTCTTACTGGTGTAAATCCATCATATCTTGCCAATGCAATATCTGGGTCGATTCATTGCATTGAGCTTGATATGGCTTGGTAACATGTAACGCAATCGCTTGGCCTAAAATCGCCACTGGTATGCCTTTAAAACGGCTTGCTGAACCAAAAAAGAACGGGTTAATTAACTTACACACTCGCAAGGCGATAGCTTGTGATAAACCATAGCGGTTTTCGGGGGTTAATATCATAGAAGGGTGGAATAAGCTTAAACGGGTAAACCCCAATGCTTGTAAGCCTTGTTCAAGTTCACCTTTAGTGCGCATATAGTAGTTTTTGGATTTGGCATTTGCACCAATCGAGCTCAATAACGCAAACTCCAATACTCCCGCCTCTTTACATGCACTGGCAAAGGCTAATACTGCATCACGGTCAATTTTAATAAACGCTTGCTGCGACACTTGTGTTGGTGAGCCCACACCTAAAGTACATACCGCAGTGTTATGTCCTGTTAATAAATGGCGATAACTGTCGGGATTAAAAATATCAATGATGTGCTGATTAACAATGTCTGCTTGAATGTTGCTGGCGATACGTCTGCCTAATAGCGTCAGTTTTTTTACTTCAGGATGTTCACTTAATACTAACGCGCAGTGATTACCTACTGCGCCCGTTGCGCCTAACATCACGACAGTTTTTTTGCTCATAATTACGCCATATAAAATTAAGTGATACTGAAAATCAGCCATGGTTATTTATATTGGCATGATTAAATTATTTGGCAACTTAATCACTGCACCCGCGTCATTAACCATAGGTTATATCTATGATGTACTTTAATTAAGTTAACCTTATTTACCGCATCGCTTACACTGACAATATGATGATATCAGGAGTGATTAGTTTGAATATTAAACCCATTAGAATTGGCATAATGTTGTGCCTAGTAACCATCTTATTTGGTTATATATTAGGTGGCGCTTTTGGCGCGGCAAATAGCACAATAAAAGGCTATTTTCATCAGCAAGTGTATGTCACACATGCGCAAAACTTTACTTCAGAACAAGATAAAGTGACGGCCTATAACAAAGCCAAAGCGTATATTAAACGTGCCCATTTACACTCTGGCGCAATTGGTAGTGCAGCTTTAGTTACTATATTGGCGTTGGGGTTTTGTGGTGTGAGTGAGCGTAAGAAAAAGCTAACCAGTATTATGATTGGTTTTGGTGCCAGTGGTTATGGGGTATTTGTGTGGACATTAATGGCGCTAATGACACCAATGATAGGTAAGTCGGCAGCCCATGAGTTGGTTGCTGTTTTAGCTATTCCAACGGGGCTTGCGCTTGTTGTTGGTACCATTGTGACAATGATATTTGTGATGGTAGATGATAAGTAATATCAGCTTATTTAGTGGTTGCGCTGTTTATCACCAAGCGTCCAAAGTAAATATTTGCCATAGATCCGCTCTGTGTTAAGAGCTTAATGGCTTAATGGCTTAATGGCTTAGCAGATTAGTGCATTGAAAAATTGATGAGATTTACGCCAATGATTAACGGAAAACCATTGGCGTAAATGAGCGATGCTCTAGCTGTTAGCCGAAGTGTTTCTTGGGCGTGATGAGTTCGGTTTTCTGCTGTTGTTTTTATGGGTCGCTTTAGGGGTATTTTTATTTCCCGTATTGGCTTTTTTAGCATCACCAGCTTTATTGCTGTTGGATTGAGGTTTCGCTTTTGGGTTAGGGTTACTTTTGCCCTGTGAATTGCTGCTTTTACCCTGCGAGTTACCTGCATTTGGATTTGCTTTACGGTCATTTGAACGCGCATGTTTGCGTTGGTTCGGGCTTTGAGTACGACGCGTTTTAGCTTGATGATTAGCCGGTTTATTCCCTTTGCCTAAGGTGGGTTCTGGTAAGTATTCCAGCGGCTCTAAACCATCAAGGGTCTTGCGCATAATCACTTTACCGATGAGCTTTTCAATGCCGTGCAATAATTTAATATCATCAATACTTACCAATGACACCGCTTGCCCTGATGCGCCCGCGCGGCCAGTACGACCAATACGATGTACATAATCCTCAGGTACATTAGGTAAATCAAAGTTGACAACAAAAGGCAGTTGGTCAATGTCGATACCACGGGCGGCAATGTCTGTTGCTACAAGCACTGAGACGTCACCCGTTTTAAAGTTACTTAATGCTCGGGTTCGGGCAGTTTGGCTTTTATTACCATGAATTGCTGCTGCACTAATACCTGCTTTTTCAAGGTTTACTGCTAAACGGTTTGCGCCGTGCTTCGTACGGGAAAACACTAATATTTGTTGGCATTGCTCGCTTTTAATTAACTGAATTAATGCCGCAGATTTTTTCGTTTTGTCGAGCGCGTAAACGCTTTGTTCAACGGTGTTAGCGGTCGTGTTGCGCGGCGAAACCGAAATTTCTACTGGATTGTGGACCAACCCTTTGGCTAAGGCACGAATTTCATCAGAGAATGTCGCTGAAAATAAGAGGTTTTGACGGGTTTTGGGTAGTAGGGCAAGGACTTTTTTGATGTCGCGAATAAAGCCCATATCTAGCATACGGTCCGCTTCATCTAACACTAAAATTTCTAGCTCACTAAATGAAATTGCCCCTTGTTGGCATAAGTCCAATAGCCGCCCTGGTGTGGCAACTAAAATATCAACCCCTTTGCGTAAAGCGCTTAATTGAGGATTGATGGATACACCACCAAATACTACCGCAGAGGTAAGGGGTAAATTTTGGCTATAAGCATCTACATTGTCTTGTACCTGCGCAGCCAGTTCTCGTGTTGGCGTTAGCACTAATGCACGCACTTGCTTATTACGCGCACGCTTGCCTTTTGAGAGCAATTCTAGAATGGGCAAAGTAAAGCCTGCTGTTTTACCTGTACCCGTTTGCGCTGCTGCCATCACATCTTGCTGCTTTAAAATAGCCGGTATTGCTTGAGCTTGAATGGGAGATGGGGTGGTGTAACCTTGTTTTTCAACCGCTTGAAGAATAGCGGGTTGTAAACCTAAAGAGGCAAAGCTCATAGCGTGTTCTCATTGGGCAGCGTATGTGCTGCGCAAACTAAAGGATAGCGCCGAAAATAGCGGCCGTGAAGTTTACCTGAGAATAGTCTAAAGCGCTATTTAATCGATTAGTTATACTTTTATTTGGCTTAATAGATAACAAAATCGTTGATGTATCAGTTGTTTGCTGAAAAACCTTTAATAATTTGTGTGATTAATGTTCACAACACATACAATAAAAGAGTCTGCTAGTGAGGGCGGTCGGTGAACAGATAGCCACATAAGGATGACATTAATGAACCAAGCGGCATTGTCATACATTGAAAAAACGGTCGCGCCGCTGCGTGAACAGGCCCATTGTATGCTTAAAAATGTGCTGTTAATGTCAAATGTAACCATTGAGCGTCTGCAACAAGCTAAACATAATATTGCTCAACACGGCCGAGTTGCGCTGCATTTTCATCCTGATCATATTGATAGCCGTGGGTTAACCGTTGCTCAAGGGTTATTAAAAGATGGCGTGTATAAAACCCAGTTTGAAACCCACATTTCAAATGGGCAGCTAGCGCCAGAGCTTGGGGGGATACGCGACCATTGGGAGAATCAATTCTTTGGCCATGCTTATGCCGGCATTCAACATCGACCTAAATATGGTGCGTTAGATTTCGGCTTAAATCCTTATGGCCCTGCGCCGCGCTTTGGCAGTTGTTACTTGTTGAGCCACTGCGCGTTGTTAAAAAATTGCAGTTTTAGCTATATGGACTCGCACCGTTTATTGCCTGAGCGCGGCACATTAGCCTGCTTTGAGGTGGTGTTAGCTGCGCTATTAACTGAAAGTTTTGAACGCCAATCTGCATTGGGTGTGAATGTGTTTGATCCTGATGCTCTTATTGCGTATCTGTGCTCATTTACAGATATAGCGCAACGTTTTACTCATACCGGTTTTGCCAATTTAGACCATTACATTGAAGCCCAAATACATGACGATGTGTCCTTAGAGGAGGATATCTGCGCGTTAGTGGTTGACCCTTGTTACCAAAACACCCCAATGGATGAAACTTTGCAGGCGCTAGCAAATCAATACGACATAACCTTGTATTATCATCAAGGCTACCAAATGGACGCTGCGCACACGCCTAACAATTTTAGGGGAGCATGCATGCCAGCGTTAGCCAAGCAGGTTGCGCGACAAGGGGTGATGACACCTTTTAATCTGGGTGTGGCCACATTACGCTGTACTGAAGAACTAGCCAGTTGGCAGCAACGCGACATGCAACAGCAGCAACTGCAACAATTAAAGTTATTGTGGCATGTGTTGGTTAAATTTGGCGTTAACACCACACCATTAAGTTAATCAATACGATTTTAGTGTTCGCTTGACATGCAGTTTTAAGCCAATTATTTGTTTACCTCTCATATCTAGCTCGTCTTTTCTGTGAGGCGGTTAACAGTTATTGACTGTCGGGTGTTATCTGCTTTTTAGGACTGCGATACTGGCGGGTAATTCGTTAGTCACTGTTGTTTAACCCATTATTTATTAAGGTCATATGGATAAGTCGTTAGAAAAGTCATTAACCCAATGGTTAAAAAGTCGTCAGTTCGCTTGTGGCGTTTTCCTCAAATTGTCTATTTTTCTCGGTATTGTTAATGGCTTGGCAATTGTTGCTCAAGCTTATTATCTAGCGACCATTCTTGATGGGGTGATTATGCAGCACCAAAGCGTGATGGCGCTGCAAGGTGCATTTGTTACCTTAATTTGCTTATTTGCAGCCAGAGCCTTAATTGCTTATGCACGCGAGCGAGTGTCGTTTGAAGCGGGTAAACGCTTAAGGCAAGACATTCGTCAGACAATATTAAATAAGCTAATTGAATTAGGACCGGTTTGGATAAAAGGCCGACCTGCTGGTGCTTGGGCAAGTATTGTGTTTGAACAAGTCGAAGATCTACACGACTTTTACGCTAAATATTTGCCGCAAATGATGCTAGCGGGGTTTATTCCATTAACCATTTTAGTGTGTGTGTTCCCGCTTAATTGGGCCGCAGGGCTAATTTTACTGGTAACCGCGCCGTTAATACCGATGTTTATGATCCTCGTGGGCATGGGAGCTGCAGACGCCAATCGCAAAAACTTTACTGCATTGTCGCGTTTAAGTGGTCATTTTATGGATCGCTTAAAAGGGTTATCGACCTTAAGGCTGTTTCATCGTGGTGAGGTAGAGCTTAATAAAGTGGAAGTTGCATCGGAAGACTTTAGAACTCGTACCATGTCGGTACTTCGCTTAGCCTTTTTAAGTTCGGCGGTATTAGAGTTTTTTGCTGCGGTGTCGATTGCCGTATTAGCGGTGTATTTTGGCTTTAGTTATTTAGGCCACTTGAATTTTGGTCATTATGACCTTGGGATTAGCTTATTTACCGGCTTGTTTATATTAATTTTAGCACCTGAATTTTATCAACCCCTACGTGACTTAGGCACACATTATCATGCAAAAGCCCAAGCCATTGGTGCGGCGGAGTCATTAGTTGAGTTATTAAATACGCCTACGCCACAAACTAAAGCCAATGCTGAGCCAAGTAACGTGGATATCGATTTGAGTTGTGTCAGTATTGAAGCCAAAAACTTAACGGTCTATAGCCAAGATGGCGTGTGCTTGTTAGGGCCTCTATCATTTAGCATTGCTGCGAAACAACATGTTGCCATTGTTGGACCAAGTGGTGCAGGTAAAACCTCCTTAATCAATGCCTTATTGGGTTTTTTACCTTATCAAGGTGAGCTGAGCATTAATGGTCAACCACTCAATCAAATTTCATTAGCCCAATGGCGACAAAACCTTGCATGGTTAGGGCAAGATCCCCAACTGTTTCATGGTAGCTTGCGCGACAATGTGGCGCTGGCAAATCCTCAACTCAGTGATGAGCAAGTGATGAAGTTATTAACTCAAGCCAATTTAGGTGAGTTTGTCGCGTCGCATGCTCAAGGGTTAAATGTCTCGATTAGTGACCAAGCAACAGGGGTGTCAGTTGGCCAAGCGCAGCGTATTGCATTAGCGCGAGCATTAGGCCAACAAGCCAGTGTATATGTGTTAGATGAGCCGACAGCTAGTTTAGATTTACACAGCGAACAGCTGGTTCAACAAGCATTAAACCAAGCTATGTCAGGCAAAACCTGTGTGATGATCACTCACCGTATCGATCAGTTAACGGCAATGGACAACATTATGGTGCTTAACCAAGGGAAATTAGTCCAACAGGGTCAATTTGACGTGTTAGCTAATGACCGTTCAGGCATGTTTGCTCAATTGCTTAATGATGAAAAGGAGACGGTGTAATGAAAGTCTTATTGCCGTTTTTACGTTTATTTAGTCGCCAATGGTTAATGATGAGTGTCGGGTTATTGCTAACATTTATTACCCTATTAACTGGCATTGGACTGTTGTCTTTGTCGGGGTGGTTTTTATCTGCCTCGGCGGTTGCGGGCTTAACGGTTGCTTCGTCGCAAGCCTTTAATTATTTTACCCCTGCTGGCGGTGTGCGTGGTTTTTCTATTTTTCGCACCGCAAGTCGCTATGGTGAGCGCTTAGCCACCCACGAAGCCACCTTTAAATTATTAACTGATTTACGTGTCTGGGCATGGCGTAAATTGTTGCCGTTGAGCGCTAAAAATCTGCAAGCAATGCGTCAAGGCGATATGTTAAACCGCCTAGTGGCTGACATTGATACCCTTGATCATTTGTATTTGCGCTTATTAACCCCTATGACCGCTTCATTATTAATGATTGGCGGTTTGTATGTGTTTATTGCTTGGTTTGACTTAGCATTGGCTAACGTGTTGTGTGGGGCGTTATTGGCGGTTTGGTTAATTGTGCCGGTGATTTTTTACCAACTAGGGCGAAACCCGGGTGAAGCGATTATTCAAAGCCGTCAGCACTATCGAGTGAAGCTGCTCGATATGCTTCAAGGCCAAGCCGAGCTAACCTTGTTTAATGCCAACGGTCGTTATCGGGCGCAGCTTGAGCAGGCTCAAAAACACTTATTTGCCAGTCAAGCCAAAATGGCCGCTATTACCGGGATGAGTCAGGCAATGGTGATTTTTGCCAATGGTTGTATTGTCACCCTTATTTTATATTTAGCAGGCCAAGGCGTGGGCGAATACGTGCCGCCGGGGCCAATGATGGCAATGGTCGTCTTTGCGGCCATGGCCAGTATTGAAATGCTGATGCCAATAGCCGGCGCGTTTCAGCACTTGTCGAGCACGGTGCTTGCGGCTAAACGAGTCACTGACATTACTGAGCAAACTCCTGCCATTACATTCCCAGAAACGGATAACAAGGAACTGACAATAACCCCAAAAAATACCAGATTACAACTTGATAATATTGGTTTTAGTTACCTTGATAATTCGCCTGTACTTAGTGGCTTATCTTTGCAAGTAAACGCGGGTGATAAAGTGGCTATTTTAGGGAAAACAGGTTGCGGTAAATCAAGTTTACTCAGCTTAATAACCCGTGAGTGGCAGCCTCAACAAGGACGTATTGAGTTGGCGGGTAAAGATATTAGCCAATACAGTGAGCCAGCACTGCGCAGCGCAATGACCGTGGTGAGCCAGCGGATCTATTTATTCTCAGCAACGTTACGCGACAATTTAGTATTAGCACTGCCATTTAATAAAGCTGACAAGCGTAAAGCGCATGATGCCCGTTTAATTGACGTGTTACAGCAAGTAGGTTTAGAGGCATTATTACAAGGTGATAAGCCGCTTGATGCATGGATTGGCGACGGTGGACGTCAATTATCTGGTGGCGAGCAGCGTCGTATTGGTGTCGCGCGGGCATTATTACGTGATGCGCCGTTATTGTTGCTAGATGAACCAACAGAGGGCTTAGATAAGCGTACCGAGCGCGATATTATGGCAATACTACTTAAATTTGCTGAGCAAAAAACCTTATTGATGATCACCCATAGGCTGACTGCAATTGAGAGTATGGATAAAGTTTATCATATGGAAAAGGGGCAATTACACGATTGGCAACCAACGCCAGTTAACTAGCCTTTACTGGTTAGCTAATTAATCGTATGTGTGTAAGTTTGGGAGATTAGGGCTTAGGGTTAATTATTTAACGTTGAGCCTTTTTGGTTTTGGTAAAGGGGGATTGCAGCAAGGCGATTGTTATTTTACTTATTTTGAATAACTGAATAACTGGATAACTGGATAAGTGCTTAAAGCTTGTCGTGATTAGTGTCGTTGCAATCTTGCAGCCCAATTACCTTGATGTTGCTGCTCACAGGCGGTTTCTGTATCAAAAATAACATGTTGATTGATGTCAGAAAATTGAATGTCAGCACTGGCTAACTTGGCTTTGAGTTGTTGTATAAATTGCAGTTTATTGCATTGCTGCACACGGCTTTGATCGCTAAAACGGGCTAAATTAGTTTGATTGTCAAATACCACTACAATTTTCAGGCTCTGCGGGAAACGTGAGTAGTTGACCAAATGAGTCAACCATTGAAAGCCTGCTATTTCATCAACAGCAGTGTCACATAATTGTGTGAGTAATATTCTCAGCTGATTGTCGCGCTTTTTATCGGTTTTTTTCATGACGCTTGTCCTCGTGTCTAGATTCTGAACAACAACAACAACAACAACAACAACAACAACATCAACATCAATACCAATATCAATATCAATATCACCCCTAAGAACCGTATTGACTTCGAGTTGATTACTGATGTTTTGTACCGAATGTGTTGAGTCAGCCAAATGGCTTAGTGCTAAAGGCTTATGCCATCACACCTTTACAGAGTTAAGTTGATGCATCTGTTGATTAGTGATGATGCTGATAACAGGTTTGATGGCTGCATTACCCATTGATTTAGTCTCAGTGGACGTTGCGTTTGTTAACGCAGTATTCGCAAGCTCTGTATCGGCCAGTCTTATATTGGGTTGTGTTGCATTCGACGGTGCACAGTTAGATACCTCAAACCTAGCAAGTTCTTCTCTAGAGCCCCCTGAATAAGACAGCATAGCACTGGCAACTTGCTTAGCTGTGATGGGTTTTATACTGCGCATTGGCCCAATAAACATGCCGATGAAATACGTAGATAAGCGTTGGCCAATATCTTCTAATAACCGCGCTTCATGACGTTTTCCCAGTAATAAGCTTGGGCGGTAAAAATGAATCTGATCGAAACCCAGTTTAGCGATTGCCTGTTCAGTTTCGCCTTTAATACGATTATAAAATACCTTGCTATTAGGCGTTGCGCCGTGCGCAGTAATCATATGCAGCTGCGTTGATATGTGAGTGGCATTAAGGCGCTGATTAGCGGTTAATATCATTTGGGCAAAGTCGATGGCGGCGGTTTTGTCTACATTAATAAACTGCGTTTGGCTGCCGGCTTTTTTAATGGTGGTGCCAAGACAACAATACGCGCGATGAATGACATCATTTAAGGGTAAATGCTGCAAATTTACCAATTCACAGGCAACAAATTTTAGCTTAGCTAACTGCGACGCAGAAAGTTTGCTGCTTGATGGTATTTGAGGTTGTCGCCGACCTATGACGATGACTTTAGCGACGTGATCATCTTTTAGTAATCCAACTAATAGCGCTTGCCCAACAAGGCCGGTTGCACCTGCTATTGCCACATTTTTAGGTAATGTGTTAGTGGTTAATGCTGAACTCATATGGCTTCCTGTTGGGGATTATTTTTTATTGTAATTGTTAATTAACGTATTGTTTAAATTATTAATAGTACCATTTGCATCAGGCGAAGAAAGATTTTAATGACCTTTAGAAACAGCTTTGGTAGGTTAGGGAATTACGGCCAATAATATCGTGATGTTAGCGCGTACATTACAAGGAATCTCTTATGACTGAAGCACACTTACCGTTAACCGATTTCATTGAATATCCACCAGAGCAAATGCTGCAACGCGCGCAAGCTAATTACCAAGAGGTGAAGCGTCGCCACTCTATTCGTCAATTTTCAGATAAACCGGTAGCACGGGAAGTTATTGAGCAATGCATTTTGGCCGCGGGTACTGCGCCAAATGGGGCGAATCATCAACCGTGGCATTTTGTGGCAATCCAAAGCGCGGAAATTAAAGCGCAAATTAGGCAGCAAGCAGAAGCGCTTGAACAAGCATTTTATGCAGGGCGTGCGGGTGAAGAATGGCTAGATGCATTGAAACCGTTGGGCACTAACGCCAATAAGCCCTATTTAGAACATGCGCCGTGGTTAATTGCCGTGTTTAGTCAGAAACGGCAACAGCAACAAGGCGAACAAAAGAGTAATTATTATGTACATGAGTCGGTTGGTATTGCCACTGGTTTTCTTATTCAAGCCTTGCATCATGCCGGTTTAGGCACATTAACGCATACACCAAAACCGATGAGTTTTTTATCGAAAGTGTGTGGCCGAGATAATGACAATGAGCGGCCATATATGTTGATTATTGCAGGTTATCCAGACACCAATGCCACTGTGCCTACCCATGCGTTACAGAAAAAAGCTTTAGCTGAAATGTGTGATTTTATTTAGCAAATGCTTAGTGTTTTGAATGATTAAGTCATGGTGTTTATCGACTTATTGCCAGCCTTGACGCCAGATTAATGTGTCAGTGAGTTGTCGCCAATCAATAGCAAACTCTTGGTGAGTGAATTCAGCTCTTATTGTGCAACTTTGCACTTTTTGATTGTCGTCAAAACTGACTTCACAAACACTGAAGTGTTTCATTTTTTGAGTGACGTCAACCTTGGTCCATTTGCTGTGCAGCAGTTTTTTTGGGTGAATGCGATTCATACATAGCCTTAATATGGGTAATCTTGAGGCTAAAAAAGGCTTACGATACAGCTGTAAGCCAGTGAGGATGTCGATGAGACATTAACTTTCATTAGCCATTACGGTTTTGCTTGCATAGTGGATCACTTTTAATGAATTCACTTTATTAGGTTGTTTACTTATGAGGTGTCGGTGTGTGTTTTGCTATGTTGAGGGCTAACACATTTCTTGCCCCATTGCTTGTTTACTGTTTTGAAAACTCTACGTCTTGGTACTTAGTTAATATCAGTTTTAGACATATGGATTTCACACAAGATTTCCAAACCCTATTTGGATTAACGTTGTGGCGCTTCGCCCACACCAGAGCAAGAAGGGGGAAACTGCTCCCCCTCTTGCATCTCCCCAGCAGCCCCGGCGAAACTTTCTGGAAAACGAAAGATTTCCAACGGGGGACAA
>NZ_JAAIKR010000015.1 GCF_018221465.1 Shewanella intestini | reverse complement strand
AAACACAGTATCGCCGATGGTAGTGTAGGGTCTCCCTATGTGAGAGTAGGTCATTTCCAGGCGCCAAATTACTCGAAAGAGTGTGATAAGCCCATTGTTAACGCAATGGGCTTTTTTACGTCTGGGCTTTGTGAAAGTTGAATTATCTTGTCCTCTACCATTGCTCAACAAATCAAATTAGCCAATGATAACGATGGTCATTTCCAGTCGCGTTCCTTACAAAAGCAACTCGAAAGAGTGTGATAAGCCCATTGCTAACGCAATGGGCTTTTTTACGTCTGGCGTTTGTAAAATCAATCGAGGGTTTTATTGATTAACAGCAGGCCATTTCCAGCTGCGCGCTTAACAAAAGCAACGTGAAAGAGTGTGATAAGCCCATTGCTAACGCAATGGGCTTTTTTACGTCAGGGCTTTGTAAAATCAATCAGGTTTTTTGGCATTAACAGCAGGTCATTTCCAGCCGCGCGCTTAACAAAAGCAACTCGAAAGATTGTGATACTTTGGGATAGCCTCGATAGGCGGCAATCCTATCAAGCAAGTGTATCAATCGTTGCACAAGGAAACTCAAATCAACTTTGATAGCTAACGCTTCTCGATGGTACTCATCAACGACTGTAATGGTCTAATCATGCAAGACACTTGTTTGAGGTATTATAGCTAAAACCAATGAGGTAATAACGAACAAATTTACAGCCGAATTTACATTAGAATGTGTCGAGTTAATAAACATACAGGGATACCCAGTTAAACAAGCTGCTGATGCGAGAGTGTTGGATATTCAACATGACAAAAATGGTTACGCCAATACACAGAAGAGCAAGTGGGTATCACGCCTAAAGCATCGACTATCACAGCTGAGCAAAATCGAATTCAAAAGTTAGAAAAACAAGTTAAACAGCTAGAAAGTGACAACAACCTTTTAAAACAGGCGTCAGCCTTGTTCACTATCGAAATGAATAAAGGCAACAAGTCGGGTTTAAATTGAACAAGGCAGGGTATTGTGTTCAACATATCTGCCGCTGTTTTCGTTTGCACGCAGTTGGTTTTATTTTAATTTAAAACTTACGCCAATAACGTCATAAAATATCAAACAAGACTGCAAGCAAAAGCAGAGATGATTGATGACATAGCGCCGTTTTATCATCAAAAGATGACATCATAATCGGGGTAACATCTCATCAGTAGAAAATGAGATGAAATTAATGAAGAGCGGCTTTGTTCAACAACGTCTTTAAGATGAGTTGATCATGACCGTTGATTGGGTAACGACATTAATAAGAGAGTTTATACCTCAAATGGTTACATCGGTGGTTTTTGTAATGTACTTCCTGCTCTGTCAGTAACCGACATTATTATCAGAAAAAAGCTGATGGGTTAACAGTGATGGATAAACTTGTTCTGTGATTTGTAGCTAAGAGCAATGGACCTGAATATAGCTTACAACGCATTCATTTAATTCATTTCAGTGTAAGCGTAAAGCGTCCTAATCAACTGCTTAACGCCAAGAAGCGTATTATTTGGCCACATCACTCTCGAACAGGGTTATTTAATCGACTGCTTTTTTTGCTTTGTTGTGCGTCAGCATATCAATAACGAAAACTAACAATGCTCCCCAAATAAAGCCAAAGGTAATACTTTTTTCCATCACAAACGGTTCATTAAACACGGTGATAGCCAGGCCAAACATGATGCTTGGACCAATGTATTGAAAAAATCCCAACGTCGATAATGGAATTCTAATTGCCGCTCCAGAAAAGCATAATAGGGGAATGGTAGTGACGACGCCTGCTGCCATCAACAATAAATTTAGCGATAGTGGATTGTTTAGCATGTCGGCTGCAGAATGGCCTGAACCTAACATCAAGTAACCTAATGCAAAAGGAAGGATGATTGCGGTTTCTACTAATAAACCCGTTTTGGCATCAATATTCACTTTCTTACGTAATAAGCCATAAAAGCTAAATGTGGCCGCAAGTGATAAGGATAACAATGGTATAGAACCAAATGAGATTAATTGAATAGCAACGCCTGCAAAAGCTAAACCGACTGCCACCATTTGTAATTTACGCAGTTTTTCCGACAGTAATACCATACCCAAAAGCACATTAAATAATGGATTAATAAAATATCCTAAACTGGCGTCAAGCATGCGGTCATTGTTGACAGCCCAGATAAACATCAACCAGTTAAGTGCAATCAAAGCCGAGGTGATACACAAAATCCATAATTGCTTTGGCTTTTTGAGCACCAAGCGTAAATTACCAAACCCTCCAAGCACCTTCATTAAGATGACCATAAATAAAAATGACCAAATGACGCGGTGCATTAGAATTTCGGTAGAATCAATATGCTCTAGCAGTTTGAAATATAGTGGCGCAATTCCCCACAGGCAGTAAGCACAAATGGCAAGGATAATTCCTTTTCGATATTCGAGTTCAGGCATGGTTAACTTAATGGGTTAAAAATAAATCAGGCGTGGATTGTAGGTCTGTGTTGAGGTGAGTACAAGTAATAGTTATTTGCCGTGAATGAATGGTGCAGTTGTCCTCGTTTTATTTCTAGCAAAGCTTTAATGAAGCAGAGGTCAAATAGGCAAGACATCAAGCAGAAGCTGATTTAAAATGTGTAGCTTCTTCATATGTCGTTTTAAGAGGATGATCTTATTTCATCGCTAACTGCAGCACCTACTTTAAGCCAAGGTGACAATTTATCTGACACATTGCAACGTGTGTTTGGCTACCGTGACTTTCGTGATGGACAACAAGCTGTTATTGAACGGGCACTTGCGGGTGAAGACACGTTAGTGATAATGCCAACAGGTGGCGGTAAAAGTATGTGTTATCAATTACCCGCATTGATAATGGATGGGGTAACGATTGTCGTATCTCCATTAATTTCGTTGATGAAAGACCAAGTCGATAGTTTGATACAAACAGGTGTTGCAGCTGCTTTTATTAATTCTTCGCAACCAAGAGAAGTGTCCTACCAAGTATTACGTGATTTACATGCTGGCCTAATTAAATTGCTATACATCTCACCTGAGCGTGTATTAAGTCACGATTTTCAGGAGCGACTTAGCCACCTTAATATTGCCATGATCGCGATTGATGAAGCGCACTGTATCAGTCAGTGGGGACATGATTTTCGCCCTGAATATGCCGCATTAGGTCAATTAAAACAAGCTTACCCACATATTCCGTTAATGGCCTTAACCGCCACTGCTGATCAAGCCACTCGTCACAGTATATGCGAGCGATTAGGTATTGAGCCTTACGTGTTGTTATCGAGCTTTGATCGTCCGAACATTCGCTACACCGTGGCTGAAAAACTTAATGCCGCAAATCAGCTACGACAATTTTTACAAACTCAAAATGGTAATAATGGCATTGTTTATTGCTCTAGTCGGCGCCGTGTAGATGATGTTGCGCAGCGATTAAGATTACAAGGTTTTAAAGCGCAGGCTTATCATGCTGGTTTGTCACAACAAGAGCGCGCAGAAGTACAAGATAAATTTCTAAAAGACCAAATTGAAATTGTTGTCGCTACTGTTGCTTTTGGTATGGGGATAAATAAATCAAATGTCCGGTTTGTTGTTCATTACGATATCCCTAAAAGTATTGAAGCTTACTATCAAGAAACCGGTAGGGCTGGACGTGACGGTTTAGATGCAGAAGCTTATATGTTATTTGACCCTGCTGATATTGGTAGAGTAAAACATTTGATTGAGCAGTCTGAACCTGGGCCGCAACAACAAGTTGAGTTTCATAAGCTCAATAGTATGGCGGCGTTTGCTGAAGCACAAACCTGTCGTCGACAAGTGTTATTGCATTATTTTGATGAGAGTGCGTCTGAGCCATGTGGAAACTGTGATATTTGTTTAAATCCACCTAAGCAATACGATGGAACACAAGATGCTCAAAAGGTGTTGTCCTGTGTTTATCGTTTGAAGCAACATTTTGGTATGCATCATGTCATTGATGTCTTACGTGGCTCAAAGGCGGCTAATGTGTGCGATAGAGGCCATGACAAGCTAAGCACCTGGGGGATTGGTAATGAAAAGTCTTCAGAACATTGGATCAGTGTCACGCGGCAGTTAATTCATTTAGGTTTTGCCAGTCAAGATATCACCCGTGGTTCGTCGTTAAAACTCAATCCTGCTGCCAGACCGGTATTGAAGTCAGAGGTGGCATTAATGCTTGCCGAACCACGTATTCAATTAACAAATACACCATCATCAAGACATCGACGTGCCAAAGCGCCGCAACAATATGACCGTAAGCTATTTGCCCAGTTAAAAGCGTTACGTCGTAATATTGCAGAAGAAAATGATATTCCACCGTACTTGGTCTTCAACGATGCAACACTTGCTGAAATGGCTGCGCTTTTACCGACCAGTGCTGGTGAAATGCTTGCAGTAAATGGTGTTGGTCAAGTTAAGCTCGAACGCTTTGGCGATGAGTTTCTTGAGCAAATTTCCCAATATTTAACTAAAACAGATTAAGCGACTGACAAATATCTAATCAGAAATTAATAAAGAGCGGTTATTTACCATAGCCCTATGTGTGTCTTTTTATCTGTTCTCAGGGGACGACACACTAAATGTGGTAAAGTGTATCAATATGTTAAGCCTGCAACGGAATAACAAATCTGTTCATGTTAGTAAAATTACAGTTGACACCAACCCCAATGCACGATAAATATTAAGCAACAGATTATTTGGTAATCAATACTTATTTATTTTTTGAACAGTGACTCTATGACTCATTTATATGCACTCTTTAATCTCCTCCTCTTACGCAGTTACTGCGCGGAGAACTTTGGGTTGCATGTTAAGTAAGTATTAGCTCAATCACAAACCCCGCGCATTATGTCGCGGGGTTTTTTATTTGTATTGAGTGCCGTTCAATATTTGTCCAGTTAAATGTTTTAGTCTGATTTTTGGGAGAGAGTTTATGTCTGACAGCGTGATCATTTTTGATACGACACTTCGCGATGGTGAGCAAGCTTTAGCAGCCAGCTTGAGTGTAAAAGAAAAGCTCCAAATTGCCCTTGCGCTAGAGCGTTTAGGTGTCGATGTCATGGAAGTAGGGTTTCCTGTTTCGTCCCCTGGTGACTTTGAGTCAGTGCAAACCATTGCCCAAACAATAAAACATAGCCGAGTATGTGCTTTGTCACGCGCATTACCTAAAGACATTGATGCAGCAGCTCAAGCGTTGTCGGTTGCCGAGCAATTTCGTATTCATACGTTTATTTCAACTTCAACCATTCATGTTGAAAGTAAGCTAAAACGCTCATTTGACGATGTCCTTGATATGGCTGTGAGTGCAGTGAAATATGCACGTAAGTTCACCGATGACGTTGAGTTTTCTTGTGAAGATGCCGGCCGCACACCCATTGATAACCTTTGCCGCATGGTTGAACAAGCCATTAAGGCCGGTGCGAAAACCATTAATATCCCCGACACCGTTGGTTATACCGCCCCGAGCGAATTTGGTGGCATTATCCAAACTTTGTTTAATCGGGTGCCAAATATTGATCAAGCGATTATCTCGGTGCATTGCCATGATGATTTAGGTTTGTCTGTAGCCAATTCAATTACAGCCGTTGAACACGGCGCAAGACAAATTGAATGTACCGTTAATGGCATTGGTGAACGCGCGGGAAATTGTTCGCTTGAAGAAATCGCCATGATTTTAGCGACCCGAAAAGATTACCTAAATGTAGAGTGTGGCATTAATGCCAAAGAGATTTATCGTACATCGTCACTCGTCAGTCAATTATGCAACATGCCGATTCAAGCCAATAAAGCCGTAGTGGGCACCAATGCATTTTCCCATTCATCGGGTATTCATCAAGACGGTATGCTTAAAGCCAAAAATACTTATGAAATTATGACCCCAGAGAGCATTGGCTTGAATCGTAATAACTTAAATATGACTTCGCGTTCAGGGCGACACGTCATTAAACATCGCATGGAAGAAATGGGCTACAGCGCTGATGATTACGACCTAGATACCTTGTATGACCAATTCCTTAAGTTGGCGGATAAAAAAGGCCAAGTGTTTGATTATGATTTGGAAGCATTAGTGTTTATGGAGTCGCAAACTCAAGCGGACGATCAATTCCAATTACAACATTTAATGGTTCACTCAGATTCAACCGAAGGTGTCGCAACCGCCACGGTAAAAGTGTGTGTTGGTGAACAATACATAACGGAAGCTGCAACCGGTAATGGCCCTGTAGATGCTGCATACAATGCTATTTCAAGAGCCACATCATGTGACATTAATATCACTAATTATCAATTAGCCGCAAAAGGTGAAGGCCAAAATGCCCTTGGGCAAGTTGATATAACCGCAAGCTACAAACAGCAAAATTTTCATGGTGTTGGCTTGGCTACAGATGTCGTTGAAGCATCTGCCCAAGCATTAATAAATGTCATGAACTTAACCTATAGAGCCGACAAGGTCGCCGATTATAAACAAAAAAGACATGAACAAAGGGAGTTAGGTGGCGTATGAGTTATCAAATAGCAGTATTAGCTGGAGACGGTATTGGCCCTGAAGTAATGGCTGAAGCTCGTAAAGTCTTGGTTGAAGTTGAGAAACGTTTTGAACTGAATATCGAATATAGTGAATTCGACGTCGGTGGCATTGCAATTGATAACCATGGCAGCCCATTACCGGCTGCTACATTAAAAGGATGTGAAGCCGCAGATGCCATTTTATTTGGCAGTGTCGGTGGTCCAAAGTGGGAACATTTAGCGCCGAACGAGCAACCCGAGCGCGGTGCATTATTACCTTTGCGTGGCCACTTTGATTTATTTTGTAATTTGCGCCCAGCAAGATTACACCTTGGCTTAGAACATATGTCGCCACTGCGTAGTGATATTTCAGCGCGTGGATTCGACGTGCTTTGTGTGCGAGAGCTAACCGGTGGGATTTATTTTGGTAAACCTAAAGGCCGTCAAGGTGAAGGACAAGACGAACAAGCATTTGACACCATGCGTTATAGTCGCCGTGAAATAGAGCGTATTGCACGTATTGCTTTTGAGGCCGCGCAAGGGCGCAGTAAGAAAGTGACGTCGGTTGATAAAGCCAATGTATTAGCTTGCTCAGTGTTGTGGCGTGAAGTGGTTGAGGGCGTGGCAAAAGACTATCCAGATGTTGAGTTAGAACATATCTATATCGACAACGCCACGATGCAGTTATTACGCCGCCCAAATGAATTTGACGTGATGTTATGTTCAAATTTATTTGGCGATATTATTTCAGATGAAATTGCCATGCTGACGGGATCGATGGGGTTATTGTCTTCTGCCAGTTTAAACAGTGACGGTTTTGGTATGTATGAACCGGCTGGCGGCAGTGCACCTGATATTGCTGGCCAAGGTATTGCTAATCCAGTGGCGCAAATTTTGTCTGCAGCATTATTATTGCGCCATAGTTTGCAGCTAGAAGATGCTGCTAGCGCTATTGAGCGTGCGGTAAGTAAAGCATTATCTAGTGGATATTTAACCGGTGAGCTTATTGATGCCGATAAACGTGACCAAGCTAAAACAACCAGTGAAATGGGCGACTTTATCGCTAATGCTATTAAGGAAGGTGTCTAATGGCTTCACAACAAACGATAGCAAAAACCTTGTATGAGAAAGTGTGGGATGCCCATATTGTCGCGACACCTGAAGCACAAGCGCCGATTATTTATGTTGATCGCCACTTAGTACATGAAGTGACATCGCCGCAAGCATTTAGTGGTCTTAAGGTTGCAAAGCGTCAATTAAGATCTCCAGAAAAAACCTTTGCGACAATGGATCATAATACTTCAACACGCAGCGCTAGCTTAGATGCACTTAGCCCAATGGCACGTACTCAAGTGGAAACCCTCGCCCAAAACTGTAAAGACTTTGGGGTGCGTTTATACGATATCCATCATCCAAACCAAGGCATTGTACATGTCATGGGCCCTGAATTAGGTATTACCTTGCCGGGCAGCGTTATTGTTTGTGGTGACTCGCATACCGCAACTCATGGCGCATTTGGTGCATTAGCTTTTGGTATTGGTACATCAGAAGTTGAACACGTACTTGCCACCCAAACGCTTAGGCAACTTAAAGCTAAAACCATGAAAATTGAAGTGCAAGGGCATGTTGCTGAAGGTATTACTGCTAAAGATATTGTCCTGGCCATTATTGGTAAATTGGGAATGGATGGCGGCACAGGTTATGTGGTCGAGTTTTGTGGTGAGGCGATTGAAGCACTCAGTATGGAAGGCCGAATGACTCTATGTAATATGGCGATTGAAATGGGCGCTAAAGCGGGAATGGTTGCACCCGACCAAACCACCTTTGATTATCTAAAAGGCCGCGAATTTGCTCCAAAAGGCGAAGATTGGGATAACGCCGTTAATGCTTGGAAAGCGATGCGGACAGACATCAATGCCAGCTTTGATGCACAGGTCGTATTAGCCGCAAGCGATATCGCGCCGCAAGTAACTTGGGGGACAAATCCAGGCCATGTGGTTGCCATTGATGGCCAAGTGCCTAACCCTCAAGATGAAGTGAATACCACGATTAAAGCCAGTATGGAAAAGGCGCTGCAATATATAGACTTAGTACCGGGCACGAATATGACCGACATCGCCATTAATAAGGTGTTTATTGGTTCTTGCACAAACTCACGTATTGAAGATTTACGTGCTGCAGCCGTTCACGCCAAGGGGCGTAAAGTGGCCAGTGGTGTCACGGCAATCGTGGTGCCAGGTTCTGGGCAAGTAAAGCTACAAGCGGAAGCGGAAGGGTTAGACAAAATTTTTGTTGAGGCAGGGTTTGAATGGCGTTTACCGGGGTGTTCAATGTGTTTAGCAATGAATGATGACCGTTTAGACGCGGGCGATCGCTGTGCGTCGACCAGTAACCGTAATTTTGAAGGCCGTCAGGGGCGTGGCAGCCGGACTCACTTAGTCAGCCCTGCAATGGCCGCAGCCGCAGCTGTTGCTGGTCACTTTGTTGATATCCGTAAACCTTTTTAAGTGCCAATAGCCTAAGGAGAACACCATGCAAGCTTTTACAGTGCACACCGGGTTAGCGGTGGCAATTAACAGTACTAATATTGATACCGACCAAATCATTCCGAAACAATTTTTATCTAAGGTGACACGCGATGGTTTTGGAGTGCATTTATTCCATGACTGGCGATACTTAGACGATGCTGGTGAGCAACTTAATCCTGATTTTTCACTAAATCAACCGCGTTACCAAGGTGCATCTATTCTATTAGCTCAAGAAAACTTTGGTTGCGGTTCAAGCCGTGAACATGCACCGTGGGCATTAGAAGACTTTGGGCTACGCGCGGTTATCGCGCCAAGTTTTGCTGATATTTTCTATGGTAATGCGATTAATAATGGTTTATTACCTGTTAAGTTGTCTAATGCACAAGTTCAGCAACTTATTGAAGAAGTTGAAGCGCAACAAGGCGCACAAATTACGGTAGATCTAGAAGCATTAACGGTGACTGCACCTAAAGGGGATGTGTTTAAGTTTGAGGTGGCAGAGTCAGCACGACATAAATTATTGAACGGTTTAGACGCCATTGGATTAACGTTGTCATTTGCTAATCAAATTGAGCAATATGAAACGAATATACCGCAATGGTATCGTTAGTATTTGTGTTGATGCTGACTAAATGACTAATTAATTTTTAAATTAAATAATTCAACCTTAAGAAAGGTAAAACTGCCGCTGAATTAATCAGCGGCGGTTTTTTATTGGTTACAAGTTTACTTGGCAAATTGCAGTAACACTTTGGCTAAAATTGGTTTATTGGCTTCTGGGAATTCATATTGGTTAAGCTGGTTGATATCAACCCACTTGATTTGTTGTCCTTCAAGGCCTGTTGCATTTCCACTAAATTGTGTCACTAAGTGTATATCTAATCGCACTTGTTTGTCGGGGTAGTCGTGGCTAATGTTCATAAATGGGCTAGAATCATCCACCGTTAAATTCACTTCTTCAGCGAGCTCTCTGGTTAATGCTTGAGTGACGGTTTCGCCCGCTTCGACTTTACCGCCAGGAAATTCCCACTTGCCGCCTTGGTGCAAATGCCCATGGCGCAATGCAAGTAATATTTGCTGGTGTGTGTTAATAATGACGCCAACAGCGACATGCACGCGTTTTTGCATGGTGTACCCCTACAATAGTCATTTGCATTAATCTTGCTTAAAAAAGTCACCTTCGTCATAGCCCATGTCATCAAACATTTCAGGGTCAATAGGGGCTTTAACGGGAATGGCATGTTTTTCGTCAGCCCAATCGCCTAAATCAATCATCTTACAGCGTTCGCTACAAAATGGTTTGAAGCTTGATTGTGGCTCCCAAGTGACTAATTTTTTGCAAATTGGGCAGTTAACGGTGGTAGGCATAGTTTTAATCATCAAAAAAAGTTTAGCCGATTTTAATGATTTTATTCACAAGTAGCCAGTGAGAATGTAACTTGCTTGTCGGTATGTTTTTGTTGGTGGAAATCAACAAAGTGGATAGCAAAACGATTACGGTGACCGCTAATCGTAGGATAACAGCTTTGGCCTTGGGGCATTTTTACCCGGATTAACGATAACGTTTTATCGGTTGTCGCTTGGTAAAAGCCCGCTTCAGCTTGGCAGTGAATGAACTCTGCGGTTTCTCGCGCCAATTTAAGTAATAACTTAACAGCGCTTAGCAGTGGGGTAAATTCATTGGTCCATCTATTGATATCTTGTTGGCGTTGTTGCCAAGGCAAAGCTAACCAAAAGTGAAGTTGAGGTAAGTCAAAGTTACAACAGGTGCCAGGCATACAAAAGCGATGTTTTAACGCCGAGATAAATTTATCTTGTTTAAGTTTTACCCCTAATCTTGCCGTGGTATTTAATGCTGTTTTCGTTTGGGTTAATTGCTCAATTAATTGCGCGACTTGCTGAGTATCAACATGGGGGAAAGCTTGCCATTTAGTTAGCATTAACACTTGTTTATCAATGTCTTTTAATACGTCAGAGGTAAAGTCACAGCGCTCAGTTAATTCCGCTAAAGCAAAAATAGGTTCAAAACAATAATGTAAGTGATCGGTTTCTGTCACCTGCGCTATATGGGCGGCCAAATGCTCTAAGCGTAAGAAGCTGCGCGTTTTTTCATTTAATGGCTGCTCATAAATTAATTGGGTCATGTGGTTGTGTCTTATTTTTATTGTAGTGATGAGCAATATGGTTACTACAGCGTGATTAAAACCAGCTCAACGTATGACTGCTATGAATTAACTTGTTTAGCTTGAATTAGAAAGTGTTGATGTAGTTGATTAACTTGTTGGGTCAGCTTGGTTACATCACCTTGATTATCAATTACATATTGTGCTTTAGCTAAACGTTGCTCGCGACTCATTTGGCTGTTAATGATCTTTTGAATCGCAGCGGCTGAAGTGTTGTCGCGCTTTGCTGAACGTTGCTGCTGCAAAGTGGGTGAAATATCAACAACTAAAGTCGTATTGACTAAGCTATCTAACCCATTCTCAAATAGCAAGGGGACAACCAAAATAACATACTCACTTTGTGCTTGCGCGACTTGTTGCATCATGGTTTGCCGGATCAATGGGTGCAATAAATTGTTTAACCATTGACGTTGTTTATCATCATTAAACACAAGCTCTCGCAGTGCTTGCCTATTAAGCTCTCCGTTAGCGCTTATCACCTCAACACCAAAATGGGTTTTAATGGACTCAAGTCCAATAGAGCCCTGTGCTACAACTTCTCGCGCCACAATATCGGCATCGACTAGCTCAATGCCTTTTTCTGCAAATAAGTTAGCTACGGTGGTTTTTCCGCTACCAATACCGCCTGTTAAACCAACAATAAAAGGCTTGGCCATTATAACGTGCTCAAATACCAATTGATGATGTCATGTCCCCAAAGTAATGCTATCCAGCCGGCTATCGCAATATAAGGACCAAAAGGAATAGGGTTATTAGCATGGAGTTTTTTAGTGGCAATCATCACAATACCGATAACAGCACCAACCAGTGACGACAATAAGATAATTAACGGCAACATTTGCCAGCCTAACCAAGCACCAAAAACGGCCATCAGTTTGAAATCACCGTAACCCATGCCCTCTTTACCCGTGAGCAGCTTAAATCCCCAAAATACTGACCATAAACTGAAATAGCCGGCAACAGCGCCAATAATGGCATCTTGAGGGCTAGTGAATACGCCTTGTAAGTTAATAATTAACCCAACCCACAATAAAGGTAAGGTTAATTGATCGGGCAGCAGCATTTCATCAAGGTCAATGCCAGTTAAGCCAACTAATACAAATGTGAGTAGCGCAGCGAAGGCAAATTGGGTTGTTGGACCTAAATACCACGCAAGGGTGGCGACTAATGCGCCAGTAATAAATTCAACAATGGGGTAGCGTGCGGAAATTTTTTCAGCACAGTTGGCGCATTTACCGCGCAGTAATAACCAACCTAAAACTGGTAGGTTGTGCCAAGGTTTTATGTTGCTATTACATTTTGGGCAGGCAGATGTTGGTACGACTATGTTGTATTTTTCAGGAAAATTATCGATGGGTTTATCGAGGCGGGCTTGGCCGACTTGTTTAACAATATCAGGGTGGTATTCATTGAGGTAAAAATTACACTCACTTTGCCATTCTCGTTTCATCATCACTGGTAAGCGATGAATGACGACATTCATAAAGCTGCCAATGGTGGCTGCAAATATAAAACTAATCCCCACAAATAACCCAGGGTTTTGGTTCATGGTCGTAACAAAAGTAGAAAAAAATTCGTTCATAACATTCTTATTATTAATACTAAATAAATGGTGAGCTTGCAGACGACTAATTAGTTACCCAACAACGTTACCCATTTGGAAGATAGGTAAGTACATGCCTACAATTAAGCCACCAACTAAGGTGCCAATAACCACCATCATAATAGGCTCAATGAGGCTTGATAAACCATCGACGGCATCGTCTACCTGCATTTCATAAATATTGGAAACTTTGTTGAGCATCTCATCTAAGCCGCCAGACTCCTCACCAATCATCACCATTTGAATCAACATATCAGGGAATAAACGTGTGGTGCGCATGGCCACATTCATTTGCATCCCCGCCATCACTTCTTGACGTACTTTAAGCAACGCATTGCGGTAAACCGCGTTACCGGATGCCCCAGCAGCTGATTCTAGGCCATCAATCAGGGGGACCCCCGCAGTAAAGGTCGTCGCGAGAGTGCGGGCAAATCTAGCCATGGCGGCTTTATGTAAAATGTCACCGATGGCAGGAATGCGTAATAAGTTAGCATCTACCTGATCGCGAAATTTCTGTGAATTTCGGTGAGCCCGTTTAAATAAGAAGATACCGCCAATAATGGCAATAACGAAGAAGTACCAAGAGCCTTGTAGCCAGCGAGACAAGTCAATGATCATTTGAGTAAACGCGGGTAATTCGGCACCAAAACCGGCAAAAATATCTTCAAATTGAGGTACAACGAACAGCAGTAATAAAGCGGTAACTAAAATTGCAACAATGACAACCGCTGTCGGATAAAACATGGCTTTTTTAATTTTTGATTTCAGCGCTTCGGCTTTTTCCCGATACGTTGCCACCCGGTCAAATACCGCATCAAGTGAGCCTGAGTGTTCACCAGCTGCAACTAAATCGACATATAAATCATCAAAGTGTTGTCGATGAGGGCGCAGCGCGTCAGATAGCGGAATACCTGATTGAACGTCAGTTAAAATAGTGGCTAATAATTCCCGCACTTTGGCCTTTTCATGGCCGCGGCCTAATAATTCAATGGTGGTAACTAGCGGTACACCGGCCGATAACATAGTGGCTATTTGCCGACTGATCATCGCAATATCCATCGCAGTGATCTTTTTTTCTGACTTAAATAAAGGCGGCGACTTTTTGCGCACCCCTTTAGGTGAAATGCCTTGTGCTTTTAGTACACTGCGGATTTCAGCAATTGAACTACCACGTAATTCACCCGCAGTTCTTTGCCCGTCTCTATTTAATCCTTTCCATTCATAGGTAAACACCTTTGGTTGGCGTTTTACGTTTGAACTGTTTTTTTTAGCACTGGCAGTAGCCATGGCATTTCCTTATGAGCTTATCTTTTATTGTTTATTGCTAAGCGTACTTATGAATACTGGTCATTAACGCCAGTCGCCATACTATTGTATACATTAGCGAAAGGCGTTATTAATTAAAACTGGTAACTCGATTAATTTCAGAAATACTAGTGACACCTTTCACTACTTTTAATAACCCTGACTGACGTAAGTCTTTCATCCCCGCACTTTTGGCTTGGCGATTAATTTGTAATGAGTTACCGCCTTCCATAATCGTACGGGCAATTTCATCAGACATACGCATAACTTCATAAATGCCCACTCGGCCTTTATAGCCGCCGGAGCAAAAGTCACAACCGCAAGGTTTATATACGGTAAAACCATTAGCAATATCGGTTTCATCAAAACCAAGGCGTATGAGTTCTGCCTCTGGAATATCTTCGGCTTGTTTGCATTCAGGACACAGACGTCTGGCAAGACGTTGCGCGATAATTAAGTTAACTGAGCTGGCAATGTTATAACCAGGTACACCCATATTGATTAAACGGGTAAGCGTTTCTGCGGCTGAATTGGTATGCAGCGTTGATAATACTAAGTGACCGGTTTGCGCTGCTTTAATGGCAATTTCTGCCGTTTCTAAGTCACGTATTTCACCCACCATCACCACGTCAGGATCTTGACGTAAAAATGAGCGTAATGCTGACGCGAAGGTTAAACCGGCTTTTAAATTAATATGAACCTGATTAACACCTTCAAGGTTAATCTCTACTGGATCTTCTGCTGTTGATATATTTCGCTCTTCGGTATTAAGAATATTAAGACCAGTATAAAGTGATACTGTTTTACCCGAACCGGTAGGGCCGGTAACTAATATCATTCCTTGAGGTTTAGCCAACATTTCTTCGTAAAGCTCACGCTGCTCATCTTCATAACCGAGCTTCTCAATCCCCAATTGGGCAGAAGAGGAGTCTAAAATACGCATTACAATTTTTTCGCCCCAAATAGTGGGCAACGTGCTGACACGAAAATCAATTGACTTAGTGCGTGACAATTTCATTTTAATGCGGCCATCTTGCGGCACGCGGCGCTCGGCAATATCAAGCTTGGACATGACCTTTAAACGAGCTGAAATGCGGCTAGATAAATTAACGGGTGGTTCAGAAACTTCATGCAAGATACCATCAATACGAAAACGAATGCGGTAACGTTTTTCATACGGCTCGAAATGCAAATCTGACGCG
Organism: Shewanella intestini; assembly: GCF_018221465.1. Lineage (GTDB taxonomy): Bacteria > Pseudomonadota > Gammaproteobacteria > Enterobacterales > Shewanellaceae > Shewanella > Shewanella intestini. Next base: position 112,422 of record NZ_JAAIKR010000015.1, on the reverse strand, counting down.
CCTTTACGAATCGCATCGGTAAGAATTTTATTGATGTAGATGACAATGGGGGCATCATCGCTACTGTCTGCTTCAGGTTCGTCACGACGATCGGTGTCGGCAGTCTCCATGTTAGCAAGTGCTTCTTCATCGACACCTGATAAATCTAAGCTTGATAAATCATCTTCGAGGATTTTTTCTAACGCGAGGTTAAGCTTATCATCCTCGACAAGAATGGCTTCTGCGTGTAAACCTAAACTAAATTGAAAATCTTCTAAAGCAGCAATATTGGTAGGGTCTGACGTTGCAATGTAAAGTCTGTTTCCTCGTTTATAAAGTGGAATGCACTTATGTTTTTCTATTAATTTTTTATTCAGTAGTTCTTCGGGGATATTTTTAACATCGAAATTGGCTAAATCCAGAAGGGGTGTGCCGTATTCTTCATAACATAACTCAGCTATTTCCCTTGCTGAAATGGCTTTCATTGAAACAATGGTACTTACTAAAGTCTGTTTATTTTTTTTTGCCTGAACAATTACATCAGACATCACTTGTTGGCTGAGCAAGTTTTTTCTAACAAAAACGGTTGAAAGTCCTAAATTGAGATTTGTCGCTGCCATGAGGATTCCGAATTATAAATACCTACCAAATATTAACTTCTTTTAGTTAAGATGTCATTCAATAGAAACGCACAGTTGCTGTGTCGCTATAAAAATTTATTGTTAGGTGACATGTGGCTATAAATCAACCTATTATCCCTTTTTAATTAATAATATATAGAAATTTATGTTAGCTGTTGATTTTATTTTGAAGTGAGAATCCATAGTTAAATAGGAAAACTTAAAGCAACAAAGTTTGCTTATGTATTAGATAGCAGCAGTTTTGAACGTTATATAAATTCTGCTAAATAGTGAGTCTTTTAACAAGTTTTAACGGTGTTTAATAAATGCAACTAAGAATAACTAGTTTTTCCCTATTAATTGTTTTTTTGATAACGATCATACTGGGAACAGTTTTAGCAAATCGATTGACTGATATAATTGAAATAGGATCTCTTTATGACAGCAAGCGTTTCTTGGCTTTACTGTTTATTTGGTTCACTGTCCTTTTTTTGTGCACAACACCCCATCTAAAAATCTTATCGCCAACGCCTAATCAAGGGCTTTTTTTGCTAGCCATCATAGCATGCATAATAAGCTCATTAGTTTTAAGTGAACATCCTTATTGGAGCGGGGTTGAGCTTGCAAATATGATACTTTTGGGTATTATTTTTTTGTGTTTTTATACCATTACAAAAGTGTTAACTAGGTTGGAGTTGGTCAGTTATTTGTTCTTTTTTGCTGTATGCTTTTCTGCGCTTCATTTCTTTGTTTACTTGTTATATCTTGGATTTTCTTACTTAGAGAATGGCCCTACTGGAATTTCAAATCTGATTTCTGGATATGATAATGTGCGCTTTTTCAATCAACTGCAGGTTATGATTTACCCTTTACTCTCTTTGGTTGTGTTTTTCAAATCATTACACAAATATAGAAAAATCGCTTTTATTCTTGCTTCACTTCATTGCTTAGCATTATTACAAACAGAAGCTCGTGGAGCGGTTTTATCATTATTTATCACTTTTAACCTCATTAATTACTTTTCAACCCACTCGAGCAAGAAGCTGTTTGCATCATTTGTGACTAAGTCATTCGCTATTGGTTTCGTTCTTTGGCTAGGGCTTATTGTTGTGATACCGAGTATTTTTTTTAATGCGACGAGTGTAAGCCTAGATACATCTAGCTCTGGCAGATTAGAGCTATGGTTATATGCCGTTAACAGTATATTCGAGCAGCCCTGGTTTGGTTTTGGCCCAATGAGTTTCGCTTGGGGAGAAGGAAGGCCTATAGCAAATGCACATTTACATAATTCACTTTTGCAAGTCCTATACGAGTACGGCATTCCAATGTTTTTAGTAACTCTCAGTTTGATTTTTTTGTATTTTAAACAGGCATTATCTCAGTTAAGTGCTAACCATATTGTATTAGAGAGTGTTTTGTTCTCCGTTCTCTCTGCTGCTATTTACTCCCTATTTAGCGGAGTTATTGTTATGCCATTCTCCCAACTGTTACTTATATTTCTTGTTGCTGTGGGATCCTATGGTAGGCAATATTCAGATAAGAGATTCATTACCTTAGGGAAAGGGAAAAAGTTAATGTTATGTATTCTGACAACAATACTTGTTGGTGTTGTAGTATCTAGTTTTCAACATTCAGAACTAAAGAAGACACAGCATCCAAGAGTTTGGATTGATGGTGCGATTGATTTTTAATGGCTTGAGTGGGTATATTTTTCAATCAGATAGAAAAAAACCTAGGCTTAAATACCTAGGTTTTTATATTTAAAAAGCTTATTAGCTACAGCTTCCAGGTTTGAATTTAGCTTCTAAATTAGTATCAGCAGCACATGACCAAACACCGTCATCACTTCTGTTTAGAGTCAACGTTTTATCTTTCGCTTTGGCAGCGTTTGCATTTTTAATTTTGCACATTACACCTTTATCACCGGTGACCAAACTAAGGGTACAATATTGACCTCCATCAGCGGTTTGACCGATATAACCTGGATCGTCAGCTGTTAGAGAGGGAGTCCCACCTTCGTTCATGACCACTTCATACTGTGACTTAATAGAACTAAGTTCAGAGTATGCAGAACCTACTTGTGACTTAACCGTGTAATCTTGATAAGCAGGTAATGCGATTGCTGCAAGAATACCGATGATCGCAACAACGATCATTAATTCAATAAGAGTAAAACCCTTTGCGTTCTTAATTTGGTTGATACCTTTCATTTTTCTCTCCGTAAAGTTACTGTGACTATCCAATCCTAGGTCTTCATTATAAATGACTGGCTATCTATGCCAGCGTCAACAGTTTATTAAATATTGCCTGAATTGGGTTTCAAAAAATCCAATATCATGACAATTGTTTTTTGTGTTCTGACAGTCTGAATAATTAAGTATGTAAAGTACAGCGCTGTTCAGTCATTAATCAACGCGGTGGCACTTATTGTATCGGTATAGAAGTAACATACTGAAACAAAAAACGACCAACTTTGTATGATTTTTCGGCAGAGTAGGTCAAAATTAGAGTATTTATACAGTTAACATTAGAGCTAATTACTGCTGAAATATTGACCGAAATTACATTATTTATTAAATCTTGACGTTAACTGGCCGAAAGACCATCTCGCCTGCGGTAAAAGTTAGTATAAAGTTAACTAAAAGGGAATAGCTGAATGAGTAAAACTGCAAATAAACCCAAAAAATTCTTACTGTTATAAATTTTCTTAGTAAATGTTCTAACGGGAAATTGACAAAATTAACCCAAGGGATATTTTTTTGACATGTGCTTGACAACTTGCTGGATTTGTTGTTTTGTCAGCTAAAAGTGTTACTTAGCGCAGTGACAAAGGCTTTAGTGTGTGTTTAGGCTAATCACGCATTTAGTTAATTTGGACAGTAAATACAGTCACGACGTAATACTAAAGTATTTATTTTATGCTTCTGAAAAAATTAAAAAATAACACAACCTAGCGGCAAGTTTGACGAGATTCAGAGGAAGTGATTTTTGAAAGTGCAGTTCACGTTTTTGTAACAAAACAGGGCGTTTGAGGTTAATTAGTGTACAAACGCCGCTATTGAAAAATGTAATGTGGTTAACTTTTCACCCGTAATGACAAGTCTAAGGCTTTAACATGTTTTGTCAGTGCACCGACTGAAATGTAATCAACGCCTGTTTGCGCAAAATTGGCTACAGTATCGAGGGTAACGTTGCCCGACACTTCTAATTTTGTGTGTTGGCCTTTAGTGCGGTATTGCTTGTTTAGCTCAACGGCTTGCAGCATCATAGTGACATCAAAATTATCTAACATAATGATGTCTGCGCCGCCATTGAGTGCTTGAGTGAGCTCCTCAATAGATTCAACTTCAACCTCAACAGGTTTATCAGCATATAGCTTTCTTGCTGCAGTAATGGCTTGGCTAATGCCCCCGCAAGCCATAATGTGGTTTTCTTTTATTAAAAACGCGTCAAACAAGCCAATGCGATGGTTTTTACCGCCACCACAGGTTACCGCATATTTTTGCGCAGTTCTTAGCCCTGGAATGGTTTTGCGGGTATCAAGTAGGCGGGTATGTGTGCCCACCAGTTTGTCGACATACACTTTGGTTAACGTGGCGACACCAGAAAGCGTTTGAATAAAGTTCATTGCGGTGCGCTCACCCGTTAAAATTGCGCGTGCAGGCCCGGACAATTCACACAATACTTGGTTAGGAACAACTAAGTCGCCATCATCAACAAGCCAATGTAATGCCACTTCACCACCAAGTTGATTAAACACTTGCTCTGCCCATGCTTTGCCGCAAAATACGCCATCTTCACGAGTGATTAAATGGCTTTCTACGTATTTATCGGCGGGAATTAATTGCGCGGTAATGTCTGCTGCTAATAATGCGTCGGCTTGTTGTGATTGGGTATAACCTAAGTCTTCATTAAGCGCGGTTTTTACGGCGTGGCGAATATCGTTTTCAAGCATAGTGCAATGTCCTTGCTAAAGAGCCTATTGATTGAATGACAGGCTGTATTTCTTAACGGTCATAATGGTAATAGATTAACATAGTTGTTATTGTCGAACCTAGGGAGCAAACTGAGATATTTACGTTAGAGAAGTAAATGACACTGTGTCATATTCGTGTTTAATTTATTGAAATTAATCAGTTTACATATCGCTAAATGGTGCTGGTTGTTAGCGCCTTTTATGTTTACATCATTTAAATTATAGGCGTCGAGCCCATGACATTTTCAACGACCACATCATTATTTCATCTTGGCTGGCTTTCGGTTGCAACGCCCTGCTTGTCCCCTCATTTTAATTCGCGCCCACATAATGAAGTAAGCTTATTGGTTATTCATAATATTAGCTTGCCAGCAGGCTGTTTTGGCTTAGCGCATATTGATCAATTATTTCAAGGCTGCCTTGATGTAAATGCGCACGCTTCTTTTAAAGATCTTGAGGGGTTAACCGTGTCGGCGCATTTTCTGATCCGCCGAGATGGCAATATTACCCAATATGTGAGTTGTGATGACAGGGCGTGGCATGCCGGTGTGTCGCAGTTTGAAGGGCGGGAAAATTGCAATGACTTTGCCATTGGTATTGAGTTAGAAGGGACAGATACTCTTGATTATACCGACCAACAATATACCGCGTTAACGTCATTAACTAAACAAGTTACCTTACAGTACCCGCTAATTACCTTAGATAGAATTGTAGGGCATTGCGACATTGCACCTGGCAGAAAGACCGATCCCGGTGCGAGCTTTAATTGGCATCGTTATAAGCAATCTTTGGGTCATTTATCTCAATAATGGCTTGATGATTTTTATTATAATAGTAGTTTAATCAAACTCATGTATATGTTTTAAATAACAGCAAAATTTTAACTGAGAGGCTTTATGGCACTGTTTTCGTTATTGGTGGCAATACTGGTTGAAAGATCAAAAATGTTACCCCACATTTTGCAGTTCGATGAGTTAATTAGCCGCTATCAACAAGCATTTTGGCGAGTAGATTCACTTAAACATGGCCACTTAGCATTGCTTGCTATTGCCATCCCCGCGGTTTGTGTGTTTGCTATTAGCGCACTTTTAGACGGCATCTTTTTTGATGTCTTTAGCCTTTTATTCTCAGTGATTATTGCGGTGACCTGTCTGAGTCATCAATCTTTACGTCATGTCTTTAAAAAGTACCTTCAAGCAGCTTGTCGAGGGGATGCTCAAGCTTGTTTTATTTACGCGCAACAACTTGATTGCCATGAATGCTTACAAGCGGTAAATGAGCAAGAACTTGGGCTTAAAGTCGGTGAGTCTGTCGCGTGGATTAATTATCGCTATTATGGTGCTGTGGCGCTGTATTTTGTATTTTTTGGCCCTGTAGGTGCAGTGTTGTATTGCAGCGTGCGTTATTACTTTGATTTACTGATGAAGCATAACGTTTCTCATCCATGGGTCGATTTTTTACTGCTTGCACTTGATTGGCTACCAGCAAGAATATTTAGTTTTGGTTATGTGTTGAGCGGTCAGTTCACCTCAGGGTTCAAAGTTTGGCGTCGCCAAGCATTAACATTGCAAAATAATGCCCGCGATATTGTTTGCCAAACCGCCAGTGCTGCCGAATCGATACCGCCACAAAGCCATGCACCTATTTGTGTGCAATCTACACTGGCATTGTTAGCACTAAGTAAAAGGAATTTATTTTTATTAGTGACAACACTTGCTGTATTGACTATTTTTGGGGTGGTGCATTAAGTAATTTTATGACATTAAATAACTACTCATGCACTTGATTGTATTGGTGTTAATGGGTAACGTCACGTGACATTAACCATGAGCCTTTGCTTAATCGTTCAATCCCTTCCTTGTTATCTCTACGCCAGTTTGTTTAAAACGTTGCCTTAACGGCAATATAACGCTACGTTAATTGGACATGTCACGTATGATTTGATAAAGTGCGCTATATCATAAAAATTGGTAAGACCAATTTACATTATAGCTGCACAGGGGGGCGCTGACTTCATGGCCTACAGTAAGATTAATCAGCCAAAAATTTCAGATGTGATCATGGAGCAATTAGAGCGCATGATCCTTGAAGGTAGTTTGCAACCAGGACAGAAGTTACCACCAGAGCGTGAACTGGCTGTTCAATTTGAAGTCTCAAGGCCTTCACTTCGTGAAGCCATTCAAAAACTCGAAGCCAAAGGGTTACTCATGCGCCGTCAAGGCGGAGGAACCTATGTTAAAGAACAGTTGTGGCAAAGTCTTGCCGACCCAATCGTAGAGCTAATGCACCAAGATCCTGAAAGCCAGTATGACTTGCTGGAGTTTCGTCATGCCACAGAAGGCATGATGGCTTACTTTGCTGCTTTACGTGGTAATGACGCCGACATGAAAAGCATTAAGCAGAGTATTACTGAAGTTGAGGAAGCCAAAGACGTTGCTCAACAAGCTGATGCAATTGTGCGTTTTTATCGTGCTGTTGCCGAGGCATCTCATAATGTGGCGATGCTGCATTTAGTCTTAAGTTTAACGCCAGTATTACACAAAAACGTAGCGCAAAACCTTGAGCTACTTAATCGCCGTGAAGAAGCGTCAACACGCGCCAATGGACATCGTAGAGCCTTATTAGCTGCCATTGTCCGTCGTGACCCAGAAGCGGCCCGCGAAGCTTCAAACGAGCACCTTAGTTACATTGAAGAAGTCATGTTGTCTGTAAGAGAAGAAGACAGTCGTCTGCAACGTAGCTTACGCCGCTTAAAAAGTGGCAACTAAATACAACAAATTATCGGGTATAACCTGATGAACCCTCAACATAACTCTCGTATATAGGAAGGACTGCAAAATGTCTGAAGATATGCTAAAAGATCTCGACTCGTCAGAAACCCAAGAGTGGGTTGAAGCCTTACAAGCCGTATTGGAACAAGAAGGGCCGGAACGAGCACACTTTTTATTAGAAAAATTAATCGATAACGCCCGTCGTAATGGTACGCATTTACCATATGATGCAACGACCGCTTACCTTAATACCATTCCCGCTGGGCAAGAGCCAAATATGCCCGGTAACCAAGAAATGGAGCGTCGCATTCGTGCGATTATTCGCTGGAACGCATTAGCGATGGTACTTCGTGGTTCTAAAAAAGATTTAGAGCTTGGTGGCCACATTTCAAGTTTTTCTTCAAGCGCGACTATTTATGATGTGTGTTTTAACCACTTTTTCCGCGCGCCGAATGAAAAAGACGGTGGCGATTTAGTGTACTTCCAAGGGCACATTGCGCCAGGTATTTATGCGCGTTCCTTCCTTGAAGGACGTATTTCAGAAGAGCAAATGGCCAACTTCCGTCAAGAAGTGGATGGCAAAGGACTTTCTTCATACCCACACCCGAAACTCATGCCTGACTACTGGCAGTTCCCGACGGTTTCAATGGGGTTAGGTCCAATTCAAGCGATTTACCAAGCCCGTTACCTTAAATATCTAACCGACCGTGGTCTTAAAGATTGCTCAGAACAAACGGTGTATTGTTTCTTAGGTGATGGTGAATGTGATGAGCCTGAAGCGCTAGGAGCTATTGGGTTAGCCGCGCGTGAAGAGCTTGATAATCTTGTATTTATTATTAACTGTAACCTACAGCGTTTAGATGGCCCTGTACGGGGTAACGGTAAAATTATTCAAGAACTTGAAGGTGAGTTTCGCGGCGCAGGCTGGGAAGTTGTCAAAGTGATTTGGGGTCGTTATTGGGATGCGCTACTTGCACAAGATACCAGCGGCAAATTATTACAGTTAATGGAAGAAACCGTCGACGGTGAGTACCAAAACTGTAAAGCCAAAGGTGGCGCTTACACTCGTGAGCACTTCTTTGGTAAATATCCTGAAACAGCGGCAATGGTTGCCAATATGTCAGATGAAGATATCTGGCGTTTAAACCGTGGTGGTCATGACCCAGTTAAAATTTATGCGGCATTATCGCAAGCGAAACGCACTAAAGGTCGGCCAACGGTTATCTTAGCGAAAACCGTTAAAGGCTATGGTCTTGGTGCGGCGGGCGAAGGTAAAAACATTGCTCATAATGTGAAGAAAATGGACATCGATTCAATCCGTTACTTCCGTGACCGTTTCAATATTCCTATTGCTGATGACAAGTTAGAAGATATTCCTTTTTATCACCCTGGCCCTGATTCAGAAGAAGTGAAATACCTAAAAGAGCGCCGTGAAGCGTTAAAAGGTTATTTACCTCAGCGTCGAGAGAGATTTACTGAAGAATTAGACGTGCCGTCGTTGAAAATTTTCGATGCGGTATTAAAAGGCTCAAATGGCCGTGAAATATCATCAACAATGTCATTTGTACGGGTGTTAACCGCGCTGCTTAAAGACAAGAAAGTGGGTAAGCGCATTGTGCCAATTATCCCTGATGAAGCACGCACCTTTGGTATGGAAGGCTTATTCCGTCAAGTGGGTATTTATGCTCACGAAGGCCAAAAATATGTCCCACAAGACTCAGATCAAGTCGCTTACTATCGTGAAGATAAAACCGGTCAGGTATTGCAAGAAGGCATTAACGAGCTCGGCGCTATGTCATCTTGGGTGTCAGCAGCGACCAGTTATTCAGTCAATGACATGCCAACTATTCCATTTTATATTTACTATTCAATGTTTGGTTTCCAACGCATTGGCGATATGGCGTGGGCAGCGGGCGATATGCGTGCACGTGGCTTCCTTGTTGGTGGAACATCAGGGCGTACCACGCTAAATGGCGAGGGGTTACAGCATCAAGATGGCCACAGCCACATTCTTGCTAACACTATTCCTAACTGTGTCTCTTATGACCCAACCTATGGTTATGAGATTGCCGTGATCGTGCAAGACGGTATCCGTCGTATGTACGGCGAAAAACAAGAAGATATATTCTATTACCTGACCACCATGAACGAAAACTACGTTCAGCCAGAAATGCCACAAGGCGCTGAAGAAGGCATTGTTAAAGGGATTTATAAGCTTGAAACTGTCGCTGGCAGTGGTAAAGGTAAAGTACAGTTAATGGGCTGTGGCACTATTTTAGAAGAAACACGTAAAGCGGCACAGGCGCTAGCGAAAGACTTCGGTGTCAGTGCAGATGTATTTAGCGTGACCAGCTTTAACGAGCTAACCCGTGACGGTCAAGCAGCTGAACGTTGGAACATGTTGCACCCGACTGAAACACCTAAAAAGGCCTACATCAGTGATGTTATTGCCAAAGATGCACCTGCAATTGCCGCCACTGATTACATGAAAGTTTACGCTGAGCAATTACGTGGGTATGTGCCAACAGACTTCAAAGTGTTGGGTACAGATGGTTTTGGTCGCAGTGATAGCCGTGCTAACTTACGTCATTATTTTGAAGTTGACGCAAAATTCATTGTTGTTGCTGCACTTAAATCATTAGTTGACCGTAACGAAATGCCAGTAGAAGTGCTCACTAAAGCACTGAATGAATATGGCATTAATGTTGACAAGATTAACCCACAGTTAGCATAAGAGGAATTCAGAATGGCTGATTTAAAAGAAGTTTTGGTTCCCAACATCGATACTGATGAAGTACAAGTGATTGAAATTTGTGCTGCAGTGGGAGAAACCTTAGAAAAAGAAGCGTCAATCATTACCGTTGAAACTGACAAAGCGACCATGGATATTCCCGCGCCGTTTGCAGGTAAACTGACTGAGCTTAAAGTTGCTGTTGGCGATACGGTTTCTGAGGGGACATTAATTGCATTAATGAGCAGCGAAGAAAGCCTTGCCAGTGAAAGCGCTGCTGCGCCAACAACCGCGCCACAAGCTGTTGCGGTGACAGACATCGCTCCGGTTGCCGCCATGGCAGCACCAGCAACAACAACAGCCAGTGAAGTGATTGAAATAAAAGTACCAGATATTGGCGGCGACACTGACGTGCCCATTATCGACGTGTTAGTGGCCGTGGGTGACACCATTGAAGCTGAAGCGGGGTTAATCACGTTAGAAACTGACAAAGCGACGATGGATGTACCTGCACCAACAGGCGGTGTGGTTAAATCTATAAGCGTTAAAGTGGGCGACACTGTCTCTGAAGGCAATGTGGTATTAATGCTTGAAGTTGCTGCTAGTGCTGATACTCCAGTGAATGCACCTGCAGCTCCCCAAGCGACAGCCCCAAGTGCACCGCAAGCAAGTTCACAAGTGATTGAAATAAAAGTACCAGATATTGGCGGCGACACTGACGTGCCAATTATTGAAGTGCTGGTGGCCGTGGGTGACACCATTGAAGCTGAAGCCGGTTTAATTACCCTTGAAACCGACAAAGCCACCATGGATGTACCTGCACCCAAAGGCGGTGTGGTTGAATCGATTAATGTGAATGTGGGCGACACTGTCTCTGAAGGCAGTGTGGTATTAATGCTTAAAGTTGCTGGTGAAGCACCTGTTGTACAACCAGCACCACAACCAGCTGCTCCAGTTGCTGCGCCCGCACAAGAAAGTCGCCGTTCAACGCCACCTGTTCCGCATCATCCGAGTGCCGGTAAAGCCGCTGCAACCGGTGTGTTATATGCTTCACCATCCGTACGCCGTTTAGCGCGTGAATTTGGTGTCGATTTAGCGCAAGTGACAGGCACGGGTCGTAAAAAACGTATTTTGAAAGAAGACGTACAAGCTTATGTGAAGTATGAGCTTTCTCGCCCTAAAGCGACGGCTGCAACTGCTGTTGCTGGTGGTGCGGGCGGCTTAAACGTGATTGCAGCGCCTAAAGTCGACTTTAGTAAGTTTGGTGAAGTGGAAGAAAAGCCACTGAGTCGAATTCAGAAAATCTCTGGCCCTAACTTACATCGCAACTGGGTGACCATTCCGCATGTCACCCAATTTGACGAAGCTGATATCACTGAGCTTGAAGCATTCCGTAAAGATCAAAATGCGTTAGCAGCTAAGAAAAAAGCCGATTACAAAATTACGCCGCTGGTCTTTATGATGAAAGCGGTGGCTAAAACTTTAGAGCAATTCCCTGTGTTTAACTCTAGTTTAAGCCATGACGGTGAATCGTTAATTCAGAAGAAATACTTCCACATTGGTGTTGCTGTTGATACCCCAAATGGCTTAGTTGTTCCTGTAGTACGTAACGTCGATCAAAAAGGCATTGTTGAACTCTCGCGCGAGTTAATGGAAATCTCAGTTAAAGCGCGTGACGGCAAACTTAAAGCGGCAGATATGCAAGGCAGCTGCTTTACCATTTCAAGCTTAGGTGGCATTGGCGGTACTGCGTTTACGCCAATTGTTAACTACCCTGATGTGGCGATTTTAGGCGTCTCGAAGTCGGAGATTAAACCTAAATGGAACGGCAGTGAATTTGAGCCTAAGTTAATGTTACCGCTGTCATTATCTTATGATCACCGTGTGATTGATGGTGCAATGGCTGCTCGATTCAGTGTTACCCTTTCAGGTATCTTATCGGATATCCGTACAATGATTTTATAACGAAAAATGGCTGCTCATTATGAGCGGCCTTTTTTATGACTGGGTAGATTGTGATCTAGGTCAAACAAAGGTTAAAATGCGCCCTCCCAATTTTTGAAATGTGCGATAAAAGAAATTGGAAGTGAAACAGATGTTTCAAGTAGGCGTTATCGACATTTAGGGCCCGATCCGTCTCCCTAACGGAATAAAGAGATTAGAGGAAGTCATGAGTAAAGAAATTAGCACTCAAGTAGTCGTACTCGGCGCAGGCCCAGCAGGTTATTCTGCGGCTTTTCGTGCTGCAGATTTAGGTTTAGATACCGTTATTATTGAACGTTTTGATACCTTAGGTGGTGTGTGCTTAAACGTAGGTTGTATTCCTTCAAAAGCATTATTGCACGTTGCTAAAGTCATCGAAGAAGCAAAAGCTGTTGCCGATCATGGTGTGGTTTTTGGCGAGCCTAAAATTGACTTAGACAAGCTGCGCAGCTTTAAAGAAAAAGTCGTTGGTCAGCTAACTGGCGGTTTAGGCGGCATGTCTAAAATGCGCAAAGTAGACGTGGTAAACGGTTTTGGTAAATTTACCGGCCCAAATACCATTGAAGTTCAAGGTGCTGACGGCGTAACCGTTGTTAACTTTGAACATGCCATCATTGCAGCGGGTTCTCGTCCAATTCAATTACCGTTTATTCCACATGATGACCCACGTATTTGGGATTCAACAGATGCCTTAGAACTAAAAGAAGTACCGGGCAAATTGTTAGTCATGGGTGGCGGTATTATTGGGCTTGAAATGGGTACAGTGTACTCATCATTAGGCACAGATATCGACGTGGTTGAAATGTTCGACCAAGTTATTCCTGCGGCAGATAAAGACGTAGTACGTATTTTCACTAAGCAAATTAAGAAGAAGTTTAACCTTATTTTGCAAACCAAAGTGACCGCTGTAGAAGCCAAAGAAGACGGCATTTACGTGACGATGGAAGGTAAAAAAGCGCCAGCTGAACCTGTGCGTTACGACGCAGTATTAGTGGCAATTGGCCGTACTCCAAATGGCAAGTCACTGGATGCTGAAAAAGCCGGTATTAATGTTGATGAGCGCGGCTTTATCAATGTTGATAAGCAAATGCGTACCAATGTGAATAACATCTTTGCCATTGGTGACATCGTTGGCCAACCAATGTTGGCACATAAAGGTGTGCATGAAGGCCATGTTGCTGCTGAAGTTATTTCAGGTCTTAAGCACTTCTTTGACCCGAAAGTCATTCCTTCAATTGCCTACACTGACCCTGAAGTCGCGTGGGTAGGGCTAACTGAAAAAGAAGCTAAAGAGCAAGATATTGCTTATGAAACCGCTTCTTTCCCATGGGCTGCAAGTGGACGTGCGATTGCATCAGATGCCAGCGAAGGTATGACGAAGTTAATTTTCGACAAAGAAACTCACCGCGTTATTGGTGGCGCAATTGTTGGTGTTAATGGTGGTGAATTGTTGGGCGAAATTGGCTTAGCGATAGAAATGGGTTGTGATGCTGAAGATTTAGCGCTCACTATTCATGCTCACCCAACATTACATGAGTCTGTTGGCCTTGCTGCAGAAGTGTACGAAGGTTCAATTACTGATCTACCTAACCCAAAAGCGGTTAAAAAGAAGAAATAATAACAAACGTAAGAATATGTACAAAAACACCCGCTTAGGGTGTTTTTTTATTTTTGAAGCCAAATTTGATGTTATATTTCGTCAACTCTTCGTTACACAGTTGTTTTATGGTGAGTGTAGCTGTTAATTAAAATAAAGAGTTTATGATACTAACAATACGGTTAGGGAAAGAGAGCGAAACGTTCTAACTGAAGATTTGGAGTTTGTTATTACAGTCGTCATTCGAAATGTTGTAACGCTAATGTTATTAGCGTTTTCGTTGTCCATTCATTTTAGTGTTGCAGGGCCGTCAAAACGAGTGTTTGATGAGCGCGATGGCTTATCAGGCGGTGCGATATTTGACATTAATTTTGACGACTATGGTTTTGTTTGGTTAGCGACCGAGCAAGGGCTGTATCGTGCCAGCAGCTCAATGGTGCGCCGAATTGATAAAGTCGGCTTTGAATCCATGCTTGAGCACGAGAAGCTGCATACGGTGAAATCCGTTGATGCTAACACCTTATATGTCGGCGCTTTTTCTGGCAATTATCTTTATGACATTCATCAAAATCAATTCACTAAACTCAGCCTTGAAGATATCGAAACTTCACCGCTAACCCACATTATTAAAGCCAAACCAGGTTTGTTCGGCCAATTTTACGCCTTATCCAAAAATGGTCATGTTTTTCAAATGAACAAGGCTAAACAGCAGTTAGATTTTGAATTTAGCCTCACTGCGACAACGGATACCCATTGGCGTGATTTTGCAGAACTTGACGATTCCAGTATGATTTTTATCGGCAAGAGAAGTGTCATTTGGGTTGCCCCACATCGCCGACAAATCAACATTAATTGGCCAAGTGAATATGGCGAAATTAATGAAATACTCGTTGCCAACAATCAAGTTTGGTTAATGGCCTCAAAAGGCTTATTTACTGTCGATTTAGATGAGAAAAAGATTACGACCATCGACAATATGCCGTACTTCTTAAAAGCAGGTGTAATAGACCAAGAAGGTATGTTTTGGTTAGGCGGCTATGACGGCTTAATTAAATGGGATCCTATTAAAAATCTACAAATAAATTATAAACAACAGTTAAAAATGCCGCCAACATTAACTACGTGTTTGACCTTGCCGTGGATAAAAATGGTTTAGTATGGGTGGGGAGTTCTGGCGGTCGCTTAGCCTTATTGAGTCCGCCATCTGGCTTCATTCGTGACACGTTTACCACATTGCCACCTTATGAATTACCGTCAGAATTAGTCTGGTCAATATACAGCGATGAAGACAAAGTTTGGTTGGGGTTAGATGGTGGTGTCGCTGTTGTCGATAGGCAGACAAAACAAAGCCACTCAATTAACTTAGCAGACTTTCTTGCCAGTGACAGTGTGTATTACATTGGTGAACTTGATGAACAGCATCTCATCGTGACGGGCACCAATGGCGTTTATGTTATTAATAAGCATAATCATCAAAGCCAATCGTTTGGCGAATTTACTGGCCAACAACAATCGCTTGAAAATGGGGTGGTGCTCAAGGTCTATCAAGACGAAAACGACAGCCAGCGGTATTGGTTTCCAAGTACGTTAGGGCTGCATTTTTGGGATAAAAATAGCAATGAGTTATCTCGATTACCCTTACAGGGAGAGGCCGCAGGCGACTTGTGGGTGAGTGATATTTTGCGTGACCGACAAGGTCGTTTGTGGGTGAGCGGTGTCCATTTTGGTTATTTGGATGAGCAGTTAACATTTCATTCTAAAATGAGTGTGCTTAATCGCGTTAATACCAATTTGAAGATCAGTGGTTTACTTGAAGTTGCTCCCAATGTGCTCTGGTTATCAACCACTCAAAGCGGAATTTACGAATACGATATTAACCAAGATACCATCAGCCGACTCGATCAGCGATGGCAAGTTAATTGCGAAGTGATTTACTTTCAAACACAAACTGCAACCGACAATATTGTCGGTTGCAAAGACATGATCATTAAAGTCAGTCGTGATAATGGTCAAATTGAAAGCTTTCCTTTGCGAGACGGCATGATTTCAGATGAACTCAATGAATCAGCGATTTTTTACCGTGAAGATCTTGGCTTATTTGTCGGAACACCTCATGGAGCCATGCTGATTGACCCGCAATTGCTCAAAAGTGATAGTACCAAAGATCAAATCATCCTCGAATCGGTATCCGTTTATTATGATGGCACTAAAACCATGAGCTTAGTGCCAAAACAAAACTTGTCGATAAAACCCGGTGCTCGCTTACTAAGCTTTCACATTGCGTCATTAGACTTTTTAGACCCTAAACCCATTACCTTACAGTACCGATTAAACCAACAAGGCAAAAAAAAGGGCAGTTACTTCTTGCTAGAAGGCCAGTCACAAATCAATATCTCAGGGCTTAATGCCGGTCACTATACCTTAGAGCTCAAATACATGCGCAACAGCGTGTGGACAGACACCCCATTTACTTACTCGTTTACTGTTGAACAATCGCTGTGGGGGTCTTATGAGTTTAAGGCCGTCATCATCATCTTGTTTTTCTTGCTTTGTATTGCGGTGATTATTTTCCGCAATAAACAAATCAACCGCTTTAAAAGTATTAACCAAGCGTTGATTGAAAGTGACGATCAACTGCGTCAAGCGCTCAAAGGCAGTGACTCCGATTTATGGGAATGGCGAAGTTCCACTCAAAAAGTTTACCTTGAAAACCGCGGTGGTATTTTGGGTACCAATATTAAAACCGAAGGTCACTTAAGTGAAATACCTATTCATCCAGATGATATTGAACGCGCAACCAAAGCATGGAAAACGCTAATTGACTGCAATAAAGATATGATTAATATCGAATACCGCTTTCGATATTCTGACACGCAATGGCGCTGGTTACGTATTCGCGGCCGAGCAGTGTCGTTTAACACCACGACAGGGCGCTTAGAACGGGCCGTGGGTATTTTTACTGATGTCACCCAACAAAAGCAGCTAGAAAGTGAAATTCAATTACTGGCAGAAGCCTTTGAAAACACCTCTGAAGGTATGTTGATTTTAGGCGATAAAGGCAATATTAAAGTCAGCAATGCTGCGGCGAACCTTATCTTGAGATCCCGTGAAGAAGAGCTTATCACCACGGCGTTTTCAGACCTTGTGGTCAGCGGCGGTAAACCATTGATCATCGACCAACTCTTTGGCCAAGAAAATAACTGGCGTGGTGAGCGGCAATTTAAGCGAGTAGACAACTCCACATGCCCTGTATGGTTAAACATTTCAATGATGCTTAACAGCCAAGGCTTACCGCAACATTATGTGGTGGTGTTTTCTGATATCACTGAGCGCAAGCAAAACGTGTTAGATCTTAAAAACTTGGCTAATAGGGATACATTAACCGGCCTTGCCAATCGTTCGATGTTCTCAAGGCAGTTATCGAAAATTATCAACCAGCCTAATCCCAGTAAAGAAAAAGTTGCACTGTTATTTTTAGATTTAGACCGTTTTAAGCATGTTAATGACTCTTATGGTCATAGTATGGGCGATGCATTATTAGTGGAGGCGGCGAAACGCTTGCAAGCATGCCTGTCACAAAACCATCTTCTGTGCCGATTTGGTGGCGATGAATTTGTCGTACTACTGCGCGGGGTTGATGGCGTGGACCAGATTAATCAACATGCTGAAAAACTATTGCAACGCATTGAAGCGCCATTTCATTTACAAGGGCGAGAGTTCTTCATTTCCACCAGTATTGGTATCAGTATTTGGCCCGACGACAGTATCGACTCGGAAACCTTAATTAAAAATGCCGATTTGGCGATGTACCATGCCAAAGAAGAAGGCCGAGGATTGTTTAGGTATTACTCCGCCGAGCGCAATTCTGCATCACTTTATCATTTACGACTTGAAGCCGACTTACGTAAAGCAATTGATTTAAAAGAATTTGAATTGCACTACCAACCGCAAGTAAACATTCTTCACGATGACAAATTTGTTGGCATGGAAGCGCTTATTCGTTGGCATCATCCACGAGAGGGTAACATAAGACCTGATGTGTTTATTAGTGTGGCAGAAGCCAGTGGCTTGATTGTGCAAATTGATCGTTGGGTATTACGGCAAGCTTGTATAGACGGTGCGCGCTGGCGCGATAAAATTGACCAACCGTTTAGGTTGTCAGTTAACGTTTCGGCCGTGCACTTTAGGCAAACAGATTTTATCGATGTGTTGACCTGCATTATGCTTGAAACTGGCATGAAAGCCGAAAATCTCGCCCTTGAAATTACTGAAGGGGTATTAATGAAAGAGCTGCAACTGGCGACAGAAAACTTGTCGAAACTGAAAAAGCTCGGCATTGAAGTCGCTATTGACGACTTTGGTACAGGTTATTCGTCACTGGCTTATCTGCGTAACTTTGAGGTCAATACGTTAAAAATTGATCGCTCGTTCTTAATTGATATTGGTGCGAATAAAAAAGACCAAGCGATAGTGAGCAGTATTACCGAGTTGGCGCGTAACTTGAAGTTAGACGTGGTGGCAGAAGGGATTGAAACCAAAGAACAACTAGAGCAAGTATTTGGGCGTGGTTGTTACATTATTCAAGGTTATTACTTTGCTAAACCTATGCCGCGCCAAGCACTAGACAGGTATTTGAACATTATTGATGACGAGGATAATTAACAGAACGATGCGCGCCAAAACCGTTTAGGTTTAGCGTGCTATCAGCATAGGAAAAAACCATCATTAAAGCTCAACCGTGAAGAGTATTTATTTGATAGAATGACAGTATTTACTCTTTAAGCGCATTGGAAGCCAACATGCTATTAGTCCGATTATCTCTAGCATTCTGCCTAAGCCTTTTACTCTTTTCTACTAATGTATTGGCAGAAAAGACCTTAAAAGACACGCCCACTGACTATCAAAACTCCGCAATTTACGCCAAAGATGATTCTGGCTATTCTCCAAATAATGCAACCCATGCTCATAGTCGGCCAACGATTGGTTTAGTGCTTAGTGGCGGCGGGGCAAAAGGGGCTGCGCATATTGGGGTGCTTAAAGTACTTGAGGCGAATCATATCCCGGTAGACTACATTGCTGGCACTAGTATTGGCTCATATGTGGGCGGCATGTACGCGATGGGTTATAGCGCCGATGAGATTGAAAAAATCATGTTCAATAGTAATTGGGCTGAAGGCTACTCTGACACTATCGCGCGCGAAGATTTAAGTTATCGTGACAAGCAGTTGCGCGACCGGTTTAATATTCCACTTAACTTAGGTTTTAATGACGGTAAAGTGACCTTGCCCGGTGGCTTATTACGCGGCCAAACCATGTCACTGCTGCTAAGGCAATCAACGGACTTAATTGAACAGTATGGCGATTTTGACTCGTTATCTATTCCTTATCGCGCAGTGGCGACTGACTTGGCGTCCAGTAAAGCGGTGGTATTAAGTAAAGGCAGTATTGTTAAAGCCATGCAAGCCTCTGCCACCGTGCCAGGTGCGCTGCAACCAAGTGAAATGGACGGTAAATTATTGGTTGATGGCGGCATTGCCAACAACATGCCTGTTGATGTGGTCAAAGCCATGGGCGCAGATATTGTTATTGCGGTCGATATTGGCTCGCCGCTAGCCGGTAAAGAGTCGTTAGACAGTGCTATTTCGGTACTTGAACAACTGTCGACTATCTTGACGCAAGCCAGTGCAACCAAACAAAAAGCCTTATTAAGCTCGCACGATATTTTGATTCGCCCTGCTATTGACGACATGAGCACCACTGATTTCACCATTATGCCTCAGGCGCTTAAAGTGGGTATAGAAGCGGCAAATTTACACTTATCAGCATTGCAAAAATTGTCAGTAAGCGATCAAGAATATCAACAATACCTTGATAAAAAACAGCAACGCCGCCAACTGTGGAGTGACCCGATTAAACGCCCATTAATGGCAATTAATTTCGATAACGACTCCAAAGTCAGTCAGCGTTTATTACAAGAAACGCTTGATTTTCACGTCGGAGAAGTCATTACCAAGGTTCAACTCGACGCCGCCCTTAAGCGCTTATATGCATTGAATAAATTTGAACGTGTTGATGCTGAATTTACTGACACCCCAACAGGGCGAAAGTTAACGGTTACCACCAAAGGCAAGTCGTGGGGGCCAAATTATTTCCAAGCGGGTTTTAATTGGGAAGATGACTTTACTTTAGAGTCTGCCATGACCTTTAGCATGGCTTATACCATGACTGACTTAACGCCCTTTGGCGGTGAATGGCGTAATGAGGTGGAGCTAGGTTATCGTTCAATGTTGGCCACTGAGTTTTATCAACCGTTAGATAATGACCAGCGTTTTTATAGCTTGGCACGGGTACAATACGACAGTAAAAAATGGTCGCTTTATCAAAACAACGAAAAAATTCACGACTTAGATAACAATGTCGGCAACGTTAATGTGGGCGTCGGGATTAACTTTTCGAATAAAGGCTTATTAGAAATAGGTTCGTTATTTGAACGTGGGCGTATTGAAGAAGATTACTATTTACCACAAACATTAATATATCAATCATGGGGGGGGTACTTTAAGGTCGCTTACGACACGCTTAATTCGATTAGTTTCCCAACCGAAGGCAATCGTTTCACCTTTATTACTCGCGCACGTGACGAACACTTCAATGACACCAGTTTACCGACCAAAGATGGCGTAAGTTGGGAGTTTGAAGCCGACTGGAAAGGGGCGCTAAACTTAGGTAATCACGCGATTGTGGGGAAAGCGGAGGTTGCCACTGCCGATAGTGAAAACGGCTTTACCGTTCATCCATCAGAACTGGGGGGCTTTTTAAATTTGTCGGGTTACCACAAGCAAGCCTTAACTGGGGCGCATAAAGTCTTTGCTGCCATTTTATATCAGTATGATTTAAGTGGTGCGCTGACCTTTACCGAGTTGCCAGTGTATTTAGGTACCAGTTTAGAGGCCGGTAATGTGTGGCAAACGCGCGGAGATATGGATATCAAAGATCTCATCTATTCAAGCAGTTTATATCTTGGAACCGACACTGACTGGGGGCCTGCAGCACTCGGTTTTGGTTTTACCGATACGGGTGAGCAAGCATTTTACTTATTTATTGGTAAAAACTTCTAGTTGGCCTTGATAATAAAAAAGGCACTAAAAAGGGCGAATTAGCGCCCTTTTTTCTTGCCTGCTTACGCTGTCACGAGGCAGCCAGGGTTAAGTAAAACAACAAATTCATTCATTAACGCCAAAACAATCAACCTAGGTGGTAATACGCAGTTAATGTACTGCTAATGGTGTTGGCATCTTTGAGCTGGTGGTGGGCGATACTCCAGGTAGATTCATGGGCAAAACGGGCCTCAGGAATGGCGATAGTTTGCATATTCGCCGCCCGCGCTGCCACTAAACCATTAAATGAATCTTCAATTGCGATGCAATGCTGCGGGTTAACATTTAAGGCGCTAGCGCAGTTTAAATAGACTTCAGGGTGTGGTTTACCATAGGGCAAATGCTCTGCCGAGGTGATTGCATTAAATGTGTTGTTTAGCTGCAATTTTTCCAATACAGCATCAATGATATAGCGCGGAGATGACGTGGCTAAGCCGATTTTTAAGCCATTTTCTTTGCTCCACTTTAATGCCTGCTCAATACCTGTGAGCGCTTGGCCTTGCTCACTAATATATGCCACTACCTTAGCGGTAATGTCTTGTGCGGTCTGCTGATTATTATAGGGCTGCCATGGTTTTCGTTGCTGCCAATAATCGACAACTTGGTCAATGCGTAGGCCAATAGTTTGCTCTACATCGGTAGGCTGCAGGTGTAATCCCAGTTGATTAAAAACGGCTAGTTCAGCAGCTTGCCACGCCGGTTCTGAATCAATTATTACGCCGTCCATATCAAATATAATTGCTTTAATATTCATTAATAACCTATATATATTCAGTTTTCACAGCGGTAACGCGTCGCGGTTAACGCAAGTTAGTCAGCATTAAATTAACATTTTTTAAAAAAGAGGTGCTGATTTTTTAGCGGATAGATAAGATAAAATTTTAAATACGTCCACTTTTTAAGTATATGTTTTTAATTAGTTTTAATAATGTTTTAAACTGTTGTTTGCTTTTGAGAAGCTGATCCTTATGTTAAATTGACTTAGTGAGGCAGTATCACTGGGTGTTTTCGTGTTTCTTAGAGTGTGATCAGATTCATACTTTTTCAAAGCTGTAGTATACTGCGGGTCGGATTTCAAGCCCGAACCTGTGGAATTGTTGGTGCGACATTGAAGACGCACTAGGTTTCGCCGTAAGGCGCAAAACAAAGAGGAATGTTGCCGTGCTAGAAGCATATCGTAAACACGTCGAAGAGCGTGCTGCAGAGGGCGTAGTCCCTAAGCCATTAGATTCACAACAAGTGTCTGAGCTGGTTAAGTTAATTGAAACTCCACCTGCGGGTGAAGAAGCGGTCATTCTCGACTTATTAGAAAACCGTATTCCCCCTGGTGTTGATGAAGCTGCCTACGTAAAAGCAGCCTTTTTAGACGCTGTTGCTAAAGGCGCAGTAACGTCTCCTATTTTAAGCGCAGAACGCGCCACTGAACTGCTTGGTACTATGCAAGGTGGTTACAATATTGAGCCATTGATTGCGCAGTTAAACAATGACGCACTGGCGCCTATCGCAGTAAAAGCCTTATCAAATACCTTATTAATGTTTGATGCTTACCACGACGTGGTAGAAAAAATGCAAGCCGGTAACGACTTTGCCAAGCAAATCGTTAACTCGTGGGCACAAGCAGATTGGTTCTTAAGTCGTCCAAAATTAGCTGAAAAAATTTCA
The DNA here is from genome assembly GCF_018221465.1 of Shewanella intestini. Taxonomy (GTDB): domain Bacteria; phylum Pseudomonadota; class Gammaproteobacteria; order Enterobacterales; family Shewanellaceae; genus Shewanella; species Shewanella intestini. The sequence goes on along the minus strand of NZ_JAAIKR010000015.1, from coordinate 89,946 downwards.
CTCACTGTGTTTAAAGTGTCAGGTGAAACCAACACCGATGACTTATCTCCAGCGCCTGATGCTTGGTCACGTCCTGATATTCCACTGCATGCATTAGCCATGCTTAAAAATGCCCGTGACGGTATTGTGCCAGATGTTGCCGGTACGGTTGGCCCAATTAAAGAAATTGAAGCCCTTAAAGCGAAAGGTAACCCATTAGTTTATGTCGGCGACGTTGTGGGTACAGGTTCTTCACGTAAATCAGCAACTAACTCAGTGCTATGGTTTATGGGTGATGATATCCCCAATGTACCTAACAAACGCGCTGGTGGTTTCTGTTTAGGTGGCAAAATCGCGCCAATCTTCTTTAACACAATGGAAGATGCTGGTGCACTGCCAATTGAACTTGACGTTAGTAAAATGGAAATGGGCGATGTTATCGACATTTATCCATATGAAGGCGTGGTTAAGCGCAATGGTAGCGGTGAAGTCATTTCTACCTTTGAACTCAAAACAGATGTACTGCTTGATGAAGTACGCGCTGGTGGACGTATTCCATTAATTATTGGCCGTGGTTTAACCGACCGTGCGCGCGAGACCTTAGGTCTAGGTGTGTCAGATGTGTTTGTTCGCCCAAGTGATGTGGCCGATTCTGGTAAAGGTTACACCCTTGCCCAGAAAATGGTGGGCAAAGCATGCGGCGTAACAGGGGTTCGTCCTGGCCAATATTGTGAACCTAAAATGACCTCCGTTGGTTCGCAAGATACGACCGGTCCAATGACGCGCGATGAATTAAAAGATTTAGCGTGTTTAGGCTTTAGCGCTGACTTAACCATGCAATCTTTTTGTCACACCGCAGCATATCCAAAACCCATTGATGTGAACACGCATCAAACATTGCCAGATTTCATCATGAACCGTGGTGGTGTTGCGCTTCGTCCAGGTGACGGGGTCATTCACTCTTGGTTAAACCGTATGTTATTGCCTGATACTGTAGGGACTGGTGGTGATTCACATACTCGTTTCCCAATTGGTATTTCATTCCCCGCAGGTTCTGGTTTAGTCGCATTTGCTGCTGCAACAGGTGTGATGCCGCTTGATATGCCAGAGTCAATTTTGGTGCGCTTTAAAGGTGAGATGCAACCGGGTATTACATTACGTGACCTTGTGCATTCCATCCCGTTAAAAGCAATTGAAATGGGGCTGTTAACCGTTGAGAAGAAAGGCAAAATCAATGCATTCTCCGGTCGTGTATTAGAAATTGAAGGTCTTGAGCAACTAAAAGTTGAGCAAGCATTCGAATTATCTGACGCATCAGCTGAGCGTAGCGCGGCAGGTTGTACCATTAAGCTAGATAAAGAGCCTATCATTGAATACCTAAACTCAAACATCGTGATGTTGAAGTGGATGATTTCTGAAGGCTATGGCGACCGTCGTACGATTGAGCGCCGTGTTAAATGCATGCAAGAGTGGATTGCTAATCCAGAGCTGATGGATGCTGATAGCGATGCAGAATACGCTGAAGTTATCGAAATCGATTTAGCTGACATTAAAGAGCCCATTCTTTGTGCACCGAATGACCCAGATGACGCAGTATTATTATCATCAGTTGTTGATACTAAAATCGACGAAGTATTCGTTGGCTCTTGCATGACTAACATTGGTCACTTCCGCGCAACCGGTAAGATGCTAGATAAGTTCGCGACAACGTTACCAACGCGTTTGTGGATTGCACCGCCAACGAAGATGGATAAAGATCAACTCACAGAAGAAGGCTACTACGCCATCTTTGGCCGTGTTGGTGCACGAATTGAGATCCCAGGTTGTTCACTGTGTATGGGTAACCAAGCACGTGTTGCTGAGAACTCAACCGTCGTATCAACCTCGACGCGTAACTTCCCGAACCGTTTAGGTACAGGCGCAAATGTTTACTTAGCTTCTGCTGAACTAGCTGCTGTAGCTGCACTGTTAGGTCGTTTACCGTCTCCTGCTGAGTATCAAGAATATGCCAAAGAGTTAGATGCAACAGCTGCTGACACCTACCGTTACTTGAACTTTGATGAAATTGAGTCTTACACTAAGAAAGCTGACAGCGTGATTTTTCAAACTGCAGTTTAAACCACATGGGTTAATGTGTCGGTGTAAATCATAAATTGAAAGCCAGCAGATTTGCTGGCTTTTTTGTGTCTGGAATTTAATTATTGTAACGCTCACACTCCCTGACACAACCTAACGCCCCAGTTTAAGCCCAAAGATGGCAACGCTAATACTTCATATCGCGCGTAATGAAAATAAAAATGGTGATAAGGACGCGGCGGCGCGCGGCCTATTCTTGTTTGTTAGGTATACAGACAAGTTAAAACGAAACAGATTGTGATGAGTGCTATGTTTATCGATGCGCGAATTAACCAATGATACATATGGTAAGAAATACTAAACGTCTTCGTCGCTAACACGATAAGGCTCATTAATGTAAACCATGGGGTACACAGGAAAGTCAGCTTCCATTTTACTAGAGTAATCGCCAAATCGTGTAAAGCGCCACTAATAGCAAAAGTCAGTATAATAGCTAACCACAACGGCAGCTGCTGACTTAATGGTTTCATTACCTTACAAGAAAGGTAATAGCCCCATATTGGATTCCAATAGTGCCAGAATATATAAAATGAGTTTGCCCCTAAGGAACGTTTAAGCATATGGCGCATTGAACTTGGCGCGCCTAGGGCTACACCATTACGTTTTTTTACGTATTCTGATAATGAAATCGTTCGATGCGTGCTCATCTTATATACCTAACGCCCTGTTGTGGTTAACTAATATTGGCTACTCTCTCATTAGAGCTAAAGCTTGAACTTCATCAGGTCCCAGAGTCTACTGTTATGGCCATTTTTACGGTACTTTGCAACCATTATGTATTAATGCGCCCTCTATGCTTTCTATTGTTGCCGTTGGATCAAAGGCAATATCTAGCATATTTTTAGCTCATCTGCGATGAAGCGATAGTCATATGTCTTACTGTAACCTAAAGAGTAACGAGAACCGTAACCAGACCATGCTCCATGACCAAAACAGTCGTGATAGCCCCCGCGATATGAAGATGAAGAACGACCAGAATGTGTTGAGAGGTAATAACCCGTATATAACTGAATTAATCTAAGAACCCCTGTCTTTGCGCTAGCGACTCTCTGTCTTTTTCGAACTCTTGCATATTGTTTCATTAGGTCAGCACAGATAACGTTTTTTGTTGGAAAAAAGTCATAGGCCAAAGCCTTATCTTGGCTAACAACAGCTAATTTATACACCGCTTTGGAGTAAGACGTTAGAATCACAATTCAAGGGACAAATGCATACTTCCAGAAATGCCCAGATTTATCAAAGAAGAAAAGTGGGTTACGCCTTTGTGTATATCCCGATACATTCCATCATTTTTATCAGGTGTCGTTGTCGTGGTGCGGAGAATTTGGGCGTGTCAGTAAAGTAGGTCGGCGTTAACTTGTTTTGTAGGGAGTAACGATACAAGTTAACGCCAATATGTTGCTTATTATTCTAAATAGTACATTCACCATGACTCAGTTCATTGGTGAGCCTGCGTAAGAGCTTTTGTGAGGTGAAACCTCGGTGTTTAGCTACAATATGCCCTTGGTTGTCGATCACTAACGTCGTTGGGTAACCTTTTACTCCTCCACTTTGGCGAATAAACAAATTGCTACTTTGTAATGACTCCAACTGCTTAGAGAAGTGACGCAATTCTCGCTTTAGTTGTTGCTTTGAACCATTATCACCCACAAGGTTGAAGTGTATCTTGTCACCACACGCTTGTTGCAGTTTTTCAATGATATGCCCTTGTTTTTTGCACCATGGGCAACCCGGTTGAAAAATCATCAGTACCGTTGGTTTATTATCTTGATAAGCAACGCTTAACTCACTAGTACGAAGATTTTTCAACGTAATGTTTTCTACCGACATCGCATTGGTATGCGATTGTGCACTTAGCTGGCTACTGACAACTAACGTTGCCAGTAGCAAACCCCTTTTAAAGTGAGCCTTCAATGCCAACATATAATTCTCTACCATGAAGTGGGCCGTATATGTAAGCGACATCGTAGTTACCATCTTGGTCATAAAATAATGGCGAGTCACCGTTGCCAATTTGGGTGTAATCGAAGATGTTCGATAGCCCGCCATACACTTTAATTTGGCCTGTTATGTTGTATTGAACCTTAATATCAGAAACTGAAAACGCAGGGGCGTTTTGTGTTTTAAGTGATGATAGGTCGCCTTTGATATCATAACCTTCATATCCGTAATCGGTTAAATCACGGCTGCCGAACCAGGTTGTGTTCCAAAAAATGGTGTAGTCATCCGTTTTCCATTCAACCTCAATACCCGCTCGAGTTTCAACCGGAGCAATGGTATATGAAGAACGAAATACATCATTGTAGTCATAGTATTCAACACTGCCGTTAATGGTTAGGTTATCGGATAAGCTATAACCTGCAACTAAATCAACGGTAGTAACCGAAGCATCATCTTCTAATTGACTTAAGACCGGGACTCCGTCTTCATTTTCATGCAATGAGGCAAGATTTTTCACATTGGAATGAGCAATAGAGAAGGTGCTGGTAAGGTCGTCAGCATCATAACTAAGTGCATAGTTTGCTGATACCGAGTCTTCTAATGAATCAACTTCAATCAAGTAACCATTTGCTGAATCTAAAATACCGTGGTCGGTTTCAAAGAACGATAAGGGCGCGCGGTAGCCTCGACCAACAGAAAGACGAGACGTTAATGTGTCGCTATGGAAATAACGCATATCAATGCGGGGAGCGACAAAGGTTTTGTCAATTTCTACGCCTGGTTTTTTCTCGTCAATGAAATCAGCGGTAATTTTGTCAACCCGTAATGCCATGGCAATTTCGATGTCGTCAATTGGTGTCCATGTATCTTGAACAAACAGGCCTTTGACATCGTAATCAAATGAATCGCTGACATAGTCGGGCACATTTTGTAATGCTTGAGTGTGTGAGCGCATTTCTTCGGTGCGAAAATCTGCACCATAGGATAAAAAGTGGTTGTCATTTAATTCAGTATCAAATTTAGCGCGGCCATATAGCATGGTGTCTTTAGCGCGATAATCAATGCCTTCATAAAATGAATCTTGGTCATGTTTAGCATAACTAACTGAAAACTCAGACGTGGTATAAGCAGATAGCTCTGTTAACCATTTTATGTAAGCTTCTTCGCGGTTAGTTTCAATCCACTCAGTGGTTTCCCATGCTTTGCCAATATAACGATTATTGACGTTGTTTCCTTCAAATAGTTTATCTGAATCAACGCCGTCATAACTAGAAATGGCTTCTTGAATTGACCCAACAGTATCACCAATAACAGGGCCGCCAAAAATCTCACTTCGCAGCTTTGCAACACGAATATGAAGATTATTTGTATCATTTAAATCGTGGCTGACCAATGCACTTAAGTTAAAGTTTTCTTGGAATGGCGATTCACTTACGCCATTGTCATCAAGATCTTCTTGTTCTTTTTTGTCATATTGACCGACGAGTGTGAGACCTGTTCTACCATCTTCTGACACCCCTGTGGCCATCCCTTTTAGTGCTTCAACACCGTGAGCCCCTTTTGAAACGTCGACTGTCGCTTGGTTTTCATAAGCTTGTTTGGTCACAATGTTTACGGTGCCACCAATCGCTTCGGGGGCAATCAACGATGCACCAGCACCACGGGCTGTTTCTATTCGATCCACTCCTGTGGTTGGCACGGCATCAACGGCATAATAACCAGAAATCATTGTGTGAGTGGGTAAGCCATCCACCAAAATGGTGGTGTGCTCACCTTTCATGCCATTCAACATAATGCGTTTTACACCACACATTGAACATTCATCTGACACGTTAATACCTGGTTCATTGTTAATGGCTTGGGTTAAACTTAATGCATTTTTGTTCTTGATCATGAGTTCATCAAGCACTTCTGTTTTTTGGATAACATCTTTCAGTCGACCATCTTGTTGCAGCTTTTGGCGTACGCCTCTAACTTGAATCACTTCGACTTCATTATCTGTAGAAGCGGTTGATTGACTGGTAATTGTTTGTGCTTGGGTGGTGAACGATAGGGCGCTGAGCACTGCCACTGTTAAAATTGAATACTTCATAGGGTCAACTTTTGTTAAGTGAATGACGGAGATGTTTGTTGCTTCGATGTTAATCTTGGCGAGATGTTAATGAGAATTAATGCTAAAGACAAATGATATTGATTGTCATTTAGTGGAAGTGAGTGTTAGTGCACAAAACGGATCAGAATTGTCTACTTTCCCTTCAATGAAGTGAGGGGGTTAACATAGAGAATGGCTTAATTTAGCGATTAATAATATTGATACCACAACGATACAAAATGTAATGTTGATACAACGTGGCGCTAAAACCAGATGTGTTAAAAGGTGGGGGAGACTGAATGAGAGTAAGAGATTTGTTGTGTATGGACTGCAAATTTGCACTAACAACATGCCGGTTGTATTGAAAAGGGTTATAACCCATTACCTAAAGTTAAGTAATGGGACCATAAACCCCGATAAGCACTTGTATATACTTAAGCAAATATGTAGCTATATAAATAACCTGCACCCACAGCCATGCTTAAAATAACGGTTAAAAATGCGGCAATCATTTGGTTTTTAAAGATAGACTTTAATAAAATCACTTCCGTTAAGCTTGCACCTGCACTGCCGATAATTAATGCCATCACTGGACCAAGCGCCATGCCTTTAGCAACCAATGCTGAACTCAATGGGATAACCGCTTCTGCACGAATATAAAGCGGAATACCAATAACGGCAGCAATAGGTATTGCATACCACGTACCTGCACCAGCGTAGTGAGCAATCATGTCTGTTGGTATAAACCCATAGATGACAGAGCCAAGCAGTAAACCAATTAATAAATAAGGAAACACTTGTTTAAAGTCTGTCCAAGTTGAACGCCAAACACGCATCCAACGGTTATCTTCAGCTTTTACTGGTGTCTTGTCACAACAGCTTGTTGCAGGCTCAGGTGCTTTTGTTTCACCACAACAGCTTGTTTTTGGTGCAGGCGTGCCCTCACCACAACTTGAACCACAAGAGCTGGTCGTCATTGCTTCATAGGCCTCAGGTTTTACGTAACGTTCAAAACCCAATTTTTCTAGCACGTAGCCAGCAGTCACAGCGACAACAACAGCCACTAAAAAGTAGAACACAGCGACGTTAATGCCAAAAGTGACCACAAATAAGCCAATAATGATTGGATTTAGCAATGGGCTTGAGAATAAGAACACCATCATTGGGCCAAACCCTGCTTTAGCGCGCAATAATCCTTTTAAAAACGGGATGGTTGAACAAGAACAAAATGGCGTTATTGCGCCCAGTAAGGCAGCAATAATGTAACCCTTACCTTTTTTAGAACTCAAAATGGACTGAATTTTTTCAGGTGGGATATATTCCTGCAAAATGCCAACAGCGTAACTGATAACAATAAATAATGTGATTAGCTCTGCCGCTAAGAAAACAAACATATGGGCGGTTTCTTTCGCCATGCCGATTATTTCTGGACTCATGATCATGACCTTCATCAATTAAGTTATTATTTCTATAATGTTCGAAATAAAAAGTAGTGCCATCATAACGCGATGAAGAGTTGAGTCAATAAATATTTCTAAAAATGTCGAATTATATGTAAGAAATGACTGGCGAGGAGCGTCAACATGATATTAATTAATCGTATCTGTTATATATCAATATGATTTTATAAGTGTTTTTCGTGGATTACGGTGGCAGACTGACTATTTTCGCTACTTTGGGATGATGGTATTGTTAAGCCAAGAGTGCCAATGTGGCAGTGCGGTAAGTGCATAAAAAAACCGGGTTGTGCTTAAACACAACGCGATTTTTTTATGATATAAACCCGTATATAGAGTCTATTTATGCGATTGATTAATTGCGTAATCGCTACCATCTTTTGCTGTAAATGCTTTGCCATTGCCTTTTGTCGGTACGCGGTTTGTTTGCAACAGGCTCACCCAATGTTTATAAGGGGTCGGTAAGTTTTTGATTGGCAGAGCGACTTGAATGTCGTCAATATTGGCTGCATCTGTTTGGCCAATATTACCGTTGCGGTCGAAACAAATTTCCACATGCGTGTCATTGTTTTTTAACACCACGCTAGTCGGGTCACTTTTATGGCCAGTTAATGCCACAAATTGACACGGATTTTGCAAACCACATTGGCTGCCATCTTCCATGAAAGCCAACAAATGAGTGTAATAAATCACATAACTGCTTACGTCTGCATGTGAGCCATTAGTCAGTGGAAAATTGTTATCTAAAAAGACCTTGGCATTAGCACTTCGGTCTGTTTGGTTCGTACACGCAACCATTTGCTCTTCAATGAAGTTGCTAAGGTTGTGAGTGACTGTTGGGCTGTGCTGAGTTGACATATTCATAACCTTATCCTCTTCTCTTTCAAAATTATCGTGAGCCACGATGCTGATTAATTGCATTACGTTGTGCATAGATAGCAGCGCTAAGACCATGTGCATTGATGATTACATTCACCGCAAATGTTGTCTCTGATTGCTTAATTTGTAGTCTAGTGTATTTTTGATTACAATTTCACAATAAAAATTTTACAATGTGAATTTTACAAAATGCGCAGTGAAAAAAGCTTAATGCGAAAGACACACTTCCTTGGTACTAAGATTCGAAACTTGCGTAAACGCAATAATCTCACCATGGAAGATTTATCCGCCAGATGTATTCGTGTGGACTCAGGCAACGCGCCTTCGGTGTCATACTTATCAATGATCGAACGTGGCAAACGGGTGCCAAGCGCAGGCATGCTGGCCGTTATTGCTGCGGTATTTCAAAAAGAGGTTGAATGGTTTTTGGATGATATTCCCGAAGAGCAAGCCATTACTCCCGAAAAAGGTCGCCGTGGTGGCGTGAGCGGGATGCCACTTGAGCCCAGTTTTCTTTTTTCTAATGACATTTTACAAATTGCCATACCAGAAATGTTGTCACAAACAGGCACTTCTGGGCGGCAGTTTGCTCACTTGCTCATCCGTGCTCATCAAGAACACCATCAAAATCATTTCCCCGACCTTGAACGAGCAGCAGAAGACATTGGTAAAAAGCGCATGCCATTGTCGGTTGACGATATGCTTGATATTGCCAAAGGCATGGGCTTAAAAATTAAGTGGATAGACAAAACCCCGCAAACGATACAAGACAGTACCGGCCAAGATTCACAACAACTCACTACCTCCTTTTTTGAGCCACCCAATAGCATTTACATTAACAAGTTACTCAAACAACGTCCGCATCGACTCAAATATGATTTGGCCGTGCACATTGGTCATTGCGTGTTACACAATAAGGACGGCCTTAAAAGTGTGATGATGTCGGGTAGTCGTGAAGAAACCGACGACACAATGCAATCTAACACCTTAAACGCCCAAGATATTTTGCATGCTTGGCGTGACTTTGAATCCAGCTTTTTTGCAGGTGCATTGCTGTGTCCTAAAGTGCCTTTTAGGCAGTTACTGGATCAATATGGTTATGAAATTAATGTGCACCAACAGTTGCAAGTGTCGGCATCTGTAGCCATGCGGCGAATGACCGTGGTGTCGCCGTACCGACATTGGCATTATTTTGATGCCTATGCACCAGGGAAGTTAAAAGCGGTTTATCGTGGTAATGGTATCCCCTTGCCTTGGGGGAATATGCGTTTGGTGCAAGACCCTTGTCAGCACTGGGCGGTATTTTGGGTGATTAACGAACCCCTTGTAGGGTCATCGGCGCAAATTTCAATTTTAAACGTCGGTAATGAACCCAGAATATATTGCTGTGAGTCAATTAAAGTTGACGATTCAGCGGGGAATCCACATGTGTTGTGCGCTGGAATAGATTTAAATCCGGCTATTGAAGCGCAAGGTAAAAATGCCCAAAGTATTGCCAGTGACTTAAAGCAAGCCTGTGTGTCTAATGGCGGTTCAGCGGTGATCCCAAGTGCCATTAAACATGACCTAACCACAGTGGCTAACATTCTTAATATTAACTGGATTGAGCGCGGCATAGAAAATGACGCAAGAGTGATATGTTCTCGAGGTGCTGTTTGTCCGCGTCAACCCAGTTGTTACGCAGCCGGTAAAGCCTTGTGTGAAGAGTCATCTTAATCGAATGGTTATTCATAAAGCTTGTACAGCGCAATATCATTCCAGTAATATCGAAATATAGATTAACCTTAGGGGAATAATATGGACACTGATGGCGTTGCTAAAGCATTAAAAGAGTTGGGGCACCCAACACGCTTATCGATTTACAAATCAATTGTTCGTGCGGGTAAAAAAGGCATTCCTGTGGGAGGGTTACAAGAAAAACTCGCGATACCAGGCTCCACCTTGTCACATCATATCAGTAGTTTGTCATCGGCAGGTTTGTTATCCCAACGACGTGAAGGGCGCACATTATATTGTGTGGCGGAATATGACCAGCTGCAAACCGTTATTGATTTCTTGCAAGATGAATGCTGCATTGATGAGCAAGAATATGCGTCGTCATAGAGCGATTATTGCATTGAAATCGATTTAATAGAACGGTCGTCTAGAAAGATGGGATGGATATTTCAATGAATAAACGTCGCTGGTCGATTTTAAAGGCGGCTCTTGCTACATCGGGCCTTGCTGTTAGCGGTTCGATTATTTGGCATAGCATAGAGGGAAATCAATACCCGTTAACAGTGACCGCGATGCTTGCGCGTTTAACGCAAATGCAAACTCAGTCAATTAGCTTGGCGGGTGAGTGGACGTTGACTCATTGCGCTCAAAGTGCACATGTCAGTGTCTAGGTATAATCCTGAGCGTTCCCCCTCAACCCCTTACTGCAAAAACAATTGGCTTAACCGCTGAAAAAACCACTCTTCTATTTCGGCCTGCGCGCTTGCTTTAGACATTAAATCAAATGGACAAGCAGTGCCAAAGGCTTGTTTTAATTTTCCTATTTGAACTAAGTCCCATTCAGGGTGAAATTGCAGCCCTAAAAAGCGTTTACCACTGAATATTTGTTGCTCACATAATGAAGAGCTAGCCTCAATCGTGATGTGATTATCATTAAAGTAAAACCCCTGTTCATGCCACTGTAATACCAACAGTGTTGATGTGCCTGAAGGTTGATTATCATTATTGGTATGAAACGTAATCTGCTGCCAACCAAGCTCTGCTTGTTCAAGCGGGCTTATCTTCGCGCCTAACTCTGCGGCCAATAACTGCGCCCCAAGACAAATGCCTAATATGGGCACGTTGCTCGCTAAAGCCAGACCAATAAATTGCCGTTCATACTGCAACCACTTATCCCCAGCTCCAACATGCATCGGCCCACCTAACACAATTATCGCATCAAATGATTGCAAGCTTGTTGTCAACGCCGCAATGCTAGTTTGTGGTGAAGTAAGCGCCTGAGCATCGGCAATGGATGCATTAAAAAAGGGCTCAGCCATGACCACTGTTAACGTAATTGCATGTTGTTTTGCCCAGTGTGTAATGCGCCCTGGGCCTTCAGCGTGATGATGCTGTAATACCAAAATATTCATTGCCATTAGCGTAACTCATTTATTTCTAAATACAGTGGGGTTGCGATAACCTGTGGGGCTTGCTCATTTATGTGCTGCTGAATTTGCTCAACCGGCGCAGACAATTGGCCGTGTAGCGGTAAGGTAAATGTTGAGGGCAAAGCAGAGCGAATATGAGAGAGTTTGATTAGTTGATCTGCATCGGGTCTGGTCGATAACAGTTTGATTAAGAACTGCGTCTCATCATTATTTTGCTGTCCAATAGCGATATATGTGGCAAATGTTTTAGCTGGTTGTTTGGTTTCTATCGACAATGGGTTAAACAACAGCATGTGTTTTACCTCAATAACAGCATGCTGATAAATCCGCTTACCTCCACGCTCAAAGTGGCCTTCAAAAATATCGACCGTTAATTGGGTTAATGGCTTTTCTGCATTAGGGGCTAATCTTGCAAGGTCAAATGGCTGCGGCACAATTGTCCAAATCGGGGTCGCTGATAACGTTGCAAATTGCTGCTGTATACGTTGTTGAATATGGGTATCGTTAAATGTTAGTTCAAAAACCACTTGGGCATTATGAGGTGGGTGAAACATGGGTAAGTGTGAGGCAAAAATGGCATCTTTACTGCCAAATAATAACATACCATGTAAGCCAACGCTTTTCGGTAACGCGGGAGAAACGTTAACGTGACTATGCTCTAAAGGTGATGAAACCTCAAGATGATGGGAATGTCCTGAAGTGGCATTCAAAGAAGGCGATACCAACATTAAGCTGGTGAATATTAGCGGTAATAAGCGCAGGTAAAAACGCAATAAACGAGGCATAAAAGGCTCCTATCTGATGTGGCAGAAGGGGCCGTCCCCGTGTGTAGGCAATAATAATACTTGCTCATTATTGTTGAGGTCGTCCTCAGCAGGGGATGTTATCAAAATGCAATAAAAATAACAGCTTTTGCTTACCAATTAATTTTTTTTGCAAGAAAGTGGCGTGTTACCAGGTGATGTTTATTTTCATTTTGTGAACCAGATTTATAGTATTCATACTACAGCTGTACACATAATGAGTGAATTAAAGAATTGACTGTTGGAGTATAAATGCACACACAAACATGCCCACAATGTAGCCATCATATCCACACCTCGTCTTGCACTTGTACTGAATGTGATACGGCAATTGGCCTGGATGCTCTTTCAGGAATGGACCCTCACATCCGTAATCGCAATCAAAAGCTTGCCGTGTGGTTTGGCGTGGTGTTAGGGGTGTTTGGTGCACATAAGTTCTATTTAGGCCAACATTCAAAAGGTTGGTTATATTTACTGTTTAGCTGGACATTAGTACCGATGGTGATGGGCTGGATTGATTCCTTTAACACGATGAAAATGAGCGCATTTAGCTTTGAGCAACGCTATGCTCGCAGAGTTTCTTTGCAATAACGGCCATACTCAATCAACGAATCGAAAAAGAGCATCACAATGTATTGTGGCGCTCTTTTTTGTATTCAAAATGGCAGCTAATATCATTAAAAAAACGGGTGACATTTAGCATGTCACCCGTTTCAAATATCAAATATGTGCTCAGGCATTTACGTCAATTATCTTAACGTAACAAATTCCTCTGCACCGGTTGGATGAATGGCCACTACGGCGTCAAACTGCGCTTTTGTCGCCCCCATTTTCATTGCCACACCAAAGCCTTGTAAGATTTCATCCATACCAAAGCCAATGCCGTGAATACCCACAACCACTTCGTTGTCACCAGCGCAAATTAACTTCATTTTGCAGGCTTGGCGATGCGCCGTAACCGCGGTATACATTGAGGTGAATCCAGAGGTATATACTTTCACGTTAGCTTCGCCGTATTGAGCAACAGCTTCTGGTTCAGTTAACCCCATTGTGCCAATCGCCGGGTGGCTAAATACCACGGTTGGAATTAAGCTGTAATCCATTTTGGCATCAGGCATGTCACCAAATAAACGCTCTGACAATAATCGACCAGCTTTAACTGCAACAGGGGTTAACTCAACGCCGCCTTGCATAATATCACCGACACAATAAATGCCTTTTGCGGTGGTGTTTTGCTGCTCGTCAGTAATGACATAGCCTTTGTTATCTAAGGTGACATCGGTGTTTTCTAGACCAATATTGCCTGTAGCAGGTGAGCGCCCAATTGCCCAAATAAGGGTGTCCACGGTTAGGCTCTGACCGTTTTCTAATTCAACAGTTAAGCTATTGTCAGCATTTTTCACGACTTGCTTAGGCGTGCTTTGGGGGTGAAGTGTCGGGCCGTCGGTGGCCATGGCTTCAACTAAGGCATCGGTTAACATGGGATCAAAATTACGTAGTGGCGCATGTTTACGTACTAATAAATGGGTGTCACTGCCCAGTGCGTGTAATACACCTGCAAGCTCAACCGCAATGTAACCTGCGCCCACTACGGCAACACGTTTAGGTTGTTCACGTAGCTCAAAGAAGCCATTTGAATCAATACCATACTCTGCACCAGGAATGTCTGGAAGAGTCGGTGCGCCACCTGTTGCCACTAATATGTGGTCAGCGGTGTATTGTTCACCATTCACCTCAATGGTGTTGTTATTAACAAACTGACCAAAACCGTTAATTAGGGTAACGTTATTGCTGGCAAAACCACGGCCATAAGCTTGGTGAATACGCTCAATATAGGCTTCACGGTTATTAACTAATGTATTCCAGTCGAATTGATTAATGGTAACGTCAAAACCATAATCTTTAGCGTATAGCTTCATGGCTTCAGCAACATGAGCGCCATACCACATGACTTTTTTCGGTACACAACCCACGTTAACGCAGGTGCCACCGACATGTTGCGCTTCAATAATTAAAACTTTTGCACCGCGCATTGCTGCTCGGTTTGCTGATGCAATGCCGCCGCTGCCTGCGCCAAGGGCGATATAATCAAAATGTTGAGCCATGTTCATCTCCGCTATTAAAACATTGGTCTTTAAAAACTGTGTGTATTCAAAATTATCCTCATTGTAGGGATCTATCTGCTATCAAGCTAGACTCTTCGCCTAACATTTCACAGATAAGTTAACGCCGATACTGACAGCGGGCATGGTCGGCTTGAGACGGCCCTTTGGCATCACATTTCATGCAATTAAATTCTTGCTCACGCACGGTTAATTCAGTTTGATAATGGTTTACGTCTCGTTGGTTCGCGCTAGGTATCGCGGCCGTTAAATAATCAATGCGTTGATTGAGCCAGCGGCAACTTGGGTTGTCGGCGACACGTGATGTTGGCGTTATAGACTTTTTGGTGCGGGTTGTTGTGTTAGTCCGCCCTCGCTGAGGGGACGCTAAATATTGCTGTGGATTAAACTCCAAGTCACTTTGCTCTGTTTCAGGGATCACAAGCACATTGCCGTGCTCGTCTGTCGCAGTACCAAGTGGTAATGTTTTTTGTTGTTTTTGCGCATCATTTGATGAGGTTGCGGTTAACTGGCTATAGTCATTAGCCCACAGTGATACTGATAACCAAAGGCTGGCTAAGATGACGACTCTACTAATAAACATAAGCACTCCTTGCTTCATTTAAGCCCGCTTTGTGCCGGCTTACCAACGACACCCTTTGTCATTGTGTTAAGCAAATAACGTTAATTTTTTAGCCGCTACCGCCCTCACTGGGATATGCAAGCTAAACAGATAGTTATTTTTGCGTGTTCAAGTGTAGCCTAGCCACTAAGGACTGCCAGTAACGGCTTGTGCCTGCTGAAATAGACACGATTGTTAGCATCGAAGCGTTAATTTAGGGCTATTTATGCTGTTAGGATTGAAAAGTGACACAAACACCCCTATTTCTATGTCTATAAAAGCGCATTCACCCAAGGAATCAAAATGACTAACCCATTGCTAAGTGGTAGCGAATTACCGTTGTTTTCACAGATTAAACCTGAACATATTCTTCCTGCGGTTGACAAAGCAATAGCCGACTGCCGTCAAAGCATTGAAACGCTGTTGGCTGAAAATAGCCACTACACATGGGATAACTTAATTGCGCCGCTTGATGATGTTGACGACGTGCTCAGTAAAATCTGGTCGCCAATTTCACATATGAATGCAGTGGTCAGTAATGAACAATGGCGTGAAGCCCATGACGCTTGTTTGCCACTATTGTCTGACTACGGCACTTTTGTCGGTCAACATCAGGGCTTGTACCAAGCATTTAAATCTATTGCACAATCTCCTGAATATTCCTCGTTAACTCAAGCACAAAAAATGGTCATTACGCAAAGTCTACGCGACTTTGAGCTCTCCGGCATTGGATTAGATGACAAGCAACAGCAGCGCTATGGTGAAATCGTTAAACGTTTATCTGAACTCACGAGTGGTTTTTCAAACCAGTTACTTGATGCAACTCAAGCTTGGAGCAAGCTCATTACTGATGAGGCGGAACTTGCCGGTTTACCTGAGTCTGCTATTGCGGCGGCAAAAGCCATGGCAGAGGCTAAAGAACAGACCGGTTGGCTATTTACGTTAGACTTCCCGTCGTATCTGCCTGTCATGACCTACAGCGAAAATCGTCCATTGCGTGAAGAATGCTACCGCGCATTTGTGACTCGTGCGTCAGACCAAGGCCCAAATGCCGGTGAATTTGATAACAGCGATTACATGAATGAAATTGTCGCACTGCGTCATGAACTTGCTAATCTTTTAGGCTTTGATAGCTATGCCGATAAGTCATTGGCAACCAAAATGGCAGAAAATCCAGCGCAAGTGTTAGGTTTTTTAAACGAGTTAGGCCAACGCTCTAAAGCGCAAGCGAAAGCCGAGTTAGCCGAATTAAAAAACTATGCTAAAACCCACTTTGATGTCGATGACATGGCCTCATGGGATCTCAGTTTTTATGCTGAAAAACTTCAGCAACATAAATATGAAGTGTCACAAGAAATCTTACGTCCTTATTTCCCTGAAGAAAAAGTATTATCAGGTTTGTTTTATACCGTTAAGCGATTATTTGGCCTGCGTATTGAAGAAGAACGTGGCTTTGACACTTGGCATGACGATGTGCGCTTTTTCCAGATATTTGATGCCGACAATGTGCCGCGCGGACGCTTTTATTTAGACCTTTATGCCCGCACAGGTAAACGCGGCGGGGCATGGATGGATGAATGCCGTAGTCGCCGAGTTACTTCAACAGGGTTACAACAACCGGTGGCTTACTTAACCTGTAATTTCAATGGCCCAGTTGATGGTAAACCTGCGTTGTTTACCCATGATGAAGTAACCACCTTATTCCACGAGTTTGGCCATGGTATTCACCACATGTTAACTAAAGTGGACGTTGGCGGTGTGTCAGGTATTAGCGGTGTGCCTTGGGATGCCGTAGAGCTACCAAGTCAATTTATGGAAAACTGGTGCTGGCAAGAAGAAGCTTTAGCTGAAATCTCAGGCCACTTTGAAACCGGTGAGCCATTGCCCAAAGCCTTGTTAGATAAAATGTTGGCAGCAAAAAATTTCCAATCAGGCATGATGATGCTGCGCCAGCTTGAGTTTTCACTGTTTGATTTTAGAATGCATCATGAATTTGACCCAGCTAAAGGCGCTGATGTTCAAGGTATTTTAGATGAAGTGCGTAGTCAAATAGCAGTACTCACGCCACCAAGTTTTAACCGTTTCCAACACGGTTTTGCGCATATTTTTGCTGGTGGTTATGCTGCGGGTTATTACAGCTACAAGTGGGCAGAAGTGCTGTCGGCCGATGCATTTTCTCGTTTTGAAGACGAAGGAATTTTTAATCCACAAACTGGGCAGAGTTTCTTAAAGCATGTGTTAGAAATGGGTGGCAGTGAAGAGCCTATGACATTGTTTAAACGCTTTATGGGGCGCGAGCCAAACACCGATGCATTACTACGCCATAGCGGTATTACAGCCTAAGCGCTAATCGCTAGGTCTATTCGCATTGCGTGATTGCTCAGCATAAATAATCAAGCCACTTGTTTGTTCAACAGGTGGCTTTTTGTTTTTATCCGTTGCCTGTTTAGGATTGCACGCCGCACTAAACCATTCTATTTACGTGCAACTTGTCGGCATTGTTTGTCCTTTTTGTGTCTTTAAATGTGCTTATTGGTTATCCAACACTAATGCAGGCCTTACTGTATCGAGTTGACGAGTGTCATAACTCTTTAATATTGCTTTGAAATAAGCTGCCAATTGATTGTTGGATCACTTCTTTCATTTATGTTGAATGTTAATGTGTGGTTGTGGATGTATTTATTATTTTTAACATATACCTTTTTTACGGCCTGGTTTTCTTTGCTATGGGCTGTGTGGTGGTATTTCGACATTTTAAACACAGTCAGTTGCGCATTTCATCGACGTTATGGGCATTAGCTTTGTTTGGTTTTTCTCATGCCTTTCATGAATGGTCTGAGCTTTATATCATCTTGTTTAGTCATGATATTTCGCCTCAATATCAATATGTTGTGCAATGGTTGCGGTTAATTAAATTAGCGTTGTCATTTACTGGATTGATGATTTTTGCTTGGTTGTTGTTTGCTATTGTCCTCAAGCCTTGCGGTCAAATTGGTCGCAGCATAATCGTGCTGACGGTGATGATTTACAGCCTTATTTTAGGGCTTTTCTATCACGGCACCTTAGAAATGGCAGACAGCTTTGCTGAAATAACGACTTACACGCGAGTGTTATTAGGTTTTGGCAGCGCAACCTTAGCGGGTGTGGGCATTTCTCTTTATGGGCAGCAGTTACGTAAAGAGAACCATCAATACGGGCAATATTTTATCGCCACTGGTTTGGGGTTGATGCTTTACGGGGTATTAGCTGGGCTAGTACCTACGACTTATTACTCTTGTGTGCCTGTTCTAAGGACCTTAGCCGCTGGGATTGTGCTAGTGAGTTTATTTAAAGCACTTAAGATTTTTGATATTGAGAAAGAAGCCGCCACAGAAGCTAAGCTTAAACGTGCAATTGAAGCCGATAAATTTAAAGCTATTGGCCATTTAGCAATGGGCGTTGCCCATGAGATTAACAACCCTTTGGCCTCATCCACATTGGCCTTAGATTTACTTGAGCGTCAGTTGCCAGCACAACCTAGAGCACTTGATTACCTTAATCGAGCCAGACTTGGTATCGACCGTGCTGCAGTGATAAGTAAAGAGTTACTGACTTATGCACGTACAGATGTCAGTCATACCGAACAGGTGAATATCTGTGAAGTGATTGCTTCCGCAAAGCAAATACTGATCCATAAATTGGCGGCATATTCGCTGGTCGTGCAATGCCCCAAAACGCTGGTAATAGTCGGTCAAAAAGTGAAACTTGAAGAGCTATTAATTAACTTATTGAATAACGCCATGGATGCCAGTGAGCCGCATAGTCAAATTGACATCACGGTGCTTGCGCGTCATGACGTGGTGCAGTTAACCGTTAGTGATAGCGGCCACGGCATGGATGAGAAAACCTTACAACGGGCTAACGAATTATTTTATTCGACTAAATCAATTGGCAAAGGCACTGGGCTAGGGTTGGCTATTTGTGAGCAAATTGTGGCGCGTCATCATGGTGAGTTACAGCTTCATAGTGAACAAGGTAAAGGAACCCAAGCGGTGATCAATTTCCAATTAAAAGGTGACCACTATGGTTAAGGTACTGATTGCAGAAGACGATATTGAACTGCGCAGAAATATGGTCGATATTCTAGAAATAGAAGGCTATCAAGTGACGGATGTTGCGAGTGCTGAACTGGCAATTAATGCCTGTGAGCAACAACATTATGATATCGCCCTATTAGACCTACTTATGGCTGGGATGACAGGTGTCGAGGCGATTTCTAATTTGCGTCAACTTAATCCATTTATGGCAGTGGTGATTGTGACGGCATACGCTACTGTTGATACTGCTGTTGATGCGATGAAAAAAGGGGCTGATAGTGTGATAACCAAGCCATTTAATCGCGCCGAGTTAATTATCACCCTTAAACGTAGTATCGAAGAAAAACAATTGCTTAAAGCTAATACTGATATCGACCCTGACAGAGTGTATGGTGCTCTGGCAAACAGTTTAAGGAGAGAAACGCTTAGGCAATTGGGCCAACACAAAAAGATTAAGTTTATGGATTTGTGCCGCCTTGTTGGGGTAGAAGATCACACTAAATTTAATTTCCATTTACGTCAGTTGAAGAAAGCTGGGTTGGTTATGCAAAATGAGAACAAGATCTATATTTTGACAAATACAGGCCAATTTGTACTGCAAAATCATAATTTAGCATGATTTTAAATATTATATATAATCAATGGTTTATTTGTTTTTAGATAACTAAACTTCACAGGCTTTATCGGCTTGTGAAGTCCAGTTATCTATCCCTTTAAAAGTATTGAGCGAATACTGCTCCCATGTCCAAAGAGACATATCAATTGTGATTAAAAACGATTGAGATACTTTTTTAAGGATGAACAAATGAACGCAAACATTCAAAGCAAAAAGCTGCTATTAGCAACCATGGTAACCATGCTATGTGCTTGTGGTAGTGATAATAGTAGTGACAACCTTCCAGATATTCCGCCGCCGGTTAATCCCCCGCCTGTTGCTGAAAACGCCCAGCGTACCACTGATGCTAACCGGGCTATTATCATCAATCCTATGCTCCATGCCAGTGACTCAAGTGGTCAGTCGTTAACTTTAGTTTCAGCAACGACTGACAAAGGCCGTGTAGTCCAGCTAGATGGCGACCTGATTAAGCTTGATCCTCAATCTCAACAAGGCGACATTAACATCAGTTATACCGTGAGTAATGGTGTCGATGAAGCGTCTGCCACTATTGTCGTGACAGCGCACGAACCAATGTATGTTGGCACTCAGCGTTGTTTAGCTTGTCACGGTGAAGGCAGTCCATTTAAAGATGTGGCAAGCCATCAGTTACACGGGCATAACTTTAAAATTAGTACCATTGCCAATGATGAGACACCTGCATTTCCTTATTCTAGCGTTGACGGTGCAATTGATAAGCTTGTTAACTCAGCAGCTGATACTGACAACACTTTAGGTAAACCACAAAGTTATGCTGACGTGGCATATACATCAGGCGGTTATGCTTGGAAATACCGTTGGCTAGACAAAGATGGCTACCTTGTTACAGGCAGTGAAGCACAATTTAATATTCATGCCGAAGACTTAGGGCTAGATGACCAAGTGATGGTTAATTATAACGGTGGCTCAGTGAATAAACCGTATAACTGTGGCCAGTGTCATACCACGGGTTGGAAACCATATTCTGAAATTGGCTATAGCCAAAAACAAGATGACTTACCCGGCGTTCACGGCACGTTCTTTGAGGGTGGTGTTCAATGTGAAGCTTGTCATGGCGCAGGTTTAACCCATTCAAATACAGCCAATAAAAATGACATTACCCGTATAGCGACGCCACGTACAACGGCATCATTGTCATCAGAGACAATGGGTTATGGTGAACCGATGCATTGTGCTGAATGTCATACTCGCGACGGCGACCGTAATGTGGATAACGACTTTACCAGTAGCTTTAATAAAACCTTCCCTAATGGACCTGAATTTGGTGCGCGCGTTGCAGTAAGAAACGGCTTACCTCGCCATCACCAAAGCCATGACGAGTTTATGGGAATTGACCCTGATACAGGTGACATTATGGGCGGCAAGTATCAAGTGGGGATGACCTGTAGTAGTTGTCATGACACCCATAAATCGGCGGTTAATCAGCATGAACCAGAACACATTGGTGCGATTAAAATGGACTGTACAACTTGTCATGCAAATAAAGTTGAGATGAACGCAGGCCATGGTCAAGAGGGCTTCTTTGCTACAGCGTGTATTGATTGTCATATGCCAGATGTTGTCAAAAATGCGGTTTCAACAACCAATAAGCACGGCAATAAAACCGGTGATATTCGCATCCATACTTTCGCCATTGATCTGTTCAACGAAAAAGGTCAATTCCAAGACCCAGAAGCAAAAGACACGTATATGTACCCATATCTACAAGATGGTTTTGCTTGTGGTGAATGTCATCAACAGGGTTCTAAACTGGACAGTTTGAAAAACAACTACGGTGGTAAAATGCATAAAAATTAAATAACAACATATCTCATCACTCCCCAATAAGCCCTACATCTGTAGGGCTTGTTGGGTTTAGCTCATCTATGGTTGTTAGGTGTTGCGGATATTTGTCGGCGCAAAATTAACCCATAAAAAAGGCGCTACCGAGTAGCGCCTTTTTAAAATAATGTTTGCAGATTAAAATTATTAGCCAGAATGTAGGCTAATGAGTTAATCAAGCAGTTAGGCTAGCTTTAAATCGTGTTGTTGACGATACAGCACCATATCTTCAATGGTTAGCACAGGCATGTCGTGTTTAATGCCAAATGCGACAATCTCTGGCGCTTTTGCCATTGTGCCGTCTTCGTTAGTGACTTCACATAATACGCCTGAAGGTTTTAACCCTGCCATTTGCATTAAATCAACTGTACCTTCTGTGTGGCCACGACGAGTCATCACACCACCTGCGCGTGCGCGTAGCGGGAACACATGGCCAGGATGAGCAAGGTCAGATGCTTTAGCATCAGCAGCTGTCGCTGTTTTAACTGTGGTCACGCGGTCTTTTGCTGACACGCCTGTTGTCACACCTTCTTTTGCTTCAATTGACACAGTAAAAGCGGTTTGATTCGCGCTATTGTTGTTTTTCACCATTGGTGGCAGTTCAAGTTTGTCGGCTTGTTCGTCGGTTAAGCATAAGCACACAATGCCGCTACCTTCGCGTATCATTAATGCCATTTGTTTAGCGGTTAGGTTTTCTGATGAACAAATAATATCGCCTTCATTTTCGCGATCTTCATCATCAAGTAACAAAACGCCTTTACCTTCACGTAATGCAACTAATGCTTTTTCAACACGTTCGATAGGATCACCAAACTGGGAAAGTAGTGATAACTGATTCATGGTTTACTCCAAATAAAAATACCAGAATCAGGGCTTGAAGAGGGGTTTTTAGGCCATAGTAAATGCATCAGTTAAAAAGTTACTGATGGTTTTCTATTCTCTTACATCCGGACTTTAACCGTCGGCTCTGGAGTGTTAGCGATAACTAAGGCACCAGATCTGCTGACCTCGATAAATCGAGCGCTCGCGGGCTTATCATTTTCTAACGAGTAGGAACTGATACACCGCCGGTGGAGAATTTCACTCCGCCCTGAGAATTCATAAATTCTGATTGCACCTCAATCAGACGCGATAATGCTAATGCTTATTAGGTATGAAAAACAATACCGATGTCATAAAAATGCCATTCTCGATTATAAATCCGCTGTTCTCTTCGCTAGACCGAAAAAATGACATAAAAAATGATGAATTTTATGTGGCGCTTTGTATGAAAATAGGAGCTTGTAATGCAAACGTTTGTATCGTTATAGCAATGTTCAACTAAGTAAAATTTATGCGACTTGTGCTTGCTCACATAAGGCGGCTCTGTTAGCCTTTGCGGCGAATTTTAGGAGTTGTAGTCATGAATTTGTATTTCCGTCTTATCTGGTTGTTTATGTGGCGTATTCACCGTTGTAAGCGCATTGGTTTTCTTGGTACTAGCCGTATTAGTTATCGGGCACTACCGCTTGATTGCGATATTAATTTGCACCTAACCAATTCTCGTTACCCTGCATTTTTAGATTTAGCACGCACCCATATGATCGCTGAAATGGGGTTTATGAAGCGGTTTTTAAAATTAGGTTGGGCACCCATTGTTAACGCGTCTGAATTTACCTTCATTCGTGATATTAAACCGTTTGAAAAGTTTGAAATTGAAACCAAAATTGTCGGTTGGGATCAAAAATACTTTTATATTGAACACCGCTTTGTTACCGCAAGAGGGCTACACAGTATTGTGCATGTGCGTGGAGTGTTTTTACACAAAGGTAAGCAAGTGCCGATTGAAACTTTAGTCGCTGAAGCTGGGCATCAAGGCCCAGCGCCTGAGTTACCCCCAGAAGTCGTTCAATGGATTGCCTTTTTGCAATTGAAAAAAGATCAAAACCTTGCTCCAAAGTTGAGCTTAGTTTCGTAAGCGTCGTATCATAAATGGCAATTGTGCGGGTCATTGATTTGTTAAGGTATACATGTGGCTAAACCAGAAAAATTCTCAGCAATTTACCAACGTGCTTGTGAGCGAAAAGGCGGCCCTGACGCCGTAGAAATGTTGCTGCCAGACACCTTGTCGGCACAGCAAATTAAGGAATACTCCGACGCCGAGTTATTGTCGGTGATGAGTAAGCGGGTATTTCAAAGTGGTTTTGTTTGGCGAGTGGTTGAACATAAATGGCCTGCCTACGAACAAGCCTTTTTTGACTTTGAACCGTTTAAAGTCTTGATGCTATCGCCAGAGCAAATACAACAACGCGCCACCGATGCCACGTTAATTCGCCATCAAAAGAAAACCCAAGCCATTGTTGATAATGCTTATATGATCCAACAAATAAGCCAGCAACATGGCAGCTTTGCCGAGTTTATCGCGCAATGGCCTTGTGACGATATTACCGGCTTATGGCAAGTGTTGAAAAAACAAGGTGCTCGTTTAGGTGGCAATACAGGACCTTACTTTTTACGCGCGGTGGGCAAAGATACCTTTTTATTATCTCAAGATGTGCAAGCGTATTTAAAAGCTCACAAGCTAGTGGATTATGGTTTTACGTCTAAGTCAGGGTTGCAGCAAACTCAGGACGTGTTTAACCATTGGCAGCAGCAAACGGGGCTAACCTTGGCTGAGATTAGCCGAATAATTTCATTAAGTGTGGGTGATAACTTCTAGCAAGCTGAGCATCGCCTGACAATAGTAAGACAATGCAACGGAGTTATGGCTGTAAGTTTTTAGTCAGTAGGTTTGCAATACGCTGAAATTCAATAAGGTCTTCAGTGTTGAGTTGATTTTGCATTTGTTGGTGCACTTGGTGTTGTGTTTGTTGAATGCTGTCAGCAAGTGCATGGCCTTTCTCTGTCAGTAGCAGTTGTTGGCTACGCTTATCGTTAGGGTTTATCTGTTTAACCAGCCATGTTTTTTCAATCATTTCTTTTATGAGGCGAGCTATTTGGGCTTTATCGCGCGCCAAGTGCTTCACTATGTCATTAGCGGTGCAGGCTTGGTGTTGCTTAATATACAAAATACATTGTACGTGCATTGAGCAAATGCCTAATTCGTTCGCTTTCATTGCTTTACGCATATTGTGCCGATAGGCATCGAAAAGTTTAAAAATAGAAGTAGAAAGTAGTTCTTTGCTCATAATGTACCAAAGGTAGTGATGTAAACGTTGTTCGTTACTTAATCATACCAGTGGTTGACTGGTATACAGTTTGTGCTATATCGCATTTTATAAAGCGTTAGGCCACTTGATAACGGCTTAGAAACATTTTTGTTGTCTCTTGTGCAAGCTGTTCACATTTGTCGGCTGATAATGGTGGTTGGTTGCCAATGATTTGCGACCAAAAGCATTGACCTTTAATAAGGTGGATAACTTGGTCATTGGCAAATTCTGGTTCCGTGACATTTAACTTACCGTCTGCGGTGGCTGCTTTTATCCAACGTAACAACGCGGTTTCAAATTGCTTTAAACGCGCCATTTCTTTGTGCAATTCTCCCGTGTTATAAAACAAATATCCCACAGCCATACGTGCAATATCAAGGTTGTCTTGGCAAGTTAAAAAGTGCACTTCATCAAGTATCAATTGTTTAAGTTGTGGTGCCAGTGCTAATGCTGGGTCGTACACCAATGTTTGTTTTTCAAGTGCTTCCATCCAAAGCGTACTAACTAAATGGGTGACTAAGTCATCTTTAGTGGCAAAATGATTGTATACCGTTCGCTTTGACACCTGCGCAATTTCGGCCACTTTATCCATACTGGTTGCTGCGACACCAAATTCCTTAAACGTGGTTTTAGCCGCGTCAATAATCGACTGACGTTTTTGTTCACTTCGGTTTTTCTTTACTGGTGTTGGCATGAGTTGTTATCTCAGTTGATGATGCGCGTATTTTACACTTAGTAGTTTACTTTTCAAATTCACAATAATAAACTAAACCGTGTAGTTTACTTTTGCAAGTGAGGCAACGTTGAAACTCGTCTATCTGTCGATACTCCTGTTGGTTATGGCGTTGCTTATCGCAGGGGGCTTGCACTATTTTTCTAAAAAGTCCGCCAACTTAGCCACACAAAGGAACTTAGAAATGC
Source organism: Shewanella intestini (assembly GCF_018221465.1). Classification (GTDB taxonomy): domain Bacteria; phylum Pseudomonadota; class Gammaproteobacteria; order Enterobacterales; family Shewanellaceae; genus Shewanella; species Shewanella intestini. Next base: position 64,128 of record NZ_JAAIKR010000015.1, on the reverse strand, counting down.
CCTCTAACCACACACAACAATTGATCAATGGCAAATATCAAAATACTGAAATTAGCTATCAAACGGGGTTAGCTGACTTTTGGCGTATAACTAAAGCCTATTTAACCCAAAAGCGCGATGCCCCAAGCCCCACACAAGCTATTCCGGTGACATCGCTGACCAAGCAGCAATTAATGAGCGAGCAACATGATGCGGTTTATCGTTTAGGTCACTCGACCATATTAATGCGAATTGATAATGCCTTTTTGTTACTTGACCCTGTGTTTAGTGAGCGCGCTTCACCTGTGCAATGGGCGGGTCCCAAGCGCTTTCATCAATCGCCTATCAGGCTTGATGAGCTGCCGCCGATTAGCGCAGTGATTATTAGCCATGATCACTATGATCACCTTGATAAAGCCACGATTGAGTATTTAGCCACTCAAGTTGATCACTTTATTACTCCGTCGAAAGTCGGTGAGCACTTAATCCATTGGGGGGTTGCGCCTGAGCGCATTACAGAGCTGAGTTGGTGGCAGAGTGTCAATATTGGCAGCATTAAGCTCACCGCCACACCGGCACAGCATTTTTCAGGGCGTGGTTTATTCGACCGCGATCAGACCTTGTGGGCAAGTTGGGTGATTGCGGGGCAACAACATAAAGTATTTTTTAGTGGTGATGGTGGCTATTTTTCAGGCTTTAAAACCATTGGCGAGCGGTTTGGCCCTTTTGATTTAACCTTAATTGAAACGGGGGCATATAACGAACTGTGGCTGGATATTCATATGATGCCGCAGCAAAGTTTACAAGCTCATATTGATTTAAACGGCAAAGCTATGTTGCCGATTCATAATGGAACATTTGACTTAGCGCTGCATGATTGGTTTGAACCTTTCGAGCAAATTAGTCAATTAGCCGCTGTGCACCAAATCACCTTATTAACGCCTGTATTTGGTGAAGAAGTCATTATTGGTCACAGCACTATAACACGACCTTGGTGGAAGCCTTTTAGCCAACAGCAACCAGATTTACACATAGCGACTGAATAACAAACATTGATAAGGTATTAAATAACCTTTAAAAAGTGACAACATGTATAATTGATACAATTACATATTTTAGATAGAAAACAACCCGATTTAGCGCTAACCTTTTTCTAACAATTATAACTAAATGCCCAGCCTTAACGGGCGGTGTTAACAAGTTGGTATCAATCAATCTAAGCTAATTATTTATTTACAATTTAAACATGGATTGAACGTTGTTAGGTGTTTTTCCCTGTGAGATAAAGGCGCTAGTTAATTTTTAACCAAATTAAAACTGTCCCAAATAACGTTGAATGGCGATATAGCCATTTATAGTGGGATTACTCAGGAGTATAGATAACATGCATAACGCACTCAAAATTGCCGCAGTTGTTGCTGCGACAATGCTGGTTTCAGCTTGTAACAAGCAAGCCGATCCAGCTGCAGCTCAACAACAACTTCCACCAACTGCGGTTGGCGTGATGACAGTGAAAGCACAACCACAATCGATTGAGGTGGAATTGCCTGGTCGTAGTCGTGCTTTTCTTGAAGCTGAAGTGCGCCCACAAGTGTCTGGCATTATTACTTCAAGAGAATTTGCTGAAGGTGGTGAGGTGACGAAAGGCCAATCACTGTATCAAATAGACTCAGCTACTTATGACGCGACTTTGATTAGCGCCAAAGCGGATTTAGCGAGTGCTCTTGCGTCTTTAAGTTCAACCAAAGCCACTGCAGAACGTTATAAAGCTTTGTTGTCGACAAATGCGATTAGTAAACAAGATTATGATGAAGCATTTTCGGCATATCAATCAGCTAAAGCCAGTGTTGTTGTTGCTGAAGCTGCAATTAATACGGCTAAAATCAATGTTCAATACACTGAAGTAAAGGCACCCATTTCAGGCCGCATTGGTAAATCAGCGGTGACAGCTGGTGCTTTGGTTACCGCTAATCAAAGTAATACCTTGGCGACTATCCAACAGCTAGATCCCATTAATGTTGATATTGCTCAATCAAGTGCGCAAATGTTACGCCTTAAAAATCAACTTAAAGCTGGCAAACTGCTGAAAAGTGAAAACGCGACCGTAAAATTAATCCTTGAAGATGGGTCCACTTACGACCAACTCGGTAAACTGCAATTTGCTGAGGTGAGCGTTGATGAAACCACCGGCTCGGTGATTATTCGCGCTGAGTTCCCTAACCCTGACGGCATGTTACTTCCTGGCATGTATGTGCGCGCCATTTTAGAAACGGGTACTGATCCTGAAGCGATTCTCGTTCCGCAAAAAGCGCTCACTCGTAACTCGAAAGGGCAAGCCGTGGCAATGATAGTGAATGACAATAACACCGTTGAATCGCGTAACGTTAAAACCGCAGAAGTGATTGGTAATCAATGGCGCATTACGTCTGGACTGAAAGCGGGAGACAAATTAATTGTTGAGGGCTTACAAAAAATTCGTCCAGGTGCACCGGTGTCACCGCAGGTATTATCAACTAAAACTCCTCAAGAATAGGACGTCACTATGGCTCGCTTTTTTATCGATCGCCCGATTTTTGCATGGGTGATTTCAATCTTAATTATGCTGGCAGGGGTCTTAGCAATTAAAAACCTGCCAGTGGCACAGTACCCGAGTATTGCGCCGCCAACAGTGGTTATCTCAGCTAACTATCCCGGTGCTTCTGCTAAAACGATGGAAGATACAGTGACTCAGGTCATTGAGCAGCGCATGACAGGGATTGACGATTTACGTTATATCACTTCAAGCAGTGACAGTTTTGGTAATGCATCGATTACGTTAACCTTTAATGCACAAGCCGATCCTGATATTGCTCAGGTGCAAGTGCAAAACAAACTGCAAGCCGCAATGACATTACTGCCTCAAGAAGTGCAAGCGCAAGGGGTAAATGTAAACAAATCTAGTGCCGGTTTCTTAATGGTGGCCGCGTTTGTTTCTGAAGATGGCTCGCTCGACATAAGTGATATTTCAGACTACGTCGCAGCTAACTTGCAAGACCCGATGAGCCGTGTTCCGGGCGTAGGCGAAATTGAACTGTTTGGTGCGCAATATGCGATGCGTATTTGGTTAGATCCACTAAAACTAACCCAATATAACCTCACCAGTATTGATGTCATGGGCGCGATTCGTGAACAAAATGCACAAGTGTCAGCCGGGCAATTAGGTGGAACACCTGCAATGCCTGGGCAAGAACTTAATGCGACGGTTACTGCGCAAAGCCGCCTGCAAACACCTGAAGAATTTAGAAACATTATTATTAAGTCAGACTCTTCTGGCGCAAACGTATATTTAAATGACGTTGCAAAAGTTGAGCTGGGTGCAGAAAGCTATGCCGTTAAGTCTTACTACAATGGTAAACCTGCTGCGGGATTAGCGTTTAAATTGGCTACGGGTGCCAATGCATTAGACACAGCGAAAAACATTCGCGAAAGCCTTAATGAATATCAAGCTTACTTCCCTGAGGGGCTGGTTATTCATTATCCGTTTGACACGACACCTTTTGTTGAAAAATCAATTGAAGGCGTTGTGCACACGTTGCTTGAAGCCATTGTATTGGTGTTTTTGATCATGTACTTGTTCTTGCAAAACGTCAGAGCAACCTTGATCCCAACAATTGCTGTGCCTGTTGTCTTGTTAGGAACATTTGCCATTTTATCGGCAGCAGGGTTTTCAGTGAACACCTTAACCATGTTTGCCATGGTGTTGGCTATTGGCTTGCTAGTGGATGATGCCATCGTGGTGGTGGAAAACGTCGAACGGGTGATGTCCGAAGAAGGGCTTAGTCCGCTTGAGGCTACCCGAAAATCGATGGATCAAATTACCGGTGCGCTGGTGGGGATTGGCTTAACCTTGTCAGCAGTATTTGTACCAATGGCATTTATGTCAGGCTCAACTGGGGTTATCTATCGCCAGTTCTCAATCACCATTGTGTCGGCTATGGCGTTGTCGGTGTTTGTGGCAATGGTATTCACACCTGCATTATGTGCCACCATGCTAAAACCATTACCTAAAGGCCATACTCACAGCAAGACAGGCTTTTTTGGTTGGTTCAACCGTAAGTTTGACAGTTTAACCTCGCGTTATGAGGCCAATGTTGCCCGTATATTAAAACGCAGTGTCCGCATGATGGGGGTTTACATATTATTAGTGGTAGCCACTGCATGGGTATTCATGCGCATGCCAACGGCGTTCTTGCCAGATGAAGACCAAGGTATTTTATTTACTCAAGCTATCTTGCCAACTAACTCCACTCAAGAAAGCACCATTGGTGTACTAGATGAAATTAGTGACTATTACCTTGAGCAAGAAAAAGGCAATGTGAAGTCAGTCTTTAGCGTTGCAGGGTTTAGTTTTGCAGGTATGGGGCAAAACATGGGGATGTCATTTGTTGGCCTTGAAGATTGGGCTGACCGAAGTGAAGCGGGTCAAGACGTTACCTCAATTGCCGGGCGGGCAATGGGGCGCTTTAGTCAGATAAAAGATGCCTTTGTGTTTGCCTTCGTGCCGCCAGCGGTGATTGAGCTAGGCACGGCAAACGGTTACGACATGTACTTGCAAGACCGCAGTGGTCAAGGGCATGAAGCACTTATTGCTGCCCGAAATCAACTGCTGGGCATGGCTGCGCAAAACCCTAATCTTGTTGGTGTGCGTCCTAATGGGCAAGAAGATGCACCCATGTATGAAATTAACGTCGACCAAGCGAAAGTGCGCGCATTAGGCATTGATATTGATAATGTGAACAGTGTATTAGGCACTGCGTGGGGGGGCTCGTATGTGAATGACTTTATTGATCGCGGTCGAGTGAAAAAAGTGTATGTACAAGGTGATGCTAAATATCGGATGCAACCGAGCGATTTAGACACTTGGTATGTGCGAAACTCTGCGGGTGAAATGGTGCCATTCTCAGCATTTTCTACTGGTAAATGGACCTTTGGCTCACCGCAGTTACAACGCTTTAATGGGTTCTCTGCGGTTAACATTCAAGGGGCGACCGCACCGGGATACAGTACCGGTGATGCCATGAACGACTTTGAAGAAATGGCCAAAAAGTTACCCCCAGGCTTTGGGATTGAATGGAATGGTCTTTCGTATGAAGAGCGCTTATCAGGCAACCAAGCGCCTGCATTATATGCGTTATCCGTATTGGTTGTATTCTTAGTGTTGGCAGCGTTATATGAAAGCTGGTCGGTGCCCTTTGCAGTTATTTTAGTTGTGCCATTAGGGGTTATTGGTGCCTTGCTGGCGATGAATGGTCGCGGGTTACCTAATGACGTGTTCTTCCAAGTAGGTCTGCTTACTACGGTGGGGCTTGCAACCAAAAATGCCATCTTGATTGTTGAGTTTGCCAAAGAGTTCTACGATAAAGGTGCCACATTAATGGATGCGACGCTTCACGCTGTGCGAGTGCGGTTACGTCCAATCTTAATGACATCGTTAGCCTTTGGTTTAGGTGTTGTGCCACTTGCAATTAGCAGCGGTGTTGGCTCGGGCAGTAAAAATGCGCTTGGTACTGGCGTACTTGGCGGCATGATGAGTTCAACCTTTATTGGTATCTTCTTTATTCCATTGTTCTTCTACGTAGTTGAAAAACTATTTAGTAAGAAAGAACGCAAAGGTTATAAACCGCCACAAGCAGATACTGAGTCAACAAAATAGTTAATCCTTAACGACACAAAAAACCCAGCCAACGCGCTGGGTTTTTTATTAGGAGAAAGACGCTATAAAATCTGACTTAAACGGGCTTGTTGCAAATAATCTGAGTCGGTAAGTCAGCCCTATAATTTACTGATTATTATTGGGAAATAACCTTAATATTGCATCATTGCATCATTGCATCATTGGCTCATGACGCAGGCGCTCTACTGCACGACGACTTTGCGTTTATTATGATAAACCCTGCGTTCTCAATCCAAACATAACTTGGAAATAGTGGCTTAACATTGCGCTAATGTAAGGGCGTTTAAATCAGTCCAAACAGCATGGCTTTTAGGTTGCGGTGAAACCATAAAGTGCCAACGGGTTTGTTTGCTGTTACTGCAATGGGTTTTACTGGCTTGAAAATACAATGTTTGTGGTTGATGGCTAACAAAAGGTTCTACCCAATCTATATGGCCGCGATAAAAACGGTCAGTTTTTGCTTCACTTATGGTCACTTTAACCATATCACTGCGTGGGTTATCTTTGGCAACCGCTTGATATAAACCTTGGTAATACTGGCGTAAATAAGTGTGCATTAAGCTTTCATCAATTTCTGTTGGTTTAATTATCCAAGTAAACGCATAACTGAAAAAGTCAGCTCGCTTGGGCTGGTACATGCCAGGAGCAAAGACTAACTCTTCAACGCCTCTAAGCTTAATTTGTGGGGCAAAATGTAATGGAAACGGAATGATTTCGGTGCGCCAATGCAGGGGGATATCATCATACGCGGCTAATTTTTCTGCCACTGCGCAGAAACTAGTAATGAAGCACAAGAGTAATGCTAAGCAAATTGATTTCATGGGAGTTCCTTTGCCAGACGATATATTATTAGTTTAACGAGTTGTGGTGATTATAACGAAGTTAACGCGCCTTGGCGGCTACTTACTATGGCTATTTTTGCATGAACAGTTAACCGTGCCAGCAGGCTGACACGGTGAGTCAATAAACTAAAGTTAGCGTTATCTTTTGCAATGAAAATGATTGCCGTGTTGCCAACAATTACGCTTATTAATTCGTTTATTCACCACAATAATATTGGCATGGGTATGCTGATTATTGAGTTGAACTACCGTATATGTTGTGGGTTTATATGGGTGTTTTTTTACTTTATGAGGCGGTTGTTGTTGTTGGTTGCTTGAGCAAGCGGATAGTGCCAGTAATCCTACACATAGCGCTGAAACTTTTAGCAATCTAGTTCTAATAAATGAGACAGCCATAATAACTCCAGTGACGATGATTCATGTCGTTATAATACTGATTTTACAGTCAATGAACTGCTACAAAATGTAAAGCAATGCAAATATTGTTAGGGCTATAAACGCTATTTTTATTGATTGTTCATGCGAATTTTAACGATAACTTTTTGAGGCAGCTTACATAGCGAAGTGGATAACCATTTAAGCGTTTATGTTGGCGTTAATAGCCATAGTTAAAAAGCGAGTATGTAGAGAGTAAAGATAAAAAAATACCAGCGACAGCGCTGGTATTTTGAATGTTAAAGATAAAAATGACACTAGATGTAAATTACACGCGCACCATAATATCGGTTAAGTTGCGACGAGATTTTGGCAGCTTGTCGTTGTAGTCATCTTCCTGGTGTTTATAGCCTATCGCTAATGCCACATCACACTGATAACCATCAAGCTCGGCTTTGAATTCTTCATTAACTAATTCAGTATCAATGCCTTCCATTGGCGTGGCATCAATTTTTAAACGTGCCAAGGTATGGAGGGTGTTGCCAAGCGCTAAGTAAGTTTGTGCTTTAGTCCATGCGCTGTTGTCACCATTTTCATCGGTATTAAGTTCAGCAAACATGTAACTGTTAAATGCACTTTGGCGGTTTTCTTGTTTGGTGCGTTTGTCTTCAATGCCCTTATCAACCACTTCAGCATAATCTTTTTGGGTGTAGTTAGGGTTATGAGCAAACAAAATAACAAGTGAGCTGTCAAATATATGTGGTTGATTAGGTTTAAATTTATTGGCAAAAGTACTGTTCATGCGAGCTTTGGCATCATCGCTTTCAATGACCACAAAACGCCAAGGTTGAGAGTTAATTGATGAGGCAGAAAGGCGCATGGCTTCAAATAAAATATCTAAATCTGCTTGAGGAATTTGCTTTGACGTGTCGTATTTTTTTGCTGTATGACGCCAAAGAAGGTCTGCAATAATTGGATGTTGTTCGCTCAAAATTACCTCGCTATTATATTTTTATTTAATGATTGCTATGATGAAAAACCAACCGATGCACTTGTCTGTCGTTGCCGCCTGATTTAAAGCGCAATCTTTTCTCATTTAAAGCTAGCATATTCGTGAATAAGGGTTTGTAACTTATTTTTAATGTAGTTGCTTTACGTTGCAGGTGATGGCAATGGACTATCTTCGTTTGGCGGCTTGACTGTTTGGGATGTGCGGCGATGCATCGGAAATAAGATGGGCAATAACCCATTGTTGGGGAAAATTTCGAGTCGTAAATACCGAGCGCTGAGAAGGGAAAGGGCAAATAACTAAGGGGCAACATCATGTTGCCCCTTATGTGTTAGTGGGTTATGAGAACCTATTGTGATTAACGATATTTGGCCGAGGTAATAAATTCACCAAAGCGTTCACACCAAATTATCACGGTATTGTATTGATCTAATTGCAGTGGCACGGAGGAGTGCAGGGCAAAGTTGTCAAAGGTTTTCACTTCACCAACTTTATGCATAGCATATTTTAAGCGTTTGAACTCGGACTCTGTTTCAACAAATTTAGGTGATAAATACACTTTATAATCTGGCCCTGGAGAAAGTTCACCAATAAAAGTAATCGCGTGATCGCCCAATGAGACAGTGCCTTTTCCCCAGTGCAGTAAATCGCTGTCTTCTAGGTCTTTGGTGAATTTAGCAGTGTAACGGCTGTCGAGTGACAGTTTGGCAATGTCAGCGTCGCTAATTGATGGCGGAGCGCTAAGAATGGGTAATGCGTAGATTCCAAGGGCAAAACCAATGGCGGCGAATGAGAAATGTGAAAGAGTAAGCAAAATTTTTGATGAAAATCGCATGTGAGTCCTAAAACAAGTACGGAATTTTGTTGCTAAATACAATGTATATTAGCGAAACGTTATCATGATTGAGCCGTAACTTACAGTGATAATTTAGGCTTAATATAATCGATAAACGCAGACACCCTTTTGGCGACAGATGATGACTTGTAATACACCGCATTAATGCGCTCTCGGCCAGTATCGGTAATTTTTTCATTCGTTAATAGCGGAATTAAATTGCCTTGCTCAATGTCTCTTCTGACCATAAATCCAGACAAACACGCAATGCCGTTGCCTGCCAATACTAACTGACGTATCGCTTCTCCATTTGAACAAGTGATCTTAGGGGTGAGAGTGTCAAACCCTTTTAGTGGCCAACGGTTTAAAATTTTTGGTGAGCTAAAACCAATGGTGTCATGTTGGGCTAATTCATTGACCTTCTTCGGCGCGCCATGTGTTGCAAGGTAATTGGGGGCGGCGACAATATAGAGTTCGCTTTTACCTAGTGCTCTGGCATGTAAGGTAGAGTCGGTTAACTCGCCAATTCGAATGGCTACATCAGTGCGTTTTTCAAGTAAATCAACAAAACCTTCGTTAGAGCTTAAGTCGATTTGAATGTCTGGGTAAGCTTGATTAAAACCCGCAATCAACGGGACTAATTGATGGAATACAAACGGACTTGCGGCGTCAACGCGTAACCGACCTCGCGGGAGCTCGCCTTGCATAATCAAGCTCTGCTCGGCTTGTTGAATATGGTCTAAGCCATTGCGGATTGTGTCGACAAATTGCTTGCCTTCATCAGTAAGTTCAATGCGCCGCGTGGTGCGAATAAGAATAGAAACACCTAACTGCCGCTCCACTTTGGTGACCGCGCGTGACACTCTGGCGACTTGAACATCTAACGCTTCTGCTGCCGCTGAAAAACCGCCGCTATCAATAACCGCCAATAACATATGCAAATCATCTGAGCGAGTGAGCATTTGACCACCTTAACCATTTATGGCTTTCATGAGGCTTAATCTTAGCACTATTACCACTATTTATAACAAAAGTCATTTGCAAAAGATGCTGTTTTTCACAAATATGGGTTTGGGCATAATAGCGCCATCGAAAACAAGCTGGCTAAATTAAGCCCGCTTATTAACAAGAGAGCAGATTATGCCTTTAGCACTTCTTGCATTGACGCTAAGCGCCTTTGCTATCGGAACAACAGAGTTTGTTATTGTTGGCTTGATCCCAACAATGGCATTAGATTTACACGTGTCATTACCATCGGCTGGCTTATTAGTCAGCTTATATGCCTTAGGCGTGGCGATTGGTGCACCAGTATTAACCGCGTTAACAGGCAAGTGGAATAGAAAGTATGTTTTACTTTCGGTTATGACGTTATTTGTATTGGGTAACGTATTAGCTTGGCAAGCACCCGGTTATAGCACCTTAATTTTGGCGCGTATCCTGACCGGTCTTGCCCATGGGGTTTTCTTTTCAATCGGTTCGACTGTTGCGACAGGTTTAGTCCCTAAAGAAAAGGCGGCGAGCGCAATTGCGATTATGTTCACTGGGCTGACGGTAGCGTTAGTGACGGGTGTACCACTAGGAACGTATATTGGCCAAACGTTTGGTTGGCATGCAACATTCTTAATTGTGGCACTTCTGGGTTTAGCGGCGTTAATTGGCAGTGCGATATTAGTACCAAACAACTTAAAGCAACCGCCAGCAGCTAAATTGTCGGCACAGTTAAAAGTGTTAACTCAACCAAGACTATTATTAGTTTATGCCATGACAGCTCTAGGTTATGGCGGCACATTCACCGCATTTACTTACCTTGCGCCAATTTTAGAAAACGTGTCTGGTTTTAGCTCTGGTGCCATTGGTTTAATTATGTTGGTTTATGGTGTATCGGTTGCTGTTGGTAATATTTGGGGCGGTAAAATGGCTGATAAATTTGGCCCAGTAAAAGCGCTGACGATTATCTTTATTGGCCTTGCTGCAGTACTACTTACCTTTAATGTGACGGCGTTTAATCCTATTGCGGCAGTGGCAACGATTTTAGTTTGGGGTGCGTTTGCCTTTGGTAATGTGCCTGGATTACAAGTGTATGTTGTTAAGCTTGCTGAAAAATATACGCCTGAAGCTGTAGATGTGGCGTCTGGTTTAAACATTGCCGCCTTTAATGTGGGGATTGCATTAGGCTCTTGGGGCGGCGGAATGATTGTTGCTGACTCAGGTTTAATGAATACGCCTTGGATTGGTGCATTGATTGTCTTGGTGGCTTTAGGGTTAACCCGCTTAAGTGGCCACTTAGATACACGCTCAAGTCATCAGGGGGGTTACTCAAAGGTAGCATAAGTTAACTTAGTGTCTGTTATATCACGACATATCACCGCAGTATAAACAACAGGGCGATGCATTGCATCGCCCTGTTTTTTTGTGTTAACTCATCTAGCAGTAAACCCATTTAATGATTGGGTTAGATTATGAATATTTGATATTCATTGAAATCATTGCTTCACGTGAGCCTTTTTCCGCGCGAAGGCGGGCGAGGTATTTTTCCCAAATTTCAACTTGCTGACTACCCAGTTCATATAATATTTTCCATGAAAATAGCCCTGTGTCATGGCCATCATCAAAGACAATTTTTACCGCATAATTACCCACAGGTTCAATGGCGGTAATGTTGACCTCTTTTTTATGGGTTACCAGTATTGGATTGCCGTGGCGCTGCACCTCGGCAGATGGAGAGTGGACCCTAAGCATTTCACAACTGATGTTGTAGGTTTCATTATTGTCAAAGCTAACCACTAACATTTTTGATTTGCGCTTTAGTTTTATGTCGGTCACTACGGGTGAAGCAGTCATAACATGGCTCACTTGGTTTGGGGTTAAGGGGTAATTGATTATGATTTTAGCAAACTGTGCCAATAAAAAAGGTGGTCACTTCAATGAAGTTTACCACCTTTAATGATATTAGCTGGGCGCTGGCTTACCTTTTAAGGAAGCACAGCAGCTTAGTATGCCTTTAGAGAATGAAGCGACTTAAATCTTCATCTTGCACTAATAGATCAAGGTGGCTATTTACATAGCTGTCGTCAATCACAAATGAAGTGCCTGACTTTTCTGATGCATCATAGGAGATGTCTTCCATTAGTTTTTCCATCACCGTATGCAAACGACGTGCGCCAATGTTTTCGGTGCGTTCATTTACTTGCCATGCGGCTTCTGCAAGACGGGTAATGCCTGATTCAACAAACTCAATGGTGACGCCTTCAGTTGCCATTAATGCCACGTATTGTTCGGTTAACGATGCGTGAGGCTCAGTAAGAATACGTTCAAAATCATTGGCGGTTAAGGCGTCTAATTCAACACGAATGGGTAAACGACCTTGTAGCTCAGGGATTAAGTCTGATGGTTTTGACATTTGGAATGCACCAGAGGCGATAAACAAAATGTGGTCTGTTTTTACCATGCCGTGTTTGGTATTGACGGTGCAACCTTCTACTAATGGCAGTAAGTCGCGCTGGACACCTTCACGAGAAACGTCTGGGCCTGAAGATTCGCCGCGTTTACAAATTTTGTCGATTTCATCAAGAAATACAATGCCATTTTGTTCTACTAACTCAATCGCTTGTTCTTTTAAATCTTGTTGATTAACTAATTTTGCCGCTTCGTCTTCAACCAGTTGTTTACGCGCATCTTTGATTTTCATCTTTTTGCGTTTGGTGGTGTCTTGACCGCCCATGTTTTGGAATAAACCTTGAAGCTGGTTGGTCATCTCTTCCATGCCAGGAGGTGCCATGATTTCAGCAGTAATTTGCGGTGCAGCAACATCAATTTCAATTTCTTTGTCGTCTAACTGACCTTCGCGCAATTTTTTGCGGAAGATTTGGCGCGTACTTGAGTTATCTTTCTCTTGTGCGTCCCACTCACTTTTTTTCGGTTGCGGTAGCAAGGCATCTAAAATACGCTCTTCGGCTTGTTCTTCTGCGCGATATTGGCATTTTTTCATTTGCTGTTCGCGCGTGAGTTTAATTGCTGAGTCCGTTAAATCACGAATGATTTGCTCAACTTCTTTACCGACATAGCCCACTTCAGTGAACTTGGTGGCTTCTACCTTAATAAAAGGCGCGTTAGCCAGTCTAGCAAGGCGACGCGCAATTTCAGTTTTACCTACGCCGGTAGGGCCAATCATGAGAATATTTTTTGGGGTAACTTCTTGGCGCAATGAAGGCTCAAGTTGCATACGACGCCAGCGGTTGCGCAATGCAACAGCTACTGAACGCTTCGCTTTACTTTGACCAATAATGTGAGAATCAAGTTCGTGAACAATTTCACGTGGAGTCATTTCAGACATGGTTATTCCTTACGTTCAGGTTTAGTAGTCGATTTGCTCAACCGTTTTGTGTTGGTTGGTAAATACGCAAATGTCACCCGCAATGGTGAGTGACTTTTCGGCAATTTCACGAGCGCTAAGTTCGGTGTTTTGAATTAATGCCAATGCTGATGCGTGGGCAAAGTTGCCACCTGAACCAATGGCAATTAAGTCGTGTTCTGGTTGGACGACGTCACCGTTACCGGTAATAATTAATGACGCTTCGGTATCGGCTACAATGAGCATGGCTTCTAGGTTGCGCAACATTTTGTCGGTGCGCCAGTCTTTGGCGAGCTCAACGGCAGACTTTAATAAGTGGCCTTGGTGCATTTCGAGTTTGGTTTCAAAACGCTCAAATAGGGTAAAAGCATCAGCAGTACCACCGGCAAAGCCAGCGAGTACTTTATTGTGATATAGACGACGCACCTTACGTGCATTGCCTTTCATGACAGTATTGCCGAGGGAAACTTGGCCATCACCAGCGATGACAACTTGATTATTGCGGCGTACGGATACGATTGTAGTCACGGTAAATCCTCTTCACTTTCACACCGCATGAGTGGATCCTCAGCGGTTGATTGATAAAAAAGATATGGGGATAATATTTATTATTTCAAGGACAGATAAGATTCAAGCCACAAAATGTGGCCTGAATGAATACCGTTATTGCTGAGGGTGAGCGATTATTGCCATAACCAAATTTGACAGCCGTTTATGCCATCTTTTTGAAGCTTATGGTTTTGTGTTTCTGCTAGGCGTTTACCTTCATAAGGCCCCATGACCACTTTATACCAAAGACCCGTGGTGCCTTCTGTTCGTTTAACTTGCGCCTCAAACCCTTGAAAAGCAATGCGCGCTTTTAATGTTTGCGCTTGCGATTCTTTGCGAAATGACCCGCACTGCATTTGGTACAGCTTAACTTGCAGCTTTTCAGACTCAGGAATATCAACTTCAATTTGCTTATTTTTAAGCTCTTCTTGGTAGGTCCATTTTTGTTCAGGTTTAGGCGGTAAGTCGTCTTTTTTCACCGGTTTTGCGTTAGGTTGTTCAATCACCACCGGCGTTTTTATCGCTGGGGCCGCAGGTTCAGTGGTCGGGCTTTTTAACCACCACAAGAAGTAGCCAAAAACACCAGCAAAAACCAATACCATGAGGAATAATCCATAAGGTTTCCTGCGTTGTGGTTGCGCTTTTTTGCCTCGAGTTGCACGAGGCTTTTTGGCTGTTTTAGGTTTACGATTTGCGTAGTCACGACTCATAATTACATGCGCTCTAGAGTGTCAATGCCTAATAAAGATAACCCGGTTTTTAGCGTGTTAGCGGTCAGTTTAGCCAACAATAAACGAGACTCTTTTTGTGCTTGGGTGTCTGCAGCAAGCACTGGGCAAGCCTCATAGAAGCTTGAAAACTCACTGGCAAGTTCGTACAAGTAAGCACATAACACATGCGGCTGACCTTTCGTGGTCATGCGGGTAAGCACTTCATTAAATTGTGCTAATTTGTTGGCTAATTCTTTTTCTTTAGTATGTTCAAGGACAATTTTTGCCTGACTTAAATCAACATCTTGTGCCCGTTTGAAGATACCCGCCACGCGCGTGTATGCATAAAGTAAGTAAGGTGCGGTGTTACCTTCAAAACTGAGCATTTGTTCAAAGCTAAAGATGTAATCGCTAGCACGGTTTTTAGATAAATCAGCATATTTAACGGCGCTAATACCAACGACACGGGCGATTTCAGCTAATTCGGCTTCGTCCATGTCTGGGTTTTTACTGCGCACTAACTCTAATGCACGTACGTCGGCTTCATCTAATAAGTCGACTAATTTAACTACGCCGCCTGAACGGGTTTTAAATGGACGGCCGTCTTCACCGTTCATGGTGCCAAACCCGGTGTGTTCTAATGACATTTCTGGATTAACAAAGCCTGCTTGGCGTGCAAGACTAAATACTTGCTGGAAGTGCAATGCTTGGCGTAAATCAACAAAGTACAATGCGCGGTCGGCTTTTAGTACGTTTGAACGGTAACGCATGGCGGCCATATCGCTCGTTGCGTATAAGTAACCACCATCAGCTTTTTGGAGGATAACCGGTAATGGATCGCCGTCTTTGGTTTTAAATTCGTTTTGGAAGACGACTTTAGCGCCATTGCTTTCGCTCAGCAAGCCTTTGGCATCAAGGTCGGCAACCACTTGCTCAAGGTCAGCATTGTATGCACTTTCGCCGCGTACGTCTTCACGGGTTAGGCTAACACCTAAACGTTGGTAAATTTCAAGACAATGGCTTAGAGAAATGTCGTTAAATTCACGCCATAGTTTGTTGCAGTATTCGTCACCTGATTGCAGCTCAACCACTAATTTACGGGCGCGAGTGGCAAATTCGTCAGATTCATCAAAGCGGACTTTTGCTGCGCGATAAAATTCTTGTAAGTCAGATAATTGCAATGACGCTTGTGCTTGATCGTCAGTACGTAATTCTTCCATGTAAGCCAACAGCATACCAAATTGCGTGCCCCAATCACCGACATGGTTTTGGCGAATAACATGGTGGCCTTGAAACTCAAGTGCACGCACCACACTGTCGCCAATAATGGTCGAACGTAAGTGACCTACGTGCATTTCTTTTGCAAGGTTTGGTGACGAGTAGTCGACAACAATAGTTTGTTTCGTTGGGCGTTCAATACCAAGGTGATCATCGTTTAGGGCGGCTTGCAATTGGCTTGCGAGGGCATTGTCGTCAATAAAGAAGTTAATGAAACCCGGGCCGGCAATTTCTACTTTGGCCACATGGCTAGACTCAGGCAAGTTGTCGATGATCAGCTGAGCGATGTCGCGAGGATTCTTTTTTGCCACTTTGGTGAGCATCATTGCAAGGTTAGTTGCTAAGTCTCCATGACTCTTATCTTTCGTGCGATCCACTTGTATGCGAGCTTGAAAATCGGCAGGGATCAGTGCTTGCTGCTTAAAGGATTCAACGGTTTGTTCTAACAAAGAGATAATATGTGATTTCATGGCGTTTATGTGCACTTAAAAATGGGTTTAAAATGGGTAATCAACAGACGTGACTGAACCGTTTATTTTACCTGTTTATACTGTCTAATTGCTATGCGTTTTGTGGCATTTGTTGAGTTTTTTATCAAAACGGCCGTTGTTTGCCCTAAGTTTTGAGCTTTTGTTGTTAGATTGTGATCACATTAAATCTTGTGGATCTCTATCTAGACTCCACCGACAACGTTTTTGCTCTGGCAATTGTTCGATTAAGGGGAGTGCATGTTCAAATGCCCGCTGCAATATCACTCTGCTTTTGGTTTGAAATAATAATTGGCGACGGTATTTACCGGCTTTACGATCAAGCGGAGCAGGAATTGGACCAATGATTTCGCATTCTTTATTTTGTGGTAATAACTGGGCAACGGCCTCTAAAAAGCTATCGGCATCTTGAGCGTTATGGGCTTCAGCACGCAGTAGTAACATATGCCACACTGGCGGCAATAAAGCTTGTGATCGTTCTGTGAGTTGGTTTTTAGCAAACTGGTGATAACCATGCTTAATAATGTCGCGAATAATCGGGTTGTCACTTTGATGAGTTTGTAATAAAACTTTTCCGGGTTTATCTGCACGTCCTGCACGGCCTGACACCTGAGTATAGAGTTGGGCAAAGCGTTCTGGGGCGCGAAAATCTGCGCTAAATAATGCGCCGTCGACATCAATTAACCCAACTAAGGTAACGTCAGGAAAGTGATGTCCTTTAGCAAGCATTTGCGTGCCAACTAAAATTTTGAACTCACCTTTATGAATTGCATGTAATTGTTTCTCTAATGAGCCCTTTTTACGGGTGGTATCGCGGTCGATTCGTACCACGGGATGTTTAGGAAACATCTCACTTAGTGCTTGTTCTAGTTGTTCGGTTCCTAAACCGTGACCCATTAGCATTGTGCTGCCACATTGGTGGCACTGGTGCGGTATGGCATAGTCGTTACCACAATGATGACAACGGATTTCATTAAGTCCTTTATGGACGGTAAAAAAGGCATCGCAGCGATCGCATTCATGCAAATGGCCGCACTCATGGCATAACAACGCTGGGGCAAAGCCGCGGCGATTTAAAAATAACAACACTTGGTTGCCAGCGTCTAAATGCATGCGCATTTCATTAATTAATGCGTCGGATAAACCGACTTTCAACGGCAATGAGCGGATATCAATTAAGCCTTGCTGTACCATTTGCGCTTTACCAGCACGCTCAGAAAGTTCAAGGTGATGATAACGACCATTGAGGGCATTTTGTAAGCTTTCTAATGAAGGGGTTGCGGTGCCGAGAATGACGGGAATATCTTCATAATGGCCGCGCATAACCGCAAGATCGCGCGCATGATAACGTACGCCTTCTTGTTGTTTGAAGCTGCTATCATGCTCTTCATCTAAAATAATTACTCCAGGAAAGGCCATCGGAGTAAATAGTGCTGAGCGAGTGCCGATAATAATCGCGGCTTGTCCTGAGCGGGCCATTCGCCATGCATCTAGACGTTGGTTGTCTGTTAATCCCGAATGAATAACTGCAATATGAACATCAAATCGACGTTTAAAACGGTTAATTGTTTGTGGGGTTAAGCCAATTTCTGGTACTAAAATAAGTGCCTGTTTTCCCTGCTTTAATACGGTTTCAAGTACATTAAGGTATACCTCGGTTTTACCTGAACCGGTGACACCTTCAACTAAGGTGCAATGATAGCCTTGTTGTTGATTTAAAATCGATACAGCAATGGCTTGCTGCTTATTGAGTTTGTGACCCGACTCGTTCATGGTTAATTGTTGTCGCCAGCTTAAATCAACCGAAATGGCAATGTCTTGACGGATTAACCATTGACGATCTTCAAGCGCCTTTAATGCTGCTTTGCTAAATTCAAGGGCGTTAAATTCATCGATAGTGAGTGGTTTTTTACTCAGTTGTTCAAACAGCTTTTTCTGTGCAGGTGCTCGTGATAACACCTTGATGTCAGCTTGTTGGCCTACCTCTGATAATTGCAATTGAGTGATAGATTTCGGTGCCGCGTCAGCGCCTTTTCGTAATGCGACCGGTAATGCTTGGCTTAACATTTGCCCTTGGCTACAAAAATAGTAGCGTGCCGCCCAAAGCGTTAATATAAAGAGCGACTCAGGTATGAGCGGCTCTTCATCTAAGGCGATGGAAATGTTTTTGACCTTGGCGGTATCAAAAGTGCAAGTGATGTCGAGTTTAGTGATTAAGCCGATTTGTTGGCGCGGTCCAAAAGGCACTTTGACACGCAGACCCACTTGCATTTTAGTTATCAAATGTTCAGGGACTTGATAAGTAAAGTTTTGTCGTAATGGTACAGGGAGGGCAACTTCTACAAACACAGGGCAACTTTCAGCAAGGATTCATATCATCAGTTTACCTTTAACTTGGCTTAAAGCGTTAGCGCTGTGTTGAGCTAATATTTTGTCATAGCTAACAACCTTATAAATAGTAGGTTGTAATTAGGCTACAATAGCGATTAAGTTATCGGTGTTGCTCATTCTTTTGTTTTATTACATTAGCGCTTGGAAATGTTAAAACATCTCGAAATTATGTCTTGTTTAAGATAAATTAATCTTTAGTACGAGGGATTAGCTAGCTTAAACTTTATGGCTTATTTATTATGCTGTATCGATAACCAATAATTTTTGCCTTAATTATCATATTATTGTGTTAGGTTAGCGATGTTGCACTTATGGAATTAAAACAATAATTCAGAAAAACAAAATGTTGAATATTTGTGAAAACTGAAGTGAACCAAAAGGATTGATTTGATGAAAGCTTTTGCAGCGTTAGCTTTGTTGGCTACGCTGGCTATTAGCATTACGGCACCGGTATTTGCTGAAATAAGCCATGTAAAAATTGACACCAAACAGTTTGAAGCGGGCTCGCTTCCAACTATTACGGTAAATGTCACATCTGAGTATCGAGATTTATCTCGGCTGCAATTTTACTTACGTCAAATCTATCAAGGCACAATCGTGCTTGAGAAACTTGAGGTAATATCTAATCGAGGTGGGCGCCTTGAACTGCAAGGTAAGGAATCGTTTCGAGACCCTAATGCAGTATTAATTGTGTCAGAGCGCCGCCAGGGGAAATGGCAACAATATAAACCTGTCCCTGTATTTGACCCGCCAGTTATCTCTGTTAATAACAAACAACCTATTGGTGTAAAAACCATGAAAACAGGTGCTAAATCTAAAGCTTACGTTCAAGCTGATTTAACGAGTTCTGTAGAAGGTTGCCATGTAATTAGAGCTGAGGGTGATACATTGTGGCGCATTGCTGCAAAAAACGAGCAGCATTGGGGGACAAATACTTTTGGTGCCATGCTGGCGATTTATTATGCCAACCCAAGGGCGTTTAAAGGTAATTACATCAAACGTTTACGAGCTGATAGCCAATTAACTTGTCCATCAACGCAAGAACTCGCCCAATATATTGATATCAACCAAGACAAGCAGGCATTTGACGCACTGGTTGCAGCGGGTAAACCTGATGCTAAGACACAAACAGTTAAAGACGAACAGCCTAAGACTCAAGCTGGCACTGCCAAGGTTGAGGCGGATTTAATAACAGTATCAAGCACGGTTGAGGCTAAGCAAACAAAGGCGCCAACTGAGTCTTTAGTTGTGGCGCGTGAAATAGAGTCACAAGTTGCGGCTGAGTCTGAGGTGAATACTGTTTCAGAGTCGTCAGTATCGACGATGAATGATGCCCCCGTTGAAATTGTTGAACCAATCAAGCCTGCATTAACGGACGCGCAAAAATCACAAGCAATTGTCGAAGATATCAACAATGCCCACATCGCAGTAAAGTTGGCTGATATTAGTGAACCAAGTTGCCAAGTTGAACAGGCTGCTGGTGACACGTTATGGAAACTTGCACAGAAAAATCGTCAAGCATGGAATGTTGGATTATTTGGGGCAATGCTAGCGATTTATGAAGCGAATCCAAAAGCATTTTCTAATAATAAAATTAGCAAAATGCGCGCCGATGTCGCGTTAGTTTGCCCAAGTGAGCAGCAACTACAAATACAACGTGATACTGACAACACGAAAGAAAAGTTTGACCAATTGGCGGCGCAGTAGCGAACCCTCTGTAGTGTAGTAGGTTGTTTTAAGGTAGCCATTTTAGAGCATGCCTTTAAAGCGTAAGAATATTGCTGTGTGATTACGCTATTGCACTAATAGCGATTACAAGCCTAATTTATCCATGTCGATAAATTAGGCTTGTTTGTATTGGGCATAAGCTGTATTATTCCGCGCCTAAAACATATTGTTAATAACATCATGTGGTGCTCAACTTCGGGTTGGGAGAGCGACATGGCCTTTATTTGAGGTAATCCTAATGAAAGCAGGTATTCATCCAGAGTACGCAGAAATCACCGCAACTTGTACTTGTGGTAACGTAATTAAAGTAAACTCTACTGCAGGTAAAGATTTACATTTAGACGTTTGTGGTGCATGTCACCCATTCTATACTGGTACTCAGAAAGTTGTTGATACTGGTGGTCGCATCGACAAATTCAATAAGCGTTTCGGTATGCTTAGCAAAAAATAATCGACTTAGATTATTGACTAAAGGCGCCTATTGGCGCCTTTTTTGTTGGCTAACATAAACATTAAGCGGTTGAAAATTAATTGTATTATTGATGAGTGTTTAGGCTTTTAGCATTAATGTTCTAGTCCACAGTCCACAGTCCACAGTCCACAGTCCACAGTCCACAGTCCACAGTCCACAGTCCACAGTCCACAAATTATAACTGACAAGTACATGAGCATTCATAGGGGGTGATTTCAGCAGTGACTCAGTGTGAGTTATGAGCATCGCCAGGCTCGGTAATGAGCTTTAGTGTTGAATATATTTTTAATGGTGAGTGGAAAAGATGGTCTGATAAACTTTTTAGTTATAAATAAGATGTTTTATATTCACTTTGTTTTATCGTTATGTTTACAAAATTTGCAGCGGAAGTTCAGTAATTTACCGGATTGCTGCATGAAATCTTGTTATTTTCCTACATTTTTAACTTGTTGATTTGTAAGTGTTACTAATCGATTAGTTTTCTTTTTGGTATTGATGAGTATTTTGTTGCTGCTAACGGCTGTTAAACGCATTTTTTGATTTATATCACATCTTAACTAGCGTATTGTTAGCCTGATTTTGACGAACAAAAAAAATGAGTTAACTCAATAGCAAAATCACGGCCTACTTCCCTAAAAATTGTGCATTTCAGGATGTTTAACATGTCAGATTTACGTCAGCAAGCTCTCGATTACCATGAATTACCTGTTCCCGGAAAAACTGCCGTGCAGTTAACTAAACCCGCGCAAACGAGCCATGATTTATCTTTGGCTTATAGTCCCGGTGTTGCAGAGCCTGTGCGTGAGATTGCCGCTGATCCTGAAAATGCTTATCGATATACCAATAAAGGTAATACGGTTGCCGTCATTTCAAATGGCACGGCCATTTTAGGCTTAGGTAACTTAGGTCCATTAGCGTCAAAACCCGTTATGGAAGGTAAAGCGCTGCTATTTAAGCGTTTTGCCAATATCGACTCCATTGATTTGGAAGTGAAACACCGCACCAGTGAAGACTTTATCCAAACGGTCGCCTCTATTGCTGATACCTTTGGTGGTATTAACCTTGAAGATATTAAAGCACCTGAATGTTTTGAAATTGAACGAGAGCTGATTTCACGCTGTAATGTCCCAGTTTTTCATGACGATCAACATGGTACGGCGATTGTGACTGCAGCAGGCATTATTAACGCATTAGAGATTCAAGGTAAGAAAATAGAAGAGTCAGTATTCGTTTGTATGGGGGCTGGAGCCGCTGCTATTGCGTGTATGACCATGATAGTAAAATGTGGCGCTATGCGAGAAAATGTCTACATGTTAGATCGCCAAGGCGTTTTGCATACTCGTCGTGACGACTTAAATGAATACAAAGCGTTGTTTGCCAATAATACCGATAAGCGCACGCTGCAAGATGTGATTAAAGGCGCAGATGCTTTTCTTGGTTTATCAGGTGCAGACTTATTAAAGCCTGAAGACATTGAGTTAATGGCCGAAAAACCCGTGGTGTTTGCATGTTCAAACCCAGACCCTGAAATTAAGCCTGAGCTTGCACACGCCATTCGTCATGACTTGATTATGGGGACGGGGCGCAGTGATTACCCTAACCAAGTTAACAATGTATTGTGTTTTCCGTTTATTTTCCGTGGCGCGCTTGATGTACGAGCATCAACCATTAATGATGAAATGAAAATTGCAGCCGTACACGCTATTGCAGACATTGCTAGGCAACCTGTTCCAGCTGAAGTGTTAGCGGCTTATCCTGATGTTGATCACTTAACCTTTGGGCCTGATTACGTGCTCCCAAAACCGATGGATCCTCGATTATTACCAAATGTTGCCAAAGCGGTTTCGCAAGCGGCAATTGATTCTGGTGTAGCTGCGATTAAAACCTTGCCAAAACATTATGATTTTTAAGCTGATTTAATCAACCAAACAAAAAGGGGCATAAGCTCCTTTTTTTATGGCTAATAACGATTAATTAGGCTAAATAGTGATTTCATGTATACTCATTTTAGTAGGCTTAACATCATAATAAATCACCTATTTTGTAGGTAAAAAAACAAGATGAAACTGACGAGAATTCTTACAAAGAAATTAACTAGCTTTTGGCTGTTTTCACTTGGCGCCGTCGCATTTGTATTTTTATTGACCGCATTTATTAGCTTTATTCAATTAACGTATACCTTCCAACAACAAAAAGTCACCGAGCTACACCATGTGGTCATTGAGCATTATCAAGATGACAACCTCGAACAATTATCAATGTGGTTAAAACCGATGATGGAAGCTTTCCATGCCGGTGAGTTTACCTTAACTGAAAACGGCAAGGTATTAATGGCTATCAATACGAGGGGTGATAAGACCGTATCTGGTCTGCGAAATTATCGTTTTGAGGTGGATGCTCAAAAACATGTTTATATGGACATTACGTTGCCGCAACCTTTTTCACAGCATCAATTAAGTCTGTACGAAATGCTTACTTTACTCGTTGGATTGAGTGCGATTGCCATTTTTGTGCGTTACGGCTACTTGTGGATTGCAAAGGAAGTCAATGGTATTGAGGTACTTGCAACCAGAAGTCACCTTATTTTAAATGGCGAATATCAAGCTGCTGGCACAACAGATTTTAAAGACGGCAAACCGCTACTAATTAACCGGGCATTGAGCAAACTACTTGATGATCTAGACGATGCGAAAAAAGAACGTGGTCGCTTTGATAAATTTATTCGTGCAAATACTTTTTTAGACCCTGAAACTCAAATGGGTAATCGGTTATTTTTTGAAAATCGCCTTGATGCATTAAGTCATGATCAAGAAATGATCGCTCACGGTATCTTACTGTTGATTGAGTACGATATTGACGCTAAATCAGCAAGTGTCGCTGAAGTAATGAAAGCCACAGCAGAGGCAGTTAATAAACTAATTGAAACGCTGCCAGACAGTTTTATTGCTCGGCGTCATCAACAGCAGCTTGCGGTCGTGGTGCCGCAGCTTTCGTTAGCAGAGGCCGATGTACTTGCAAATAAAATATTGAAACACTGCCTAACCTTAGCAAGTGATAATGTGACTGAAAAAGACAATTACCTTCATATTGGGGCGGCATTTTACAAGCTTGCGGATATGACAACACAAGTTGTCGATGAAGCGGAAATGGCACTCAAAGCGGCACAGTTACAGCGGGTTAATACTTGGTTTATGTACGACAAAGGCGTATTAGATAGTGAAATTGCCAAAGGCTCAGTGCGCTGGCGTAGCTTTCTTGAAAATGCGTTAGTGGCTAAGCGCTTTTATCCTGTTGCGCACGCTATTGTTGATAGTGATGACAAACCGCTTGCTCAAGAAATACTGAGTCGAGTAAAGGACAATAATGGCAATGATATTCGGGCTACGCTGTTTATCCCAATGGCAAATAAATGTGGCTTAATGCCGCAAATTGAGCGGCAACTCCTGACACATGTGATGCAAAAAATGATGCTGCAAAATGAACAAGTTTATTCCATTAATCTCAGTGCTGATGCCTTAACAAGTCGGGCGTTTGTGCGTTGGTTACAGTCCACATTGCTTGAACATCGGCCCTTAGCAGCCCGATTAATCTTTGAAGTGTCAGAAGATATTGTTGTCAAACACAAACGTCAGCCAATGTTGATGAAAACCTTAAAAATGATCAGGAAAATGGGGGCTAAATTATGCGTTGATCATGTTGGTCAACAGGTAGTCGGCACCCATTATATTCAAGAGTTTGATTTTGATTTAGTGAAATTACATCGATCGATTGTGCATAACATCCATCAACGCTCTGAAAACCAACTTTTCATTCGTTCACTGATTGGCGGGCTTTATCGCGCTAAAGTGCATGTTTTAGCTGAAGGAGTTGGAAGTATTGAAGAATGGCAAACGTTAAAAATTTTAGGGGTAAGTGCTGGCCAAGGCGCGTTTTTTAGTCAGGGCATCGTGAATATTTCAACTAAAAAATCACCCGCATAACATTATTCTCCTAATCGTGGTATTCAAGGTTTTATCTTTGATTTTTACTTGTATAAGCCTGATTCACAATCTATCTTAACTAAAGGCACATTTTTAAAGTAAATTTCTATAAAATTAGCAAATTAGCGTTTAGAATTAACAAAAGGTGCTTTCTAAAAAAATTTGCTGTTGTAATCTTAGTTAATAGCGAACATCGTTAAATTTTCGAGTTAATGCAGCAAATATAAAATGGTCTATGCACAGTTCAACTCACGAAACCACGTGTTATATGGCAATGAGTGAAAGCTTCATGTGTTAAATGATTTCGCACAAGAATAAGATAATCAACATCATATAACCAGAATGCAGCCAAACTGTGTTCAATAAGACTACGGAAAGCAGAATGGGTAATGGCTTTTTTAAGAAGTTAGCTTTTTGGCAATCAACCGCCTTAGAAGGTGAAGTTGGTGTGTATCTCAGTGAGCACATGTTGTGGCTGTGCGATGGAACAACAGAAGATGCTGCCGTAAAAATTGTGTCCATTGCGGTGGTCGATGGCCAATGGCGACAAGCTTTTGAATCTATTAAGTCCCAATATGGCCTGGTGACACTGCAAATTGTGTTGGCCGAGAACCTATATCAATTACTACAAGCTGACAAACCTCATGTCGATCAAGCTGAGATTAATCAAGCCTTAATTTGGCAAGTAAAAGACATGGTTACCGAGCCTGTTACTAATATTCATCTTGATTACTTTGAAACCAGTGTTAGCAATAATGACAAAGTCAGTGTGGTTGTGGCTAACCGCCAATTTTTGGTTGATATTGCCGTTATCTGTGATGACTTAGGCTTATTGATTGCTGGCATAAGCATTGAAGAAATGACCGTGACTCATTTATTGGCAAATGAAACACTCGCCCATATGGTCGTCATGCATCTTCCTGGGCAAGAATTACTCTTTACTGTGGTAAAAGCCGGTGAATTATTAATGCAGCGGCGTGTACGCGGCTTTAACCAACTTGATACTGTAAAAGTTGAAGACCTCAATGACGGTATTGCCGACAACCTGAGCTTAGAAATTCAGCGCTCAATGGATTACTTTGAAAGCCAATTGAGGCAACCGCCAGTGGCATCTATTAAGCTGCTGGTCGAAGGTGAGATTGAAAAGCTAACTGAGTTAGTTGCGGCTAATTTTAATCAACCTGTTCAAGCTATTGCGCATGATGGCGTTGCTAGTTTTGTTGCCCATTCAGCCCATCAAGAATTAATGCGGGGTGCAATATGATTAAACAATCCGTTAATTTATATTCCAGCTCATTATTGCCACCAAAATTGAAACTATCGTTCAAAAGACTGGTTGCTGGCGCCGTTGTTGTATCGATTATTGCTGTTGTGTGTGGGACGCTGCTTATGTGGCAAACCTCCCGTGTTGAAAATAAGCTGGAAATTGCAAAGACCGAACAAGATATTTTTAACCAGAAAAAACAGCAATTGGAAGCACAAATTGCGGTAAGAAAACCGGATAATAAATTAGTTGAGCAAGTTAATTTAGAGCAGCAACGATTAACATTAAAGCAAAAGCTAAAAGGCGAACTGGCCGCACGTAGAACCGCAGTGAGTATGGGGTATTCACCGTTATTGGTTGATTTAGCCAAAGTCTCTGATGCCTCTGTGTGGTTAAGCCGGATTCAAATTAATAAAGGTAAGTACGAGTTTGAAGGTTACGGTGCTACGGCGCAAAGTATTCCATTATGGGTCGAAAAACTTAAAGCAACAGACACCCTTAAAGGCTACACCTTTGCGGCAATGACAATGAGTCGCGGTGAAGATCGCCCCCTTGCATTTAAGCTTACCAGTCAGCCAGTTAAGGAGGACGTGCAGTGAAGCAACCGTGGCAGTATCTTGAAACCAAATTTAATGTGCTAACTGAACGCGAACGCGGGCTGATTTTTTTAGTGGTCGCAGCATTGGTGGTTATGTTGGCTTATACATTCATTGATGCTCAATGGCAGCAGTTGAAACAGCACAAAACTCACTTAGCGAATATTGAACAACAAAACCTGCTTTCTGAGCAGCAAATTGGATTATATAACCAACGTTTAGCTATTGACCCTAATGAAGATTATCGTCAACGCTTGACCCTAATAAATGAACAAGCTCAGGAAATTGATGCCAATTTAAAATCGCAAATGATTGATATGGTTCCTGCTCAATACATGCCAACAATGTTGGCAAACTTATTAGCCAATATGCACGGTGTTCAATTGGACTCATTTTCTTCTATTCCTCCAACCCCTTTGCTTGATATTAAAGAAAATAGCGATGACAAAGCTGACCACAAACTGAATCTATACAGTCATGGGATTAAATTGTCGTTAACGGGAGACTATTTTTCAATATTGAAATTTGTCAAAGCGATAGAAGACATGCCAGATAAACTATTTTGGGAACATTTAGACTATAAAGTGGACAGTTATCCAAAAGGGACAATGGAATTAGAAATGTATACCTTGAGTATCAATAAGGATTTTATCGGTGTTGCGAATTAAGACTAAATGCTTAACGTTGATAATAGCGCTTAGTTCGTTAAGTGTGTTATCGGCTAATAGCCAAACATTAAGAGACCCCACATTACCTGGCCGTGACCAAGTGGTCACTGAAGTGGGTACTCAACAACAATCATTAGTTCTTAACAGCATTGTTAATGGTTCAACCCCTTATGCGGTAATTAACGATACTATTTTGTCTATTGGAGACATTATTCAAGGACGAAAAATTTCATATATCGGTCAAGATTACGTTAACTTCACAGATGGCAGTAAATTACAGCTGTTTATGTCGATAAAAAAGAGATAGGAAGCGCAATAAATGAAAGCAATTAAAATTATCACCCCTGTGCTATCTCTGTTTCTTGTGGCTTGTCAGTCTGTTGACCGGCCGCAACCGACAGCGGCTAAAGAAGCTGTTAATGAATCAGTGGTGTTAGCCAAAAACGCAGCGGCAAAACCCACTCCGCCACCGGCGATGATGCCTGCTGATGTTCAACGTGAGCTTAATAACAGTCAAAATATTGGAAGTGTCAGTTCAGCCCCCGCTGAGCGTCGATTTGATGTATCAGCGAATAATGTTGACGCTAGAGTATTCTTTCCAAGCTTAGTTAAAGGCACGCCATTAAGTGTGGCGGTACATCCGAATGTACAAGGAAAAATTTCGTTATCACTGAAAGGGGTAACATTGTCTGAAGCCATAAAAGTTGTTGAAGATATTTACGGTTATGAAGTGAGCCGAGAAGGGCGCATTTTACGTGTTTACCCTGCTGGTATGCGTACAGAAACATTCCCGCTGAACTACTTATCAATGAAGCGCGAAGGTTTGTCATTAACGTCTGTGAGCTCAGGGCGAATTTCAGATAATAACGCTAATAACAGTAACAGCAATAACAGCAGCAATAACAGTAACAGCTCAAGTGGCTTTGGAAACAATAGCGACTCAGGCAGCAATAACAGTAATGGTGGCGATAACACTAATGGTACCTTTATTCGTTCAACCACCGAAACTGACTTTTGGGGTGAACTAACTGACACGCTAACCGCCATTATTGGTGGTAATGATGACGGCCGCAAAGTTGTCGTGACGCCACAAGCTGGCTTAGTGACCGTTCGGGCTTTTCCTAACGAGCTCAGAGAAGTACGTGGCTTTATTCAAAAGGCTGAGTCGCATTTACAACGCCAGGTTATTTTAGAGGCTAAAATTTTAGAAGTGACGTTGTCTGATGGTTACCAGCAAGGGATTCAATGGGATAATGTTGTCGGCCATGTAGGCAATACCGATGTCTCATTTGGTACTTCACCAGGTTCTGGGTTAACTGACCAAATTACCAGCGCAATTGGTGGGGTTACGTCAATAAACTTTAAAGGCAACGACTTTAGCACCATGATCAACTTGTTAGATACTCAAGGTGATGTTGACGTGCTGTCTAGCCCACGAGTGACGGCATCGAATAACCAAAAAGCGGTGATTAAAGTCGGTAATGATGAATACTTTGTCACTGATGTATCCTCAACGACCGTTGCCGGCACCACACCTGTGACGACTCCGCAGGTTGAACTTACACCTTTCTTCTCGGGTATTGCTTTAGATGTTACCCCGCAAATTGACGCTGAAGGTAATGTGCTCTTACATGTACATCCATCAGTGATTGATGTGAAAGAGCAAACCAAGTCTATAAAAGTGAGTGACTCAACATTGGAACTGCCATTAGCGCAAAGTGAAATCCGTGAGTCAGATACCGTGATTAAAGCCGCATCAGGAGACGTGGTTGTTATCGGCGGATTAATGAAAAGCGATACCACTAAAATTGTATCTAAAGTACCACTGCTGGGTGATATTCCACTTTTAGGTGAACTCTTTACCAATCGTAGTAATGCAACCAAGAAAACCGAATTAATCATTATGCTTAAACCAACGGTTGTTGGTGGAGATACGTGGGCAAATGAACTGCAACGTTCTCGTGACTTAATTGAGCGTTGGTATCCGTCAGACAAATAAGTTTGCAGAGAAAAAATTTATGTATTTGCAACATTTTGGCCTTGCTCAGCTCCCATTTACGCTGACGCCAAATACCGGATTCTTTTTCGGTTTGGCACCCCATGTTGAGGCGCTACAAGTGTTGCAAACGGCATTGTCTACCGGTGAGGGATTTATTAAAGTCACCGGTGAAGTTGGCACCGGTAAAACGCTGGTTTGTCGTAAGCTGCTTAATGAGTTACCTAAACAGTACCACTGTGCATATATACCGAATCCTTATTTAACCCCGGTAGAACTGCGCTGGGCCGTCGCCAACGAACTGGGCATTGATACGCCTAATGACGTTAACCAACAATATCTTGCAGGGCTTATCCAAGCCAAATTACTTGAGTTAAACGAGCAAGGTTTTAACGTTATTTTAGTGCTAGATGAAGCCCAATCTCTGCCTGATGACAGCATTGAAGCCCTGCGATTGTTTACTAACCTTGAAACCGAAAACCGTAAGTTGTTGCAAGTGGTGCTATTTGGTCAGCCAGAATTAGATGTACGCCTAAGCCAGATTAAGTTTCGCCAACTGCGTCAACGTATTACGTTTAGTTATCATTTACGCCCACTGAGCTGGGATGAAGTGCACGCTTATATGCAACACCGTTTGTGTGTTGCCGGTTATCAAGGTGATAACCTGTTTAGTGCTTCTGATGCAAAATTTATTGCTCATGCCGCTCGAGGAATTCCAAGGTTAGTGAATATTATTGCGCATAAAAGTTTGTTATTAAGTTTTGGTGATGGCAGTGAGAAGGTAAAACTAAAGCACTGCCAAGATGCAGCATTAGATACTGAAGATGTCCAGCTTAGTCGTACCAGTATAACTCAACCTAAACGGGCATTATTATGGGCATTGTTAGCCGGTTTACTTGTATTAAGCCTGATCCAATTAGATGCAACCACTGATTTACTCACACGTATGAGAGCCTTAATATGAGCGTGATTAATAAAATGCTGCGAGACTTAGACAAAAGGCAGCATAGCGACTCAAATCGCCCATCCGATGCCATAAGCACCGATGTCATAGACACTCATTCAGCAAATAATGAACATACTGAGTTTGTAAAACCACAATTACAGTATCGGCAAGTCATGGCTAAGCCTAAACCTTATAAATCATTTATTTTTGTCGTTGGATTATTGATTGTGATGGCATGGTTTGGCATGGAATTACTGCAACAGGCAAGCTCTGAGAGTCAAGGCAATCATTCCCCTAATCCTCAGTTAATCACCGAAACTCACCACACTACAGCAACATCAGTTAATGAAGATAAAACGGCAACCAAAGCGCTGTTACAAGCCTCTGAGACTAAGCTTGTCGATATCACCTCTGCGGTAAAGCAGGTAGTTGATTCAAAGCAAGTTGAAACAGACTTAACTGATACATCGCAAACAGATAAGCAAAATGTAAAGTCTGTGCTTATCGCGAAAGCGGTTACGCCTTCGAGTAAACAAGTGGTTGAGACTTCGGTTGATGACAACGGTGTACCTAAAAAGGCTGCGCAGATCAGCACCGTTAAGACGGCAAATGCATTAACCGCTAACCAAGCACAAAAAATGCAGTCACCAGCACATTCTGACACAGCAAGTACGCAGTTAACGCAGACTGACGCCATTAAATTAATAACGCCTAGCATCTCTAATACAACAGCTAATATACACACGACATCAAATAATCAGCGGGTCAATGAGGTTGTCGTTAAGCCCGCGACAGCTAAGCAAGCAAAAACAGTGACGCAAACTGCGAATATGCAAGTAACTGAAGTGACGTTGAGTAAGTCACAGCTTGCACAGCGTGAATTTAAACAAGGAGTCAGTGCTGAAAATAATCGTAATATTGCCCAAGCAGCAGGCCATTATTTAGAGGCCATTATGTTACAACCTGATTTTCATAAAGCCCGTAAACGGTTAGCTGCGGCTTATTATCTTCAGCAAAATCCTTTAACAGCAGTAAGGGTACTTGAGAGTGGGGTGACGATGTTTCCTCAACAATCTGAATTTTATTTATTAATGTCTAATTACCTCATCAATATTGGTGATTATGATAAAGCCTTAGCCAAATTAGATAATATTGATAATGCCAGCCACTGGGCACGAGATAAATGGATTGAGCAAACCGAAATAGCACAACAATCACAACGGCCTAAACTTGCTGAGCAAGCATACCGAGAGCTGGTTCGTTTAGAGCCAACTCAGGGGCGCTGGTGGATGGGGTTAGCTTATGCTCTGGACACTCAAACACAATATTCACAAGCCGCGCAAGCTTATCGCTCTGCGTTAGATAATAACGGCTTATCAAATGCTGCCATGCAGTTTATCGAAAATAGATTAGAACAGTTAGGGACTAACCGATGAAACTGAAGCTAAAAATGCGCTTAGGTGATTTGCTAGTTCAAGAGCAAATCATTACCGACGAGCAATTAAAACAAGCCCTTTCGGAGCAGCGTCATACCGGCCGTAAATTGGGTCGAACTCTCATTGACTTACAAAGTATTTCAGAAGACCAATTACTGCAATTTTTATCGCAACAGCTTAATTTGCCATACCTTGATATTAGCCGTCGTCCTATTGCGCCGGAGGTCGTTAATGTATTGCCAGAAGTGCAAGCGCGTCGTTATCGTGCCTTAGTGGTTGAAAACCATGATGATCACGTGCTTGTGGCAATGAGTGATCCTGCTGACTTACAAGCTATCGATAACTTAGAAGTCTTTTTTGCTCCTAAAACACTGAAGTTAGCAGTGTGTCCTGAGCAACAATTACTCGATGCATTTGATAACCTTTATCGCCGCACTGAACAAATTGCTGAAATTGCAGGCAAGCTTGAAGAAGAATATGCCGCCGATGATATGTTCGACTTAGCAAACCTGACTCAAGGCGACAGTGATAATGAAACAACGGTTGTAAAACTGCTGCAATCCATCTTTGAGGATGCGGTGCAAATGCGCGCTTCGGATATTCATATTGAACCCGGTGAAAATGTACTGCGCATCCGTCAACGGATTGATGGTCAATTACATGAAAACATTTTAAATGAAGTGAACATTGCAGCAGCATTGGTACTGCGATTGAAGCTGATGGCGGGATTAGATATATCAGAGAAACGCTTACCACAAGATGGACGTTTTCATATTGAAATCAATGGACACAAGATTGATGTGCGTATGTCAACTATGCCCATTTACCATGGTGAATCTGTGGTGATGCGTTTATTAGATCAAACTGCTGGGCTTCGTACTTTAGACGAAACCGGCATGCCGCCTCATATTGTTGAACGTATTCGTAAACAAATTCGTCGCCCACATGGGATGTTATTGGTGACCGGGCCAACCGGTAGCGGTAAAACCACCACTCTTTATGGTATTTTAAGTGAACTCAACACGGCTGATAGGAAGATCATTACCGTTGAAGACCCTGTTGAATATCAACTTCCACGAATAAACCAAGTACAAGTAAGCCATAAAATTGGGCTAGATTTTTCTAACGTACTGCGTACTACGCTTCGCCAAGATCCCGATATCATTATGGTGGGGGAGATGCGTGACCAAGAAACTGTTGAAATTGGTTTGCGTGGTGCATTAACAGGTCACTTTGTTTTATCAACCTTACATACCAATGATGCTGTCACTAGTGCGCTACGTTTACTCGACATGGGGGCGGCAAGTTATTTGGTAGCCAGTGCGTTGCGAGTGATTATTGCGCAGCGTTTAGTTAGGCGTGTTTGTCATAACTGCGCCATTGATTACCAACCAACAGCGGGTGAGCGCAGCTGGTTGCAAAGTATGTCTAAGTTTGACTTTACCCAAGCAAAATTCAAAGTGGGTACGGGTTGTCAAAGTTGTAATGGTTCGGGTTATCGTGGTCGAATTGGTATTTTTGAAATACTCGAACTTGACGAAAACATGATTGACGCCATGCGTACTGGTAATCCACAAGACTTCGCCCGTGCAGCGGCTCAAAGCCCTAACTTTATTCCATTGGCCGACTCTGCTTTATCGTACTTACAACGTGGAATCACAACCATTGAAGAGGTCGCTAAACTGGTAGAAGACGTCAGTGAATCAGAGACACCGTTGGCTGATGATATCGTTAACGAACATCACGGTGAGAGATAAGCGTTATGGCTATATTTGAATATCGTGGACGAGACCCGCAAGGGCAACCTGTAAAAGCGCAACTTGAAGCGGCTGATGAAAGCAGTGCAGCAGACACCTTAATGTCTCGCGGAATCATCCCGATTGAACTACGGGAAGTAAAACAAGCGAAAGCATTTTCGTTTAAAAGCTTAGTTGGTAGCCGTGTATCGTTGGAGGAATTGCAAATATTCACCCGACAAATGTATTCGTTAACGCGTTCTGGTATTCCAATTTTACGTGCAATTGGTGGTTTATCAGAAACCACCCATTCTCAACGTATGAAAGAAGCGCTTGATGATATTGCCGAGCAATTAACATCAGGTAGACCACTTTCGTCTGCAATGAATCAACATCCTGATGTTTTTGATTCGCTGTTTGTCTCTATGGTTCATGTTGGCGAAAACACCGGTAGATTAGATGAAGCCTTTATTCAATTATCCGGTTATATCGAGCGTGAACAGGAAACTCGCCGCAGGATTAAATCTGCAATGCGTTATCCCATGTTTGTGTTAATTGCCATCGCAATTGCGATGGTGATCCTTAATATTATGGTTATTCCTAAATTTGCCGCCATGTTTGCCCGCTTTGGCGCTGACTTGCCATGGGCAACCAAATTGTTAATTGCCACCTCAGACTTATTTGTTAATTATTGGCCACATATGATTGGCGTGTTAATTCTCACCGTGTTTGGTATTCGCTATTGGTATCAAACCGCAAAGGGTGAGAAGCAATGGGATCGCTGGAAAATGCACATTCCTGCAGTTGGCTCAATTATCGAGCGTTCAACCTTGTCACGTTATTGCCGCAGTTTTTCGATGATGCTTAGTGCTGGCGTCCCCATGACACAAGCTCTTAGCCTTGTGGCTGATGCCGTTGATAATGCGTATATGCACGACAAAATTGTTAATATGCGTCGTGGAATTGAGTCTGGTGAGTCAATGTTAAGGGTGTCCAATAATAGTGAGTTATTTACACCATTGGTACTACAAATGGTCGCTGTTGGTGAAGAAACTGGACAAATTGACCAATTACTTACAGATGCCGCCGATTTTTATGAAGGCGAAGTTGATTTTGATCTTAAAAACCTCACCGCAAAGTTAGAGCCTATTTTAATTGGTTTCGTTGCCTGTATTGTGTTGATTTTGGCACTAGGTATTTATCTACCAATGTGGGATATGCTTAATGTCGTAAAAGGCGGTGGCTAAGTGATTAAACAATACGACGCTGAGCAAGGTATTATTAAAGTTTATGTGCGGATCATTTCAGTGTCTATTTTACTCATCGTGCTTGGCGTTCTAAGCTACCGGCACTTTAACACCTTACCTAACTTTGTTAGCCAAAGTTTAGCCATAGAACATAAGCGGTTATTAAATATATTAGCAATGGTGCGCAGCCAATGGTTGTCAAAAGGCAGGCCTAACACCTTATTATTAAATTGGGATACTTTGGCATCAAATATGCTTGATGATAATAAGGGTGCTAATGCATTGTCAGGAAATAATCGCAATGGAACACAATCGGAAATCCGTTTAGTTGGTGAAAACGGTAACCGAATTAGGTTATCTAAGCAAGGTTGGCCATTACTTGAAAGTAATGATAAAACAGGGTGTTATCGCCTTTGGCACCAATTGCTTGCCAGTCGTACAGATGAGCTCACCGTGACATATAACGATAAAAACCAAGTATGTCATTATCAGTCGGCTAATTTTGACAGTGTCAGTTATCAGGCGCTTTCAGGACGAGTTATTTATTTTAAAGGCAGATGAATAACATAAAGGAAGCGTGTCATTATCACTTTGTGATAGTTGTTAATAATACTTGTGTATTGTGATTGGTTATTTTATTTTAGCTACTAGTACTAAGCTGGTTTGTTTATAGAGACCATTATAAGCATTAAAAGTATTTGAATTTTAAAGAATTGCTCGTTAATTAATGATGATTTTCATGATTTTGGTTAGCATGTCGAGTCATCATGCAAGTCAATTTCGATGTGGTTGTTTAAGTATCTAAGTTGTATATATTTTTTGAAGATAGGTGATTTTTATGTTTAGTAAGCAAAAAGGGTTCTCACTCATTGAGCTCGTCATTGTTATTGTTATCCTTGGGTTATTAGCGGCAACCGCTATTCCTCGCTTTTTAAACGTAACCGATGACGCAGAAAACGCCAGTGTAGATGGTGTTGCTGGTGGCTTGTCTACCGCGGTTGGTTTTGTGCGAGCACAATGGGAAGTTGATGGTCGTCGAAATACTTCGGTAACATTAGATGGTACTAATGTATCGCTTGATACCCGTTTTGGTTTTCCTACAGGTACAAGCAGCACTGACGTTACAGCAATGTCAGATGCAAATTGCCAAGAAGTTTTTAACAATGTTTTGCAAAGTGCACCGCGAAATGTGTTATCAACAACAGATGCGCGTAATCAACGTTATACCGTTAGAGTGTTGGACGGTGTTGGTGGCAATGCAACTGCAATTGATGGTACAAGCGTAACAGACATTGATTTATGTGTTTATCATCAAGTGGCATCATTAGTGTTAAACCAAGCGACAGGTTTACCTAATCCAAATCCTGACTTAACGACCCCTGGTGCAAAAGGTATTACCTATAATCCTGGTACTGGTCAAGTGTTATCGTTTACTAATAACTAAACACGACTGAATAAATTAATCTATTTTCGAGGTAACTATTATGAAAAAGCAACAAGGATTTACACTGATTGAATTGGTTGTCGTGATCATTATTTTAGGTATTTTAGCCGTTGTCGCAGCACCTAAATTCATCAACTTACAAGGTGATGCCCGCGTGTCAGCACTAAATGGTTTTAAAGCCGCCATTCAAGGGGCTAATACCTTAGTTTACTCAAAAGCCGCTATTGCGGGTAAAGAAAAAGAACCTGCTACTACAATTGATATTGGCTCTGGTTCAGCGGATCTTAATATTGCTTATGGTTATACATTTGCGACTCAAGCTGATTTAGAGCGTGCCATGGATGTGACGTTTGATTCAGTTACTGACATTAGCGATGCAGCTGAAATTGCTGCAAGTGGCACCAATGACTGGGTGATTCAGATCGGTACAGGTGCAGATGCTGGTGTGGCATTTATCATACAGCGCGGTGCACCGACAACGTGTAACTTTAGTTATAAACAGCCGACAGCTTCAAACTTGTTACCAGAGTACAGCACTGTCCCTGACGCTTCTGCTTGTTAAATTGCGCTGATTGAGCACGATGGTATGTAATAAGTCAATTTTTCTTGGTTGCCTGCTGTCAGTGATACATGCGCTAAGAATTTAGTTATCAGTCTAATATCGAAGTCTATTAGACATATTTTAAAGCGGCTATATTACCATTGACTTGTTTTTGTCGTTAAGCATGAACACATGGTAATTGAAGTGCTATTTTTGATTAAAAAGTAATATTGACCTTAGGATTAGAAGTAATGAAAAAGCAACAAGGTTTTACCTTAATTGAACTGGTTGTGGTGATTATTATTTTAGGGATTTTAGCTGTAACTGCAGCGCCTAAATTTATTAACCTGCAAGGAGATGCGTATAAGTCGACTTTAGAAGGCTTAAAAGCATCGTTACAAGGTGCTAATACCTTAGTTTATTCAAAGGCTGCCATTCAAGGCTTGGAAAAAGATGATGATGGCGTTGTCGATCTTGGTGATACCAGCTCTGTAAAATCGAGATTTGGTTATTTGCAAAACGATGCCACCTCATTAACGACTGCCTTGCAGCTCGATACCACCAATGAATGGAAGATTGTTGAAGGAGCTGCAGATCAATCTACTGCGACAATATTGTATCAAGTGGGTTCTCCTTACTCGAGTACCGTTGCTTGTAACTTAGAATATACACCTGCTCAATCCGTTAATGGTCTACCTACTTATACCGTTAAAGCTGATGGTTGTTAATATGTAAGCGTGGTAGTGACATTAAAACCTGCATTTTGCAGGTTTTTTTATGCCCAAATAGTAATGGGAGCAATACCAATATGACCGTTAATGTGAGCAGATTTTTACACTTTTAGAATGACAATAGCTTACGGATTAACTAAATGGCAGTCTGTTTAACACGAATGATAGATGTTGCCATTAATCATAGTTAAGCCAAGTACATTGCTTTGAGTGTAAATTTTGTGACTCATTTGGTGTAAGGTGATGATGTTCGTGGAAATTTAGATGATAACATGTTAATTTTCCGCTTAAATTAA
The DNA here is from genome assembly GCF_018221465.1 of Shewanella intestini. GTDB lineage: Bacteria > Pseudomonadota > Gammaproteobacteria > Enterobacterales > Shewanellaceae > Shewanella > Shewanella intestini. The sequence goes on along the minus strand of NZ_JAAIKR010000015.1, from coordinate 26,527 downwards.
TAATGAATAATTAAGAGGTTTATTCATGCAAAAACAACAAGGCTTTACTCTAATAGAATTAGTGGTGGTGATTATTATTCTCGGCATTTTGGCCGTCGTTGCCGCACCTAAATTTATCAATTTACAAGGTGATGCTCGGGTATCTACGCTACAAGGTGTTAAGGCTGCAATACAAGGTTCCAATACCTTAGTATATTCAAAAGCTGTGATTGCCGGTGAAGAAAAAAAAGGATTGAATACTGAAAGAGGTTCGGTAGACATTGGCTCGTCATCTCCTGTTTCAACTCGTTTTGGCTATATTGAAGGTGATGCTGCTCAATTGTTATTGGCTGTTGAACTTTCAGCGAGTGATTGGTCTGTAACTGGTACTGGTGGTAAGGTTAGAATTCAGCAAGTTGGTGCGCCAGATACTTGTTATTTAGATTACAATGAGGCGGCTAGTGCTGGTGCATTACCAACATTTACAACCGATATTGAAGACCCTAACGATTCAACTAAAAAATTACCAATGCCTGCAGCATCTGATTGTTAATCTTTATTGACTACGAGCATTTAATAAAAATACCGTCTTTATGTCGGTATTTTTTGATCTATCATTTGAACATTTTCAATGATTGAGTTTGTAGCATTGATAAGCAGCTATACATCAAGGCAGGTTTTGTGGTGTTAGCTGTTTTAATGTGAGTTTGGCTGCTATTCACAACTTGGGTGTATTTTTTTTGGTCAATTAGTTAAATTGATTATTTAAAATATGCAGTTTACATTTCTCAGTTTCATCATTTAGTCCTTATTTTAGAGTTAAAATCAGCGAGCTTTTCTATAAAATAAGACGATTAAAAACCTTATTAATTAATGGTTTATTTTAAGTTTGTTTCATTTGGTTACGCTTGAGGGTACAAGTGTCCATTTTTTGTATTTATCTAAGCTAGTTTGTTGATATCCATCATATTTATTTTATCTATTTTGCAGCGTATTTTTTGTTGCAAACCGTATTTTAGCCAGTAAACTTGCCGCCATTCGTGTTGGGTCACGACTCAGTGTTGTCAGTATATTGAGTTATATTAACAACGCTAAACAAGCATAATAAATTTGAGAAGCATAATGAAAAAATCAATAGTCACCTTAGCGGTTAGCACCGTTGTTTTAGGGATGAGTTCACAAGTCAGTGCAGCAGGTTTCCAATTGGCGGAATATTCAGCAACAGGATTAGGCCGCGCATTTGCGGGTGATGCAGCAATGGCTGACAACGCATCGTCTCAGTCTAGCAATCCGGCAATGTTAAGTTACCTTAAGGGAGCGCAATTCTCTGGTGGTGGTGTTTACGTGATGCCTGATGTAGATGTTGTTGGCGATATTTCTGTTGAATCACCTCTTTTACCTGATGCAATGATCATGAATGCTGATGCGATTGACGTGGCTGATAATGCGTTTGTACCTAATTTTTATTATTCAAACCAATTAAATGATCAATGGACTTGGGGGGTGGCGTTTAACTCTAACTATGGCTTAGCGACCGAAATCCCTGAAGATCATACCGCGGCTATTTTTGGTAATCATACTTCTATTACCACGGTTGAGTTCAACCCGAATGTGGCGTACCGCATTAACGAGCAGTTCTCAGTGGGTGCGGGTTTGCGTGTTGTATATGGTGATGGTGAAATTGGTGCCAGTACACCAGCTTGGGTCGGTGGTTTAAAAGCAATGCCAGGAGTGCCTGATGATGTGAAAGCGGCGCTACCTGATGGTGGTACGTCATTGAAATATATGAAGGGTGATGACATTGCCTTTGGTTGGAAGTTCGGTGGCAGTTGGCAACTTGACGACACTAACCGTTTGGCCTTTGCTTACCATAGCGGTGTGAAGCTGGAACTTGATGGTTATGCTTCTGGGTTAGTGTATGAAGGTGAGTATCAAAAACCGAAAATAGACGGTTATATCCCGCTTGAATTACCTGCTTTTGCTGAGTTAGCGTCATATCATCAATTAACTGATAATTGGGCTATTCATGGCAGTGTTAACTGGACTCAATGGAGTGTGTTTAAAGAGTTAGTGGCTTATTTCCCTGATGAAACACCGAATAAAGATGTGGTAAAAGTAGAAAACTTCCATGACAACTGGCGTTTTGCGTTAGGCACCACTTATGACATTAATTCACAATGGTTAGTGCGCGCGGGTGTTGCGTTAGATAAAACAGCTGTAGATGATCAAGACCGTACAACCACTATCCCCGATGCTGACCGTTTATGGTTTAGTGTTGGTGCGAGTTATCAAGCGACTAAAAACTTAAGCGTTGATGTTGGAGTTACTTATATTCACATGAATGGTGATGCCCCCATTACAGAGTCACAAAATTTAAATGGGTTAGCTAAAGTCAACTTTAGCGGTGAAGCACAAGGAAGCGTGTTGTTAACCGGTATTCAGTTAAGCTACAAACTATAATGTAGCAATGCCGATAGCGTTAAAAAGCCTCAACAATTGTTGAGGCTTTTTTGTGGGCGCGGGTGAATTATGTTTAAGAGAATGATGTGCTAATTTATCGTAAAATCCCTGCAAAGGCAGGTGAAGTAAGCTGGAGATAAGATGAGTGATAAACCGTATATTGTGGCATTAGACCAAGGCACAACAAGTTCAAGAGCGATTGTGTTTGACCGTCAAGCCAATATAGTGGCGATATCGCAACGAGAGTTTAAACAAATTTACCCTAAAGCGGGTTGGGTTGAACATGATCCTATGGAAATTTGGTCATCGCAAAGCTCATCGTTAACTGAAGTGTTATCTCGTGGGGGAATTAGTCATAGTGACATTGCCGCTATTGGTATTGCCAACCAACGCGAAACCACCATTGTTTGGAACAAGCATACGGGCAAACCCATTCACGGTGCAATTGTGTGGCAATGTCGACGCTCTTTAGCTATTTGTGAGTCATTAAAATCTCAGGGATATGAACCGCTGATTAAGCAAAAAACGGGCTTGGTGCTCGACCCGTATTTTTCTGCATCTAAGGTTAAATGGATTCTTGATAATGTAGATGGTGCACGTGAACAGGCGCAAGCGGGTGAGCTGCTATTTGGTACGGTCGATACTTGGCTTGTGTGGAAACTGACCGAGGGTAAAGTGCATGTGACTGAGCCCACTAATGCAAGTCGCACCATGTTGTTTAATATTCATCAGCAACAGTGGGATCAAGCTCTGCTCGAGTTATTTACTATTCCTGAGTCAATGCTGCCACAAGTGAAAGCGTCTAAGGATGTGTATGGCACTACCGCAATTGTTGGCGGACAAGTCCCTGTTGCTGGCATGGCCGGCGATCAGCAAGCGGCACTCTTTGGCCAATTGTGTATCAAACCTGGCATGGTAAAAAACACGTATGGCACGGGTTGTTTCTTGTTAATGAATACCGGTAAACAAGCGGTAGTATCTAAATATGGGTTATTAACGACGGTGGGTATTGGCGACAACGGTGAGGCATGCTTTGCTCTTGAAGGTTCAGTGTTTATGGGCGGCGCGATCGTGCAGTGGTTACGTGATGAATTAGGCTTGATTGAACATGCTTATCAAACCCAGTCATTAGCTGAAAAGGTTGCTGATACCAATGGTGCTTACTTGGTGCCAGCCTTTGTTGGTTTAGGTGCTCCTTATTGGGATGCTCAAGCGCGTGGGGCAATTGTTGGCTTAACGCGTGGGGTTAATCGTTATCATATTGTTCGTGCTGGGCTTGAGGCGATTGCTTATCAGTCATGCGATTTAATTACGGCAATGATTAAAGATGCCAAAGTGACGTTGCATCATATTCGAGTGGATGGCGGTGCGTGTGCTAATGACTTTTTAATGCAATTTCAAGCAGACATGAGCGATGTTGAAGTTATTCGTCCTGCAATGGTTGAAACCACGGCTCTGGGCGCGGCATTTTTAGCCGGATTAGCGGTTGGCGTGTGGCAATCAACGGCACAGTTGCAGCATTTGGTTAATGTAGATCAAACCTTTAATAGCACAATGGCAAGTGACGATCGCCAATCTCGATTTGCAGGCTGGCATCAGGCATTAACGCAAGTAACCCATAATGTGCCCGTTAATGGCGCACATTAAAATAAAACATAGGGCGTTTTAACGGCTGAATACAAAGGTGTAATAGGGTTTAATTAGTTTTATTAAGCGGATAATTGTGCAGAGGCTTTATTACTTGTTCGCCACGTTTTATCCGTTAGTTAACGCGTGGTCGATGAACAAAAGGCGTTAAATTTCGACATCGATACGGTGAGTCGGTGCCTTAGTGGGTAATGGCGCATCGTCATCAGTGATATCGTTATGCTTGTGCTTTGTCGGTGCTTGTCTCGATTGGGGGGCCTCTTTGGTATTCGCACTGATTGATGTATCTTCATTTACCCCGCCGACTTTTCGTTTCGGGGTATTGTCCATCCGCTGCAAACGGTGCGGCCTTGCAAGCATGGCATAAATACTGTCGAGTCCGGTCATGTATCCTCCTTAATATTGCTGCTAGGGCATCGAATTCTTTGCAGCATCGTTATCTCAATATGAACCTTATCTTTATATCGGCCGTTATTGGTTAATATTTAGTCAGCAATAGGATGTTTGAGGCTGCATTTTTGGCTGTTTGCTATGGGACTTAATAAAACCTGTAAAATCTCCCACTGATAATGGATGCAAATTTGACGGTAATGATGAATTTTTTTAATTATTTTCAATCAAAATCGTTCATGTTTTCATCGGTTAACCATTAATTAATGGCTTGTTACTACCTCGATTTTAATCAGTAATTATTGGCTGTAAAAGAGTGCTAACCCGCTTGGTAACAGGCTTTAATATCTCTCTTCTTTCCTTGACAACCCTTGCATTGAGTCCCTAAACTTAGCAGTTGTGGGAAAAAGTGGATCATTGTGGATCAAATAACACAAATAAGGACTGAATAATTGTGCTCAGAGGCGCCAGTGCTATCAATATGGATGCTAAAGGACGGATCGCTATTCCAGCGAGATTCCGTGAGTCCTTGCGCAGCCAGCATGAAGGTATTGTGGTGGTGACAGTCGATATCAGTGAGCAATGTTTGTTGATTTATCCGCTTCACGAATGGGAATTAATTGAGAATAAACTCAAGCAATTGTCCGATACCAACCCAGCAGAGCGCATGTTTAAGCGTAAGTTGCTCGGTTATGCTCAGGATTGTGAGCTTGATTCGCACAGCCGGATCGTGATCCCGTCAGCACTTCGCCAATACGCGAACTTGGTTAAACCAACCATGTTGGTGGGCTTAAGTAATAAATTTGAATTATGGGAACAAGCTGCGTGGCAGCAGAAGTTAGATGACGATAATGCGTTAATTCAACAATTGGAATTAACCGATAATCCGCGTTTGGCTGACTTTTCCCTATAACTAATAAGAAGACACACATGAGTCAAGAGTTTGCCCATTTATCCGTACTACTAAAAGAAACCGTTGATGGTCTCAATATTCAGCCCGATGGCATTTATATTGATGGCACTTTTGGTCGTGGTGGACACTCAAGACAAGTGTTGGCGCAACTAGGTGACAAAGGGCGCTTAATTGCCATTGATCGAGATCCACAAGCGATTGAAGCGTCAAAACAGTTTGCCGATGATCCTCGTTTTCAAATTGTTCATGGTGGATTTGGGCAACTGGCTGATTATGTTGCCGACCTTGGCCTAACTGGCAAAATTAATGGCGTATTATTAGATTTAGGCGTGTCGTCGCCGCAACTTGATGATGCCGATCGTGGCTTTAGTTTTTTACGTGACGGCCCATTAGATATGCGCATGGATAACAGTCAAGGTCAAACGGCGGCTCAGTGGCTTGCTCGTGCCGAAATTGAAGACATGGCATGGGTATTTAAAACCTATGGTGAAGAGAAAAACTCACGTCACATTGCCCGCTGTATTGCTGCTGATCGCGAGCAAACTCCCTTTACTCGTACCAAAGAACTCGCTGATTTAATTGCTCGTATCACTAAGAAAAAAGAAAAGAACAAACACCCCGCTACTCGGGTATTTCAGGCGATTCGTATTTATATCAATAGCGAACTAGAACAAATTGACCAAGCACTTGAAGGGTCGTTAGTGGCATTAGCGCCACACGGGCGATTGTCTGTGATTAGCTTCCATTCTTTAGAAGACCGAATGGTGAAACGTTTTATTCGTCGTCATAGCCAAGGTGAAAGCGTGCCGCATGGTTTACCTATTACCGAAGCGCAATTAAACAAAAACAAAAAACTCAAAGGCTTAGGTAAGGCGCTTAAACCTTCAGAAGCTGAACTTGAGGTTAACCCTCGAGCACGTAGTTCAGTATTACGCGTTGCTGAACGCTTAGATTATTAATGGGCGGTTGCTTGTGAGTCAGTCTTCATTGAGTTTACCTAAAATAGTGATACAAGACTTATGGCGACATAAGGTTATGGTGCTACTCGCTATTTTAGTGCTTTTTAATGCTATAGCGGTGGTCTTAACTGCGGACAAAACCCGTAAATTGACATCAAAATGGGATGTCTTGCAGCAGTCTCAAGACCGTTACGACATTGAATGGCGTAACTTATTGTTAGAAGAACAATCACTGTCTGAACACAGCCGGGTGACACGTATTGCCACCAAGCAGTTAGACATGGTAAGGCCAATGCCAAAAGAAGAAATCATCATTAGAACCAAATAATCAGGTACGAGGATAATGGCAAGACAAGCAAAAAGAAAACAGATACCAACCTTAATACCTTGGCGTTTATACGTCTTGGTTGGGGTGGTGATTGTGCTGTTTTTAAGCTTGGTTGCGCGTGCAGCCTATATTCAGCTGATTGAACCTGACAAATTACGTCATGAAAGCGATATGCGTACTTTGCGTACCACAAGTAATCAGGTGCAACGCGGGCTAATTTCTGATCGCAACGGCGAAATGATGGCCGTGAGTGTGCCGGTGCTGGCTGTGTGGGCTGACCCTAAAATTGCTCATGATAAACATGCATTTGAAGATATGCGCCGCTGGCAAGCTTTAGCTGATGTACTGCAACTGCCGGTCGATGGCTTGGTTGATAAAGTGCGTAATCATCCCAAACATCGTTTTGTATACCTAAAACGCCAAGTGATTCCAGCAGTAGCCGATTACATTAAAGAATTAAAAATTGATGGTATTTACTTAAAGCCTGAGTCGCGCCGTTATTATCCTGGTGGCGAAATCTCTGCCCAGTTAATTGGTATTACTAACATTGATGATGTTGGTATTGAAGGGATTGAAAACACGTACAACACTTGGTTAACGGGGACACCGTCAAAACAAAAAGTACGTAAGTCACGTGACGGTAAAGTCGTAGAGCATTTATCTGTGGTCGAAAAAGGCGAGAACTCAAACGATCTTGTATTGAGCATCGATCAACGTATTCAACAGTTAGCTTACCGTGAACTCAAACGTACGACTGAATTGTACCAAGCTACATCGGGTTCAGTGGTGGTGATTGATGTTGAGACTGGCGAAGTGCTCGCGATGGTTAATACCCCATCTTATAACCCCAATTCGCGTCAAAAACTGCAACCTCATCGTATGCGTAATCGCGCCATTACCGATACCTATGAACCGGGTTCAACCGTTAAGCCATTTGTGATTGCTGCGGCATTAGAGTCAGGTGCGGTAAAAGCAGATGATTTAATTTCAACCTCGCCGGGCTGGATGCGTATCGGCGGCCGACAAGTACGTGATTCTCACAATAATGGCGACATGTCATTAGCCAAAATTTTGATTAAATCTAGTAATGTCGGCATTAGTAAGGTGGCCTTGTCGATGCCAATCCAGCAGATACTTGGCACTTACCAAGCAATGGGATTGGGAAATTATTCTGGCATTAACTTAACCGGTGAAAGCGCGGGTATTATCCATGACCGCCGCCGTTGGTCAGACTTTGAGCGTGCGACGTTATCTTTTGGATATGGCTTTACGGCCACGCCGCTACAAATTGCACATATGTACGCCACGCTTGGCAGTGGTGGGATTTCATATCCCGTTTCTATTTTAAAACTAAAGAAAAAGCCAGAAGGCAAACAAGTTATTTCGTCTAAAGTAGCGCATCAAGTAATGAAAATGCTCGTTGGCGTAACAGAGCCTGGTGGCACTGCCAGAAAAGCACATATTTCAGGTTATCCTGTGGCAGGTAAAACAGGCACTAGCCGAAAAGCGATTGCTGGTGGTTATGGTGATGATTATGTGGCTTTATTTGCTGGCGTCGCACCGGTACACAAGCCACGTTTAGCCATTTCGGTAGTGATCAATGAGCCTAAAGGTGATACCTATTACGGTGGTCTTGTCGCAGGCCCAGCTTTTGCAAAAATTATGTCTGGAGCTCTGCAAATGCTTAATGTTGAACCCATTACCAAACGTGAGGCCATTAATCTCGCCTCGATATCAGGGAACGCTAAATGATGTTGTTGAAAGATTTGTTAGCACCTTGGTTTCATTACTCAGGTGCGGAAAACGTTGATGGCCTGATTCTTGACAGTCGTACTGTGAAACAGGCGAATGTTTTTGTCGCGTTACAAGGTTATCAAGTTGATGGGCGTCAATATATCTCGCAGGCAATAAGTGCCGGTGCAGGAGCGGTGATTGCTCAAACTGACGATCCTGCTCAACATGGACATGTGACCTTAACTGACTCGGGCATACCTGTGATCAGTTTTTTCCAATTAAATCGTCAGTTATCAGCCTTAGCGGCACAATATTATCAAGTGCATTCACAACAATTAGCCGTTATTGGTATCACAGGTACCAATGGCAAAACTTCAGTGAGTCAAATTATTGCTCAGTTAGTTGAATCGTTGGGAATGCAAGCTGCGGTAATGGGGACATTAGGTAACGGCCAGCTAAAACACTTGGTTGATAGCGGTAACACAACCGCTGATGCTATTACTGTGATGCGTCAACTGACAGAGTTTGAACAACAAGGTTGTCATGTCTGTGCGATGGAAGTCTCTAGTCACGGTTTGGCACAAGGGCGAGTGGAAGCGGTACCATTTACAACGGCGGTGTTTACCAATTTAAGCCGCGATCATTTGGATTACCATGGTGATATGCACGCTTATGGCGCGGCAAAAAAGCGTTTATTTACCTTTCCTCATATTAAACATGGGTTGATTAATGCCGACGACGAAGTTGGCCTACAATGGCTGAAATCACTTAATCAACCGCATTTTCAGTCTTATAGCCTGAGTAATGCTAATGCCAATTATTATTGCAGTGAGGTACGTTACCACTCGCACGGAGTCAGTGCTACGTTGCACTATCGGGTAGATGGCCAACTCGTTTCCGAGCCATTACGCTCAGGATTACTCGGTGAATTTAATCTTGTCAACGTGTTAGCTGCCGTTGCGGCGCTGCATCAAGAAGGTGCTGATATGGCTGAACTGTTGGCAGGTTTGGCCAAAGTAAAACCTGTTGCTGGGCGTATGGAGCAATTTACCCAACAAGGTAAAGCTACTGTCGTGGTCGACTATGCACATACGCCTGATGCGCTGACTCAAGCACTAAAAACGTTACGTTTACATTGCCAAGGCCAGTTGTGGTGCGTATTTGGTTGCGGCGGCGATCGCGACAAAGGTAAACGTCCATTGATGGCGCAAGCCGCTGAGCTTGGTGCTGATCATGTGATGATCACTAGCGATAATACCCGCTCAGAAGATCCTCTGTTGATTATTGAAGACGTAAAGCAAGGGTTAACTGCACCAGATAAGGCATATGTGGACGTTGACCGTGTTAGCGCAATTAAACAGGTTGTTTCATTGGCCAAAGCTACCGATGTGATTTTGCTTGCAGGCAAAGGGCATGAGACTTATCAAGAAGTGGCAGGTATAAAGCATCATTATGATGAACGGGCGCTGGTTGCACAATTACAAGGGGCTAAATGATGATTTCGACTTCTTTAGCGACCTTAGCCACGGTTTTAAAAGGCCAATTAGTCGGCGCGAATGTTGAAATTTCCTCTGTAAGCACTGATAGCAGAACCATTGAATCAAACGGGCTGTTTTTGGCGTTAAAAGGTGAGCGTTTTGACGGACATCAATTTATTGATACCGCTATTGGTCATGGCGCTGTCGCGTTAGTCGTTGACCATGTTATTGAAACTGATATTCCGCAACTAGTCGTAAGTGATACTCATGCGGCGTTGGGGCAAATAGGGGCATGGGTACGTGCACAAGTGTCAATCAAACGGGTGGCATTAACCGGCTCAAATGGCAAAACCAGTGTGAAAGAAATGGTTGCGGCTATCTTGCTGCAACAACATAAGGTGTTATTTACCGCGGGTAATTTTAATAATGATATTGGTGTCCCGCTTACTCTACTTCGTCTTAGTGCAGAACATGAGTATGGGGTATTTGAGTTAGGCGCAAATCACCAAGGTGAAATTAATTACACTTCATCTTTAGTATTACCCGAGGTGGCTTTAGTCAACAATATTGGCAATGCACACCTAGAAGGATTTGGTTCACAACAAGGTATTGCTCAAGCCAAAGCTGAAATATTTAATCACTTGGTTGCTGATGGCGTTGCCATCATTAATGCCGATGATGCATTTGCGCCCTTTTTACAACAAAAAGCGGCGCAATTTTCGTGTTTGTCATTCTCTAAACAATCCGATATCCAAGCAGATGTACAAGCTAAAAATGTGACTGTTGATAAGCTTGGTTGTTATGGCTTTGAGCTTACATATCAGCATCAGCGAGCGTCAGTGACATTGCCATTACCTGGTGAGCATCAGGTGAGCAATGCGTTAGCCGCCGCAGCAATATGTTTAGCGTTAAAGATTGATTTACATGTGATTGTGAGTGGACTTAATACGCTTAAACCGGTGAAAGGGCGAATGCAACCGCATGCATTAGGGCGCTTTGAATTGATTGATGACAGTTACAATGCCAACCCATCCTCAGTGGCTGCAGCAATTAATTGGTTGCAACAACGTGATGGATATCGCTGTTTAGTGCTGGGAGATTTAGGGGAATTAGGCGACAATGCTGCCCCTTTGCATGAAGAAATTGGCGCTTATGCAAAAGATGCCCAAATAGATTCTATGTTTTGTTGTGGAAAATTAACAACTTACACAAGTAAAGCATTTGGTAGTGAACATTTTGAACAAGTTAATGATGTTGTCCCCAAGCTAATTGAACAATTAAATAGCGTATCAGGGGCTGTCACTGTTTTAGTTAAAGGCTCTCGAAGCGCGGCGATGGAACGTGTCATTCAAGAGTTGGAAAATGCCTTTGGGCGTGGGGAGTTAGTGTAAATGCTGGTGTATCTGGCCGAATATTTAACCCAATTTTATTCTGGGTTTAATGTTTTTTCGTATGTGACGTTTAGAGCCATTTTAGGTTTATTAACTGCCTTGGTATTTAGCTTATGGTGGGGCCCTAAACTCATCGAGCGTCTGCAAGTTATGCAAATTGGCCAAGTGGTCCGTAATGATGGCCCAGAGTCGCATTTAAGTAAGCATGGCACACCTACAATGGGTGGTCTGCTTATTCTTGCTGGTATTTTTATTAGCGTATTGTTGTGGGGCGACCTTAGCAATCGTTATGTGTTAGTGGTGCTATTTGTGTTAGCTAGCTTTGGTGGCATTGGGTTTATCGATGACTACCGTAAGGTTATCCATAAGGACACGAAAGGCCTTGTTGCGCGTTGGAAGTATGCCTTGCAATCTATTGCTGCATTGGCTGTTGCTGTGGTGCTTTATATGACAGCGAAAACGCCGGGTGAAACACAATTGGTTGTGCCTTTTTTTAAAGATGTGATGCCACAACTCGGTTTCATGTTTATCGTGTTGGCGTACTTTACGATTGTCGGTGCGAGTAACGCGGTTAACTTAACTGACGGACTCGATGGCTTGGCCATTATGCCAACTGTCATGGTAGCAGGTGCTTTTGCCCTCATTGCTTATTTATCTGGCCATGTTGGCTTTGCAGAGTATCTAAATATTCCTCATTTACCTTTGGCGGGTGAGCTGGTTATTGTTTGTACCGCGATGGTTGGCGCTGGATTAGGCTTCTTGTGGTTTAACACTTATCCTGCGCAAATGTTTATGGGTGATGTGGGATCACTAGCATTAGGTGCTGCATTAGGTGCTATTGCTATTTTGGTTCGTCAAGAGATCTTATTAGTGATAATGGGCGGCGTGTTTGTGATGGAAACCGTGTCAGTGATTTTGCAAGTCGGTTCATACAAGTTACGTGGTCAGCGTATTTTTAGAATGGCGCCTATTCATCATCATTATGAATTAAAAGGCTGGCCTGAACCGCGAGTCATTGTTCGTTTTTGGATTATTTCTTTATTCCTTGTGTTGCTAGGGTTAGCAACACTGAAGTTAAGGTAGTAACAAATGCAAAATGGCCATACGCATATTGTATTAGGGTTAGGTGCAACGGGGTTATCCGTTGTCCGTTATTTGGTATCCCAAGGGATTAAGCCGTTAGTCATGGATACTCGCCGCACCCCTCCAGGTGCAAGTGAGCTTGCCAATGAGTTTCATGATATTGAGCTTATTTGTGGTGGGTTTGACTGCCGAGGTTTAGTACAAGCGACTCAAATTATTGTTAGCCCCGGTATTGCTTTGGATACGCCAGAAGTACGCGCAGTGCTAGATATGGGCATTGAAGTGATTGGTGATATTGAGCTATTTGCTCGTGCGGTTGCTCATAGAAAACCATGCGTGATTGGTATTACCGGCTCTAACGGCAAATCAACGGTCACGACATTAGTTCGAGACATGTTAGTCCACGGTGGTAAAAAAGCCGTAATGGGCGGCAATATTGGTGTGCCTGCCTTAGATTTACTGCACGCAGATGTTGATTACTATGTGCTGGAACTGTCGAGTTTTCAGCTAGAGACAACATCATCACTTAATTGTATTGCAGCAACATGCTTGAACATTAGCGAAGATCATATGGATAGGTATAGCGATATTAATGCATACCGTGAGGCTAAGTTACGCCTTTATCAACAGACGCGCTTTTTAATGTTCAACGGTGACGATGCACTGACAGAACCCTTTGAACCAATGAATCAAAACACCTTTAGTTTAAGCGTTCCAGAACACGATGAGTGGGGCGTTGCAGACGGTAAAGTGTTTCATGGTAGTAGCCAAATTATGGCATTAGACGACATTAGTTTGATAGGCAGCCATAACCACGCCAACGTAATAGCGGCAATGGCGCTGGTGGATGCTTGTGACATTGATAAGCAAGTGATGATTGATATTGCGAAAGACTTTAAAGGCTTATCGCACCGTTGTGAATTAGTTGCTGAAAAAAATGGCGTGTTGTATATCAATGACTCGAAAGCGACAAACGTGGGGGCAACTGTTGCTGCCATTGAAGGCTTTAATGATCACTTAGGTGACATTTATCTGATTGTCGGTGGCGACGGTAAAGATGCTGATTTTGCGCCTTTAATACCTGCCTTGAATAAGGTTTCACAAGTTATCGCCTTGGGCAAAGATGGCGATAAGCTTGCAGCATTAAAAGAAGGCGCAATTAAAGTGAACACAATGAGTGAAGCGGTGAATGTTGCCACAGCTGAAGCAATGTCAGGTGACATTGTCATGTTGTCACCAGCGTGTGCCAGCTTAGATATGTATGCCAACTTTATGGCGCGTGGTGATGATTTTATCCAGTGTGTGGAGCAAATAACAGATGGCCAAAGCTGAACAACAACTGAGTTTGTTCAAGCGGGGTCTTAATTGGTCTTGGCTGACATTATTAGGTGAAGAGAAACCCACAGAAGTACAACTTTATGACCGTAGTTTATTAGTTGCTGTTATTGGGTTGATGGGATTTGGTTTTGTAATGGTGATGTCGGCGTCAATGCCTGAGGCTGCCAAATTAACCGGTAATCCTTATCACTTTGTTATTCGCCATTTACTGTATTTGCTTGGCTGCGTAGTGATAGCCGCATTTGTTTTACGCATAGAAGTGAAGTATTGGGAACGGTACAGCCTGCAGTTAATGTTCGCAGTGTTGTTGATGCTGATTGCCGTGTTATTTGTTGGCACAACAGTCAATGGTGCGCGACGTTGGTTATCCATCGGACCTTTGCGTATTCAGGTTGCCGAAGTCGCCAAGTTTATTTTTATTGTGTTTATGGCGGGGTACTTAGTGAGACGCCATGATGAGCTGCTCGATAACAATAAAGGTTTTTTAAAGCCCATTGGTGTTTATTGCTTGTTTGCGGTGCTGATTCTTTTCCAGCCAGATTTAGGTACGGTAGTTGTACTGTTTGTTTGTACCGTGAGTTTACTGTTTTTAGCGGGCGCAAAACTGCTTCACTTTTTTGCATTGATTATGCTGGGCGTGATCACTTTTGTATTATTGGTCTTATTTGAACCCTATCGACTTCGACGGGTAACCTCATTTATGGACCCTTGGGAAGACCCATTTGGCAGTGGTTACCAGTTAACTCAATCGTTAATGGCCTATGGGCGCGGCGACTGGTTTGGACAAGGCTTAGGTAACAGCATTCAAAAACTGGCTTACTTACCTGAGGCTCACACCGATTTTATTTTCGCCATTATTGGGGAAGAACTGGGATTTGTTGGCATTGTACTGGTGCTTAGTGTGCTTTGTTTTGTCGCTTTAAGGGCCATTCGTTTAGGTAACTTTTGTTTGAACTCACAGCGTCCGTTTGAAGGTTATGTCGCTTACGGTGTTGGGGTGTGGATTTGTTTTCAGGCCGTGGTGAATGTCGGTGCCAGTATTGGGATGTTACCAACCAAAGGGTTAACGCTGCCATTTGTGAGTTATGGCGGCAGTAGTTTATGGGTCATGACGACCGCAATTATGCTGTTAATTCGAATCGACTATGAACGGCGGTTGCGATTAATTCAAGCTATTCAAGGGAGGGCGACGTCATGAGTTCAGTTGCGACAGTAAACGCGCCTAAATTACTTGTGATGGCTGGTGGCACTGGTGGCCATGTATTTCCTGCATTAGCCGTGGCTAAGCATTTGGCTGACAAAGGTTGGCAAGTGCGTTGGCTTGGTACTAAAGACCGTATGGAAGCGCGTTTAGTGCCGCAATATGGTTTTGACATCGACTTTCTCGATATTAAAGGTGTACGCGGCAATGGCAAACTAAGAAAGCTTGCTGCGCCGTTTAAAATTATCCGTTCAATTATTCAAGCTAAGACCGTAATAAATGAATTTCAGCCTGATGTTGTGTTAGGGATGGGCGGTTTTGCAAGCGGCCCTGGTGGCGTGGCAGCTAAATTGTCAGGTATTCCAGTGGTGTTGCATGAACAAAATGCGATACCAGGGTTAACTAATCGCTTATTGTCAAAAATAGCTAAAAAAGTTTTATGTGCATTTGCAGATACCTTTGACAGTTCAGTGAAACATGTTGAGGTTGTCGGTAACCCGATAAGACAAGAGCTGGTGGTTTTAGGGCAACAGAAACCGTTGTCTTTGGCTAACCAAAGTCATGAATTAAAAGTATTAGTGGTTGGTGGTAGCTTAGGCGCTAAAGTGCTTAATGACACCTTGCCTTCCGCGCTAGCCATGTTAAGTAAGCAGCATTTGGTGACGGTATGGCATCAAGTTGGTAAGCACAATGTGGATGTTGTAAAAGCATCGTACCAGCAACAAGGCCAGCAAGATTCAGTGAATGTCACCGAGTTTATTGACGATATGGAAGCGGCGTATCGTTGGGCGGATGTTGTTGTTTGTCGCTCAGGTGCATTAACCGTGTCAGAACTTGCTGCAGTGGGTTTACCGAGCATATTAGTGCCATACCCACATGCGGTTGATGATCATCAAACTAAAAATGCGGCAGTATTACTGCAAGCTGGGGCGAGTTTTTTAATACCGCAGTCGCAAATGACGCCGCAAAGCCTTGCTGAAAAGCTATCTAGATTGGCGTCAAATAGAAATGAATTAGTCCTAATGGGACAACAAGCAAAAGGTGTGGCCGTGACTGATGCCACCCAAAGAGTCGCAGATATCTGCGTGTCTTTAGCAAGCAAGGGTTGAAATGACTAAAACGGAAAAGTACGCACAACTACGCACAATGATCCCTGAAATGAGACGGATCAAACGCATTCACTTTGTTGGCATCGGTGGTGCTGGGATGGGTGGTATTGCTGAAGTGTTACTTAATGAGGGCTACCAAGTCAGTGGTTCTGATATTGCCCCAAATACCGTCACTCAAAGGCTGATTCGCTTTGGTGCAAAAGTGATTATTGGTCATCAAGCTCAAAGTGTTAATGGGGTCGATGTTGTGGTTGTTTCAACGGCAATCGATGAGCAAAACCCAGAAATTATCGCCGCAAAAGAAAATCGTACTCCGATTGTTCGTCGTGCTGAAATGCTAGCTGAGTTGATGCGTTACCGCCACGGTGTGGCTATTGCTGGCACACATGGGAAAACCACGACGACCAGCTTAATATCTAGTGTATATGGCCAGGCAGAACGTGATCCGACCTTTGTTATTGGTGGCTTATTAAATAGTGCAGGCACGAATGCGCGCCTAGGTACAAGCCGTTACTTGATTGCTGAAGCCGATGAAAGTGACGCGAGCTTTTTACATTTACAACCCATGGTTAGTGTTGTCACCAATATTGAAGCTGATCATATGGATACCTATGGCGGTGATTTTGAAGTATTAAAAAATACCTTTGTTGATTTTTTGCATAATTTACCTTTTTATGGTGTGGCAGTGATATGTATTGATGATGACGTTGTGCGCGAACTTATGCCAAGAATTGGTCGTAAGTTAGTGACCTATGGGTTTAGTGATGACGCTGACATACAAGCCATTGATTTTGACCAAAGCGGACATCAATCGCGCTTTAATGTGAAACGCGTCGGTAAACCTGATTTAGCCATTACTTTAAATTTACCCGGCCAACATAATGTATTAAATGCACTCGCGGCGATAGCAGTTGCTACCGAAGACGACATTGAAGATGACGCCATCGTCAGTGCTCTTGCAAGTTTTGAGGGGATTGGGCGTCGCTTCCAGCATTTGGGCGAATTTAACACCTCAAATGGTAATGTCATGTTAGTTGATGATTACGGACATCATCCAACCGAAGTCGCTGCAACCATCAAAGCCGCACGTGCAGGTTGGCCTGACAAGCGCTTGGTGATGGCTTATCAACCCCATCGATTTAGTCGGACACGTGATTTATATGAAGATTTTGTTGAGGTATTATCGCAAGTTGATTGCCTGATACTGCTTGATGTTTATGCCGCTGGAGAAGCGCCTGTCCCTGGGGCCGATGGACGTGCATTATGCCGTTCTATTCGTGCTCGCGGTCAGTTAGATCCTATTTTTGCTGCGACACCTGAACAGTTAGCATTAGTATTGCCCGATGTGTTGCAAAATGGCGATTTATTGCTCACTCAAGGAGCAGGGAATATTGGTGCTTTATCGCAACAATTAGCCTCAAATTGCTTAGGGTTTGATTTAATAAACAATAGTGTTGGAAATGATTGATTTGCTGATGAATTTTTAAACAGTAATTCAAACTTTAATAGTCGTTAAATGGGCGATATAATGGCCGATTTCTGTGCAGAAAACCGTATTCGAATAATGGAGTGGCAGTAAGTTGTCTTGGAGTCAAAAAGGACGCCAATTAACGCAATCCTTAAAACAAGTTAATTGGTACTTGTGTACGGGGTTATTGTTCTTATTCAGTGTAATATTTGGCATTGGCTGGATTGCGCATTCATTACATGATGTATTGAATGATGCAGATGCTCTACCGATTGAGGCTATTGCTGTAAAAGGTGAGCGACAGTTTACCTCAGATGCTGAAATTCAACAGGCGCTGCAATCAATGCTAGCGAATAGCTTTTTTAACGCTGATGTCATGGATGTTCAAAAAGCCTTAGAAGCGTTGCCATGGGTTTATCATGCATCGGTAAGGCGGGAGTGGCCAGCAAAATTTAAAGTGACACTGCAAGAACAACAAGCACTTGCTCACTGGAATGTCGCGTCATGGGTGAATGTTAAAGGTGAGGTCTTTGATGCATTGATGCATCCAGAACTCGAAAACTTACCTTTACTTGCTGGGCCTGAAGGTTCAGCAAAAGAAGTGTTAACTGTTTATCAGCAACTTAATGAGCTTTTAAGTATAAATGGGTTTAATTTAGCCAGCTTACATTTAAGTCCACGTCATGCGTGGTTTGCTGTGCTCGATAACGGCATCAAAATTGATTTAGGGCGAGAAGACAAGATGTCTCGCGTGCAACGCTTTATTAATGTATACCCGACACTGATGCAGTCGGATAAAAAGATAGACACGATAGATTTGCGATACGATACCGGATTTGCGGTAGGCTGGCAGAAAACTAAAAAAGAGAATCGACGATAAATGACCAAAAATCTCGAAAAGAACCTCATTGTAGGGTTAGACATTGGCACATCAAAGGTTGCGGTTATCATTGGTGAAGTGCTGCCAGACGGAGAGATAAGCATTATTGGCTTAGGTAACCATCCGTCACGCGGTATGGATAAAGGTGGTGTTAACGACCTTGACTCTATCGTCCGTAGTGTTCAGCGTGCACTTGACCAAGCCGAGTTGATGGCAGATTGCCAAGTATCATCGGTTTATCTCAGTATTTCGGGTAAACACATTGCTTGCCAAAATGAAAATGGCATGGTGTCGATTAATGATGAAGAAGTCACACAAGAAGACGTTGATAACGTGATCCACACTGCCCGGTCAGTGAAGATCCCAACTGAGCGTCGTATTTTGCATGTGTTACCGCAAGAATACTCTATTGATGTGCAAGACGGCATTAAAAGTCCAATTGGTATGTCAGGCATGCGTATGGAAGCCAAAGCTCACATTGTGACTTGTGCTAATGACATGGCCAAGAACATCACCAAAAGTGTTGAACGCTGTGGCTTAACCGTTGACGATTTAGTGTTTGCGGGTATTGCATCTGCTGACTCGGTGTTAACAAGCGATGAAAAAGACTTAGGTGTTTGCTTAGTTGATATTGGCGGTGGCACGACTGATATTGTGGTTTATACCAGCGGTGCGCTTCGCCATTGTGCGGTCGTACCTGTTGCCGGTAACCAAGTGACGAGCGACATTGCAAAAATCTTTAGAACACCACAGCCTAATGCAGAGCAAATTAAAGTGCAGTACGCCAGTGCTCGCAGTAATCGCGTTAGTCGTGAAGAAAGTATTGAAGTTCCTTCAGTGGGTGGGCGTCCATCTAGGAGTATGTCACGTCATACGCTTGCTGAAGTGGTTGAGCCACGATATGAAGAATTGTTTGAGTTAGTTCTTAAACAATTGAAAGACAGTGGTCTTGAAGAACAAATTGCAGCAGGCATCGTTTTAACCGGTGGTACATCGTCAATAGATGGTGCCGTAGACATTGCTGAAGCAACATTTGGTATGCCAGTTCGTGTGGCATCACCATTGCCTGTAAAAGGCTTATTTGAACAAGTGGATAAACCAATTTATTCAACTGGAATTGGTTTATTGCATTATGGGGCGAGAAGGGTGATTGAGCGTCAATACGAGCGCCCAGATCGTCAAGGGGTTACTAGCTTTTTAAACAGGGCAAAAAGCTGGTTTAAGGGTGAATTTTAATAACGCATACAAACGGAGATCAGACAATGTTTGAGATCATGGACACTCATTCAGACGAAGCGGTGATTAAGGTCATCGGCGTCGGTGGCGGTGGCGGAAACGCTGTTGAACATATGGTTAAACACAGCATCGAAGGTGTTGAGTTTATCGTAACAAATACAGATGCACAGGCGCTGCGTAAATCAAGCGCTGGCTCGACAATCCAGTTAGGCCGAGATGTGACTAAAGGTCTTGGTGCTGGAGCTAACCCAGAAGTGGGACGTCAAGCTGCAGAAGAAGATAAAGAAAACATCCGCTCGGCTATTAAAGGCTCAGACATGGTGTTTATCGCTGCTGGTATGGGTGGCGGAACCGGTACTGGTGCCGCACCTGTTGTTGCAGAAGTTGCACGTGAAGAAGGCATTTTGACTGTGGCTGTTGTGACTAAGCCGTTCCCATTTGAAGGCAAAAAGCGTATGACTTATGCCGATCAAGGGATTGAGCAACTTGCTAAACACGTTGACTCATTGATCACTATTCCTAATGAAAAGCTATTGAAAGTATTAGGCCGTGGTACATCATTACTTGACGCTTTTGCTGCCGCGAACAACGTATTGTTAGGCGCAGTGCAAGGTATTGCAGAGCTAATTACCCGTCCCGGTTTAATTAACGTCGATTTCGCCGATGTCAAAACTGTTATGTCTGAAATGGGTAATGCCATGATGGGTACCGGTGTTGCTAAAGGTGATGACCGCGCTGAAGAAGCTGCAGAATCTGCAGTGGCGAGCCCGTTACTAGAAGATATTGATCTAGCTGGTGCACGCGGCGTATTGGTTAACATTACTGCCGGTATGGATATCAGTATTGAAGAGCTTGAAACCGTAGGTAACCATGTCAAAGCATATGCTTCTGACAATGCAACTGTGGTTGTGGGCGCAGTGATTGACCCTGAAATGAGTGAAGAGCTACGCGTGACGGTCGTTGCTACTGGTATTGGTGCTGAGAAAAAGCCTGATATTCAATTAGTCTCAAAGCCTGTGGCACCTCGTCCAGAGCCGGTAGCAGCAGAACCAGCTGTTGTAACACCAGAAGTTATTGATGATGCTCAAGCACAAACTTCAGCACCGACATATACTTCAGGTAATGCGGCACAGCAAACGGCAACTGAAACACGTAGCGATCCAGAATATCTTGATATTCCAGCGTTCTTACGTAAGCAAGCCGACTAAATTATCTTTGCTTTGCCCGATTAGATAACAACATAATCGGGTTGTTAAGTTGAGTTATTCAGTGCAAGCAGCTACACGTATACTCCCAATATGTGGCTATTTTTTTGTTAATAGTCAAAATTGTGATAGCATACGTGTCCAGCTATGCACGGTGCTTAGCGTCAATTTAGTGCATCTAATTGTTTATTAAGAAATTTAACGGGTAACTGACATGATTTTTCAAAGAACAGTTCAAAAAATGGTAAGAAGCATTGGTGTCGGATTACACTCTGGCAACAAGGTCACTCTATGCATTTTACCCGCACCTGCTAATACAGGCATCATTTTAAAGCGTACAGATTTAAATCCAGTAGTGTCTATTCCTGCTAAGGCGCATCTTGTACGTGAAACAACAATGTGCACTGCACTTGTTAATGATGATGGTGTGCGAATTTCAACAATTGAGCATCTTTTTGCCGCGCTTGCCGGTCTTGGCATTGATAACGCGGTTATCGAAGTCGATGCACCTGAAATTCCAATTATGGATGGCAGTGCTAGTCCGTTTGTTTTTTTACTGCAAAGCGCAGGAATTAAAGAACAAGCAGCACCAAAAAAATACCTTAAAATTACCAAGCCAATCCGTGTTGAAGACGGTGATAAATGGGCTGAGTTAAAGCCATTTAAAGGTTTTAAAGTTGACTTCAAAATTGATTTCAATCACCCCGAAATCTCAAGAAGCCAGCAACATATGGTAATGAACTTTTCCACTTCGGCATTTGTTAAAGATATCAGCCGCGCAAGAACCTTTGGTTTTATGCGTGATATTGAATATCTTCGCGCAAATAATTTAGCGCTAGGCGGCAGCATGGAAAATGCTGTTGTGCTTGACGAGTATCGTGTCCTTAACCCCGATGGACTGCGTTATGACGATGAGTTCGTTAAGCACAAAATTCTCGATGCATTCGGTGACTTATATGTTGCTGGACATGCTATTGTCGGTGAGTTTTGCGCATACAAAACGGGTCATGCACTCAATAACCAACTTGTAAGAGCGTTACTTGCTCAACAAGAATCTTGGGAGTTGGTAAGCTTCGAAAATGAAGCTGAGGTGCCAGTGAGCTTTATGGTGCCAGGCGCCATTGGCGTTTAAGTTAATCGTTTTGCCTATTACGGCTGGCTAATGCAGCCAGCCGTTTTAGTTTTACGCCCAGTGAACCTTCCACATTGTCAGCTAATGCTTCAATATGTTTAGCAGATTGCGCACTGATTTTAGATTGGTTTACAGTTTGATGGCGCTCAACTTTTGCTAATCGAGGATTTATTTTTACCTCAATAGCGGTTAGCATCGGTAATGTTTCAGCCTGAAGTTGTCGTAGTAGTTTAGGCTTTTGGAAATTAACTCTGGCAGCCCACGCTGCAGAAGTTGTTTCAATAACAAGAACACCCTGGCGGAGATTGGCCACATGAAGCTGATCAGCCACAGGACCAATTAATACCTGTTTCACATGATAGTTCAGGTTATTAATGAGTTCTGCTTTCTCAGCAAGTTCAGGAAATGAACCTGATAAATGTAATAAACTGCTGAGATCCTGAGGGGGCTTTTTCATATGATAATTAAATGGCTAAAATAGGCTATGAGTGTAACAGTTTTTATTCAAGGTCGAAATGGCGTTACTCGCTGGCAGCCAGGTAAGCGATGGTTTCTTTTGCCGCTGATGCTGATGGTTGCAGGTACAGGATTGTATCAATACACCGAAGACCGTTTTGCCGAACAACAGGCGCAGGTTGACGACAACAAACACCTTCGCGAACAACAAAAGCAGCAAGTCGTTGAACTTAAGTCTGCTACAGAATCCCAACTGGCTCTGCTCGTCACGCACGTGGCAAAATTGCAGGCCAAACTCACCCGTCTAGAAGCATTAGGTCAACAAGTTGCAGATAACAATTTACTGACTGAACAATTCGATTTTTCTGATGAAGTCGGACTAGGTGGTATGAATGAAATAGGTCGAAAAATTGAACTCAAACAATTAATCGATGACATGAATTCTTTGGCATCAAGAATAGATAATAACAATACTCAGTTATCTTTACTTGAAACTGTCTCTTCTAATCTCCATATAGATAAAGAGCGCTACATTTCTGGCAGACCGATCTCCACAGGTTGGTTATCGTCTGCTTATGGTTTACGTAATGATCCTTTCACCGGTCGACGGACAATGCATAAAGGTATTGATTTCGCTGGGAGTGAAGGTGCTGATGTAATTGCCACTGCTGCAGGGGTAATTACATGGTCAGGAAGTATGTTTGGTTATGGCGAGTTAGTGGAAATCGATCATGGTAATGGTCTCCACACTCGGTATGGACATAATAAAGCTTTGTCAGTAAACGTGGGTGATGTCGTGGCCAAAGGCGATATCATTGCCAGCATGGGAAGTACAGGTAGGTCAACCGGCCCACATGTGCATTACGAGGTATTACGAAACGGACAACAAATTGACCCACGAAAATTTGTTTATCGTAAAGCCAGTTTATAAATTCGGTTTTTGCGCTCATCGAGCCAAGCCATCAATAGATAAGTGATTAAGATGTTAGGTAAATTACTGACAAAAGTATTTGGAAGTCGCAACGACCGTACCCTGAAAAGTCTTGGCAAAATTGTCAAAAACATTAATGCATTAGAAGCTGAGTACCAACAGCTTTCTGATGAAGAGCTTAAAGCGAAAACTGCTGAGTTTCGTGAGCGTATTGAAGGCGGTGAATCAATTGAAGCCTTAATGGCTGAAGCCTATGCCGTTGTGCGTGAAGCCTCAACCCGTGTATTTGGTATGCGACATTTCGACGTACAGCTACTTGGTGGCATGGTGTTAGACAGCAATCGCATAGCTGAAATGCGTACCGGTGAAGGTAAAACGCTTACTGCAACCTTACCAGCTTATTTAAATGGTTTAACCGGTAAAGGTGTTCACGTCATTACAGTCAATGACTACCTTGCTCGTCGTGATGCTGAAATTAACCGTCCATTATTTGAATTCTTAGGTTTTACTGTCGGGATTAACGTTGCCGGTTTAGGACAAGCAGAGAAAAAAGAAGCGTATAATTCTGATATCACATACGGTACCAATAATGAATTTGGCTTCGATTACCTTCGTGACAACATGGCATTTTCTCCAGAAGAGCGTGTGCAACGTCCTTTACATTACGCCTTAATCGATGAAGTCGACTCAATCTTAATTGATGAGGCGCGTACTCCGTTGATTATCTCAGGTGCTGCAGAAGACAGTTCTGATTCATACACCAAGGTAAATACCTTTATTCCACAACTTATCCGTCAAGATAAAGAAGACACCGAAGACTATGTCGGTGAAGGTGACTTCAGTATTGACGAAAAAGCCAAACAAGTGCATTTGACCGAACGTGGTCAAGAAAAAGTAGAGAAGCTGCTTATCGAACGTGGCATGTTGTCAAATGATGACTCGTTATATTCAGCGGCAAACATTTCTTTACTGCACCATGTTTATGCAGGTCTACGTGCTCATAAATTATTTGAACGTGATGTTGATTATATTGTTCAGGATGATGAAATTGTTATTGTTGATGAACATACTGGCCGCACGATGCCAGGTCGTCGCTGGTCAGAAGGTTTACACCAAGCTGTAGAAGCAAAAGAAGGTGTGAATATTCAAAACGAAAACCAAACATTAGCGTCAATCACATTCCAAAACTACTTCCGCCAATACGAAAAACTAGCGGGTATGACAGGTACTGCCGATACAGAAGCATTCGAATTCCAACACATTTATGGATTAGACACTGTCGTCGTACCAACAAACCGTCCAATGGTCAGAAAAGACATGGCCGATTTAGTTTATCTGACCGCACAAGAAAAATATGATGCGATCATTAAAGATGTTCTAGGTTGTCGTGAACGTGGCCAACCCGTTTTAGTTGGTACTGTCTCTATTGAGCAATCAGAAGTATTAGCAACGTTATTACAACAAGCAAAAATCCCTCATAATGTCTTGAATGCTAAATTCCACGAAAAAGAAGCTGACATCGTAGCTCAAGCTGGTCGACTCGGTGCTGTAACAATTGCGACTAACATGGCAGGTCGTGGTACCGATATCGTATTGGGCGGTAACTGGAATATGGAAGTGGCAGCGCTTGCAAATCCATCAGACGCGGATATTGCTAAAATTAAAGCTGACTGGCAAGTACGCCACGATGAGGTCGTGGCAGCAGGTGGCTTACACATTCTTGGTACCGAACGTCACGAATCACGTCGTATTGATAACCAATTGCGTGGTCGTTCAGGTCGTCAAGGTGATTCAGGTTCATCTCGTTTTTATCTTTCTATGGAAGATAGCTTAATGCGCATCTTCGCCTCTGATCGTGTATCAGGCATGATGAAAAAACTAGGGATGGAACAAGGAGAAGCGATTGAACATCCTTGGGTATCTCGTGCAATTGAAAATGCCCAACGTAAAGTCGAAGCCCGTAACTTTGATATTCGTAAGCAATTACTTGAATACGATGACGTGGCCAATGATCAACGCCAAGTGGTTTACTCTCAACGTAATCAATTGATGGATGCGGAAAGTATTGAAGATACCATCCGTAATATCGAACAAGACGTTATTACCGATATCATCAATCAATACATTCCACCACAATCAGTAGAAGAATTGTGGGATGTTGCCGGACTTGAGCAACGCCTTAAAAATGAGTTTAGCTTAGGGTTAACTATTCAAGAATGGTTAGACAATGAAGATGACCTACACGAAGAAACCCTTCGTGAACGTATTCTTGAAACTTGGGTGACATCATATAAGAATAAAGAAGAAATGGTTGGCGAAGGCGTTTTACGTCAGTTTGAAAAAGCCGTCATGCTTCAAACCTTAGATGGTTTGTGGAAAGAACACTTAGCGGCGATGGATCACTTACGTCAAGGTATCCATTTACGTGGTTATGCACAGAAAAACCCTAAGCAAGAGTATAAACGTGAGTCATTTGAATTATTCCAACAAATGTTGGACTCATTAAAGAATGACGTCATCAGTATTCTGTCTAAAGTTCAAGTGCAAGCTCAATCAGATGTAGATGAAATGGAACAGCGCCGTCGTGAAGAGCAAGAAAAGATCCAACATGATTATCAACATGCTGGCTCACAGGCACTCGGTGAAGAAGATTCAGCTGTACCAGAAGCACCTAAAACCGTTATTCGTGAAGGTGAGAAAATTGGTCGTAACGATCCATGTCCATGTGGTTCGGGCAAAAAATACAAACAATGCCATGGTAAGTTGTCTTAATCGCAACATACCGTGAAATAAAAGCAGCGCACTTGCGCTGCTTTTTTGTATCTGCATAAAAAAATGGCCTGCAGACAAGCAGACAAGCAGACAAGCAGACAAGCAGACAAGCAGACAAGCAGACAAGCAACCAATCTAACCATTTAAATTGATTTTATGTTTATCTATAAAGCGAATAACAAGTCCCAGCAATCGTCGTCAAAATGGCTATTTAAATATGAAATGTGGATAAAATTGAGGATAACTAGTGAGTTAAATGTGCGTAAATAGGCAATTTGGTATTTATTGAAAAAAAAGTGATTTTTTTAATAAAAAGCCCTTGCGCAGTTCTAAAATCTCCCTATAATGCGCATCCACTGACACGGCACAGCAGCAAATACAACGTGTAAACGAAGTACTTGCCAGCACCGAGCCAGCTTGGTTTAAGACGCTAATTG
>NZ_JAAIKR010000014.1 GCF_018221465.1 Shewanella intestini | reverse complement strand
TTGTCCCCCGTTGGAAATCTTTCGCTTTCCAGAAAATTTCGCCGGGGCTGCTGGGGAGATGCAAGAGGGGGAGCAGTTTCCCCCTTCTTGCTCTGGTGTGGGCGAAGCGCCACGACGTTAATCCAAACGGGGTTTGGAAATCTTGTGTGAAATCCATATGTCTAAAATTGATATTAACTAAGTACCAAGACGTAGAGTTTTCAAAACAGTAAACAAGGAATGGGACAAAAATGTATTAGCCCACAACTGGCTTTCTCAGCAAAAAAGAAAAAAGTATTAAAAATGATCGAACACTATTAAGAATGATCAAACTTTAATATAAACACACAATCAAATGAATACATTGCTATCAAGTGTTAGTTAAACACTTTTTGAGCCCATTTAGTCAACCCAGCAGTCACTGAACCAAAATGATCACCAACAACCACTTGTGCTTGTGGATAAACTTGGGCAATTTTTTGGTAAATTGCTGGGCTTCTTGCCGTGCCACCTGTCACATAAACAATGTCAGGTTGGGTAAGTGTTTCATCATGGCTTTGTGCTTGTGCCATGGCTTGGCGCATTAAGTTATCCACTTTATCTAATGAGTTTGAAATGGCATGGGCAAACAGGTCAAATGTGACATTTGCGCTAAAGTCGGCTTCCACCATACTTAAGTTAACGTCAGTCGCGGGTTTATCAGACAAGGCAATTTTAGCTATTTCAGCTTGACGGACTAATTGATAACCTAATTGATCAGTTTGCACTTTTTGCAAGCGACGCAATTTGTCTGGCTCGCCAGCATCTTTCATTAAATCCTCAAGTAACTTTTTAGTTGCTAAGCTGCTGAATTCACGTTGAGCGCTAATGTCGTTCACCGCAACGGCGTTCCAAAAAGGTTGATTTGGTAACGGTTTACCATTTTTAAGTAATGAACCTGCTCCTAAAAGCGGCATAAACCCTTGCATTGCTAAGGCAATATCTAAGTCATTACCACCAATACGTTGACCACTGTGACCATAAAAATCTTGCTGACGTTGGCTAAGTTTGCCACGTTCAGGCCCCATTTTAACAACCGAGCAATCGGTTGTACCGCCGCCAACATCGACAACTAATACGGTTTTATCCGTTTGCAAACTGGTTTCAAAGTCCATCCCCGCCGCAAGAGGTTCAAACAAAAAACTGACATTGACAAAACCGGCACGTTTAGCGGCTAAGGTTAAAATGGCTTCAGCTTGACGGTTACTTTCTTCACCACCAATACCTTGAAAGTTTACCGGACGACCGATAACCGCATGTGACGCTGGAGATAATTGTTGTTTGGCTAATAGCGGATCAATGGTTTGTTTTACAAACTGCATCATAAGGGTCACGATATCTTCAAATAACGCGATTTGCTCAGTTCGTAAACCTATTGCACCAAGGAAGGATTTTGGTGACCGGACATAAAACCCTTCTTCGGGCATATCAAGATATTGCGCTTGCGCTGCTTTACCGACAAACACCGTTTGTTCGTCTGGCATTAAATCAAGCTCGTGGCGTACTTGGCGGGCACGTTCTAATTGCGCAGAGCGCAATGACGCATATTCAAGCTTTTGATCATCTGGCAACTGTTTATACACGGCTTCCGCAATTAAGTCGCGATCAAAGGCATATAACGTCGACGGTAAATATTTTGAGTCATTTGATAACGGTAATAACTCCACTTTATCATTGACTAACATCCCTACAGAACAATTTGCACTGCCATAATCAAAACCAACTAACATAAATACGCCATCGACATTAAAAAAGCCGATAAATCTATCATGGTTGTTCGAATAACTAAAGCTCTAAGCGCACGCATTTAAGATAAAAAAACGCCCTTAGTTAGGGCGTGATTTAAATGGGTTTATCAGACACTCATTATACTGATTACTTTGTTGTATTTACGGCTTGTTTTTGAGTTTGTTTTGAGAGCCTACGTTTAGTCATGGCCTGTTTAGCTTCATCGCCAATGTGCGCTTCGCCGCGTTGTTTAGCCAGCTGAACTTGGCGCTCACGTTCAATAAACCGTTGTCGCTGCTGCGGCGATAATGTGTCAATACAATGCGGGCAACTGACACCTTGGACATACGCGTCAGACTGCATTTGTATTTCTGTTATCGGCATACGACAAGCATTACATTGTGCATATTGGCCTTTTTCAAGACGGTGGTTTACCGCCACACGATTATCAAATACAAAGCATTCACCTTGCCACATGCTTTGTTCTGGCTCGACTTCCTCAAGGTATTTTAAAATCCCGCCTTCCAAATGATATACCTCTTCAAACCCCTGCTCTTTCATGTAAGCTGTTGATTTTTCACAGCGAATGCCACCTGTACAAAACATGGCGACTTTTTTGTGTTTGCTGGGATTAAGATTTTGTTTTACATATTCAGGAAACTCTCGAAAAGTCTCAGTGGCTGGGTTCACTGCATTTTCAAAAGTGCCTATTTGCACTTCATAATCATTACGAGTATCAACAAGCAGCACTTCAGGGTCTGAAATTAACTCATTCCAGTCTTGCGGTTTAACGTAAGTGCCAACCACCGCTTTAGGGTCAATCCCTTCGACACCCATGGTGACAATTTCTTTTTTTAGTTTCACCTTAGTGCGATAAAACGGCATATTGTCATCGTAAGAAAGTTTGTAAACAATCTCATTTAACCCCGCTTGCTGACTTAGCCACAATAATAATTGGTCAATTGCCCCTTGCGAACCCGCAACAGTGCCATTGATGCCTTCGCTAGCCAGTAACAAAGTACCGCGTATTTCATGATTTTGCATTTGCGCTAATAATGGCGCTTTAATTTGTTCAAACTGTGGCAAAGACACAAACTTATATAAGGCGCACACAACGACTTTTGACATACTGACTCCGCTTGCTGAAACTTAACTTTCAGTGCAATGTTAATTTTATGGCTGAATGGCTGAAATATCTTAATGCATTGTTTAAGCGCTTATTTGACACACCACAACGCTTGATGTTGATCTCGTTTAGGCGCAAAATTCTACCTTAATCACAATTTTGACACCAGTTAATTACACAAGATTAACTTATTTATTGCCGTTTAATTTCATCATAAGAAGTCAGTTAATGAACTCAGCCATTTTATATAATTTTCGCCGTTGCCCTTATGCCATGCGTGCACGAATTATTGTGCATTTAACCCAGTTCAATCCGTTGGTTCGTGAAATTTTACTCAAGGATAAACCAGACGAGTTACTGGCAATATCGCCTAAAGGAACAGTGCCAGTATTGTGTTTAGATGAACAAAACGCATTGACAGAATTAGCGCAGCAGCCAACATCAGCGTTAGTGATTGATGAAAGCCTCGATATAGCTCGCTATGCGTTAGCTAATTTCCCTTACGCTGCTAACCTGTGGGACACAAAAGCATATTTACGTAACCGCGCACAAAAGCGCGTCACAGATATGTTTTCAGCGCTGCAATACCAACAATTACTTCAAAGCGGACATAATGAGCAAGTATTGGCGTTAATTGCACAAAACGATCAACAATTTAAGCCATGGTTAGATAAATACAAATATGCAGACCGACACCCAGCGTTGCCGGCAATAGAATATCGAGATAATGCTTGTCAGTTTTTAGCCCAGTTAGAAGCAAGATTAAGCCATAGCAAACAACTATTTGCTGACAGTCCAACCTTAGCGGATTTTGCAATATTGCCATTCATTCGCCAATTTGCCCATGTCGATAAACCCTGGTTTAGACAAGCCCCGTATCCTAGATTGATTAACTGGTTAAACACTCATCTCGACTCCCCTTTATTTACCATTACCATGCAAAAATACCCATTATGGCTGGACGATAAAAGCCGCACTCTTCCGTTTCAAACTCAATAATCTCGCGTGCCGACACACTGAATCTGACGAAATAACTAAGGTTTTGCTAGCGAATTTTTGGCGATAATTGATTCGTTTGTTGAACAAAATAGGCTTTTAAGAAATCGATTAACAATCGCACACGTTTTGATTTCGCCGCGCCAGGAGGAAACACACCATAAATGGTAATATCTTTTAATTGATAGTCAGTTAAAATCGCTTCCAAGCTGCCTTGTTGGATTTTTGGCCAAGCATCGTATGTGGGAATACGGCCAATGCCATGCCCTCCTTCAACAAATGCGGTTCTAGCGGCAGCATTATTAGTGCTAACCGAGCCACTTAACTCAATACTGTAAGAACGTGTGCCTTTAGCTAAAGTCAGTATCTTAGGTTGAGGTTGATATATCACCCACTGATGTTGGCCAAGCTCTGTTGGAGTAGTCGGCCTGCCATGTTGTTCAAAATAGCGTGCAGAACCACATAAACAAGTCGTTAACTGACATAACTTAGTGGCGTGTAACCCAGAATCAACCAAAGGTGCACCTCTAATAGCAAGATCAATCCCCTGATTAATAACATGTACAACCTCATCGGTTAACGACACATCTAAAGATATTTTCGGGTATAAATTTTTGAACTCATTAAGTGCAGGAACAATGGTTTGCAACCCCGCATTCACTGGACAGCTTAGCTTAATTAATCCCTCAGGTTCGTTTTTCATATTGAGCATTTGCTGATTAGCAAGGCTGGCTTGTTCTGATATCACTTTACAAGCTTGATAATAGGCTTTACCCGCTTCGGTAAAATGAATACTGCGCGTAGAACGATTAAGCAATTTCACTTCTAATTGGGTTTCTAATTTTTTGATGTGATAACTTACCACCGCCCGAGATAGACCCATTTTTTTTGCCGCTTGACTGAAATTTCCTTGCTCAATCACTTGGGCAAAAACAACCATACTTTTTAACTGCTCAAACGAGACATCCATATTTTCACCCTATATAAACACGATAAATTTACGCCATTGAGACACAAAATCAATTGTATTAATTATTGATACAATGTTATCAATATAATCCACATTGTTTAAATAAAAAACAATCTTTATACTCTGCTCATCAAAGGATGTAAAACGAACAAAGGATATTCAAATGACGACTCAAGCAAACAATCATAAGCGCATCTTAATGGTGTTAACCTCACACGATAAACTAGGCGATAGCGGCCATAAAACCGGTTTTTGGGTAGAGGAATTTGCCGCTCCTTTTTATGCCTTTGTTGATGCTGGCTGGGAAATTACTTTAGCTTCGCCATTAGGTGGTCACCCCCCCATTGACCCCAATAGTGAACTAGCCGATTTTCAAACCGATGCGACACGTCGTTTTGACCAAGATAACGCAGCTAAAAACTTGCTTGCTAACACAAAAAAATTAACCGATATCAATAGCAACGACTTTGATGGTGTATTCTACCCAGGCGGACACGGGCCTTTATGGGATTTATATGCACTACCCGCGTCAATTGAGTTGGTCGAAACTTTTATTGCACAAAACAAACCAGTAGCAGCGGTATGCCATGCTACTGCGGTGTTGTTGAACGCAAAAGATCCTCAAGGAAAGGATCTTGTCGCCCAAAAAGCCATAACAGGTTTTAGTAACTCTGAAGAACATGCAGTACAATTAGCTGACGTTGTGCCTTACCTACTTGAAGATGAACTGGTAAAGCGTCATGCCGATTATCAAAAAGTGGCAGACTGGCACCCATTTTCAGTGCAAGACGGATTAATTATCACTGGACAAAATCCAGCAAGCTCGGAAATTACTGCTCAAAAACTTATCGCCCATTTTCAATCATAATTAACATCGGCGATTTTAGATTAGGAAACTTTCATGTTAAATTTTTCATTTCAAAACACCACTAAAATCCATTTTGGTGAAGGCCAAATTAGTGCAATAACAAAAGCTATTCCACAAGATGCCAATGTGCTGGTCATTTATGGTGGCGGTTCAATAAAATCTAACGGTGTTTATCAACAAGTGACCACCGCGCTTGCTGATCACAATTGGTTCGAGTTTTCAGGCATTGAGCCCAATCCAAACTACGACACATTAATGAAGTCGCTTGAGATCATTAAAGAACAAAAGATTGATTTTCTGCTTGCCGTTGGTGGCGGTTCGGTGGTCGATGGGGTTAAATTTATTGCTGCTGCAGCCAAATTTGAAGGCCAAGATCCTTGGGATATCGTAGCAAAACATGCGCCCATTGCTGATGCATTACCTATTGGCGCGGTTTTAACACTTCCTGCTACCGGTTCTGAATCAAATATCGGCTCAGTGATCACCCGTGACGGAAATAAATTATCTTTTGGTCATCCACTAGTACGTCCACAATTTGCAGTGCTCGACCCTGCTGTGACATTGTCGTTATCTGACCGTCAGATAAGCAATGGGGTTGTCGATGCTTTCGTGCATATTATGGAGCAATACCTCACTTATGACGTGAATGGCAAAGTACAAGACCGCTTTAGTGAAGGCTTGTTACAAACGTTAGTCGAAGAAGGCCCAAAGGCGCTTGTTGCTGAGACCAACCAAGACCTCGACGTCCGCGCCAACATTATGTGGTCGGCAACCATGGCATTAAATGGCTTAATTGGTGCTGGTGTCCCTCAAGATTGGGCTACCCATATGATAGGACACGAACTTACCGCAAGCCACGGCATTGATCATGCGCGTACTTTATCTATTGTTTTACCTGCGATAATGAAAGTAAGACGCACCCAAAAGCACACAAAATTAGTTCAGTTTGCTGAACGCGTTTGGGGAATAACTAATGGCACTGACGAACAAAAGATTGACCAAGCAATAGCGGCGACAGAAGACTTCTTTACTCAAATGCAAGTACCAGTGCGCTTGTCTCAAGTGGATATTGAAGCGCCATTTATTGATACCCTCGTTAATGCATTAGAAAAGCATGGCATGACGACGTTAGGTGAACATGGTGATATCGACTTAACCGAAAGTCGTAAAATTTTAACCGCGGCACTCTAGTGGCACAGACTTAGACGTTACGGGCATTAATTAAACGAATTACTTAATGCCCGGTTTACTTAACCAACTAGCGTCAATTGTGATAATAAAAAAGTGTTAGCTTCAACAGCTAACACTTTTTTGTTTATTAAACCATGTCGAATTAAGGCTTTATCAGGCAATAGTGAGTGGCATAACTAACTCGGCTAACCATTGATAATATGAAGATAACCGTGTTTTAATCACAACAAATGTAAGCCAGAAGCATAGACGCAGAGTCAGCTATAAGAAACGCGCAAAGGTCGCCCAGGCTTTAATGGTTTAACATTGGCTGTCATTAACGGTGTACCAATATATAAAAAACCTATAATTTGTGAAGACTCACCTAACCCTAAACCTTGGTTTACCACACTATTAAATGCAAAATCTCCGGTGCGCCAAACAGCACCTAAGCCTAATGAAAATGCCGCTTGCTGCATCGCAAATGTCGCACAACCTGCGGCAAGGTGTTGTTCCAGCACCGGTACTTTTGAATGCTTTTGCACTTTAGCTACCACGGTAATCACCATTGGGGCCCGTTGTGGCATGTTTCTGGCTTTATCGATAAACACCTTCTCAGCATCATTTGCTGCTGCAGCTTGGGCAAAAATATCGCCGAGTTTATTCAGTCCATCTCCTTGGGCGATAATGAACTCCCAAGGCGTCAATCCACAATGATCAGGCACTCTTATGCCAGCGTCGAGGATAAAATCAAGCTGAGTTTCACTTGGAGCAGGCTCAGTTAAACGCGGTGTTGATTGACGAGTTAACAGTAAGGTTTTAGCGTCCACAATTACATCCTTTTACTAGACAATTTTTGTTCATAATAACAAATATCCCACTAATTTGGTGGGATATTATTAAGCTAAATTCCGATAACCTTGTTGTTATATTTATTTACTCATAAAGCGACGAAAAACATAATAATCGACGCTGGTATAGCGCCCTCCACCCATCATTAATAGGGCAAGCAACATAACAAAATAAGTGATAGCAAATTCAATACCGTTATTTAAAATCACAAAATTACCTGAGCTAGTTAGCCATTCATAGTTTCCGTGTTGTTGAAGAATGCTTTTCGCTGCTGCAAGTTTTTCTCCTGCTTCTAATACATTGTCATTAGCCAACCATGAACTGCCATCAGCAATCGCAAGCCAACCCTTTTGCCAATGCACCGTCATCGCCGCAACTAACATAGTGAACATCATTGGAATAGCAACAATTCTTGTCGCCAGTCCGAGCAATAACAATATCGCCCCAACAAACTCAGTCCCTGCAGCTAAACTCACCATTAATTCTGGCATCGGTAAACCGAGCCCCCATTGCGCATTACCAAACCAGGCCACTGTATCGTCAAAGTGAGCAAGTTTGTTATAGCCTGCTTGCATCAGCACTGGCGCTAAATAAAGCCTCAGCGTTAACGGTGCAAGTCCTTCAATATGACGTAACGCTGACAATCCTTTTTCATATAATCGCACCATAATCGACATGATATTTCCCTATTATCTTCTACAAATAAATCACTTAACCCAATAGACCTTTTGAGAAATGAATTTATTTCACTAATGAGCACTTTAAACAATTTTAAATGTATTCAATTGAACTTAAATTGGCGAATGCGCAACTAAAAAAACAATATGAAAGGTCAGCAAATGTGATACGGCGAAATAAGTAGATAAGTAGATAAGCAGATAAGCAGATAAGCAGATAAGCAGATAAGCAGATAAGCAGATAAGCAGATAAGCAGATAAGCAGATAAGCAGATAAGCAGATAAGCAGATAAGCGAGATTAATTAAATTACCCAACATGCTAAACAGTTTAGCGTTGGGAGTGTAAAGTAGGTAATAAAAATCAATTTTTTATGACAACAATTTAAACTCAGCCAGTTATAGTCGCTACATGCCTTAACGCAGCGACTTTAACTTAATTTGACTTAATTTGACTTAAATGCTGTTTTAACCGCAGTAATAAAATGTCTGATGGGTTGCAAACGCGCACGAGCATTATTAAACATATCTAATACTTTCATTTCAGATGGCGTTAATGCTTGTGGTTGATATTTTTGAATTAAGCGATATAAATGATAATAAGTTACTTTTTCAGCCACATACCAAATAGGTGAATATTTTAAATGGCGCAATGTCACCCGTTCAAAATCCACCATGCCGATATTGTCGCCATCGACAAGTAAGTCACGTATTGGAATAGCATGACGCGCAACCCCTTTATTAATCATCGTATCGATCATTTTTCGTAAAGTATTGACATGTTCAACAGATAGCGAGTCAGGTTGTTGACCGGGTATACGACTCATCTCAATAACATTAGACTCATCGTCCAATTGAATGATTTCAGGAAAGAATTTTTGATGTGCTAGCCGTTGCAGCGCTTTTTTTTCAAGATGATAACGGGCCAAGCTGTTACCGACTTTTTTGAATTGTTTCGTCACACTGAAATGGCTCAGCTCCACTCTCATTTTATTGGTTTCATAAACCCCGTTAACGACTGCTTTCACTGTTGCCTCTCAATATCTCAATTAACAAAATAAACACAAAAAATATTCATAAAAATAATCCGTTAAGTTAGAAGCAACAAATAGGACATCATTCTTTAATACTTTTCATGATTAAACGCTGTTATTACTCTACAAATAACCCTTACCCTTTATTGTGTTCTAAATTCACTACTTTTCAAGTTCCACTAATTTATTTTTAATTAATGTTAAAAAATTTTAACATTAATTGGTAGCAATATGTTCACTGGTACTTCATCTAACTAAGTGAAGCATATACAATCGAAATTGTTTATAACCGCTTGATATAAAATAAATTATTGAGATAATGTGATTTATTGTTGAGATATGCGAAACGAAGGCTGGGGGAATATGACACTAAACACAAGGGAGTGTTAACGCTCAAGGCTAACGCCCAATAAGCTTTAAGTATTGTTCAAAATAAGCTTGATAATCAACTTGATTAGCAGGTCCATGGTCATCTGCTGTTTTTGCTAACATTAACAATGCCCACATTGCCGCAAATGTCCAAAACAGGTTAATCGCAGCATCGACAGCAAGGTAACAATCGCCGGTTAAGTTAGGTGAAGGTAAGCTGAGCTGAAAACCAATATATTGTTCAATAACTACATCATATTGCGCACGGCTTAAGCTGTG
Source organism: Shewanella intestini (assembly GCF_018221465.1). GTDB lineage: Bacteria > Pseudomonadota > Gammaproteobacteria > Enterobacterales > Shewanellaceae > Shewanella > Shewanella intestini. The sequence continues at coordinate 118,974 of NZ_JAAIKR010000014.1, read as the reverse complement.
CGTAGCAAGGACACTTGCTAAATCAAATAACGGATGGCTTGCGACGGCATATTCAAAGTCGATACAAACTAGTTTTTGCTGTTTGGCATCCGCTGCTAGCAAGATATTAAAGGGTGATAAGTCTCGGTGACAAAAGCACGGTTTGATTAAACACTGCTCTAGGGTTGCTAACCAGTGTTTTATATCGGTAACAGTATGGGTAAACAAAGTGAAGCTGCGCTGCCATGAGTGACCTAATTGCGCCTGAGCAGGATAGTCCTGCTGATGCTGAGCAAGCGTTTGTAATTGAGTCAAATATTGTTGGTATTGGCCGGTGACTGACATAACCTGCTTTGGTACAGGTAACTGATGTAGACGGGTTAACAATTCAACAAGCAGGCTTGATGGATCTTGCTTATGCACTTGTTCAATTTGATAACCTTGTTGATTACTTTGGTTTGAATATTTATCTTCAGTTAGATGCCCTGCTAACAATTGGCTAGAAAAGTGTTGTTTCAAGCATTGATCTTGTTGTAATGGTAGCGATTCAATGCCTTTTTCACAGTACAAATCGCTCCAATTGAAAAGCGGCTGCTCAATGAACTCGCTGATATAAAATTGATAGCATGGTGAGTACCACAATAAAGCTGGCGCTAGTTTTTGCCCATGTGCTTGTTGCCAGCAATCTATTTCAAGTTGGCGGTTACACCAATCACTGGCCTGAGTATTTACCCGTAGTACTTTGTCACCTTCGCGGCAATGCAGTCTGAAATTTTGATTACTTAGCCCAGCACTGAGCAATGAAACATCAACACAATCACGACTTAACTTTGCTAACAACGCTGCAGGCATTGTTAGCAACACCTGTTGCTGGTGTGATGTTAACACCCCCTGCATATGCGTTAAAAACACCCTATTGTACCTGCAACGTCATGCTATTAGTGTCAGTTATGCGTTTTTTCCACATCAGGTAGCCAAACGCGGCCATGAACACGTAACCAACAAATAACACCGTGGTAAGCATTAGCCCTTTTTGAAAGTACAAATAAATACTCACCGCGTCTATTACTACCCAATACAACCAGTTTTCTAGCACTTTTTTAGCCACTAAATAGGTTGTCATTACGGCAAAACAGGTGGTTGCAGCATCAAGATAGGCAAATGATGCTTGAGTATATTGGCTCATCAAATAGCCCACAATAAGCGATACCAGACTCGTCATAGCGATTATCATGCCGTGTTTTTGCAGTGACCAAGACACTATTGGCAAGGCGCTATTGGCACGGTGATGCGTCTCGTTATTATGACTGTTTGTATTAGTCCACATCCAAAAACCATATACAGCCATTGCCATATAATAGATATTCAACACGGATTCCATCAGTAATGAAACATGCCAAAATAACACAGTGTATATTGCGGTGCTGACAAAAGCGGCCAACCAACACAGTTTATTCGCTTTCATTGCTAACCATAAATACGCGATAGCTAATACAACTGCTAATAGCTCCCATGCCGTCATAATTTCTATCTCAGCAACCGCTTTTAATAATGTGTCAAACATTAACAGGCCTTGTTTATCGAATAATTTTATAAAAAAGATACGTATGGTTGATACTATTTCATAGCACGATTGTCATCATGCTATGAACAAATGCCGCCATAATCAGGCGTTAATCGCTGTTTATTCACTGTGGCTCAGGTCTAATTCACCGCCTAGAAACTTACATACAAATGCCGCTTTACCCCATTTCTTATGTGCCGCTTCCATTTCAACTGCCAGCATATTCATAACATCGACATACTCACCGGTAATTTGGGTCGCCATGGCATTGGTCACTCGTTCAATGTTGTTATAACTGTCAACACGGGCAATGAACCATTGAATAGGTTCAAGGTAGTTTTCATTTAACGGATACATACTGATTTCGGCAGTTAACTTCATAATAATACCTTTGTATTTTTGAATGTGAACAAAATGCACTAAAGCACAAACGTTATTGTGCAAAAGCACTAACACTAAAATGCTATAGCACTAAGCACTAAGCACTAAGCACTAAGCACTAAGCACTAAAGTGAAAGCGTTGCGCGATAATGCCACTGACATATCGCGCTAAAAATCATTGATTACATAAATTTATAATCAAATGTGACACCTAACTGACGTGGGTCACCATAACGAATATATTGTTTATCAGCCCAGTCTTGATCGGGTTCGTTACCAAAATAGAAACCACGCGTGCCGTATTGTTTGTCGGCTAGGTTACGTCCCCAAAGGTAGGCAGACCAAGTATCGGTTTCATAACCAATACGTGCATTAATAATGGTGTATGGTTCAGATTGAGAATCATTGCTATCTGAATAATAGAAATCAGACTTACCGCTTGCGTTCACATTAGCAAACCAACCACTGTCGGCAAAATAAGTCACGCCTAAGCTATAAGTTGCTTTTGGTGAGTGAGCTAATTCACGTCCAGTAAGATCAACGGGGTTACCATTTTTGTCTTGGTATACATAATCGCCATAAGTGGCATTAAGTAAACCTAGGCTGCCATACACTTCAATATTGTCATTGGCATACCATTTTGCATCTAACTCCGCGCCATAATTATCTGAACTGCTAGCGTTTTCAGTGAACAAGATAAACCGTTGTTGATCGTCAGGGTCTTGTAACGATGCTGATACTTGTTGATCGCGTCTGTCCATATAAAACAGCGCTATATTGGTCGCAACATCTCCATTTAGCCACATTGATTTCAGACCAATTTCATAGTTATACAGCGTTTCAGCACTGAACTCTTTTTTGTCTGCGAATTCAACAGGCAACGTCATGTTAAATCCACCCGCTTTGTAGCCTCTTGCAACACGAATATAGGCATTATGATCGGCATTAATGACTTTCGATAACGCAATATGGCCGCCCCACATGTTTTCACTTGGTGAAAAGTTATCATTATTGGTGTCACTATATTCACTTACACGACGTTCAAAACGCAGTCCAGTTGAGAGTAAATATCCGTCACCTAGCTGACTATCTAATTGTACAAAAGCGGCATAGTTTGATGCTTCGTATTCAGACTGCAACACTTCATCTGGGTCGCCGTTGTATTCAGAATATAAATCGTTATCTTCTTTTAAGTTCATCGCATAAACGCCCACTAGCCAGTCAGTGGAACCATTGAAAATACGCCCATCTTGAGTAGAGGTTAAGCGCAACTCTTGCGTCAGGGTTTTACGCTTAGCCGCTTTATCCCAAGTGTAATCATAGTGACATGGACTAGTACCAATTGGATTCCAGTCATCGTCATATTCAGTACACTCTTTATCTGCCCAATAATCAGGGTTTGCCCAATCTCCATCATACATTTGGCGATGGTCAGTATTAGCAAATGAGGTTAACGAGGTTAATTCAGCGGTTTTGAAACCAGAATAGGTTAATTTAAGCCCTACGCCAGTGGTTTTTTGGGTATCAACGCCAGGCACATCGGTCAGACTATTAGTGCCATTATTGTCTAATGTCCACACATCGTAACCATTGTCGAAATTAGCATGTAGCAAGGTTAAATCAGCTTGAAGATCGTCGCTCATATACCAACGGATTTTGGCTTTAGCACTTAACTCGTCACGTTTATTGGTATCATCACGACCAAGGTAATCATTAGTCATAAAGCCATTTTGGTCATGTTTTTCTACCGAAACACGGTAAAGCAACTTACCTGAGTCAGTTAATGGGCCTGAGCTAAAACCTGAAAACGTAGTTAGGTCATCATCACCTAAACTGACTTTTGCACCATGTTCAAAAGTATCGGTTGGGTCATTACTTTTAAGGTAAATTAACCCTGCTAGTGCATTAGCACCGTATTGGGTACCTTGTGGGCCGCGAAGCACTTCAACTTGCTGCATGTCATACATGCTTGACACCATGCCTAGGCCAGATAAGTCAATATCGTCAACCACAAACCCCACCGAGGAGTTAGGCGCACCTTGGTATTGTTCTTGTTCACCGACGCCACGAATTTGAAAATAACGCGGACGAGAACTCCCACCAGACCAGTTAAAGTTGGCAATTGAATTTAATACATCTTGAAAATGCTCAGCGCCTTCATCTTGAATTTGTTGTTCACCAATCACGGTGACACTCGATGGCATTTGTTCGATATTGATATTGTTAAAGTCGGCATTTACGACAACCACTTCCATAGGTTCTTCGTCTTGGGTGTTGGTTGGTGCAGCAACGACTTGAGTACTGAAACTGGCAGCGACGGCCAGTGCGAGAATAGATTTTTTTTTAATTGACAACATAGGACCTCAAATTCCAATTTTGAGATCCGGCAAGCATAGTAATATAAGGTGCACAGATAATTAGCGTGGCCCATTCCTACGCCGGTATTAGCCGGATCAGGTTCTAAGGGTTCGTGAAATACGTCTCAGTCAGCAATACTGACACCCCTTGGCGAGCGGAAGTATACCCAATAGACCAAAGATTTACACCTGCTATCGCTCACTTTATTGACAACTTTATTCATCTTGAATAGCACCTTTTGGACGACGAGTAAGTCAACGTCTCCCCCGCTAACCTTTACCACGGTGCTTTTAGTCAGCTGGATTGTAATTGCGTTGATTCACAAGATAAAAAACAGCCAACAAAAAGCCTCAATGTCAGTTCAACATTGAGGCTTTCATGTTCATATAAATCCGTCAGGCTGGACAGCCTTATGGGGTTATATTATGGCCACTGTTTGTTATAAACCACAAGCCTACCCCTGCCTACTTGCTAGTTTGAAAACGCTTTACGAACGTATACTTCAAAACGCGTTGCCGTGGCATTTGGTGCAACTGATGTTACTTGTATATTTTGCATGCCATGAAGCGTTGCTGATTGCCAAGAATTGGCTTGCTCATCAATAACAAAACCACTAATGTCATACCAAGTAAATTTATACTGCAAACGCATATCCGTTGACACTTTACTGCTAATAACAACAGAACCTTGCATGATATCGCCAACCATTCTAGCGCGAGCATCACTTGTTGCTACCTCACGCGCTAGGCTGCTATTGTCTGCTCGCACATTACCATCAGAGCTAATCGCTAATCCTGAAGTATGATTGGCACAACCAACAAGTGTGAATGTTACAACTAACATCACCCATTTAATCAGTTTCATGCTGTTCTCCTTATTCTAATAAAAAGTGCGCTCTGGCGGTCGCAATAAGTTGTTTACGGTTCGACTGCCAGCAATTAATACTCACGTTGGCTACGCGACGCCCTTGACGAGTAATTTTACATTCTGCAAAACTGTCTTGATGCAAACCTGCGCGTAAATAATCAATTGAAAAGTCGACAATTTTAGGCACTTGCTTCGCTTGCATAAACACCATTAATTGTACTATAGCCGACATTTCCATAAACCCAGCAATCACGCCACCGTGAATAGCTGGCAAAATAGGATTACCAATGTTGTCATCTTTCGCGGGTAATTTAAACACCATTTCATCGCCAAAACGTTCAACTGACATACCAATAAATTGCGAATATGGCACTTTTTCAAGTAGATAACTGTAGTCATTAGTGGCAATTGCGCGCTGCACTATGTCATGGACACCGCTAGCATTAGCTTGCTCGTTCATTGTTGCTCCTTAGGCAAGTTACCCATTAATGCTTGTCTAAAGTCTTCACCTATCATTTCTGGGCTAATGCGCATAAACGAGCCCACAGCATGAGCGACAGGTCGATCAATACTATCTTGATATGCAATAGCGCGAGTAAAAGCAACACTTGAGGTTAAGCGGTAACACTCGGCAAAGACATACACCGCTTTATTGGGTTCAGCTGGGCGCATGTAGTCAACGCGTAAGTCTAACGTGGGTGATAATTCTAACGATTCAAATTTATCTAAAATTGCGCATACCACCGCGCAGCCACAACCGGTGTCAATTAAGGTAGTAATGACTCCGCCGTGGATTACACCGGTATCGGGGTCGCCAATAATATCTTGGCTATAAGGTAGCTCAATTAATACATGATGCTCACTGGCTTCTTTGACCTCAAATCCTAAACGGCGACATTGGGCCAATTGGTTAACAAAACGCGTAGCGACTTCAGTCAACGGAAAAAATTCCGGACTCACTTTCAAGGTTTTATCAACAGGTTTAGTCATGACCAATCATTCGCCCTAATGGTTTGCCGCCGACTAAATGTAAATGAATATGGTAAACCTCTTGGCCGCCATATTTATTGCAATTCATGATTAAGCGATATCCATCTTCTGCAATACCTTCTTCAGCGGCTAATTTAGCTGCGACGGTCATCATCCGTCCTAATGCAAGCTCATCAGAGGCTTTAACATCATTGGTTGTTGGGATCAGGTGATTGGGAATAATTAAAATGTGCGTTGGCGCTTGCGGGGCTATATCACGAAATGCGGTGACTAATTCATCTTGGTACAGAATATCGGCAGGGATTTCACGGCGGATAATTTTACTAAATAGGGTTTCTTCGGCCATTTTGCTTCCTCAGGTTGATTTGTTAAGTGACGATAAATCAATTGTAGCTGCTAGTGTTGCTGGCGTATCAACAAGTTACATCTTCAAGATAAGATGGTTAATACTATCAAGGCTTAGGCATAAGACTCTAGTTAAATTAGTCAAAAGCCAGCAATCTATGGCAAATGATTGCCTATTGATATCGTTTTTGGCAGCATACTACTTTACCTGCCTTTTTTCTTGCCACTACTGGATTTTTATATGCATTATCATATTCATGCCATTGACCCCAAAGCGCACCTTTTTGCTGTCACTTTAACCCTTAATAACGCTAGCGCTGAGCAAATCTTGTCTTTACCTGCATGGCTACCGGGCAGTTATATGATCCGTGATTTTGCCAAAAACATTATTAATTTACAGGCATTTGACACCAATAATGCTCCCATTGCAGTCAGCCAAATTGATAAACAAACATGGAAAATTAATAATAGCGGCGCTGACGTTGTAGTGACATACCACGTCTATGCATGGGACTTATCCGTACGTACAGCCCACCTTGATACCAATCACGGCTTCTTTAATGGCAGTAGTGTATTTTTAGCGGCTAACGGTCTAGAAAGTACCCCGCACAGTGTCACTATTGATGCCCCAGCATTAACAGAGTTAGCTGATTGGAAAGTGGCCACCAGCATGGCACGTCAATCGGGTGAAACTTTTGGCTTTGGTAATTTCAGCGCAGATAGCTACGCTGATTTAATTGATCACCCCGTTGAAATGGGTGACTTAACCATTGAAACCTTTATGGCACAGGGTGTTCCTCATGACATCGTACTCAGTGGTAAACATAAAGCCTGTATGGCGCGACTCGTCAAAGATTTAACGGCTATCTGTGAATATCAAATTGATTTTTTTGACAGCCCAGCTCCGTTTGAGCGTTACGTGTTTATGACCACCGTGTTAGATAAAGGTTTTGGTGGCCTAGAACACAAAGCATCAACTGCCTTAATGTGTTCTCGCAGCGACTTACCGACGAACATGGACAGCAAAGTAGAAGACGGTTACCGCACGTATTTATCATTATGTAGCCATGAGTACTTCCATAGCTGGAATGTAAAACGCATAAAACCCGCTGAATTTACCCCATTTGATTTAAGTAAAGAGTCGTACACCAAACAACTTTGGGCGTATGAAGGTATCACGTCGTATTTCGATGACTTTATTACTTACCGCAGCGGCCGCGTTGACGCAAACCAATATTTAGACATGCTCAGTGAGTTAATGACCCGAGTTTACCGTGGTCAAGGGCGTTTCTTACAAAGCTTAAATGACTCAAGCTTTAATACTTGGACGACCTTTTATCAACAAAAAGAAAATGCCGCCAACGCCATTGTTAGCTATTACACCAAAGGCGCATTGTTCGCATTAATGCTTGATTTAACCCTACGCATTGAATCAAACGGCCAATACTCGCTTGACGATGTCATGAAAATTTTATGGCAACAACATGGCCTAACAGGCATTGGTACTCAAGATGACAGCCATCAAAAAATTGTTGAACAATTACTTGGCCGCGATTGCAGTACGTTATTTGCATTGCTTGACTCAACCGAAGACTTACCACTTGCGCCATTACTTGAACAAGTTGGTGTAACTATGACACTGCGTGCCAGTGAAGGTGCGAAAGACTTAGGCGGCGTTAAATTTACTGGCCATGCTTTGGCATTTGGCGCGAAATACTCTGCCGCACCAATAGGTATTAAGATTAACACTGTTGCTCATAACAGCCCTGCTCATCTTGCAGGCTTAAGTGCCGGTGATATATTAATTGCCGCTGATAATCTGCAAGTCTCTGGCGACTTTGACAAGCAACTTCAACAAAACCAAGTTGGTGATAAAGTGTCACTGCATTGGTTCCGCCGCGATGAGTTAATGCATGGCGAAATGACACTAACCGCTGCCATAAAAGATACCGTGACCTTAACTATCAGTGACGAAGCGAAACTAAAGCAATGGCTTTAACGCGAACTTAACCATGTTCAACTAGTTAAGTTATGATTTTCAGGCATAAAAAAGCTCACAATATCACCGATATGTGAGCTTTTTTGTTTATTTAAGCGTTAAAACAAGTTTTCTGGCATCGCCATAATCGCGCTATCACCCTGATTAACTTGTGATAAATGGTAATCGGCTTTGGCTAATAATTTGTCAATGTAAAAACGGGCCAAATACACTTTTTGCGCACTGAAATCCGCATCGTTATTTGTTGATGCTTTATCTGCCATCAGCAACCAATAATACCCATATAAGGTGTATCCAAAGGCATCTAAAAAGTCTACCGCACTGGCATTAATTAACGCTGGCTGGTTCAGTTTGTTGTCATTAATATATGCTGCGGTTTGCAACAACACTTCAAAGCGTTCTAATACTGCATTTTTGTCGCTTTCGGTGGCATTTAGTGTGTCGATATCGGCGCGCACTTCAGTAACAAATTCAGTTAACGTGGCTAAGTTATCACCGGTGACCTTACGGCCTAAAAAGTCGATAGCTTGAATGCCGTTAGTGCCTTCATAAATTTGTGCGATACGGGTATCGCGCACTAACTGCTCAATGCCGGTTTCACGAATATAACCATGACCACCAAACACTTGTTGCGCCATAACGGTTGAGTCTAAACCACGGTCAGTTAAAAACGCTTTTGCTACTGGTGTCATTAACCCGACATAACGACTTGCTTTCGCTTTTGCTTCATTTTGGCCGTATTTGGCCAAATCTAATTGTTTGCCAGTGAACACGGATAAAGCACGCCCCGCTTCAGTCATAGCGCGAATTGTCAGTAGCATTCGGCGCACATCACCGTGAACAATAATAGGGTCACTACTTGCGCCTGTTGGTGAGCCACCTGCTGCTAAACCTTGGGTACGTTCTTTAGCATACTCAGCCGCCATTTGGTAAGCCGCTTGCGCACTACCTAGGCCTTGAATACCAATAGCAAGTCGCTCGTAATTCATCATAGTGAACATGCAAACTAGGCCGCGATTAGGTTTACCCACTAAAAAGCCCTTGGCATTGTCATAATTCATCACACACGTTGCTGAGGCTTTGAGCCCCATTTTGTGCTCAATTGAACCCACAGTGACACCGTTTGGCTCGCCTAAACGACCGTCGGCTTGTACGGTAATTTTCGGGACTAAAAATAATGAAATGCCATTTGAATCTGGCAGTTTTGCTAACACAAGGTGAATGACGTTTTCAGTTAAATCGTGGTCACCACCGGTAATGAAAATTTTAGTGCCACTAATGGCATAACTGCCATCATCTTGCGGCACGGCTTTAGTACGAATGGTGCGTAAATCAGAACCCGACTGCGGCTCGGTCATGTCCATTGCACCTGACCATTGACCAGAATAAAGCGCGGGTAAATAAGTACTTTTTAACTCGTCACTGGCGTGTGCGTTAATACATAACGCCGCCCCTGCGGTTAACGACCCATACAAGGTAAATGAGTTACAAGCGCTATAGCCCATTTCATCGACCAAAAGCCCCAGCATTTTTGGCATACCCATGCCGTCAAACTCGGGCTCGCCACATAAACCAACCCAGCCTCCTTCGGCAAATTGTTGGTAAACCTGTTTAAACCCATCAGGCGTTTTCACTTGGCCATCGACATGGCTTACACCTTGTTCGTCGCCGCTGCGATTTAACGGATGAATAAGATCGCGGCTAATTTTACTCGCTTCATCAAGAATAGCCATTGCCGTATCAGTGTCGACCATATCAGCAATATCGGGCATTGATTGCCAAGTTGATGTGGCGTCAAAAACGTCTTCTAACAAGAATTGCATGTCTTTAAGCGGAGCTTGATACGGATTCATATTCTTCTCTTAAAACAGATAATTTAAACAAGTGTTTCAATTATTGCCAAAGCAGTGACAAAAGACAAGCAATTTATATCTTCCTGTTTTGTCTCTACTTGGATAATTACACACGAAAAACCAAGAACAACAACAATCCCGATGCTGTATAAAATACACCCATGAGTCAATTAGTTATTAACAAGTAAGTTAAAATAAATACTTTTGCTTTCGGCCAATAACATCGCCAACATTATAGTGATATTTACCGTATTAAACTGCATTAATATATGGTTGATTACGGTAATTTTTATCAGCAGATAGGCTGCAAATCCGTTAAACTAATTACAGATTCAACCATTAGAACCCCCATATGCCTTCTGACCTGATTAACAACACCGCTCATTTATCTTTCAAAAATGTCTCAATCATTGGTAATGCCGTCGGCGATATCAATGTTCGCAATCTCGGCTACACCATTACATTTAATTCAACCCGACGACCAGAACCTAACGTCATTAATATTTGTAATGGCCCTTTTGCTGGCGTTAAGGGAGCTTTTTTAGTAACCAACAGTCCAGATAATAACTGGGTTGAGCAACAACTAGAATTAATTGCGAAAAAAATTGAACCACAACTGGGATGTTGGCCTTCTACTGGCTTAGTTACCCTGATATTAATGTCGATGATATCAAAGCAAGTCAATGTCGAACGCATGGCCTTGTTACCAAATTTAGCTCGTCATCCAGACATGCCTAAAGATGAACACTTGCCTTGTATTGTGCATAACTGGTTAGGTGAGCGACGCATTGCACTTGGGTTAGTGTTAACTCAAACTCACATCAAATGGCCTGAGCTATTTTTTGCGCCTTTAATAACCCCTAGCGATGCTGAGCAAGTAAAAGCAATGGATGAGTCAAACATCGATATTGCTAACCCATTTGAGTTGCTCCATAAGGTCGATAAAAAAACTGACACACCAACTGGCATGATGCTGACATTCCAAGTGTCGATGTTTAAACAAATGGCCACTCTTAGCAGCCATCAATGGGTTGCAATGGCCTCTACTCAAGCATTAACACAAGTCGAAATGCTATTTGTTGAACCCAATGCCGAAAAATCGCCTTGTGCTTGGTATTTCACTCATTCTCAAACCAATCAATATTTAGATGCCATTCGTCATCATTTAGCGTATTGCCAACAACTTATTGCTATTGCCAGTGCGCAAGAAAAAGAAAAAGAAAAAGAAAAAGAACACCAAGCTAACAATGCTCGGTCTTAATCTCGTTACTGGTATCTAAACGCCAAAAATAAACCCGCCAGCAATTAATGTATTTGGCGGGTTATTTTGGTGGTAACACCGATTTATTAGCTGCAGTCTGATGCCTGTCAACACGCGCTTACGCTAATATTAGTTGGCCTAAGTTAGTTGGCCTAAGCTAACTTGCAGTTAGTCAATCAACACTAACGAGTCTAAAATACCTTGACCGCTATGAATGCCACCTTCATTTTCGCTAGCAGGTTTACTGCGAATTAAATAGCCTGCATAACCGTTTGCCTCTGTCACGGCTTCACCTTGAAAATGAGCAGTAAACAAACCTATTTCACTGACGAGATCGTTAACAATGGTTTGTTGATGGTCACGCACTGCAATGGTTGGCGTTTCACGTTCATGAGGGAATAACCGCTGCATTAGCGCCCATGCGTCATATTCTGTTGCTGTTAATTTAGCTAGCGTGGCGCTAATGTCATCACCAAATACACAATGACCTCCGCCCTCGCCTTGGTTTTTTAGTACCCATTGCGATTTATCAGCTTCATTGTTAAACCAAGCAATATTTTCCTTAGTGATTGGCTTCATATCAGCTAACACGCTTTTAACTAAGTTAGCTTCATCTATGGTTAACCCCCAACGGCCGTAATCTTTAGCCGGCATCATAGTTAACAGCATTTGCATTGACTTACTTGTCGCTAATTGCTGGCTAATGGTGGCATTTAACGCCACGTAATGCTTTTCAATAAATAACCGCGTTTGGCTAAGTGTGTGGCAGCAAATCGACTCGTTTAACTCTGGAGCCCAATAGTCGCCAAATTGATAACCTGCACGTAAATACACCGCGTCAATTGCGCCAACACCATCAAGTAGTAAACGTTGTCCTTCACCCGTTGATAACTGCTGACTTAATTGTTCAAAGGTGCGTCTAAGAGTGTTAACCCCAAGCTGCTGCAGCGCTACCTCTAGCAGATGTTGGTCATAAACGTTATCTTCATCCTTTTGAACAATCATCAAAAAAGTCGGTTGCTGCGTTGATTGCTCAGCCTGAGTAAAATGCTGACGTATTTTATGCGCAGCAGTGGCAATACCCAATGCCAGTTGCTCCATGCCTTCATTGTGTGCCGCAGTGGCTTGGTCGTCTTCTAACCATTGCTGATATACATCGCGCCATTGATGCTGCATATAACGATGTAATTGAGTCGCCCGCTGGCCAAATGGCGCCATACCGGCAGCAATGCCATTAAATTCAATAACTTTGGCACCAAATTGACGGTCATCCATAAAGTCGGTACGCATCAGTAACAAAGGTTGACGTGCAGGCTTTAATCGCTGGTGGCTATCGCCGTGAGCTTGTTGGTGTAATTCCATTAACCGGCCAAAAAACGGATCGGCTTTGGACATATCACCTAAAGAGGCTTGTAAATAATCATGATCTTCTGCCACATTACTGACTAATTTGGCAATCAACGGCGTGACCGTTTGTAAGTGGTTAAATACCTTACGTTGCATGGTCATAGGCGCAATGCTAAATGGCACATGCCTGGCGCTGTTATCAGCTTGACGAAATGCGACCCCATGCATAATTTCCCACTCACAAATTTCTTCAATCGCCGTTTGTGGTAATAATTGTTTATCTGTTGTCATCGTTCATTACTCTGTTAATTAAACACTTACGCTGCACTAATTGGGGTTAACCCGAGCGTACTGTTTTGATGTTCACTTTCTTCTTGAGCTTGTTGCGCTAGGTATAAGTCGCGATAATCACCGTCTTGTTGAATAAGCTGGTTATGGGTGCCGCTTTGCACCAGTTTGCCGGCATTCATAACCAGAATGTTATCTGCGCTTTGAATGGTCGACAATCGATGCGCAACGGTAATAACGGTGCGCCCATCTTGAATATTTTCTAATGCCTGCTTAACGGTTTCTTCTGACTCACTGTCGATATTCGCCGTAGCTTCATCGAGCAAAAAGATTTTCGGATCATGTGAAATGGCGCGCGCAAGTGCCAATAATTGACGCTCGCCAACCGACAGTGACGCACCGCTATTACTTGGTTGATGGTCAAAGCCATTAGGTAAGCGTGCAATAAAGCGTTCGGCTTTTACCATCTGCGCGGCACGAATGGCTTTATCAACACGGTGAGCTCGAACTTGTTGTGGATTCATTTGACCATTGGGCTCAGTTGCCGATAAATCAATATTATCGACAATGCTGCCGCTGAAAATGGTTGGGTCTTGGGACACTAAACCAAAGAGTTGTCTCAACTGCGCTTCTGGTAACCTGTTTAATGACTGCCCGCCAATCAAGATCTCGCCTTGTTGCTGTTGATAAAAGCGCATTAATAAGTTAATTACCGAGCTTTTACCACTGCCCGTATGACCTACAATCGCGGTAAACTCGCCGCTTTTAGCAATGAAACTGACATCTTTAAGTACCGGTTTATCAGCCTCATAGCCCATTGTCACATTACGAAACTCAATATCATGATTTGCATTAAATACAACGGGTGGTTGGTTGTTATCGTGGCGCTCAGCTGGGTCATCTAATAGCTCAAAAATGCGTTTAGACGCCACCGTTGCCACTTGCAGCTTTCTCAGCTCCATTGATAATTGCCTAAACGGGTCAAAAAAGCGTTCAATGTAATTTAAAAAAGCATACAAGGTACCAATTTCAATCACGGTTGACATCGACGCCCCAGCAAACCAAGTCACAATGCCCGCGGCGGTTAATGTGCCAATAAGTCGGGTTAACGGCAGTAACATTAAGCTGTCGATGGCAATGGAGCGTCTGCGAAACTCAAACCAGCGCTTATTTTCTTGTTCAAACTTTTCTTGAAAGGCTTTTTCTTGCCTAAAAGCTTGAATAAGTGACATACCTTGTAACGACTCGTTAATTTGACCGTTAATATTACTCACTTGTACTCGAATACCATCAAATACGGGCATTGAGATTTTGCGGTACCAATGCATGGTTAACAGTAAAACGGGGATTAACACTAAGCTCAATACCATTAAGTGCCAGTCGAGTAAGGCAATGGCGATAAAAATGGCAATGATACGCAGCGCACCTTGGATAACCGTGGGCAGCGTTGACACAAACATATTGCGCAATGCTTCGGTGTCATTGGTAATGTAAGACACCAATTTACCCGTAGATAATTTATCAAATGTTGCTATTGGAAAGCGTAAAACATGGCTAAACAGTTGCTCACGAACATCTTTTACAACTAATAATGCACTGTGTTTAAACACCAAGCCTTGTAAGTAACCAAACCCGGCCGCCAACACGTAAAACAGCATAACTAATCCGGTTAATGTCAGTAATTGCGACCATTGAAATTGCTGCGGCACAATCATCTCGTCGAGTACTATTTTTGCCAACCAAGGGATAGTCATTTCAGCGCTAACCGCTAATGCCAACATTAAAAAGGCAAAACCAAAACGCAATTTATGCGGCAGTGAAAACGCGAGTAAACGACGGTATAAGGTACTATTTTTTATTGGCTGCGTTGTGTCTGTTGTGGATTGGGTTACGCTTTTATTAACCGCAGTTTGAGAACCTTGACTCATGACTTGTCCTCCAACTCATGGGTAATTTTTACCTCAGCGTCTTTATCTCGTTTGGCATTGTTTTTTCTCTGTGCGTGCGTATGCAATTGAGCCACATCTTCTGACACCGTTCGCTCATCAACCAAATCATGAGGTACAACAGGCTGTGACTGACTTGTCCCAATAGTTTGGCCTAATTGGCTTTGACGCTGATAAACCGTGGCATACCAGTCGTTATTGGCCATTAATTGATGATGATTACCACGCTCGGTCACTTCGCCCTCATGTAAAATTAATATGTGGTCGGCTTCGATTAAATTGGTTAAGCGTTGGGTGACTAATAAAATGGTTTTGTGGCCATAATGCGCTTTGAGGTTTTTACGTACAATCACTTCAGTTTTCATGTCTAGCGCACTAAATGGGTCGTCCAACAATAAAATATCGGCCTGGGTTAATAGTGCTCTGGCTAACGTGACACGTTGGCGCTGCCCACCAGATAAATTACTGCCGCCTTCACGCATTTGGGTATCAAAACCGGCTTCCATTGCCTCAATCTCATCTTTAATCCCTGCCATCTCTGCAACGTGAACAATCTCTTCACGGCTGGCATTTGGATTGCCCAAACCAATGTTGTCGGCAATTGAGCCTGAGAACAAATGCGGTTTTTGTGGTACCCAAGCTAATTTGCTGCGCAAAGATTCAAAGGTGAGACTGTCAATAGTAACCCCGCCAAGGTAAATATTTGACTGTGCATCTAATTGAAACTGACGTAAGGCAAGCTGCAACAAGGTGCTTTTACCGCTACCCGTTGGGCCACTTATACCCACTAAGCCACCTGTTGGTAGATCAAACTTAATTGCTGACAATGCGGCGTGATTAGCGTGTGGGTAACAAAAGCGTTTAATATCAAATGTCATATTAGCCGCGGTAGTCGCTGGCAACGTTTGCTTGCCCTCAGTGACATCAATTTGTTCAGCAAATAGCTTCTCTAAACGTTGCCATGAGGTGTTGCCACGCTGGAATACGTTAAATTGCCAACCAAATTGTAAAAAGGGTCCAAGTAATTGCCCAAGGTATAAGGTGAATGTGGTGAACAGTCCAACGGTAATGACGCCTTGCTCAATCAACCACGCGCCATAACCAAGAGAAATGACAAATGATAAGCCATAAACCAATTGAATCGTCGGCGCAAAAGCAGCGTCAACCTTAGCAACTGCTAAGTTGGCATCAACGGTATCGTCAATACTTTGATTAAACCGTTGTTGTTGACGGTGAGCAATCCCGTGTGAGCGCACGGCGCGAATACCTGAAACGGTTTCTCTGGCTTCTTCAGTTAATTGTGAAAATGCCCCTTGAGCACGACTAAACGCCTGATGCAGTTTTTTCCCATAACGGCGAGTCACAATAACCAATAAAGGAAACGGTAATAATGCGATAGCAGTTAATTGGCCGCTGACAACAAAAACCATCCCTGCAATCACGGTTAACCCTGCAATAACTGAATCAACAAGGGTCATGATCCCCATTCCCATGGTTTCTTCTACGGCATTTAAGTCATTGGTGGCATGTGCCATTAAATCGCCAGTGCTAAGGCGCGCAAAAAAAGTCGGTGTAAGGCGAGAGAATTTCTCAAATAAATCACTGCGGATCACTTTGGTGATAGCAACTGATGCGCCATATAACTGGCTTTGCCATACAAACCGTAATCCATACATGGCAAATCCAGCTAAGACGATCCCCATGACATGGATAAATAACATTTGTCCATTTAAGGTATCGTCACTAATGCCATCGACAATTTTACCAATGAGCCATGACGGAACCAGGTTAATTAACGCCACCACTTGCAGCGCCACTATCGCAATAAGGTAGTGTCGTTTAAACATTAAAATATAACGTTTTAATTTCCAAAGAATATTCATAGGGTTTCTATTTACAATTAAGCCTTATCTGTTGCGATGCCTATGGGTATTGCTATCGGGTTGAGCAGCAATTTATAGCCGATGATGTTACTCACCCTTAGCGTTAATGCGAACGGATAAAATCCATCACGTTATCTTAGTGTCAAAATCATCATTGACTTACAAAAAAGTACAATAATAAAATACAAAAAAACACAATAGATCAAAATGATGGCACTGATTTGCCGAGCTAACAAAGCGCCGTTTCAACGTGATTTTTATGCGCGCAATATATAACAGTTTACCCAAACAAATGTTGCTCTTATGACGCAAAATTAACGAAACTGCGGTGCATTTAGTCACTAAAAGTGACCTTAAACTCATTCTGGCATTTCATTACCTTAAAAAATCCTAAATGGATTATTTACTTAAGACGAGACAAAAAAGAAAAGACGAAGTTAAAGTGAAAAAAGTAAAAAAACACAGCAAAAAGCCCGCTATAAAATAGCGGGCTTTTTTAAATTTGGCGGTGAAATAGGGATTCGAACCCTAGGTAGAATTTCTCCTACACACACTTTCCAGGCGTGCTCCTTCAGCCACTCAGACATTTCACCGTTGTTGACTCATTGCTGAATCTGGGCGGTACTTTACGCAAAGGGTTTTAAAGGGTCAAGTTAAAAAGTCTGTAATTGATCGCGTTTGCACATTTGCTAGGCATTAGCGCGCTAATTTCCCCTTAATAAGGTAGTAGCATTACCTGTTAGCCTACAAGCGTTGGAAACAAACCTTTAAGCCCAGCCGCTATCACTTCAATACCAATAGAGAGCATAAGCAGCCCCATAATACGAGTAATGACGTTAATACCTGTGTTACCTAATAGCTTGAAAATCACTGGCGCCATTCTAAATAGCAACCAACTGAGCACCCCAAAGGCAATAACAGTAATGAACATACCGACGAGACTAATCACTGAATCATGTTCTGAGGCAAATACAATCACGGAACTAATTGCACCTGGGCCTGCCATTAAAGGCAATGCCAATGGCACAACGGCAACCGACTCCATACCCGATGATTCACGGTCTTCTTCTTTGTTGCGTTTAACTTCACTCATTTTACCTTGCAACATCGACATTGCGATTAAGCAAATCAAACTACCGCCTGCTATTCGAAATGACGACAGGGTAATACTGAACATATTTAAAATATATTGCCCAACGATAATCGTTACCAACAATATAACTACCACCGCAAAGTTGGCTACCCGATTTGTCCGTTCACGTTCAACGTCAGTTTGATGACTGGTTAAACTGACAAACACAGGTAATAACCCCACAGGGTTAATAATTGCCACAAGCCCTAAAAAGAACTTGAAAAACAACATATAGTCCAATTTCGTTTCCTCAAAACAAAGTGATTTTCAGTGCTGTTAAGCAGCATTGTAATTAGTCTAGCCAATTTTGCGCAACTCTAGCTTAGATAATGATTTATTCAAAATGAGTTTTTGTCACACAAGGCACAATTTTCATTAGTTTTTCTAACTTATATAATATTTTTGAAGAAGGTCACGATTTGATACAACACTTAAAAGGGCTGAAGTATTTAAAATTCAGTTATAAGAAAATAAAACAATGGTATACGAGAAATTCATCCTTGTTTTGCGCTATACTCTGTGTCCCCGTTACAAGGATGCTCATTCCTGCATTCAGTGCATATGAGTGTTTTACATCGTTCCACAAGGTTTATCATGAACAAGCGTAACCATTCGAGTGCTAAACACACTCACCGTAAAATTACTTTATCTCGTCGAAGAATGACCTTTTTTTGTGGTCATACTCCAACCGATGTCCCCAGCAAAACTAAGCCTTTAGGGCACACTCAAAAAACGGGATAAATTGTTTCGATAATGCTTTCGGATTTAAAAAACTATTGCTTAGACAGGGAGTTCAACAATAGTTTTTTAATTAACCATTCACAGTGTCTGCGTATTTAGTTAACTTTCCTCGCTCTTGTATCAACGCACTATTACAATTTTGCTTTATTTATCAAATAGCGCAGCCCCCTTTTTTGCGTTTAAATTGCCTTATTTTGTCATTGGTTATTTAACACCACTTAGCTTAATGCCAACTGCTTAAGCTTATTTAATTCAGATAGCCTAGTTTGATTAGTTACCTTGGCTAAGTGTAGATTGGTTTAATTTGGTTAGATTTGGTTTGGTTTGGTTTGAGCATAAAAAAAGGATGCGACACTCGCATCCTTTTTTATTAGCCACTAACAGACTATTGATATTGCCAGGCTATTTTGCCGTCCAGCGATCCATCCAACCTAATACATGTTTATACCACAGTTGCAGGTTGTCTTGGTTAAGTATCCAATGGTTTTCATCAGGGAAAACCACCAGTTCCGACGGAATACCTTTACGTTGCATGTAGGTGAAGGCACCTAAGCCTTGACCATATGGAACACGAAAGTCTTGTTGACCGTGGATAACCATCATCGGTGTTTGCCAGTTTTCAACATAATTTACTGGATTAAACTTCTCGTACAGGTCTTTGTTCTCACTGTATGTGCCGCCAAATTCATGTTCAATAAACCACAATTCTTCAGTGACATAATACATTGAGCGCATGTCAAATAGACCCGCATGATTCACCAGACATTTAAAGCCATCATTCCATTTACCTTGGATCCAGTTCATCATATAACCGCCGTAAGAGCCGCCTAATGCACAAGCATTACCTGCATCTAACCAAGGTTGTTGCTTGGTGACTGCGTCCATGCCTTTTTGCAAATCAACTAGTGGCTTACCGCCCCAATCTTGAGTGATCGAGTCAGTAAAGGCTTGGCCATAACCAGTTGAACCATGGAAGTCGACCATGACAACACCGTAACCGGCCCCCGCCCAAAGCTGTGCATTCCAACGCCCAGAGAATGAATTACCAAATGACCCTTGTGGGCCGCCATGGACTAAAAAGGCGATAGGATATTTCTCACCTTCTTTATAGTTAGCAGGTTTAATCCAGTAGCCGTGGACTTTTTCGTCATTCCAGCCTTTAAAGCTAAATTGCTCAAATTCACCAAATTTAATTTTGGCTAATTTTGCTTGGTTAACATTGGTTATACGTGTTAAATGCTCGCCTTCTAAGTTAACGCTGTATATATCACCGGGCTCAACTAAAGACTTGTGGCTAAAAATTAATTTGTCATTGGTCACGGCAATCAAGCTGTTGCTGCCTTCGTTGTATATTGGTCGCACATCACCAAATTGGGTATTTACTTCAAAAATACTCACCTGTCCTACATCTTGGGCACTGACATACAATTTACGACCATCTGGGCTAAAAGTGAGTGAATGCGGGCTGCGGTCCCATAATGGCGCGACTTCTTTTTCATTTCCGGTAACATTATCGCGTAACATAATGCGGAAACGGTCGGCTTCAAAACCGGGTTTAGTCATTGCAAGATAAGCTAAATAGCGGCCATCGGCAGAAAATGCTGGGTGCGCATCCCATGCTTTGTTTGACTCAGTTAAGTTAACGGCCTCACCACCAGCAACAGACACTTGCCATAAGTCATAGTTGGTGGTCCAAGCTTGATCTTTACTTGGGGCTTTGGCGGTATACACAACATGTTTGCCATCTGGGGTAAATGTCACCTCTTCCATGCCAGAGAAAGGTTTTGGCGGGGTTTCAGTGTCTAACCCTGCGGTGATATCTACAGCATCTTTAATGACGTTACCGTCAAGGCTTGCAACAAATAAATGGTTACGGGCATGGTCTTCCCATGTATCCCAATGACGCACCATTAATTGCTTATAGTGACGGCCCGAGGTGTTAAGTTGGGCTTGTTGCTTAATTAAATCGGCGCTACAAGTCAGTGTTTTACAATCAGGTGATACCCGCATTGTCATCACAACTTGCTTGGTGTCAGATGACAGTTTGAAACCATCAACGGCCAATGGTAAATCTGAAACCTGGGTTGCTTCGCCACCATTTAGTGATAAATGATAAAGTTGGCTACTGCCGTGTCGGTTAGCAAGAAAATAAATGGCTTTATCGTCATGAGAAAATGCCACGTCATGCTCAGTGCCTTTGACAGATGTGAGACGCTTAGGCTGGGCATTTGTATCATTAAGGTTAAGTTGGTATAAGTCTGAAGTAGATTGACCATCCTCATCGATGACTTTTAAGGCGTAAACTAACGTGTCGCCTTGGTGAGAAACCACAGCTGAATGTTGTTTATTTAAATTAACGAGATGTTGCACATTAAAGGCTTCTGACTGCGCGGCAACACTGGTATTGGCCACCCCCGCAGCAGCGAGTGCCAAGATAAGAGCACTTGTTTTCATTATTGATTTTCTCTGTTGTTATTATAATTTATGCAAAAAACTGAATAGTCATTAATTGTTATTCATTGCAATGTTAATCACTTTGCGTACTACTGGCTGCAGTGAACTGTTCAAATAAGCCGTTTCAAATAAACCCAAAGTCATTAACGTTTTTGCAAAAAGGTGTTTAAGATTATCGAAAGCAAAACGCCCAAGCAACTGCTTTTCGTTAAAGACGTTGCTTAAGCGTTAAAATGTGACTTAATGATTGTCACATTGATATGGGCTCACACAGATATCACGCTGACGTTTTTTTAGCCTCAGCGATATTAACCTTCCAAATAGCAGGACCGGTTTCGTGAGCGTTAACCCCTTGACTATCCACAGCAACCGTTACTGGCATATCTTGCACATCAAACTCGTATATGGCTTCCATGCCTAAGTCTTCAAACGCTACTACGCGTGATTTCTTAATGGCTTTTGACACTAAATACGCTGCGCCGCCAACAGCCATTAAATATACGGCTTTGTGCTTTTTAATCGACTCAACCGTTTGTGGACCACGTTCTGACTTTCCTATCATTCCCATTAAGCCAGTTTGCTCAAGCATCAGGTCAGTGAATTTATCCATACGGGTTGCCGTTGTAGGACCTGCTGGGCCGACGACTTCATTACCAACAGGATCAACTGGGCCAACGTAGTAAATGAATTTACCACTGAAATCGACCCCTGCAGGTAAACCTTCGCCAGACTCCATTAAGGTTTGAATGCGTTTATGCGCAGCGTCACGCCCAGTGAGCATTTTGCCGTTAAGCAATAACGTATCACCGCTTTTCCATGTTTCAATTTCAGCTTGGGTTACGGTGTCTAAGTTAACGCGGTGGGTGTTTTCGCCTGCTTCGCGGGTAATTTCAGGCCAATCTTCAAGCGATGGTGGGGTTAAATCAGCAGGACCAGTGCCATCAAGGTGGAAATGCACATGACGCGTCGCAGCACAATTAGGGATCATCACCACAGGTTTTGAAGCAGCATGTGTCGGCGCTGATTTAATTTTAATGTCTAACACGGTTGTTAAACCGCCTAACCCTTGTGCGCCAATGCCTAAATCATTGGCGCGATTAAAAATATCAACCCGAAGCTTTTCTTCTGCCGTCTCTGCACCTTTTGCAAGCAGGTCATGGATATCAACGGGGTCCATCAACGACTCTTTAGCCATCACCGCCGCTTTTTCAGCTGTGCCGCCAATGCCTATGCCTAACATGCCCGGTGGACACCAACCTGCGCCCATTGTCGGTAAGGTTTTTTCAACCCATGCGGCAATATCATCAGAGGGGTTAAGCATCGCCATTTTTGATTTATTTTCAGAGCCACCGCCTTTGGCTGCAACCATCACTTCAATATGATGACCGGCTACCATGTCAATGTGCACGACTGACGGGGTGTTATCTTTGGTATTTTTACGTCCACCTGCTGGGTCGGCAACAATTGATGCCCGCAGAGGATTATCTGGATTGGTATAAGCTCGGCGCACGCCTTCATCGACCATTTGCTGAACGGTCATGTCGGTTTTGTCCCACTGCACGTTCATCCCAATTTTGACAAACGAGGTCACAATACCTGTGTCTTGACACAATGGACGTTTGCCCTGTGCTGACATACGAGAATTAATCAAAATTTGCGCGATGGCGTCTTTTGCCGCCGGGCTTTGTTCACGAAGATAAGCCTGGTGCATGGCATCAATAAAGTCTTTAGGGTGGTAGTAAGAAATATACTGCAGTGCGTCAGCAATGCTTTCAATAAAGTCGGCTTGCTTGACAATAACAGGATGTGAAAGGGTGTCACTATGAGTAGACATATTGGTGCGCTCCAGCAGCCATAATGGCGTAGTTTATTTATCGTTTTTAGATCAAACTAGTTGGGGCTTGTGATTTTCACATAATGGTTAATCCACATATAACCACGTTTATGTCACTGTCATTGCAGCAAAATTAATGACAATCGAGACAACACTTATTGCGCTGATTGAACCTAAAGTCACCTTAATTACAGCCACCATCGCTCAAAATATGGCCGGTGTGTTGGTGTTTTTACGTTGACTATCAAGCTTAAATCGTTTTTGTCAGCGACTTTGCCGATAAAACCATCATGCAAGAACAACAAGCCCTAATCCTTTTGTGAGCAATATGATACTCTTTCCATCCTTTTTGGGCTACATCACATTTTAGATAAGGGTCATCGATGTCTTTGCGCTTACATAGTTCTCTGGCCAGTGTTCAACTTGACTGGAAAGTAGACACTCATACCTTGTTTAGCCATTTTGCGCACACGCCTTGGGCAATGTTATTAGACTCAGCTAACACTCAACACATCGATGCCCGCGTTGACATTATTGCCATAAACCCAATTGCGACATTAACGGCTTGTGCTGAAAACTATCAATTAACGATTACGGCAAACAGTCCATTAAATACGCCCAAAAACAGGCCGTCGCTCACCCAATTACAACAACAAATTAAGCAACAAGGTAACGCCTTTGATGCTTTGTCTTGTGCACAGCAAGCACTGTATCCGCATGTCCATGAAACTAACCTGCCCTTTACTGGCGGTGCATTAGGGGCATTTAATTACGACTTAGGTCGCCAACTTGAAGTGCTGCCAACCAAAGCAAACAACGACATTGGTTTAAATGAACTTAATATTGGCTTTTATGATTTCGTATTAATGTTTGATTATCAGCAGCAAACATGGACAGCTAGTCACTATTTAGGCGAAGATGCCTTGTTGCAACACCTTGACGCTATTGAAGCACAAGTTTTTACTCCAGCAAGTACTCATGCGCCAAGACATGTAACCCCACCGCCTGAGCAATCACGCTTTAACTTAACTAGCCCATGGCACAACCAACTTAGCCAAGCGCAATATGTTGATAAGTTTGCTCAAATTCAAGCTTATTTATTAAGCGGAGATTGCTACCAAATAAACTTAACTCAACGCTTTGATGCGCAATATCAGGGGGATGAATGGCAAGCATATTGCCAATTATCACAAGTCAATAAAGCGCCCTTTTCAGCATTTGTTCGCCTTGAAAAACATTGCATTTTATCTATTTCTCCAGAGCGCTTTATTCAAGTTAATCAACAGCAAGTACAAACTAAGCCAATTAAAGGTACATTGCCCCGTGGCACGACTCAGGCACATGATGCGTTACTGGCGCAGCGGTTAAAAGAGTCTGAAAAAGATCGCGCTGAAAACCTAATGATTGTGGATTTACTGCGCAACGATTTAAGCCGAATTGCCGCCCCGGGCAGTGTGAAAGTGCCAAAGCTTTTTGAGATAGAAAGCTTTCCCGCGGTGCATCACTTAGTCAGCACGGTGACCGCAACGCTTGCAGATGACAAAAACAGTATTGATGTTTTAAAAGCCACCTTCCCCGGCGGCTCGATAACTGGCGCACCAAAAATTAGGGCGATGGAAATCATTGAAGAGCTTGAACCATCACGCCGCTCAATATATTGCGGCAGTATTGGTTACATTAGCCAAAATGGCCATATGGATACCAGTATTACGATTCGTACCTTGGTCACCGACAATAAGCGTATTTATTGCTGGGCTGGTGGTGGCATTGTGGCTGATTCGCAAGCCCAAGCTGAATACCAAGAAAGTTTTGATAAAGTCTGCAAAATCTTACCTGTTTTAACGGCCAGCTAAACGCGAATCGCGAATAATGCACTACTTACGCAAACTGATAATTCACCTCAGATTGTAAAAGTCCGTCGTTAACCTTGGTCAATAAAGTTAACGGCTCAAAAATCACTACTCTGTGCATATCCAATACGCTTTCATATAATGTACTTTCAATAAAAAATATCACCCTTAGCAACCATTGTTAACATGTTAATCACCACCTACTTACAAGTAGTTAGACAGCTACACATTTTCATTACTCATCGCACTATGTTTAAGCTCACAGATTTTGATAAAAATCACTTAAAACAGACATTTTTAGCTAAAAATCCGCCACTCACTTCCCTCGATTATATCGTTATCACATAACCCTAAAAAAATTAGGGTTAAGTTATTCTTTGTTGAGAAAGTCAACAGACAATACATCTGATGAGTATTGTGTATATTTTTTTATGGATGATTACGTTAACGATTTTTGTACGTTATTTGTTAATGTAAATGGGGAAATAAGATGAAAACGCTTAATAAAACAATCATGGCAGTGGCTGTTATTTCAGCCATTGGACTTGTAGGTTGTGGTGATGGCAAAGATGGAAAGGATGGCCTTTCGGCTCAATCAGTTGCAGTAACAACCGGTTCTCAAAGTGGTGTCACACCACAACAGATTGCTGCTGCCAGCACAGTTAATGGTATTGGCGACTACCAACTGCATGTTGATACCGCGGCAACTCACATTGTAGGCAATGGTGATTTTTCTTTAACCTTTAGTGTTACCACTAAAAACCCGCAAGGTGAAACCGTAGCTTATACAGGGTTGAAAAAAATCGACTTACTTGCAAGCCGACAATTCGAACAAGATGGTAAATTTGTTTGGAATAGTTCTGCTGAGGAAAATGGGGCTGGGCATAACATGTCTTGTTCTGACACAGGTAAAGTGACAAGCCGAGGTAAGGAAAAAGACGCTTGTGTGTTAACGGAATCAACAACTAATCCTGGTACTTACACCGGTAAATGGACACATGATGGCATCGCACCAGCAATGTTTACCAAAGGTGCAGACACTGACTTATACCGCCTTGCGGTTATCTCTTATGGCGTTAAAACCGCTGATGGCCAAGATTTACCTATAAAAGTGATTTCAACACCTGTTGATTTTTCGCCTGCAACACCTGATAAACCAACTGCGTCGATGCGTGCAAGTGTCTCAGACCAAGCTTGTGCAAACTGTCATGGCAGCTTAAAAGGGTTTGCTAAAGATGATGTCCGCTTTGGCGGCGTTGGGCATGGCTATCAAAAAGTTGAAAACTGTATTGCCTGTCATAACACCCAAATTGCTCGTGGTGTCAATGACCCGAATGAGCATCATCATCAAAAAGCCGGTGAAAGCTATAACCCTAACTTTAATGCACTAATCCATACGATTCACGCAGCTAAAAATGGCTTTAAAAATGTTGGATTCCCTAACGAAGCTAATAACTGTACCGCTTGTCATGACAATGGGGATAACTGGAAACAGTTACCAACTCAAGCGTCTTGTCAGTCTTGTCATGTGAGCACTGACTTTAGTAATGGTCAGCATATGGGCGCCACAAGTGATAGCCAGTGTGCAGCTTGTCATGGTGAAAATCGCATGAAACCGGTCGCAGTTGTTCATAAAGTCGGTCAACTGGCTAAATTAACAGATGCGGTTAAATTTGATGTTAAAACTGCCAAGGTAACAGCGGCGGCGACTGCGGGTAAGAAAACCTTAACCGTTACCGTTGCGACAACCTTTAATGGTAAAGCCATTGATGACTCAACCAACTTATCTGACTACGGTGTTCCAAAAACAGATCATGCGTTATTTATTGGTCATGTTGGTGCAAATGGCGCCGCATTAGAAGGAGCGGAAGGTGCATACACGTTAACAGGTGAGTTTATTGAATTATCGTTTGATAAAGACATTAAATCACAAAAAGCGGGCGTGATTACGTTATCAAAAGAGTTTAACGACCAAGCATTAACCGGTTCGGTTTATGTTATGTCTAGCATGCTAATGTGCGGAAGTGAAGGCAAAGCGGTTAACTGTGCAGCAACGCCGCACTATGTGAAATTTGCCGCTAACACGCCGGTTAAATACTTCAATTTAAGTGATAGCAAAGGTGTTGTTAATACACTTCGCATTGCAGATGAAGCTAAAACTACCGTCTCAGCAGCAAAATGTAATTCATGTCATGGCAGTTTAAAACATGCTAAAGAAGGCCATCACGGCGTCAGTACCTTAACCCAATGTGCCATTTGTCATAATAGCAATGCCAATGGCAGTTTTGACGCAACGGTAGAATACAAAACCCTTGATGCTAACGGTAACGTTGTTGTTGATGCTGACGGAAAAGCCGTTGCAACTAAACTTGACGGTGTCACATTTGAGAACCGGGATCTTGTGACAAATGTTCACCGCTTCCACTCAGGTAACTGGGGATTAGCAGGTGTGAGCCGTACAATGAAAGATGGAAAACGCGTGCTTGAAGGTTATCCTGAAAACATTGCAAATTGCCAAGCTTGCCATAAAGCCGGCACTAAGTTCTTTGCCGCTGATGGTGGCCTCGTTTCTGGAAAACGTGCCATTCGAGTGAAAACAGGCTTTATTTCACCTGTTGCTGAATCTTGTCGCTCATGCCACACCAGTACATCAGCATTAGCTCACTTTAAAAGTGAAGGAGCAACACTTCAAGACGCACCTGATTCAACAGCAAATTTACCTGTAGAGTCATGTTCAACTTGTCATGCTACTGGTAGAACTTACGGCATTGATAAAATGCATGCGCAGTAACTTAACGGTAATGTGCATTAATTAACTTGTCATACAATAAAGGCCGAGCAATATGCTCGGCCTTTTTATTACCATTTTTGCAGAACTTAAACATAGACACTTTGCGTAAACCGCCAACCCAATGCAAACTGCCTTGGCGTATGCTGCGTGTTTTCAGCTGTTATGTTGCAACATGTTGATAGTGAAACATCCACATGATTGTTCGCTCATTGAAGTGAATGGCCTTAATTATTCCATCGCCTCTTACTGTGTTTTTATCAACAGTAAACAAACGAGAAAAGCAACGACCAAATGTCCTCACTCACCAATGGGATGACTGACATTGAATGGGTAAATCAACGCCTTAAGCATTTAAGCATTTAAGCATTTAAGCATTTAAGCATTTAAGCATTTAAGCATTTAAGCATTTAAGCACATAAGATAAGCACCTAAAATAAGCACCTTTAACGTGACCTTAAGCTAGTATGTTGTTCAAATTTCAATGTGTTTTTTCACCTTGCCAAAGTCAGCTAATATCGCGTAAGCACACGGGATAATAAACAGCACTAACAAGGTTGATGCAAAAATACCGAACACGATTGAAATGACTAACGGTTGCACCACTTGTGCTTGCAAACTGGTTTCAAGTAGCAAGGGTAATAACCCTGCGGCAGTCGTTAACGAGGTTAAAAATACTGCTCTAAAGCGCTCACGGCTTGCACTGACCACCGCTTGATGCACGTCTTCGCCTAAGTCGACATGGTGGCGAATATATTGCACTAACAAAATGGAGTCATTAACCACAATCCCCGATAATGAAATAAAGCCCATAATCGATGGCATTGACATGCTGTGCCCTAACAGGAAATGCCCCCATAACACCCCAATTAACGACAGTGGAATGGCAATCATCACAATCACAGGTTCTAGGTAACTTCTAAATTGAAAACTTAACACCGCAAACAAACCAAACAACCCAAAAATAAACCCTTTCATCAATGAGGTGCCAGTTTTTGCGGTTTCTTTGGCCGAACCTTCAAAGTCGACTCGGACATGCGGAAACTGTTGCTTCATTTGCGGTATCCATTCGTTGCGGATTTTAGCGTTAGTTTCAGTGCTGTTGGCAATGCTGTTATCAACATCAGCCATCACGGTGACTGTACGCAGCCCATGGATACGTTGAATACGTACATACGAGCGCTGAAAATCTAACGCTGCCACCGACGATAATGGCAGCTGACTGCCATCAGCAACCATAATCGGGAAGTTAGCTAATGCCTGTAAGTCCCCTGCTTGCTTTTTATTGAGCCTGACATCAATTTCAATGTTTTCAGGGCCGACTTGAATTTCATCGGCAATTTGACCGAAATAAGCCGCGCGAAGCTGCGAGGCCACCATTTGCCCGTCAACGCCGTATGCTTCAGCGCCGGGTAATAAACTGACTTTGACCTCTTCTTTACCTGGGCGCATATCATCCATAATGCCGTTAATGCCACTAAATTGGCTAAGATATTCTTGCAGCGACACTGACGCTTGTTTGAGCTCGGTTAAGTTATCGCCTTGAATACGCAGCTCAATGTCTCTTCCTGCTGGGCCCATCGTTGGCTGTTTAAACACCACCGCTATCGGCATGGTCATCTCGCCTGCTTGTGCGCGCCATGCATTAATAAATTCATCAATGTTGCTAGTGCGAGTTTCTGCCGACAATAAATCAAGGCGCACCGTTGCCACATGTGGGCCGCTTTCACCCGCATCGGCGTTGTAGTTAAATTGGCTGGTGATATCAGCAATTAGCGGCGCGTCTTCATTGCGTTCAGTAAACTGTTTGCCAGTGATATTTGCCGCTTTGACAACATGATCAACCACTTTTTGGGTTTGTGACAAGGTTGAACCCGGTGGCAGTAAAATACGCGCTTCAGCAATATCGCCATCAAGCGCTGGAAATGGCACAAACTTTAATGCGCCGCCCGCGAGTAAGGAAAAAGACAATAACAACATGCCTATGGTTATGCCGACACTGGCATAACGCCAACGTACAACCCATTGCACTGCATTCACTAATTTGCCATCTCTAAAGTTATTAAACCCTTGTTGAAAGCGCGCTTTAAAACGCGATACAACATTATTGTATTTTACGTCTTGGTTTTGCTTTTTAAGCGAATGGTTTAAATGATTAGGTAAAATAATAAATGCTTCAATCAAGCTAATCGACAACACCATAATCAGCACCATGGGGATTTGTGATAACACCGCGCCCATTGGGCCATCTAGCCCCAGTAAACTGCTAAATATCAACACCGTGGTAATAAATGACGACAGTACCCCTGGCATCACTTTATGGACCCCGTTGATCACCGCATCATCAAAATTTTGTCCTTTATCAACGTGCGAGGCTATCGACTCAGAGATAACAATGGCATCGTCCATCATTATCCCGATGGCCATCAATAACCCAACTAGGCTCATAATGTTAATCGACACACCAAATAGGTTCATTAAATACAAACCACCTAAAAATGCGACAGGCAGTCCAGCTGACACCCAAAATGAGTATCGCAGTGAAAAGAATAACCACATGCTGAAAAACACTAATACAATGCCTTGCATGCCGTTGGTGAGCATCATTTCTAAGCGGTCTTTAACCAGTGATGACATATCATTGGTTAAAGTTAGCGTGACCCCCTGCGGGGCGATTAAACGTTCTTTTTCAACAAATTCAGTGACTTTATTTTTAATCGTCAGTGCATCTTCCGCTTTATTCTTTTGAATTTTTATAATAGCAGCGGGTTCACCATTGAATTTGACATGCTCTTCATCTAATTCGAATCTGTCGGTAATGGTGGCAATATCACCTAGGCGCACCACGCTACCGTCTTTATCTGAGGCGACAATCAGCTGTGTTAAGGTTGCGGGTGTCATTTTGCGTTCATCAAAACGGATCAGTAAATTTTTGTCGGCGAGCTCAATGTTCCCTGCAGGCATTTTAATGTTTTGACGACCGACTTTATCCGCCACTTCTGACACCGACACACCTAATCGGCGCATAGCCATTTCATTGAGCGCAATACGGATTTGATGGTCAGAAAAACCCGATATTGTCGCTAAGTGTACGCCAGCATCTATTTTAATTCGCCGTTTAACATCTTCAGCATACTGTTTTAAATCAGGCATACTGGTATTGGCCGCAATGGCAATATCAACAACCGGGTCGGCCCAATCTAATTCTTTTACAATCGGTGACTCAATTTCTTTAGGGAAGTTTTTAATCGCATTGATTTGAGTTTGCACATCGATGAGGAAGCGTCCCATATCGGCGTCAGAATCTAACTTAAGTTTCATGGTGGCTATCCCTTCTTGCGCGTCACAAGTGACTTCGTCAATATTGGATAAACCATCAACCGCATCTTCCATGCTTAAACAAATGCTTTGCTCAACTTCAACTGGCGATGCCCCCGGATACACCACAGATGCCACGACATAAGATGGGCTAAATTCAGGAAAAGTTTCCCGTTTAATCGAGCCAACATTTAATAACCCAAGCAATAAAAACATCAGCATGATGAGATTGGCTAATGTGGGGTGTTTGGTTAAATAGGCTATCACTGTTTAGCTCCTGTCACGGGCGCGTCTTTTACTGCTTTTAGTGAGCCTGACACCGTTTTTAAACGCATGCCCTCAATTGCAGGAATTAAATCATTGAGTACCACTTCATCACCTTGTTTTATTGCCCCTGCCACCACCACGCTATCTTTGGTGCGATATAACACCGTGATCGGCACTATCGCCAGACGATTATCAGCGCGTTTGATATACAGCTGATTGGTATGAATGGCATGTTCTGGCACTGTAAACTGCTTTGATGATGCGCCAGTGATGCTCGCTTTAACAAACATCCCTTTGGTAAGCGGTGGCCGTTGCAGTAAATCTAATTGACGGTATTGCTGCGCGACTTCTAAATAAACCCCTATCGTGCCTTGGTTTGGGTTAACACTCTCTGCAACCCGTGTCACTTTGGCCGGCCAGCTAAAATGGTTATTGCCTGCTTGAAATTGCACTTCGCCAGTTAAGTTGAAGTCTTCAATCGAGGGCATATTATTTTCATCTTTACTGATTGAGCCAAGCGACTGCACTAATGTCCGCATATTTTGCAGTGACAATTCAGCTTTGATTTCAGCAGTACCTAATTGATACGCCACAAACATCACCGAACCCGCATTAACCACTTGATTATTTTGAATATTGACATCTGATACCCGCGAATCAAACGGCAGCACTATTTGCGTTTTGCTAAGTTGGCGCTGTGCATCTTTAACCTGCGATATATCGATGTCTTTTTGCGCTAACGACACCTTTTTATCATCTGGCCAAACATTGAGTGAATTTTGGATATTTTCAACCGCATTTTGTTGGACTAATAATGCTTGTTTCTGGCTTTCTAAGTCAGAACTTGACACCAAATTGCGCTGACTTAACGTCAGTTTACGTTGGTATTCTTGGTTTGCTAAGGTCAGTTTTTGTTGTTCTATTTTTAAGCTGGTTTGTAAGTTAATTTGTTGCTGATCTAACTTAACTAATTGTGCATTAATCGAGGCTAAATTGGCTAGTGCTTGTGTCAGTTTTAACTGGTATTCAAGTGGGTCTATTTTTAAGACGACAGTGCCTTTAGGTAAAATGCGTCCGGTTTCCAGCTGTGGGTGACGATAGACAACTTTACCGTTTACCTCTGCGACTGCCTGCCAAATGTGTTTCGGTGACACGCGCCCAAAACCTTCAACCAGTGGTGCTACAGCCGTTTGTTGTAACGTCATCACTTTAACGCTACGCGCATTGTCATAATGTGTCACCTGTTTGGGTGCTGGTTTTAATAAGATCGCCAATAATAAAACCACTAATCCAACGGTGATACCGGGAAAAACCAGGCGCTTACTTACTTTCATATTGTGTCCTTATTAACAAGTCCATGCATTAGCAGACGATGTTTTGCGCTGCATGTTTAACCATAAATGCTGGGAAATTGATATGCTGAGCGGATCAGGCATCATTGGCGGTGCAAGAAAAGGAAAAATCATCAATGATATAAAACTCAATTGTGCACCGTTAGCATCATCACCATTGTCATATTTGCCTTGGTTTTTAAATGTCTCAACAATTACTGTCTGGTGAGTTTAGATAATACTAAGTGTGAGTATAAAAATCTCGGGAAGTTCATTTATATCAATCGCTATCGCGAACAAGCGAGACATCAAATTAGGAAAACTAATATTAATAGAATAATACCGGTTTTGGCAGTTAAATCATTGCAGCTATTTGCACTTATAAAGAATTGTGCTGTTTTAGCGCAGCCAATGTTGCGTTATTTATAATAAATAATAACGTTTATGATAATAGCAACATACAAATAATAAATTATGCCAACAAAACGCGTATTACAGATGAGGTATTATCACGGGGGTTAACCTACAGCGACATTCTATTCTAGTAACTTAAACGTAATCATAACCAACAGCACATTAATAATTCGATACTCATTAACTAGGGCCTATGCTAACGTAAGTTAAGTAACGGCAGGTTTATTCGTTAAATACTCTTATTAACTGATACGGTATTATTATGGACCAGAAGCTATTTAGAAGTCGGTTTAACTTTCATCAAATTTGCCACCATATAAGCTCTGCCCCCCGTTCAGCGCTGACTAGAAAAGCCGCGGTATTAATTGCTGTAATGGAAAAAGACAATCAATTACAGTTAATTTTAACTCAGCGACCGCTACATTTACGCCATCATCCTGGGCAAATAAGCTTTCCGGGTGGCAAGGTTGAAGCTGATGATCCCAACCTCATTGCGACTGCACTGCGTGAAGCTGATGAAGAAATTGGCTTAGTTGACTCCAATGTCGATGTGTTAGGGGCTTTTCCGGCTCACTATACCTTTACCGGTTTTGAAGTGACGCCCGTGGTTGCCATGGTAAAGCACCCTTTTGAGCTGCGATTAGATTCAAACGAAGTGGCCGATTGTTTTACTGCGCCATTGGACTATTTTATTGAGAAAAGCAATCGCCATACGGTTGAGTTTAATCGTCAAGGAAAGGCATATACAGTTCATGTTATGCCGTATCAAGATAAGTTTATTTGGGGCGTGACAGCC
This sequence comes from Shewanella intestini, assembly GCF_018221465.1. GTDB lineage: Bacteria > Pseudomonadota > Gammaproteobacteria > Enterobacterales > Shewanellaceae > Shewanella > Shewanella intestini. The sequence goes on along the minus strand of NZ_JAAIKR010000014.1, from coordinate 84,988 downwards.
GCCATTATTGATTTACTTTGTCGCCATCTACACGTTAAAAATTAAACTGCTGCCACCGTCGCGTGTCGTCGTGGCTTAAATAACATAGCGAATATATAACCCTGCAGATAATGACACCACAAGCAATAATGGAATATTGACCCAAAAACCGATTTTAGTGGTGGTTTGAGCATAAAAATTAACGATTAAGTTGATAAAGCTGACGATAGCGCAGACCCAAATCCAGTATTCTAATTGAATGGTTAAATGCGGATCCCACTCTAATCTGACTTCAACGCCTTTAGAACGAAAATACCCAACGGCAGGATCTGGTCTTGCCTGTCCAAATATAACCAAGGCATAAATCGCTACACTCCAGCCAATAATCGATAACGTGGCCAGTACCGTTTGCAGTATATCAAGTCGTTTCATCATGTATTCCTTCACGTTGTCGTTTCATTTTAATCCCTATCATTACTATTTTTGCCTTGGCAAGAGACAAAAAATAACCGACTTACGCACAACTCCGCTAATTATGCCTCTAGAATAGCTTTTTCAGCTTGAGAAAAGCCACCATAAAGGTAAGATAAACAGTAATTATATTTACATTCGTTTGTTGGAGAGTTAAGCAATAATGACCATTGCATCTGTCGCAGCTGTATTTAACGGCGAACACGCCGTTGGTACACAAGTCACTGTACGTGGCTGGGTAAGAACACGTCGAGATTCTAAAGCTGGGATCTCTTTTTTAGCCGTTTATGATGGCTCATGTTTTGACCCTATCCAAGGTGTCGTGCCAAATACCTTAACCAATTACAATGAAGAAGTGCTTAAATTGACGGCGGGTTGTTCGGTAATAATGACAGGTGAAGTCGTTGAATCACCCGGCGCGGGACAAGCTTACGAGTTACAAGTCACGAATGTGGAAGTTGCCGGCCTAGTTGATGACCCAGATACTTACCCAATGGCAGCAAAACGTCATTCAATTGAATATCTTCGTGAGGTCGCCCACTTACGCCCTCGCACTAATATCATTGGGGCCGTTGCCCGTGTACGTAACTGTTTATCTCAAGCGATTCACCGCTTTTATCACGAACAAGGTTTTATTTGGGTATCAACGCCATTAATTACCGCATCTGACTGTGAAGGCGCAGGAGAAATGTTCCGAGTATCTACCTTGGACATGGAAAACTTACCTCGCACTGAAGCTGGCACCGTTGATTATGCTGAAGATTTTTTTGGTAAAGAAGCTTTCTTAACCGTTTCAGGGCAGTTAAATGCTGAAACGTATGCGTGTTCATTGTCAAAAGTGTATACCTTTGGCCCAACATTTCGCGCGGAAAACTCAAATACTAGCCGTCATTTAGCTGAGTTTTGGATGGTAGAGCCTGAAGTGGCGTTTGCTGATCTTGACGATGCTGCTGAACTTGCTGAGAAAATGCTTAAATATTGCTTTAATGCCGTATTACAAGAGCGTCGTGATGATTTAGAGTTCTTTGCTAAACGTGTTGAGAAAACAGCCATTGAGCGTCTTGAGTCATTTGTGAACAGTGATTTTGCTCAAGTTGATTACACTGATGCAATTGAAATCTTAAGAGCGTCAGGTAAGAAGTTTGAATTTGACGTTGAATGGGGTATCGACATGTCGTCTGAACATGAACGTTACCTGGCTGAAGAACACTTTAAAGCACCGGTTGTTGTTAAAAACTACCCGAAAGACATTAAAGCATTCTACATGCGCTTAAATGATGACGGTAAAACCGTTGCTGCAATGGATGTTTTAGCGCCAGGTATTGGTGAAATCATTGGTGGTGCACAACGTGAAGAACGCCTTGATGTGTTAGATGCGCGCCTAGCTGAGATGGACCTTAATCAAGAAGATTACTGGTGGTATCGTGATTTACGTCGTTACGGCACAGTACCTCATGCAGGATTTGGCCTTGGGTTTGAACGTTTGGTTTCTTATGTTACTGGTGTTAATAACATCCGTGACGTTATTCCATTCCCTCGTGCACCTAAAACAGCCAATTTCTAAGCCATAAGTTATGGTTTAGCCTTGCTTAAAGCACATAAAAACGCGCCTAATGGCGCGTTTTTTGTTTTAATAATCGTAGCTTATAAGATGTAATATTCATAAAGCTTGATGCCCTACGGTTGTTAAACTCGCTAACCCTAGCTTTGTAAAATCATTTTATCGCGCAGTAATGCCACTTCATCACGCAGCGCCGCCGCTTGCTCAAATTCAAGATTTTTAGCATGTTCTAACATTTGTTTTTCGAGCAACTGAATTTGTTTATTTATATCGACAGTATTGTCATAGCGGACTTGGGTTTCAGCCACTTTGCCTAACCCTTTACTACCACGTTTATTTTTTGCCGTTGGTCGTGAATCACCAATATCCATGACATCAGTGATGCTCTTCACCACTCCTTTAGGCACAATGTTATTGGCTAGATTATGCAAATGCTGTTTTTCTCGTCGACGTTCGGTTTCTTTCATGGCTTTATCCATCGACTTGGTAATTTTGTCGGCGTATAAAATTACTTTACCATTAACATTACGCGCCGCGCGGCCAATGGTTTGGATCAGTGAGCGTTCGGAACGTAAAAAACCTTCTTTGTCGGCATCTAAAATACACACCAGCGACACTTCTGGCATATCTAAGCCTTCACGTAACAAGTTAATTCCAACCAACACATCAAAGTGACCTAGGCGTAAATCGCGGATAATTTCTACACGTTCAACGGTATCGATATCGGAGTGCAAATACCGCACTCTAATACCATGGTCATCAAGATATTCAGTTAAATCTTCTGCCATGCGCTTGGTTAAGGTCGTCACTAATATGCGCTCGTTTACTGCGATACGCTTATGTGCCTCTGACATTAAATCATCAACCTGAATGGCAACAGGGCGCACTTCTAGTTGAGGATCGAGCAAACCTGTGGGCCGAACGACTTGCTCGGCAATTTCATTGTCACTTTTTTCAAGTTCATATTGACTTGGGGTTGCCGATACAAAAATCGTTTGCGGCATTAAATCTTCAAATTCTTCAAACTTTAATGGCCGATTATCAAGTGCTGATGGTAAACGAAAGCCATATTCGACTAAGGTCGTTTTACGACTCCGATCGCCTTTATACATGGCACCGATTTGCGGCACGGTAACATGTGACTCATCAATAATAAGTAAACCGTCGCTAGGTAAATAATCTAATAACGTCGGTGGCCCATCGCCTTCTGCCCGCCCAGATAAATAGCGCGAGTAGTTTTCGATTCCAGAGCAATAACCTAGCTCCACCATCATTTCAATGTCGTATTGCACTCGCTCAGTGATCCGTTGGGCTTCAATTAGCTTGTTATTGTCGAGCAATTCTTTTCGACGAACACGTAATTCTTGTTTAATTTCTTCAGTCGCCGCGAGAATTTTCTCTCTTGGAGTCACATAGTGTGTTTTAGGGTAGATAGTCGTGCGAGCTATGCGCTTATTTATGTGGCCGGTTAAAGGGTCAAATTCACTTAAGCGCTCAATTTCATCGTCAAATAACTCAACCCGAATCGCATCTCTGTCAGAGTCTGCAGGGAAAATATCAATCACTTCCCCTCTTACGCGATACGTACCGCGTTGCAGCTCAATATCATTACGGGTGTATTGCAATTCACTCAGGCGAATTAAAATATCCCGTTGCCCCATATAATCGCCTTGCCTGAGGTGGAGCAACATTTTCATATAAGAGTCAGGATCACCAAGACCATAAATGGCAGAAACAGAAGCAATTAACACCACATCTTTACGTTCTAATAATGCCTTAGTGGCCGATAAACGCATTTGCTCAATATGATCATTTACCGATGCATCCTTTTCAATAAAAGTGTTAGATGCAGGTACATAAGCTTCTGGTTGGTAGTAATCGTAATATGAGACAAAATATTCAACGGCATTATTGGGGAAGAACTCTTTCATTTCGCCATAGAGCTGCGCCGCTAACGTTTTGTTTGGCGCCATAATGATGGTGGGCCGACCTAGCGCTTTTATCACATTGGCAACAGTGTAAGTTTTACCAGAACCGGTCACACCGAGCAGCGTTTGGTGAGCAATACCCGCGTCTAAACCATCGACTAATTGCTTAATCGCTGTAGGCTGATCTCCTGCAGGGGCGAATTTGGAAACTAATGAAAACGTAGCGTCTGACACGAAATAATCCTTATTACAAACGAGTGTATATCATACGCGTTTTGGTGGTGATGCCCAAAATAATCTGCTTGTAATGAGATCACTTTGCGATCGCCTCGTTGCGTTAATCACTGATATATAGGCCAAGATAAGAAAGTAAATATCAAGCAAACAGATAAAAACTGAAACTAATCTACCATTGACTAACATGTGTATTTATGGCGAAAAACTCACCCAAAACCAGCAATAAAAGCAAATTTAATGCACAATCATAAATTTTTTTTCATTACAAATTTACATAGCAAAATACAATCGCGATATAAAGTGCTTGATTTTTATAACTGTATGAATAAAAACGATTTTAAATATGGTCAAAAAAAGAGACCATTTTAAGTCCATCCCAGGTTCTATCGGCGCTTGAAGCCCATTTTTAAGCTTAACCCACAGGCTTATCCACAGAAATAGTGGATAACTCAAATAAACCCATAATTACCGTGGTCTGCAACACGATTGTCAACGTAGCGTCATCACGCGGTCATAATGAAAGTTTATTACATTTGAAAGTTTTTAGATAAATGTTGTCAACGCAAGATGACAGTGTCGTAATCAAGCGACTGATTGCACTTTTTTATAACGCGCTTTACAGCAATTGATATAGCCAACATAACAAGCCACGATACCACTGCACAACGTTTGCAATATGAGAGTTTGCGATCGCCAATGAGAAATAATCAAGCCTTGTCATTTTAATAACCTAGCTAGCAAATACGCAGGTATCGCAAATATCTATAACCATATCCGTCTTAGCATAAATAGCTTTACACAACTATCAGTAATGAATATACGCTGACGAAGAAAATGGCACAATTTAGTGTTTGCTTTACCTACTTGGTGCATTATTTTTTTCAAAAAAGGCACTCACTCACACTTTGCACTGCCGATAAGTTAATTCTCATAGCAGCATCATTGGTGACAAGGCCTACCCGTGTTAGCACTAAGCAGCACGACTTATAAGCCGTCTAAAAAGAGAAACACCTGAGGTAATAGAAGTTAAAGCAACACCTGTGCGGCAGTCATCTCCCATTAAAGAGTCTAAGACGACAGGTTAATTACGCTTGAAGCATTGATTTGGCAAAAAATTAATGCTTCAAATATACATTACGACACCAACACAATATTTAGTTTAATGAGTTCGTTGAAATAGCGCTAATTCTTCATCAATGCAGCATTAAACCTCCTCTTTCAACATCGCGAACGCAAATACATAATCCAACTAATTAACAAATTTAAGGCAAACCTAATCACCTAACTCAAGTTTAAGTCATCTAAATAACTCAATGTGCTTGATTTCAATCGTGCAAATGGTGCAAAAAGCATCATTAAAATAAATAGTAAAAATGGTTTTTATTGCAAACAACCATTAACAATGCGTGATTCTCATACATGGTGCACATTAGATAACCAATTAGATGCTGATATGTGATTTTTTTTAATAGACGAGTTGACTCACGCGCATCAGCGTTTTACTATGCGCTCCGTTCTCAGCAATACATTGCTAAGCGCTTCCCCAGTAGTTCAGTTGGTAGAACGGCGGACTGTTAATCCGTATGTCACTGGTTCGAGTCCAGTCTGGGGAGCCAATTAATGTATGTTGTGATATAAATGTAGTATTCCCCAATAGTTCAGTTGGTAGAACGGCGGACTGTTAATCCGTATGTCACTGGTTCGAGTCCAGTTTGGGGAGCCACTTGAATTTACCGTTGATTTTATTCCCCAATAGTTCAGTTGGTAGAACGGCGGACTGTTAATCCGTATGTCACTGGTTCGAGTCCAGTTTGGGGAGCCACTTGAATTTACCGTTGATTTTATTCCCCAATAGTTCAGTTGGTAGAACGGCGGACTGTTAATCCGTATGTCACTGGTTCGAGTCCAGTTTGGGGAGCCAATCAAAACAAGTATTCAACGCTTCCCCAGTAGTTCAGTTGGTAGAACGGCGGACTGTTAATCCGTATGTCACTGGTTCGAGTCCAGTCTGGGGAGCCAATTGTTATTCTCTTCATTAATTCCTCTATATAAATCCATTTTTTGCGTGTTTATCTTTTTTGATTAGTGCTTTTCTTTTGTGAAGTCTGCTATTATTAACGATACAATTGTTGATATTTATCAATGATGTTAGGCGTTTTGTCATACAAGTGACATATTCATTTCCGCCTCGTTTCCGTTAACATACACGCTTCAAGGAATAGACTCTCATATGGGTATTTCGAAATCCTTTCAAATCATTATGCTGGTTATCTTTGGCCTAATGCTTTTCACTATTTACCACACGGAGAATGTTGAAGTTAAGCATCAAGGGCAAATCGCCCGAGCACAATTTGAATCAGAAATTAAACAATACAATCCGTGGGACGGTGACGGTGAAGCGCTATACAAAAAGCTCTCTGAACACTACACCTTCCAGTTTTTTCAGTTTGTTCATAACGATGATAGCGATTTAAATTTTACTTTTGGTTCTTTAGCTCGCCCAGATGATGATTTTGCTAGCAAGATTTTTGACATTCAATTAGGTCATGCAGAACAACTAGGCAGTGGTCGCGTTCAGGTACGCCTCAGTACTTCAAGTGTTATCTCTCCGAGCTTTTCTGACTTAGAACAAGCCGCCACATTGATTGTATTAAGCTACATCGTATTAATGATTGTATTTGCATTACTTGTCAGATTACACATGCGACGCATCACTTATGCGGTTGAATACATCAACAATATTCCAAATCTCACTTTCCAAGCTGTTGAGCTTTCACGTTTTTCTGGTGTACTTCATCCTATCGGTGTTGCACTAGATAATTGCCGTAGCCAATTAAAAGACAGTTTAAGTAAAGTGAATGCAGAAAACGAAAAGCTCACTAAAGCTGCTTATCAAGATCCTGTAACCGGGTTTTCAACCCGTAGCCGTTTTGTCACTTATTTAGATAAACTGCAAAAAACGACTGAAACCAAAGTCGGTATCATTGCCATTACTAAAGCTGCAGAATTAGCCAATATTAACCAATTACATGGTCGAGCTGCTGGTGATGATTATTTAGCAAAAATTGCAATTTGCATGCGTAAAGCTGCCAGTGATGTGGGCAAAAGTGAATGTTATCGTCTTTCAAGCGGTGATTTTGCCATTTTCTTTGAAAACTTAACCTTAAAAGAGGGTGAGAAATATTTAGATAATCTTAAAGGTCAGCTTGATGACTATGGGCAATCATCGGCAATGGATTCTGTCGCTCATACGGGTATGGTGCCATTTAAAAACCAAGCGGATCCCTCTAAATTAGTTGCCTTAGCTGACGCCGCGGTGAGTATTGCACAAACATTAGGCCCAAACCGTTCACATCAGCTAGAGAAATTTACCGGTAATGAATTACAAGGTACTGACCATTGGCGTTCAACCATTACCCATTTGATTAAAAATCAAAGCATGAAGTTTTTCCAACAGCCGATTCAGCCTTGTAATAATGATTCTGATATTTACCGTGAATTATTAGCACGTTTTTACAATTCGGACGGCGAGCATTTACCAACCTCAACAGTTATTGCCATGTCTGAGCGCCATGGAAGTAATCTTGATTTAGATAAAATGATCGTGATCAATGCCATTAAACTATTGAGTGAAAACCCAACCTTATCAGGTATGTTTGGTATCAATATTAGTGCTAGCACTGCACTGCAAGATCAATTTTCTTTATGGCTAAGGGACATTCTAAGCCGTCAACGTAATATTGCTTCTCGTCTGGTTTTTGAAATTAATGAATCAGGTATGCAATCTAATCTTAAAGCCACACACAACTTTGTTAATGAAGTGCATAAAGTAGGCTCAAAGGTTGCTATTGAACGCTTTGGTCTTGGCTTTACTTCATTTAAGTTTTTCAGAGAAGTGCGTCCCGACTACATTAAGCTAGACAGTAGTTATAGCAACGGCATTGAGCAAGATAATAATAATATGTTCTTTGTACGAATGATTGTTGATATTGCCAAACGTCTGGCTATTCAAGTTATTGCCACGGGCGTTGAACGCCAAGGTGAAAAGCTCACCTTGGAGAAGTTACTTGTTGATGGTGTGCAAGGTTATTACATTGCCCAACCTGAAAAAGTGAAAAAGTCTATTTAGGGTATATTTGTTAATCAAAATACCCTCCTATTAAATAAGGTTAAAGTAATTTACTTTAACCTTGTTTTTTATCCGTTGTTTCTTCGCGCTAAAACTACGATAATAGCGACATTGGAATTGGCAGCAAAAAGACATAATGACTGAATACCTCTTATTATTGATCGGCACAGTGCTGGTTAATAACTTCGTTTTAGTTAAGTTTCTCGGGTTATGCCCATTTATGGGTGTTTCAAGTAAGCTTGCTTCTGCTATTGGCATGTCAATGGCAACGACATTTGTACTGACTCTGGCATCTATCTTAAGTTATTTAACCAACCAGTTTTTACTGCAACCTTTTGACTTGCAATATTTGCGTACCATGAGCTTTATTCTTGTGATAGCCGTTGTGGTGCAATTTACTGAAATGGTAGTGCAAAAAACCAGTGCATCATTACATCGTACCTTAGGTATTTACTTACCTCTGATTACCACAAACTGTGCCGTTTTAGGTGTGGCGTTACTCAACGTCAACGAAGATCATAACTTTTTACAGTCTGCCGTTTATGGATTTGGCGCTGCTGTTGGTTTTTCTTTGGTGCTTATTTTGTTTTCAGCCATGCGTGAACGCCTTGCTGTTGCTGATGTACCGACGCCATTTAAAGGCGGTGCTATTGCCATGATTACCGCAGGTCTTATGTCTTTAGCGTTTATGGGATTTGCGGGGCTAGTGAAATAATGTTGTCCAGTATTTTAATTGCCGTTGCGGTATTAACGGCCATCGCTTTAGTGTTCGGAATTTTATTAGGGTTTGCCTCACAAAAATTTAAAGTGGAAGGAAATCCGATTGTCGATCAAGCTGAAGCCTTGTTGCCTCAAACCCAATGTGGCCAATGTGGTTACCCCGGTTGTCGCCCATATGCCCAAGCAATTGCTAATGGTGACAAAATCAACAAATGCCCTCCTGGTGGCACGGCTACCATGGAAAAATTGGCTGAATTAATGGGAATTGATCCGCAACCGCTTGATGAAGCTGTGGCAGATAACACCAAAAAAGTCGCCTACATTCGTGAAGACGAATGCATTGGCTGTACTAAATGCATTCAAGCATGTCCTGTTGATGCCATTTTAGGTGCCGGCAAGCTCATGCATACCGTAATAACTAAAGACTGTACTGGCTGTGACTTATGTGTAGAGCCCTGCCCGGTTGACTGTATCGATATGGTAGAAGTAAAAACAGATTTAAGTAATTGGGATTGGAAATTAACCCATCAGCCCATTCAAGTGCTTTCTGCACAGCAATATGAGGACAAACGGTGCTAACTTTATTAGAACAATTGGATAAAGGGACACTGTGGCATTCACCAGGAGGGATCCATCCTCCAGGGCTTAAAACAACGTCAAATACACAATCCATTAAACGTTTACCTTTAGCGAAAGAATTCATTATTCCTATCCCACAAGTGGGCGATTTAGCAACGCTAACAGTCAAGCTCAATGACCATGTTTTAAAAGGGCAAATGTTAACTAACGGTAAGGGCTTTACCTACTTACCCGTTCATGCGCCTACCTCTGGTAAAATTAAAGCCATTGAAAAGCGCAGCAGTAACCATGCTTCAGGCTTACCTGTTTTATGCTGCGTAATAGAACCTGATGGTGAAGAAACATGGACTCCATTACAAGCAGACCAAGCCTCGCTATTGTCTAATGATGCCATTATCAACAAAATAAAAGATGCCGGCATTGCCGGTATGGGCGGCGCCGCTTTTCCTAGCCATATAAAACTCAACCCAGCAAGTGATATTAATTTAGTGATTATCAATGGTGTTGAGTGCGAACCATTTATAACATCTGATGACCGTTTAATGCGTGAACATGCAAATGAAATCATCGATGGGGTGAAAATAATTCACCAATTGCTCAAACCACAACGCATTGTTATTGCTATCGAAGATAATAAACCACAAGCGGTTGCTTCAATGCAAAAATCCATAGAAACGCTGACGCTTGATGATTGCAAAATCCGCGTAACAGTGATTCCAACTAAATATCCCTCTGGCGGTGAAAAGCAATTAATTCAAATTATCACGGGTAATGAAGTGCCAAGCGGAGCGATTCCTGCACAACTTGGAATTGTGGTCCATAATGTTGGAACGGCCTACGCCATTCAAGATGCGGTAACCAATGGTAAACCATTAATAGAGCGCGTGGTCACCTTAACAGGAGAACAGATTGGGCAACCGGGTAATTACTGGATCCCCATTGGTACCCCCATTAAACATGCATTGCAACACACTGCGTTTCAGGCACAAACTCAACAAAAAATGATCATTGGCGGCCCGATGATGGGCTATGCCATTGGTGAGTTACAGGTACCGATTTTAAAAGGTACCAACTGTATTCTTGCGCCTAGCAATAATGAAATTGGTCCTGACCTGCCTGAACAAGCATGTATTCGTTGCGGAGAGTGTGCTGTTGCCTGCCCAGCATTATTACTGCCTCAACAATTGTTTTGGCATGCTAAATCTGAAGAGTTTGAGAAAGCAGCCAGTTATCATTTACAAGATTGTATTGAATGTGGTTGTTGCAGCTATGTATGCCCAAGTGATATTCCTTTGGTAGAGTATTACCGTATCGCCAAATCAGCTCTTAAAAATGTTGCACATGAGAAGAAACAGGCCGAACAAGCCAAACTGCGTTTTGAAGCTAGATTAAAACGACTTGATGATGAGAAACAAGCTCGTGAAGCTAAGTCAAAAGCGGCTGCTGATAAACGTAAACAATCAATGTCAAGTAATGACAAAGATGCTGTTGCATTGGCTATGGCGCGTATCGCGGCGAAGAAAAAAGCCAGCGCAGCAGAGCCAGGTACAGAAAGCTCAACCACAGCCAACAAAAAAGCGTCGGTTAATGCGGCCATTGAACGTGCTAAAGCTAAAAAGGCCGCCAAGGCAGCGCAAACTGATGGCCCTTCAGTCGTGATTCCATCAGCCAATACCGATACAGCAGTGACGGATAATACTGATGTAGATCCGAAAAAAGCCCGTGTTGCCGCTGCTGTTGCAAGAGCTAAAGCTAAAAAGGCGGCGCAAGCCAATCCACAGCCTGAAGCTAATTTGGTATCTCAAAGCCAAATAAGCTCAGTGACCGCAACTGATAGCGAAAATACGGCAACCCCAGTCATTGCAGATAGTGCAGAATACGCCGTAGTCGATCCGAAAAAAGCTCGTATTGCCGCGGCTGTTGCTAGAGCCAAAGCCAAAAAAGCGGCGCAAGCTAATTCTCCGTCAAGCGCTCAATCAACTGCTGAAGCGGTTCAAATAAAGACAAAGCAGGAAACAACTACTGAAACTACAGACCCACTCAGTTCTGCAGTGGCTGATAATACACAGATATCTGAAAAAACTGTCATTGCAGATAGTGTTGATAACGCCATTGTCGATCCGAAAAAGGCCCGTATTGCCGCTGCAGTTGCTAAAGCAAAAGCCAAAAAGCTCGCGCAGTCGCAACCAAAGAGTCATCAACCGGCTAATCAGGAAGTGGTATCTAACGACGCTGTAGACAATGCACGGGTTGATACTGTACAGGAGCTAAGTTCATCTCAACCTGCAATTGGTACCAATGAAGCACCAGCAATGGCTGAACTTGATGACAAAAAAGCCCGTATAGCTGCAGCCGTCGCTAAAGCAAAAGCTAAAAAACTTGCCCAACAGCAGCAAAAGGATTAAACGATGGCATTTAAAATCGCCTCTTCTCCGCATATCAACACTCGCTCCCTAACCTCAGGGGTGATGTTTCGTGTTGTATTATGCCTCATACCGGGCATTGGCGCGCAAACCTACTTTTTTGGTTTTGGCACACTGGTGCAATTAGCATTGGCCATTAGTGTCGCCTTAACCGCAGAAGCACTGGTTATGGTGTTACGTAAACGTCCTGTGATGAGCACCCTCAGCGATAATAGCGCCCTTGTAACAGCAAGTTTATTGGCCATTGCCATTCCGCCCCTTGCGCCGTGGTGGATGATTGTAATCGGGGTTTTATTTGCAATTGTCATTGTTAAACATCTCTATGGTGGTTTAGGCCACAATGTGTTTAACCCAGCAATGGCCGCTTATGTTTTGTTGTTAGTGTCGTTTCCAGTGCAAATGACCTCATGGGTAGCCCCGCAATCATTGGCAATTAATCCGGCTGATTTAAATAGCAGTTTGCAGGTTATTTTTTCTCATTCAGCCACCATGACAAGTGAATACTTTCAACTTGGTTATGATGCCGTCGCGATGGCGACACCACTAGACACCATTAAAACGGACCTATCAATGGGGTTAACCGCCACCGAAAGTCTGCATAAAGCGATTTTTAGCGGCAGTGTTGGCGTTGGTTGGTTTTGGGTCAATATATGCTATTTATTGGGTGGATTATGCTTACTTAAAATGAAAGTGATCCGCTGGCAAATCAGTACTGCAATTATCGTTAGCATACTTATTTGTTCTGGATTTGGCTTTTTAATTAGCCCAGACACTCATGTCAGCCCGCTGGTTCATATTTTCTCTGGTGGCACCATGCTAGCAGCCTTTTTTATTGCAACAGACCCAGTCAGCGCGGCAACAAGCCCACGCGGTAGATTAATTTTCGGCGCTATGATTGGGGTGCTTATTTATGTCATCCGCACCTTTGGGGGCTACCCAGACGCAGTTGCATTTGCGGTATTATTGGCCAACATGTGTGCGCCATTTATTGACCACTATATTCGCCCTAGAACCTATGGCCATCGTTCAGGAAACGCATTATGACCGAGAAAAAGACCACATCAGGGGCGATTACCCGCCAAGCCATGATTAAAAATGGCCTTATTTTGGCTGTTTTTGCGTTATTTTGCACCGGCATAGTTGCCCTAGTTAACAGCCTAACAGCTGATAGAATTCAGTTGCAACAACAACAACAGCTGACCCAAACGTTAGCTGAGATTATTCCAACAAATTTGCATGATAATCGGCTGATTGATTACTGTATTTTGGTTCACGATCCCAAACTATTGGGCACAGATAATTCATTGCCAGCTTATATTGCCACCAAAGATAATCGCCCTGTTGCTATGGCCATAGAAACAATCGCACCAGATGGTTATAACGGTGACATTAAAATTGTGATAGGTGTTGATAATAATAATAAAGTACTCGGTGTGCGTACCCTGGCTCAAAATGAAACCCCGGGGCTGGGCGATCAAATAGATACCCGTAAATCAGACTGGGTTAAACAATTTACCAACTGGATTTTTGACATAGATGCCGCGCCGCTCAAAGTAAAAAAAGACGGCGGTACTATTGATCAATTTACCGGTGCTACTATTACGCCAAGAGCCTATGTTGGTGCAATAAATCGCACGCTTAAGTTTGTTGATCAAAACCGAAAACAGCTTTATCTAAGCCCGATTGATTGTGAGGCAAATAATGAGTAATTACAGTGAAATAGCTAAACAAGGCTTATGGTATAACAACCCTGGTCTCGTGCAGTTATTAGGTTTATGCCCTTTGCTTGCGGTGACGGCAACCATTACTAACGCGCTTGGGTTAGGAATTGCTACGCTTGTGGTACTTGTTGGGTCGAATATTTTAGTGTCATTAGTACGTAATTATGTTCCTAAAGAAATCCGAATTCCGGTATTTGTTATGATCATTGCCGCATTAGTGACTTGTGTACAATTATTAGTGAATGCTTATGCCTACGGTTTGTATTTATCGCTGGGTATTTTCTTGCCATTGATTGTGACTAATTGCGTCATTATTGGCCGTGCAGAAGCATTTGCTTCACGAAACAATGTATTGCGCTCTACTTTTGATGGTTTAATGATGGGACTGGGTTTTACTATTGTACTCGTGATACTCGGTGCTGGGCGTGAAATATTAGGACAAGGCACGTTATTTGCTGGTGCGGATTTGCTACTAGGCGACTGGGCAAGCGCACTCACCGTGCATGTATGGCAAGTTGATACGCCTTTTTTGATTGCCATGTTACCGCCGGGAGCCTTCATTGGGATGGGACTGTTAATTGCCCTTAAAAATATTATTGATAGCAGCATCAAAGCTCGCCAGCCTAAGCCACAAGTTGAATCAATTGCCAGAGCAAGAATAACAAAAGTCGGTTAATAGCCCGACGGTAACGGCATACTAGAGGTGATCACATGCCTCTGCTATTGCTGTTACCGCAGTCTTTCTTTACCCAGACATAGAGTTAATAATAATGAATAACAAAAAGCGCTATGACATACTCACTCGCCTAAGAGACAACAACCCAAAGCCCGAAACAGAGCTAAATTTTTCAAGTCCATTTGAGTTATTAGTGGCAGTCACCTTGTCTGCCCAAGCAACCGATGTTAGCGTCAATAAAGCCACCGACAAGTTATTTCAAGTGGCGAACACCCCGCAAGCTATTTTTGATTTAGGTGTCGATGGCCTAAAAAGTTATATTAAAACCATTGGGTTATATAACAATAAAGCGGTTAACGTTATTAAAGCCTGTGAAATGCTCATTAACCTTCATCAAGGTAAAGTGCCACAAAACCGAGAGGCACTTGAAGCCTTACCCGGTGTGGGAAGAAAAACGGCCAATGTGGTACTTAATACCGCCTTTGGCTGGCCGACTATTGCTGTTGATACCCATATTTTTAGAATGGCCAACCGCACAAAGTTTGCCATGGGCAAAAATGTTGACCAAGTAGAAGAAAAAATGCTTAAAGTCACCCCAGCAGAGTTTAAAGTGGATGTACATCACTGGTTTATTCTCCACGGCCGTTATACCTGTTTAGCAAGGAAACCACGCTGTGGTAGCTGCTTGATTGAGGACCTTTGTGAGTTTAAAGATAAAACTGAGTAAACATCTGCTTAGGACGAACAACGAACGGGTGAGCGAAAAATTCATGCTCAACATCAAAAGTACCTCACTCCAATCACATTCAGGCCTTATCATCATGTCATGACTGCAAGGTCATTAATAACGTCTACTTATTGACGTTATAGTCATATCCATTACGCTTTGTGATTAAAAATTATTATCTTGTTATCCTAAACATAAAAACAGCATGAATCATCAAAAGCGTCGGCGTTGTCTTTAACAATTTCACTTATAGTGTGCTTATCTTCGAGTAAACCTGTATTTGTTCATAAATTAACCACAATTAAATCAAAGTATTAACTATTTTTGTCAATGTCATAGATTTCATAGATTTCATAGATTTCATAGATTTCATAGATTTCATAGAAATGATAAGTATTGGTTTAATTGATTGTGTCGATTAATTTAACAGAAAAACCTTTTATCTTTTATTTTAAAGACGTCCTAACCTTTTCTTTTTTAATCTGTTCATAAACATATGCATAATTAAGTAACTTTTGCTCGCTCATCGCTTCAGCGGTAAAAGACAAACCGACTGGCATACCGTGTACATCTCCCATAGGTAAGGTCAAATGGGGGTAACCTGCAATCGCTGGGTATGTCGAAAAATAACCTTTGTAGTTATCGCCATTGAGCAAATCAATTTTCCACGCCGGCGTTAGCGTTGCTGTCATCAAAATATCGATATTATTGTCTTTGATGAGTTTATCTATCCCCTGCTCACGTGTTGCAGTTTTTATTCTCGAAAGTGCCTCTATGTACTGACTCTCTGTCAAAGGCCCTTTCATTTGCGCGTTATCAAATTTTTCTTGTAGAAAATATTGCATTTCAGTTTCTTTATTTCGCTGATTAAACTGAATAATTTTTTCTAGCGTTAACTGATTGTTCTTGTTTGGCAGTTTAGAAAAGTATTGATTCAGGCCAGCTTTGAATTCATAAAGCAAAACCTCATAGCTGTCTTGATAAAATCCATTGTATGGATGAGTGCTGAGCCCTTCGACTAAAATAGCCCCTTGATTTTGAAATTGCTGTTTCACTTGTTCAAACACTCGATTCACGCCCTCATGGGCAAGTGCGCTAGAATACAAAATGCCAATACGTTTACCTGCCAAGCTAAATGTTGTATTTGGTATAGATATACTTAACGGTGTGTCTTTTAACCGTTCAGTGGCTTTATCTTGCGCGTCGACACCCGTCATTGCATTCATAATAATCGCCGCATCTGTGACATTTTTAGTCATTGGACCTGCGGTATCTTGCGTATAAGAGATTGGTACGATTCCCATGCGACTGACACTGCCTACAGTAGGTTTAAGGCCGACAATGCCATTTGCTGAAGCAGGGCAAGTCATAGACCCATTCGTTTCGGTGCCAATAGCAGCAACACTCATATTTGCCGCAACGACAGCACCAGAGCCAGAGCTTGAACCGCAAGCAGTGCGCGTCATATCATGTGGATTGCGAGTTTGCCCTCCAACAGCGCTCCAGCCAGATGACGACCTGTTTGAGCGAAAATTAGCCCATTCACTTAAGTTTGTTTTTCCAAGAATAATAGCACCTGCCGCCTTTAGCTTTTTAACTAAAGTCGCATCCCTTTTGGTAAAGTTATCTGCAAGTGCCAAAGAGCCTGCGGTAGTGGCCATCTGTTGGGTTTCGATATTGTCTTTAATTAAAATAGGAATGCCATGAAGCGGTCCACGTACATCACCTGCCGCTCTTTGTGCATCAAGTGAGCGCGCAATGCTAATGGCATTAGGGTTGACGGTAATAACAGCGTTAAGTTCTGGATTTTTAATTGCTATTTGTTTTAAATAAAATTTTGTTAACTGTTGAGCTGTGAGCTTATCTGTTGCCATTAACTGCTGTAATTCTAGAATGTTTAAATTGCTTGTCACTTTATCCATTTGTTGATATTGGGATGTCTGCGAGTTGTCGTCAGATGCCTTTCGTTTTGGTGGTTGATTAGTACCAACTGACTGACAACCGGAAATAGCAAACACAAATAATAGTAGGCTGGCAAATAATAAAACGTCACTTTGCTGTACATGAGCTAAATTAATCTTTCGAGCGATAAAGCGATTCATTGTCGTGTCCCTTTAATGGAAGAATGGGCAATAAGGTCATTTTCTTTTGTGCTAATCACTACAATTGACGAATGATGGTGATGCATTTTATTCACTTATTGTTCCAAGGTGGTCATCCCCATATTGAATAGAATAAACGAGTAAATGTCTGCATATAGGTCGATTGTTTTGGCAACGGGAATACCCGCTCCATGGCCTGCATTAGTTTCAATTCGAATTAACACGGGATCATGACTGCCTTGCTTAGCTTGAAGCTCTGCAGCAAACTTAAATGAGTGAGCAGGAACAACACGATCATCATGATCTGCCGTAGTGATCATTGTTGCAGGGTAATTCACTCCATCTTTGACATTATGTAGTGGTGAATAGTCTTTTAAATATTCGAACATTTCTTTACTTTGCTCAGACGTGCCATAGTCGTACGCCCAGCCAGCACCCGAAGTAAACTTATGATATCTAAGCATGTCTAATACACCTACCGCCGGAATTGCGACCTGCATCAAATCGGGTCGTTGCGTCATTACCGCCCCAACAAGTAAGCCGCCATTAGAAACACCATTGATGGCCAAATAGTCGCTTGAAGTATATTTTTCTGCGATTAAGTACTCAGCAGCTGCAATAAAGTCATCGAATACATTTTGCTTGTTAAATTGAATCCCCGCGTGATGCCACTTTTTACCGTATTCGCCACCTCCACGTATATTCGCGACAGCGTATATACCACCTAACTCCATCCACACGGCATCTATAGGGCGATATCGTGGTGTTAAGCTAGTGTTAAAGCCACCATATGCATATAGCAACGTAGGATTTTTTCCATTAAGCGCTACGCCTTTTTTGTAGGTTATAATCATTGGTACCGAGGTACCGTCTTTCGATTTGAAAAAGACTTGTTTAGATTCAAAAGCGTCGCTATTAAATGTAGAACCAGACTTTTTATAGACTTCGCTTAGACCATTTTCTGGATTGTAACTATAAATGGTTGGCGGCGTTTTATAGTTATTAAAGGAGTAATAAAGGGTTTTATCATCTTCTCTACCTTGTATTGAGCTTGTATTTCCAACCCCTGGCAATGCTAAAGTACGTACTTTGTTGCCTTCGTAGTCATATTGATAAACTTTAGAAATCCCATCCACCATATATTCAGTAAAGAAAAAGCCACCCGCTTTCGATATTGACAATACATGTTCAGTTTCAGGGATGAGATCTTGCCAGTGTTCGGATCCTGGGGATGTTGCGTCAACGACCACAACTTTTTTGTTAGGTGCATTTAAGTTAGTGACAAAGTAAAGCGTGTCACCTTCACTGTCGATGAGGTCTGTGTCTGCATCAAAATTGTTTCTTAAAGTCATTAGTGGACTGTTTGGCTTGGTTAAATCTTTCAAGTACAGGTCGTTACCTGAGGTTGACATTGCGCCATTAATTAACAAATAACGGTCATCTTTAGTTACGCGACCCACAACATAACGGTGCTTCTGTTGTGGTGTATCACCATATATAACAAGATCATCTTTTTGTACTTGCCCTAATTTGTGATAAAACAAACGATGTTGATCTGTTTTAGCTGACAATTCACTGCCTTTGGGCTTTTCATAACTTGAGTAGTAAATCCCTTCGTTTTTGTACCAAGAAATTGCAGAAAATTTAATATTTTCTAATGGTGCTTCTAATTGCTTTTTCGTTTCAACATCAATGATGAATATTTTGCGCCAATCACTGCCACCTTCTGATATAGCATAAGCGGCCAATGAGCCGTCTTTAGAAAAGCTGACATAACTTAGTGAAGTCGAACCATCTTCACTGAATTGGTTTGGGTCTAAAAAAACGTCTGCTTTACCATTTTCTTTTTGTTGATATAAAACAAACTGGTTCTGTAAACCATCGTTTTTATAAAAATAGGTATACTCGCCTTCTTTAAATGGTGCGCTAACTTTTTCATAGTTCCATAGCGTACTAAGACGTTTTTTGATTGAGTCACGATAAGGAATTTGTGCTAAATAATTAGCAGTTACAGTGTTCTGAGCATTTACCCAATTGGCTGTTTCCTGGCTTAAGTCGTCCTCTAACCAGCGGTAAGGATCAGCAACTTTTTCGTCAAAATAGCTATCAACAACCTTGCTTTTCACTGTTTGAGGGTAAAGAAGGTGTTCATTGACATCAGCCGATTTTACTTTAAACGAAGTTGGTGTATTTAGTGTGTTTTCCATGCAACCGGTAGTGAGTGCACAAAATACGAAGGCGCTGATGAATAGATTCATTGTATTTTTCATTATGGTTCTCGACTGCGCTCAATGATGAAACAGGGTAAATAATTTTTTACACATTATTAGACGCAACCAACACTTAATGTGTTGATTGCACTAATAAAATATAATCAATTATGATAGATGGATTAAAAGTTGTAATTAAGACCGGCGTAATAACTACGACCTAATAGCGAGTAATTTTGAGGTCCCCACGCTGTCCATGGGTGATCTAACCAGGTTTTATCAGCCACATTATTCACCCCTGCATACACGTTAAGAGAGGAATTGATATCATAGCCAACCCACAAATTATGAACGATAGAATCTTCAACCTCTAACTTTTCATAAAGCTCTTCAGAAACATCATCGGTATGATCCCCCCCTTCTGTAAATTTAGTTGTCCATCGGGCACTTAAATCATTCAAACGGTAAGTAAGTAAAAGATCGGCTTTTATTTCCGGTGAAGCGAACAAACCTAAGTAGTCATACTCTTCTAACTCTTCGGTGAGGTAATTATATTGTGAATAAGACTTCTCTAATTGTCGTGTTCCCATCAGGTTTACATTTAAAGAACCGGCAGAGCCCATCTCGTATAAATACGATACTTCTACATCATAGCCTTTACGCACCGCTCTATCTGCATTGATGGCAGTATCATAAACATAATTTACGTGACCATCGGCTTCACGGGAAACTAATCCACAAAAATCATTATCAATTGTTTCTGAGTCGACGCAGTTGCTTAACATCGTTGATGCGCCAAAGTTAACGATCATGTCGGTTAAGTCTATGTCGTAATAGTCAACAGACACCCTTAAGTTTTCAATAAAGGTTGGTTGAAATACAAAGCCTGCAGAAAAGGTCGTTGCTTCTTCCTCTTTCAAGTCTGGGTTGCCCCCACTTCTAACTTGGCCCGTTGCGCCTACAAGGTTTGATTGCCAACCGTCTTCAATGCCAAGTGCTCTGCAATTGATTTCACGACGGCCATCGGCAGGACCACCTGTAATTTGTTCAATATCACAAGGGTCTATTAAATTTTCAAAGCCAATGGTTTCACCATTAAATAATTCTCCTAGCTGTGGTGCTCTTGTTGCTTTTGAATAAGTTGAACGAAAGCGAACACTGTCATTAATTGCCCAGTTTAGACCTAGCTTTGAACTAATAAAACTTGAAGATTCAGTAGAATATGATGCAGAGCGCACAGCACCTTCAATTTCCAAGTTTTTAACGAAAGCGACGTCACTGACAAGAGGGACTAAAATTTCACCATAAATTTCTTGAATATTACGGCTTTTATCATCAACCGGTGACTTAAGCGTCCCGTCTAAATTACCACTGTTCCATAGTGCTGCAGGTTGATAATCTAAACTTTCATAGCGAAAATCAACACCGGCTGTGACTTGAACATAACCGGCAGGAAGTTCAAAAAGTTCACCTGAAATATTGGCTGCAAAACTGTGATTTTTAACATTAGTTTCTGCTGAACTGTCCGACAAAATATAATCTAGAAAATCTTGTGAGGCCGGTCCAAAAGGATTGTACGCTGGACAAGTACCAGTATCTTGACATTCGCCTATTGCACTAAATGAGTTTGCATCGTAGCGGTCAGTTCTAACGTAATTGGTGACTTCTAAATCACTTTTAGTCAAACCCGTTGATACGTAAACATCCCAGCTCCAATTGTGATTAATGGAACCTTCAAGCGTTAAGCTGGTGGCAAAAAACGTTCTGTCAGTAGAGTGACCGCGAGCACCAGCGGTGTAAAATGTAGGTTGAATGAAAAGCCAGTCATTTGCGCCAAATTGATCAGAAACGGATTGTGGTACATCAATGCCATACCACTCTAAGTAACTAAGTTGAGTCCAAGCACTTGAATATGCTGGATCGACTTTATCTTCAGATTCAGACTTTGAAAACATAACATCAGCCGACAAGCTGATATCGTCAAATTCATAGTTTAATTGAGCGTATGCATTCATTCTTTTATATGGGCTTACCGCTAAATTGTAGCTATGCGGATCATAGCCGCTGCCATCTTTAGTGATCCACCCTGCGTCGACTTGATCAGCGGGTGTACTTAATACCGTATTGCCCTGCTCATCTACTTGATAATAATTGCCTGTATTATAATCAAGTATCGGTAATGTTCTGTTATCTGAACTCCAATAGGCATAGCCTAAATCATGGCCAATAATATTGTCGAAAATGCCATCATCGGGCCCCGTGTCTTCAGGGTTTTTAATGTAACGTGTATGGTTCGCTGCACCAGGTCGTTCTGAATAAGGCAGTGCTTCTTGGTTGAAAAAATCAACTGAACCGCTGATGTTACCGCGTTTATCATCAAAATTAAAACCGTGCGTCAATGTAAAAGATTGCGTCTCACCACCTCCTGCTTCGGTCGTGCCGGCTTGTGTGCGAAATGATGTCCCTTCGTAGTCTTTTTTCAAAATAAAATTAACAACACCTGCAATAGCATCTGAGCCGTAAACGGCAGAGCCGCCACCGGTCATTATTTCTACACGTTCAATAAGCTCAGATGGAATGACACCGATATCGGTGATCATAATGTTATCGTCAGTGGTCATTGGTGTTGGGCGTTTACCATTAACTAAGTTTAATGTTCTTGTTACACCTAAATCGCGAAGGTTAGGGGCATTAAGACCTGAATTACCAAATGAGTAGTTACCTGTTGTCGAGTCAAAGCCTTGTGAAAACTGAGGCATTGAAGATAAAAGGTCGTTAATATTGAGTGCTCCAGTCATTTGAATTGTTTCAGCATCAACAGTCGTCGTTGGGCTTGGTGCATCAAATGTGCTTCTTGTTAATCGGGAGCCGGTTACTTCAATTTTTTCAACCGTTTCTTCTTTTGCGTCACTTTCTTCAGCATTGACGGTTGAGGTAGTTGTAAATAATGCAGCGAATAAAGTAGCTAATATCGTCTTTTGTGTTTTCACGTTGTTTCTCTTTTTATTAGATATTTCAACGTTATTCTCGATACTAACCCGAATAACGCCCCTATCAGAGATCTCCGCAATTAGTCCAGAATCATTTAATAAAAGATCTAGCGCTTCCTTGATGGAATAGTTACCACTAACGGCTTTGGCCGTTCTGGATTCAGCAATATCGTATGGAAAGATAAGTAATGCTTCTGTTTGCTTAGCTAACAAATTGAGTGCTTGAGCAGCATTAGCTTGAGGGATATTCACAAAATACAGCTGAACGTTTATATTATTACTTACGTTTGTTTGGCTTTGAACATACATCGGTACGCACAGTGTCCAAATAAACAGTGCCCAAACGCCCAGTTTTTTATGCCATCCCTTACTTCTACTTTGCATACGAAATACCCGCTACCATTTATTATAAATTATGCTTGATTGCGATCTCGTCACTATTGGGACAAATGAGAGACTAAATACCGAAGCAAAGATTTAATTTTTTTTATTGAAATAGCTAAACTACATTCAAAAGACTTAAGACCAAATGAATCTAAGGCTTCAAAATTTAAACGTCGACATTTTTACCTGCATTAATTAACACTACCGTTAACACTACCGTTAACACTACTTTTATTTCTTGGCACTAATTTCTATTCGTCTGTTTTTTAATCTTGTAATATTTAGGCCGAAGTTAAATTCAAGTGTATCGAACAAACTTTCCAAATCGCCAATTTTAAACTGGCCGCCTATTCTAATTTTTTTCAATTCTGGGTCGATAATTTCAATTTCAACAGGGCTGTAGCGACTAATTTCCGCAACAACTTCATCAAGTGTATCTCCTGTGAAAACAACAAAACCTTGTCGCCAGCTGTCTCGACGTTGTCGTTCTTTATCGTCCATGGCTTCAACTTTAACTCTAGATGCCTTGACATCGCTACGGTGAGAAACAAACATAGTCGCACCTTCACCCGCTTCTAAAATGCCAAATTGCTTGACTGGAATCGCTAGATAAAGTGCAGGGTCTTGCTGGTTTTGAGCATCAAGTGAACGGGTATCGTCTATTGACTGGGCCACTTGTGCGGTTGTATTAAGTTCAGCTAATTCAACTTTTCCTTCTGTAACTAATACTTCTACGTCTTCTTTACGCAGGTAAACTGTAAATGCAGTGCCTAATGCCTCTACTCGTCCTTTACCAGCGAAAACCCTAAAAGGCCGCTGTTTATTTTTAGCCACCTCAAAGTGTGCTTCACCTTGAATGAGATGGATATTGCGAAATCCCTCGGTGTAATCCACTTTTATTCGACTATTGGTATTTAACACAACCGTTGAGCCATCTTGTAAAGGAATAGAAGTATGTTTACCTATCGCTGAAGCGTAGTAACCGTTCGAACTTTCGATGTCTTCACCAAAGAACGCTATCGGAAGCAGCAATTGCTGCAACATCAACATGAAGCCCATCATACTTGCTGCTACCCCCCATGAGCGACCTGATAATAGGGTGCGTTTTATCACAGGTGCTTTGGGCTCTGGTTTAACAAGTGGAATGTTAAGCTCTGTTAAAATAAGCAAGTTATTGGTAAACACATTGAGGCTTTTAATTTCTTGGGCATGTGCAGGGCTTCGACTCATCCACTGCTTGAGTGCCTGTAATTCATCGTCAGTAGGCTCGATATCGGAATCAAGTTTTACTAACCATTCGACAGCCTCTTGTTCAATGACTTCTTTGTTAAAGGGATGCTTTGATGGAAACGCTAAAATGTTTTTCATATTTTCCTCCCTTTTTGAGAGCGTTGGGTATTTTGCCAATCATCATTGGTTAGTCCCTCAATTTTTTGCTTATTTCTAACAAACTCCCGACATTTTAACGTCCCTTTTTGCAAATGCATTTCTACGTTTCGCAGCGATACACCCAACACCTCAGCTATTTCACGTTGTTTTAAACCATGTACTCTACGAAGTAAAAATACTCTACGGCATGTTTGCGGAAGTGCAGCGACTGCATCACAATAAATCCCTAACGATTGCTCAGCTTCAACTTCGCTCTCCACAGTTGTGCTTGACGCCATGGAGACGGAGTCATCGCATTCTTCAAGGTATTCAGTGATTTTATTTGATTTCTTGGTTAGCTCATTAACTGCGATATTTTTGGCGATGGTAAAAAGATAAGATTTAGGATGCTCGATAGCTTTTACTTGTTCTGCACAGTAAGCCTTAAGGTAGGCTTGCTGTGCAACATCTTCAATATCTTGTTGAGAGTGTAAAAATCGTCTAAGAAAATGTTTGATAAAGGTGCTGTTTTCAATAAATGCGCGGGTAACCACAGAGAGCTTCTTCCGTGAATCTTGAGTCATATTGTCGCCTACTAGGTCTATTTTAGAGCTAAAAATCGAACTTAATCCATCATAACAACTTCAAATAGAAATACCGAAGCTTTAAATGCAATTTTTTTACATTATTTTCACAAACAACATACATTTTGTTTTTTTGCTAGGACAGTAGATAGCGATAATGCAAATGACTGAAGGTGTTGCGCTGACTGAGTATAACGTAGATGCACATCACTGATTTATTCTCCACGGCCGTTATACCTGCTTAGCAAGGAAATCACACAGTGGTAGGGAGTTGATTGAGGCACGATGTGAGTTTAAAGATAAAGCATCCCTTGCAGATGCATTTTCCTTGGCCAAATTTATGCCATAAAAAAAGCCGCAATGGCGGCTTTTTATAATTTTGAATCCTAAAAGATTCAGTTGTTAGATTTAAAACATTGATACAAAGAATATGCTAAAAAACAGTGCAATTGCGACAGTAATGCCTAGAGCCATTTTTAGTTCGGTTGTCATTTTTATTGTCTCCATTTAATATTGTTAAATAATAACCATTCGAACCTATATTCCTATCTTTAGTGGGAATAAATGTGAACTTAAACATGGTTTTTATTATAAACAACAGCCAACCTACTCCTTTAAAACCAACAGCATTAATTAACTAATAAAGAAGCCTACTATGTCACAACTACTGCACACTATGATCCGCGTTGGAAATCTTGAAAAAAGCATTGCTTTTTATACTGACGTACTTGGTATGACGTTATTACGCAAATCTGAAAACCCTGATTATCAATACACCTTGGCATTTGTTGGTTTTGGTGAAGAATCAACAGGGCAAGCTGTCATTGAATTAACCTATAACTGGGGTACTGAAAGTTATGAACATGGCAATGCATTTGGTCATATTGCCATTGGTGTCGATGACATTTATATGAGCTGTAAAGCAATTGCCAACGCGGGTGGTAAGGTTGTGCGTGAACCCGGTCCTGTTGCTGGTGGCACCTCAGAAATTGCGTTTGTTGAAGACCCTGATGGTTATAAGATTGAATTGATTCAACAAAGTGCGGCAATGGATGCGCTGGGTTAATTTAGGCGCTTATTTACATTTTACCCAAAAGTTATACCGACAAAAAAGCCAGCAAATGCTGGCTTTTTATAGGGCTTAAATCAACTTACAGTTTCATTGAGAAACCGGCATAGTATTGACGACCCACTGGGTCAAAGATATCTGGTGATGTACCACCATCAGAGCCACTGACTACGCGTTCAGGTGTTTTATCCGTGAAGTTTTTAACACCTAAAGTCAACGTCATTGCGTCAGTTAAATCGTATGTTCCAACTACGTTATGGTATAACGCTGCGCTTGTTGAATTGTTATAGCCAACATAATCAACTGCAGCGGGTTCGTTCATCGCACCAATTAAACGGTTTGTATAAGCAACAGTCCAATCGCCTGCGCCAGCTTGGACTTTAAAGTTGTTACGAACGCGAGCGTACGCACCAAAGTTGCCATCAATAGTACCAGCATAATCAGTATTATCAGTTTCGTGCTCAATTAAGTAAGTGGTATCGTTATTCACTTTCCAATCTAAATTAAACGCTTCAAAGTGATAGTTTAGGTTGAAATCTAAGCCTGACGTGTCTTCAGCACCAACATTGGTTAATTGGTTAGTCAAACCAGTCCAATCCCCCTTTTGTGCATTATCAGCAGTGATGTTAATCGTGTCACATGCACCAGTATCACCTGCATAACAACGATTCATATAGTCTTGGGTGTCGATTCTTGAAATAGAATCTTCGACTTTAAAGCGCCAGTAATCAAGCGTTAAGGATAAACCGTCAACAAAGCTTGGTGAATAAACTAAACCAGCCGTGTATGACTCAGATTTTTCAGGTTGAAGATGTTCATCTGAAGTCCAGTTATCAAGAATCTGTGGATCTTTGGCAACGCCTGCAGGGTCTGATAAGTATTCATAAGAACCTGTATTACCGCCATATAGTTCACTTACACTAGGAGCACGGAACCCCGTTGCCGCGACGGTGCGAAGCATTAAATCATCAGTCGCTTCATACGTTAATCCAATTTTCCACGTTGCAGCATGACCGAATGTTGAATAATCATCATAACGTAGAGCAAAGTCACCGTTTAGTTTTTCAGTAAATGGCACGCTCACTTCTTCAAACACAGAGACTACGCTGTAGCTGCCTTTTGTAGGCGCTTGCTGTGCAGACGAGCTATCGCCATTAATAACGACTTGATCAGGTGTTTGGTAGCCACTATCGTGGCGATATTCCGCGCCAATTGAGAATCCAACAGAACCGGCACTAACGTCAAATAAATCACCTGTTAAACTCGCTGATACCGTATGCTGTTCATTACCGCCTTCAGCTTGTTCGTAATAACTTACATCTTGTAAAGTGGCAGCATCAAGGGATTGACCACTCATCCACTGATCAGTATTGGCATAAACTGAAGCACTTAACTTAGTTGCATTGATTGAATTAGCCACATTCGTGTGTGCTTTGTTATAGCCATAAGTATATGAGATATCCCAATCCATGCCGTTATTAACATCGATTGAACCTGCAAGCGCTGTCGAGAGACGTAACGTATCGGTGTCTTGTGAATAACCGCGCGGACCAACATCACTCATACGACGACGATAATTAACACGGCCGGTATCATCAGCTTGAATACCACCAGCGACCATTGCTGGTGTTAAATCCATGCAACCTGCTGATGGGGTATTTTTAGGGTCACAGACATTTAGCATGAGATCGACTGGTTCAGGCGCAAGTTGTTGACCGGATTTACGCTTGGTGTAGATCATATCACCCGTTAAGGTCATGTCTTCACCTATATCTTGTGTCATATTGGCAAACGCACTGTAGCGTTTACTCGGCGTTTGATAATAACTGGTTGTCGTGTAATCGTAGCTTGTGTTGCGATCGACCCAATGGCCAGAGGCATCTTGCACTTTACCACCAAAGCTACCTGAAGGAATAAATGAGCTTTGTCCAGGCTCCGTCCAATCACGGTCAGATTGAATCACTTCATCACGACGTGAATATGCTAGACCAAATGTGTAGTTACCTGAATCAGTGTCTACACCATATAAACCACTAATCTCACCATTTTCGCCATCACCTTTATCACTGGCACCGCCTTTCACATCAAGTTGCAGACCATCGAAATCTTTTTTGGTGATGATGTTAACTACACCAGCAATTGCATCAGAACCATAAACAGCAGAAGCCCCATCTTTTAGAATTTCTACGCGCGCAATCATTGCCACAGGGATTGAATTTAAGTCAACTGCGCTATCGGCACCTGCCCCTGAGTTAACCATTCGCCGACCATTAAGTAACACTAATGTACGTTGTGCGCCCATACCACGTAGATCAACTTGAGCGACACCTTGTGCGCCATTATTTGATGCAGAACCAATAGCATTACCTGCCATAGAGGTTTGTGCTTGCAAAAGCTGATCAACAGAAGTAAAGCCTTCTTCGCTAATGGCTGCAGCATCTAAAACGGTAACAGGTGATGCTGTTTCCATATCTTGACGTTGGATACGTGAGCCAGTAACGGCAATCCGTTCTACATTATTTGCAGATTCATCAGCATTGGCATTAATAGATAAAGTGGTGGTTGCCGCAATAGAAGCGATCAATGCGCTTTTAATGCTTGTGGCCAATAATGTCTTACGGTTCATTTCGATTAAGCTCCCTAGCTTCAAAATATTTTCATCGCGTCTTTTAAGTAAATATACATTTGGACGTCTGCATTGATACTGTATAACCGAGGCTAATTCGTCAAACCCAAAATATTTAACATTAAACGTCTTTTTTGTTAATGAGATTTTCGTATAAGTTAAAATAATTGATTTATATTTATTACTCAGCGCAAAATAATCAACTTACAATAAGTTAATTCGCTAATGGAGAATATTTAAATTCAATTACAGCACAATCAATTGTAACATTTGATACATTTTAAATTTCGAAAATTGAGATATAGATCACAATTGATAGCGGGGATTTTATTTATTAAGCCATGCTCAATAAACAAACTATTAAAGCAGGGTTTAATATAATAAAAAAAACACATAAATCTTTAATAAACAGTATGATACAAAAAACTATGACTAAAAATATATTTTTATAAATAGGAATCATTTTTATTCCACAGGGAAATACATTGTACTCTAACAAGAATAATCAGAATAAAACCAACATATCTCGACGAAAATAAAACAAATAAACCAAATAAAATCAAACTGTAACCATTTGTGACCGTTTAACCATTCAATAAGACATGCATGTAAAAACTCAAAATGTCAGGCATGACGAGTTTTTAAAGTGAGTAGATTGAATAAATATTCATTTAATTTGCTGAGTTAAATTCTCTATAGGGGCATTTATTCGCGAATAATGCTTTATTTCAGATTTTAATTATCGCCACTTCCTACACCATGCCGCGATCAATTAACAACCAAAAATGTTACTGATTAGCGGTTAATTTAAACGCTAGCCAGTAATTAAGTTAAAAGTGATTCATTGAAACCTAAAACAATAATTAATCACGCTATATATTTTAAATAGAAAGTGGAAACATGGGGTTGAATGTAATTTAATGGAAAGAGTTTCGACTTATTACTTAAATAATGTGATTGCTTGATTATTAACTCTTTATTTTTAGAAGACCTTTATTGCCAGCAAGCGGCCATATAGCTGGCAACATTGCATTTAAGTTCATTTCGTCAATGAAGAGCCACGATGGACGATTTCAAAATCTAAAACATGCCTGGCCTGACTGTGAGTGCCATCATAGGGCTCATCAGCAGTTAACACCGATATCGCCACATGTGCCATGTCATCAATGGGCTGCTTCACTGTGGTGATATGTGGCCATACAATTGTGGCCAGTTGCGTATCATCAAAGCCCACAACGGCGACATCGTTTGGCACATTTAGCCCCCGGCTTTGCGCTACAGAAATAGCTGCTGCGGCCATCTCGTCATTAGCGGCAAAAATAGCCGTTGGCCGCAGAGGTAAGTCAAGTAATGCAGCGCTTGCTTGCATGCCTGATTGATAAGTAAAACTGCCATTTATAATATATTCAGGCGCAACGGTGATTTGATTAGAACGCAGCGCATCGAGAAACCCTTGGTATCGAAGCCGACTCACACCTTGCTTTAAATCACCAATAATATGGGCAATTCTGCTATGCCCTGCTTGAATAAGCTGCTCAGTAACATCAAAGGCGGCTTGGTAATCATCCATACAAATATAAGGCGATAAGGTTAAATCACTGTCTGGGGCAATTCTGACAAAAGGCATGTTCACTTGCTTTAAGTACGATAAAATCGCTTTATCATCGCAAACTGGTGGTAATAAAATCATCCCATCCATTTGGGTTTCATCAATTAGCTGCTTGATGGATATCAAGGTATTTTCAATGTCATCATCTGCCTTCTCAACAATCAAGTGATACCCTTTGCTGCGACAACTATGTAATGCGCTCAATAAGAACTGGCTGATATAAGCTTGCGAGGGGTTGTCATACAGTAAACCAATAAAAAACGACTTATTACTGGCTAATCTGCGTGCTGACACATTGGGGCGATATCCCATACTGTTGGCAATAGACAACACCTTTTCCCGGGTTTTAGCACTCACCTTGTCGTCTTGATTCAGTACTCTTGAGACGGTCATCATCGATACGCCAGCGCGTTGAGCGACATCTTTTAAACGTGCCCTTTTTGGATCTACCATTA
This sequence comes from Shewanella intestini, assembly GCF_018221465.1. Lineage (GTDB taxonomy): Bacteria > Pseudomonadota > Gammaproteobacteria > Enterobacterales > Shewanellaceae > Shewanella > Shewanella intestini. The sequence continues at coordinate 54,440 of NZ_JAAIKR010000014.1, read as the reverse complement.
TTTTCCTATCATGATCACAAAATTATTCGTCTGCGCGTTCGCAAAATCAAACACATTTTTGTTAACGCTAACCTATGATGAATATTGTAACTAATATGCAACGGGGATCAATATGCTTGTAGTACATTGTTACACTTGAAAATAATGTCAACACTTACATAGTACAGCTTTATTGACCTCTTTTTAGTCGTATTGCCATTGTTATTAAAAACGTAATTTGATCGACTTCTATCCTTGTAACAAAACAATCTAAATGCTAATCTCCACCCAAAATGTTAGCGCTAACAAAATAACAATTCCTACCTTAATCGGTAGTTCAATTTCAATGAATGGTTATATGGCAGGTGGACTTACTTTATGTTTCTTGGAATCGATTTAGGCACATCAGGTGTCAAAGTGATCATTTTAGACAATCAAGATACCTTGCTGGCCCAAGCAAGCTCAGCGTTGAGCGTATCTCGCCCCTTCCCTTTATGGTCTGAGCAAAATCCACAAGATTGGTGGCAAGCCACTTGTGACGCCATTGACGATATAAAATCCCAACATCCTGAGTTATTAGCTCAAGTCCAAGGGATTGGTTTATCTGGTCAAATGCACGGTGCAACCTTGTTAGATAGCCAAAACAAGGTTATTCGTCCGGCCATATTATGGAATGACGGTCGCAGTGCGCCGCAATGCAAAACGCTTGAACAAAACGAACCAAATAGCCGTAATATTACCGGCAACATTGCGATGCCTGGATTTACCGCACCTAAATTACTATGGGTAAAAGAACACGAACCCGATAATTTCAACCGAGTAGCCAAAGTCTTATTACCGAAAGATTATTTACGCTTATTGATGACTGGTGACTGTGCTTCTGACATGTCGGATTCTGCCGGCACATTATGGTTAGATGTAAAAAATCGCTGTTGGTCAAGTGCAATGTTAGCAGCAACGTCATTAACCGAATCACACATGCCTGCATTATATGAGGGCACAGATATTACAGGGCAACTTTTGCCTAATATTGCCCAGCGCTGGGGAATGCAAAGTGTTCCCGTTGTAGCCGGTGGCGGAGATAACGCCGCAGGCGCTGCTGGTATTGGCGTCATTAATCCTCGACAAGCCTTTTTGTCTTTAGGGACATCCGGGGTGTATTTTGTTGCCAATGAAAGTTACTTACCTAACCCTGATAACGCAGTGCACACTTTTTGCCATTGCATTAATGACACTTGGCACCAAATGTCGGTGGTATTAAGTGCGGCAAGCTGTTTGTCTTGGGTGACCAAATTGGTCGGCTTTGACACCGAAGCGAACTTGATTGCCGCTGTTGAGAAGCTCGATTTTAGTCAACCTTGTGAAGTGCTATTTTTGCCGTATCTGACAGGCGAACGCACCCCCCATAATAACCCAGACGCCAAAGGGGTCTTTTTTGGCCTAGACCATAATACCGATGCCGCTACGCTTGGCCGCGCAGTATTAGAAGGTGTGGCTTTTGCCTTTGCTGACGGTCAACAAGCCTTGCTCGATGCCGGCACAGTGATTGACCAAGTGTCGGTGATAGGCGGTGGTGCTAAAAGCCCTCTTTGGGGCAAAATTTTAGCTAGCGTGTTAAATCGCCCACTAGATTACTGTGAAGGCGGTGAAGTTGGCCCAGCTTATGGCGCGGCAAGGCTGGCACGTATTGGCGTGAACAAACTCCACCCTAACGCGGTTTGCATTGCGGGTACTCACAAATTCAGCATTGAAGTTGACACTCAAATGCATCGCTATTACCAACAGCAATATAAAAAATTTACAGCCTTATATCAGGCGCTTAAATCGCAGTTTTAATCACTGCACCATGTTAAATGTTATCAGTTAGCTTCAAATGGAGTCTCCCATGAGCGAACAGTTTTTCCCAAATGTACAAAAAATCAAATTCGAAGGCGCTGAGTCTACCAATCCTTTTGCTTTTCGTTACTATGATGAAAACCGCATTGTTTTAGGTAAAACAATGAAAGAGCATTTACGTTTTGCGGCCTGTTACTGGCACAACTTCTGCTCGACTGGCTTTGATATTTTTGGCGAAGGCACTTTTGATAGACCGTGGATTCAACCTGTTGGTGATCAGCTGGCATTGGCTGAGCAAAAAGCCAAAGCCGCATTTGAGTTTTTTGAAAAATTGGGCGTGCCATATTTTTGTTTTCACGACACCGATATTGCGCCAGAAGGCGCAACATTAAAAGAGAGTCACGCCAATGTTAACCACATGGCTGATATCTTAGAAGCTGAAATGGCGCGTACCGGTGTGCAGCTACTTTGGGGCACTGCGAACCTATTTTCAAATAAACGTTTCTCAGCAGGCGGCGCAACTAACCCTAACCCGGAAGTCTTTGCTTATGGCGCTGCACAAGTTAAACACGCAATGGAAGTGACTCACCGTTTAGGCGGTCAAAACTATGTACTTTGGGGTGGCCGTGAAGGTTATGACTCATTACTTAATACTGACCTTCGTCAAGAAAGTGAGCAATATGCCCGTTTCTTAAAAATGGTTGTTGAGCATAAACATAAAATTGGCTTTAAAGGCACATTATTAATTGAGCCAAAACCACAAGAGCCAACTAAACATCAATACGACTATGATACTGCAACCGTTGCCGGTTTTTTACATAAGCACGGCTTACAAGACGAAGTAAAAGTCAATATTGAAGGCAACCATGCAACATTAGCAGGCCATAGCTTCCATCATGAAATTGCTGTCGCGTGTGCAGAAGGCATTATGGGCAGTATTGATGCTAACCGTGGTGATATGCAAAACGGTTGGGATACCGATCAGTATCCAAACGATGTGGCAGAATGCACTTTAGTGATGTACGAAATTCTAAAATCAGGTGGATTTAAAACTGGTGGTTTGAATTTTGACACCAAAATGCGTCGCCAATCTTGTGAACGTGATGATATTTTCCATGGCCATATTGGCGGTATGGACACCATGGCAAAATCCTTATTGAATGCGGCAAAACTGATTGAAGATGCCCCATTAGCTGATTTTGTTGACGCACGTTATGCTGGTTGGAAACAAGGCTTAGGTAAAGATATCTTTGATGGCAAACACAGTTTAGAAAGCTTGTCACAAATGGTACTTGCTGAAGATACTAACCCTGTTTCTGTATCTGGTCGTCAAGAAATGCTAGAAAATATCGTTAACCGTTACGTTTAAGCTTATCGTTACTCACTTTTTGTATCGATGATAACTACGAAGCCGTTTAGTCTAAAAAGCCAAATCAATTAGATTTGGCTTTTTTATTACCGCAATACCATTCACTGTTTCGAGCTGTCAGCATCTTAACCATCAAAGTATCCAATACTGCTCAATTCTCTTAATTCAGCACTCTAAATACACAACGTCAACTATCAACTTCGACGTGTAGCTCGTTTAGTTTACGTGATGAAAGCATGTAAAATTTTCCTAACTGGAAATTTAACTGCATACTCAAATGCCCTTAATTAGCCGCTTACACCAGTTGCGGTGAAATCCTATATAACTCACTTGCTATAAATATTAAAGCTGTTAACAATAAGTGACAATATAAAAGATCATTGCATTAGCTAAACTAAACACGCAATAAAGCGTGTTTAGTTGTCGGCAGTTGATATTCGATATCACTAGCTTTGATTGGCACTTAATACTTAGGAGCAGCATGAATATCACCATTGAGTATTGGTATCATGGTTATCGCATTAACAACGTTTCTCTTGTAACGGCTTTGGTGCTTAACCTTATGCTTGCCCCTGTCAGTTTTGCTAACAATAAAATCATTGCCGTACCAGTTTGCGATACCAGCCACTCCCCCACGTTTAATAAGCAAAGTTTACACCTTATTAGCGATGAATTTATGTTTCTTGAAGGCCCGACATGGTCATCAACCGAGCAGAGTTTCTTTTTCTCAGAAATGAATATAAACGGACCTCAAGCGCACGGGCCAGAAGCCAATATTTACCGTTATACACCGCACGAAAGTCCGAAATTGTTTGTCGCCAACAGTGGCAGTAATGGTTTATTAGCCCATAAGGGTAACTTGTTTACCATGAACCACTATTCACGTGGGTTAACGAAAATCAGTTTGAATGATGCACAACATTCACCGCAACAGCTAGTGTCACATTATAAAAATGCGAAATTTAATTCTCCCAATGACTTAATTATGCATAGCAACGGCAGTATCTATTTTACCGATCCAGATTGGCAGTTAGGTAACCGCAAGGCACAACTTCCATTTACTGGCGTGTACAGATTAACTGCCGATGGTGATTTGTCCCTTGTCAGCCACACGTTAATTAAACCTAATGGCATTGCATTATCAGTTGATGAAAGCGTGCTGTATGTGGGCGATGCCAGTAATACCATCCACTTATTTTCAGTTAACAAACAAGGTCAAGTTGGTCAGGCCATTTCAACGATGACAATAAACTCCCCTGATGGCATGGCAATAGATTGTGCGGGTAACTTATATGCGACCAGTCACTCAAGCGGTAAAATCCACATTTTTAATCCCCAATCTGAGCGTCTCGATACACTAGATCTGAAAGTGAATGTCACCAATGTTGCTTTTGGTGGCCAAGATGGCAAAACCTTACTGATCACAACCGCGAAAGGGCTATACCAAATACAAACTCAACTGCCAGGTAAAGGGCAATTTAAATAACAGTTACAATCAGTTTTACCTTGCCAGTGAGCAGATATGAATCAAGCACTGCACAAATAACACCGTAGTGAGATTTAATTAAGGGTGTCTGTGGCAATTTATTGTTATTATTGCGTCATAGCATCTGCAAGCTTTTCTGACTCTCTATTGGCTAGTCATAGAAAATGGTTGCGGCCTTTATTTGAATACTTAGTTGGTACTTAGCATGATAGAACAGCAACAAAATAACCCTTTACACGGTTTAGGGCTCGAAAAAATGGTCACTGAACTGGTCGAATTTTATGACTGGAAAGTATTATATGCTGCGCTGCGTCTAGAATGCTTTAACCTCAACCCAAGCATGCCTGCATGTTTGAAGTTTTTGAAAAAAACGGAATGGGCACGTGAACGTGTTGAAAGCTTTTACTTGTATCGCTTTAAACGTATGCCAAAGGGCAGCGCAACGCAATTTGAATTAAAACCGCGTGAACGCGGTTTTGCTGAAGGGATCCTCCCAAGAAAACCTGAGCCATTAACGGTTGAGTTAGTGGCCCAAATGCGTGAAAAAGCCGCTGCAGATTATCAAGATATGAAAAAGAACAATCGATCTAAACCGCAATACGGTAAAGATAAGCCACGCGCGCAAGACAGTTATGCTCAAAACAGAATTGCGAATAAAAACCGCAAAAAAGCATCACAGGATCCAACGAACCCTTGGGGTAAATAACCTTAGCAAATATTACACCGTTACACTGCTGAACATGAGGCCATTGAGTGACTTGACTCGTGGCTGCAATTGTTACCTTAAGCAGGATATTTTTGCCTTGTCAGCATAACTGTTTGCGCTGTTCTTAGCCCTGTACCAGCATGTAGGTGTATGTGACATCACTTTACCTATTTAGCGTATTATATGAACTAACTCACGATGAAGTAAGCCGTTAAGAGTTGAACTATGATGTTCACATATATCATTAGTTAAATTTGAACCATGGGTATGTTGCTAAGCGAATTATCAACATACCGACTCGATATGCCGCCATTGCACGCATCAATATACGTCTTGTTTTTGGTCATATTTGCGCAATAAGCGTTTCCATTTATAGCCAACCTAGACAAATCTTTGAAAAATGCTCGCCGTTTGAATAACAGATGATTTGTAATACTCAGGCAAAGAGCTAATCACACGCATCACGCCAATGGCTGATGTAATCCCTGCGATGATTAACGCATTTAATTGAGCCTGCAGTGCAAGGTGGTGCAATGAAACGTGCATTTGGGATGGGCAATGCCAACCTTAAACGGCCCGTTTTCGGAAAAATTTTATGCCTTTATTACATACTAAAGGATGCGCACAATGATTAAAAAATCACATGGCGACAGATTTTTTCAGTCATTGTTTAGAAGAAATGCATCATTTAGCCCGTTTTTTTACCCGACTTATATAAAGAGCATAATGGCTAACAACCATAGTGGTATCAACGCCTAGTATTATTTAGCACTAAACGCCCATATTTCACTCACCATGCTGTGTTCTGAGATAAGCTGCAATTACAATGCGAGCCAAGAATCTCTATTGGCTCGGATATCCACTTGAAACTCAGTAAACGCCTTCAAAAAATTCTCTCCATGACCCCACGTGGTTACCAACACATCTGGGATTGTTGTTGTGACCACGGACTGTTAGGTTCAGCCTTGATCGATCATCAAGTTGCGCCGCACATCCATTTCGTCGACATTGTGCCAACCCTCATGGCAAGCGTTAATGCTAAACTGCAACAATTTCATCCATCAGCAAATTGGTCTACGCATTGTATTGATACTGCCGCCCTTCCCCTTGCGCGCTTTGAACGAAATACGAGCCAATGTGATACCAAAACTCAGGCACAACAACTTGTCATAATTGCTGGTGTCGGCGCAGATTTAATGCTCAGCTTTATTAAAGCAATAGCACAGTTACATCCTAAAATCTGTATCGATTTTTTACTTTGCCCTGTTAATAACAGCTTTAGTTTACGCCAAACAATAATCGAGCTTGATTGCCGCTTATATCAAGAAGCATTAATTGAAGAAAATGGCCGCTTTTATGAGCTGTTACTCATCAGTCTTCACCGTGGAAACTTACACAATCCATCATCGGTCAATTTAATAGACGTTTCTGCAGTAGGTGAGAATATGTGGCAGCAAACATCAACAGAAGTGGCCACACGTTATTTAGCTAAAACATTATTGCATTATCAACGATTACAACAAGGAAAGCGTAATAATGTGAGTAAAATAATTGATGCTTATCGTGCGATAAAATTGAGTTAGTGTTCGGCTGCCAACTAAGTAGGTAGGTAAACTTAATAAAGAAAAAAGCGAAAACCCAAAACTCGGGTTTTCGCTGGAAGGGAATGGTCGTGCTATGTACAAATAATTGTCGGTAATGATTTAACCGCCATAAAGCAACAAACATACTTTATTGGGTCATTTAATTTGCTTAAGAGCAAAAATAACTAACTCTTGTTTGGCTAAAACATTATTGGTGACAACGGGTAAGATATTAACTTAGACATCTGAACCGAAACTGAAAACAGCAAGAAGACTTATGATGCAAGTCACAGTTTACTGTCACGCCAACTTCTATCGCCATGAATAACATTATTCACTCAAGGTTATCGCCTTATTCTCATTTAGCATCAAGACACATTGCTTAGCGTTAACAATACAATCAATGTATAAATTAACTAAAATGTTAATCGCAGTAAATTAAGCGTAATTTGTTCAATAGGCACTTCACTTTTAAATGACAAATTCACTTTAATCGATACCAATCAAACATCATTACGGGGTTTCGATTGCAGGGATAACCATAAGGCTTATAATTACGAGATTAAAGATAAATTTAGTAAAATAAAGGGATTAACAATGAATGTTCTTGTCACCGGCGGCGCAGGCTATATTGGGTCACACACCGTTTTAAGTTTACTGACAGAAGGTTATCAGGTCATCGTGTATGACAACTTATGCAATGCTAGTGAGCAATCATTAAAACGGGTTGAAGCATTAACCGGCAAGACAGTCACATTCATTCAAGGTGATGTGAACGACAAAACGTTACTTTCAAGTACGTTCAAACAACACAAGATTGATAGCGTTATCCACTTTGCTGCCTTAAAAGCGGTGGGCGAGTCAAGTCAAATTCCTCTTCAATATTTTCAAAATAATGTCTCAGGATCGTTATCATTACTGGAGATAATGGCTGAAAATCAGATCGAAAAGTTTATTTTCAGCTCTTCGGCCACCGTTTACGGTGAAGAGAATCAGGCCCCTTACGTTGAAAGCTATAAGCTTGGTTCGCCATCAAGTCCATATGGCGCAACTAAAGTAATGGTAGAGCGCATAATGAATGATTTTGCGATAGCAATGCCAAGTTTTAAAGGTGTGTCGCTGCGTTACTTTAACCCTATTGGCGCACATGAAAGTGGCCAAATAGGCGAAGATCCCAAAGGCATTCCAAATAATTTACTGCCCTTTGTTGCCCAAGTTGCTGTTGGTAAAAGAGAAAAACTCACTATTTTTGGCGATGACTACCCAACTCATGATGGCAGTTGTTTACGTGATTACTTGCATGTCATGGATTTAGCTGAAGGTCATGTGGCGGCGTTACAGTGGCTTAATAATAATCCAGACTTTTATGGTGTAGAGGCATTTAATCTTGGCACCGGTACTGGCACATCAGTATTTGAAATTGTCAGTGCATTTGAAAAGGCAACTGACATAACGATTCCATTTGAAGTGTCGCCAAGACGAGCTGGGGATTTACCCGCTTTTTGGGCTGATGCTAGCAAAGCTAACAAAGCGTTACACTGGCAAGCAAAACGCGACTTAACCACCATGATGAAAGATACTTGGCGATGGCAATCTGCTAACCCTAATGGTTATGAATAAACCCTAAAACACATAACTAATTTGTCATATTAACTACTGACAATACTATAAAATAACACCTAATCGTTAACGCGATTAGGTGTTTCATGCTGTCAATTAAAGTATAACCCTGAGATTATTTTTAACGAAGTTCAATGTTCCACATGCTTACTTTTCAAGTGCCGCTTTCACCCTTTGCTTTAATACCGGTAATACTTGCGCGTCAAACCATGGGTTTTTCGCTAACCAAATATTATTCCTTGGGCTGGGATGCGGTAACACCAAAATCGATTCATTAAATTGTTGCCAGTTTTTCACCGCATCCGTTAAGCCTAAACGAATTTCGGGTAAATGGTATTTAAGTGCATACTGCCCGATAACAATCGTTAACTGTATTTGCGTTAAATAAGCCAACAATGGCTGATGCCATAATGGTGCACATTCTTTTCTTGGTGGCAAATCGCCTGAAACGCCCTTGCCCGGATAACAAAACCCCATAGGAACAATGGCCACTTTTTTAGGATTATAAAAACTGGCTTTGTCAATCGCTAACCACTGTCTTAAGCGTTCGCCACTGGCATCATTAAAGGGGATGCCAGTTTGATGAACCGCGAGTCCTGGTGCTTGCCCAACAATCAATATCCTTGCTTGAGGATGAGCTTGCACAATCGGCCTTGCACCATGTGACAAAGCACTTCCACATTGTTGACACTGCGAGATTTGCCCGAGTAAATACGAAAACTCTACATCAGCACTATTCATATCAAGCCTTTTGAGTGCATTACAAACTGTCGTTTGCTTGTCATCAGCGATTATCGATTAGGCATAAAAAAACCAGTCACCTTCAATGACTGGCTTTTAGTGTAAAGATTTTAACCGTTAAGCGATATCGATTTAGATAATATTAACGTTAATTGATACAACTTGAGTTACGGTGCCATTTGGCGTTTCAACTTCAACTAAAAATACTCCAGAGTTAGCTTCATCTTCACCTTTTAATGTCACCACAAAGTCACGGCCACCATTGTAGTTACTGCTTGGCCAAGTATATTCTGCATTGCTGACAATTGACCCTGCACTGGTGCTAAATTTCACAACCGTACCAGCTGGCATTTGTTGATTATGTAAATCAGAGATGGTAAACGCAACAGATGCTGAGCCTTTACCAATGATATTAATGCTGCCACCTTCATGGCTACCGTCTTTATCGTCAATGATTATTTTGTCTGCAGAGGTAGCAAATGCTGTACTGCCCGACATCACCATCACTAAACTGCGGCGCACGAAAATTGACTTCGCTTGGTCAACCCCATTAGCACAGCCAGCATGAGCTGGAGATGAACATAAAACCCCGTTGTATAATCCATCTTTTGTATCAAATACAGCGTTGGCATTAAAATCAATTAATCGCTCTAACTCACCACCATCTTGACCAGCAGGTTGATCATCTGGTTGTGGGTTAAATACGGTATCTTCGTTATAGTCGACAAAAGCATCATCTAAATCAAATGGTTGCCCTGTCACGTCCAAACCTGTTGAAAAGGCCGTCATTTCATCAGCATCAAATCGACCATTACCATTTAAATCTGGGAATGATTCTTCACCAATTGCTGTTGCGGTAATTGTTGCTCGACCACCGTACTTTTGACCATAAAAGTTACCATAAACATCTAAGCTAGCATCATAAATTAACCCAGACTGTGGATTACGATTTTGTGAGCCATCACCCGCAAGGATTGTCTCACCCGTTGGTCGTGGTAATTGCGATGTCCATGTGACAGAACATTTGCCAGCAACGGTTTGACATGCATCTTCAATTAGCCCGCCTTCAGTTGTAAATGAAATAGTTGTGCCATCTGGAACGGGGTTATTAAATGCATCACCCATACGAGCAGTAATCACAACAGGTGTTCCATCTATATTCCAACCTTCGGCATTAAGTAACTCTGCCGATAATGAAAAGCTGTCTTGATCTGGAATACCAGTAGACACAATCAATTGCTTAGATTGACTAGTAATAGCGGGAACAGCGCCGTTTTCAACAACCGCAGTGACACGTAAAGACGTTGATACTGTTCCTGATGTCACGACAGTTTGCACAATACCTTCATTGTTTGTTGTGGCTATAAGTGGGGTTAACCCCACGCCGCCAACATCAGTATTGAGTGTAAACGAGACATCTTGATTACTAACTGGATTGCCATTTTCATCTAACACTTTAAATTTAATCGTCGATGACTCATCGCCGCCTGTACCTAAAATACTAATATTTTCAGGCTCAGCTGATACAAATACAATACTACCTACATCAGCAGCTAAAATATTGATAATGCCTACCGCTGACAAACTAATGCCACCAGCATTAGCTGTAACATTAATTTGATCTTCACCGACACAGCCTTGGGCAAGATAGGTCGATGTTGCCACACCATTACTTGATGAAACAGGGCTACTAATAACCGCTTGCGCAGGCGTTTTTGTTGCACAAGTAGAAGAAAAGTTCACATCAACCGGTTGAGTAAATGGGTTGCCTTCAACATCTTGAATCGTCACAGAAACCGTTGCAGTGCCACCAGCAGATAAGTCTGTAGCACTCACCTGTGCATCCCCTTTTACAAAAGAATCTCCGCTACCGCTGCCCATCTCAACATTGGTTGCACCAACGACAACAATCGTTTTACCAACTTCATTAGTTGGCAATGATGCGGTCACTTCTCCTGCACCTAAAGCACTGCCTGCATAGATATCAACGGTTGCTTTGCCTTCGTCATTGGTGACGGCTGTTTTAATCGGCAAATCGCCAATGTCAGCACTAAAGGTCACTATCGTTGGTTTAGTAATACCTGCAACTGTTGCTGTGAGCTTACCTGGAGTTAATGTCGTGATTGAATCAATCGGCATATCATTCGTGTCGGTTAACACTAACGATACTTGTGCCCCGCCCCCTGCTTCACCGCCATCACCAGCCATGGTGACATTAATTGAATTTGATTCACCACTTGTTATGGTTGCAGTAATGGTCGCGCCGGTATTCACTGATGCCGTATTAACCGTAACAGTGGCAATTCCATCACCGTTTGTTGTCACTTCACCGGTGCCAGGCGTGAAGGTACCGTAAAGGTCGTTATTAAGACTAAAAGAAACTAATGTGCTGACAGGACTGCCATTTTCATCTGTTACCTTGGCGGTAATTATTGCGGGTGTTGCGGCTTCGATTTGATCTGTTGTTGTTTCAAGTTCGACACTAATCCCAGCAGGAGTGGGGTTATTTCCATCATCTCCCCCCCCTATATCACCACCACCGCTACAAGCGATGAGAAAAAGTGAACAAAAAAGCGCAAAAAAAACATTATATGCTGACCTCATTGTCAGGCTCCCTGTTACAAAATAAAACCTACGGTCTAAAATGACGACCATGTTGGTTACTTATTGTTAATTAATACATGATTTGCAACCATAATATAACCTTAGTGTTTTTTTGTATACATGTCCCTTCAAACTTTAAAATATTGATCATTTCATAACATAAACATTCCTGCTAGGATTTATCCGCTAAAAACATGTATATAAAAATGTAGATAAAAAGAAGTAAGGAAGATCCTGTGACAGAATCTAAAAAACTCGGCCTCACCAGCAAAATCGTTATTGGTATGTTGTTAGGTATCATCATCGGTTTATTGCTACGCAATGTTTTCCCCGAAAGTGCGTTTGTCAAAGATTACATAACTGAAGGTTTATTTGCTGTAATAGGCACTATTTTCATCTCAAGTTTAAAGATGCTAGTTGTACCATTGGTATTTATTTCACTTGTTTGCGGTACATGCTCATTAAGCGATCCGTCGAAGTTAGGACGTTTAGGTGGCAAAACGATTGCTTTTTATTTATTTACCACTGCCATTGCATTGACGTTGGCTATTTCAGCAGCCGTCGTGATCCACCCAGGCTCTGCCACATTGGCTTCAAGCGCAATGGAGTTTAATGCCAAAGAAGCACCGTCATTAGCCCAAGTGATTATTAACATTGTCCCAACCAATCCAATTCAAGCAATGACTGAAGGTAATATGCTGCAAATTATTTTGTTTGCGGTTATTTTCGGCTTTGCAATCTCGCACATTGGCGAGCGTGGTAAACGCATTGCAGCTTTATTCAATGATTTGAATGAAGTCATCATGCGTGTGGTCACGCTAATCATGCAACTGGCGCCATATGGTGTTTTCGCATTGATGGCAAAACTCAGTTTAACACTTGGCCTAGAAACCTTTGGTTCAGTACTGAAGTACTTTTTCTTGGTTATCTTTATCTTAATTGTGCATGCTCTTGTGGTTTACCCAAGTTTACTCAAAGTATTCTCAGGTTTAAGCCCTATTATGTTTTTAAGAAAGATTCGTGACGTGCAGCTGTTTGCTTTTAGTACTGCAAGCTCAAATGCAACATTGCCTGTCACCATCGAAACGGCTGAACACCGTATGGGAGTAGACAACAAAATCGCTTCTTTCACCTTACCATTAGGCGCAACCATTAATATGGATGGCACCGCAATTATGCAAGGGGTGGCGACGGTATTTATTGCCCAAGTGTTTGGTATTGAATTAAGCTTTACTGATTACCTTACCGTTGTTGTGACAGCAACATTAGCGTCAATTGGTACTGCTGGTGTTCCTGGTGTTGGGTTAATCATGCTTGCAATGGTATTAAACCAAGTCGGATTACCTGTTGAAGGTATTGCATTGATTATTGGTGTGGACCGTCTACTTGACATGGTGAGAACCGCAGTTAACGTTACCGGAGATACTGTTGCAACAGTGGTTATAGCAAAATCAGAAGGTGAGTTTAATCAACAAATATTTGAAGACTCGCAAGCGGGTAAAGTTGCCCCTAGCTTTGAAGATCAAGTATTACACCCTGATGGTGAAAAAAGTTAATTATTAAAAATTAATAGCCAAATAAAGGTGCTTTTAAAGCGCCTTTATTATTTTAAATCGAATAATAAATTTGCTATTGCTTTCATCCATGACATGATTAACTTTTTTAAATTAACCTTTTTAATAAATATTATGGATTTAGCGTTACTTTTCAGCCTTGCGATTGTTCACACCATTGCGTTAATGAGCCCAGGTCCTGACTTTGCAATCATCGTAAAAATTGCCACCCAACAACATCGTAGCGTAGCACTTTATACCGCGTTAGGAATTGCTATCGCCATCTTATGCCATACATTATTAGCCTTACTTGGTGTCAGCATGATGATCCGTCAGTCGGCCATTACTTACATGTTGGTGCAGTTTGTCGGTATTAGTTATTTAGCGTGGATGGGCATACAAGCATTTAAGTCAGGTGTCACACAATTGGCTCAATCTAAAGCAGCCAATATCGATATCACCGTGCAACAAACTTCTATTCAGTTAATGACTAAGTTAAGTGGGTTAAAGTTAGGTTTTTTAACCAATGTATTGAATCCAAAGGCACTAATATTCTTCATCACCTTATTCACGGTCTTTGTCCCTGTTGAGGTCAATGGCGCCACTAAAACCGCGGCAGCCATTTTATTATTTAGCCTGTCTTTTATTTGGTTTACATTTTTAGCGTTTGCATTATCGCAACCCAAAGTGCAACGCTATTTTGCCTCAATTAGTAACTACATCGATATACTCGTTGGCGTGATTTTTGTTAGCGCATCACTCATTATCGCACTCAATAACATGAGACAGTTTTAATTCTGCCTTGTTTGATATCGGTAAATGCATCGTGCCTTTATATCATTAAGTTAGCTTGAATCTTATTTGGCAGCTTGGCATTTGCCTTTGAGGCACTACTATCAATTGATAAGCTGACTCTCAGGCTGATATGATTTAAGTTTAGATTAAAAACACACCTAAAGAGTTAACACAACTTTCAGCATTCAGGTAATATTCAGCTAATTATTGATACTATTTTTATCATATAAAACAGATAAATTGAGGTGAAGTATGCGCATATTAGTCATTGAAGATGATCCGATCCTTTCCCACCACCTCGCCACTCAACTCAGCGAATTAGGAAATCAACTTCAAGTGGCTGACACCGCAAAAGAAGGTTTTTACCAAGCCTGCAATTACCCGATTGATGTTGCTGTCGTTGACTTAGGCTTACCAGATCAAGATGGCATTAGCCTAATAAAATCGATTCGTTCTCAAGGCGTAAAATTCCCTATTTTAATTTTAACCGCAAGATTAAATTGGCAAGATAAAGTTGAAGGACTTAATGCCGGAGCGGATGACTACTTAGTAAAACCTTTTCAAAAAGAAGAATTAATTGCTCGCCTTGATGCCTTAGTTAGAAGAAGTGCAGGCTTTGTAAAGCCCCAAATTAGTAGCGGTCCGTTAACCTTAGATTTGGCTGCTAAGCAAATCACCTTACACAATGAACTGATGCCCGTGACGGCATTTGAATACCAAATTTTAGAGTACCTGATGCGTCATAATCAAGAAGTGGTGACTAAACAAAGAATTTTAGATGTGGTTTATGCCGACAAAGAAGGTGACCCAAATACCATTGAAGTTATGATCAGCCGATTACGTAAAAAACTCACCCAATCAGGACTCGACACCCCCATTTTAACCATCCGTGGGCAAGGATATAAATTTAACCTGCCATGCGATTAATCCCCAAGCTACAAAAGAGGCTACTGACACGTGTCCTTGTGACCTCATTTACTATTATTACATTAGTGGGCTGCGCCTTAGCGTGGATGCTTACATTAGTTTTTGCTCAAAATATGTATAACGACACGACTAATTCGCTAATAGCGGAATTACCGGTGATTGCCGCTGAATTTCGTGACAACAACCTCGTCCCCATTACCCAAGCGATTGATAATGACAACCTCGATACCAAATATAAAATGGCCACTTGCGATGCGCAATTTCAGACGCTGTGGTTATCAAGTGCCGCTAATGCCGCTTCATTAACTGATATTTGTGAAAAATATGCCGATATTCAAGATTACTTTGGCAGTAAATACATTAAATATAGCCAAGCACAGAGTTACTTTGCTTATGCGTTAAGTGTTGAAATTGAAAGTAAAACATTCCATTTAGTGATACTCAAAGATGCCAGTCATTTAAAATTGGAACTCGATAGATTTAATCGTCTCACCCTCTTTCGCTTAGCGATCGTGTTAGGCGTTGCTTATATCTTTTTAACTAGCGCCGCTTATTGGAGTTTATTGCCGCTAAGAAGGTTACGCCTTGATTTACAAAAAATAAAAGATGGCCATAAAACGTCACTTGATGATAACTACCCAATAGAACTTGGCGCTATTACTGATTCGTTAAATCAATTGGTGAGCCAAAGTGCTGACAGACAAATTCGTTATCAAAATGCCATGAACGACTTAGCACACAGCCTTAAAACTCGCCTTGCGGCCACAATAGCCATTATTGATGACAAACAATTAACCCAACAACAGCAACATCTTCATACCATGGCACAGATAAATGACATGGATCAAATGGTCAAATATCAACTTAAACGCGCCATGTTAGGTCGCCAAGGTTTAGCTAGCGAGAAAACCCAACTTGCACCATTAATCGATCAAATCGAAACCATGTTAGGCAAAATTTATCAGCATAAATCCGTTCGCTTTTCTGCATTAATACCTGATGAGCTTTTAATACCGCTGGGTAAAGATGATGTGATGGAACTGATGGGAAACATACTAGAAAATGCTTACCGACTTTGTATTAGCCAAATTATTGTAAGCGTTCAAGAACATAGCCAATATTATGAAATTATTATCGAAGATGATGGCCCAGGAATAGATGATGCAATTAAACAAAAAATAGTCCAACGAGGTGTTCGCGCTGATACTCAGTCACCAGGCCAAGGAATAGGACTTGCTGTTTGCCAAGAAATTATTGATACCTATAATTGTACAATGCAAATTGAAACAAGTGAGCTTTTGGGAGCAAAATTCATTATTAATATCCCAATCAAAAATAACGATTAACCATGAAGCAATGTTATTTGAAACTGACATGTCACGAAATTTACGCTAATGGCGCATATAACTTTTCTGCTCGATTGAACATCAACCAAGACGTGACAATATATTTGTCACCACTAATTGGTGTATTACCACGATGACTATGAG
Organism: Shewanella intestini; assembly: GCF_018221465.1. GTDB lineage: Bacteria > Pseudomonadota > Gammaproteobacteria > Enterobacterales > Shewanellaceae > Shewanella > Shewanella intestini. Next base: position 37,751 of record NZ_JAAIKR010000014.1, on the reverse strand, counting down.
TAAATCCTGCAGGCGCGATCACCATGGTGCCTTTTTTAGGAGCAACCTTTTTATTTTGATAATAAAACTCCGTTTCGCCCCCCTCAGCAACATCATTTAAATAAAACATAAACAATGCAACTCGATGAAGTGCTTCATTGTGTTGTAACTGGGGAAATTGCTCCGAATGCCAATGGGGATAACCGCCGACGCCTTGTTGATAGTGCTGAATGTTAATTGCGCCGCTGCGAAATAAATACTTAACAATGGCATCAATTCTGGGTAAACCGAGTCGTGAAAAGTTATTCGGGGTTAACGTACAGCCATTACCTTGCTCATCATTAACATTCACCGACACGGCGCCCATGAGTGCTAAGGGATACTTTTTGAAATATTTAACAGCAAAAGAAAAAGTTTGTTGTAAAATATGATTTTTAAGGTCAGTTAAATCGACATGATTATCGAGAGTAATATCACGACTATTCTTTTTATTGATATCGACACCATGTCCGGTTTTTCCTTGTGAAACATAAGGGTGTGATTCGACTGTATCGATTAATCGATCACAAAATGAATCACTTAATGCATTGGGGTAAACTTCTATGAAATCCATGTCACTATTTCTCACCATCAACATGTAATTATGCTGCCATAATTGTTAACCTGCTGTAAAGCAAGCATAGAGATATAAGGCGACAAGTTCGTTAGTACAAATGAGTAAAAAAGAAAAAACAGCGGTCGGGTTACTCCAAGTGGGTATGTTTATTCGTCTTCCGGTTTCCTGGAAAGATCACCCATTCCTATTTAACAGTTTTAAAATAAAAGACTTAGCCCAAATTGAACTCATTAAAACCTTAGGGATAAAAGAGGTTTTACACATCAGTGAAAAAAGTGACAACCAACCTGAATTTACCGTCAACTTAGATGAGAAAATTGCCGCAAAAGATTTAGATAAACTTAAAAACCAAATGGAAAAAGAAAAAACGGAACGTATTAATAAACAACAACAACTAAAACGCCGTTTAAAACAATCTGAAAAACAATTTGACCGCTCATTATCTATGATGCGTTCTATGGTATCAAAAATTGCAAATCGCCCTTTAAATGCAGTCAATGAAGCACAAGAGTTGATTAACAATTTAACGGACCTATTAATGAACGCTGATGACCTTGCGTTACATTTAATGGCTGATGCTAAACCAGGTGACGCCATTTATCATCATTCTATTAACGTTTCTATGTTATGTATGCTAATGGGTAAGGAATTAGGTTGGAGTCGTGAAAAAATCCAAAATATTGGTTTGGGTGCGTTATTTCATGATATCGGAAAATTCAAAATTCCATCCCATATTTTAAAAAAATCAACACCATTAACTGCCCCTGAAAAAAATATCATCAAACAACACCCACTCATGAGTATTAACGATCTTAAGCTTGCAGATACATTCCCTACGCAAGCGAAAGCCTTAATCGCTAATCATCATGAATTCCTCGATGGCAGTGGTTACCCGAAAGGATTAAAAGAAGATCAGCTCGATGAATTATCACAGTTAATTGCCATCGTTAATGAGTTCGACGGCTTATGTAATGGCAACGCACAGCAACGCCCAAAACCACCAAGCACCGCCTTAGGACTGCTCTATAAAAATTACCAAACCAAACTAAACAAAGAATATGTCGGTAAGTTCATTAAAAAACTTGGGATTTACCCGCCAGGTTGCGTGGTCGAACTCTCTAACGGCCAATTTGCGTTAGTCATTACCGTCAATTTAGACAAAATCTTATTACCCAATGTGATTGCTTATGATCCGTGCGTACCTAAAGAGCAAGCGCCAATTATTGATTTAGAAACTGAAGGTCTGAATGTTGTTCGCAGCTTACCACCATCAGCGTTACCTGAAAATATCACAAAATACTTAAATCCGCGCGAACAAGTAAGCTACGCCTTTAGTACCTAACGCCGACGACTTATCACCCTACTCTCATTTAGATATGCACAAAAAAGCCAATGCTATTGCATTGGCTTTTTTATGTCACCTTGAGAGAAACTTACTGACCTTGTTTACAACCAGCCTTTTCGTTTAAAGAAAAAGTAAGTCCCTGCAGCACTGGCTATCATCATGCCTATCGCCATTGGATAGCCAAATTGCCAATCAAGCTCTGGCATATTGGCAAAGTTCATCCCGTAGCTACTGGCTATTACCGTTGGTGGTAGAAATACCACTGCCGCAACTGAGAATATTTTAATAATTCGATTTTGCTGCAAACCACTAAAACCAATGGCTGAATCTAACAAGAAATTCAATTTGTCGAAAATAAACTGGCTATGAGGCACTAAGGATTCAATGTCAGACAACATTTCTCGTAAATCTTTCACGTTTTCTTCTGATAATTGTTCACGATAATAGCGCTGCATATAGCGAAGTGAACGTTGGGTATCGAGTAAACTTAACCTAATTTTACCGTTAGCGTCTTCTTGTAATGTGATTAGTTTAAAGACATCATCTAGCTCATCATTTTTAAACACTTCTTCGCCGACACTATCAAGGACAGAATACACATCTTCAATTAAATCCGATAAGTAATCGACTTTTAAATTAAACAGCTCCAATAACAATCCCTGTGGCGTCGTAATATCTAATCGACCTAAACGCAAATAGTTACGTAATAAACGTATTAAACCGACATCGTCCTCGCGAATGGTTAATAAAAAGTCCGTACGCAAGTTAAACGAAACGTTAATACCTCTTACATCAGAACCAAATCGCTGCGGAAATAAAGAATTAATGTGCAAACCATCTTTGCTTTGGAAAAAACGCGCAGATGCTTCAATTTCGTTAATATCCTCTTCATCTGGAACGTCTTCAGCAGAGAAGCGACTCAACCACAAACGCTCATCATCGTCGGACTTCAACATATCGAGCCAGATAGTATTATCGGGTAAACTGTCATTGGTGGTTAATTCATGAACAGCGAGATTTTTATTTTGATAAACATATGCAGTGATCATGTCTCCCCCAAACAGCGTGATGTAGCCAACATTAAATCTTGCTAAATTTTGCCGATAGTGTACTAAAAAAAATTAGAAATAAAATAGATAAATGTAATAACAATCAAACAAACTAATTTTTATTGATGAAATGCTCATAAACAGTAGTTAACTTAGAAAAAAAGCGCCGAATTAGGCGCTTTTATTTAAAATAGATGAATTATTCACCTTTCATTCTTCTGTCTAGCTGATCTTTAAGGTTGGCTGGCACACCTTTAATTAAAATAGTATCTGAAACAGGGTCGTATATAACCCGCTCACCTAAATGTCCACCATCAAAACTTAACGTGACACCACCACCAGTACCCGAGAACTTTTTCAACTGGCGTAAACTGGCTTTATCAGCAGGAAATTCATCATCAAGTTCATAACGGCCATTGGCTGCGAAATCATAAAAAGATTCAGCACCTTGATCGGCAAGTTCATCGGCCAAATCTTTAACTTCAATATCAGTGCCTTCATTCGCACGCTCAGTGCAATAATCAAACACACGATTGCGACATTCTTGGCGTTCATCTTTGGTTAATTCACTGCTACTAACAAAGTCTTCCACCGCATGCATTAAAGACTTATTTTGTGCCTTAGTATTTATCCCTTCAACGCAGCCCATAAAATCAAGAAAGAAATCGGCAACTTTACGTCCAGCACGCCCACGAATAAATGAAATGTATTTTCGAGACTCTTTATCTGCTTGCCACTCAGTTAAATCAATCCGTGCAGCCAGTTGGATATTATTTAAATCAAGGTGATTATTTTGACTTAGCTCCATATCATCCAATACGGTCATTGAAGACTTGGCACTTAATAACGCCACAAATAAATAGTCACTTGCCATATGGGTATAACAAGACAGCAATAAAAAGCCACCTTGACTAAAATCGTATTTTGACAATTCTTCTTGCAATAATTGACTGGCATTACTGCTGAATTCAACAAACCCTAGGTCACCATTGCGATATTGAGTTAATGCTTGAGAAAATGCCTCATTTGCTTCACCGTCTTCAGTATGGGTACCAAAGAATCCAAAACCTTTACCCGCTTTACTGCTATAACTTTGATGCAGCTCATCAAGCATGGTATCTACCGCTTGACGGTTCAGTAACGGTTGCGGTCGTAATCGGCAACGCATTTGTCCCTGACCATCTTGGGCGATTTCATGGATAATGGCGTGTTCAGTAGTAATAGTCATAACGAAGTGGATTCCTAGCATTAAACTGTCATGTTGAATGGCACATAATATCAGACACTGGCTTTAATTGAATACCGGTTTGTTTATACAATAAAAGTAAGGCGATAAATGCTGAAATCCGTTATTATATGCGACTAATTCATTCTTTTTTGAACTTTTCTGATTATGGCAATCCAATCTAAATACACCAATACTCAAGTAGAAGCTTTAATTGCTGAGTTATTAGCCGTATTGGCTAAACATAAAGCTCCAACCGATCTAAGCTTAATGGCATTGGGTAACTGTGTAACTCACTTACTTGAAAATAAAGTCCCTGCAGAATCTCGTGACGTAGTAGCAAGCCAATTTGCTAAAGCACTAGAACAATCTGTACGTAAATAAACATTTTAAATTTAGATTAAACAGGAACTGGTTTAAGCATGGCCGAACGCAAGAAACAAATGAGTCGAGATAAAATTTCTCGCTTAGTTAATTGGGGGCATTGGTTTGCCTTCTTTAATGGTTTTTTGGCCATGTTGATTGGTGTTCGATATATTCGCAGTGTTGGCGGGCCTGATTCTATTATTGAATGGGTTTATATCAGCATCAGTACCATTGGGCACTTTACCTTTTTAGCATTTATCGTATATTTGGTATTTATTTTCCCAATAACCTTGCTACTGCCTTATTCTAAAATATTGCGTGGATACACTGCGGTTGTCGCATCAATTGGTTTATATGCATTATTGTTCGACACCTTAATTTATGATGATTACGGCATTCATTTAAGCCCTTTTGCATTTGATTTAGCCTGGCAAGATTTAGGCACGCTATTGCATAGTACCTCCTATATTTCAGTCCCTATTGCTATTTTAGTGTTAGAACTCACCGCGGCTAACTTTTTATGGAAACGAATAGAAAAACTGCAGAAAAAACAATGGGGTAATAAAGTTGTTGTTTTTGTCGGTATTTGCTTCTTTAGCAGCCACTTATTACACATTTGGGCCGATGCAGCCAATGTAAATGACATTATTCGTTTTGACGATGTCTATCCAGTGTCATATCCCGCTACGGCTAAATCATTTATGGCCAATCATGGCATAAACAGTAATGAAGAAGACACTGTAGGTGTCACACGTTCACATACAAACAGCCAACTAGCCTATCCAATAAAACCGTTGCAGTGTGACGTTGATACTCAACCAAATAATGTATTAATGGTCGTTATCGACAGCCTACGAGCTGATATGGTCACGCCAAAAACTATGCCCTTCTTAAGTCAGTACCAAAATAATAATACCCACTTTACTGACCACTATACCGGCGGAACTCAATATCAAACAAGCTTGTTTTCATTATTATATGGCTTGCAATCAAGCTATATCGACCGAGCGGACTTTAACCATACAGAACCAGTTTTGACCTCATTATTACGAGAAAAAAACTACCAAAACCATATGTTCACTTCCAGTGAAAATCAACAGCTGCTCTTAGGATCTGGCATGTTGAATGGTTTTTCAGTTTCAGCCCTTTCTACCCAAAACGGCAGTGCTGAAACCGATATTCTGATTAATAAAAGCTTTAGCCAATGGCATAAGCAACAAACTCAGCCCTGGTTTGCATTGGTTAATTTTTCAGCGCCACGAGACTTTGATACCCCTGTAGGCTTTTTAGGTATTGAAACAGTTCAACCGCCAGTTCGTCTAAAGCCTGCTCAAAAAGTGCTATTTAATCAATATCGTCAATCTTTGTATTTTATTGATCAACAGCTCAAACAGTTATTGAGCCAAGTATCGACACAAACAACGGTGGTGATCACCGGTACTCATGGCCAAGTATTTTCAAGTGATACCTATGTTGTCCGCCGAGATTTCTCTCCTGCGAATGTAAAAGTGCCGTTGATTATTCATGAAGATGGACTTGCGAAGAAGAAAATAACTTATCGCACCAGCCACTATGGTGTCGTTCCTACGCTATTAAGCCACACGTTTAACTGCAGCAACCCGTTAACGGACTACAGTAGTGGTAGAACCCTATTTCAACCAAATGACGAACAATGGGTCTATATTGGCAATAGCCGGGTATTTGCTATCTATCAAGCATCTGAGGCTACGGTTCTAGACCGCCATGGCAATTATCAAATTTATAATTTAGCCTTTGATACCAAATTGAAAAAGAAAATTAGTGCACCAGAACTGATTCAAGTGATGCGTGAAGGACGCCGCTTATATAACAATTAGCGGTTTCATTCACTAATTAGATTCACTAAATGATTAGTCATAAGAAGCTATTCATCAAGTAAATATAAAAGGGTTAATGACATTGTCTCATTAACCCTTTTTTTCACCTCAAGCTAATTTTAGTTTTTAAACAGTTACTTAATGCCAGCATCCGGAAAATTTCAAATTCACGTTCAAGCTTAATGACACATTGCAATTAAAAAATTGCATATGCTACACGTACAATATTGATAGTATCACTTAGAGATAAATGAGCATGTTATACAAATGCACGACACAAAAGCATGGCTAGAAAGAAAGGCGAATACAGCTAGCATAAACAGTTAAATCGCCACACAGCTTTACAGCTGTCGCAAAATTTTGGGGGAATATAAACTGTTTATAATATTGTATGCAGGCGTTATCCATAAAGGTGGACGACTGCCCCAATAATCGAACTCATCTTTATTGAAGTTTATTAACTATAGGCTGTTCTTTGCGGTGAGTTAACATATCTTATTCATATCAACTCACCGTTTCATAAGATGTTTATCTATTAACGATAACCCCTTATCAATTACCATATTGGTCAAAAAATTCTTCTGCTGGTAGTGGTTTTGAATAGAAGAAACCTTGAATATAGTTAACCTTTTTTGCTGCTAAATAATCTACTTGGGCTTGAGTTTCAACGCCCTCAGCAATCATACGTAAACCACTTTCTTGTGAAAATGCAATAATGGCTTCAATGGTTTTAGCTTTAAAGTTGTTATTAACTCCAATAGTATCGACAAACATTTTATCAATCTTAATGGTACTAACACCTAGTTTCTCAATATAACTAAAGCTGCCATAACCGGTTCCCGCATCATCGAGTTTTAAATCTATACCTAACTCAAAAAAGCGTAATAACATGGCTCTGGCGACGTCTAAATCTGCAATTGGGAATCGCTCAGTGATTTCTAAGGAAAGTCGATGGTGGCCTAAACGATGATTGGTGATTAAGTCTTGGCAAAATAACAACAATTGATCATCTAGCAGATGAGCTGGAACGATATTAATGCTAAAGAAAATAGGCACTTTGAGTTGTTTTTCATGATTAATATCTGCCACCATTTTATCGACCATGTCAAAGGTCATCTCAATAATTTGTCCGGTAGACTCAACTAATGGTATATATTCAGCCGGCGGTACCAATTCACCATGATGACGCTTCCAGCGCATTAATACCTCACAACCAACGAGCTTGTCTGTCGTAGAGTCAATAATCGGCTGATAATAAGGTATGAACTCTTTATGGTTAATTGCTCGCTGAATTTGTTGGCCATATGACATGGAAAAACGATGCCATAATATCGATAAGTAGGTAATTACGGTCGCTAAAATTAAGCCGATAGCTAACGCTAACCCAATAGAAATAGTGCGATACTGATTGAAAAATTCTTGATTGCCTGACAAACTAAAATTGGCACTAAAATACTGATTTTTATATTTAATATTTTTAGTTATTACCGGATCATTTTCAAAGTTATCAAAGCCAAACTTTAACACGGGGTTTGAATTAAAAGTAATAGAATACTCGAGGCAGTCTTTACATCCTTCTGGAAGAAAATACACTGGCAGCATCGGCATAATACTAACGGCATAATCAATATTGTCGAAGTGACGGATCAATAACAATTCATGACTGTCGTCATTGGGGTTGATAAGTGACAAACTAAGTTGATCATTTATCTTATGATTGAGCAGCTTGTGTATCTCTCTTGGAAAGTGATTTGATTCACAATACACTTTCATGTTTTTAGCAACGCCAATCCAACGAATAAAAGTACCGTTAAACACTGACATTTTTAATTGTTCCGTTAAGGCTTCATTGCAATCCTCAACATCATTTAACTCAGGCAAAGTCGTAATATCTTCGCTCGTTTGAGTGATTAAATGAGAAAATTTTTCAGTCAGTAAATTAGCATCTTTTGTGATCATATAACTGGCAAGTTGGCGATCAATAAAGTCGACTAGCCCAGTACACAACAAACATACTGTTATGAAAATGAGACTGTACTTAACCTTATTCATTTACTACCTACCACTTAAACTATTGATTCCATATAACCACCTTTCCAGCAATAAATATAGGTTATTGTAATAAAAGTAATGAACTATTGATAATTATCAGCAAATCACTTAGAAGTACATTCAATTAAAAGAACATTGATGTAAACATTCACCATTTACAACAACAAATAACAATCGACAACATGGTATAAAAAAGTCATTCCCCCGCTTCTACCAAAGCTAAAAAACGTAATTTTTGCGGTCATTATTAAGCATAAAATATCAAGTAATGTATATAATTCGAACACTTACTTGTTAATTTACACGTTAACCCTTTACCTTAAAATAAGCCTTTGTTAAGGTAGCTTGCGCGTAAAAATTGAGTTCACTGACTCATGTTATCAACGGTATGTAGCGCAGCCCGGTAGCGCACTGTCATGGGGTGTCAGGGGTCGGAGGTTCAAATCCTCTCATACCGACCAAATTCTAAAGGCTAGCTCATACGAGCTAGCCTTTATTCTATAAAAAAGAATATTACATATCATATTAACAAAAAAGCCTAAGCAAAAGCTTAGGCTTAAATGTTGTGTTCGTAACAGAAAACAGCATTAATGACTGTTTTAATCCGCTGAACAATTTAGCCTAAAATGGCATTTTCATTCCTGGCGGTAATTGCATACCACCGGTAACTTCAGCCATTTTCGCTTTTTGATTTTCTTCAATTCTGCGTGCCGCATCATTACATGCTGCTGCAATTAAATCTTCTAGCATTTCTTTGTCGTCTTCCATCAAGCTAGGATCAATCTCAACTTTACGAACAGAGTGCGCACCTGTCATTGTAACTTTTACAAGACCTGCACCCGCTTCACCAGTCATTTCGGTACGCGCGATTTCTTCTTGCATCTTAGCCATTTTGTCTTGCATCATTTGGGCTTGCTTCATCAAGTTGCCCATGCCGCCTTTTCCACCAAACATAATATAATCTCTTTAATCTTAAGTTGTCAGCAAGCTGTTTATGGCAGTCATCTTACTGAAAAAAAATCGAATGGCAACGTTAGTATTAGCATTTTGAGATAAAGGTTCAACCCGATGCTTACTCACGTTCACCATTCCCCTTTTGATACTTATTCGTTAGTTATCTAATACCGGTATTAAATTAGCCACTTGAGCCAACTTTTCAGCGGGGTAAACCACACTGTCTTGGTTTAATTCTGCACTCAATCTGTTTGTCAGCCATTGCACATTGGCATCACTCATTAAAGAATGAGTCGCCTGTGACGTTAACTCTTGATGAAAACGCTTTCTCATTTCAAGTGGTGTTTCGTGTTGTCTATTTAGACCGATTTCAATTTCTACCTGCATTTCGGTTTCAAAATAATCAAATAATGCGGCCTGTAACTGCTCAATAGCAACTGGCGCAGCAAGATGTTTCTGATTCGGCTTTAGAGTGAGTTTAAGTGGTGATGTCACACTATCACACACCGAATTGACCCCAAGCTGTCTTACTCGCCCACCCACTTTTACTTGGCTCATCACCCGATACCATTGTAAGTCAGTGCTATCTCCAGTGATTTCATGCCCTAACGCTTGAAGTTGATCGACACTAGATTCAGTCGTGGCCTGAACATCTGACACGGGGTTAGCCTCATCAGTCTGCTTCAATACGGATATATCTGACTCATGCTCAATTGCTTGTTGAGCATCCGCTAACGGCGCGATAGGTTTTACCCAAGGCGGTCTGTCATTTTCATCAACATACTGCTCAGCTTGCGCCTCGTTTGCGCTCATTGTCGCCATGCGGCCATCGTCATCCGCTTGTCCCGTTTGGGTTTGCGGGCTCTCTAGCTCATTACTCATTTCACTTTGGGCTTTTTTAGCACCAAGTTGAGCGTTTATTACCTTATTGGTAGTTAAACTGCTCTGATGTTGATGAGGTTCATCAACAATTGAAGCATCAACATCAGGGTTTATATTCGGTTTGATATCATTGCTGGCATCAGCAGGTTTAATCGCAGGCTTTTTTAACTCAACTGTTTTAGTGTCTGCCTCTTTTGCGGCATTGTCTTCTAGATTTAACGCATCAATGTCAGCCATTAACGAATCTCGACATGCCAAAACGGCGTCTAGGTCATCATCAAAATCTTCAGATAGCTGATTATTTTGCAAGTGTTCGTTTGCTTGTGATAAATCAGACCCATTGTCTTCGATGATCTGCTCCTTGCTACTTTGAGCAAGAGAGCTTTGAGCCAGCGTACTTTCAACAACAGGGCTTTCATTCTCAGCCGCAGGTTGCTCAGCAAAGTTTTCCCCTGGCGCTGACGGGTTATCAAACGGTGCAGTAATCGCTTCATCCCTTTGATAAGGCACATAATTTTCTGCATCAAAAGATGATTGTGATGCCATATCCGCCATTGCCATATAATAGGCATCTTCATTTACAGTTTGGGTGTTTACATCATCAGACTTAGTCGATGTTTCCAGCGTAAAGTCAGATGTTTGTGATTGCGCTTCTATATTATCAGTTACGCCAAATGTTAACGCTTGCACATTAGCGTCAGCCGCAATGTGAGGTTGTTTATTTACCGAAACACTTGATGTGACAGCAAGTTTTGACGCATTTTCAGTATCAGCGATTAGATCATCGACTTGAGGTAACGTTTCTTCTTTCGGCACATCTTTAGAAAATGCTTGATTGACTACTTGCTCTTCAAACCCAAGCGACTGAGCTTGACTGAGCAACATCGCTTGTTCAGCAGCTAAGCTTTCATCTTGTGTTTCTTGCGCTGCATGCTGTTCTGGCTTTTTAGCTTGTTTGTTCGCATCAACAGCTGAAGCTCTAACACTGAGTAAATGCTGAGAAGTTTCATTTAGTGTAGGCTGAGAACGTGTTTCAGCAACCGATTTACTGGGCTTTGGGCCAGTATCAATGACCTCTTGCGGTGGTGGTGCTTGCTCTGGCTGTTGTTGAGAGTACTTTGCATTAATATCAACATTAGCTGCAGTATCAACCACCCAGCGTTGAGTGACTTTTTCAGGGACAAAAGCAACCGCACGTAAAAGCGCCATTTCTAAGCCAGATTTTGGGTCTGGAGCATGAGGTAAGTCTTTGCGTCCATTAAGTAATAGCTGATAATAAAGCTGAATTTGCTCGGCTGAAACTTGCTTAGCAAATGCCAATATTTGCTCTGCAAATAACGATTGCTGCGCCGCTGCTGGGGCAAATTGGGTTAAGGTAATTTGGTGAAGCAGCTCCAGTAAACTGCGAAGCACTTCATCGGCTTCTGCGCCAAAAGCTAAAATTCGATTAACGCATTGCAATAATGGGCCGACCTCGGCGTCACACAACGCATTTAGCAGTGCAATAACATGTTGCTCATCAATGCTACCAAGCATTGATTGCACTTGTTCAAGGCTAACTTGGCCGCTGCTAAAAGCAATGGCTTGATCTGTTAAGCTTAACGCATCACGCATACTGCCATTTGCTGCTTTTGCAAGTAAATTCAATGCCGGTGTCTCAAATGAAATTTGCTCTTGATTGAGCACAAAATCCAATTGTTGGCTAATTTCAGTTTGGGTTAGGCTTTTTAAATTAAACTGCAAACAGCGGGAAAGTACCGTGACGGGGAGTTTTTGCGGATCGGTAGTGGCAAGTAAGAATTTAACATGCTCAGGCGGTTCTTCTAAAGTTTTGAGCAATGCATTAAAACTGCTGCGAGACAGCATATGCACTTCATCGATAAGGTAAACTTTATAACGGCCACGAGTTGGACGATATTGTACGTTATCAAGCAGTTCGCGAGTATCATCTACTTTGGTGCGCGACGCAGCATCAACTTCAATTAAGTCAACAAAACGACCTTGGGCAATCTCGACGCAGCTGGCACATTTGCCGCATGGACTCGCACTAACCCCTTGCTCACAGTTAAGCCCTTTTGCAAATAAACGAGCAAGACTGGTTTTGCCGACCCCACGAGTCCCCGTAAAAAGATAAGCATGATGTAATCGTTGCTGCGTTAAGGCATTAGTCAGCGCCAGCAGTACATGTGACTGACCCACCATTTGTTCAAAGGTGGCCGGACGCCATTTACGCGCTAACACTTGATAAGACATTCAATTCCCCAACTAAAAATCAACTGAGACTAAGCTCAATAATTACGCCAAACAATAACACGCAAACACTCGTCATGCTACGGTTTGGCGCTCAGTAGCTGGCTTTATCAACAATCAAAACATCAATATATATTGACCATGTTTGATGATTATTCGCCTTCATACTCACATAAACTTAAAACATTAATGCCCATCTCTTTTAAGCGTTTCTCACCACCGATTTCAGGCAATGAAATAATAAACGCAGCATCCTCGACATGACCACCTAAACGGCGGATTAGTTTCACAGTTGCTTCAATTGTGCCGCCAGTAGCAAGCAAGTCATCAATCACTAACACTTTGTCGTCAGCATTAATTGCATCAGTGTGTATTTCTAAAGTGTCTTTACCATATTCAAGCTCGTAGTTCTCGCTCAATGTCTCACGAGGTAATTTACCCGGCTTACGAACCGGTACAAAACCAATCCCTAATTCTAACGCAAGCGGCGCACCAAACAAAAAACCACGCGCTTCAGTACCAACGACTTTTGTAAAGCCTTTCGATTGATATTGAGCAACTAATATGGCAATAGTGGCTTTATATGCTTGTGCATCTTCTAATAAACTGGTGACATCACGGAACATAATGCCAGCTTTTGGGTAATCAGGAATGGTTTTAATACTGGCTTTAATTTGCGCTAAGCTTTCTTGATTCATCATAGTTGTCTTACTCTAGAGTGTTAAATTCAATTTTAATGCAATAAAAAGTCCACAAGATGGTGGACTTAATTGAAAGTATGTTGCGATATTATGCGCCTTAGCCATGGGTTGCAACACTCAGACATGACTCATGCCTCATTCTGTTAAATCGGGAATGCGCCTTAAATAGAATAGCAGCCCACAAAGCATACAAAAAAGCATGATTTTCACCCACATTAGCGGAACAATAAGAATACTAATGGTGAAACTCACAGTGGTCATCACGGTGGCTTTACGCTTGACCCCTTTAGGCAACGCTCGTTGCTGCTGCCAACTTGTTAAAGACTTTGCAAACCAAGGATGAGTCATCAACCAGTGGTGTAAGCGCGTACTAGAACGAGCAAAGCAATACGCCGCTAATAAAATAAACGGCACTGTAGGTAATAACGGCAATGCAATGCCTATCACACCTAAGCTTAGGCTAACTAAACCAATAACAAGAAAGAAACCACGCTTGATAACCATACTTCCTCATAAAAAAACCACTCTGGATGCAGAGTGGTTTCAATTATTTAGACACATTAATGACTTAACGCATCATACCGCAATTATACGACCCCGACCAATCGTAACCAAGACAAGCTAGCTGGTAATGTTGGGATTAATAAAACAAGCAAAAATCCAATAAAATACATGAAGTTAAATGGGTCTTTAAACGGCTTGTTCATAAAAGTTCCTATTTGATTAATGAATGTTAGGCAAAAGAACACCGTGTGCAATTGTGTCAATCTGCTGTTTTGTGATAGTTATCACAAAATCATCGCATTCTAACGATTCATTAACATAATAAAAACCATAAAATTTATATGTGAATTAATCACTCGACTCAAAGTTTGTCTTGCCATGTGACCAAAATACCTTGGCTTGCCAGGGTAATTAATAAGCTCTCACACCCTTGCTGTAACAGTTCAGGTGACATTTGGGGATAAGTTGTTGTTAGCCAATCTAATAATTGTTCAACTGTGATGAAATCACCTTGATGTTGTTTTGATTCAATAAACGCTAATACTTGGGCAGTGAGTGGATTTAATTGTAAAAAAGCCACTTCTTCTGATTTATCGAGATAAACACAAAAAAATTGTGGTTGTGAAGTCGGCGCAATTGGTTGGTAATCCACACTGATGTGCTGTACATCAAATGAATATTGCGCAATTTTTGCCGTCGCCGCTAAGGTCAGGCTTTCAGTTAACACTGAATCGGCCGTTAATAACTGTTCACTTTTTAGTGGTTGCGCCGTCGAGACAACTAACTCTAACCATTCATAATGAGCAAGCTCTAATAAAAACACGGGATCAGCTGCTGACACTTGATGTTCATTTTGCAGAAATTGTAAAAATTCAGCGGCTATTTCAATAAATATCGGCGTTTTACATTGATGAGTAACAAAAAACTGTTGGATTAATTGCTGCCAATTTTCTGCTGAATAAAGGCTTTTTAGCACCGGAAAAGCACTTGAAACAAAGCCGTCAATATTATTAAAAAACAACTCTCGATAAATATGCATTCGTCTTGGCTCAATGCCTGAAGGTAATGCAGATTGTGGGTTTTTAATGTATGCCATAAATTGCTGTTGATGCTTAATAAAATCCATTATGCCCTCTTCAGTGTTACTCATTTTTTTGGCCGTTAACTCGACACCGACTGCAAGGTTAGTTGTTCATGTTTCGCGCTACGCTGATACTGATGAATACGGTTGATCTCAGTGAGTAACACCTCGGTTTTTGGAATATTAAAATCACGTTCTAGTAATGTCGGATGCACACCATGTAATTGGTAACAGGCTTGTAAAAGCTGCCAAACAGGCTCAATGACGTCTGCGCCGTGTGTATCTATACGTAAATCCACAGCTTCTTCGTAATGCCCAGCTATATGTAAATACTGAATCCTTGCTGTCGGCATCGCAGCTAAAAACGCGTAAGGATCATATTGATGGTTGATTGAATTGACATAAATATTGTTAATATCAAGCAATAACTGGCAATCAGCTTCACACAAAACCGCATTCACAAATTCTTGTTCGCTCATTTGCGCACCCGGTGCGGCATAAAAGGAAACATTTTCTAATATAAATGGTCGTTCAAGAATATCTTCTACTTGCTTAATTCGCTTAGCAACATACATAACGGCTTCTTGTGTAAACGGGATGGGCATTAAGTCGTACATGTGACCTTGACCAGAGCAGTAGCTTAGGTGTTCTGAATAAATATCAATTTGATGTAAATCTAAAAATGATTTAACTGATTTGACAAAATTAACATCTAGGACTGCTGGACTACCTATTGATAACGATAAACCATGACAAAAAAATGGATGCTGCTCTGTTAATTTAGCAAATTGACGCCCATATTTCCCCCCCAATGTCATCCAGTTTTCTGGTGCCACCTCAAAAAACTCAATCTCATTAGGCGTATTGAGGCAAAACTCCGCTAACATTTCTCGTCTTAAACCTAACCCCACTTGAGGTAGAGTTGGTGTTGAAGTAATCCCTGACTGCATAAGAAACCTTTTTGTTGTTTTAAAGCGTGGCGACAATGGGTTATAGGTTATAGGTTATAGGTTATAGGTTATAGGTTATAGGTTATAGGTTATAGGTTATAGGTTATAGGTTATAAAGAGTTGAGCATAACGTGCTGCTATGAAAAAGGCCTGAATAACAGGCCTTGTTTATGGTTAATATACAACGTGCGATATTAACGTCAGTAACTTAAAATTATTTGTTACCACCGCATTTACCTTCACCACACTTACCTTCTTTGGCTTTTTCGGCTTTTTTCATGTCGCCACCACACTTGCCTTCGCCGCATTTACCTTCTTTGGCCTTTTTCATGTCGCCGCCACACTTACCTTCGCCGCATTTACCTTCTTTGGCCTTTTTCATGTCGCCGCCGCACTTGCCTTCGCCGCATTTACCTTCTTTGGCTTTGTTAGCTTTATTGTCACCACCACACTTGCCTTCGCCACATTTACCTTCACCACCATCAAGTTGGTAGCCAGATGATAATTGTTCAAAACCAAAGGGATTTGCCTGTGCTTGTGTTGATAAACCTGCACTCATTACAACTGCACCTAATGCTACTGCTACTGTCGTTTGTTTAATCGAGCTCATAATTTGTCTTCCTTTCATATTAATTGTAATGGATGCCAACTGACACCGTGCCGACGTATTGTAAAAGACCTGAACAGGTTACATTTTATTGCACATAAATTTTAAAATATAACCTTGATCACTAAATCAATTTGATTATCCTGCTAGCTAGGTTGTGAATATGATAAATAGTAGTCGAATTTATTGAGCTATCAATCTGATTTATTTCCCTAAAAGGCCATTCACCTCCATAGCTGTATCTGCAAATGAATGAAATAACTGGTCAAAGCAATAAAACACGCTAAAATAGCGCCCCTTAAATTCGATACTGATTAAGAAATTGGATAACTTGTGCGAGTAATTTTAGCGCCGATGGAAGGTGTGGTTGATGACCACATGCGGGATCTACTTTCAAGCATCAACCCATATGACCTTGTGGTCACCGAATTCGTGCGTGTGGTTAATCAATTATTGCCAGATAAAGTGTATTACAAACTGTGCCCAGAACTTCACCATGGCGGCAAAACCCCATCAGGAACGCCAGTGAGAGTACAGTTACTTGGACAACACCCGCAGTGGATGGCTGAAAATGCTTATAAAGCCGTTGCACTGGGCTCACACGGTGTTGATGCCAATTTTGGTTGCCCAGCCAAGATGGTCAACAAAAGTAATGGCGGTGCCATACTGTTACGCTCACCTGATACTATTCACGACATTGTTAAAGCGATGCGCCAAGCCGTGCCAGCTGAACAACCTGTTACCGCTAAAATTCGTCTTGGTTTTGAAGATAAAAGCTTATTTTTAGAAAATGCCCGAGCAATATATGAAGCAGGCGCGACAGAAATTGCAGTGCATGCACGCACAAAAGTCGAAGGCTACAAGCCCCCTGCTTATTGGGAATACATTAGCGAAATAAAGCAAGCATTACCTATCCCTGTTATTGCTAATGGTGAAATATGGAATAAAACAGATGCGCAGCGTTGTATTGAAATCACTGGCACTAACGACATTATGGTGGGCCGCGGCGCTATTTCTTTACCTAATCTCGCCGACACCATAAAAAATGACCGCGCAGCGTACACTTGGGCACAAACATTAGTGTTACTCAAGCAATATACTCAACGGGAACTTAATGGCCGTAAAGCGGATTACTTTCCGTCGCGCATTAAACAGTGGTTTACCTATTTAAACCGCCAATATCCCGAAGCGGATAGCTTATTTAGGCAGCTTCGCGTTTTTAAAACAACTGCAGACATTGTTGAGGTGCTTAACAAAGCGCAAGCAGAAGACTAAACGAGAATGAGTCAAAAATTGGCTCATTTTTACTCATAAATTGTCCAAGAAACACTTTTAAGCGCCAAGGTTGATTAACTGCTATGGGTTTGATCTTTATCAAAGCGTAACTAGCATTGGTCTTTAAAATGATCTTTCATATCATTTATAAAGGCCTGTACGGTGTCTGACATAACGATTAAACAAACCCTAGAAAATCTGGAAGCAGATTTAAGGACAACCCTTAACAAGGCGCTTATTAGTCCATTAATGCAACACCAAGCGCAAGATATCGATGCCACATCGCCACTGAGTTCACTCATTGAACAATTAAGTCACTCACACCTTTTAGACAGTGAACTGTTTCTTAATTTCGTGCAACTTGATGCGGCCTATTGTCAGTTAGAACTTGGTCTTTACGGTATTTGTTCAGACTGCGAATCAACTATTTCATCACAACGCCTTATTGCCAATCCAATCGAGCAGCGCTGTGAAAGCTGTAGTAGAAAACATTTAACAGAGCATCGACAAGAACTTCGGCTGAATCATTAAGTACAACCACAACTTTTATATGTTGTTAATCATTGTTTATTCCCGCGCATGTTATCACCAGCTTTGCTGGAAAAATGTTTAAACCTTCTGCAGTACCTCGATATAAAAATACTTCATGCTTTAGCTATATCTTTAACCTAAATATAATTCTTAGGATGTTCATGTCCGCACATTGTTAAGCATTAATTGCTATAAATGAATGTTCGCAAGACGATGCAATCAGATTAACTAACAACTTATTTAGGTATCAACAAACAATGATGCCAGTTTTAGCCGCGACACCACTCACTTATATCGTAATCAAACTGTGCTGTGCTGTGCTGTGCTGTGCTGTGCTGTGCTGTGCTGTGCTGTGCTGTGCTGTGCTGTGCTGTGCAAGTATAAAAACACAACAGCACGAAGAAATAGTTATCTTTTGTTTTTAAACAAGATATTTAACAGTTATTTTCATATCTAAAAAGAAAAAACCTCCGCAAGCGGAGGTTTTGGGTTATTCACCTAGGGAGTGGTGAAAGGTTTAGAACTTTTGTGTGTAAGTTGCAGTAAATGTACGGCCATATAGGTTATACAACGCATCGTCATACGCTAAGTTTGAATCCAATACTGGATCTTGGTCAGTAATGTTACGTACACCTAAACCAAACTTACCATTCCAAGATGCAGTGTAACTGTAGCTAAAGTCGAATGTAGTTTGTGAAGATAGGCTACCAATTTGTGCATACGTATCTGGGTCAACTGTTTCAGCTTGTCCGTCAATATACTGAGTCAGTAATGATGCAGCGTGATCACCGTAAGACCAATCAATTACCCAAGTAAAGCGGTATTCAGGTAAACCGTTACGACCGATTTTGTCATTAACTGGACCATCAAAGTATTCTTCAGAGTTATAAGCAAGCACCCAAGTCAAGTCAAATGTAGTGCCAAAATCACCGAAAGATGTTTCATAGCCACCGTAAGTGACGTTGAAATCAATACCTGAAGTGTCAAAACCATTACCATTCACTAGTGGCGTAGTGGCTTCTAAGATACGTCCATCAGGGCTATCGCCTGCACGGATAATCTCACCACGAGCTAAGTTGCCATAACCTACTTCAGCTTCTTCTCTTAGTAATGAATCTAAAGAAATGAATGAAATAACATTATCTACTTTTAAGTTATAGTATTCAGCTTTTGCACTTAAATCATCAGTGATGTTCCAGATGACACCTAGGTTATAGAAATCTGAGGTTTCAGCTTCTAAGTCTGGGTTTGCGGTACGGGTAACGTCATATTGATCTGCAGTACAGTCAACAGGCGCTATTCCGTCAATATCACAACGGTGGTAATCAGTTGCAAGGTCAGCACTGAAAGAATCTGCCGCGTATAAGTCTGATAATGCTGGAGCACGGAAACCTTGCCCCCAAGATGCACGAACTACAACATCGTCAATGACGTTATAACGTAATGCCACTTTAGGCGTTACTGCGGAGCCGAAATCAGAGTATTTGTCATAACGTAATGCTACGTTAAACTCTAAATCATCCGTTACTGGAATGATTGATTCACCAAATACTGCAAATACATCACGGTCACCGGCAGAACCAGCACCAGAAGAACCAATTACTTCACCATTTGCTGACTCTGAGTCAACGCGTGAGTGATATTTATAATCAGAAAATTCACTACCAAAGTAAAAGCCCACTAAACCTGCTGGTAACTCAAATGCTTCAAAGTTAATACCGGCATTAATACTTTGAAATTCCATGATATCTTGAGCAAGCGTATCATGGGTAATGGCTGCAACGACAGAAGCATCATTTCCATCAGGACCAAAGTTAAAGTCACCAGACTTAACTAATGCTTCTACTGTCGGGCGATGAACATAGCCAGAACCATAGTTACTGTTTTCAGCTAGATTATAGTGATAGGTCACATCCCAACCGAAGTGATCATGAGTACCTTCTAGCCCCACTTGAATATCGGTGCTGTAATCAATTGTGGTTGAATCACGCGTTCCAACATCAGTGAAACGGTAATAAGTACGACCAGCATTGGCATTTTTAGACGTGCCTAAGAAATTACCGTCTTCATCCCAGTTCTGGATATCGATTTGACCAGCTTCAACATTAAACCAGCCTGCTGCCGGAGCATAACGACCAAAGGTTTCATTACGTGTAAACAAGCCTTGTCCAATAAAACGGATTTCATCTGAAATCTCATAATCGGCATTCACATAACCTGCAGTGTAGGCACGTGAAGCATGGTTTGCAGCTTCAGAGGTATAATCATAACCACAAATATAGTCACCTCCGCCGTAGTCATAAATATGACCACCGCCTACCATTTTGTCGTTATCACATGCCGCCATTGGGCTAAACTGGAAAGTCGTCATGTCAAGGAAGTTACGCGCATATGCTGAAACACCCGTAGTGTCGTCATACTTATCAGCAAGAATATTTGAAGAACTAGTGAACCATCTGTCACGTTGGTAAATAATTTCACGGTTTTGATGCTCTAAAGAGAACGTCATACTACCTTTATCACCACTAATACCACCAACAACGTGGGTTTTCCACTCTTCACCACCAGGTTGTTCAGGGTTGGTCATCGTTGCTGAAACTTCGAAACCGTCGTAGTCTTTTTTGGTAATGATGTTTACAACACCAGCAACCGCGTCAGAACCATATACAGCAGAAGCACCATCTGTTAACACTTCAATACGCTCAATTGCTGCAGTTGGAATGGTATTTAAGTTAACTGCAGTGCCACCCATAGTTGGTGAGCCAGGCATACGTTTACCGTTTAAAAGTACTAATGTTCTGTCAGCACCTGCTCCACGTAAACTGATATTTGATTGGCTTTGCCAGTTACTACCAGATGCTTCTGATTGTGAGCCAAATGTATTTAAGTTTGAACGACGTAAAACATCAGCAACTGACATTTCACCTGTTTTTTCTATAGCAGCAGCATCAATTGTGGTAATGGGTGAAGAACCTTCCATGTCGGTACGTTTAATACGTGAACCAGTCACTTCAATTCTTTCTACTTGCGCTTGTTCTTCTTCTGCATTGGCTACAGAAGTGAACATGCCAGTAGCTGCAACACTGGTTGCTGCCATGGTTAAGATGCTACGGCGTATTGCCTTAGCAGTTAATGATTCAGATTTCATTTTATTCTCCCTAGACGTTAAACATTACTAACGCGATTTTTTTTATTGTTCTAGTGGTTAAATCGAAGTTAACCATCCGCGTTTGATATTGTTAAAACCGTGTAATTCGGTCAACGTTAGTGATTATAGAAATACATATTTGATACAACTTGATATAACTGCTAGTTAAACGCACAACAACAAAACCATTAAAAACCTATTAAATCAAACGACTAACAAAAACAAAACATCAAAATCACACCAAATAACATCTAATACATATGGTTACTTTTGCAATTAAATAAAAACAGAACGTTAATTGGAGTTAACAAGTGGATTTAGATCACCTTTTGTATTGATTTTATTCAATTAAACTGCGCAAATATTCAACTACAAAACATGCAAGCAGGTATTAGGTTGTTCAATTATCTAGCGTGTTAACAAATTGACTGCCACTTGTAACAATCGTATATGCCAACTTTAATATTTTTAATTTAAAAAATATTAGCCAAAACTTAATCAACTTCCCCTTAACAATCAGCTTTTTAATTTGTAGCGCTATGTAATATCAAACAAATTAGCTGCCGTGCGTAAATAGAGTTAATCCCCAGTCATAAACCAACGCATTTATAAGACGAAAATGGCCGAATTCTTGGGCTAAGCCATCAACTAATCATAAAATCACTGCAAATATTTGACACATATGTAGCAGGTTATTAATTTCCAAATAAAGTTAAATTATTTACAACATTTATCGCTTCGTTAGCCGAGAAGTAACTGCGTAATATGCTAACGGTAGGATAAAGTAAGTAGCAGGAATAGCAGGAATAGCAGGAATAGCAGGAATAGCAGGAATAGCAGGAATAGCAGGAATAGCAGGAATAGCAGGAATAGCTTTAACAATGTGCTAGCGACAGACAATAAAAAAGGAGCCAAAGCTCCTTTAATATTGTACTTGTTAATTTAAAAATTAACGAGTACGAGCACAAAGCTCTTCTGCGCTGAAGAAATATGCAATTTCACGTTCTGCAGAAGCAACTGCGTCTGAACCGTGTACGGCATTTTCGTCAATGCTTGCAGCGTAATCTGCACGTAAAGTACCACGAGCCGCTTCAGCTGGGTTAGTTGCACCCATGATTTCACGGTTAGCTAGTACCGCATTTTCGCCTTCTAGACACTGAACCATAATAGGACCAGAAGTCATGAAAGAAACTAATGCGCCAAAGAAAGGACGTTCGCTGTGTTCAGCGTAGAAGCCTTCAGCTTGCTCTTTAGTTAGGTGTACCATTTTTGAAGCGATGATCTTAAGACCAGCAGATTCAAAACGATTGTAGATAGCACCGATGTGGTTTTTAGCAACAGCATCTGGTTTGATGATAGAAAAAGTGCGTTCGATCGCCATGACTAGCTTCCTTTTGTAAGCAAGTTGATTAAATTCGCGCGGATTATACGAAATTATGCCTTAGCTGCATAGCGTTAATCACATCACATCCCCAAAATACCTGCCAGTGATCTGCTAACGACTAATTTCTGTGCTTTTGTGAGTGATTTAGTGCGAATGAATGGCCAAATAAGCGCAAATCATCTCAATTAATTGGTTGAGGTAATCCTCTAAAGGCACCTGACAGGCGATAGCTGGAGTGATATGTGGATATAAAATTTGATCTAATATGCCGTTTACTAACATAAACACAGCCATATTAGCTGCATTGAGCTGTTTTTCATTTGGCGTATCAGTCGTCATCTTTGCTAACAATAACGCGGCAATTCTTTGGTAAACGTGTTTTCTGTCATTGGAGGGATCTGCAAACAAGGTTTCAGTATGCAATCTTGAATTAAGGTGTATTGTGCGAAACACACTTTTTCGTGCGAGAAGAAAAGTGGCAGTTTGCTGACTAACCATGGCGACTTGCTCAACTAAAGACTCACAAGGCATCACTTCAACTTGATTTACCCATTGCTCAAGTTGAAGACCAAAATCATCATACAGCAATGGTAATAAAGCTTCTTTGTTTTCAAAGCGGCGATAAAATGTCCCAACAGATACCCCTGCCCCTTTAGCTAACTCTTTGATACTAATATGTTCAAAATATTTATCAGCCAATGCATTTTGCAAAGCCAATAGAAACTTGTCGTGAGTAAGTTGGCTGCGTTGTTGTTTGGGACGTAAATCTGAAGACATCTGGTTTCCATACTCAAACTAATTGTTCTGTTAGCTTTATCATAATAAAAATCCCCCCTGCGAATCCACAATAGATATCCAATTACCTTGGTCAGTTTTCACATAATTGATAAATAACGTGCTTAGCAAAACCGCAATAGGTAAACAAAACCAACGAGGTCAATGACAGTACAAAGCCGTAGGAAAGTGTAAACTTACCGTAAGGTTAGCCGTGTTTACAGTCGATATTTACGGGTAAGCAGACGATTAAAGCCTGTGTATCACAAAGTAAACGACGATAGCAAAGTTAAGCCACTCAATAGCAATACAGCCTTTATTAGGCAATGAACATCTACTACTGGCGTAAGTAACCTTTTCCTTATCCCCAATAAAGGTTCATGATGAGGTGTGAGGTGACACTGTTTAATGATAGCTTTAAAACGTTAACATTAATCAACACCACGTAATGTGTTGATTAATTCACTGACAATATTTCCCAGTTCATTAAGTTCATTAAGTTCATTAAGTTCATTAAGTTCATTATCAAACAAACTTCCACTACTACTAAAAAACACTACATATAGTCCATTCTACCAAGCCGCATAAGGTGTAAATGCTCTTCCACCCTTGGGGGAATGTTCAGTTTCAATGTCTGCTCCTGTGATGACGTTATCATTGAGCCAAACATATTCGATTGTCGTTTTAGGTTTTGCTGAGTTTTGTTGAGTTTTGCTGAGTTTTGCTGAGTTTTGCTGAGTTTTGCTGAGTTTTGCTGAGTTTTGCTGAGTTTTGCTGAGTTTTGCTGAGTTTTGCTGAGTTTTGCTGAGTTTTGCTGAGTTTTGCAATAAAGATAAGGGAATAAACATGATAAAAACAAAAAAGGGTAATGAATATCATTACCCTTTCGCATTTAAGCTTTAAAGCTTTAAAGCTTAAACAGTTATCCTTCACTCACCATGTTAATGGTGTATTTAGGGATATCAATGACCATGTCACAGTCAACAACTTTAGCTTGGCAAGACAAACGGCTTTCAGGTTCTAAACCCCAAGCTTTATCTAGCATATCATCTTCAAGTTCGTCACTTTCTTCAAGTTCATCAAAACCTTCACGTACAACACAATGACATGTCGTACATGCACATGACTTTTCACAAGCATGTTCAATTAAAATTCCATTTTTTAAAGCAACATCAAGAATCGTTTCGCCAACTTCAGCCTCTAACACTGCTCCGTCTGGACATAACTCTTCATGGGGTAAAAAAACTAGTTGTGGCATTGTCTCACCTATATATTGTCAACTGATTGCCCGGTTAAAGCGGCTTTAATTGAATTATCCATGCGTTTTGACGCAAAGTCTTGTGTTTGTTCATCCAAATCGGCAATTGCCGCTTCAATAGCATCACTGTCATCAGCCTGCGCTAAGGTATCTAACGCCTTAATCGACTCGTCTAATTGACTACGCTCCGCTGCAGATAATAAATCACCGTCTTTGGCTAACGCTGCGGTTAAAGATTCAATAACCCGCGCGGCTTCCACTTTTTGCTCAGTAAGCATACGACGAGTAATGTCATCTTTTGCATGCTTCATAGAGTCTTTGAGCATGGTAGCGATTTCGGTATCTGATAGACCAAATGAAGGTTTAACTTGAATAGTCGTTTGAACTTCGGTGGATTTCTCCATCGCAGTAACACTTAATAAACCATCAGCATCCACTTGAAATGTAACCCGAATATGAGCTGCACCTGCTGCTAATGGTGGAATACCTTTTAGGGTAAAACGAGCTAATGAGCGACAATCATCAACTAATTCACGCTCGCCTTGCACCACATGAAAAGCCATTGCAGTTTGGCCATCTTTAAAGGTAGTAAACTCTTGTGCTCTGGCGACAGGAATAGTGGTATTTCGAGTGACGACTTTTTCAACCAGCCCACCCATGGTTTCAATACCTAAAGAAAGCGGAAGCACGTCAAGTAATAGTAAATCTGAATCTGGCTTATTACCTGCCAAAATATCAGCTTGAATTGCTGCACCTAATGCGACAACACGATCAGGATCAATTGAAGTCAAAGGCATTTTTTTGAAAAAATCAGCAACTTTTTCACGCACGAGTGGCACACGAGTTGAGCCACCGACCATTACAGTTTCTAACACTTCATCAGCACTGACACCAGCATCACGTAGAGTACGACGACAACTGCTAATAGTTTTCTTAACAAGTGCAGCAATCAATTGCTCAAATTGAGCTTTAGTAATTTCACAGCTTAATGTTTGCCCGTCAGACTCAATACTCGCCGTTACTATATCAGCAAAAGTTAATGCTTCTTTAACGCGTCTTGCTTCAATTTGTATTTGACGATTAAGCTGGATAGTTGGCTCAACAATCCCAAGAGCGGATTGAATATGAGCTTGTAAGAGGTGGTCAAAATCATCACCACCTAATGCTGAATCACCACCTGTTGCTAATACCTCAAATACGCCACGATTTAAACGTAAAACGGAAATATCAAAAGTGCCACCACCTAAGTCGTAAATGGCAATGACACCTTCTTGTTTAGTATCTAACCCATAAGCAATAGCTGCTGCAGTTGGCTCATTTAATAAACGTAATACTTTGACACCCAATAGTTCAGCCGCATCTTTAGTGCCTTGGCGTTGAGCATCATCAAAATAAGCTGGCACGGTAATCACTGCACCTTGCAAATCGCCACCTAAGGTTTTTTCTGCTCGTTCGATGAGTGGGCGTAAGATTTCTGCAGATACTTGAATAGGGTTATATTGACCATGCGCAGTATTAAATACAGGTAAGCCATTTTCACTTGCAGTTAATGAATAGCCTTGAGAACCACTCGCTTTCACATCGTCTAAGCTGCGTCCCATAAAACGTTTGACAGAAACAATGGTGTTAGCAGGATCCGTGGCTGATTGGCTTTGTGCATCGTAACCTACTGATATTTCATCATTACCATAATGAACAACTGAAGGTAATGAATGACGTTGCAGCTCATCACTGAGCGTTGTCGCTTCACCACTTCTAACTGAAGCCACTAACGAATTGGTGGTGCCTAAATCGATACCAACGGCTAAACGATGTTGATGTGGCGCGGCGCTTTGGCCAGGTTCTGCAATTTGCAACAGTGCCATAATACTCCAACTTAAATCTGGGTTATTAAAATCAAAATTAATCGAGCAATTTATCTTCTATGCGCGATAGCTCATCTTGTAATTTTGCCATAAATTTTAGCTTGCGTATTTGATCCGCCGCTAACAAATTATCGGCTTGGTTATCTTTAGCTAATAATTGAGTGAGATGAGTAAATAGGTTTTTTTCAAAGTCAGCAAAAGAGTCATAGAGGGAATCGATCAAATCTTGTGGTTCACTACTATGATTAATGTCTTCGAGGGCTTCACGCCACTCCATTTGCTGCATTAAAAAACGGGTGTCTTTTAAGGTGGTGGTTTCATGGCTGAGCTCAAGCCCGCGTAAGCTTAATATATGTTCAGCACGAAGAAGTGGTGTTTTTAAAGTTTGATATCCATCATTTATTTGCGCAGTACGCTGTACAGAGAGAAGTTTCTGCTGTTCAGATTCATGGGCAAATTTGTCAGGATGTACCGCCCGTTGCAGATCGCGGTAGCGGTCTGCAAGTTGAGCGGTATTGATATCAAAGGCAGGCGTAAATTGAAACAGATCAAAATAATTCATGGGAACAATCGCACAGCTTTAATGATAAATAGAATGCAAATGATTATACCGTGAAACTTTCGCCACAGCCGCATTCACCTTTCGCATTTGGGTTATTAAATTGAAAACCTTCGTTCAAACCTTCTTTTACGAAGTCCAATTCAATGCCCTGCAAATAGATAAAACTTTTTGCGTCGATGATGATATTAACGCCATTTATGGTGTAAAGCTCATCATCGTCATTTAAATCATCAACAAACTCAAGCACATAAGCCATTCCAGAACATCCGGATGTTCTAAGCCCAAGGCGCAATCCAAGTCCCTTACCACGATTAGCGAGAAACGAACTAATTCGATCTGCCGCTGCTGGGGTCATTGTAATAGCCATGTCTACTCCAGATATTACTTATTTTTGGTTTTGTACTCATCAATTGCTGCTTTAATGGCGTCTTCAGCCAAAATAGAGCAATGAATTTTTACAGGCGGTAATGCTAATTCTTCAGCAATATCAGCATTTTTAATTGCTGCAGCTTCATCAACAGTTTTACCTTTAACCCACTCGGTTACTAATGAACTTGAGGCAATCGCACTACCACAACCGTAGGTTTTAAATTTTGCATCTTCAATGATACCTGCATCATCAATTTTTAATTGCAGTTTCATTACGTCACCACAAGCAGGTGCGCCAACCATTCCAGTGACAACTGACGGGTCATCTTTTTCAAATGAACCTACGTTACGTGGATTTTCATAATGGTCGATTACTTTTTCGCTATAAGCCATGTTATTACTCCAAAATCTGTTCGTTTAACATTTATCAATGTGTTTAAAGGCAAGAGTAAAAGCTTAGTGTTCTGCCCACTGCACTTTTTCTAAATCGATACCGTCTTTAAACATTTCCCATAAAGGAGACATTGCACGTAGTTTATCGATAGACTCGGTAATTGTTTTAATTGAATGGTCAATTTCTTCTTCTGTGGTGAAACGGCCTAATGAAAAACGAATTGAGCTATGTGCCATTTCATCATTTAGTCCTAAAGCGCGAAGCACATAGCTTGGCTCTAGACTTGCGGAAGTACAGGCTGAACCTGACGATACGGCTAAATCTTTTAATGCCATCATCAATGACTCACCTTCAACGAAGTTAAAGCTAACGTTGAAAATACCGCTGTAACGTTGTTCCATGTCACCGTTGATATAGGTTTCTTCGATATGTTTGATACCATTCCATAATCTGTCACGTAATTGACGAATGCGAGTACCATCAGATTCCATATCTTGTTTTGCAATAGCTGCGGCTTCACCTAACCCAACAATTTGGTGTGTCGCTAACGTACCACTTCTCATACCACGCTCATGACCACCGCCATGCATTTGTGATTCAAGACGAATACGCGGCTTGCGGCGAACATACAGAGCACCAATACCTTTAGGACCATACATTTTATGACCGGAAATAGAAATCAAATCGACTTTCAGTTCTTTCACATCAATGGGTAATTTGCCGGCACTTTGTGCTGCATCCATATGGAAGAAAACACCTTTTGAACGGCATAACTCACCAATTTCAGTGATATCTTGTACTACACCAATTTCATTATTCACATGCATAATACTGACTAAGATGGTTTCATCTTTTAAGTTTTCTTCAATGCGAGAAAGCGGAATAATTCCATTTGCGTCAGGTTCAAGGTAAGTAACCTCATAACCTTCACGTTCTAACTGACGACACGTGTCTAATGTGGCTTTGTGTTCAGTTTTACTGGTAATAATATGTTTGCCTTTCTTACTGTAGAAATGGGCAATACCTTTAATGGCTAAGTTGCTAGATTCAGTTGCTCCTGACGTGAAAATAATTTCACGATGGTCTGCATTGATAAGATCAGCAACTTGATTTCGGGCAATATCGACAGCTTCTTCAGCTTGCCAGCCATAACGATGCGAACGAGAGGCAGGGTTGCCAAACACACCGTCCATTGTCATGTGTTGAACCATCTTTTGTGCAACGCGCGGGTCAACCGGTGTCGTTGCGGCATAATCTAAATAGATAGGAAGCTTCATACTCACACTCCGTACTTAGTGCCCTCAAACAATGAGGTCACATACAACGTACAAATAATAATTATTTTTAATTTAACATCGAGCGTTATAATGTCACTCGGTGTTCCTGTTGCAACTCATCTTGCTTTACCGAGATGTACTGAACATCTCGTTTTTCCATCAAACCCGCAAGGGTAATACCACCTAAAAAATCTGAAATTTGCTTACTTAAGTCGCCCCACAAAGAGTGAGTTAAGCAGCGAGTGCCACTTTGGCAATTTCCTTTCCCTTGGCAACGAGTAGCATCTACTGACTCATCAACGGCACGAACGACCATTCCAACAGAGATATTTGCTGCTTCTAAACCTAACCGATATCCACCACCAGGACCACGAACACTGGCAACTAAACCTTGTTTACGTAATTTAGCAAAAAGTTGTTCAAGATAAGACAATGAAATACCTTGTCTATCTGAAATATCGGCTAAGGGAACAGGCCCTAAAGATGAATGGATAGCAACATCTAACATAGCAGTTACCGCGTAGCGACCTTTCGATGTAAGTTTCATAACTTTACTACTGCTCCCAAAAAGTATAGAGCAATTTCAACATACCCGAGTAAACTAGTCAAGTATTGTTAATGGTAAAAGTGCTACATAATTCACATTTACTCACTTGCCTAGAACAAGCAGAAACTCACGCACATTTAACCTGTTTCGACGCCATTATTCAATGATATGAAATTAATAATTGCGACTCAGTTATAATTAAACTTTCTTCACTAAAGATTATTGTTAATTGTTAAGTTAAATACTCGGGTCAAATTCATCTATTTCTTTAATTCTTCTGGTGGCTGCGGCTTTTTCATCTTCTGTAAATTCACCTACATTCAATTCAGGTAATTTTTCAGTACACACTTCACCGCCCATTCCCTGCACAGCTTTACACACATCCTGCACCTTGGTGTCCATTAGGTGCATATGGTCAAGCATTTGCCCAATGGCATTTGCAACGGGATCGGGGTTATCGGGTGACACAGCATAAGCATCGAAACCATATTTTTTAGCCATTTGAGTACGTCGTTCATTAGTTTCTTTGGACTCAGAAGAGGCTGTCGTTACCACTCTTCCAGGTATACCGACCACGGTTTTATCTGGTTGAACATCTTTAACCACAACTGAATTTGAACCAACGCGCGCACCATCATGCATCGTAATTGGGCCAAGAACTTTTGCTCCAGCACCAATAACAACATTGTTTCCTAACGTAGGGTGACGTTTACCGGCTTGCCAAGTTGTTCCCCCTAATGTCACGCTATGGTAAAGCGTACAATCATCGCCAATTTCAGCTGTTTCCCCAATGACAACAGCCATACCATGGTCAATAAAAAAGCGGCGGCCAATAGTCGCACCGGGATGTATTTCTACACCGGTCAACCACCGAGAAAACGTCGATAAACAACGCGCGGTAACACACCACTTTCTTTTCCACAGTTTATGGCTAATTCGATGTAGCCAAATCGCATGCATACCAGGATAATTTAATAAAATTTCCAAGGTGCTGTTTGCAGCAGGATCACGATGATAAATCGATTCAATATCTTCTTTTAATCTTGAGATAACACTCATAACTCATTTCCTTGGGCGATATACAAGGATACCCACCCCTTACTTATCTAATTTCTTATCAATTGAAGTTAAAATACCACGTAATATATTCATTTCAGAGGCTTCAACTCTCGCCTTACTAAATAGACGACGTAATTTGATCATCACTTGACCAGGGTGATTTTTGATTACAAATCCCGTTTTAGTCAGTGTTGATTCCAAGTGCACATAAAAGCGCTCTAAATCCTCAGATAAAGGGTAAGCTTCTTGCTCTACAGCTATACCAGCTTGTTCTTGAGCCAAGTGCGCAACCCGGGTTTCATAACAAATAATCTGCACAGCTTGAGCTAAATTTAATGAGCTATATTCAGGGTTAGCAGGAATCGCAACGTGATAATTACACTTTTGTAGCTCTTCATTACTTAAACCATGGTTCTCACGACCAAACACGATTGCCACCGGACCATCAACACTTTGCGCGGATAATTTGATCCCAGCCTCTCTTGGGTCTAACATTGGCCAATCTAAAGTGCGGCTTCTCGCACTCGTTGCAATCACTAAACTGCAATCAGCAATAGCCTCTTGTAATGAGTCAACTTGGGTGAGATTTTTTAAAATGTCTGATGCCCCTGCTGCCAACGCAATTGACTGTCCATCGGGTTCAACCCGAGGTTCAGCAAGGTAAAGATTTGATAACCCCATGGTTTTCATCGCTCGAGCTGTAGAGCCAATATTTCCTGGGTGAGATGTTCCAACTAAAACAACACGAATATTACTTAACATGTAACCAATTCTATCGATAAGAAAACATTATTTTCGAATACTACCACATGCATGATTGTTAAGTGATATGAAAATCTGCATTTGATATAACATTTAAAACGAGTATAATACGCCAGTTATTTTTATACTCGTTCTTTAACATCCAGGGGATTGCAATGCATCCAATGCTCACTATTGCCACACGCGCAGCTCGCGCGGCGGGCCAAACTATCATGCGCGCTTTTACTGAACTCGATCGTGTCGAAGTCAGTGCTAAAGGAATTAACGACTACGTTACTAGTGTAGACAAGGAAGCTGAATCAGCAATTACATATCAAATTCGTAAATCTTATCCAGATCATACAATTATTGGTGAAGAAGAAGGTGAGAACCGAGGCGAAAACAAAGATTATGTATGGATTGTAGACCCACTGGATGGCACTAATAACTTTGTTCGTGGTATCCCTCATTTTTCAGTATCGATAGCTTTACAATATAAAGGTAAAGTTGAAGTTGCTGTTGTTTACGATCCCGTTCGCGATGAACTTTTCTCAGCTATTCGTGGCAAAGGCGCAAAAGTGAATGACTTCCGTCTTCGAGTAAACAATGTTAATGACCTAGAAAACACCATTATCGCAACAGGCTTCCCTTTCAAAACACGCCAACACACTGAAAGCTACTTTAATATTCTTGGGGCGGTATTTGCCCAATGTGCTGATGTTCGCCGTGCAGGTTCTGCTGCCCTTGACTTAGCTTACGTTGCTGCAGGTCGTATGGATGGTTATTTTGAGCTTGGTTTAAAACCTTGGGACATTGCAGCTGGCGACCTAATTTGTCGTGAAGCTGGCGGCACTGTTACCGACTTTAATGGTAATCACAACTATTTAGCTTCTGGTAATATTGTGGCAGGTAGCCCTAAAGTTACTAGCCAACTAGTAAAAACCATGCGTCCATTATTAAATGATGGATTAAAACGCTAAACCTTTATTTTGCTTAACGCACCGTTAAGCAAAATAATTAAAAGGCCAGCTACGTTAGGTAGCTGGCCTTTTTTATTTATTTGATATAGATCACTCTCAAAAACATTATCAAGCCACTTATACTGATTCACAGTATGTTACCAACAATGGAAAGTTATTATGCCAACCCCTTTATTTAGTAAAGCAGGTGTCAAAAGTTTGAAAACCATAGAGCATATCGTATTGTTCATTATATCAATAGCAACAGTGTTCGCCATTGGGGAAGAAATTCTGCATATGTTTCGAATACGCACGGTTGAATTAGCTGACCTGTTACTATTATTTATTTACCTTGAAGTTCTCGCAATGGTGGTTAATTATTTAGAATCTGGAAAATTACCCATCCGTATGCCACTTTATATTGCCATTGTTGCATTGGCTCGGTACTTAATATTAGACATGAAAAGTATGGATGACTGGCGTATTTTAGCGATTTCGGTTTCAACGATCGTGTTAGCCAGTACAGTCATTGTCATCCGTTGGGGACAATTAAAGCTGCCTTACCCTAAAAAAAATGACACAGATTAAACCTCATGGCGTATTTAGCAAAAAAAAGCGAAAAATGACTATCATTAATACGATTGTATCGCTAGCGGCAAAACAACTACGTGCTGATTAAAAAATGACTAGGAGCAATAAAATGGACAACGAGCCAAATAGCTTTACTGAAAAAAGAGCATCGTTACGAGTTGACATGGAAGCGGAAAGCGTTCGATTAGACTGGATTAACTCAGAAGGTAAAACATGCCATGCTCAAGCAGTATGCCTTGATTTAGCGCGTAGAGGAGTATTGTTTGGTTATGAGTCCGCTTTTAGTGTTGGAGAATTAGTTGCGTTAACCTTTCACGAAGGTAGCGATCAACAAAACACAATAAAAGGCCAAGTGTGTCGTTGCCAAGAAGGAAATGAATACCCATTTCATGTGGCATTGCAATTAGTCTAACTTACATGATTTCAGTTCGTATAAATTGAAGCCGTTACCTATACTTCAATAATGAGTGATTAATTGTCCTTACTTATGCCTAAAGCACCTTATAACATTAGGTAAGAACAGCACTAACAAATGCTAATTGTAAAGGGAGAAGTGAATGATATTGCTTGTAGGAGGAGAAAAAGGAGGCAGTGGTAAAAGCTGCCTAGCACAAAATATCGCCGTTAATATAACCCAACAGTTTAATGCTAATGTATTAATGGTCGACTGTGACCCACAACGCACTACCTCCGATTGGATTCAAGCTAGAAACAATGACCCAAGTCTCCCCCCCATTAATTGCATTCAACTCTATGGTAAAATTCGTAACGACTTATTAAGCCTTAATGAGCGTTATGATTACGTGATAGTCGATTGCGGTGGCCAAGATAACCTAGCCATGCGTGCAGCCATGTCTGTAGCAACTTATGTCGTGATCCCATTAAGACCAAAACGCAGAGATCTAAAAACGCTCCCACATATGGAAGACATGCTTAGCACCTGTAAAATGGTTAACCCCAAAATGGTTGCCACCATTGTCATGACCCAATGCCCTTCTTTACCGTCTCAGTTTAAACGGATTTTAGAAGCCAAAGAGGTGGTGCAATCTTACGGTTTACGAGCTCTAAATTCAGTCACTTTTAGTCGTAACATTTATGATGATAGTGAAGAGTCAGGTTCCTCTGTAATCGAGATTGACCCACAAGGAAAAGCCGCTGTGGAGATCCGTGCTATCACTGATGAATTATTTGCCATTCCACCAGAAAATAGTTATGAGTTTAACTGATCTTAAGCGCAAATCCCCTAAGCGAAAACCTAAGTCGGTTTCCATTGACGACTTTATTGAAGATGCTAATAATTATGCTCAGGGCAAAAAGTCGGTTATTCGCCAACCTGCTGAGCCTGTAAATCACTCAAGCAAGGACACTGTTGGGTTAAATAAAAACACTAGCAAATTATACCGACATGCCACTTTTAGTTTAACCGAGCACGCAATTTTACAACTTGAACAATTACACCGAGCACACAAATTACCAAAGTCTAAATTAATCAGGATATTAATTGATGATTTTCATCGCAGCTCTCTATCTTCGCAAAGTAAGCTGCTGAATAAGAAAATATAATCAGACTCAGTGGCGTCTGCTCCAACAGCCTTAAACAACTTCAATAATGTTACTTGGGTGCCTTTTATGCTTACTGACACCACCGATATAAAGCAGGCTTTATTCAAATCACTTTTACATACCAGTAGGTAATAATATCCCGTATAATGACCCAATAGTTAACTCAATTAATATCATTATGACTCAGCAAGCCAATAACCCTCTTCATGGGATAAAATTAGAACAAATTGTGACGGACTTAGTCGATAAATACGGCTGGAACGACCTTGCAGTGCGCATAAACATTAATTGCTTTAAGGAAAATCCAAGTATTAAATCGAGTTTAAAGTTTTTACGCCGCACGCCTTGGGCAAGGGATAAAGTAGAGTATTTGTGGCTTAAAATGAACAAACAACCTTTACCGTCTCCACGAACAAGGCCACAGTTCAATGACAATGCCGTTAGTTCACAAGATTCTGGAGCAGTTAACGCGCATATTTGGGGAAAATAATTTAATTACATCTTATTGATGAACCCATATTTTCGTAATTGTTTAACCATTTTTAGGTTAGCAACCAAAGCAATATTTAATACCGCTTAACAATATAATGTAGATTGTTTTGAAGCAGAGTCTTTTGCGACCTTAATAAAGATTGATCACTTCCAAATTCACTTTTGGACAAAAACGTTTTAAAGCTAAATTTTAAAAGTGACTTTTAGTATTAGGGTAAATATGGCAATTGAATATACGGTAACGCTTTGCTTAGCGGCTTAAAATGCTTGGCTATAATAGCGAGGCACGAGCACAGCCAACTGTTTGACGCCATAGTCTCTTGTTATGTTTCTTTTTCTACCAATGGTACAGCGAACATAAATAAAAGAATTAATAATAGAAAAGAAATACCTATAAGAATTGGAGTTAATGTACCTAACTCTACTTTAAAGTGAAGAATACTTTTTAAAGCTATAAACTCAAAAAAAATGACAAACAGTGAAATAGGTGTGTTTAAAGCTAACTTGCAACCACACCTATCGCACTCTCTATTACTAAAATTATTAATTAAAAGTACATTAAATGGATTTTGGCGAGAATAACATTTTGGACATTTACTCAAACTCTATCCTTAGAAACATAACGCCCTGCCAATAAGTGAACCATGTACTGGCGGCGATTTGCACAGCAAATGGCATGACAGCCTTGGAGAATCTGGATTTAGCAACTTGTTAGGTATCCTTACGCTATATACTTACCCATGACTAAAATCGGCAACCATATTGAACTTGACACCAATAGTGAGCTTGTTAATAGGAGTGTTAAAGAAAAGGCAAAATAATGACCTGCAAACACTCGTGCATCACATACAGGGTGCTGCCTTATCGCAAGTTTAATCACACGGCTGAACTCTTTAATTTTAGCTACCTGGCACTCAACCCAAAGCTTCATGGGCTTAATCATGATGAGGAGGCATGTAAAGGCTACTTCTACACCAGCAACATCCATAAACAAGAGTAATTCAGGTGCAAATGGAGTAAGGACTAATATAACTAGCAGCATCAAAACTTTTTTGCTTTTTGGACTAAATTTTAAACCTTCCATAAGACTCCCTTCCTTGGTTACCTAACGCCCTGATAATAAGTGAACCAAGTACTGGCGGTCGATTTGCTCAGCAAATGGCATGACAGCGTTGGTGAATCTGAATTTAGCAGCTTGTTAGCTATCCCTTTTCAGATTCGACGTCTTTATTAGACCAGATTAAGCCTAGCTCAGGGCTTTCGATTGTAAAACTAGAGAAGACACAACTGTAGGACTGCGCGACGTCACACATAAACTCTACCCAGCCAATAAAATCAACTTGGCTTAGTTCATTGCCATAGGGTCGAGTTGTGCCACTTAAAAACTGATATCCTTTATCATCTACATCACTGAATTCCAGTTCATAGTTTTCACTTAACTGTTTACCCAGTTCTTTTAGTTTTTCGGGAAGGTCGCAAAAATGAGTAAAATCCATGGTAAACACAGTTTCACTTGAGACTTCTGCTTTCAACATGTTTTCCCAAAGTTTTGTTGCTTCGTCTACCTTTCGAGTTTTGATTCTTGAGTAGTAGTCATCCCAAGTTTGTTGAGGATCGTCCATGATATTCCTTGTATAGCTAACGCCCCGATAACGGGCGAATACTTGCTGCGAAAATGGCGAAGCCGCAGCAAGTAGGCGTCCCTGCGAGCGAAGCGAGTGTGTTGATCGGTTTGTTAGAAGTCATTAGCTTCGTACCTGGCGAACCATTTTTGATATTCCACTACTTCCTAAAACGATTAGGAACCCAATTGTGACTTGAAACACTGTCGCATATAGTCCAGCTAAGTCCTCTGGTCTGGGAGGCTGCTCAAAGAGCTTATTCATTTCGTAGTTTAGTGATACATAGTAAACAATGTCGGAAAGACCAAACCCAATTAAATAGATACCGACAGCTGATATAATCGCGATGTTTAAGTTCTTAAGATATTCAGGAGATTCTTCCGACTTTTGAGCGTCAGGGATAGTTGTCCTAATCAGAGTGTTAGGAAAAAACCAAAATAAAATAGCGACTAAAATTTTTATTACTGACGGAAAAACAATTGATAACCAAATAGTTCCTTGTTCCATCATTTGGGATAGCGCTTGAGCTTTAACAATTTCCTCGGGGACATTGCTAATAACGCTCACTACTAGATACAAAGCTGCAACTCTTAATGCGATTGTTAATACATTTACGTGGTTCATTTAATCCTCCATGACTTCTAACGAATGATATGGACTCCCCTTACCAAATGGCCACTATGTGCCATATTGAAAGTGCAAACATTCAATCAAGGAGAGTCCATATGTCCTTAATTAAAGCCATTGGCATCGATTTAGCCAAATTAGTTTTTAGCATTCATGGTGTTGATGAATGCGGTAAAACTAAACTAAAGCAAACAGTTAAAAGAAACAAGCTGTTAGAGACAATCACTAACATTCCACCTTGTATTATCGGGATGGAAGCATGCTCTGGGGCGCACTACTGGGCAAGGGAATTTACA